>NZ_JAGGKP010000001.1 GCF_017873765.1 Paenibacillus sediminis
TAGCGATGGGGTGACGCAGCAGGGTAGTGACGCGGACTGATGGATGTCCGTCTAAGCAGTGAGGCTGATGTGTAGGCAAATCCGCACATCGATAAGGCTAGGCTGTGATGGGGAGGGAAAATTAGAGTACCGAAGGTCATGATCTCACACTGCCGAGAAAAGCCTCTAGTGAGGAGAAGGTGCCCGTACCGCAAACCGACACAGGTAGGCGAGAAGAGAATTCTAAGGCGCGCGGAAGAACTCTCGTTAAGGAACTCGGCAAAATGACCCCGTAACTTCGGGAGAAGGGGTGCCTCGGTAGGGTGAATAGCCCGAGGGGGCCGCAGTGAAAAGGCCCAAGCGACTGTTTAGCAAAAACACAGGTCTGTGCGAAGCCGCAAGGCGAAGTATACGGGCTGACGCCTGCCCGGTGCTGGAAGGTTAAGGGGAGTGGTTAGCCGCAAGGCGAAGCTATGAACCGAAGCCCCAGTAAACGGCGGCCGTAACTATAACGGTCCTAAGGTAGCGAAATTCCTTGTCAGGTAAATTCTGACCCGCACGAATGGCGTAACGACTTGGGCGCTGTCTCAACGAGAGATCCGGTGAAATTTTAATACCTGTGAAGATGCAGGTTACCCGCGACAAGACGGAAAGACCCCATGGAGCTTTACTGCAGCTTGATATTGGACTTTGGTACGATCTGTACAGGATAGGTGGGAGCCTAGGAAGCATGAGCGCCAGCTTGTGTGGAGGCGACGTTGGGATACCACCCTGATCGTATCGGAGTTCTAACCTAGGACCGTGAACCGGTTCGGGGACAGTGTCAGGTGGGCAGTTTGACTGGGGCGGTCGCCTCCTAAAGAGTAACGGAGGCGCCCAAAGGTTCCCTCAGAATGGTTGGAAATCATTCGAAGAGTGCAAAGGCAAAAGGGAGCTTGACTGCGAGACCCACAAGTCGAGCAGGGACGAAAGTCGGGCTTAGTGATCCGGTGGTACCGCATGGAAGGGCCATCGCTCAACGGATAAAAGCTACCCTGGGGATAACAGGCTTATCTCCCCCAAGAGTCCACATCGACGGGGAGGTTTGGCACCTCGATGTCGGCTCATCGCATCCTGGGGCTGAAGTAGGTCCCAAGGGTTGGGCTGTTCGCCCATTAAAGCGGTACGCGAGCTGGGTTCAGAACGTCGTGAGACAGTTCGGTCCCTATCTGTCGTGGGCGTAGGAAATTTGAGAGGAGCTGTCCTTAGTACGAGAGGACCGGGATGGACGCACCGCTGGTGTACCAGTTGTTCCGCCAGGAGCACAGCTGGGTAGCTAAGTGCGGAAGGGATAAGCGCTGAAAGCATCTAAGCGTGAAGCCCACCTCAAGATGAGATTTCCCAGTATGTAAGACCCCTTGAAGACGACGAGGTTGATAGGTTGGAGGTGGAAGTGCAGCAATGCATGGAGCTGACCAATACTAATCGGTCGAGGGCTTATCCTAATAGAATGAAACGCAAATTCACATTTCGGTACTAGTTTTCAGGGATTGAAACCTGAAGATATGATTTTAAGCTGCATGCCTTTTATAAGGGCGGATAGTATGCTGAAGCGAAAGCGTGGCAGAATAGCAGCGCAAAAATCCTGTTTGGTGACAATGGCGGAGGGGTTCCACGCGTACCCATACCGAACACGACCGTTAAGCCCTCCAGCGCCGATGGTACTTGGACCGAAGGGTCCTGGGAGAGTAGGACGTTGCCAAGCGATGTTCCCTGATAGCTCAGTTGGTAGAGCACTCGACTGTTAATCGAGTTGTCACAGGTTCGAGTCCTGTTCGGGGAGCCATTTCACGGAGAGGTGTCCGAGTTGGCCGAAGGAGCACGATTGGAAATCGTGTAGGCGTCAAAAGCGTCTCGAGGGTTCGAATCCCTCTCTCTCCGCCAGCCAGGATACGTATTATGGCCCGTTGGTCAAGGGGTTAAGACACCTCCCTTTCACGGAGGTAACAGGGGTTCGAATCCCCTACGGGTCACCATTATACATAAGGAGACTTAGCTCAGCTGGGAGAGCATCTGCCTTACAAGCAGAGGGTCGGGGGTTCGATCCCCTCAGTCTCCACCATAAGATTACTAACGCGGGGTGGAGCAGCTCGGTAGCTCGTCGGGCTCATAACCCGAAGGCCGCAGGTTCAAATCCTGCCCCCGCAACCAAACATGTGGAACCGTGGTGTAGAGGCCTAACATGCCTGCCTGTCACGCAGGAGATCGCGGGTTCGAATCCCGTCGGTTCCGCCATTTCTTGTAAGAGCCATTAGCTCAGTTGGTAGAGCACCTGACTTTTAATCAGGGTGTCGAAGGTTCGAGTCCTTCATGGCTCACCATTTTCAAATTAAAATATCGTGCGCGTGTGGCGGAATTGGCAGACGCACTAGACTTAGGATCTAGCGTCTTTGACGTGGGGGTTCAAGTCCCTCCACGCGCACCATATTTGCGGACGTGGCTCAGCGGTAGAGCATCGCCTTGCCAAGGCGAGGGTCGCGGGTTCGATTCCCGTCGTCCGCTCCATCATATGTGCCCTTAGCTCAGCTGGATAGAGCGTTTGACTACGAATCAAAAGGTCGGGAGTTCGAATCTCTCAGGGCACGCCATTATTACTTTAATGGCATGTGCGATAATCACATACTTTTATTATGCCGGTGTGGCGGAATTGGCAGACGCGCGCGACTCAAAATCGTGAGGGAAACCGTGGGGGTTCGAGTCCCTTCACCGGCATTTTATTTTTATAATTACAAAACCATTTCATCGGGACGTAGCTCAGCTTGGTAGAGCACCTGGTTTGGGACCAGGGGGTCGCATGTTCAAATCGTGTCGTCCCGATTTAGTTAAAAGTCATGAGTGATCTTCATCACTCATGACTTTTTTTGTATAAATTCATACACCCTCGTCCAAAATAAGAAAAAAGAAGGATAGAAGGGGATTTTACGTGAAAATGTTCAGGTTGAAGAAACAGCTCAAAAAACGTTTCAAACGTTGGAGACGTTCACTATGGACATTCGCCGCATGTGGAATGATTGCACTGCTTGCATGGATGGGTCTGCCCTTATCAGATAAAATACAAAGCTTAATGACTTCAACTGAGCCCATCGCATTAGAAGTATTATCAAATCCAGATACGAGTGAAGTTTCAAGCCAAACCATGCCGAATCATTTGACTCAGTTGCTTAAGTCATCCAAGCAATCCCGAACGGTTCACCTCAAAACCATTTATGTATGCGGTGAAGAAACCGTAACATTAGGAAAGTTTAAAGCCGATGAGATTTTAAAAATGTCTCGTGATCATTCGGATTGGAGCGGTAAATTGGATGAGCAAGGAGAAGTATGGTTCGTTCATCAAATCAATGACTTGTCGGACAATTGCAAAAAACAAGCTTATTTCAGTATTGATAAAAATGGGAACTTGACGTTATTTGAAGGGCCGCCGCAAAAAGAAAAGGTGATGCGCACGTTTTTTCAACTTGACGTAGGTTCAATGGAAACATCACTTCCTGAAGGTGTGCTAGATCAGCTTGAGCAAGGGATTCGTATTCAAGACATAGATGAATATAATAGTGTACTTTCAACATTCAGCGACTATGCGGTTGAAGTATCAGAAAAGGTAATGAAACCAGGATACTAAGGTTACGTATTAAAGGTAGAATGAGACGCGCATACGTCTCTTTTTTTTATATTACAGTAAGGAGATGGGCGAAGAGAGGAGAGAAAAATAATTATGGAATTTGTTCTGCAACTATTGCTTATTCTAGCGGGGACTAAAATTGCAGGTGATTTAGCAGTTCGCGTTGGTCAGCCGGCGGTACTTGGAAAGCTCTTGTAGGAATTATACTCGGACCGGCTGTACTGGGGTGGATTACTAGTGATCATCTGTTGTCACAGCTTTCACAAATTGGCGTATTTCTCCTCATGTTTATTACCGGATTGGAAACGGATGTAGAGCAGCTTCGGCAAAATTGGAAATCTTCATTAGCAGTAGCCTTAGGAGGCATCATATTGCCTTTCATAGGCGGTTATGGGGCGGCTTTAGCATTTGGGCTGTCATTTAATCAATCGATATTTTTCGGCTTACTATTATGCGCGACATCTGTCAGTATTTCCGTTCAGACGCTAAAGGAAATGAATCAACTGAGCATCCGCGAAGGTACAACGATTTTAGGCGCAGCCGTCATTGATGACATCGTTGTCGTCGTACTTCTTGCTGTCATGATGAGTTTTTTAGGTGCAGGGACTGATGCTTCCATTGGACTCGTCATCGGGAAAAAAGTACTCTTTTTTGCCATCATTTGGCTTGCTGGTTGGCTCTTAGTACCTCGGATTATGAAGTGGCTCTCACCATTACAGGTAACGGAAGCAGTGATTAGTGCCGCACTTATAATATGTTTTCTCTTTGTTTATTTTGCTGAATATATGGGTGTAGCAGGCATTATTGGCTCATTTGCTGCGGGGATTGCTATTTCTCAAACACGCTTTAAGCACGAAGTTGAAGAGATGGTTTAGCCCATATAACGCAAAAAGAACCCTATTGGTCGGTGGGGTTCTTTTTGTTTCGGTGAAAGATTATGCCGCTCGGCTCTTTTTAAGGATATAAATTAACAACTCAAATATACCTCTCCCGTGGTGCTTCCGTCAACACACGGTTATTTGCGCAAACTCCGTCAGCGACGGGATCGAGAGCAATTAAGCTTAGTCCTTGATATGGAGCAGGAGGCCAAGGGGGATGGCGACATGACTGGCAGATCATCTTCTTCAGAGGCTCCATGTCAAGGAAAGTTGGTTCTCGGATCTCCTAAACGGAGAAGACCGCTCAAATTGAGCGGTCTTCTTTTTTGTGATGAATTGTATAAGTTTTAGGGGTCGCAAAGGACCAGTGTTGGTTTTTAAGTTTTTATCTGCAGTTATCATTGTATTTGTTTAGGAAATAAATTCAACCCAGTGTTTAAGGGTTTTATTCAGGGTTTTCCTCTCGTAGCTTAAAATACTAATTTCACTATTAATCGGATTAAATTTAAGCTCCAATAGTTGTAGCTCCCCTACTATCAATAAATATAACGCACATGTATATTCCCAGCTATTAAGATTTGGATAATAAGGGTTGTTTTTTTGAAATGAAGTATCTCTTTATATAGTACAGGATTCAAATGAGGCTGCATTTTTGAATCTTGATATTACTACACAAAGGGAGTTGTTTTAGTATGCCAGAAGCAGTATGTACTTATTATGCCGGTAACCATCGGATATATGCTCAAGGTTTTGCGTTTTTATGCGATGAAAATTACAATCGTATCTACTGGGATGGAGATGTAGGTCTCTATAAATGCAAGTGTGGAGATAGATTCTTGTGTGAAGGCTCTCCAGAAGCAGGAACAATTATTGGTAAATATGCTACAGAGGGGGCCATTCTTGGAGCAGCCACTGTTTCAGGGGTTGGGGTTTTACGAATTAATAGCAAACTTATTTATGAAACAACAGCTCGTTCCCTCCCTGGCTTCACCTTTTATCCAGGAAATCCAAATTAATTTTCTATCCATAGAACCAAGGCTGTCGAAATTTCGACAGCCTTCTTTTTTATTTGAGTAACTTAAATACCACAATAATTACAGCAATAACTCCAACCATAATTAGTAAATTGGTGATGTCTCTCCATAAACCAGAGGGACCTTCAGAATGTAACTTTTTTTGATTTACATCGAAATTTGCCTTCGATCCTTGAGGATCGGCTAAGTGCGAAAAGGGTTTGTTGTTATCGTCATACATGTTTTAGCCCTCCTTAAAAGCATTTACAGTGCCTGAACAGTAATTATAACACAAAAAAATTTAGCATATTCCAAAATAGTTAATTTTTATAATATCCAAATTTCTCATTATTTCCTCAATTGTTTATTCAATCAAAAAAGTATACTATAATAAGAACATTTGTTCCTATTATAGTTGTTATATTCTACTATTGGTTCTCTTTATATAACAGAGAGGTGAAGATATGCTCAAAAAAACTCAAAAAAAACCACTGCTCTCAAAAAATGGAATTGGAAAAGAATTTTGTGAGCTATGCCTCTTAGCGATCCTAATCTACATAAAGCGTTCTTAAAACTAACATGCAGAGAGCGCAATGTTAGAACCGATCGCTTACGCTATTTTTGTTCCAATTTTCTTTGTAAGTATTGGACTTGGAGTTACATTTGATGGCGTTGGTTCTCAAATTGGGTTCATCGTCATCGTTGCGATCGTCGCGATTGTTACGAAGTTGCTTGGCTCTGGACTGGGTGCTCGATTTACTGGATTTAATACGCGTTCTTCTCTTGGAATAGGTTCTGGCATGGTATCCAGAGGTGAAGTTGCGCTAATAATCGCATCTACAGGACTTACATCGGGACTGCTCGCAGAACAATATTTCACTTCAATTGTCATTGTCGTCATACTTACAACGCTTGTGACACCGCCCATGCTAAAACTTGTTTTTCAAACTGCTGATCAGAAGAAAATGAAGACCAATCAATGATAAGTCACCTAACGGACAATGAAATATATAAAGTTCTTAACTCTCTCCCTGTAAAGTTTGTTATAATGAAGTGAATACATATGTTCGCTTTGTTATGTAGGGGAGAGATTTTTTTGCGTATTTTAGGAATTGACCCGGGGATCGCCATTGTTGGCTTTGGGTTTATTGATAAACACGGGAGTAAGTTAACGCCAGTACAGTACGGGTGTATTCAGACAGAGGCTCATACTCCAGAGGAAGAACGGCTTCTTTATGTTTATGAGGGCATCACTCAGCTCATTGATCAATATAAACCAGATGCAGTCGCATTTGAAAAGTTATTTTTTAATCGTAACGTAACAACAGCGATGAGCGTCTCTCAAGCGAGAGGTGTACTTGTGCTTGCAGCGGTACAAAAAGGACTGCAAGTTGCAGAGTATACTCCAATGCAAGTAAAGCAAGCCATTGTAGGCTATGGCAAGGCTGAGAAGCGTCAGGTTCAGGAGATGGTGAAAATGTATCTTCGCCTGCAGAAAATTCCTAAGCCGGATGATGTGGCCGATGCGCTTGCAGTTGCGATTTGTCATGCGCACTCCTATACACTAAATTCTAAATTAAATGAGGTATTGAAATCATGATTGATTTTTTGCGCGGTCAATTGGTTCATTATGAAGCTGAATATATTGTTC
This sequence comes from Paenibacillus sediminis, assembly GCF_017873765.1. Lineage (GTDB taxonomy): Bacteria > Bacillota > Bacilli > Paenibacillales > Paenibacillaceae > Paenibacillus_AG > Paenibacillus_AG sediminis. Next base: position 7,177 of record NZ_JAGGKP010000001.1, read on the forward strand.
TTGACGTTAATGGGGTCGGCTACCGTGTATTTTGCCCAAACCCTTTTGTGTTTGCTAAAAATGAAGGAATCGTTACAGTGTATACCCATCATCATGTGAGGGAAGATGCTATTTTGCTCTTTGGATTCCCAACGAGAGAAGAGCAAAGGCTATTTCGCAAGCTGATTGACGTTTCGGGCATTGGCCCTCGTGTTGCGCTCGGCATATTAAGCGGCGGCACTCCTACAACGGTTGTGAACGCGATCTATCAAGAAAATATTACATTTCTTACGAAACTGCCGGGCATTGGGAAGAAGACTGCACAGCGGATGATTTTAGATTTGAAGGACAAGCTGGACGGCATTGGAGAGGCTGTATATCAAACAGGGCTCTTCGCAGAACCTTCTGCCATTGTCGAGAGCGGATCGGCATGGACTGAGGCCAGAGACGCTCTGAAAGCTCTTGGTTATACAGAGACGGAACTTGATAAAGTGTGGCATGAACTTAAGGGCAGTGTAAGTGCTGAAGACACTGTTGATATATTGATGAAGAAGGCGCTCAAGAGACTTTATGTTGGCTGATCGGTTCAGCATGCCTGCGATGAAAGGAAGTGATCAGAAATGATGGAAGACCGTATTATATCTGCGAATTTAATGATGGAAGATCAGGCAGTGGAGCTTAGCCTTCGTCCTCGATATTTAGCAGAATATATTGGACAGAATCAAGTAAAAGAAAATTTGAAAATATACATTGAAGCCGCTAAAATGCGCAATGAAGCGCTGGATCACGTACTTCTGTACGGCCCGCCGGGTCTAGGGAAAACGACACTTGCGAACATTATCGCAAATGAGCTGGGGGTTAATTTGCGGACGACATCCGGTCCGGCGATTGAACGTCCTGGGGATCTCGCTGCGCTGCTTACTAATTTGCAGGAAGGCGACGTGTTGTTTATTGATGAAATTCATCGTCTGCATCGTACGGTGGAGGAAGTGCTCTACCCGGCAATGGAGGATTTCGCGCTCGACATCATGATTGGCAAAGGGCCAAGCGCACGGTCAGTTCGTTTGGATTTGCCTCCGTTCACTCTTATCGGCGCAACGACTCGAGCTGGACTGTTGTCTGCCCCGCTTCGAGATCGTTTTGGTGTAGTTAGCCGATTGGAGTATTACTCTGTGGATGAACTAAGTTATATCGTCAGCCGCGGTGCAGATATTCTCGGTATTGAAATTGTAGGGGATGCTGCTGCAGAAATTGCACTTCGTTCACGGGGAACACCGCGGATTGCCAATCGCTTGCTTAAGCGTGTTCGAGATTATGCGCAAGTTCGAGGCGATGGACTCATTACGACTTCGATTGCTGAAGAAGCGCTTCGCATGCTGCAAATTGATATGAAAGGTCTGGATCAGATTGACTACAAAATGCTGCATGCGATGATCACTAGTTTTCGAGGCGGGCCTGTTGGTCTTGATACGATTGCAGCGACAATAGGGGAAGAAAGTCAAACAATTGAAGATGTATATGAGCCCTATTTGTTGCAAATAGGCTTTTTACAACGTACACCAAGAGGCAGAATGGTGACACCTGCAGCGTATCAGCATTTAGGCATACCGATGCCGCCTGATCGTAATTAGAAGGTGTGTTTGAATTAGGGAGTCACTCGTTGCTATCAATACTTTCGCAGGGGAGAGCACAGTAATGAACTTAAGAAACCTACATGATAAAAAGCGTACAAATCACTTGGTAGGGTCATATAGATGGGGAAAGGTGCTGCTTGCAGTAATACTGCTTATTGGCTGCTTGCAGCTGCCTGCATATGCCGATTCAGGAGTGCCTACTCTTGATCGTATTCGTGTCGCCATGTTTTTAGATTTGGGGAGTAAGTATAAGTCTACAACTGCTGCAGTTACGTTAAAATCTGCGGGGCAATGGTTTGCGGCATTAGGAAGTGAAGGGGGAGCCGGGGCTCGTCTCAGTTTTACAGCTGGACAAACTGCTCGGTTTAGTGTTGACAGCTATCGTGTCAAAGTGTTAGAAACGACGGATTGGATGACTGCAGCGAAAACAGCAGACAAATTGAAGGCTACAGCCGATAAACCAATTCTCTTCTCCGCTTCTCGAGGAGGACAGACGGTGTATCAGCTCTACACTGGGATGTATGCGACGGAACTAGCGGCACAAGATGCAGCTAGCCGTATTAAGACAAGTGTTGCTTCATATTTAGGCGGAGGACAGCCTGCGGTACGCGGCGGACTGCATTTGCAAGCAGGGATTTATAACTCAGAAGCAGAAGCGAGTGCAGCTATGAACAGCATTACGAGTGCTGGATTTGATGCATTCGTAGCAGTGGAGCCTATTGGAGGAGTATTGCAGTATGCCGTTTGGGTGGGTGAAGCTTCAAATGCAAATGATCTAAATGGAATAATGACCAGCTTAACTGCACAGGTGCCTGGGCTTAATGTGACAACCGTAGATCCGGCTCAAGCTGCACTGATTGAACGCCAAGATGTTAGTTTAGATTTAACAACTCCTCAACCTGTTAAACATTATATGGTTAGTGGTAATGGACAAAAATTAGTCATAACAGGGAATGATGATGGCATACAAGTCGTTGAACGTTCGGGACGTACATACCGAGGGGATTTTGAAATTAGCAGCTATAATGGTCAGCTGGCACTCGTGAATGAGTTGCCATTTGAACAATATTTGTATTCTGTTGTAGGCGGAGAAGCCTATAGTTCATGGCCGCAAGAAGCGCTCAAAGCTCAAGCGGTTGCAGCTCGAAGTTATGCTTTGTTTCAAGGAATGAAATTTGACATTGCGAACGTCGTCGACACGACTCTAAGTCAGGCTTATAACGGGATAGCGGCGGAACATCCGAGTGTAATTCAGGCTGTGGATGCTACCAAAGGCGAAGTGTTGATGAGCGATGGCAAGTTAGTCGAAACGATCTTCTCGTCGAACAGCGGCGGCTATACTGCAGATCCAAGCGAGGTATGGAATAACGGTGGATCTGTGTTCAGCAGTAAACAAAGCGATGCCGACCAATCAGCGTTGCAAAACACCTTAATGTGGTATTATGTTCTGCTAAGCAACGGTAAGACAGGCTATATTCGAGAGGACAACACTGTAGATGCAGGCATGACTGCAGCAGGGCTTCGTAAATTGACAGTAACTTCATCAGGAACGAATGTCCGTGTATTGCCATTGATTCAGTCTACTGTTGATCCAATTGCTAAATTGAATCCAGGCGATCAAGCAATCATATTAAATAAAGTTCCACAATCCGGAGATTATGCTTGGATTAGAGGGCCATTTACTTCAGACCAATTAGTTAAATCATTACAAGGCAAAACGACTACACCAGTACCCTCTTCAATTGCTAGTTTAGAAGTAACTCAGCGTGGACCTTCAGGTCGAGCGATTGAAATTAAAGCGAATGGCCAAGTTCTCGGTGTTAAGTATCCGGATATGTTTCGTTCAGCGTTCGGCAGCTTGCCTAGCACATTGTTTGATATTGTGCCGACAGGGAGCTATACTATACGAAGTGCAGAGGGGGCATCCAACTCGAAACAACCAGCGGGCACCGTAATTTTATCTGCTTCAGGTCAAACGACTTGGAATGGAGGCACTCTTGTCGTAATGAATGGTCAGAAAACGGCAAGAGCAGTTGACAGTTCGCAAGGCTTCGTATTCATCGGTAAAGGTAACGGACACGGCTTAGGCTTATCCCAATGGGGAGCTAAGGGGCTGGCAGATCAAGGGTATGATTACCAAATGATTTTGAAATACTACTATAATAATGTAGATATAGTTAAGGGATGACACAAATGAATGTAGATTTATATGATTTTCATTTACCAGAACATTTAATTGCACAAACACCGCTTAAAGAGCGTACAGCATCTAGACTGTTGACACTTAATAAAGCAGATGGAACGATAGGGCATCATACATTTGCAGATATCATAGACTATTTAAATCCCGGAGATACGCTTGTTTTAAATGATACGCGTGTTATTCCGGCTCGCCTATTCGGGGTAAAAGAGGATACTGGAGCGAAAGCCGAAGTACTCCTTCTTAAAAACATGGGCGAAGATCGCTGGGAAGCTTTGGTCAAGCCGGGCAAAAAGCTTAAAAAAGGCGCGGTTATCGTCTTTGGTGATGAGCTGAAGGCGGTTATTGAAGAAGAAGGCGAAATGGGAGCACGTATTATCCGATTTTCGTATAAAGGAATTTTTCAAGAAATCTTAGACAGGCTTGGCGAAATGCCTTTGCCTCCATATATCAAAGAGAAGCTTGATGATCGTGAACGGTATCAAACGGTGTATGCGAAGAACGAAGGATCAGCAGCTGCACCGACAGCAGGGCTTCATTTTACTACAGAACTGTTAGAGAAAATTAAAGCTAAGGGTGTCTCCATTGCATTTATTACTCTTCATGTAGGTCTTGGCACATTTAGACCGATGTCGGTTGACCGTGTCGAGGATCATGTCATGCATGAGGAATATTATTCGCTGAATGAAGAGACCGCGAAATTATTAAATGAGACAAAGGAACGCGGTGGAAGAGTTATCGCTGTAGGCACAACGTCAACGCGTACACTAGAGACCGTCGCTCAGAAATTTAAAGGCGGTCCTCTCCAAGCAAGCAGCGGGTGGACTAGTATTTTCATTTACCCAGGGTATCAATTTTTGATGGTAGATGGGCTTATTACGAACTTTCATCTGCCTAAGTCAACGCTTGTCATGCTTGTAAGTGCACTCGCAGGACGAGAAACAATATTGAAAGCATACCAAGAAGCTATCGATAAGGAGTATCGCTTCTTCAGCTTCGGGGATGCCATGTTTATTTATTAAGTGTTAAGGATGGTTAAACAATGACAGCGGCAATTAGATATGAACATATTAAGACATGCAAACAATCCGGGGCGCGGCTTGGACGTATTCATACGCCTCACGGAGTTATAGAAACACCGACATTTATGCCGGTCGGAACGCAAGCAACAGTGAAGACGATGAGTCCGGAAGAATTGAAACAAATGAACGCGCAAATTATTTTGAGCAATACGTATCATTTGTTCCTTCGTCCAGGTCACGATATTGTCGGTGAAGCGGGCGGTTTGCATCAATTTATGAACTGGGATCGTCCCATTTTGACGGATAGCGGCGGTTTTCAAGTGTTCAGTCTTAGCGAGATGCGTAAGATTACGGAAGAAGGGGTTCATTTCCGGTCCCATTTGAACGGAGACAAACTGTTCCTATCCCCTGAGGTAGCCATGGAAATTCAAAACGCACTTGGCTCAGATATTATGATGGCATTTGACGAATGTGCTCCTTATCCGGCAGAGCATAGTTATGTGAAGCAATCGCTTGAACGTACTACTCGCTGGGCGGAGCGATGTCTTGCAAGTCATGCTAGACCTCATGACCAAGGGTTGTTCGCCATCGTCCAAGGAGGCATGTACGAAGATCTCCGCAGACAGAGTGCGCGAGATTTGACTTCCATGGATTTCCCGGGTTATGCTATTGGTGGATTAAGTGTGGGCGAGCCTAAACATTTGATGTATGAGGTGCTCGACTATACAGTACCGTTGTTGCCTTCTGATAAACCTCGCTATTTAATGGGGGTTGGATCGCCTGATGCTCTCATTGAAGGTGCGATCCGCGGAATTGATATGTTCGATTGCGTGCTCCCAACTCGTATCGCGCGCAACGGCACAACGATGACGAGTCAAGGACGATTAGTTGTTCGCAATGCGAAATTTGCACGTGACTTTGGACCGCTTGATCCAGAGTGCAACTGCTACACTTGCCAGAACTATTCACGCGCTTACATAAGACATTTAATCAAAGCAGATGAAACGTTCGGATTAAGATTGACGACTTACCATAATCTTCATTTCCTCATTGAGCTCATGAGAAAAGTACGTGAAGCAATTATGGAGGACAGGCTGCTCGATTTCCGCGATGAATTCTTTGAGCAATATGGTCTTCATGATAATGAGAAAGGTTTTTAATTATTGAAAGGGGGGAATAGTGCATGTTTCAATTAGCAGCAGCGACATCAGGCAGCAGCAGCTGGACTGGTATCGTCTTGCCATTTGTATTGATGTTCGCAGTTTTTTATTTCTTGTTAATTCGTCCTCAGCAAAAGAAACAAAAAACGCGCACTGCGATGCTTAATGCCCTTAAAAAAGGGGATAAAATTGTAACGATCGGAGGTCTTCACGGGACAATCGTTGAATTGACTGACGATACGGTTGTTCTTAAAGTGAATGACGTTACTAAATTAACGTTTGACCGTAATTCTATTAGTCACGCAATCAGCACAGAGCAACAATAATTTAGAATTTAAACGAAAGAGAGCCTACTTTAAATAGGCTCTCTTTCGTTTAAGCATATCAATTATTTCCGAACATTCACACCAAAGATGCCGCCAAAAGCGCCAAGAGAAAAGGCTATACTAAGCATGAAAACATTAGACAATGATAATGAGGTGTCTAAAGCAAGAAAGCCAATAAGGATAACACATAATCCGTAAAGTAATCCAGTAAGACCGCCTTGTAACCAACCTTTATTTCCTGAACGCTTCCCTGATACGAAACCGCCTATAAATGAGGAAATGCTGTGAATGACATAGGTGTAGGCAGATAATTTCTGTTCTTCAAAGCTGCTTAGCCATAGCAAGAGTGACAAACAGAGCGCGCCAACGATCATCCAGACAAATGCGTACCATAGCCCTGCGAGAGTCGGATTTGAAATACGAATAGGGTTTTGGCGACGAATGAATTGCATGCGATGAACCTCCTTCTAAGTGCCCTTAAATTACTAACCATTGTATGGTCAAGCCGTTCAGGTTAGTACAAAATATAGACTGAAAAAAGGGAATATTTAATATAATAGACTTTTTTGGCATCTCTTCAGCTTTCATTGGGGATTATCGTTTTGTAGATTACCATTAATTAATTGATTTTCCTCTGTATGAGGCATAATAGTAAGGGTCAAAATAGCATTGCTAAATGTTACATTCGATTTCTAAAAAGGAGGCCGAAGTGACGTTGATGATGCATTTTTTGACCCTTATTTTTCGTACAATACTTATGTATTTTGTCATTTATTTAACGATGAGAGTGATGGGAAAACGTGAAATCGGTAAACTTTCAATATTCGATCTAGTTATTTCCATCATGATTGCAGAGATTGCGGTATTCGTACTTGAAGATATGAAGCGTCCCTTATATGACGGGCTTATTCCTATGCTTACGTTAGTCCTTGTTCAAATCTTGATCGCCTACATGTCCTTGAAGAGCCGAGAAATTAGATTGCTGTTTGAGGGTAAACCGAGTATTTTAGTATCGAGAGGCCGCTTGAACCGAAGTGAAATGCGCAGGCAGCGTTATAATTTGGACGATTTGATGATGCAGCTTCGTACGAAAAATTTAGATAGTGTCGCAGATGTAGAGTTTGCCATTTTAGAAACAAGCGGGCAGCTTACCATTATTCCAAAAGATCCACAAAACCGACAACAAGAATATCAATCGTCCCAACCCGAACATTTGAGAATCGACTCTAGCAAAATAAAGTATGAATCTCTTCCATTGCCGCTTATTATGGACGGGAAGGTGCAGGATGCGAACTTACAACAAATTAAGAAGACGAGATTTTGGCTTAAGAACCAAATCCATGCACAAGGAATAAAAGATTTCAAAGACGTCTTTCTATGCTCCATCGACCATAAAGGTAAGTTGTACATTGATTCCAAGCACCCGTAAACTCACCTATACCTGAATGATGTTAGCGGGCTTTGAACCATGGACCAATAAGCGGAACACGTTCTAAATCATGCAGATCAATCAGCTTCATAACAGCCATCAATGTTAGGTAAATGATTAGGCCAGCAATAAAGGAGCTCGTCAATTGAAGCCATGGCAAGTCCATTTTGAAATGATAAAAAAAGAAATGGGAAAAGGCGGCCATAATAATCATGCCAGTTGAGACCTTCAATAAATCGATAAGTTTAATGTGGAACTTCACAAGGCGAGCAACACTGTAGCTGTGCATTAGAGTGACAATAACAATATTAATGCATATCGCGATGATCGCACCATAAATGCCATATTCAGGCTGGGAAGCAAGCTGTAAAATAAGAATGATCTTAATCACTGCACCAATAAAAGTGTTAAGAAGCGCTTTACCTGCTTTATTTAACGCTTGTAGCGTTGCTTGAAGTGGTGCCTGGATGTAGAGGAATAATCCAAAGGGTGCCATTATTTTGAGCATTGGAGCGATTTCCGTATTGTCGTATAGAAGCACACACAACGGTTCAGCAAGTACATACATAAGTACAACGAATGGAGCGCCTGTGACTAGAGCAAGCCGAATAGATTGGTGCAGTCGCTTATGAATCGTTTTGTTGTCTTTGCGAGCTGCCGCTTCGGAAAGAGAAGGGACAAGGGATGTGGCAAGCGATGTTGTCAGCGCTCCAGGCAGCAAGAGAATCGGTATGATCATGCCTTGCAGCGCACCATACTGGGCTGTAGCCATGCCTGTAGCGATTCCAGCCAGCGCTAAACTTTGCGCAGTCGTAATGGATTCAAGCAAGTACGACAATGAACCAACCAATCTGCTTGCTGTAACTGGAATGGATATTCCGAGAATTGTACGCAGCATATGAGGAGAACGGATTTGTAATAAAGGAATTGAAGGTTTAATAGGGAATGATTCTTTTTCTCTTTTTAAATGTCCTCTGTAATACCAAAGGATCACCGCCAAACCGATCAGTTCCCCTGCTACGACGCCAAGCATTGCCCCTGCTGCGCCGTAAGGAATTCCCAGAGGCAACATTAGATAAGAGAACCATAACACGCATAGGATCCGTACAAGCGTTTCGATGATGGAGGAGCTTGCAGAGGGAATCATATTTTGCAGACCTTGGAAATATCCGCGATATACCGACGAGATCGCCACAATAACAATCATCGGGCTCATACTAAGAAAAGTATAATAGACTCTTGAATCCGTCAGGATGTGGTGAGTGACCCAAGGAGCAAAGATTAAACTTAGCAACATGAAAATAATACTTAACAAAATCGAGAAAGTTAGACTGACCCGCAAAATGGCTCTGGAACGGTTTCTTTGGCCGGCGGCTTCTGCCTCTGCTACCAGCTTGGCGATGGCTAAAGGTATCCCTCCTGTTATGATCGTAACGAGAACAAGGAAGAATGGATAACCAAGCTGATACAGACCTACGCCTTCTGCGCCAATAATGCGCGGCAAAGCGATTCTCGGTATAAATCCAAGAATACGATTAATAATGCCTGCGATGAGAAGTATCATGGTCCCTTTAATAAACGATTGCTTGTTCAATGTATTCCCTCTTCCTAAATTGGAATCAGTATAGTGAGATAAGACGATTAATATATGGATATGCCTAACCTGTCCATTCTCATGCCTTTACTTTTTCCAAAAGAAGGTTTGTAATAAAAAGAGGAGTTTGCGAGCGAGAAGTCGAATGATATGTATGCGGAAGGAAGGGGGCAGTAAAGATGGAAGAGCAACTATTCACCCAAGAGTTGAACGATGCCGATTTAAGCAAGACGGTAGAACTGCTCTGCAATAGTAAAGCTGAAGAATTTCGATTAGTCGGTTATGAGCAAGTGACTGGCCAAGATATTTGGCAATGTGTGAACAACCAATATACCAAAGAGGGAGTTCCTCCACTGCATAAGCTTGTCAATGATATCCTATCCTTAAAAGTAACAACTTTTATGAACTTTATGACAATTTCTGCATACCGAGGATCCACTTTCGAGTGAAAGGGGTCTTTTTTGTGTTACTTTTGTCTTTAATAGTCATAAATTGACGTGTTTTTAGGGCATCGCTATAATAGGAATATTGAGATTGAAAGGGGAACAGAGAACGGGATGAACAAAAGAATCATCACATTCATAATTATCGTGCTCGTTACCGCTGGTGTTATGGGCTATTATAGCCCGCTTTTGATCAAGAGCATTAATTTAGGTCTTGACCTAAAAGGCGGCTTCGAAATTTTGTATGAAGCTTCACCTTTAGACGCCAATGGTAAACTTACAAAAGAATCGCTGCAAGAAACCGCTAAAAGTCTCGAAAAACGTGCTAACGCGCTGGGTACAAGTGAACCAGAAGTGACAACAGAAGGCACAAATCGCATTCGTCTAAAAATTGCTGGTGTTACAAATCCGGACGAAGTGCGTAAAAAAATGAAAGATCCAGCCGTACTTACGTTCCGCAGCAGCGAAGGCTGTAAGAACGAAACAGACTACTGTAAAGTGGAGCTCCTCGGCAGTGATTTCGCAGAAAATGGTGCAACAATTGGTTACAATCAATTGAACCAACCGGAAATTAATATAAAATTGAAAAATAAACAAAAATTTGCTGAAGTCACTTCAAGATTAGTGAATAAACATTTAGCCATTTTTTTAGATAATCAAATGCTCTCTGATCCTGTCGTGAGACAACCATTGACCGATGGAACGGCGACAATCTCTGGTGATTATACGCTTGATGAAGCGAAAGAATTGAGAGATACAATTAACCTTGGTGCTCTTCCGCTGAAATTAACGGAGAAATATTCACAAAGCGTAGGTGCGACACTTGGTAAGCTTTCACTTCATCAAACATTAATGGCGGGATTAATTGGCTCCGCTTTAATTTTGCTGTTTATGATTGTGATGTACCTCGTACCCGGTCTTATTGCAAGCTTCTCGATCGTTGTGTATAGCTTTCTTGTCCTTGTCATATTCAAATTAGCAGGAGTGACACTGACATTGCCGGGGATCGCAGCCTTTATTCTCGGGATCGGGATGGCTGTTGATGCCAATATCATTACTTATGAACGTATTAAAGAAGAGATGCTCAGTGGAAAAAGTGTACTGTCTGCTGTAAAGGCAGGAAGTAAGAGTTCCTTCCGAACCATTATGGATGCGAACATTACAACTATTCTTGCAGGAGCGGTTATGTTTATGATGGGTACTGGGTCTGTAAAAGGTTTCGCACTTGTACTGATCATTAACATTATCATAAGTGTAGCTACGAATATTTTCTTCTCTCGTTTCTTGCTAACCCTTCTTGTTAAGGGGAACGCCATTAACAAGCCGATATATTTTGGCGTAAAGGAGAGTGATATTCGTGCGCTTTAAGTGGGATTTTGATTTTGTTAAAGCAAGCAAATATTTTTATATATTCTCGATTGTGGTCACTCTAATTGGTGTCATTAGCTTGTCCGTTCGAGGACTAAATTACGGAGTGGATTTCAAATCAGGTTCTAACGTTGACATTAAAATTTCTAAGGCTGTTCCCAAGGATCAAGTTGTTGCTGTTCTCAATGATTTGCATTTAAACAAAGATGTGAATATTACTACAGGAGCGGACCGCCTCAATATTCGGTTCTCTGAAGTGTTGTCTAATGATGATGAGAACAAATTAAAGAGTGCATTTAATAAAAAAATAGATGCTAAAGCTTCTTTCGAAGTCAACACAGTAGACCCTGAAATGGCAAGAGAATTACAGCTGAATGCGATCTACGCTGTGCTCATTGCGAGTGTTGGCATCATTTTGTATGTAACCATTCGCTTTGAATGGCGGTTTGCGATCGCATCGATCGTGGCTTTGCTGCATGATGCCTTTATGGTTATCAGCATATTCTCGATCTTCCAATTGCAAGTGAATTTAACGTTTATTATCGCTGTATTAACCATCATCGGTTACTCCATTAACGATACGATCGTTATATTCGACCGGATTCGTGAAAATATGCGGTTTGCCAAAGTGAAAACACATCGTGATTTATCAGATGTAGTGAACAAAAGCGTATCACAAACGATGACACGTTCCATCAATACCGTATTAACCGTATTGTTTGCGGCACTCTGCTTGCTTATTTTCGGTAGTTCGTCAATTCGTATGTTCTCGCTTGCGATGGTTATTGGTCTTATGTTCGGTGCATATTCCTCTATCTTTATTGCAAGTCCATTGTGGCTCGCTCTTAAAGGTAAACAAAAACCGAAATCAGCTAATCGTTCTAAAGCAACATCGTAATTGTCATGTTGGACAACTCCGAAAGAAAGCCGCGTCACAGCGACGCGGCTTTCTTACTTCTAGGCATCTTATGCGATCTGAGGGGGAACATATGGCTAACGAGGGATACATTTATTCAAATAGGCATGAGTGGACTCAAATCATCTCGAAAATGACTTTTGCCGTTTTCAAGGGGATCATCGCTTATCTCTCAAACAGTAAAGCACTGCTTGCAGATGCATTATATTCTGCTTCTGATGCGGCTAATGGGATAGCCGAGCGAATGCCTTGGAGCGGACATAACAAGAGAAAAGTGAATACAAATCATAATTCTGAGCCGATCTTTGCTGTACTGTTTTCTATTCTCATCATGATGAGCGGATTACACGTCGCACTATCGGCAATTCGTGGTTTGCTTCAAGATGAATTGCCTGCTCCGAAACCATTTGCTTTAATTGCTGTAGTTGTTTCGATCATCGCTAACGAAGTATTATTCCGATATCAATATCATCAAGCCATGAATATGGGAAAAGAAAAACAGCTGTTATATGCTAAAATTCATCGCTATACTCTATTTACCTCTTCATTCGTGCTGTTTGGTATTGTAGGGGCGATGATTGGGAGTATTCTAGACCTCCCTGTTCTATTTTATTTAGATCCAGCTGCTGCTTTAGTTGCTTCGTTGTTCATTGTGCGAAATGGTTACCGCTTAATCGAGAGTTTGCTGTATAATACGCATGTTCAGAAGACGCATGATGAGGACACAACTCAATATATCGATACCGTTCAACGAGTTCATGGTGTAATTACGGTAGACGATTTAAAAATAACCGAGCAGGGACAATATGTAACCATTGACCTCAAAATCAGCGTGAATCCAAGAATATCCGTGCTTGAGGCGCACGATATTGCGACTCGAGTGAAAAACTTGCTCATGAACCGTTTTGTTCATGTGAGCGATGTTCATGTCGGGGTGCTTCCTTATCATTCAGGATATCCTTATAAATCAAATTATGAACTTCCAGATCGAGATACATCGACGATTCTGCAATAATATTAAGAAATAAGCCTGAAAGAAGGTGACAGCCATTGCTTCACTCGCAGTATCGATGGAATATTGCAGAAGGTGACGAAGAGATTGAGCGATTATTCGCTGAACAATTAAACATATCTCGGCTTCTTGCATCCATCTTAGTGACAAGAGGCATTCGAACCATCAAGGATGCTGAATCATTCTTATACGCCACGACAGAGGAAATGCACGATCCTATGTTGATGCTGGGGATGAAGGAAGCAGTGACTCGAATTACAAGTGCGGTTAAGCAGGGGGAGAAAATTTTAATTTACGGTGATTATGATGCCGATGGCGTCTCCAGTACAGCGCTGATGGTTCATTTGATGCGTAAACTGAATGCTTCTTATGATATCTATATCCCTCACCGTTCAAAAGAAGGATATGGTCTTCACAATCACGCCATTGATTCCGCCCATAAACAAGGGGTAAGCCTCATCGTTACGGTCGACACAGGTATTAGTGCGGTAAAAGAGATCGCTCATGCAAACGAGCTTGGTATCGATGTCATTGTTACCGATCATCATGAACCGCCTGAAATTTTGCCAGAGGCCTATACGCTAGTGAATCCCAAAATTCCAGGTTGTCCATATCCGTTTAAAGGACTAGCAGGTGTTGGCGTTGCATTTAAACTGGCTCATGCGATTCTAGGCGAGTTGCCAAAGGAATGGATGCAGATCGTCGCAATCGGAACGGTCGCTGATTTGATGCCTCTGACAGACGAAAACCGCATTTTAGTCCGTTATGGAATCGAACAAATGAGACAAACGTCCTACCCAGGAATTAGAGCTCTCCTTAAAGTAAGCGGAGTAGAGGTCGCCTATGTGACTTCTACAAATATTGGTTTTGCTATGGCGCCTCGTATTAACGCGAGCGGCAGGCTTGATCATGCGATGCGCGCAGTAACATTGTTAACAACTCAAAATGAGTCTGAGGCAGAGGAGATCGCTGAGGAGCTGGATGCTCTTAACAAAGAGCGGCAGAATGTTGTTGACGATATTGTTCGGGAAGCTGACGCACAGCTGCAAGCCAAAATGCAAAACGGAAAACTTCCAGATGTGATCGTACTTGCTGGAGAGGGCTGGAATGTTGGAGTTGTCGGTATTGTCGCTTCGAAAATATTAGACCGATATTATCGCCCTACAATTATTTTGGGCATTGATCCAGAAACGGGCAATGCCAAAGGATCTGCTAGGTCGATCCCTGGATTCGATATATATGAAGCGTTAACTGAGTGCAGCGATGTGCTCGATCATTATGGAGGGCATACTTCTGCAGCAGGCATGAGTCTGCACCGAGATCAATTATCCGTGTTCGAGGAGCGGCTGTTGCAATTTGCATCGGAGGTGTTAGAACCCGAACATTTCGTTCCTGAAATGACCGTTGATAAATGCTGTTTCATTCAAGATGTGCCGCTGCAAGTCATTGAAGAGCTGGCTCTGCTTGAACCTTTTGGTATGGGCAATCCTTCTCCGCGTTTTATGTTTGAGGGATTAAAAGTGAACGATTTTCGCAAAATGGGGAAAGATAGTAAACATTTGAAGCTGACACTTGGTCAACAAAGCGATATAATCGAAGCTGTTGCTTTTGGCAAAGGGATCATTGGAGAGCTGGTAAATGATCACACAACTGTGGACGTACTGGCAGAGGTGAACATCAATGAATGGAACGGATCTCGTAAACCGCAGCTGATGCTGCATGACCTAAGAATTCCGCATATTCAGCTGTTTGATTATCGGGGTACGCGTGACGTACTAAAGGAAATGGTTCATTTTCAAAAAATATTAGAAGCTTTGCCTGGATATCATTCATCGCAGATCGCTGCAGTCATTCAGCCTTCATCACCATATAAAAGCAAATTGAATGATACTTCTCTTTGGGTATATGATAGAAATGCCGGCATTTTGCCGCTGAATGATTTGGCAAAACAAAATGGATATGAAGCGGTACGTACTCTGTTTATGATTGAATCTCCAGAGACACCTAGTCAGTTAGATCGTCTTTTTGACGCTTTGAGTTTGGTAGAGAATATTGTTCTTTTTCATGGTAAGATGGATAAGCAGGAACGCATAAAGGTTCCAACACGAGAACAATTTAAAACAATCTATGCCTTTATGTTAAAATACGGAGCGCAGCCTTTTTCTGAAGAAGAGATTCTCCCGATTCTAAGCAGACAAACTGGCTGTTCAGTTCGTATGCTGCGAATGGTTTTTGACGTTTTCGAAGAATTATCATTTATATTACGTACAAATGGAATTGTAACAATCGTCCCTACACCGCCGAAAAGGCAGCTTAATACATCTTTACGATATCAAGAACTGGATGCGATCGCAGAGATGGAAAACCAATTGTTCTATGCCAGCACCCCGCAATTAACCGCTTGGATAGCGTCCCGTTTACAAGGTGTATCCTAGTGGCAGCAGTTACTTTTAGGAGGAGATTAATTTGAATTTTAAAGATTACATTCGTGTCGTTGAGGATTTCCCGCAACCGGGAATCAGCTTCAAAGACATCACAACATTGCTGAAAAACGGCGAAGCATACCATCAAGCTATCGAAGAAATGAGAAAGCTCGTTAAAGATTTGAAAATTGATGTCATTGCGGGACCAGAAGCTCGCGGCTTCGTAGTAGGCGCACCGCTCGCTTATGCGCTTGGTGTTGGATTCGTACCGATTCGTAAAAAAGGTAAATTGCCTTATAATACAATTGAAGCCAGATATGATCTCGAGTATGGTAAAGACGTTTTGGCTGTACACAGCGATGCAATTGAGAAAGGTCAAAATGTATTGATTGCAGACGATCTGCTTGCAACAGGCGGGACGATTGCAACATGTGTAGACTTAGTGGAGAAGCTGGGTGGCAACGTTGTCGGTGCTGCTTTCCTAATCGAGCTTAGCGAACTTCAAGGTCGTAACAAACTTCCCAATATTAATGTTTTCTCACTGCTTACTTATTAATTCACCCGTTTATCGGGGAAAGATAAACAGCCCTCAAGTTACCGGTACACGGCAGCTTGAGGGCTGTTTTATTAGTTGGTTTATTTTAAATTAATGAGCTGCTTCTTTACTTTGTTCATTTGACAGGCCAAGCACTTCAAACAATTTAAACAATAAGCTGAGCACAATACCAACGATCGTTGCTAGTGCCATTCCCTTGAGCGTAACATGACCAAACTTGAGCTGAGCTCCGCTAATACCAATAATTAAGACAATCGTTGCTAAGATCATGTTGGACGCTTTAGAGAAGTCAACTTTTTGTTCGACAAAGATACGAAGTCCAGATGCGGCAATGACACCGAACAGAAGCAGTGATACCCCGCCCATAACAGGAGTCGGAATATTGGCTACTACCGCAGAGAAAGTACCAGAGAAGGACAGCAGAATGGCGAAAATAGCTGCACCTCCGATGACATATATGGAATATACTTTGGTTAAAGCCATCACTCCGATATTTTCACCGTAAGTTGTATTTGGCGTGGAGCCAACAAAACCAGAAAGAATTGTAGATACGCCATTACCGAGCAAAGAACGATGCAAACCTGGATCTTTAGATAAGTCCTTACCAACAATGCTGCTTGTTACGAGCAAGTGACCGATATGCTCTACGATGACGACAAGCGCAACGGGAATAATCGTAAATATCGCTGACCAATCCCAAGTTGGTGTTGTAATCTTAGGAGTCGTTAAGAATTGTGCATCAGCGATCGCTTGCGTATTAACCATGCCCATAAAATAAGCGAGAACATAGCCTGTGACGATCCCGATGAGAATGTGGATGATTTTTGGAAAACCACGGAATAGTACAGCACCTAAGACAGTGACACCTAAAGTAACGAGAGATAATGTAACTGCTTTTGGATCAGCAAACCAGGTTGTTTTTGTAGGATCTGTATTAATGATACCCGCCATACCTGCAGCAACCGGCACAAGTTCCAGTCCGATAATCGCAATCACCGCACCCATAACAGCTGGAGGGAAGACGACATTAATCCAGTTAGTCCCAGCGAACTTAATAATAAGAGCGACTAAACAGAATATAATCCCGGTGACGATAAACGCACTGAGCGCCATAGAGTATCCGTTATCCGGATGTGCAGTCAAAACAACCATAACAGGTGAAATGAATGCAAAGCTCGAGCCAAGATATGCAGGAATTTTGGCCTTACAGATTAAGATGTACAAGAGCGTTCCAATACCATTCATAAGCAGGATCATGCTAGGATCTACATGGAAAAGGTTAGGGACGAGTACTGTACTGCCGAACATGGCGAATAAATGCTGTAAACTTAACAGTATGCCTGGGCCAAAAGGAATTTTATCATTTACTTGAATTTCGCGTTGCAACTAGTTTCACTCCTCTAATTTGTTATACCTATAAAAGATCATCTTTTCTAGATTATAGAGTTTCCCTTCATATTTCAATAAAAATTTTGCGAAAATAGGACGAAAATTGTAATTTATTTGAATACCAGCCATCTTGAATAGTTGACGGAAGTTTAAGCAACCGTCATAATTATAGAAAATCACTAATGGGGTAACCGTTTGAAGCTTAATTAAGGCCCCATTTTATATAGAAAGGAAACGGAAAGGATTCAATGGGCATAGAGCGATTACTTGAAAAGGCGTCCGCCTATATCAAAGAACAAGATCTTCTCCGCATTAAGGAGGCCTATGAATTTGCTGAACAAGCCCATCATGGCCAAGTGCGGAAATCAGGAGAACCTTATATTCTGCATCCGCTGGCGGTTGCAGAAATTGTCGTGAACATGCAGATGGATACGCTGTCCATTATTGCTGCTCTTTTGCATGACGTTGTAGAAGACACGACAGTATCTTTGGAAGAAATTCGCAAGAAATTTGGCGACACTTGCGCGATGCTTGTCGATGGCCTTACCAAACTGGAGCGCATCCAATTTCGCTCTAAAGAAGAACAGCAAAATGAAAACTACCGTAAAATGTTTATTGCGATGGCCCAGGATATTCGTGTCATCGTTATTAAACTTGCAGACAGACTGCACAATATGCGGACACTTAAGTATCAATCCGAAGAGAGCCAGCGGCGTATTGCCTATGAAACGCTCGAAATTTTCTGCCCGATTGCTCATCGTCTAGGTATATCTGCCATTAAATGGGAAATGGAAGATATTGCCCTCAGATACTTGAATCCGCAGCAATATTATCGTATTGCCAACCTCATGCATAAGAAGCGGGCAGAACGTGAGGAGTATATCGATAAAGTTATTTCACGTATTAAAGAAAAATTGGATGAGATGGGGATTGAAGCCGATCTTTCCGGCCGTCCAAAACATATATACAGCGTTTTTAAGAAAATGTCGACGAAAAACAAGCAATTTAACGAAATCTACGATTTGCTTGCAATCCGTATTATTGTAGATAACATTAAAGACTGCTATGCGACGCTCGGCATTATTCATACCCTTTGGAAACCGATGCCTGGTCGTTTTAAAGACTATATCGCTATGCCGAAGGCAAATATGTATCAGTCGCTCCATACGACTGTTATAGGTCCGAACGGTGAGCCAACAGAGGTGCAGATTCGAACTTGGGATATGCATCGTACTGCAGAATTCGGTATTGCCGCTCACTGGGCATATAAAGAGGGAGCTGGAGCAGGCAATATTGAAAATAAAATGCCGTTTTTCCGTGAAATTCTTGAACTTCAGCATGAAGCACAGGATGCATCTGAATTTGTAGAGTCGCTTAAAATGGACTTTTTCTCCGATTTAGTGTTTGTATTTACACCAAAAGGGGAAGTGATTGAGCTTCCAGCCGGCTCTGTTCCGCTTGATTTCGCATTTCGGATTCATACAGAAGTCGGTAATCGGACAATCGGTGCCAAAGTGAATGGACGTATTGTGCCGCTTGATCATGTGCTCAAAACTGGGGACATTGTTGAAATTTTGACTTCCAAACATTCGTACGGCCCAAGTCAGGATTGGCTTAAGATTGCGCAGTCTTCGCATGCTCGCAGTAAGATTAAGCAGTGGTTCAAGAAAGAGAAACGTGAAGAGAATGTTGAAAAGGGACGTGAAGCGCTAGAACGTGAATTAAAGCGTCTAGGCTTGGAGCCTTCCGTCTGGATGACCGATGATAAACTGCAAGAAGTAGCGAAGAAATTTGCTTTTAACGATATAGAGGATATGCTGTCCGCTGTCGGATTCGGGGGAATCACGGCTGCTCAAATCTGTACTCGTCTAACCGAGAAATTACGGAAAGAGCAAGAGGAGGCAAGTCTATTGGAGCTTACTTCTGAAGTTAAAGAAGTGAAAGCTCCGTCGGAACAGAAGAAATCCCGCCCAACCAACGGAGTGTCTGTTAAAGGAATTGATAATTTACTTGTCCGCTTTGCAAGATGCTGCAACCCAGTGCCTGGGGATGACATCATTGGATATATTACTCGTGGACGAGGAGTTTCGGTACACCGCACGGACTGTCCGAATATTCCTGTAACTGGCGATGGCGAGGAAGCGGCGCGTGTGATTGAGGTGGAATGGGAAAAATCTATTGAAGCCAATTACAGTGTCGATATCGAAATTACTGGACATGACCGCCGGGGTCTGTTAAATGAAGTGTTGCAGGCGGTATCCGAGAGCAAGACGAACATTTCAGCGGTATCTGGACGCTCGGATAAAAACAAACTCGCTTTGATTCATATGACGATTCTTATTCGTAATACCGATCATCTGCAATCGGTTGTTGATCGAATCAAACGTGTGCAGGATGTGTATACGGTGCACCGCATTATGCAATAACCGTATGCATAATGCATGCCTAAGATAACAAAGTCAAGGAGCAAGCAATTCATGAAAGTGGTTGTACAGCGCTGCAAACAAGCGCAAGTAACGGTAAATAATAAAGTAGTAGGTGCTATTAACGAAGGATTAATGTTGTTAGTTGGCATCACGCATGAAGATACAGAGCAGGATGCAGCTTACCTTGCTGATAAAATTGCTGGACTCCGTATTTTTGAAGATGATCAAGAGAAGATGAATTTCAGTGTGCAAGACATCGGCGGACAAATTTTGTCCGTATCGCAGTTCACACTGTATGGGGATGTCCGCAAGGGCAAACGTCCCAACTTTATGGCTGCTGCTAAACCAGATATGGCCGTTCAATTATATGACAAATTTAATGAGCTGCTGCGTGCAAAGGGACTGCAAGTAGAAACTGGCGAATTTGGTGCGATGATGGATGTGTCGCTAGTAAATTGGGGTCCCGTGACGCTTATAGTCGATAGTCGAAATTGACGATTGAATATGAACATCTTACAGCTTACTTTTGAAGTAGGCAGTAGGGTGTTTTTTATTTTATTACGGTAATTCAACATGTATTCAGGATAGCAAAAGTGATTTAGGGGAAAATAATTTACGGGATTACAAAAATAAGAGCCTGTGAAGGAGTATAATGCCAGTGCATCAGTCACCAAAAGAAGCGAGATGGAGTACGCACCCTCTTTTGCCTACGGGAAGCTATGCAGAAGCGGGATATCTGGCGAAATCTTGTAATGAAAACAGTTCTTTGTTGTATACACAAGGGATGGTTAAGCCTATGAAGCAGTTTCAACCGAGATCATAGTATAGTTAAAACGCTTTCATTTTTGTAATGCAACTGTAATACAAGGTTCATGTTCCCTTAACATAGGCTGCATATAATAACAGACATGACCCCCTTTTTTAAATCATATAAATGATGGACCTACAACTTATGTTTGTAGGTTTTTTTCTTTTTATCATCTTGACTTTAGTTCTTGTGTTCTTTACAATCTTACAATATACACATTGGAAAATGATTAAAATCGATTCGATGATGGGAAAAAGTAGTTCAAACCCACATCCACAGAGAGGAATCCCTTGGCTGTAAGGATTCTGATGATGATTGAATGAAAGACCTCCCTTAGAACATACGGCGAAGGAGCAGTAGTAGCCGTTATGCGTAGACGGGCGTTAACCGTATAAAAGCAGAGCATGGCTTTCATTTTGAGATGGAACCTTATGTTCTGGAATGTGGGTGGCACCACGGGTGATTATGGAATGAATCTCTCGTCCCTGTTTATGATGAATAAACAGAGGTCGGGAGTTTTTTTGTTTAGCAGGATTATACACTATTGGAGGTAATGATCGATGGCCTTTCAAAAACCGACAGGCACACAAGATTTGCTGCCCGGAGTTGTAGAAAAATGGCAGTTCGTTGAAGAGAAAGCACGGGATTTGTGCAGACGCTTTAACTACCGGGAAATTCGCACACCTATTTTCGAACAAACAGAATTGTTTGTTCGCGGAGTGGGTGAAACAACTGACGTTGTAGAGAAAGAAATTTATACATTTGAAGATAAGGGCGGCCGCAGTATGACTTTGCGCCCTGAAGGCACTGCGGGCACTGTGCGCTCTTATGTAGAGAACAAGCTGTACGGCGAGCCAGACGTAACGAAGCTGTACTATATCGGTCCGATGTTCCGTTATGAGCGTCCTCAAGCGGGGCGGTATCGCCAGTTCCACCAATTTGGGGTTGAGGCATTCGGTGCAACAGATCCGGCCATTGATGCAGAAGTGATCGCTTTAGGCTATCAATTTTGCAAAGATTTAGGCTTGCAAGGCGTTCGAGTCGATTTGAACTCTCTAGGCAATAAAGAGAGCCGGGCTGCATATCGTCAGCGTCTGCTCGATTTCCTAACACCGATGAGAGACAATCTGTGCAAAGATTGTCAGTCTCGTATCGACCGCAATCCGCTTCGTGTACTGGATTGTAAAGTAGACCAGCCTAAATTTGAAGGCGCACCGTCCATTTTAGACAGCTTAGATGAAGAATCAACGGCACACTTCGAGCAGGTCAAACAATATCTAACAGCCATGGAAGTCGATTACATCATCAATCCTCGTCTTGTTCGGGGACTCGATTACTATACACATACGGCTTTTGAATTGAAAGCACAAGGTATAGGAGCAATCGATACGATCGGCGGCGGTGGACGTTATAACGGCCTTGTTGCTGATGTTGGCGGTCCAGATCAGCCCGGAGTCGGTCTTGGTATTGGACTTGAACGGATCCAGCTTATTTTGGAACACCAGCAAATCGAAGTAACTACTCAAAAACCGCTCGATGTATATCTAGTGGCATTAGGCGAAGCTGCCGATAAAGAAATTACAAGGCTGCTCTTCAAACTGCGCCAAGCAGGATATTCGGCAGACCGCGATTATTTGGGCCGTAAAATGAAAGCGCAAATGAAATCCGCTGACCGCATGCAAGCGCGCTATACAGCAATTCTTGGCGATGATGAGCTTTCGCGCGGTGAAATTGCCCTCAAATTGATGGCAACAGGTGAACAGCGTACCGTCAAGCTGGATGAACTTGTGAATGAACTTAAGTAGATACACCATTACTATATAAAAGGGGTTAGATGAACTATGAAAAGGACTCATCACTGCGGGCAACTAACGACTGCCCATATCGGAGAAACCGTTACTTTGAATGGTTGGGTACAAACTCGCCGCGATTTGGGGGGCGTATTGTTTATTGATTTGCGCGACCGCAGCGGTATCGTACAAGTTGTATTTAATCCAGCTTACTCTGGGGATGCGCTTAAAATAGCTGATCGCGTTCGCAGCGAATATGTTATTGCCGTAACAGGTAAAGTCGTTAAACGCGATGCTGAAACGATTAATCCTAATTTGCCTACAGGCGAAATTGAAGTGCAAATTACAGAAATTGAAGTGCTCAATGCAGCGAAGACGCCTCCATTCTTTATCGAAGACGGTGTTGAAGTTGATGAGTCACTCCGTTTGAAATATCGTTATCTTGACCTTCGCCGTCCAGAGATGCAAAAAACATTAATGCTTCGCTCCAAAGCCGCTAAAGTATTCCGTGATTTCTTAGACGGAGAAGGCTTCATGGAAGTGGAAACTCCAATTTTGACAAAGAGTACTCCTGAGGGTGCTCGTGACTATCTCGTGCCAAGCCGTGTGCATGAAGGCGAGTTTTTCGCATTGCCGCAATCACCGCAAATTTTCAAACAGCTGCTTATGGTCGGCGGCGTTGAACGTTACTATCAAATCGCACGCTGCTTCCGTGACGAAGATCTTCGTGCAGACCGTCAGCCTGAATTTACACAAGTCGACATTGAGACATCCTTCTTAACACAAGATGATTTAATGTCGATGATGGAGCAGCTAATGGTACGTTTGTTCCGCGAAACGATCGGGGTTGAACTTGCTACTCCATTCCAGCGTATTACTTACGCAGATGCAATGGGCAAATACGGTTCAGATAAGCCGGATCTTCGATTTGGGCTTGAGCTCATTGAAGTGAATGATATTGTTGCGAACAGCGGAGTTAAAGTATTCTCCTCTGTGATCGAAAAAGGCGGTGAAGTGAAGGTACTTAACGCCAAAGGCTGCGGTACTTGGAGCCGTAAAGAAATTGATGACCTCGGACCATATGCAGCCCGCTATGGTGCGAAAGGCCTTGCATGGATTCAAGTGAAAGACGGAGAATTCAAAGGTCCAATCGTGAAATTCTTCACTGAACAAGAAATTGAAGCCCTTAAAGAACGCACAGGCGCAGAAGAAGGGGATTTACTGCTCTTTTCTGCAGATCATAAAAAGGTTGTAGCTGACGTTCTTGGTGCGCTTCGTCTTAAAATCGGTAAACAACTTGGACTGATTGACGAGTCTCAGTTCAAATTTGCTTGGGTCGTAGATTTCCCACTTCTTGGATACGATGAAGAGCAAAAACGCTATGTCGCCGAACACCATCCGTTCACTCGTCCAAAAGACGAAGATGTTGCATTGTTTGATACCGACCCAGGTCAAATTAAAGCGCAAGCATATGACTTAGTACTGAACGGCTATGAAGTAGGCGGCGGTTCAATGCGTATTTATAAACGTGATGTTCAAGAGAAGATGTTCGCGGCACTCGGTCTGTCACCTGAGGAAGCTTATGAGAAATTCGGATTCTTGCTCGATGCGTTCGAATATGGTACACCACCGCATGGCGGTATCGCTTTTGGTTTCGACCGTCTCGTTATGCTTCTTGCAGGCCGTACGAATTTGCGCGAAACGATTGCATTCCCGAAAACAGCAAGCGCAACGGATCTGCTTATGGATGCACCTTCCGAAGTCGATCCATCTCAGCTTGAGCAACTGCACATTAAGCTAGCTCTTAAAGCGGCTGCTGGTGACAAAAAATAATTGAAATTAACTTGATTTTTTGAGGAGGATTGCTTCATACTATGCTCCATCAGTTTTCACGCACGGAACTGGCGATTGGACCTGAAGGCTTAGATATTATGAAAAAGAGCACCGTTGCGGTACTCGGCATCGGGGGCGTAGGGTCAATCGCTGTAGAAGCACTGGCTCGTACTGGAGTCGGCCGTATTATTCTCATCGATAAAGATGTGGTTGATATTACGAATATAAACCGGCAAATTCATGCACTCACTACCACCATTGGTCAGAAAAAAGCTGATCTGATGGTGGAACGTGTTAAACTGATTAATCCAGAGTGCGAAGCGATTGCGCTGAACATGTTCTACACAGAAGAAACGTATGAGGAACTGTTTAAATACGATCTGGATTATGTTATTGATGCATCCGATACGATCATCTACAAAGTTCATATCATTAAAGAATGTATAAAACGAAATATTCCGATTATCTCGAGTATGGGCGCCGCCAATAAAATGGATCCGACCAAATTCCAAG
Organism: Paenibacillus sediminis; assembly: GCF_017873765.1. Lineage (GTDB taxonomy): Bacteria > Bacillota > Bacilli > Paenibacillales > Paenibacillaceae > Paenibacillus_AG > Paenibacillus_AG sediminis. The sequence goes on from NZ_JAGGKP010000001.1 coordinate 31,998, forward strand.
TCGCAGATATTTCGAAGACATCGATGGATCCGATTGCGCGTATCGTCCGCAATAAACTTCGCAAAGAAGAAGGCATTAAAAAAGGCGTTAAGGTTGTTTTCTCTACCGAGAAACCGATCAAGCCGCGTGAAGATGTCACTCAAAAAATTGTACCGGAGAATGCTCCTGAAATTCGGAAAGCGAAGCAGCCGCCTGCAAGTAATGCCTTCGTGCCGCCAGTCGTAGGTTTAATTATGGTCAGTGTTGTCGTTAAGGATCTGCTGGCTAAAGGTGGTATAGAAGTATGAACGACGAATTAGTGAAGAAACTTCGACTTCCAAAGGACGGAAATATTCTCGTGCTTGAAGCTCCAGAAGGCTATTTAGCAGAAATTGGTCAAACGAATGAAGTCGCATCCTATAATGAACAGCTTGCTGGCGCTTATGACTTCGTGCAGCTGTTCGTAAAGACGAAGGCAGAGCTTGAGAAGTACGGGCATATGGCTTTGTCTGCCGTTCGCCCAGATGGGCTTCTCTGGCTCTGTTATCCGAAAGGCTCTTCTAAAATCAAGACGGATTTAAGCCGTGATCACGGATGGGATATGATTATTAAAGCCGGATATGAAGGCGTATCGCTCGTTTCTGTAAATGATACGTGGTCTGCCATGCGATATCGCCCAGCAGATCAGGTTAAGAGCAAGAGACGGGGCGGAGATCAAGCAGCTAGAGCTTCTAAGCCTGCTTCTGCTCCGCTGATTATCCCCGCAGACTTTAAGGCCCAGCTAGATGCATCGCCTGAAGCGAAAGCTTTCTTCACTAATCTTACACCTTCCTATCAGAAAGCTTATGTAAGCTGCTCTTCTTTTGATAAAGTAAACGTGATGCTGAATGTTCAGCGTCACGTTTTTTTATGAGTTCAATTGCTTTTCGCATCCTGTTATGGTATATTAAGACTCCTTTTTGCAGCAACGATCGGATTCTAGAAAAAGGAACATCATTCTTAGGAGGTAACTGAATTATGGCTGAAAGCTTTCAAAGTGCCTATCAAGAAGAAGAGAAAAGGCTAAATGCTGCTATTGCTGAAATTAACCGTCAGCTAGAGCGGTTTCGCAATATCCCGGTATATACAGGGCATGATTTCACAGAACAGGTTTTGGAGGCTGCGCGAGAGAGTAAACGCCAAAGCTTAGCGAAAAGTTTGGCAGAGCCTTATTTCGGACGCTTGGATTTCGAAGAAGCGGGCGGTAAGCAGCGAAGACCGCTTTATATTGGGAAAGTTGGCGTCGATCAAGAAGAAGTTGGTGAAGCACCGCTTGTTATCGATTGGCGAGCGCCAATTGCCAGTCTATTTTATTCGTTTACAGGCGGGCAAGATCCCGCATCTTATGAAGCACCAGAAGGAATGATTGAAGGACTTGTATATCTTAAACGAAACATTGTGATTCGCAAGCAGATTTTGGAGCGCGTAGTGGATACGTTTAACCGGGAAGGAGATCAGCCTGCAGTATCCGACGAATTTCTCGTATACCGTCTAGGAGAGAATAAAGATAACCGGCTGCGGGACATTGTCTCCACCATTCAGGCGGAGCAGGATCAAATTATTAGGGCAGCCAGAAATACGGCACTTATTATTCAAGGGGTAGCGGGAAGCGGAAAAACAACAGTCGCACTTCATCGGTTAGCCTATTTGCTGTACCAGTATAAAGAACAAGTATCCGCAGAGAAAATGATTATTTTCGCGCCTAACCATATGTTTCTTGATTATATATCTGACGTTCTTCCCGAGCTTGGTGTCGGAGATATCCAGCAAAGCACCTTTGTAGATTGGGCAATGAATATACTTCATTTGGACGTACCGCTCCCTGACAACAAGGACACATTAGCTTATTGGTTTGAAAATATTGAAGATCGTCCGAAGCTGACTGATGACGTTCCAGGGCGCTTCAAAGGCTCGATCTCGTTTATGAAGCTCATTCGGAGCTGTGTGGAGACGCTGGAGGAAGCTTCGGTTCCTGACACGGATTTTAGTCCTTGGGAAGGGGCGACGCTGCCTAGAGATACTATTCTGCGTTGGTTCAACGAGGAGTATAAACCCTATCCGCTTGCAAAGCGCAAAGAACGGGTCATGGCCCGCATACACCGCTGGGTGGAAATGGAGCTGAAGAAGGCGCCAAATGCAGCTAAACAGAAGGAGTGGAAGAAGCGTGCGAGTCAGCGGGAGAAGTCTTATGCAGGCAAATGGCCGCATTACGAACCGCTAACGATCTATAAGCAAATGTTCAAGGCACTTAAGCTGCCAGCAAGCTGGTCTGAAGAAATGCTCAGTATCATTCCAAAGCAGGTGCTGCAAAGTACACAGTCTGACTTAAAAAACAACACCTTGCGTGAAGAGGATTTGCCGGCGCTCGTCTATATCCACTACCTGCTGAATGATCGAACAAGCGATCAAATGTTTGACCACGTCGTGATTGACGAAGCGCAAGATTTCTCACCATTTCAAATTGCGCTGCTCGACTTGTTTGTACGCGGGCATTCATTTACGATCCTTGGCGACTTGTCACAAGGCATTCATGCTTATAGGGGCATTCATGATTGGCAGGAGATGAGCTCGCTCTTTAAGCCTGATCAAACGGCTTATTATGCGCTTACACGCAGTTACCGCTCTACGATGGAGATTATCGAATTTGCGAACGGAATATTAGAGCGTGGCGTACGGAGCGACCTTCTGGCTGTTCCCGTGTTCCGGAGCGGTGATCCAGTAAGGCTCATCGGTTATGGTCAGGTTAGCAGAGAGGACAATCTGCGCCGCGCTTTGGATCAGCTTCTTGCTAAAGAGTATCGCACGGTATCTATTCTAACGAGAACTCTGAAAGAAGCCAGAGAGATGCATCATTTCTTGTCGGCATCAGGATATGATATTCATCTGATCGATGGCAGCAAAAAGCAATATGAAGGCGGTCACTCGATTTTGCCGGTTTACCTGTCCAAAGGTTTGGAGTTTGACGCAGTTATCGTTGCAGACGCTAATAAGAACCACTATGACGACCATGAGTGGGATGCGAAGCTGCTGTACGTAGGTTGTACAAGGGCACTTCATGAGCTATGGATGCTTCACGGAGACGAAGTACCGTCTTACCTGCCGCAAGAAGAAGGAGAATTTGCAGTAACGGGTTGGCCGGAGTAAAGTTATATAAATAAGCCAAGGCGAAATTTGCCTTGGCTTTGTTTAGTTTGGATGAGACTTCAGGTAAGCCTCGTACTCTGCTAGTAGCTGCATATATTTTGCGTTTGGTCTTAGATTAGGTTTCTTTTGGCGCAAGTAAGTTAATGCCTCGTCCCGTTCCAGATGATAATTGAACATGAAATAAGCAGTAAGGATGAAGCCCAGGCGGTTAATTCCTACTTTGTCATGAACGTACATGACGAGTCCGCTTGTCATCAGTTCATTCATGATTTTGACTGCATGTATTGTCCAAGTTAAAGATGGAGCGACTTTATCTATTAATGGAAGCCATATGAACATGCGCCCTGCTGGATCGAACGGGGGAGTATCGGGAATGGGGATGACATTGAATACAACATCTGCTTTTTTGCGTATAAACGACCACCCTGCAAGGTCTAAAACTCCGCCTGCATACAGGCGATCAGGAATGATCTCCACTATTTTTGTCAAAGGCAATCATCTTCCGATCTATTAAATAATGAATGATCTGCTCCGTACATTGATCAGGAGTTAGTATATTCGTTGACAGCAACAAATCGGCTTCGTTAGAGCGTTCATAGTAGTGAATAGTGTGTGAGTGGCGTAAGTACTTCGCTTTCTCGTCACGAGCGAGCCTGACTTCTAAAGGGCAGTCCAGATGAACCTCTACGAAGTTATCTATCGTTTTGTGAGCCAGCGTTCGCATTTCCTCCAAACGCCCAACTGAAGCGATGAGGACATTTACATGATGACGAGCAAGCAGCTGAGCGATATAGAGCAGGTTGATACATTTTTGCTTCTGGCGGGTCGTCCAGTCTGGACTTAATTCCTTCGTTAGGGATGGAGGAACTTCGTCGCTGTCAAGCCTTTCTATTCTTGCACCACCGGCTTCCAGCCGCCCTGCGACCATTCTGCTGATTGTAGATTTACCCGAATTAGGCAACCCGGTGAACCAGATTACAGCTCCATTTTGCATGCTGGGTCAGACCTTTCATTTTATACAGCATATTCCTATATTGTTTATTTGGTGAGATATCGTTTGCGATTCCGGTAACACGTTGTTAAACTAAAGATTATTACAAATTATTGTGTGATACACGTAAAGGTGATTATATATGGATTTATTTGATTACACTCAAACGAATGAACATCAGCCGCTTCCTGAAAGAATGCGTCCACGAAATTTAGAAGAGTTTTTTGGGCAGAAGCATATTTTAGGAGAAGGCAAAATATTACGAAGATTGATTGAGAATGATAAGCTGACATCCATCATTTTGCAAGGTCCGCCGTCTACAGGGAAGACAAGCCTTGCCACAATTATTAGTCAATTGACGGATGCTAACTTTATTAAGCTGAATGGGGTCAATTTAACGATTGCCGACCTTCGCGATGCGATATCCAGGGCGAAAGACGATCTTAGTATGTATGGTAAAAAGACGATTCTGTTTATCGATGAAATACATGCGATGAAAAGCAACGTTCAGGAAGCGCTGCTTCCTGTTGTAGAGGATGGTACGTTTATTCTGATCGGTGCGACTACGGAGTCGGTTGCCCATGATATTATTCCGCCGCTCATTTCGAGATGCCGCGTTTATCATTTTGTACCGCTTGAGCCGGAGGAGCACAAACAGATTATTCAGCTTGCTTTGACGGACCCTAAGAAAGGGCTGGGCGGCAAGTATAAGCTAACAGATGAAGCACTTGATTATTTGGTGGACATTTCAAATGGTGACGTGCGCAACTCGTTAATTGCACTGGAGACAGCTGCGTATTCTCTATATGATTCAGATACGATTGATTTAGAGCTGATCAAGGAGTCCTATGAATCTCGTATTAACAGCATCACGACGACGGACTTTTATGATATGACCTCTGCCTTCTGCAAATGTCTAAGGGGCGGACAGAGTGATGGGGCGATGTACTGGATGGCTAGAATGCTCTATTCAGGAGTTGACCCTCTCTATATTGCTCGGCGCATTGTTGTTCATGCAACAGAAGATGTCGGCATGGCGAATCCTACAGCTCTGCAAGTGGCTCTCGCGGCCAAGGAGGCAGTACAATTCGTCGGTATGCCGGAGGCTCGAATGGCGCTCGCTCAAGCAGCAATCTTCGTCTGTGAAAGTCCGAAATCAAATTCCGTCTATAAAGCGATCAACAGCGCACTCGATTTAGTGAAAAGTACGAAGGCTTACGAGGTGCCTAAGGACATTACTGACGGCTCGAAAACGTATGTTAATCCAATTAATGAACCTCATGGGAGAAAGATGGAGTATCTGCCTCCAGAGTTGAAAAATGTGAAGTTCTACAAACCGCAAAATTCCGGTGTTGAGGCTAAAATTTATTCAAGACACCAAGGTGTAAATGAAACAAATTCTTAATTAGGGACAGGGACGATATTCATGAAAAACTTACTGTGTGTAGGTGTCGGCGGTTTTTTCGGTGCTATTTGTCGTTATTTGATCGGCCAGCTAGTTCCGCCATTAAGCGATGGATTTCCATTAGCTACACTCATCATTAACTTGGCTGGATGTTTGTTTCTGGCATGGTTCTTCACGGTAACGCTTCGAGCATGGCGTATATCACCTCAGCTTCGCCTAGCCATTGGAACAGGTTTCACTGGAGCATTTACAACCTTCTCCACATTTTCGGTTGAAACGTTGCATTTATGGAGTGAGGGTTATTACTTGGTGTCACTCTTATATATATGGTTCAGTATTGCAGGCGGACTGCTGTTAGCAGGAGCGGGTATTCTAATCGGAAATCGAATGGCGCCTGCCGTGAGAGAAGGTGAAGCATCGTGATATGGTTGGTCGGTGCGGGAGGAATCGTCGGCGCTGCAGCGCGGTTTTCGCTAGGGAAATGGATCGCTGATCGGCTTGGCACCCGTTACCCTTGGGGAACGTGGATTATTAACATTAGCGGATCGTTGTTACTAGGCATATTGTACAGCAATAAGGAATCTTTGCCGTCTTATTTGTATTTGCTGTTAGGCGTTGGCTTTTGCGGAGCTTATACAACCTTCTCCACATTTGGGTATGAGACGCTTCAGCTTATGGAAAAGAAAGAGTATGTACGCGCAATTATGTATGTCATAAGCTCCGTCATTTTAGGATTAATTGGTACATGGCTCGGAATGCAGGTTAGATAAAATACATCAGACAAACAAAGAGAGAGGCATAAATGCCTCTCTCTGTGTTTACTTTCATGACGATGGCTTTATCACATAAATGCATCTAGATCCGCCCTTTGCCAAGCATTCCGTCCGCTCGACGTTAGCGTCTAGTAAAGACTGAAACAGCTGAAGTTCACATTGACAAGCTTGATTATACTGCCCTGCAATTTTAAGAATCGGGCAGTTATGCTCCTTCAAAACAAATTGTCCCTCGTTGTATTCTTCCAATTCAACCATATATCCGTTCTCTTGTTGAATTTCAGCGAGTATGGTGACTTTCTCATGTAAATCTCTGTCTCGCATGCTCGATTCGTACTTGTTCATTAATTTATGTTTACGCTTTTCAAAGAGCAGGTCTACCATTTCTTCGCCTGCTTCTTTTACTAGTTCGCCCAGCAAATCTAAGGTTAATGTATGATAGCTTTTGGGAAATAAGCCTTCGCCAAGCTCCGTTATTCGATAAATAGCCGTAGGACGTCCCATCGGCTGCCGAATCATTTTCGCTTCAATATATCCGTCGCGCTCAAGCGTACTGAGATGTCGCCGAACAGCCATTTCTGTTATATCTAACTGAGTTGTTATTTCTTTTGCACTGAGCAGACCTTGTGTCTTGAGCATGTGCAAAATCGTTTCACGGGTGGACAGTTCTTGTTCCTGTATCATTTTTGGATCACCCACCTTTGTTCAAATTGATAGATTAACAACTTGCTTCTTTCCTAATCTATCAGTTCAAATTATATATAGTCAACATAAACATATAGAAAGTATATGGAAAGAGGATTGTAACTTTTATCGGATTCATTACGTCTTATATTTTGGTAAAAAAAACCATCTCTTTGCATTCAATTGCAAAGAGACGGTTGTTATTCGCTATACAATTAAGCTTCTTGGTGAGAGTACTCCATCTTCTCGACTTTATCAATCGTTCCTCCGCCTAGACATTCATCACCATTGTAAAACACAACAGCTTGACCAGGGGTGATTGCTTTTTGCGGTTCGTCAAATTGAACGTGAACTGTACCATCTTCCCGCGGTGTTACCGTGACACCCTGGTCTGGTTGACGATAGCGGAATTTTGCAGTGCAATGCATCGGTTCTGTCAGAACAGTGTTATTTGCAATCCAGTTTACACTTGTTGCAATGAGACCTGTTGAATACATACTTGGATGGTTACCGCCTTGTACGACATAGAGAATGTTGTTCTCTAAATCTTTGTCAGCAACGAACCAAGGCTCACCGTTACCAGAACCGCCGATACCTAGTCCTTGGCGTTGTCCTAGTGTGTAATACATCAAGCCGTCATGGCGGCCCTTCACTTCACCAGTTACAATATCAACCATATCGCCAGATTGTGCAGGCAAGTAGTTGCTTAGGAACTCTTTGAAATTGCGTTCGCCGATGAAGCATACGCCGGTGCTGTCTTTCTTTTTAGCCGTTGCTAGTCCTGCTTCTTCAGCAATTCGCCGCACTTCAGCTTTAGGCAAATGACCGATTGGGAACATCGTCTTGGACAATTGTTGTTGATTCAGCGCATTGAGAAAGTACGTTTGATCCTTGTTGTTATCTACGCCGCGCAGAAGCTTGTACACTCCGTTCTCGTCTTGCACGACACGAGCATAGTGACCTGTTGCGACATAATCAGCACCAAGATCGAGCGCTTTATTAAGAAATTCACCGAATTTAATTTCTCGGTTGCACATCACATCAGGATTTGGAGTACGTCCGCGCTTATATTCATCAAGGAAATAGGAGAATACTTTATCATAGTACTCTTTCTCGAAATTAACTGTGTAGTAAGGTATATCTATTTGCTCACATACACGACGCACATCTTCAGCATCTACTTCTGCGGTACATACTCCGAATTCATCGGTGTCGTCCCAGTTCTTCATAAAGATGCCAATGACATCGTAGCCTTGCTGTTTGAGCAGAAGCGCTGTAACTGAAGAATCAACGCCTCCAGACATGCCAACTACGACTCGTGTATTTTCAATCGTTTTGGACATCGTGATCACCATTTTCTTTAAAAAAGTTGTGCGAAGATTATTTTAACACAAGTATCTCAAATATACGATATTTGCTCGTATGTCAAGATTTGAGAAACAAATTTTTTTCCATAACAGATGGAGATATGTTACGATAAACGGAGGCGAATGAAGGTTACAGTGATTTATGAATTCGTCTATTTCTATTGTACACATATGTGTTCCTAATCAATAAGCATGGGACTGCATACTTTAATATTTGATTTAAAATTTCGAAAGAGGTGTCATTTGTTTGAAAATATCAACTAAAGGACGTTACGGATTAACAATCATGATGGAGCTTGCATCCAGATTTGGAGAAGGACCTACTTCTCTCAAAAGCATTGCAGAGAAAAACGGCCTGTCCGAACATTATTTGGAGCAACTGATTGCACCGCTCCGTAACGCAGGGCTCGTAAAAAGTATCCGGGGGGCATACGGCGGTTACGTGCTGTCCCGCGAGCCAAAAGAAATAACAGCTGGCGATATCATTCGCGTGCTTGAAGGTCCGATTTCAGTTGTTGATTTTGCGGAGGAAGATGATCCAGCGAAGAGAGATTTGTGGAAGCGAATCCGCGACAGCATTGCGAATGTTATCGACTCAACAACACTTCATGATTTAATTAACTATCACGAACTAGGAACATCAGACAACTACATGTTCTACATCTAAGGCGAGGTAATTTTTATGAAATCTATATATTTAGACCATGCCGCTTCGACTCCCGTTCATCCTGAAGTGGCAGAGGCTATGCTGAAAGTGATGACGGAACAGTATGGCAATGCTTCAAGTGTTCACAGATTTGGGCGAATTGCCAAACGAGTGGTCAATGGAGCAAGAGATATCATTGCTGCACAGCTTAACTGTCGTCCAGAGGAAATTGTTTTTACCAGCGGAGGTACAGAAAGCGACAATCTCGCTTTGTTTGGTATTGCTTCTGCTTATAAAGACAAAGGCAAGCACATTATTACGACAGCCATTGAGCATCATGCTGTGCTTCATACTTGTGAAGAGCTGGAGAAGCAAGGATTTAAGGTCACATATCTTCCGGTAGATCGCTTTGGACAAGTAAATCCTGAGCATGTTCGTGAGGCGATTGCGGATGACACCATTTTGATCAGTGTCATGTATGCGAACAATGAAGTAGGAACGATTCAGCCGATCCGTGAAATTGGTGAAATTGCACGGGAGCATGGTATTCCTTTTCATGTTGATGCAGTACAAGCATTAGGATCGATCGATATTTCATTATCAGACCTTCCCGTTGATTTAATGAGTTTTTCTGCGCACAAAATTAACGGTCCACAGGGTGTAGGCGCTTTGTATATTCGCAGAAAGCTCCTTATACACCCTCTGCTTCACGGAGGTCTTCAAGAGAAGAAGCGCCGTGCAGGCACAGAGAATATGGCGGGCGTAACAGGCTTTGCCAAAGCGATGGAAATTGCTAAAGCTCGCTTAGGCGATAAAATTGCATCAGACCGCAAGTTACGTGAGACATTCATTCGCAGTCTTGAGCAGCACGTCGGCAAGGAGCGATTTGTTATTAATGGTCATCCAACCGATCATTTGGAGCACATTGTGAATGTAAGTTTCCCTGAGACGAATACAGAGACACTGCTTATGAATTTGGATATGGAAGGCATTGCTGCAGCGAGCGGTTCTGCCTGTACTTCAGGCTCGCTTGAATTATCTCATGTTCTCGAAGCGATGAAGCTTCCTGAGGAACTTTTAAATTCAGCAGTTCGATTTAGTTTTGGTTTGGGTAATACTACTGAAGATATGGAATACACAGCTCAAAAAGTTGAAACCATTCTTCAGCGTTTACGTAATAGAAGCTGAGGGCTTCTCATAGATGGACGGAGGAGGGGAGAGTGTCTATTCCATCTGAGCAGTTTGAGAGAGGTTGTCTTAAGTTCGACTGACAATGATCTATCACAATTGCTCAAAACTTGGCTTACATGAGGAGGCGCCGAATGAATGAAATTGCAAGAACTGATCGGTCTTGCTGTGTATGAAGTAGAGCACGGCAAACGGGTTGGGGAAGTTGTAGATTTTATCGTATCAGAAGAGTGGCGTATTGTAGGTATCGAGCTTGAAGGAAAGAGACTCTTCTCTCCAAACATTAAAGTCGTGTTATGGGAAGATATTGCAGCTTATGGTGAAGATGCTGTCATGATTCGTAATCAACAGGCAATCCGGAATACGGAAGCCGACCAAATAAAACATACATTTTTGTTAGGACGAGGCAAGCTCAAAGAACTTCCTGTCTTAACGAATGACGGAGCCTTACTCGGGCGTTTGGCCGATGTTTATTTAGACCAAGAAATGGGAAATACAATAGTAGGTTTAGAAATTAGTGATGGTTTTATTTCTGATTTGGTGGAAGGGCGCAAATGGTTGCCTTATACACCTGAAATAACAATTGGAGAGGATGTTCTTATGGTCCCCTCACTGAGTGAAGAAAAATTGGAGAAAGCCATTCATTCTGTTAACGGTAGGTGAGAGATGGAAAGATGAGATGTCCAAATTGCAATTCCAAGGATATTGGTAAAATTGGCTCCCACCAGTATTATTGCTGGGGTTGTTTCATCGAATTAACGGTTAACGGAGAGAAGATGTCCGTTTTTCAAGTAGAAGAAGACGGTACGCTTAGTTCTCTGGATGACTTATTCTTCGGAGAAGAATTTTCTCAAGATTTTCCGCATATTCACGCTTCGACTTGAGAGTTTCTACATAATTAATGATGCCGAAAGCGAAAATATGACCATTTTTAACGAAAATGGTGCAAACGAAAATGGTGCAAAATAATTTGATGATTTCGTATAACAAAACACTTTCGAAGGTATAGCTGGTCGCTAAAGACACTTCGGAAGTGTTTTTTTATGAATGAGTACATTCATATAGGTTAATTTGCATCGCCCAGACATATACTTTATCTAGTAAGAGCCAGTCCCAGTAAATGGAGGGTCGGTCTGGATGGAACAGTTAACCAAAAATAAAATTTTCCGTTATGGCGTTTGGATATTGCTCGGGCTTATTATTTTATATTTCCTTTGGCTGCTCAAACCGCTGCTTATAAACACATATTCGTTTTTAAAATCGGTATTCGCTCCTTTCCTTATTGCGATGATCATTTCATATGTACTCAATCCAATCGTCGTTATGCTGAATGGCCGAAAGGTACCTAGAACGATTGCCGTCTTGCTCATTTATGCCGTTTTTATAACCTCGCTAGTCGTCATATTAATGAATATCATCCCTATGTTTATTGAACAGCTTCAAGAATTAAACGAACATTTGCCAGAAATGACGATGCATGCGCAGAGCCTAATGAACAACATGGACAACCACTTGCTGCCGCAAGGTGTACAAATGGGTGTCAACAATTGGTTTTTTCAAATGGAGAATCGGACAGCCCAAAGTATTTCAAACTTTATGAATCATATTGGCTCGACGATCGGTGTCATTTTTGATGTGTTTATTGTGCCGTTTCTCGTATTTTATATATTAAAAGATTTTGATGTATTTGAACGCGCGGTGATATCGTTACTGCCAAGGTCTCGTCGTAAGCATACAATTGCGCTGCTTAAGGAGATTGATGCTGCACTTGGCAACTACATTCGAGGTCAGTTTATCGTCTGTGTTATCATTGGTGTGCTTGCTTACATTGGCTACATGGTTATAGGAATGCCTTATGCGCTCTTGCTCGCTAGTGTCGTAGCTGTGTTTAATATTGTCCCATACTTAGGACCGTTTCTAGGAGCAGCTCCAGGAGTCATTATGGCTTCGACGATTTCGATAAAGATGGTTCTGCTCGTCATCGCCGTTAATTGGACATGTCAAATTCTTGAGAGCAACCTTATCTCACCGCAAGTCGTCGGCAAGAAATTGCATCTGCATCCGCTCTTTATTATTGCGGCCATTCTTATTGGCGGTGAAGCGGCTGGATTCGTCGGTTTAATTCTAGCTGTTCCGTTCTTCGTCGTTATTAAAGTGATTATCCAGCACATTTTCGCTTATTATGTAAGACGGAAAACGGTGTAGGCTCTCTTTCAATGTGTTATCAGCAGATTGACAGCCTAGCGGCCGTACTTATATACTGTATATGTAATTTTGTGGACATTTTAAAGCGATGATGAAATCAAGTAAGCCATAATTCACCTTTTCCAGAGAACAGGTTCCTTCTATTGTGCCAGGCAGCACAGGAGATGGCTGGGAGAACCTCAGGGATTGAACTGGCTGAAAGCTAATTTCGGAGTATGAGCAGGCTCATCGGGTGGTTCCGTTACATACCAAAACAAGGCGATCGCGCTATATGAGTCAATGATAACGATGACTGAATTCGTGCGATAACCAGGGTGGTACCGCGAGACAATCGTCCCTGATGTTCAGGGGCGTTTTTTCTATTTTAATGGCATGATTAGAGTCCATATACTGAAAAATATTTGAATGATGGAGGAAGTACGATGAAGGCAAGTGAAATTCGTTCAAAATGGCTTGAGTTTTTTGCTAGTAAGGGACACAAGATTGAACCGAGCGCGTCGCTCGTTCCGCATAATGATCCTTCACTGTTATGGATTAACGCAGGGATGGCACCGCTTAAACCTTATTTTGACGGACGTGTCATTCCTGAAAATCCGCGGATTGCGAACTCGCAAAAATGTATCCGTACTAACGATATCGAAAATGTAGGCAAGACGCGCAGACACCATACTTTCTTTGAAATGCTTGGCAACTTCTCGATTGGCGATTATTTCAAAGAAGAAACGATTACGTGGGCATGGGAGTTTCTCACAAGCAAAGAGTGGATTGGATTTGATCCAGACCGCTTGTCAGTCACTGTATATCCTGAAGATGAAGAGGCGTACAAACTGTGGAATGAGAAAATTGGCATTCCTGCAGAGCGCATTGTAAAACTCGAAGATAACTTTTGGGATATTGGTGAAGGACCGTGCGGGCCTTGTACAGAAATTTTCTATGACCGCGGAGAAGCTTACGGTGATCTGTCTGATCCTGAATGTTACCCTGGCGGTGAGAATGAACGTTTCCTTGAAGTATGGAATCTTGTGTTCTCACAATTTAACCATAACAAAGATGGCAGCTATACACCGCTTCCTAGTAAAAATATCGATACAGGTGCGGGCTTAGAGCGTTTGACTTCGATTGTGCAAAATGTAGATTCGAACTTTGATACAGATTTGTTCCAACCGATCATTCAGAGAACAGCGCAAATGGCGGGCGTGAAATATAAAGAAAACGCAGATTACGATGTCGCGCTTAAAGTCATTGCCGACCACGTTCGTACCGTGTCATTTGCAGTTGCTGACGGTGTTCTTCCGTCCAATGAAGGACGCGGCTATGTTATTCGCCGTTTGCTCCGCCGTGCAGTTCGTTATGGCAAGGTGCTCGGTCTTAACCGTCCATTTATGTATGAACTAACGGAAGTCGTTGGCGATATTATGGGCGTGTATTACCCGGATGTCGTAGACAAACGTGAATTCATTGAGAAAGTCATTCGCACCGAAGAAGAACGCTTCCACGAAACGTTAAATGATGGTCTTGCGATTATCGAGGAAATTAGTAAAGCGGCAATCGCGCAAGGAAGCAAACAAATTAGCGGCAGCGATGCTTTCAAATTGTATGATACGTACGGCTTCCCGTTCGATTTGACTGAAGATTATGCAGCAGAGCATGGTCTTACGGTAGACCGCGAAGGATTCGACGCGGCTATGCAGGAGCAACGCGACCGAGCGCGTGCGGCTCGTCATGAGAACGAAAGTATGAAAGTACAGGGCGGCGTGCTGTCTGATTATACGGTTAAAAGCGAGTTTGTTGGTTATAATGATGCAGTAACTGAGTCGAAAGTTTTAGCGATTGTCAAAGATGACGCTTTTGTAGATACGGCTTCCGAAGGGGATTCAGTACAGGTCATTCTTGACATCACCCCATTCTATGCGGAAAGCGGCGGACAAGTCAGTGACCAAGGTCTGCTTGTTGGAGCTTCAGTTACAGCTAAAGTAGACAACTTAACGAAAGCACCGCATGGTCAGCATGTCCATCAAGTAATCATCCAAGCTGGTGAGTTGCGTGTTGGCGAAACGGTAAAAGCAGAAGTAGACCGTGCAAAACGTGAAAATACGGAGAAAAACCATACAGCTACTCACTTGCTCCATAAGGCGCTTAAAGAAGTGCTCGGAGACCATGTAAATCAAGCGGGATCACTCGTTGAGCCTCAGCGTTTACGCTTTGACTTCTCACATTTCGGCAGCATTTCGCAAGAAGAGCTTGCGGACATTGAACGCCGTGTGAATGAGCAAATTTGGAAAAGTATAGATGTTGTCACTGAATATAAACCGATTGATGAAGCGAAAGCGATGGGAGCGATGGCTCTCTTCGGCGAGAAATACGGCGACATTGTTCGCGTCGTTCAAGTTGGAGACTACAGCTTGGAACTATGCGGCGGCTGCCATGTGGATAACACGTCACAAATTGGGCTCTTCAAGCTCGTAAGTGAAAGCGGTATTGGTTCAGGCGTAAGACGGATTGAGGCTGTAACCGGACAATACGCATATCAATTTATGGAGGATCAGCTCGATATTCTGAAACAAGCTGCATCCCTTCTTAAATCGAACTTGAATGATGTGCCAAAACGCATTGAAGCTTTGAATCAACAACTTAAAGAGCTGAGCCGAGAAAACGAATCCTTGCAAAGCAAACTAAGCTCTATTGAAGCGGGTCAGTTGAGTAGTCAAGTGAAAATGATTGGTAATACTCAGGTTCTAGCTGCTCGTGTTCAAGCTGGAAGCATGGATGCTCTGCGTACATTGGCAGATGAACTTAAAGGTAAATTGCCATCGGCAGTGCTCGTTCTTGGTGCTGCAAGTGAAGATAAAGTGAACTTTGTTGTCACAGTACCGGCGGAAGGCGTGAAGAATGGTCTTCATGCAGGTAAACTGGTTAAAGAAATCGCTGCAGTATGCGGCGGAGGCGGCGGAGGCCGTCCAGACATGGCTCAAGCGGGTGGTAAGGATGCTTCTAAGCTAGAGGATGCATTAAAACTTGCTGAACAACTCATTGGGCAAATAACACTAGCATAAATGAAATATTCTGAGGTGTTTGTCTCGTTTGAATCATTTCCTTATAGCACCTAGAATATGTTATAGTATAAAAGAGTATGCTGGTAGCAATTTTCTAAAAAACATGTCACATGTTTTTGAAGAAGTGAGGTGTCATTAATGGACTCCATGGATAAAACTATGAAATTTAGCGTCAAAGGTGATGAGCAAGAGGCTTCCGCCAAGGATATTTTGTTAACGGTATACGATGCTTTGGCTGAGAAGGAATACAATCCGATCAATCAAATTGTTGGGTACTTGCTATCTGGAGATCCTGCTTATATTCCTAGACACAATAATGCTAGAAGTCTCGTTCGCAAGAAAGAACGTGACGAATTGATTGAAGAGCTGGTCAGATACTATCTAGCCAGTCACCGATAGGAGATCTTGAATGAGAATTTTGGGCTTGGACTATGGGGATCGCAAAATCGGAGCGGCGGTTAGCGATGCTTTCGGTTGGACCGCGCAAGGGCTCGAAGTGATTGAGCGCCGCCGAGATGGCGGCGAGTTCGATCGCATAGCCGAACTTGTGAAAATTTATGAAGTGGAAGAAATTGTCGTCGGACTTCCAAAGAACATGAATGGTACGATCGGACCTCGTGGTGAAATTTGCATAGAGTTTGCTTCTAAGCTGAGGGAGTCACTGAACATACCCGTTCACCTCTGGGATGAAAGGCTGACAACGGTCTCTGCAGAGCGAACATTGCTCGAAGCCGATGTAAGTCGCAAGAAAAGAAAGCAAGTCGTCGATAAGATGGCGGCTAGCTTGATTTTGCAAAATTATCTAGATTCTAAGAGTAAAAGGTGAGGGTGGTATTCGATGGTAAAAGATAGTAACAGATATGTAGAAGAAGAACCGGAAATTATTTATATTCCGGATGATGAGGGGAATGAAGAGGAATTCGAAGTCATCATGAAATTTGAGGTCGATGGTTCAGATGCTCAATATATGATGGTCGTACCGCTTGAATCCAATGATGATGAAGAAGATGAAGTATACGCGTTCCGTTACGAAGAAGATGGTGACGATCTGAAGCTGTACATGATCGAGGACGACGAAGAGTGGGCCATTGTAGAAGAGACGTTTAATACATTGGTCGCAGAATTGGACGGAGATAACGACAATGACTGATTTTTCAGCTGAGCAGGTCATTTGGACTTCGCGCCTTCAGGAGAAGTTCGGTTCCTATGTGGAGTTGCAGGATGAGAATGGTAAAAGCTCCATTTATGAAATAGTGAACGAGTTTGAAGTTGGGGGCAGAGCGTACGCTGTGCTTAAACCTGAAAATGCAAGTTCAGATGCGGAGATAGAGATTTTTAAAATTGTTACTTCTGCAGAAGGCAATCCTGAGCTCGTTACGATTGACGATGATGACGAGTGGGAAGATGTTTCTGAGCTGTATGATGAACTTACTTTGCAAGACGAAATTGATGAATAAGCACAGAAAGGGCGGAACTTTCCGCTCTTTTTGAATGCGTAAGGAAGTTTGAAGGGGTTGGCATAGACTTGAGATTGAAGACTAAAGTTTGGATAAGCAGCGGTCTAATCTTTATTATTATATGCGTAAGTGCCTTGTGGATCGTATCGAATCAAATGCAGCCGGTAAAGACTTCGAATCAAGAGATTAATTTCACGATCGAAAAGGGAATGAGTACTTCGCAGATTGCAGACCTGCTGGAGCACAAAGGAATCATTAAAAATTCATTTTTGTTTAAAGTTTATTTGAAATGGAAAAATGAAGGAAGTTCCTTAAAAGCTGGAACGTATGCGATGCATCCAGGGTTAACCTATTCTGAAGTCATCAGCAAATTAACCAGCGGCGAGGTCGTTCCCGAAGATATGATTAAATTTACGATTCCTGAAGGCTATACTGTCGAACAGATTGCAGAGAAGTTAAGTTCAGAAGGTTATGTAAATAAGGATAAGTTCTTGAAGTTAGCAAATGAACCAAGTCAATTTCATGTATCTATTGTTACTCAAATTCCAGCTGATAAGAAGCTGAAGTATGCTTTAGAGGGCTACTTGTTCCCAGAAACCTATGAGCTCAAAAAAGGAAGCACTGAAGCTGATATTATTACCAAAATGTTAGAAGAAACAGAGAAACGGTTAGATACGATACCAGATTGGAAGCAAAAGCTGCAAGAACGCAAATTGACGATTCATCAGCTATTAACGGTCGCATCCTTAGTAGAACGCGAAGTGGTTGTTGATGACGAACGTCCTCTAGTTGCAGGCGTCATTTATAATCGGCTAAACAAAGGCATGAAGCTTGAAATAGATGCTACAGTTCAGTATTTGCTTGGTAAGCAGAAGGAACGATTGTATAACAAAGATTTGCGCAAAATTGACAGCCCTTATAATTCTTATCTCTATGAAGGTCTACCGCCTGGGCCAATTGCAAGTCCAAGTATAAAATCTATACAAGCAGCGCTTGAACCTACAGCATCCCAATATTTGTTCTATGTGACCAAAAAAGACGGCAGTCATACGCATTTATTTGCAAAAACATACAAGGAACATTTAAACAATATTCAAAAAAGCGATCATATGGCAAAATAGATAGAGAGGAGTGGAGCAGATGAGAAAACAACCCGAGCTTCTTGTGACTGCAGGTTCCTTGGAAGAACTGACAGCACTTATTGATGCTGGAGCCGATGCTCTGCTTATTGGAGAAGAGAAATTCGGAATGAGGCTTCCTGGAAATTTTACACCTGCTCAAATTGCAGAAGCCGTCAAAATAGCACATGACCGTAAGGTTAAAATATATGTATCTCTTAATAATTTGTTTCATAACGAACAGCTTGAACTAATTCCAGACTACGTGAAGCAATTAGCTGCGGCAGGAGTGGACGGAGTTGAATTCGGTGACCCGTCTGTCTTGACGGCGGTTAAAGAGCATGCCCCTCAGCTTAAACTGCATTGGAATGCAGAAATGTTATCTACGAATTATGCGACCGCAAACTATTGGGGCAGTAAAGGCGCTTCTCGTGTAGTGCTTGCTAGAGAGCTTAGCATGGATGAAATTACAGAGATGATGCCTAAGCTTGAAATTGAAGCTCAAGTTCAAGTTCATGGAATGACGAACATTTATCATTCCAAGCGCCGTCTCGTTCAAAGCTACATGGCGCATCAAGGACGTCCTGTCCAAGGTGTCGATTTAGGGAAAGACCGCGGATTGTTTCTTGTTGAGGCAGAACGAAAAGATGAGAAATATCCGATTTATGAGGACTCGAATGGTACACACATTATGAGTTCTGATGATATTTGTATTCTTGAAGACTTGCATGTCTTAATGAATGCCGGTGTCGATAGCTTTAAGATCGAAGGTCTAATGAAGTCAACACATTACAACGTAGTGGTAACGAAGGCGTATCGGAAAGCGATTGATGCCTACGTTCAAGATCCAGAAAATTATCAATTCGACGAAAGCTGGCTGGAAGAAATTAGACGCGTACAAGATCCAGAGCGAGAGCTTTCGTTCGGATTCTTCTATAAGGAACAAGTATATTAAAAAGGAGTGAAGATCGAAAATGCAAACTTTGGAAAAACCAAAACCAAAATATACTGGCAAAAGACATCGATTAAGCAAACCCGAATTGCTTGCACCTGCAGGGAATTTAGAAAAGCTTAAGTTCGCGATTCATTATGGTGCAGATGCCGTATACATTGGTGGTCAGCATTATGGGCTTCGCTCCAATGCAGACAATTTCAGCTTTGAAGAAATGCGTGAAGGTGTAGAATTCGCTAAGAAATACGGCGCTAAAGTATTTGTTGCTACGAATATCTATGCCCATAATGAAGATATTGAAGGTATTGAAGACTATTTAAGAAACTTAGAGGAAGTCGGCATTTCTGCAATTATTGTAGCGGATCCGATTATTATCGAAACGGCGAAGCGCGTTGCGCCAAAATTAGAGGTTCACTTAAGTACACAGCAGTCCACAGTAAACTGGCAAGCCGTGAAGTTCTGGAAGGAAGAAGGACTCCCGCGGGTCGTACTAGGACGTGAGACGAGCCTTGAAGAAATCGCCGAAATCAAAAAGCATGTTGACATTGAAATTGAAACGTTCATTCACGGCGCGATGTGTTCATCTTATTCCGGCCGATGTGTATTGTCCAACCATTTCACAGACCGCGATTCGAACCGCGGCGGTTGCTGTCAGTCATGCCGCTGGAAATATGATTTGTTTGAAGATGCTCGTCCTGCGGAAGCTTGGATTTCTGAAGAAGAAGCTAGAGAGAGCAGTGTTCTTAAGAACTTTAAACTAGGAGTCACTCAGCTTCCACTCTTCAACGAAGACGATAACGCTTTTTCTATGTCATCCAAAGATTTGTGCATGCTGGAAAGTATTCCTGAATTAATCGAGGTCGGCATTGACAGTTTTAAAATTGAAGGTCGTATGAAATCGATTCACTACGTTGCGACTGTCGTCAATGTATACCGTCAAGCGATTGATTCTTACATGGCTGATCCAGAAAATTATGTACTCAAACCGGAATGGATTGAAGAAATTAACAAAGCTGCAAACCGTCCGCTGAATACGGGTTTCTTCTTTAATACACCAGATCATGAAGACCATATTTACGAACCAGAGGAGAAGGCAGTGCCTTACGACTTTGCGGGTCTCGTTCTGGAATATGATGAAGAGACAGGTACAGCTGTTATTCAGCAACGTAATTATTTCAAACCAGGTCAAGAAATTGAATTTTTCGGACCAGACGGCACGTTCTTCAAACAAACCGTTGGCCAAATTTGGGACGAAGATGGCAATGAACTTGACGCAGCTCGACATCCTTTGCAGCGCATTCGTATGAAAGTGGACAAACCAGTTCGCTATTTTGATATGATGCGTAAAAGAAAATAAAAAACTATTGATAATCAAGCCCTTGCAGCCAGTACTGCAGGGGCTTTTTTATTTAGTTGCGCTGAAGAACATATCATTATTTGGAAGTGAAAAGGGATTGAACGATTTTTGTCGAAATGTGAAATTAGTGAATGTTATTAGAAATAAAAATAGGGAGTGGCGGGTGATACGAACATGAGTAACGAGGGGAAAAAGATGAAGCCTAAAGAGAAAAATGAAAAAATAGAAGCAGAAATGAAAGCGCATAAACCGAAGAAGGAAAGGGCGAAGGGAGATAACATCAAGCGCTTTAACAAGGTGATTTCAACCATAAAAAACATGAAAATATCCACTCTGAATCCAGCCAAATCTGTCGGTATGAAGCTTTTTTTAGTTATTTTCGTCGTTATTGTTTTGCTTGCAGCCAGCTTAGGAATAACATCTTATAACAGCGCGAGAAATGCGATTAAAGACCAAGCAGCAAATTCTAACGAGCAAACGATCATTCAAACTTCTGATAAACTTAATATCGTGCTTAAACAATTTGAAGTTGCCGCAATGCAAATTTTGCTCGATACGGAAATGCAAAATAATGTTCGTGATTTGATGTCTCCTACGGCTGCTGAGTATGACCGTGTTCTAACAGCCGGTAAAATTTCTGACATGCTGTCGTCAATCAGTAATACAAATACAGCCATACAATCGATATATCTGGTTCCAGGTGATGGTAAAACTCCACCGATTGCAACATCATCTGTAGTTAATAATATTTCTGAGATGCTGAATCAGCCTTGGTACAAAGATGCAGTAAAAACGAAGAAAACGGAATGGATTGCCTCGAGTGCTAAAGAAGGCAGTGTACCGACTTTCAAATTAGTTCGCTCTGTGGACAGCATATATGGAGACGGAAGCAATTTCTCAATTGTATTCTTTATTAAGGCTTCCGCTTTGGAAGATCAGTTAAGCAATATTGATTTGGGAGATGGCAGCAGACTTGAAATTGTCTCTGCTGACGGTCAAATCGTTGCTTCGGACGATACAACCCTTACAGGGAAGAAGACAACCTATTCATTTGTTAATGATATAAAAGACAGCGCTTCCGGCAGTAAAGAAACGACAGACGAGAATGGCAGATCGATACTGGCAGCATACGACACGATCGAAACATCTGGTTGGAAAATTATTGGTACGGTTCCAACAAGCTATCTGGTTCAAAATGCAAAAAGTATTATTGCCATTACAGGGATAAGTATTTTCGTTGTTGCCATTCTAGCTGTACTTATCGGTCTATGGATGGTTAGATTGATCGCACGTCCTCTGCAAAATCTTCAAGGACTGATGAAACAAGGAGCAGCAGGTAATTTGAATGTGCGTACAGCTCATAAATCTAAGGATGAAATTGGTCAGCTGTCAGATAGCTTTAACGAGATGATGGAGAACATTACAACTCTTGTTACACAGACCAATGCGACAGCCCAAGATGTACTTGATACCGCTTCAGAGCTAACGGATGCTTCTAAGAAAACGGCGGTCTCAGCCAAGGAGATTGCTGTGGCTACAGAGGAAATCGCTAACGGTGCTACGAGCTTAGCTAATGAAGCGGAGCGAGGCAACGAACTTACTGAGAATATCTCACATCAAATGAAAAATGTAATCGCTGCAAATCAGGAAATGAGTGTTGCAGCTCAGCATGTAGTGAAGTCTAGCGAAATCGGTATGAAAAACTTGAATGAGTTGATCGAGAAAACAAATCAATCTGAAGAAATGACACGTTCACTTGTTCAGCGGGTAGATGCTCTGCAAGATAGTACAAAATCCGTTCTCAAAGTCGTCGATGTTCTTCATGGAATCGCACAACAAACGAACATTCTCTCACTCAATGCAACCATTGAGGCTGCTCGCGCAGGTGCAGCAGGACGGGGATTTATGGTCGTAGCTGATGAAATCCGTCAGCTTGCCGACCAATCCCGCAAATCCATCGATATGGTCGCTCAAATTACCGACAATATTAAACTTGAGATGAATGAAACGGTTAGAGCATTGTCAGATGCTTATCCTCTATATCAGCAGCAAATGAACGCTGTTAAAGAGACGAGTGACATATTCGTATCCCTTACGCAATTGATGGAAGAATTTAATTCACGACTTGATTCTGTAACTTCTTCGATTGAAGGATTAAACCAATCGCAAAACGTACTTTCTGAAGCGATGAGTAACGTAAGTGCTGTTGCTGAAGAGTCCTCTGCAACGTCAGAAGAAGTAGCTTCCCTCAGCAGTGAACAACTAAGTGTAGGTAACCATCTCATTGAGTTGTCGAACAAACTTGAAAGTGTATCTGTATCCCTCAAGAACACGTTATCAAAATTTAAGCTATAAGAAAATGATGAAGAAGCCTGTCTCTATTGGAGACAGGCTTCTTCTAGTTATGTCTGAACTTAACGTGTGAAGCTCCGTTTCCCGGGAAATAATGGATAAAAAACGGGAAGAAGGTTCACTTAATGTCTTTTCAAGGTAAACGCAGAATATTCATCATTCTAATATCTATTACTTTAATATTATTTATTTTGACCCTTCGGCTTGGATGGATTCAGTTCGTTACCGTTAACCGAGCTGTGACTACAAGCGGCAGATCATTAGAGGAAATGTCTGTATTGCAGAGAGAAAGAGGCATTGTACTTGATACAGGCCGAGGCCAATTTGTTGACCGAAGCGGGGCTCCGCTGACCGGTAAGGTCATATGGACCGCTATTTTATTTCCAGTTAGTCACGGACATCATGAGGAGAATCATTACGGGCAGATCGCTAAGCTGCTAGGTACAACTTCAGAACAGCTTAAGAGGACATGGCACTCGCTTACGCAACCTTTTATTTGGACGGACAGCAATACTCATCTGCCGCTGTCCTTATCCTTCCCGCAAGTTCAGCAATTAAAAAAATTAAATATAGCAGGCCTTGAAGTTGCGCCGTATGTACAAAGATATGATAATCATTTATCAGGCATGCAGTGGCTAGGCTTTGTATCTCAGCAGCCTGAGTTGATTCGTAGTCTGTATAAGAAGGAGAGCGATTTAGAGCATACGATGCCGTTAACGACAGAGGTGGGGTCAGCAGGGCTCGAGAAAAGTTTTGATCCTTTTCTAAGGGGAATTGGTTCGACAATCATTTCTTATACAGTCGATGGGAAGAAACAGCCTATGTACGGTTTGGGCACTCGGCTCATCGCTCAGCACAATAAGTATTATCCTTTACGAATTAAGACGACAGTCGATATGAAATTACAGCAGAAAATTGAGGTTCTGACAGAGAGAATCGGCATGAAGGAAGGCGCTATTGTCGTCTTAGATACATCGAATAGCGACGTAGCAGCAATGATTTCAAAACCATTTTATAATCCGAATCAAATTGATTTGCAGATGGGCAATTGGAGCAATCGAGCGCTTAAAGCAGCGGTGCCAGGCTCCATATTTAAGACCGTTATTGCAGCAGCTGCTTTGGAGGACGGAATTTCATCTCCTACAGAAACGTTCCATTGTTCAGGTCAGTATGGGAAATATGGACTTGCATGTTGGAAGGAAGGAGGGCATGGAGATTTGACGTTAGCAGAAGCCTATGCTGAGTCATGCAATGTCGTATTTGCGACACTAGCTGAACGGCTGGGTGGAGAACGTATTGAAGAAGTCGCTTCACAGCTTGGTCTAGGGAGGGTTATAGGCTGGCAGGACAATAGCTTTATGGGATTTGAACTATTTAAGCAATTTGATCATGAAGAGGCAGGACAAATATTTGCGGGGGGAACTCCTAAAGAGGATGACGGAGTTAAAGTACAGACAGGAATCGGTCAACGTGATGTACTCGTAACTCCTCTTCAAGCCGCTAATATGGTCGTTACCTTATTACAGGGTGGACAGATTCATGCACCGCGTCTTGTTACTGAAATACAATATAATAACGGCCAAACGATGACCTCGTTTCAGCCGCATTTATTATCTTCACCTTATGGGGGGATTTCACCCCGTACGGCTAACATCATTTTGGAGATGATGAGAGGAGTTGTTACAGATGGAACAGGTGCATCGCTGCAAAGAGCGAAATGGACGGTTGCAGGTAAATCGGGAACTGCACAAGTCACGGTGAACGGCAAGCCACGTAATAACCAATGGTTTATTGGCTATGGGCCAACCGATCATCCGCATTACGCTGTCGCTGTCCTTGTGCAGAATCGATCTCCCGAATCATCCAATCAAGCTACACTTCTGTTTCGAGAAGTGATGAATATACTTGCATCATCGTAGCCTTTCTTATCTAGGTTCATCTTCTGCTTTCGATGTGAGATCAGAAGTATCGAATTCTTCCTTCGGAAGTCTAATCCACCGCTGTAAATAGCCTTGTTTAAGCAGCTCTTTGATTAAAATAAGCAGGATAGGTGATAGAATCAATCCGGCCATCCCAAAGATCGAAAGGGAAATCATCGCAAAGGATAACATCAAATAGGCCGAAGATATCCCGATGGAGTTGCCTGTAATTTTAGGTTCAAGCAGTTGTCTAACGAGCAATACAACAACGAGCAGAACGGTTAGTGACACAGCTAATCCAACATGCCCCACTAGAAACTGATAAATAATCCATGGAATGAAAATGACCGGTACGCCGACTAATGGCAGAACATCAAAGCCCGCCGAAATGAGGGCAATCGTAAAAGCGTTATCGACTCTAAATATGGTGAGCCCTACGAAAATAAGAAGGAACGAGATGGACACGAGCAGAGCCTGAGCTTTGACGTAGCCCCAAATTGCGTGGAAGACATGTTCCTTTAGAAACGTATACGCCTTCTTAAATGTATTCGGTGTCTTCTCTTTTGCGAGCCGGCGCCATCGTTGAATTTCGACACTAAGGAAGAATGCTAATATGATAGCAACACCGAAATTTGCAATAAAGGTAGAGAAGGAAGATAAAAATGTAACGATGTGTGAAAAGGCAATGCCAGCCAAATCAGACAATACATTTGTTAGATTGGTGAAATATTCATTAATTTTTACCGTAATATTATCTGGAAGAGCGTTAATTTTTCCTTGAAGCAACGTTACTAACCTTGTGAATTCTTCTTGTACCAATTGCGTATATTTAGGTAGGTTATTATTAATTTGTGCAATTTGGGATATGATGATGAGCCCTGCACCAAACATCAGACCAAGTAATAGAAGAACAAAGAGAATGACAGAAATACCCGAAGCAACAACTTTAGGCAGCCCTTTTTTGTGTAAAAATTTCGCAAGCGGCTCAATCAGCAAAAAGACGATGAATGACAAAAATACAGGTGCAGCAATCTGATACAGTTTACTGAAAATATACATTGTCAAGTATACAGTTAATACGATCAGCCCAATATCAAATGCAGTGCGCCAATATTTTCGGTAAAAAGGCAGCATACTAAGCAACGACTCCTTTTTATTAGTTTCATACTATTTTACACGATTTCCAAAAAAAACACCTAATTCTGTTGATCTATATGATAAAATATGATTAGAGCGTGCTGACACGTTAAGTCAACTAACATAGAAAAGTGGGGAAAATACATGGAAACGCTGATGCTGTGGATCTTCTACATTACTTCGTTTTATGCATTTATTCCCGGTATGATGAGCCGTCTTTTCGGATTTCGCGTGTTCAAGAAAGGAAAGAGCGCAGGACATTTTGCGCTTACTTTTGATGATGGACCCGATCCTAGGTATACACCGTTGCTTCTGGACTTATTAAAAAAATACGATGCGAAAGCAACCTTTTTTGTCGTAGGGGCTCATGCCGAGAAAAATCCAGATTTAATAAAACGAATCCATGATGAAGGTCATCTTCTTGGTGTGCACAACTATCTTCATAAGACAAATTGGCTGATGCGACCAGCTACTGTGAAGAAGCACATAAAGCAGACGAGAGATATTATTCATTCGATTACTGGCAATGATACGCCGTATTACCGTCCTCCATGGGGGATTGTTAATTTATTCGATATAGCAAGAAAGAGAGACGTTCAGATCGTACTTTGGTCTAGAATGTTCAGCGACTGGCGCAGCAGAGTGGGTGCTGACCGACTAACGAAACGCATGCTGAAAAAGTTAAGGGGCGGAGAAGTATTCCTTCTTCATGACTGCGGCACGACTGTTGGCGCCAATCAAGAAGCTCCTGAGCAAATGCTTATTGCTCTTGAACGCGTGCTTGAGGAAGCGAATCGTAAAGGCCTTCAAAGTGTACGCATCGATAAATTGATGGCAGAGACAGAGTCCTATTCGGCACCTCGAATTTCCTTGTTCAAACGATTGCTAGTTTTACTATGGCTCCAATGGGAGAAAGTTTTCCACGCTGTATTTCATCTTCATACCATTAATCCAGAGGACCCGATGTATCACATTCGAGTTCGTACTTATCATGGACAGCCGACACAGATGGACAATGGATCAACGTTAGTCAAAGGTGACAAAATCATCGAGCTTCATCTTGATAACAAGAAGCTGTTCGAAATTGGTTCAAAGGCGAAGTCAACTGTACATTTAGCGATCCAAATGATAAGAGGAACAGAAAAGACGCTCCCCGTTATCGCTCAATACGTTTTAGATCATCCTGAAATAAGCGATGTGAAGGCACTTTATGGTGTCAGTATGATTCACCGCGGCCCAGAGCAGTTCGGATTTAAAATTATTGATTTGCCAAAAGGAATGTTCAGCTCATTTACGCAGCTTTATTTGAAACTACTCCTTAGAGTTATTCATCCAGCAGGCCAGAAACGTCTTAAGCATCGTGCGGATCAACTTGTTCCGAAAATGATATTAATGCCGATTGACGTACTCATTGGCCGCTTTTCACAACAAGGCAGTTCTCATCGGTCTCATGTGGAGAAGGATGAAGTATTTGAGCATACCAGTGACATGTTTCTTCAAAATGGATGAACTAATGATATGTATTGATACCAAAAAAGCTGGCGCAGTTAATCCAAATGGACTAACTACGCCAGCTTTTTTCTATCATTGAATCTTCATTAAAATTTCATTGTTAGATTTTTAGAACTCCGCCTGCGCTTGCGTTCGTTACAAGCTTAGAGTAACGAGCTAGGTAGCCAGATTTAACTTTTGGCTCGAAGCCTTTCCAATTTGCCCGGCGGCGCTCCATTTCTTCGTCACTGATGAGGAGGTTAATCTTGTTGTTATTGAGGTCGAGTTCGATAATATCACCGTCTTCAACAAATGCGATTGGACCGCCTTCAGCTGCTTCAGGAGAAATGTGGCCGATACTGATCCCGCGGGAAGCGCCGGAGAAACGTCCGTCTGTAATAAGACCTACTTTTGCACCGAGTCCCATACCTACAATTTGTGATGTGGGCGCCAACATTTCCGGCATACCAGGGCCGCCCTTAGGTCCTTCGTAGCGAATAACGACAACATGGCCCTCCTTCACTTTACCATTCGCAATACCAGAGAGCGCCTCTTCTTGAGAGTCAAAGCAGATGGCAGGACCTTTATGGTAACCACCGACCGATTTGTCTACCGCACCAACTTTTACGATCGAGCCTTCAGGAGCGAGGTTCCCGAAGAGTACGGCCAACCCCCCTTTCTCAGAATGAGGGTTATCCAGCGTATGGATCACATGGGTATTAACAATTTCAGCACCTTCTACGTTTTCACGCAGCGATTTAGCAGTTACGGTAATTTGGTCGCCGTTTATAGCACCAGGTTTTTTAAGAAGTTCATTTAAAATTGCGCTGACACCGCCTGCATTATGGACGTCTTCAATATGATAATCCGATGCAGGAGCAATTTTCGCTAAATGGGGCACACGTGCTGCTACTTCATTTATACGTTCGATCGGATAATCAATGCCAGCTTCGTGAGCGATGGCCAATGTATGAAGAACTGTGTTCGTGGAGCCGCCCATTGCCATATCGAGTGCAAAAGCATTATCGATTGCTTCAATGGTTACAATATCACGAGGTTTAATATCTTTTTCAATGAGTTCCATCAATTGCTTAGCAGACTTTTTGACGAATTCTTTACGTTCTTCAGAGACTGCCAGAATCGTTCCGTTGCCTGGAAGTGCAATACCCATCGCTTCTGCCAGACAGTTCATGGAGTTGGCTGTAAACATACCGGAACACGAGCCGCATGTCGGACAACCGAATTGTTCAAGCTCGAGGAGACCTTTATCATCAATTTTACCTGCTTGATATGCTCCTACACCTTCAAATACAGAGCTGAGAGAGATGGAGCGGCCTTGGCTGTCTTTCCCTGCTTTCATAGGGCCGCCGCTGACAAAAATCGTTGGGATGTTAACGCGCATCGCACCCATAATCATTCCGGGTGTAATTTTGTCACAGTTCGGAATGCATACCATTCCGTCGAACCAGTGAGCGGAAACCACGGTTTCCAAGGAGTCAGCAATAATCTCGCGGCTTGGAAGAGAATACCGCATGCCGATATGGCCCATTGCGATACCATCATCGACACCAATCGTATTGAACTCAAACGGTACACCGCCAGCTTCGCGAATTGCGTCTTTCACGATTTTACCAAATTCTTGTAAATGGACATGACCAGGAATGATATCAATGTAAGAGTTACATACCGCAATAAACGGTTTACCAAAATCTTCTTCTTTCACACCTGCCGCACGCAGAAGACTGCGGTGAGGTGCCCGGTCAAAGCCTTTTTTGATCATATCTGATCGCATTTTTTTGGTTGCCATGATGTTCACCCTTCCCCTATTACAATTCAAATTGTACTGTATTGCAGCACAGGCGGCGCGAGCCATTACTTTATAGTACTGAGTCCACGCTTCACTAATGTGCATTGGTAAAAATTAAAATTAATTTTATCTGAGTCTATCACAAGTATTTTTGTTTTTCTAGCATGTAAAATAAAAGAATCTCATTAAATATTCGAAAAATGTTATAGTATCTACAGATGATTTCAAGCATAGAGATGCTGGGAGCAACAAGTGTGAAATATGGGAGGTGTATACGTGTGCCAAGGATTGAAGTGCAAGATCGTGAAATTTCTTTTCAAGGGATATTATTTGATAAAGATGGAACGCTGCTTCAATTTATGGAATTATGGGGAAGATGGGCGGACAGCTTGCTCGAAATGATGGAACATCATCTAGCGAAGCTCGGAACTCATTTGAAAGTAGACAAATCCACTTTACTTGGAACAAAGCATGATGCGGAAGGACGTGTGAGCGGCTATGATGAGGCTGGTCCTTTAGCAATGGGCTCTGTCGACGAAGTGAACGGACTGCTCGCTTGGCACCTATACGCTGCAGCAGGAGTTCCTTGGAATGAAGCTCTTCAGTTGGTACGTCATTTTGGAAGTAGAGCTATGGAAGAAGTAAGAAAACGGCGTCCGGCTGAACCTATGCCAGGCTTGATTGATTTTCTTAAGCAATGTCATGCTCAGTCTATTCCGCTAGGCGTAGTGACGGCAGACAGTACGAAGGGGGCTATCGAGCATTTAAGCTGGATGGGTATTCTGGAATACTTTCAGTGCATCATCGGTGATGATCAAGTCGAACATGGAAAGCCTCATCCAGAAATGGTGAACAAGGCTTGCGGGATACTTGGTCTTAAACCAGCGAATGTAATCGTAATTGGTGACAGCAATGGTGATATGCAGATGGGCAGACAAGCAGGAGTTTGTACAACGATCGGTATTTCAGAAAGAGCAGATGCTTCAGCGATACTGCTGGATGCAGATGTTATTATTCAAAACTACTCACAGCTGCAATTGAAGTCTTAAAAACTGCGGCAATTGCGTTTGGGTCATTGATGGAGGTGTCAACTTAACGTGCAAAAAATAGAGCTTCTGGCGTCATGGATTAAAGAGTCGAAACGTATTGTCTTTTTTGGGGGAGCAGGTACTTCAACAGAAAGCGGGATACCTGATTTCCGCTCTGCGGCAGGCATTTATCGAACACGTCAACAGTTCCCTTATGCCCCGGAAGAGATGCTTAGCAGATCTTTTTTCGATCATCGTCCAGAAATTTTTTATGAATTCTATCGTTCGAAAATGATTTATCCGAATGCTCGTCCGAATCCAGTTCATTTGCTCTTGGCCAGACTGGAGCGGGAAGGAAAGTTAAAAGCAGTCATTACGCAAAATATTGACGGATTGCATCAAATGGCGGGCAGTGGGCATGTACTTGAGCTTCACGGCTCTATTCATCGTAATTATTGTACAAAATGTCATCGGTATTACAGTCTCGATCATATCCTCCATTCGAAAGAGACCATCCCGACCTGCGAACAGTGCGGGGCGATCATTAAGCCGGATGTTGTATTATATGGAGAAAATCTGGATGAAGACATCCTGGGTCAAACGATCGAAGTGATTTCTGCAGCTGATTTATTCATTGTCGGAGGAACATCACTTACGGTCCAACCCGCGGCACATTTGATCACTTATTTTCGTGATGAGAGAATGGCTATATTAAATACCTCACCTACGCCTTACGATCAAAGAGCGAGCCTGCTCATTACCGAACCGATGGGACAAGTGATGGCAGAAGTGGACAAGCTTGTCTAAATAATTGAAATCGGTTTCTTGCAAACTGACGAGTAATCGATATATGCTAATCCTAAACATGAAAGTAGGCAAAGAAAGGCAGGGGATAGGAAAATGGCTTACATACCAGCAGATCATCGCTACGAGGGTATGAAATATAACCGCGTTGGTCGATCAGGACTTAAGCTGCCGGCTATATCGCTTGGACTATGGCACAATTTCGGCGGCATTAACCCGGCCGAGAACAGCCGGGAAATGATTCATAAAGCGTTTGACCTTGGGATCACTCATTTTGATCTGGCGAACAACTATGGACCGCCTGCAGGATCTGCGGAAGAGACATTCGGCAAAATATTAGCTCAAGATCTGAAATCGTACCGTGACGAGCTTGTCATCTCCACAAAAGCAGGTTACTACATGTGGCCCGGTCCGTATGGCGACTGGGGTTCCCGTAAATATTTAATCTCAAGTCTTGATCAAAGCTTGAAACGGATGGGTGTAGATTACGTAGATATTTTCTACCATCATCGGTTTGACCCAGAGACACCGCTTGAAGAAACGATGGCGGCGCTTGATCATATCGTTCGTTCAGGCAAAGCGCTTTATGTTGGGGTATCAAATTATAAAGCAGAGCAAACAGCTGAAGCTATTCGAATTTTAGAACAATTAGGCACTCCTCTCATCATTCATCAACCGCGATATTCCATGCTAGATCGCTGGATCGAGAATGGACTTCAAGATGTACTTGAAGAGAATGGGGTCGGCAGCATCGCGTTCTGTCCACTGGAACAAGGTGTGCTCACGAATAAATATTTAAAAGGCATTCCTGCGGATTCGAGAGCGGCAAGTTCATCCGTATTTTTGACTAAGGATAAAATAACACCTGAAGTACTGCGTAAAATTCACGCACTGAATCAAATTGCTGCTTCAAGAGGGCAAAGTCTAGCGCAATTAGCGCTTGCTTGGGTTCTGCGCAACGGCAAAGTGACTTCGGCACTTATTGGAGCCAGCCGTGCAAGCCAAATTGAGGAGAATGTAGCAGCGCTTAATCAACTGGAGTTTTCACAAGAGGAATTGGATCGAATTGAGAATATCTTGAAAACTGATCATATCGAGTAAAAGTATTTAATAAACCCGCCTTCTACTCATGGAACGGCGGGTTTTCTCCGTTATTAGCTTGCTGTATCACGGATTGTCTATATTGACTTGGGGACTGGTCGTAGAAGCGCCGGAACTGTCTCGAAAAATAAAGCGCATCGGTTATTCCGACAGAAGCGGCAATTTGCTCAATTGATAATTCTGAGCGTTCTCTAAGGAGCCTGCGCGCTTTATCGATTCGTAGTTTTAAGAGGTATGTGACAGGTGTCATTCCCGTCTCTCTTTTAAATATTCGTGATAAATAGGCTCGATTATACCCAAGACTTTCACTCATTTGTTCAATCGACACAGGATGAGCATATTGGCTGGACATAAAGTGAATCATCTGCTTTACAGTACGCTGTACAGCCGTTTCAGCGCCGGTGAGCCGTGTCGTTCTATGGATTGCTTCTTTTGCCTCAGCAAAAATAAGATGGAGATACCCGATTGAAGCCAGACTTGCGCTTTCCTTCCGCTCATAGAAGACTCGCAATATACTGCTTAAAAAGGCCTGCATCCGGCATTCGCGCCCGGTTCGTGCCACGGGCTCCGATGGGTGAAAGCCTGCACTCTGAACGAGCTCATATGCCTCATCTCCCGTAAAAGCAACCCAGCGATAGCGCCAAGGATGAACGGGATCTGAAGAGTAGCTGACAAGCTGATCTGGATGAATGAGAAAGCAGTCGCCTTCATGCAGGTGATACGTATGATGCTCCGTTCGAAACGTACCTTTACCATGCTCGACGTAATGAAGCAGGAAATAATCGTATATTTTCGGACCGAGAACGTGATTTGGCTTCGTCTGACTTTCGCCTGCGAACAGGACATGAAGCGCATTGCCTTCATAATATACGGGATTTGATGCGACTGAATACGTTTCTGCAGCAATCATAATTGTGTCACCGTCCATTTATCTACTTTTATTTCATTTTAATCGAAAAGGTCACATTTATCCATGTGAAACACACAACAATGCATTAAGATATACAGCGCTTTTTTTTATAATGAATACAAGAGTTAATCGAGCTTATAGGATGGAGTGAGACGTCAATGAATTTGGAACAAATCAAACAAAAGTTTATTGAAAAATTTGGACATTCCGAGAATGAAATAAAGTTGTTTCATGCACCTGGACGTGTCAATCTCATCGGTGAACATATCGACTATAACGGAGGCTACGTACTCCCTGCTGCCTTAGAATTTGGCACAACACTTGCGATACGCGAGCGTGCTGACGGACATATTCATTTAGTATCTTCTAATTTTTCATTTGAAACAGCAATCTCTAGTGATGAAATAGGACGTCACAGAACGGGAGAATGGACAGACTATCCTGTTGGTGTGATGACTGAGCTCAACAATAAAGGTTATCAAGTGAACAAGGGGTACGACATGCTGTTTCACGGCGAAATTCCAAACGGTGCTGGATTGTCTTCCTCTGCATCCATCGAAGTAGTTACCGGGTATGCTGTACTTACAATGGAAGGTCATCGAACGGACACAGTCGAATTATCACTTATTTCTCAGAAGGCTGAAAATCACTTTGTAGGTGTAAACTGCGGCATTATGGATCAATTCGCCGTAGCGAACGGTGCTAAAGATCACGCTATTCTGCTTATGTGCGACACACTGGAATATAATCTCGTACCATTTCGTACAGGGTCTTATAAATTGATTATCGGCAACACAAATAAACGCCGCGGCTTAGTCGACTCCCAATATAATGAACGTCGCAGTCAGTGCGATCAAGCTCTGTCTATTTTGAAAGAACACGTGTTTGATCTAAAATATTTGGCTCAGCTCACACCAGATCAATTTGCATCACTTTCACATTATATCGAAGACGAAACGGTACGCAGCCGTGCAAAACATGTGGTTGAAGAAAATGCGCGGGTGCTTGCTTCCGTAGAAGCGCTTAAACAGAACGATTTGCAGCAGTTCGGACAGCTTATGAACGCTTCTCATGAATCGCTTCGCGATCTCTATGAGGTAAGCTGCGAGGAGCTTGATGTTATGGTAGAAGAGGCACGCCGCATCCCTGGAACACTCGGTGCTCGTATGACTGGAGCGGGATTCGGAGGATGTACCGTTTCACTGGTGCACGAAGATGACGCGGAGCTTTTTGTGCAACAAGTAGGTGAAGCATACAAAGCGCGCACAGGTCTTGAAGGCGAATTTTATGTGTGCAGCGTGGGTGACGGTGTCAAACAATTGAAGGAGGCCCAATAATATGGCAATTCTAGTGACAGGTGGCGCAGGATATATCGGTTCACATACAGTAGCTCAGTTACTTGCCCGTGGTGAAGAAGTTGTCGTTGTCGACAACTTACAGACGGGACATCGTGGCGCGCTTCTCGGGGGGAAGCTGTATGAAGGAGATTTACGGGATAAAATATTCCTGAACAATGTGTTCGCAGAGAACGAAATTGAAGCAGTTATTCACTTTGCCGCGAATTCACTCGTTGGAGAAAGTATGCAAAATCCTGTGAAATACTATGACAATAACGTATTCGGAACATTGTGTCTGCTTGAGGCGATGAATGAAGCGGGTGTCCGTAAAATCGTCTTCTCATCGACGGCAGCGACGTACGGCGAGCCGGAGAAGGTGCCTATTGAAGAGAACGATCGGACGGAACCCACTAATGTGTATGGAGAAACTAAACTCATGATGGAACGGATGATGTCTTGGTTCGACCGTGTGCTTGGCATTAAGTATGTATCGCTGCGTTATTTCAATGCTGCCGGTGCACACGCTAGCGGTAAAATTGGAGAGGATCATCGTCCTGAAAGCCACCTTATTCCTCTTGTATTGCAAGCGGCTCTCGGTCAGCGCAGTCACATTTCCGTCTTCGGCGATGACTACGCGACTCCTGATGGAACTTGCATTCGCGATTACATTCATGTGAGCGATTTGGCCGATGCGCACTTACTCGCAGTCGACTATTTGAAAAAGGGTGGAGACAGCGATGTGTTCAACCTTGGCAACGGGAAAGGATTTTCCGTGAAGGAAGTGATTGAGACAGCTAAAGAAGTGACAGGCCGTCCTATTCCAGTTGTCATGGAAGCACGGCGTGCAGGTGATCCAGCTATTCTAGTTGCTTCTTCTAATAAAGCTCGCACTGTACTCGGCTGGGATCCGAAGTGGGATAAGCTCGAGAGCATTATTAAGTCAGCATGGGATTGGCATCATGAGCACCCGCATGGTTATAACGATTAAGGAGGATGGAGATGAAGACGACAGAAGGCAGAACTGCACCTCAGCAAGAAGCTCTTCATGCCATTGAAAGACTTGTCCGTTATGCTTTTGACAAGGGATTGATAGACGAGTCTGATATAGATTACAGCCGAAATCAGTTGTTAGAAATGTTCTCATTTGATGAACCGTACGAGGGTAAAGTTGATGAGACAGTGCTATATGGGCCACAGACTCTATTAGATGTACTTATTGATTATGGTCATGAGATCGGAATGATTCCGGAAAACACAGATACGTATCGCGATTTGCTCGATGCCAAAATAATGGGGCAGCTAGTCGCACGTCCCTCTGAGGTGATTGCATCGTTTCAAGAAACGGCGAAGCAGCAAAGTATTGAAGCTGCAACAGATGCATTTTATAAACTATGTGTTGATTCGAACTATATCCGTATGGACCGAGTTTCCAAAAATGTGTACTGGAAGCAGCCGTCTTCTTACGGACAAATGGAAATGACAATCAACTTGTCTAAACCTGAGAAAAGTCCGAAGGAAATCGCCATGGCGAAATTGATTCCCCCGCCTGTATATCCGAAATGTCAGTTATGTCGTGAGAACGTTGGGTATGCTGGACACGTCAATCATCCTGCACGTCAAAATTTACGCGTCATTCCTTTAAGTCTGAATGATGAACCTTGGTTCTTTCAATATTCGCCGTACGTCTATTATAACGAGCATTGTATTGTGTTCCATCATGACCATGTTCCAATGAAGCTGACGAAGGATACATTTAGACGGCTTCTTGCGTTCGTCGATGTATTTCCGCACTATTTCATTGGCTCAAATGCCGACTTGCCCATTGTAGGCGGTTCTATCCTTACCCATGACCACTTCCAGGGAGGACGCCATACGTTCCCAATTCAGAACGCGCAGGCAGAGGCAGTATTCAGTCATCCATCAGATCAAGACGTAACACTCAGTATCGTCAAATGGCCAATGTCTGTGCTGCGCCTTACGAGCCATAATGCTTCTAAGCTGCTGGAAGCAGGAAACAACATCTATGAGGCTTGGAAAGGATATAGCGATCCTGAGGCAGACATTTATGCGGCTACGCGGAATGGAGACGAGTTGATACCGCATAATACGTTAACTCCGATCGTTCGCCGTACTTCAGATGGAGGCTATGAAATGGATCTTGTTCTGCGGAACAACCGTACGAGTGAAGAACATCCTGAAGGTATTTTCCATCCTCACCGTGAGATGCATCATATTAAGAAAGAAAATATTGGCCTCATTGAAGTGATGGGACTTGCGATATTGCCAGGACGTCTGAAGGATGAGCTTGAGCAAATCCAGAGCATTCTGTGCGGAAATGAGCAGCTTTATAACGAAGTTGTTATCCATTCAGATCACCCGCTGTATCAGCATGCAGAATGGATTCAGCAGCTCGTGAAGAAGTTCGGAAATGAGCTTACACCCGATGATGCAGGAAGCCTGCTGAAAAATGAAGTCGGCGAGAAATTCGTGCAAATTTTGGAGCACGCAGGCGTTTATAAACGGACGGAGCAAGGACAGCTTGCTTTCAGACGTTTTGTGGAAAGTATGGGTTACTCGCTGCAATCATAAAAAGTATGACTCTGATCATGGAAATTTAAAAGTGTGTAAATATCCGATAAGGATTGGGCAACTATTTTTATCTATAGGCTCATTTGTTTTTGTAAAAGCTGTAGTTGTATAATGATTAAGCAGATGAATTCTGCTCATTTATACTAGTTATACAATTAACGATTCCGATTTGGAGGTTACATATCGATGAATTCTTTTGAATTTCACAATCCGACAAGACTTATTTTCGGGAAAGGTCAACTGAAAGCTCTAAAAACCGAAGTTCCTAAATACGGCAAAAAAGTGCTTCTTGTATATGGCGGAGGCAGCATTAAACGAGTTGGACTATACGATCAAGTCATCAATTTGCTTAACGAAATCGGCGCAGAGGTTACTGAACTCGGCGGTGTTGAACCGAACCCTCGTCTATCTACCGTTCATCGCGGCGTGGATTTGTGCAGAACGAATAATATTGAGCTTATTCTTGCTGTAGGCGGCGGCAGCGTACTTGATTGCTCCAAAGCGATTGCAGTAGGCGCTAAATATGATGGCGACATGTGGGACTTCGTAGAACGCAAAGCCACTCCTCAAGATGCACTGCCGCTTGGTACCGTGTTAACAATGGCTGCAACGGGGTCTGAAATGAATGGCGGTTCTGTCATTACAAACGAAGTCACACAAGAGAAAATGGGTTGGGGCAGTCCATTTGCTTTCCCAGCCTTCTCGATTCTTGATCCTGAAAATACATTCTCTCTGCCTAAAGATCAAACGGTGTACGGCATGGTGGATATGATGTCTCATGTACTCGAACATTATTTCCATCAAGATCCAAACACGCCTGTTCAAGACGGTTTCTGCGAAACGATATTGCGGACTGTCATTGAGACTGGACCGAAATTAATCAACGATTTGCAAAATTATGAGCTGCGTGAAACGATTATGTACTGCGGCACGATGGCGCTTAACGGCGTACTTAGCATGGGTCTTCGCGGAGACTGGGCTACGCACAATATTGAACATGCGGTATCCGCTGTGTATGACATTCCTCACGGGGGAGGGCTCGCTATTTTGTTCCCGAACTGGATGAAATACAATCTCCATGTCGATGTAGCGCGCTTTAAGAAACTGGCGATCAACGTATTTCATGTGGATCCTGCTGGGAAGAGTGATGAACAGGTTGCAGAGGAAGGCATTGCGGCGCTTCGCGCTTTCTGGACTTCCATCGGTGCACCAAGCCGCCTAGCTGATTATGATATTGATGACAGCAACATTGAAGTGATGGCCGATAAAGCGATGCGTTTTGGACCATTCGGCAATTTCCGTAAACTGAACAAAGAAGATGTTATGGAAATTTATCGTTTATCTCTGTAAAAATATATATCAAATAGAATCAAACTTTGACTTGATAAAAAGCGTCTTACTTGTAAAAGGTAGGCGCTTTTTTGCATCCAGAAAATGAAACATCATGTAATAAATAACGTATTACCCAATATCATAGTCCAGTGGAAAGGAAGGAGGTCTGCATAGATGGAAGCACTGTATTTAGGATGTTTGGCTGGCGGAGTCTTATTCGCCATCGTTACGGTTTTGATCGGAGATGTGATCAGTCACGCGCTTGACGGGATTTTTGATTTTCTGTCAATTGACTTTTTTAAACCAGTTATCATAGCCGGAGCCATCACCGTATTCGGAGGAGCGGGCTTATTGTTAACAAGATACTCTAGCTTAAGCGCTGGAGTGAATATGATAATTTCAATATTATCTGCCATTGCGGTATCGACTCTTATTTATTTTGGTTATGTGAAACCGATGGAGAACAGTGAAAACTCAACATCCTTCTCCATAAAAGAGCTGATTGGACATTTGGGCGAAGTCAGTGTGTCCATTCCAGCTGACGGATACGGTGAAGTAATGGTAACGATCGGAGCAACGAATACGATTCATATAGCTGCCAGTTTCGATAAGTGCAACGTTTCTGCAGGCTCACGTGTCGTCGTGGTCGATGTGATAGAAGGCATCCTTCACGTTTCAGAACTGGAAGAGAGAGGAGCAGTGATGTAATGCCAGATTTTTTAGTCATTCCAGCTATAGTCGTAGGAGTTCTTATTGTTCTGGGGCTTGCCTTTTGGGCTCGCTATCGAACGGTTGGTCCTGATGAGGCGATGATTGTAACAGGAACTTTTCTAGGAAACAAGCACATATCAGATGATCAATCTGGACGAAAAATTAAAATTGTGCGCGGCGGCGGTGCATTCATTTGGCCTGTATTTCAAAAGTCGGAATTTCTATCTCTGTTATCGCACAAATTGGATGTGACAACGCCGGAAGTGTACACCGAGCAAGGAGTTCCCGTGTCAGCTGATGGAGTAGCCATTATTAAAGTGGGCAGTTCCGTTGAAGACGTTGCAACAGCCGCAGAACAGTTTATGGGTAAGCCTATTGAATCGCTAAAAGGGGAAGCACAAGAAGTGCTTGAAGGCCATCTTCGTTCCATTTTAGGTTCAATGACGGTTGAAGAAGTGTACCGTAACCGTGATAAATTTGCACAAGAAGTACAAGGAGTAGCGGCACGTGATTTGAAGAAAATGGGTCTGCAAATTGTATCCTTTACCATTAAAGATGTGCGTGACAAACATGGATATTTGGAGGCGCTCGGTAAGCCGCGTATAGCTGCTGTCAAGAGAGATGCAGACATTGCAGAGGCCGAGGCATTGCGAGACTCACGCATTCAGAAAGCTCGTGCCGAAGAAGAAGGTCAGAAAGCCGAACTGCTCCGTGATACGAATATTGCAGAAGCGGCCAAGGAGAAAGAATTAAAAGTTGCAGCCTTTAAGAAAGATCAGGATACGGCGAAGGCAGAGGCGGATCAGGCTTATCATATTCAAGAAGCTCGGGCGAAGCAGACAATGGTGGAAGAGCAGATGAAAGTCGAACTCGTCCGCAAAGAACGGGAAATTGATCTTCAAGAGAAAGAAATTCAAGTGCGTGAACGACAATACGATGCTGAAGTGAAGAAAAAGGCAGAAGCCGATCGTTATGCAGTAGAGCAAGCGGCAGAAGCTGAGAAAGCGCGGAAAATGCGGGAAGCAGATGCAGTGCAGTATTCCATTGAGACGCATGCGAAGGCTTCGGCAGAGCAGAGACGTCTTGAAGGTCTTGCAATCGCAGATGCTGAACGCGCGAAAGGTACAGCGGAAGCGGAAGTGATCCGGCTTCGAGGTTTAGCAGAAGCGGATGCCAAAGAGAAGCTCGCAGAAGCATTCCAAAAATTTGGCGAGGCAGCGGTGCTGGACATTATTGTGAAAATGCTTCCAGAGCTTGCAGGTAAAATTGCTGAGCCGATGTCTGCTATCGATAAATTAACGGTTGTAGATACTGGAAGAGGCGAAGGAGCGGCAAGAGTGAGTAATTACGTAACCGACCTTATGTCAACAGCGCCTGAAATGTTGAAAAATATTTCAGGAATTGATGTGGAAAACCTTATTAAAGGACTCACGCATAAATCAACAGCAGCTGTACAACCGCCAAAAACTTCGCTTAACATCGAGGCAAGCGCTGCCAAAGAACAATAAGTGTAATCTTGTATGGAAGTTAATGAATGACATTCTCGTTATATACCCGTTTGACGAATTCAGAAATTTTTGATAATTTTAGCGAGTATAAACGGGATATTATGAGGTGCAAAAGTGAGCAGCTTATTGGTGGAGAAAGTACTTAATAATAATGTTATTATTGCGAAACATCCTGAGTATGATGAAATCGTTGTCATTGGTAAAGGCATTGGCTTTAATCGCAAATCAAAAGATGTGATCCCAATGGAAGCTGTCGAAAAAATGTTTATTTTAACCAATAAAGAAGAACGGGATCAATATAAGCAGTTAGTGCCTCATATTAATGAGCAACTCATTGAAGTGATGAATGAAGCAATTCTCTATATATCACAGCAATGCAAAGAGCCGCTAAATGAACATATTCACGTCGCTTTAACGGACCATATCGCATTTGCGATTAAACGACTGGAACAGGGTCTTGCTATTCATAATCCGTTTTTGTTTGAAACGAAAGAAATTTATCCAATGGAATATGAAATGGCTAAGCACGTCGTGCAAATGATTAAGGAAAGAATGGGAGTCGACTTGGGAGAAGATGAAATCGGTTTCGTAGCTTTGCATATATACAGCGCGATGACGAATCAGCATATTACCGAAATTCAAGAGTATTCCAGGCTTATTGCCGACTTAGTAAAGATCATTGAAGAGAAGCTTGGGTCGCCTATCCCGAGAGACAGTCTTGATTTCTCAAGGCTTCTAACTCATTTAAGGTTCGCAATCGAACGAATTCGCAGAGGCGAAAAAGTGAAGGAAGCGACCGGACTCGATCGGCTTCTTCATCAAGAGTACCCGGAAATGTATTCGCTCGCATGGAAGCTGACCAAAGTGATGGAGCAAAGACTGCATAAACCCGTGTATCAAGCAGAAGTTAGCTATTTAACGGTACATTTACATCGTGTAGCTCAGAAAAATGAATAGTAGATGAAGACGGAATAATCTATTCATAAACCTCTTGTACCTTTATGCAAACAGTGCTAGAATACGTAAAGGAATTCAACAAATTAATAATGTAACAACGTGTTACTGATTCGATCAGGCATGAGTTGATGAAAGTATTTTGGATGTATTGCACCCATTTTAGGCATTCTATTCTTAAAGGGCGATACAGGCGGATACTTTTGTTAGCTCATGCTTTTTTGTTTGTTGTTTTCACCAAGAAACTACAGAATTGAAAGGAAGTGCTCTATATGTTCAAGCGGCTTTTTGGCGTATTACAAAAAGTCGGTAAGGCGCTTATGCTCCCTGTCGCGATTTTGCCAGCTGCTGGTCTACTACTTGGCATCGGGAATATGCTGGTCAATCCTGATTTTATAGCATACTTACCTGCTTTGAACGCTCACTGGGTTCAAGCATTGGCAACTGTCATGATGAACGCTGGGCAAATTGTTTTCGATAACTTATCGTTACTGTTTGCTGTCGGTGTAGCTGTAGGTTTAGCTGGAGGCGAGGGTGTTGCTGGTCTAGCTGCGATTATCGGTTATCTCATTATGAACGTGACGATGAAAACCGTTGTAGGTGTAACACCAAGCATGGTCGGCAAAGATTATGCTTACGCTAATGTTCTCGGTGTGCCTACATTGCAGACAGGTGTTTTTGGCGGTATTATTATTGGTATTTTAGCAGCTTCCATGTATAAGAGATTTTACAACATCGAGCTGCCTTCGTATCTTGGATTTTTTGCCGGCAAACGATTTGTGCCGATTATGACGGCGGTTACATCTTTGATTCTGGGGCTCATCATGGTTGTTGTGTGGCCGCCGGTTCAAAGTGGACTTAACGCGGTTTCTCACAACATGATTGATACGAACAAAACGCTTGCTGCGTTAATTTTCGGTATCGTTGAACGAAGCCTTATTCCATTTGGTCTGCATCACATTTTCTATGCACCGTTCTGGTACGAATTTGGTGAATACGTTAACAAAGCCGGCGAACTCGTTCGCGGTGACCAAAAAATCTTCATGGCTCAGCTGAGAGATGGCGTTCCTTTCACAGCAGGTACATTCATGACTGGTAAATATCCTTTCATGATGTTCGGTCTTCCTGCAGCGGCTCTTGCTATTTATCACGAAGCAAAACCAGAAAACAAAAAGTATGTTGCTGGTATTATGGGTTCCGCAGCTCTTACATCGTTTCTTACAGGGATTACTGAGCCGATTGAGTTCTCGTTCTTGTTCGTAGCACCTGTATTGTTTGCAATCCATGCGGTCTTTGCTGGGTTGTCCTTTATGACGATGTATCTGCTTAATGTCAAAATTGGTATGACATTTTCAGGCGGTTTGATTGACTTCTTGATCTTTGGTGTTCTGCCAAACCGTACTCGTTGGTGGTTGGTTATCGTAGTAGGCTTAGTGTTCGCGGTCATTTACTATTTCGGATTCCGTTTCGTTATTCGCAAGTTCAACTTGAAAACACCGGGACGTGAAGATAAGGAAAAAGCGGAAGAAAGTGTGGAAACAGGAGGAGATGAGCTTCCAGCCCAAATTCTTTCTGCTCTAGGCGGTCAGGAGAATATAGCAAACTTGGATGCATGTATCACTCGTCTTCGTGTAGAAGTAAAAGATCCGAAAGATGTCGACAAAGATCGTCTTAAAAATCTTGGCGCTTCGGGTGTGCTTGAAGTAGGCAATAACATTCAGGCGATCTTCGGAACACGGTCTGATATTATCAAGACGCAAATCCACGATATTATGGCAGGCAGAAAACCTTCTGCTGCTCCAAGAGATACAGCACCGAAAGAAGTTGCTGAGCAAGCGACGTCAAATGATGCCGCGAACACGGTTAAAGAAGAACTAATCGTAGCTCCAGCGAACGGTGAGCTAATGGATATTTCTAACGTTCCAGACCCTGTATTCTCTGAACGTATGACAGGTGATGGTTTTGCAATTCTGCCGTCTGACGGAAAAATTGCATCGCCTGTAAACGGTAAAGTGTATAACGTATTCCCTAGTAAACATGCGATCGGTATTATGTCTGAAGGCGGTAAAGAAGTTCTCGTTCACATAGGTGTGAATACGGTTAAACTGAAAGGTCAAGGATTTAATGTTC
This sequence comes from Paenibacillus sediminis, assembly GCF_017873765.1. Taxonomy (GTDB): domain Bacteria; phylum Bacillota; class Bacilli; order Paenibacillales; family Paenibacillaceae; genus Paenibacillus_AG; species Paenibacillus_AG sediminis. Next base: position 75,466 of record NZ_JAGGKP010000001.1, read on the forward strand.
TAGTTAAAGAAGGCGACGAAGTGAAGGCAGGTCAGCCTATTATGGAAGTCGATTTGGAGTATGTTAAAGCAAATGCACCATCTATTATTTCGCCGATCATATTCTCGAACTTGCCTGAAGGATCTTCTGTTAAGCTGAACAAGACAGGTAAGGTCGCTTCTGGTGAAGCTGACATTATTACCATTAAACTTTAATAAATAATCGAATGGAGATGTTATATATGCAACAAACTTTTAGAATTATTGATGAAGATGGAATCCACGCACGTCCGGCAACAGCACTCGTGAACACAGCTAACAAATTCAAAGAAACAGAATCATCTGCTGAAGCAAAAGGTAAAAAAGTAACGTTAAAATCGATTCTAGGTGTATTGTCCCTTGGTCTTGAAAAAGGCGACACGATTACACTAATTACTGAAGGTCCAAACGCAGAAGAAGCTCTAAACGCCCTAAAAGATGTAATGATTAACGAAGGGCTAGGGGAACTTGCATGACTACAATAAAAGGCATAGCGGCTTCTGCAGGAATTGCTATTGCCCGCGCGTTCATTCTTGAGCACCCTGACTTCACAGTAGAGCATCGCAAAGTGACAGATGTTGCTGGAGAGATCGCTCGCCTAGACTCAGCTTTGGAGAAATCCAAAGCTGAGCTTGAGGCGATTAAAGAGCGTACGCTTCAAGAGTTGGGAGAGAAAAAGGCTGAAATCTTTGAATCTCATTTGCTCATTTTGGCTGACCCTGAACTGATTGGTACGGTAAAGGGGAAGATTGAATCTGATGAAGTCAATGCCGAGTATGCGCTTAATGAAGTAGCATCTCAATTCGTTGCGATGTTTGAATCCATGAAAAGTGCTTACTTGCAAGAGCGTGCAGCAGATATGCGTGACGTGACCAAGCGGATCTTGAAGCATCTTCTTGGCCTAGCTTTCATGAATCCCGCAGAAATTAGTGAAGAGACGGTAATCATCGCTGAGGATTTAACTCCTTCCGATACAGCACAGCTTAACCGGAAATATGTAAAAGGATTTGCAACGAATATCGGAGGTCGTACTTCTCACTCCGCTATTATGGCGCGTTCGCTTGAAATTCCTGCTGTTGTTGGTACGAAAGACGTACTCAGCCAAGTGAAAAATGGCGACATGGTTATTGTGAACGGACTTGAAGGGGAAGTGATCATTAACCCGTCTGAAGATGTGATTAAGCAGTACCAAGTGAAGCAGCAAGAGTATGATGCACAGCGTGCAGAATGGCGTAAACTTCGTGATGAGAAGTCCGTGTCACGCGATGGTCATCACGTAGAGCTTGCGGCTAACATCGGTACACCTGCTGACGTAACTGGCGTGCTTGAAAACGGCGGAGAAGCTGTAGGCTTGTATCGTACAGAATTTTTGTACATGGGCCGTGACAAGCTGCCTTCTGAAGATGCACAGTACAATGCGTATAAGACGGTGCTTGAGAAGATGGAAGGTAAGCCTGTTGTTGTTCGTACGCTTGATATCGGCGGCGACAAAGAGCTTCCATATCTCGATCTTCCTAAAGAGATGAATCCATTCCTTGGATTTAGAGCGATCCGTCTCTGCTTGGACCGTCAAGATATGTTCCGTACGCAGCTGCGGGCATTACTTCGTGCCAGCGTTCATGGCAACTTGCGGATTATGTTCCCTATGATTGCGACATTAACGGAATTCCGTCAAGCGAAGTCGATTCTCCTTGAGGAGAAAGCGAAACTAGCTTCGGAAGGCATCCCAGTCAGCGATAGCATTCAGCTTGGTATTATGGTCGAAATTCCTTCGACTGCAGTACTTGCGGATCAATTCGCGAAGGAAGTCGATTTCTTCAGTATTGGAACGAACGATTTGATCCAATACACGATGGCTGCAGACCGGATGAATGAACGAGTATCCTATCTGTATCAGCCGTATAATCCTGCAATTCTTCGCCTTGTGAAGATGGTTATCGATGCTGCGCATCGCGAAGGACGCTGGGTAGGAATGTGCGGCGAGATGGCAGGGGATGCTACAGCCATTCCTCTTCTGCTCGGCCTTGGTCTTGACGAGTTCAGCATGAGTGCTACCTCTATTCTGCCTGCTAGAAGTCAAATTTCGAAGCTTAGCCAAGCTGAGATGAAAGATCTCGCTGCGAAAGCTCTTGAAATGAGTACAGCAGAAGAAGTTGTTGAGCTGGTTAAGAGCATTAACGCATAAGGTTTGTTTTTAGGTAATTCTTTCTGTTTATCTTTATCCAACAAATGATTTTGGCTGGTGCAGTCCTGTGAGGACGAGTCACCAGCCTTTTTTTTGAGCATCACAATTATGGAATGTTATAATCCTTGAACTAGCCTTTTCGCACGGTATGAAGCTTGTTGGATCAGCTCATCCTCATCAATAGTCAATAGCTCACGATTTCTCATGAGAATCGTTCCGTTAACGATGGTGGTATGGACATCAGAACCAGTTGCACTATATGCAAGGAGCGACTCTACCTGGTGGATCGGCTGAAGATGGGGCTTATTCATATCAATGAGGATCATGTCTGCTTTCTTACCGACTTCAAGGGTACCTGTTTCGTGATCAATATGCAGCAGCTTAGCGCCTCCGATCGTTGCCATGCGTAGTGCCTCCTTCGCTGACATTACGGTTGGATCAGCTGCATTTAACTTTTGCAGCCAAGCTGCAGTCTTTATTTCTTCGAACATATCCAGCGTGGTCGCGCTGCCAGCTCCGTCTGTGCCTAACCCTACGGTTATGCCTTGCTTCATCATTGAAGAGATAGGAGCAATTCCGCAGCCGAGCTTTAAATTGCTGACAGGATTGTGTACCACACCTCCGCGCATTCCTTGAAGCAGTCTAATATCTTTATCATTTAAATGAACGCCGTGTGCAAGAAGAACATGGAGTTTCTCAAACATTCCAAGATGAGCTAAATATTCAGCAGGTGTTTGATGATAACGATTACGAATGATTGTCAATTCTTCTACTGTTTCAGCTAAATGAATGTGAATAGGTATATTTATTTCGACGGCTAAATGAATAACTTCTTTGAGTGGTTCTGGCGGACATGTATAAGGGGCATGTGGTCCGAACATCGTCGTAATTTTTCCGTCCGCTTGTCCGGACCATCGCTTGATTAGATCGATTGCTTCAGTAAGCCGTTTCCCTCCGTCATTGTGATTGAACACAAGACCTCTTGTGAGAGAAGCGCGCATACCTACCTCTTTCACGGCTTCTGCAATCTGGTTCATATGAATGTACATATCTGCAAAAGAAGTTGTACCTGAACGGATCATTTCTGCCATCGCTAGTTTTGCGCCCCAGTAAATGTCCTCTTCATTCATACGTTCTTCTGCGGGCAGCATTTTTTTCTCCAGCCAGTCCATTAGCTTTAAATCATCGGAGAAACCTCTAAGCAAGCTCATCGGTGTATGATTATGTGCGTTAATAAGACCAGGCATGACGACCATGCCTTTTGCCGAAATGATTTCATCAGCATCTGCGGTAATGTCAGGCTGAATCGATGCAATTCGATCATTTTCAATCAACAGATCTCCTATGAAGGGATCTTCATCTCCGGTCATCGATACGATGGAGCCGTTCTTAATTAATATTTTCATGTGCTTCTAACCTCCAGAACTGATAATGGAATGATTGCATACTTGGAGGTTAGACGATGACGCTGCGTTAAGGTCAACGCTTTCTTATAGGTACAGCGTACACAATGTGGAGCAAGTCGCTTAACTGCTCATGTCTGGTCATATAGCCCTTCTTCTCAAACCAGTCTAGTATTAAGGATTTGTCTGCATAGTATTCGTCCAGGATGGCATCTTTCATTTCAAAAGCTCCTTGCTGTTCTAATTCCCTTAAGTACCGAGAGCGGGCTGCTTCATTTTCAAACATTAAATCGGTTATACAAATACGGCCGTGCGGTTGTAACACTCGAGCCATTTCTTCAAGTGCTATTAGCTTTTGTTCGTCAGTAAGATGATGAAGGGCGTAACTCGTCACGATAAAATCAAATTGATCGTCCAAGTAAGGAATAGCAAGAAAGTTGCCCAGTTTCGTTTCTAAGTGAGGATATTTCATTTGGCACTGTTTAAGCATTTGCTTCGATTGATCGATCGCTGCCATTGGTATTCCAGCTTGAAGGAAGCGTCCAGCTAAGTTGCCGGTTCCTGTACCGATGTCGAGACCTTTTTCGGTCTTGCTTGGTGTTACCCAAGCCAATGTCAGATCAAGAGCTTGCTCGTAATTTTCATAGAGATTAATAGCTTGCCTGGAAGTAACCAGCTCATCATAAAATGAGGCTTGTCGGTCGAAATTCCAGCGGTCGCTCCATGTTTTACGCAAATCACGAAGTCTCTTAGAACCGTTAGCAAGGTGAACGATGTGCTCAATCTGCAATGTCTTCTGTTGTTTCAGTAAATCAATCATCTCATCCGTTGTCTGAATCATTTGCTTGAGTTCAATCCACTGCGAATACATGGCCGATCGTTGCTGTTCTAAATAATATAAAATTTCATTGTCATTACCGTCATCAAGCTCACTGAGTACAGCTCGAATGTGGTCAATGCTCATGCCGACTTCTCGCAAGGAAGAAATAGTTTGAATTCTCCAAGCGTCATTTTCAGAAAATAACCGGTAATCATTATTAGGTTGTTTGGCTGGGTGGATCAACCCTTTCTCTTCATAGAAACGGATCGCCCTCGGTGTAATTTGCAGTTTTGCAGCAAGTTCTTTTATTTTCATAAAAGTCATTTGAACCTCTCCTTTGGACCTATTGTAAAACATTTACGTTACGTTAAGGAAAGATTAAAAATGTGCTCTCATAAATTACGTGTCATAGACTTGATTTTAGGGTGAAAAAGGAGTACTTTGTTTTATATTGACATATCAGTAGGTCAAAAAAAGGAGTGTTCTGCATGACGCCCCGTACAAGAGAACAAAATGATGAAATTCGCGAGATGAGAATAGAGCAAATTATGAAAGCGGCAGCTGAGGTCTATTTGGACAAAGGACTGCTCATGGAAATGCGCGATGTCGCGAACTTCGCCGGTCTCGGGTACGGTACGGTCTATCATTATTATAAAAATAAATATCAGCTGTTGGAGGACTTGGCGTGGAGTGCCTTAGAACGAGCTAGAGATCTTGCAGAAACGTATTTAAAAGGCGACATGAGTAAGAGGCCCGATCAGTTGCAACAATATTGTAAGCTGCTCTTTGAGCTTTGGCTTCACAATCATTCTGTATTTATTTTATATAAAATGGGCATTGAACAATTTAGGCAGTTGCCTAACGGATCGTCTAAGCGGCTGAAGGAATATTTTCAGACAGATTTAATTCATCCGTTCATCCACGCAGTTCAGAAAGAGAATGATGAACAAGCGGGGCAGCGTGCGCTTATGATGATCGGTTCGCTTATGGGCTGTGCAGGGATATATATTCATCGACCGGATTTGGCATTCGATACGAATGAGGTCATGGATATGTTATTTACAATGAATAAGAAGAGGAGTTCATAAAATATGATTATTTTAAAATCAATGCGCGAAATTGATGAAATGCGCAAGGCGAGCCAGATTGTTGCCGATTGTCACCGCGAGCTGGCGAACCTGATCAAGCCAGGGATTACGACTTGGGAGATTAACAGCTTTGTGGCAAGCCACATTAAGAAGCTGGGCGGCAAGCAGTTTACGAAAGGATATAACGGCTTTGATTACGAGACATGTGCATCTGTCAATGACGTTATTGCTCATGGATTTCCTAGCAAAACTCCGCTTGAAGAAGGTGACATCGTTAAGATTGATATCGTTGCCGAGTACGGCGGCTGGCTTGGCGATTCCGCTTGGTGTTATGCAGTCGGCAACATTTCCGAAACTGCAGAGAAACTGATGAACGTGACGAAAGAATGCTTATATATCGGTATCGAAAATGCGGTGGCAGGCAACCGAATTGGTGATGTGACTGCACCGCTTCAAGCACATGCTGAGAAAAATGGCTTCTCTGTTGTGCGTGATTTGCTAGGACACGGAATTGGACGCAATCTTCATGAGGAACCCAATTTCGCTCACATCGGTAAGCCAGGCAAAGGTTTCCGCTTGAAAGAAGGCATGGTGTTCACAATCGAGCCTATGATCAATGAAGGAACATATCGTATGACTGTTGACTCAGATGGATGGACAGCGAGAACTGCGGATGGCAAGCTGTCTGCGCAATACGAGCATACGATTGCGATTACCCCAGACGGTCCGATTATTTTAACAGAGCAATAATTGAAATGAAGTATAAGGCTGCTTCCATGATGGGGGGCAGTCTTTTCTTTTAATAAAACAATTGTAAGATTATTAATTGATTGTAGCGGTATGTGTGCACTAAATTGAATTTAGTGCTTAGCACGAATAAATGAAAGCGGTTAAAACAATCAACTACGAAGGAAGGGTGTTTCCATGCCAGTACAACAACCAAGACCAGAATATCCTCGTCCAGAGTTCGAACGCAAAGAGTGGATGAACTTAAACGGCGAATGGGATTTTGCCTTTGATGATGAACGCCGAGGCGACCGTGAACAATGGTTTCAGCAAGCTCAGCCTTTTGACCGTAAAATACAAGTACCGTACACGTTTCAAAGTCAATTAAGCGGCGTTGAGGATCCATCATTTCATGATTTAGTTTGGTATCGCAAAACATTTGAAGTTCCGAAAGCTTGGAGGTCAAAACGTGTAATTGTTCATTTTGGAGCTGTCGATTATACAGCACATGTATGGGTGAACGGACATTTAGCAGCAACGCATGAAGGCGGACATACACCCTTCCAAGCAGACATTACCGAGGCTTTGAAAGACGGTGAGAATGTCATCGTTGTGAGGGCAGAGGACTATAGCCGAGACGTAACACTGCCGCGCGGCAAGCAATATTGGGAAGAGCAATCGGCAAGTATTTTCTACACTCGGACAACAGGTATTTGGCAGACGGTATGGCTGGAAGCTGTGCATCCTGCTCATTTAAAACATGTGAAATTTACACCGGATATCGATCGTAATGAGATCCGCATTCGAATGTACTTCGCGAATGTACAGCAGAACGTCAATTTACAAGCGCGTTTAACAATTACGTTTCAAGGCACGCTTGTGGCGGAAGATACTTTTAAGGTAACAACCGGTGAAGAAGTTCGTACGGTTGGGCTTCATGATTTTAACGATCATGGCTTAGGACGATTGTGGTCGCCGGAAAATCCAAACTTGTATGATATCCACTTTGAAGTGCTTCAGGATGGACAGGTGGTTGATGAAGTATCAAGTTATTTTGGAATGCGTAAAGTGTCTATCGAGAATGGCAGACTGAACCTGAACAATAGACCTTATTATCTTCGTCTAGTGCTTGATCAAGGTTATTGGCCTGAAAGTCTGTTAACTGCTCCGACTGACGAAGCGTTCATCAAAGATATTGAGCTGACGAAGGCAATGGGTTTCAACGGTGTACGGAAACATCAGAAGATGGAAGACCCAAGATTTCTGTACTGGGCTGACCGAATGGGGCTGCTCGTTTGGGGTGAAGCCGCCAATGCCTATCAATATTCGGAACAATATGTACGCAGATTTATGAATGAGTGGCAGGAAGTGATCAAACGTGACTATAATCATCCATCGATTATCGTATGGGTACCGCTCAATGAGAGCTGGGGTGTTCCGAATGTTCAGATTGATGCCCGGCAGCAACAACATGGACTTGCGATGTATCATATGATCAAATCGTTGGACGACACAAGGCTCGTCATCTATAATGATGGCTGGGAAATGGTGAAGACAGACATCGTTGGCATTCATGACTATGAATGGCGTGAACAAGTGCTGACAGAACGTTATGCGTCTGCAGAAACTGCAGTTCATTCGATGCCTTCAAACCGCCAAATCTTCGTCGGAGACGGCAAATACGAAGGTCAGCCAATCATGGTAACCGAGTTTGGCGGTATTGCCTATAAGAAGAGTGATTGGGAAGGATGGGGCTACTCTGGTGCAGAAAATGATGAAGATTTTCTAAGACGTCTTACAGCCGTTATTCGCCCGATGTATACATCTCCAATTGTGCAAGGTTTCTGTTATACACAGCTCACAGATGTTGAGCAGGAAATAAACGGTCTGCTCACCTACGACCGTGTACCTAAAGTTCCGGTTGATGACATTAAGAAGATTGTGACTGGGCAATCATATTGATCTATCATTGTTGATGAAGAAACAACATTTATCGCTTCCATAGGTATGATCTTAGTTAATATGATCTATAATGTTAATATGGAAGCGGCGATCAAGAAAACAGCCCAAAAATAGAGTTTATAATTCCAAAGCTGGCGCCAACAATCGACAGGCGTCAGTTTTTTTCTTGTGCGCTGTATACATATTTAATACTTTAGCCCATGATCTTTCAGTTATAAATCGACAGCATTCGAAGCTTGTTCTTATATTCACATAATTAATCTATCTTATAGATGATAATGATATGAAATGGTTATTTAAGGTATGACGCAAGGTTATATATAATTAATGTATAAACTTTTAAGAAATTCCGTCCATGAACCAATAAAATTAATCTAGGCGGAGGTATTCAGCGATGAAGCCCAGTGAAAATGTGCAAGGACAATGGCAATCTTACTACGGACCGAATCTCGGTTACGTGCAAGAGCAGTACGAGAAGTATGTAAATGATCCGGGGTCTGTCGATTCTTCTTTCCGCGAATTGTTCGCAAACTTCGGAGCTCCACCTGCTTCCATGTCTACTAAAATGAAAGCGGAGTCATTTGACGGCAACGTCATAGATCAAAGTTTGCTCAAAAAGAGTGTAGATGCAAGTAAATTGGTATCGAATATTCGCACCTATGGTCATTTAGCAGCACAGATTGATCCGTTAGGAATTAGCGAACCGGCTGATACTAAAATGCTAGAACCGCAAACGTACCAGCTGACTCAGGCTGATCTATCAGCGCTTCCAGCTGCTTTTATTTGGGACGGAGCACCTGCATCTGTGACAAATGGCTGGGAAGCGATTCAGCGCTTACGTGAATTATATACTGGCACCACTGCATACGAGTTTAGTCATATACACAATGAAGAAGAGAGGGAATGGCTTAACAGCCAAGTGGAATCTAATTCTTTCTCTGCTAGTTTGAAACCGGAAGAACAAAAGGAATTGCTGCAATCTCTAATTCAAGCAGAGCAATTTGAAGATTTCCTTCACCGTACTTTTGTGGGTCAGAAACGATTCTCCGTTGAAGGTAACGATGTTCTCGTTCCGCTCGTCAATGAAATTGTACGGGTGATGGCAGGCAACGGCGTTAGTGACATCGTTATGGGCATGGCCCATCGCGGTCGGCTAAATGTTCTTGCTCATGTTCTTGGTAAACCATATACGAAGATTTTCTCGGAATTCTACCACTCACCAAATAAAAAAATATCGCCTTCTGAAGGATTAACGACACTCAACTATGGGTCAACAGGAGACGTGAAATATCATTTAGGAGCAACTCGTACGATTAATACGGGTGACAATCAGACTCGCATTACGCTCGCAAACAATCCAAGTCACTTGGAATTTGTAAATGCTGTAGTAGAAGGCTTCGCACGCGCAGCTCAAGAAGAACGTAATGCGCCTGGCTATCCGCGGCAAAATGTCGATAAATCCGTCGCGATTGTGATTCACGGAGATTCAGCTTTCCCAGGTGAAGGGATCGTTGTAGAGACGCTGAATATCGGCAGACTTCCAGGATATCAGCATGGCGGAACGATTCATATTATCGCGAATAACAAAATCGGCTTTACAACAGAAAGCAAAGATTCCCGTTCGACGCGTTATTCCAGTGACCCTGCCAAAGGTTATGAAATCCCTATCGTTCACGTGAACGCAGACGACCCGGAAGCATGCATAGCTGCAGCACGTCTAGCGAGCGAGTATCGCAAACGGTTTAAGAAAGATTTCCTCATTGACTTGATTGGATACCGCAGATATGGACATAACGAAACAGATGATCCGGAAACGACTCAACCAACGGTATATCAAAAAGTTAAAAATCATCCTACAGTGAGTCTCATTTATGCAGACCGTTTGAAAAAACAAGGTGTGCTAAAAGAAGGACAATATGAGGAGTTCAAAGAAAATATTAATAACCATTTCAAAGAAGCTTTCGAAGTAGTGAAGCAGCAAGAAGAACAAGCGCCTGTTAACGTGGAAGTGAGAAGCGATAAGTCTTTGAAAGTGAAGACTGCCGTACCGATGAATAAGCTTCGCGAAATCAACGCTGATTTGCTGAAATGGCCAGAAGGCTTTCGTGTATATCCTAAGTTGCAGCGTATACTAGAGCGCCGTGCAACAGCACTGAATGATGGGGAGAAAGTAGACTGGGGTCAAGCCGAGACGCTTGCTTTTGCTACGATTTTGGCTGATGGCAGACCTATTCGTATTACGGGACAAGATGCAGAGCGCGCTACATTTGCACATCGGAACTTGGTACTGCATGATGCGGAGACGGGAGAGCTGTTCTGCCCGCTGCATCAACTGCCGCAAGCCAAAGCGTCTTTTGCGATTCATAACAGTCCGCTCTCTGAAACGGCTGTGCTTGCATTTGAGTATGGTTACAATGTGTTCTCACCAGAAACACTCGTTATTTGGGAAGCACAGTATGGTGATTTTGCGAACGTAGCGCAAGTCATGATCGACCAATTTATTTCATCTGGACGTTCTAAGTGGGGACAGAAATCGAGTTTGGTTATGCTTCTTCCTCACAGCTATGAAGGTCAAGGACCGGAACATTCAAGCGCACGGTTGGAACGTTTCTTACAGCTGTCTGCTGAAGAGAACTGGACGGTAGTGAACTTGAGCAGCAGCGCTCAATATTTCCATCTGCTTCGCAGACAAGCAGCGCTTACAGAATCAGAAGAAGCTCGGCCGCTCATTGTTATGGCACCTAAGAGTTTGATCCGCAACCCTCGTGCAGCTTCTCCAGCATCCGCTTTTAGCGAAGGGGAGTTTAAGCCAGTGGTGGAACAAGAAGGGCTTGGTAAACAAGCGAAGAAAGTGAAACGAGTGATTCTGTGCACGGGTAAAGTTGCTGTTGATTTGGAAGATGCGCTTGAGAAGGAAAAAGATAAGGACTTCTCTTGGCTGCATATTGTGCGCACCGAGCAGTTGTATCCGTTCCCGCGTCAAGAAATTGAGAAAATTGTTTCTCGTTTCCCTAATCTTCAAGAGATGATCTGGGTACAAGAAGAACCGAAAAATATGGGTAGTTGGAGTTACATCGAACCGCTCCTTAGAGGAATTGCTCCAGAAGGCGTTGATGTAAGTTATATCGGTCGTCCAGAACGTTCCAGCCCAGCAAGCGGCTATGCGTACATTCATGCTTTTGAACAGCAACAGATTTTCTCATTAGCCCTTAATCAAAGCTCTATAAATGAACATATCTCACTAGGGAGGTAGCATCGATGAACGAAATTATCGTACCGGCAATGGGTGAGTCGATTACCGAAGGAACTATTTACAAATGGCATGTAAAAGTTGGAGACACTGTTAATCAAGGCGATGTTCTCCTGGAACTCGAAACAGATAAAGTTAACTTAGAAATTAGTGCCGAAGCGGCTGGTGTTATTGGAAGCATCGTTAAGCAAGAAGGTGACACCGTTCAAATTGGTGAAGTGATCGGCACCATTAATGAAGGCGGCAATGCTCAAACAGCGCCAGCGCCTGCACCAGTACAAGCACAAGCAGCTCCGCAAGCAGCGCCAGCGCCTGCCACGCAAGCAACACCGGCTCCTGTTGTTGTGGAACCTAGTGACAATTCTCGTCCGGCATCACCGTCTGCGAGAAAACTTGCTCGTGAACTTGGTATTGATCTGGGCAGAGTGCAGTCTAGCGATCCAATTGGCCGTATTTATCAAGAAGATATTAGAGCATCCACAGCACCAGCTCCATCTGCACAGCCAAGCAGTAAGCCTGCAGCACCAGCTGCACCGGCTGCTTCTAAATCAGAAGTCATTAACCCTGCGAAGCCAATAGATCGTCAGCGGATGAGCAGACGTCGTCTTACGATTGCTAACCGTCTGCTTGAAGCGCAAAAAACAGCAGCGATGCTAACGACATTCAATGAAGTCGATATGACAGCCATTTTGGATGTGCGTAAACGCCGTAAACAGTCGTTCATCGAGAAGTACGACGTATCTCTAGGATTCATGTCTTTCTTTACAAAAGCCGTCGTAGGCGCTTTAAAAGCTTTTCCGATGGTCAACTCAGAAATTGACGGTGAAGATGTGCTGATTAAGAAATTCTACGATATCGGTATCGCGGTTTCAGCAAAAGAAGGCTTAGTTGTACCGGTTGTTCGTGATGCCGACCGTCTAAGCTTTGCGGAAATTGAGAAACAAATCGCAGAGCTTGCAGCTAAAGCTCGCAGCAACTCTCTATCGCTGTCAGAACTTCAAGGCGGAACATTTACAATTACGAACGGCGGTGTATTTGGATCGTTGCTGTCTACGCCTATTCTAAATGCACCGCAAGTCGGAATCTTGGGAATGCACAAAATACAGCTTCGCCCAGTCGCAATTGATGAGGAAAGAATGGAAAACCGACCAATGATGTACATTGCGCTTTCTTATGACCACCGTATTATTGACGGCTCCGAGGCTGTCAGATTCTTGGTGAAGGTCAAAGAACTTCTCGAAGATCCTGAAAGTTTGCTGCTTGAAGGCTAAATCACTGAACCTCATACTTACATCTATTAGAAGCACCTCCGCTTTAATGCGGCGGTGCTTTTTTTACTTGTGAGATGTATCGTTTACGTTTTTGCTCGAAAGGTTTTGCCTAACTGATTACCAAGACCGAAATAGTGCCGAAAATTGTATATAAGAGGGCTCCATTTGCTTGGATCGATGTGATTTTCACTTATTAATATATTCTCATGAGCATGTACTTGTATTGCTTGTGTCTCAACAACTGCAAAATGAGGAGAATATTCCGGAATGCGAATATGCTGCACCTTTGCTTCAATTTGAATCGGACATTCTTGGATTCGAGTAGGCTTTACTGATATGGATTCAGAAGAGGTTAGCCCGCAGATTCTGTACTTTTCTTTTTCATACTCAAATCCTAGACGTCTCTTATAATCTGGAACAGGGTCTTTTCCTGTATAAGGAGCTAGCTGTTCAACATTTTCCCATAAGGATGGGCTTGGAATATTAATGACACACTCAGGATGACGGTTTATATTTTCTATAGCTTTTCCGCCGAGTCCAATCCCTAATATAATGCAGTCACCTAAGGCCCATGACGATGATATAGGACTAATATTTACGGTTCCATCTTCATTTAGCGTGTTTAGTAAAATAACAGCAGACCCATAATATAAAATTTTAGGGTCGATTACTTTCGAAATTGGAATTTGATCCATTGTTTTCACTTCATCTCCTCCTTGATATATGTTCACTCTTATTGTAAAGTATTAACATTTCGATTATCATCGAAGTATGGATTACATATCGGAGGGGTGAGATGAAAATGAATGTAAATTCTAATGTGGCAATGGTGGCTGCTTTGGTGAGTGAAGCTTCACGTGCAGCAATATTAACAGCTTTGCTCGATGGCAGGTTTCATCCTGCGAGCGAACTAGCACATATGGCGGGGATTACACCGCAGACAGCTAGTTTTCATTTAAACAAGATGGTCGATGCCAATATCGTAACCGTTCAAAAACAAGGCAGGCATCGTTACTATGGAATTCGAAATCAAGAGATTGCTCAAGTGCTAGAGTCGCTATTATCAATAGCCCCGCCTGCGCAAATTAAGTCCTTAAGACAATCTTCGGAAGATAAAGCGATTCGCCTAGCGAGAACGTGCTATGATCATCTAGCAGGTAATTTAGGTGTTCAATTAACAGAGTCTTTAATCACAATGGGGGTTCTGTACGAAGACGAAAATGAATTTAGAGTTACTCATCAAGGCAAGGAATTTTTCACGTCGTTTCAAATTAACCTTCAAGAAGTGAAGAGAAGACGTCGTTCCTTGTCACATAAATGTTTAGATTGGACGGAAAGACGTCATCACCTGGCTGGAGCTTTAGGAAATGCAATTCTAGAAAAACTGTTTGAATTAAAATGGATTGAGCGTTTGTCTAACACAAGGGCGATAAAAATTACTCCTAATGGAAAAAAGGGGTTAAAAGAAATATTTTCTATTGATGTGATACAAAATTAAAATTTATGTACTGAAACTACAGGAATATAATTGCAAAATGCAAATAAATGAAATATACTCCTTTCAAGAGGTGATTGCAGATGAGCACGACACGTGAACTGTTTCAAACGATGACCCGCCGATTTGGTTTTTTGAATAAAAACTGCTGCACGGTTGGGGGGGTAGACATTTCATTAACGCAAAGTCATATATTATACGAAATCGATCGGCAACATAATCCATCGATGCAGCAAATTGCTGATACTTTAGGAATGGATATTACGACATTCAGCAGACAGATTGGGACGCTAGTGAAGATGAAATTGGTGAAGAAAACACCGTCACCCGAAGATAGAAGGGTATATATTCTATCTCTTACTACAGAAGGGAAATTTGTAGCTACAACCATTGATACGGAGATGAACAATAACCTAGATGAAATATTTTCACATATGAATGACTTTGAGAAGGAAACTGTATTACGTTCGATTCAGTTGCTTAACGAAAGCATGGCGAAATCGAGCAAGTGCTGTACGACTCCCATTGGGTAATCCCGCTCATGGAAGTTATTTTTTTAGAATAATACTTGCAAATCGCAAATATTACAACTGTTCTAAGGAGGTCAAACACATGAAATTACCTGTAGCGGTTATAGGCGGAGGTCCCGTAGGTATGGCGGCTGCTGAGCAGTAAAAAGAATATCAAAATCTAATTTGATTTTGCCAAAGGAAAAAGTATACACTAAAAGTAAAGGGCTGTAGCCTTTATGTATTTCTAGGTAGGAGGATAAATCAATGACAACACAATCTGAACGCATGCTTCTATTCATTGGTTCTTACGCGGAAGCATCCGATCCTGGAGTTTATGTATACTCATTTGACGAAACCACAGGTGAACTGACTCGTTTGCATCAAGTGTCTGGGATCAAAAATCCGACTTTTCTGAACTTGGACGCTCAGCATAAGAAATTGTACTCCATTGGAGAAACGGTATCTAATGACGGTAAAAAAGTAGGCGAAGTCATCTCATTCGCTGTTGATACAGGCAAAGGAACGCTAACCGAGCTAAACCGCGTTCAATCAACAGATGCAACGACTTGCCACATTCAAAGAGATGCAGAAGACCGTTACCTAATTGTAGCCAGCTATCATGGCGGCAAAATAGGGCTGTTATCACTAGAGGAAAATGGAATGGTCGGCAAATTGCTTGATATGAAGCAGCATGAAGGTAAAGGGGCACATCCAGAACGTCAATCTCAGCCGCACCCTCATTCCGCATTTTTCAGCCCTGACGGGCGGTTTATTTTCGTACCGGATCTAGGTATCGATCGCATTCGTGCTTACACGATTAATCATGACAGCAAGAAGCTCGAGTTCCACGGCGAGACGGCTACGCATCCTGGAGCAGGTCCTCGTCACTTGGCATTCCATCCAAATGGCAATCTTGCATTTGTCATTAATGAAGTCGATTCATCGATTACTTCATTCCGTTATGATGCAGAAGCAGGACAGTTACATACGATTGAGACTGTTTCAACATTGCCTGCAGAATTCCAAGGGGAAAACACAACGGCAGAAATTAGAGTATCGAACGACGGTAAATATTTGTACGGTTCCAACCGCGGCCATGACAGCATTGTCGTGTACGCGATTGATGCACAATCTGGCAAGCTAACCTATGTAGAACATGTACCAACAGAAGGTGGACATCCGCGCCACTTTACGCTAACGCCAAACGGAAACTATTTGATTTCAGCGAACCGTGATTCCAACAATTTAACTGTGTTCCGCGTAAATCAACAGACAGGCAAGCTGGAGTATACAGGCCGCTCTGCAGAAGTATCCAAACCAGTGTGCGTCATTCCGGCTTATCTATAATCGATAAAAGGTAGCGTTACTTAAAAAAAACCATGGCTTTTGAGCCATGGTTTTTTTTGGTCTCAGCAAGCGTTTTGGCTTAGTATTTGTTGATTTTCAGACGTTAGAGCGAGTACCGAAGGATCGTTATTATTGGTATCAAAAAGTAGTTCGCAAATGGGTGGATAGAAGCCTAAAAGTCTACTAAAGAGGAGCCGAATAATGGCTTCTTTTGGAAATTATGGATTTTGGCCTCCAGAAGGATAATTTGGCATAACAATGGTCCGTGGAAACGTACTATTGTTTATCTGGACACGGTACCTCACAACTTTCCTACTCCACATCTCGATTATTTGGAACAGACGATTGATTATAAAGTACCTGTTCAGTTGTTTGATGAACTTGCCCAGTTTGATGGAAGTTTGTATCCTGATCGAACTAGCGGTGAAGCTTCTGCGAAATGTGACCAAGAGGCTGCGAATTTTATGGCTCTAAATTTAATGCATGACATCGTCACTGGTAGACGCACTGTTGAAGACGCAAGGCAATTTGCGATCGAGATACGGCCGATCCTGATGTCCGATATTTAGTATAAGATACAGGGTCTGTTTTGCTTATGCGCAACCATGTAATTTTTGCAAGAGTAGAAGATTGCTCCTTTCCGATTTATAATAGATTCAAATTAATATGGAGGTCAGCTATGTCGTACGAAGTCGAAGTGCAATTTGCGCCTGTTCATGAGTTGTTGAACAGCTTGCATACATATATTTGTAGAAAATCTTACAAAAAAACCGATCTAGGAGTTTCTTGGGCAAAAGAAGTACGGAACAAAATTACCGAGGAGTTTGCTTCTGTTCTAGATCATACAGAAGTAAATTATGATTGGAAGCTTGTCTATTTATTGCTTTATTTGTGTCCCTGTAATACCGAAGTAGAGACTTTCCTAGGATGGCTTGAAGGGTTATCTGCAGGTGAAATATATGAGATGTTATCTCAGTACGTGAACAGGTTCCCGGATAATGTGGACGAGTACCGTAAACGGATTCATTATCTTCTGTCGGAGTGGAATAAGCAATATTTCCAGAAGTGGGATCGTAACATGATCGATAGACTTAAGCAGCACGCAGTGCAAAAACAGCAGGAAATGAATGAGAGCCCACTAATGAACTTTGTCGATGAGACGACGAATGGATTTCATTTTGTTCCTATTGAAGGTCTGGAGCGGCTTATATTCATTCCGCAGTATCATTTTCAGCCTGCCAACATCATTTATCATTTTGGAAAAGTGACTATATGCAACTACTCATCTCGAATTCATGAAGTAAATGACGATATACCGGTTATGATGCACAAAGCTATTCGGAGTCTTGGAGAGAAAAGCCGGCTTCGTATTTTGCAGTATCTATATCAAGAGCCGAAAAGCTTCACAGAAATCGTTAAGCATGTCGGTATCTCCAAAGGGATTGTACATGACCATCTATTTAATTTGCGGACAGCAGGATTGATTTACGCTTATATCGAAGGTGAGAATGTAATCGGATACAGCCTTCGTACTCAAGGGATTGAACAAATGTATGAGCAGCTGCTCTTATACGTCAATGAATCTTGAATGAAAAATATTTCTGTAAAAAAAGAAACCAATTTCAAGTTCTCTCTTTACAGAACACGAAATGGTTTTTATAATAGTGAATATCGAACGCAAATACATAGTTTGTGTATCGGAATTATATATTTTTTCTAGAGGGGGATTCAAGTGAACAACAAATTAAAGTTAGTCCCAGCGCTACTACTGTCCTTATCTTTGGTATTAAGCGCATGCGGCGGGGCACAAGATAGTGCATCGAATACTGCTGGTCAATCAGCAACAACCGATACAAAATCAGCTGAAGCACCAGCTGCCGTGAAAGACGGTATTTTCAAAGCAACAGATATGTCTAAAAATCCAGAAGCGGCTAAAAATCGCAAAGATACATTCATTGTCGGCCTAACTGAGCCAGAAGGCGTATTCAACCCTTACTTTTATCACAATGGCTACGATGGCAACGCAAGTGATGCGATGTTCGCTTCGTTGATCGATTACGATAAGAATGGTAAACAAGTACCTGGCTTAGCAGAGAGCTGGGATGTGTCTCCGGACAATCTTACATACACTTTCCACCTAAGAAAAGGACTGAAATACAGCGACGGTTCACCTGTAACGGCTGACGATGTAGCATTTACACTCACCATTCTTCATGACAAATCTTATGATGGTGAGTTTGATATTACTCCAGCACATATTAAAGGCGGACAGGAATATAAAGAAGGTAAAGCATCCTCCATTGAAGGTATTAAAGTCATTGATCCATTGACAATTCAAATTACAACAACAGAAGTTAATGCAAGAACGCTTGGATTGATCAGTGGACCGGTATTGTCCAAAGCTTACTACGGCAAAAATTACAAACAAGGCGATTTGAGTTATATCCGTACTTTGCACAGCAAACCAATGGGTGCAGGTCCTTACAAACTGGATAAATTCATCCCGGGTCAAGAGGTACGTTATGTAGCAAACCCTTACTATTATAAAGGCAAACCAGCAATTGAGCATTTCATTTATAAAGTGTCTACACCTGATACAAACCTGCAAATGTTCCAAGCAGGGGAAACAGACTATGACGGTTTCACAGCGAACGCTGAAAACTTTGAGCAATTGCAAAGCTTGGGCTTCGCGAACGTTAATGTCTACACAGCAAGCAACTATGCATACCTAGACATCAACCATAAGAAACCTTATCTGCAAGATAAGAGAGTACGTCAAGCACTCGCATACGGACTTAACCGTCAACAAATTGTTGACACGAACTACCAAGGTTATGCTACGGTAGCGAACATTCCAGCAAGTACTGTATCTTGGGCATATACAGACGACGTGAACAAATACGAATATAACCCAGAGAAAGCAAAACAATTGCTTGATGAAGCGGGCTGGAAAGTTGGCGCTGACGGTATTCGTGAAAAAGACGGTAAAAAGCTAACAATCACTTGGCTCGGTACGAAGAGCAGCATGACGGATATTCTCGTTCCAATTGCTACTGAGAATTACAAAGAAATCGGAATTCAATTCCAACCAGAAATTATGGACTTTAACGCTCTGTTAACGAAACGCGAACAAGGCGATTACGATTTGGCTTCTTTGTCCACATCCATTTTGTTAGACCCATCTGACGGTGTTGAAGGCTTTACAACGAAAATGGCTGATAAC
Source organism: Paenibacillus sediminis (assembly GCF_017873765.1). Lineage (GTDB taxonomy): Bacteria > Bacillota > Bacilli > Paenibacillales > Paenibacillaceae > Paenibacillus_AG > Paenibacillus_AG sediminis. The sequence continues at coordinate 94,765 of NZ_JAGGKP010000001.1, forward strand.
GGATACTCCGATCCTAAAGTGGATGAACTATATCAGAAAAGTATCAGCACACTGGACATCAACGAACGTAAAAAGATTTATACCGAATTGTTCAAATATTTGAACGATGATCTTCCAGTTATTTTCTTCTTCAACCGTAAAGTCATGTCTGCAACGAACGGAAGAATTCATGGACTTGAGCCAAACTCATACACAGGCATCTCTGGAGATCTTGCAAAACTTACGATTGAAAATTAATAACAATTAAATAGGCTCAGCCGCTTGGCGGCTGAGCTCTATTTTGTTAGGGGATAGATTATGTGGCAATATATTATCCGCAGATTGCTTCAAGCCATTCCGACATTGCTCGGGGTGTCTATTATTATATTCTTTGTATTCGCTTTAACGCCCGGTGACTATGTAGATACCAATATCCAATTAACACCGGAAAAAGCTCATGAACTTAAAGTGTTATACGGATTAGATAAACCAATTATCGAACGTTATTTTATTTGGCTTGGCAATGTTATGAAAGGCGATTTCGGATTTTCACTGCAGTTCCAGAAGCCTGTCACTTCCCTATTAAATGACTATATTTGGAACTCATTCCTGATTGCTATTGTATCTCTAATACTGACATGGACCATTGCTATATTAATTGGCGTTTATTCTGCATTAAAGAAATATTCATGGTTCGATGTACTCGTTACCCTAGGGGTATTTGCAGCGATGTCGTTTCCTTCCTTCTTCCTTGGGCTATTGCTCATTAAATTTTTTGCTGTTGATTTGAAATGGCTCCCTGTTGGCGGAATGACCTATGGCGGCAGTAACTCGACAGGAATGGCATATGTGTTGGAAGTACTTAAGCATATGATTCTCCCAGTTTCCGTACTTACAATGCTTAGTGTCGGTTCTTTGACCCGCTATTTTAGAGCGAACATGCTTGATGTGATTCGGCAAGATTTTGTAAGAACAGCGCGGGCGAAGGGGCTCAAAGAGCGGGTTGTTATTTTTAAGCATGCTTTACGCAACGCTAGTCTGCCTGCAATCACGCTGCTTGGTTTTGAATTGCCAGGGCTGTTCGCTGGAGCAATCATTACCGAGAAAATATTTGCTTGGCCTGGTGTTGGACATATTCATATGCAAGCACTAGACAATCGTGATTATACGGTATTGATGGGCTTTACGATGTTCTTGGCGATATTAACCGTACTCGGTAACTTGCTCGCCGATATTTTTTACAGCGTTGCGGATCCGCGAATCCGGTTGAAATGAGGAGGAAATGATTGTGGCACTTGAAACGACAAGGTCTGTTAGCAATGATCCAGCCGCTTCACGGGTGAAACCGGCAAAATCTCCGTCGCTCTGGAAGCATTCTTGGAGAAGGCTGCGTAAAAATAAATTAGCCATGTTCGGACTCGTTTTTATCATTTTTATGTTTATATTTTGTTTTATTGGGCCGTTATTCTCACCCTATACGAACGGGAATACAGATATTCTCAATATGAAAAAAGCACCAAGTGCATCCCACTGGCTCGGTACCGATCTTGTTGGGCGCGATGTACTAACCCGGTTAATGCAGGCGGGACAAATTTCTCTGACAATAGGTATTGTCTCTATGATTCTTACTGTAATTATCGGCGGAGGTCTCGGTGTCATATCCGGTTATTACCGTGGCTTCGTTGATCTTGTGATCATGCGTCTTGCCGATATTTTGATGAGTATCCCATCACTTCCACTGCTCATCATCATGGGGGCCATTATGACAGAGTGGAAGGTACCGCCTGAGTATCGCATCTATATTGTTATGATCATGCTTAGTATACTCGGATGGCCGTCACTCGCCCGTCTTGTTCGTGGACAAATCTTGTCGCTGCGCGAGCGTGAATTTATGCAGGCGGCGGAAAGTTTAGGCCTACGGGATTATCGTAAAATGTTCTATCATTTGCTTCCTAATACACTTCCGATGCTTATCGTTGTCTGTACGCTGACTGTCGGAGGCGCGATTTTGAGCGAATCCGCACTAAGCTATTTAGGAGTCGGTGTCGGTCCAACAACGCCGTCGTGGGGTAAAATGATTGATTTGGCGAACAACTTGATGGACTTTCAAAAGAGACCGTGGTTGTGGATCCCACCGGGACTTGCAGTCTTTTTAACGGTTATTTCAATAAATTTGCTTGGGGACGGCTTAAGAGATGCGCTGGATCCGCAAGGCAACAGGTAGGTGAGGTAACAAATGTCAAATACATTGGTGGAGTTTAAGCACCTGCATACGTATTTTGATACAGAGGAAGGTACATTAAAAGCCGTCAACGATGTCAGCTTCCGCGTCAAAGAAGGGGAGACCGTAGCTATTGTTGGGGAATCCGGCAGCGGTAAAAGTGTTACGGTACTTTCGCTTATGCGACTGGTAGCGGAGCCGCAGGGCAAAATTGTGGACGGCGAAATTATATATGAAGGAAAAAATTTGCTGGCACTGAATCGAAAAGAAATGGCAAGGCTTCGCGGGAAAGAGATCGCAATGATTTTTCAGGAGCCGATGTCTTCTTTGAACCCCGTACTTACGATCGGTGAGCAAATTATGGAACCGTTAATTGAGCATTTGCTCCTTAGTAAAAAAGAAGCTCATAAAAAAGCGGAAAGCCTCATTTCGCTCGTTGGCATTCCGCGGCCTGCTCAAATTATGAAGAGCTATCCGCACGAGCTTAGCGGCGGCATGCTGCAGCGCGTCATGATTGCGATCGCACTTAGCTGCAATCCTAAACTTCTTATTGCCGATGAACCGACTACGGCTCTGGACGTGACGATCCAAGCACAGATTCTTGATCTGCTGCGTCAGGTGAAGGATGAATTCGGGATGTCAACGCTGCTTATTACTCATGATTTAGGCGTTGTTGCGGAAATGGCTGACTACGTTGTCGTTATGTATGCGGGTAAAGTCATTGAGGAAGCGCCTGTTCTTGAGTTGTTCAAAGAACCGCGTCATCCGTATACGCAAGGCTTGTTGAAATCTAAACCGGTGATCGGCCAGCGGAAAGAACGTTTGTATTCGATACCCGGACAGGTTCCGAACCTCGTAGGACTAGAGAATATGTGCTATTTCAGCGATCGATGCGAACATTGCATGAATATTTGCCGTACACAAGCGCCTCCCCTGCGCGATGACGGCCAAGGACATAAAACCGCATGCTGGTTGTATGAGGAGGAGGGGAAACAAGCATGAGCAACGATATCATTTTATCCGTAAAGGATCTTAAAAAATATTTCCCCGTAAAACATAGCATTTTCGGCTATAAAGTAGGAGATGTGAAAGCTGTAGACGGTGTCAGCTTTGATATCAGAAGAGGCGAAAGCTTTGGTTTGGTTGGCGAATCAGGCAGCGGTAAAAGCACCACAGGCCGTACAATTCTGAGACTGCTTGAGAAAACGTCAGGCGAGGTAACTTTTAAGGGGGCTGACCTGTATTCGCTGGATCGGAAACAGATGAGAGAAATGCGTCCGAAAATGCAGTTTATTTTCCAAGACCCGTTCAGTTCACTTAATCCGCGGATGCGTATTGGAGACGCACTGGTTGAGGCGATAGTCGATCACGGGCTTGCCAGCAAAGCCGAGGCGAGAGAGAAAGCTGTTCAAGTACTCCGCATTTGCGGATTATCGGATTACCATATGGAACGGTTCCCGCATGAATTTTCCGGCGGACAACGTCAACGGATCGGCATTGCCCGGGCAATGATGATGGATCCGGAATTCATCGTGGCTGATGAACCGGTGTCTGCGCTTGATGTATCGATCCAAGCTCAGATCATTAATCTGTTCAGCGACCTGCAGGAGCAACGTTCGTTGACGTATTTGTTCATCTCGCATGATCTAAGCGTGGTCGAGCATTTATGCAACCGAATCGCTGTTATGTACTTGGGGAATATCGTAGAAATAGCAGATCGAGACGAATTGTTCTCTCGTCCACTGCATCCTTATACTAAGGCGCTTCTATCTGCAGTACCCGTTCCTGACCCTACACGTAAAAGAGAACGGATTATTCTGAAGGGTGACATTCCGAATCCTGCTGATCCTCCTTCAGGTTGCAAGTTCCATACGCGCTGCCCGTTTGCCGTAGAACGGTGTCGTACTGAAGTTCCTGAGTTTCGTAGTGTCGGCGGCGACCATGCCGTCGCTTGTCATTTGGTAGAAGTGTAATTCTATATTGAGTAAATCTTTGAGCCTGAGTCTAGTAACCCGTTAGACTCAGGCTTTTATGATTAATTATAAATAACTTATTTTCATCTCTTGACAAATCCTTAGTTATCCAATAGGATTTAATTGATTCTACTGACTGACGAGTCAATCGGGAAGGGGGCAATGAATATAGAAGATACAAATTCAAATAAATCGATAGATCGCAGAAATCAAATTTTGCAAATAGCTCTCGAACGGTTTGCAAAATACGGCTATCATCAGACGAAAATATCGGACATTGTTGCGGAGGCTGGCGTCGCACAGGGGACTTTTTATTGGCACTTCAAAAGTAAAGAGGCCATTGCACTGGAAATTATCCGGGATGGTCAGGAACAACTGACGGCGGTAATTTCGCGCGGCTATCGTGAGCGTGTAGGGACGATTCAGGACATGGTTCAAGCTTCAGAGAACCTGTTAAGGAATCTGTTCAAGTTTGCAGAAGATCATCGCTATTTAATGGAACTGCTGCTCACCGGTAATGGAGTGGATGAGTCTATTCGCAGCAGTATCCATGATACGAGACTTGCCATGGAGGTCTCTTTTCGGCGCAATATTGAAAGAGCGATTGAGCTTGGAATGCTTCCGGAGGGGATTGATCCAGAACTTCGGGCAGCGATGCTGATGAGCTTGATTGAAGGGGTCCTTTCCAGGTGGCTGCTTAACAAGGCCGATCCCAATTCGGCAGTATCGAATAGAAGCGCTGAAGAACTAGCCGCTGAAACGGCACGCTTTGAATTTTTCGGACTGCTTGGCATTTAAATGTTAAAAAATGTAATTGATTAAGGAGAGAAACCAATGTTAAAACAAAAACGCAATCCGATTTTAATGATCATTTCCGCTCTGTTGTTAATGAGTGTTATTTTGAGCGCTTGCGGGACGAAAGATAACAATGCAGCTCAAGCAAACAATTCAAAGGGAGACTCTAATTTGCTCGAGCAAGTGAAGGCTGCGGGCGTTCTGAAAGTTGGAATGATGGGAACGTATCCTCCATATAACTTCTTGAATGATAAGAAAGAAATGGACGGTTTTGATGCGGATATCGCTAAAGAAATTGCAAAACGTCTTGGTGTAAAAGTGGAATTTGTCGCTCAAGAATTTTCTGGTATGATTGCGGGATTGCAAGCGAAAAAATTTGATGCGGTTATCAGTCAAATGACTATTACTCCAGATCGTCAGAAGCAAATGGATTTTACTGAGCCATATATCACAAACGAAGTGAGAATTATTGTAAGAGACGACAACAACAGCATCACCAAGCTCGAAGATTTCAAAGGTAAAAAGATCGGTGTCGGCTTAGGTACAAACGATGAAGCATATTTGCGTAATGAAGTGCTTCCGAAAGTCGGTAACTTTGAGATTAAAACATATGACGATGTGAATACCTCACTACAAGATTTGAATTCAGGCCGTATTGATGCAACGATTAACAACATTTATGCTCTAAAACCAATCATTGAAAAGAACGGATTTAAAATTAAAGCAGTTGGAGAGGCCATTAAAGCGGATAAAGCCGGTATTGCAGTTCGTAAAGGTAACCCAGAATTCCGGGATGCACTGGATAAAGCATTGAAAGATATGAAAGCAGACGGCACATACAATGCCATCTTCAAAAAATGGTTCGGAGAGGAACCGGCGAAATAACCTATGGATCTTATATTTGAGAACCTAACCTTTTTGCTCAAGGGTGCGTATTATACGCTGCTCATCACCGTCGTTTCGATGTTCTTTGGCTTCATTATCGGTGTAATAGTAGCTCTTGCAAGACTAAAGGGGAACCGTCTCATCCGAGGGCTCGCTCGTATCTATGTGTCCATTATTAGAGGCACTCCTGCACTGGTTCAGATCATCATTGTTTATTACGGTCTCGTCGATTACGGCATTACACTTGGACCTCTTACCGCAGCTTATGTGGCGCTAAGCATTAATATCGGTGCTTACTTATCTGAGACGTTTCGCGGAGCCATCCAGTCTATTCCTAAAGGGCAGACGGAAGCGGCATATGCGACAGGCATGACACCTTGGCAGACGATGCGGCGAATTATTTTCCCGCAAGCAGCTAGGGTGGCGATTCCTCCGATGGGGAATACCTTTATCGGGATGCTGAAGGAGACATCGCTTGTCTCTGTCATTACGGTTACCGAATTGCTTCGCTCGGCACAGCTCTTGGTAGCCCAGTACTACGTCTATATGCCGTTTTATCTATCGATTGCCGTTATGTATTGGATAATGAGTACTGTCTTCTCCAGCATTTTAAATTACGTCGAAAAACGTTTGTCGAAAGCGTATTGAGACGGAGGATGAATTATGGCAATCATTAAAACATTTGAATTATCTAAGCATTTCAATAATTTAGAAGTACTAAAACATATTGATATCCAAGTGGATCAGAATGAAATTGTTGTGCTTCTTGGACCCAGCGGATCTGGGAAAAGTACATTTCTACGGTGCCTGAATGGACTTGAGGACATTACAGGAGGAAGCTTTGAAGTAAACGGCATTCATGTGGATGCTAAGCTCCCTGCCAGACAAAGGAAAGCTCTGATTCGTGAAATCCGTCAGCATACTGGAATGGTCTTTCAACAGTTTAACCTTTACCCGCATAAAACGGCACTCGGCAACGTAATTGAAGGATTGCTTACCGTCAAGAAGATGAGGAAAGATGAAGCTGTTCATATTGGCGAACGGCTGCTGGACCGTGTCGGCTTGTCTGACAAAAAGGATACCTATCCTTCCCGTCTATCCGGAGGTCAGCAACAACGGGTGGCCATTGCACGAGCTCTTGCGATGGACCCTGCAATCATGTTGTTTGATGAGCCGACGTCGGCACTCGATCCAGAGTTAGTTGGTGAGGTGCTTAGCGTTATGCGGGAGCTTGCACAAGATGGGATGACGATGCTGGTCGTTACGCATGAAATGAAGTTTGCACGTGAAGTTGCAAGCAAGGTCGTATTTATGGCTGACGGTGTAGTCGTTGAAGAAGGAAGCCCGCAGGCATTTTTTGATCATCCACAGACGGAGCGGGCGAAGAAGTTTTTACGACAAATTACTGAACATTAATAGACAAACCAATTACAGAAAGCAGGCGTTAATATGATTGTAAAGACAGTATGGAATGGAAAACGCTCCTTTACATCGGTTGGTCCTTCCGGTTATGAAATTGGCATGGACGCAACAGCAGCATATGGCGGTGAGGGTAATGGAGCCACTCCGATGGAGCTGTTATTGGCTGGTTTAGCCGGCTGCATCGGGATCGATGTAACGATGATTCTTGATTCATTCCTTTCTTCTATTAAAAATATGGAGATTGCAGCTGTAGGAACGAGAAAGGAAGAGGCGCCAAAAGGATTTACCTCGATTGATCTTATTTTCAAAGTAGACGGCGACATTCCGGATTACCGGATATGGAAAGCAATTCAACTTGGCAAAGAAAAGTACTGCGCCGTATCTGATTCGCTGAAAGCGGATATTCATTATCGCGTCATTTTGAACGGGACAGAAGTATTTAGACCATAATTGCCAGGCAGCTAACAGAATAAAGTCTGGTGAAAATAGATCGCAACCTATCACGATAGGGCGGTCTTGGTGAACTAGGCATTAAGCGATCAAGCGCGCAAATTACAAAAAGATATTCTCCGGACAAGCTAGTAGGGAGACAGATCGTCGCCGTTGTTAATTTTCCTCCTAGACGTATTGCGGACTTTGATTCTGAAGTTTTAGTATTAGGAGGCGTTCCTGAGAAAGGGGATGTCATACTCTTAACTCCGGATGAAGAAACTTCCAAACGGCACGCCGATTGCTTGATTCCGTCAACCGACCGTTATAACAAGAAGAGCTAACCTGTTGTCAGGTTAGCTCTTTGATTTCCTCGATGATCGATTCGCCTTCACTATTCTCATCATCTAGCCATTTCCACTTTTCATGCAGCCGAATACGCCCGTCAGATAAAATTTCAGGAATTGACGTACAAATACCGCCTCTCAGTTCGTATTCAGTATTCACATGATTATACCGAAAGGATAAGCGTCCTTGATCGTTTACAGTACCGACTAATGTGCCGAATAGTATATTTCCACCCTTGTACTCCGCATGGATGATAGATCCTTCCTGCTTGTAGTGAAAAATAGTTTCATCGGATACTTCCCCGTTATCTGTATTTGTAACAGATCTAAATACTTTATGATCATAGTTAATCATGAGCAGCCTCCGAGTGTATTCATTTATATTGATAGTAATCCTGACCTTGGACAACTTTAAAACCGCAGGATTCATAGAGCCGCAGCGCATTAGAATTTCTCGCTTCAACCTCTAGGAAAATGCCGTATCCCGCTTCGTGTTCGTCCTTAATAATCTTTTTAAGAGCTTTTCTTCCAATTCCTTTTCCTTGGTATTCAGGATATATGGCGAACCCGTAGATCCATGCTTCTTGCCCTTCATGATGAACTCGTATTTTCCCAACCGCCTGATGATCGTGCTCTATCATATAAAATTCCCGTGGATTATGAAGTTTAACTCGATGGTTAAAATCAGCAGCTTCATTCTCCGAAAAGCCAAAGCAACGAACATCCAGTTGTATTTCGTCTTGAAGGTCTTCTGGTTTAGAGGGCCTTATGGTAACGTCATCGTAATCGAACAGTTCAGTTTCTGACCATTTCATTTGATATTCAGAGACGGAGAATGTGCACGAAATATTTTGCAGGAATGATTTAGCCGAAGAAGAGTTTGCTGGAGCATTCAGAAGAACTCGGGTATATTTTTTTCGCTTTGTAATTTCTTCAAGAGCACTTGTAAACAGTTTGGAAAATATCCCCTTTCTTCGGTAGTTAGGCGACACCATCCCGCACAATTCAACGGAATTGCCAAAGTCATAAAGACCAATAAATCCGGCAAGCTCCTCATTTTCATAGTGAAGAAAGTCATTGCTCTCATCATTATTTCGATTGTGGAGCATATCCCAGTTCAGTTTCAATTGAATATGATCCTCTGCCTCGCATAGACGTTGTAGATTTTTAATATCCTCTAACTGTTTACGGCTAAACATGAAACTCCTCCTGGGATGTGGACATTTATGTAATGATTTCGCCGCTTTATAGCTAAAATCCTTTAGTAATAAAAAAACTCTTACTATAAGTAGGAGACATTGTAGTTAGGTGATTTCAAGTAACGAGCTACAAGCTCTCATTCCAGATATTACACAGAAAATGTTAATCAGCTGAGTAAATATTCAGAATATTTAATTTTAAAAAAGTTGATGAAAAATTAGCCAATTTGCGTTAATCTGTATGAGCCATGTTCAAATCAACCTTCTTATTTTTGGGGTTGTTGGAGATGGCTTTCTCCATTCTCTGTGAGAATATGGATACATAATTATGCAGAATCACTCAGACCACAAGGAGCAAAATGTATGAAAGTAAAAACAATTAAATTCGTTCATTTATTAATCCCAATTTCGGGTTTTATTCCTAAAACGGCCACTCGTGAAAAATTGATAACAGCGATTCGCTGTGCTCTAAACGGAGAGACGATTATTTCAACATCGTTAATCAAAACACTCCGCAGACAAATCATTTTTGAACATGTTTCAGAAATAGGAAATCAAAAAAATTCTATTAGTAAAAAAGAACTTACAATATTAAAAAACCTTGCACAAGGCAAAAGTAATAAAGAGATTGCTGAGACACTATTAATTAGTCAAAGAACTTTGGAATACGCTCTAACACGTATATAATATTACTGTATAGGGATATTTACCCATAGAATAAGATTTTGTAGACAGTCCAAAAGTCCTATGTTAGTGTTTTTACGAAATGTTTTATTCTACAATGGTTGGACTGCCAACTTGTAAGTTCTTTTTAAGTAAATCCAGCCTTTTAAAAGGACTGGATTTTCTAACGTTACGTAGGAGGGAATCTAATGAAGTCATTAGTTAATAACAACATGGTAGACAATAATACCCTTGAAGATAGTATTCGAACCATTCTTAAGGAAATAGGTGAAAATCCGGATCGAGAAGGTCTTTTAGATACTCCAAAACGCGTCGCTAAAATGTTCAGGGAGGTTTTTGCTGGTGTAGGTGTCAACCCTGAAACGGCACTCACCACAACATTTGAAGAAGAATATGACGGGATTATCACTGTTAAGGATATTTCCTATTATACATTTTGCGAGCATCACCTCATTCCGTTTTACGGCAAAGCTCATATTGGATATATACCAGATGGACGAATTGTGGGACTCAGTAAATTTGCTAGATTAACAGATCTCGTATCAGCACGACCACAAGTTCAAGAGAGAATGACGGAACAAATCGCGAGTGCGATTGTTAATGTCTTAAAACCGAAGGGCGTTATTGTAACTGTTGAGGGAACTCACTTGTGCATGTGCGCAAGAGGAGTGAAAAAACCGGGTGCAACGACAGTGACAACTGTGAAAAAAGGGTTATTTGCTGAGAATGTTGCCTTATGCGAGGAGTTCGATCGGTCCATCTCGAGGAATTAATACAGGAGAGGAATGTCAACGGTGCTGAATGAAAAATCTGGGATTGTAGTGAATACAACAGATATCAAACGGATCGTAAAATCGTTTGTTGAAGGGGAGCTTGACGGTAAATTTTTGAATCGTGAACACCTTTATTTTCAGCACCATATTCCAACTACGAAAAATTTGGCTAGGTCCATTTGGAATTCTCTTGAAAACCGTTTTGAAGGATGCAACCTACATCGTATTAGAATTTACGAGAATCACTATTTAAGTTCGGAAAAGGAGGCAGGTTCTTTGACGCGGCTAACTCGAAAATTTTACTTTAGTGCTGCACATCGGTTGCATAGTCATCATTTATCTGATGAAGAAAAGATAAAGTTGTTCGGCAAATGTAATAATCCTCACGGTCACGGTCACAATTACTATCTTGATGTTACGGTAGAAGGCGAGCCTGATTTGAACCCAACATCAGAGGTTGTCGCTATGGTGATCTATAACATGCTGTCACCTCATCTTCCAGAACGTCCAAAAGAGTGCATTATTATGGTAAATCCAATCGATTCTTCAAAAGAGGAATTATTCACTTATGAGCTGGACTTTTCAAGCCTTGGGTGATCCATTTCCTCAAATTGTGAATGAGCAATTGAAGACGATCGTTTCGTTTGAAGGCGATATGGATATTGACGCTACCGAGTTAATGGAGGATGAAATTGTGCCTGAGTTAATGAAGAGCGGGCAGATTGAAATGGATTTTTTGAAAGTGCTTTTTGTAGATTCCTCTGGCATTGGATTATTAATTACGCTCATTCAAAATTTGCAAGACAATGGCAGCAGCGTTGAAGTCATTAATTTATCTGCGGATGTGAAGCAGGTGTTCGAACTGCTTGAGCTTTCAAAAATATTAGGTGAAGGTGTGTTAAAGGATTTCCGTACAAATCTTAAATGGCTAGGCTTATTTGAAACGATTTCCATTAGCTTTCTGGATTAACTGTTATGCAGCTAATCTGGGGAGCTAATTTTATTATGAATCCATTATACTCAAAGTAGGAGTCATTACTGTTAATGTTAAATACCCCTCTGTTCCACATAGAGTAACAACACAGTTGCGTGTCCATCATGAGTGGCTTATGATCAAAAACAATAGGAAGCGTTTTCATTACAATAAAATCCGAAAAGGAGACGAAAACATGCGCACGCAGGTTGGAATTATCGGCGCTGGGCCGGCAGGTCTAATGCTCTCGCACCTATTGTATCTTCAGGGGATTGAATCCATCGTAATTGAGAATCGTACTCGTGAAGAAATAGAAGGGACGATTCGGGCAGGTGTTCTTGAGCAAGGTACAGTCGATCTAATGAATGCTGCTGGTGTCGGTGAACGAATGATGAGAGAAGGACAATTTCATCATGGGATCGAACTTCGGTTTAACGGCAATGGCCATCGAATTAACATGTACGAACTTACCGGTGGGAAGCAAGTAACCGTATATGCGCAGCATGAAATCATTAAAGATTTAACAGCTGCTAGATTACATAATGGAGGACAAATATATTTTGGTGTCGGAGATGTCAGTTTGCATGACCTTGATACGAATTCACCCAAAATCCGTTTTCGTCCTGATAAAGACGGGGAGCTTCACGAAATTTCATGCAATTTTATTACGGGCTGCGACGGCTTCCACGGACCTAGCCGGCCAATGATCCCGGCAAATATTCGTACAGAATTTCAGAAGAAGTATTCTTTTTGCTGGTTAGGTATTCTTACTCAGGCCCCGTCTTCGGCTCCCGAGCTCGTTTATGCAAATCACGATCGTGGTTTTGCACTGCTTAGTACCCGCTCGCCTGAAATTCAGCGCCTATATCTCCAAGTTGACCCTAAAGACGATATTGCAAATTGGTCCGATGACCGCATTTGGACCGAACTGCACGCTCGGCTCGAAACGAACAACGGATTCAACTTAATTGAAGGGCCGATTATTCAAAAAAATATTGTTTCTATGCGCAGCTTTGTCGTAAGTCCAATGCAGTACGGCCGTCTCTTCTTGGCAGGAGATGCAGCGCACATCGTTCCGCCTACCGGCGCCAAAGGGATGAACCTCGCCTTAGCTGATGTGCAGGTGTTGGCAAGAGGGCTTCAAGCTTATTATTCTTCCGGTAAAACCGTTGAGCTTGAACGGTATACAGAGAAATGTCTGCGCCGGATTTGGAAAGCGGAACGTTTCTCCTGGTATATGACCTCGATGCTTCACCGCGACCATCAACATACACCTTTCGAACGCGCAATTCAGCTGGCTGAGCTAGATTATGTAACATCCTCGCGTGCAGCCGGGGCGAGTCTAGCTGAAAATTACACAGGATTGCCTATGGATTTGTAATTCTATATTTTACTTTTTCTTTTAATATATCCAAGCTGCATCGAAATTTCATTGGCGGCTTCAATGACATGTTTGGCGAAAAATGGCGCTTTCGATTGAAGCATCCGCTGCTTTGGACCAACAATCGTAATGGCCGCAACGACTTTTCCGGTATAATCGCGAATCGGAGCTGCTACGGAATGGACGCCTTCTAAAAGCTCCTCATAGCTGGTTGAATACCCTTGCTCTCTAATTTCCGTTAACGTATTAAGAAGTGTTTTAGGGTTTGTAATCGTATTTTTGGTATAGCCGTTTAAATCGCTTCCAATATAGTTGTTAATAAATTCGGTTTCTTGGTGAGCAAGGATCACTTTACCGGAGCTTGTACAATGGAGAGGATTTCGTCTTCCGACATGAGTTAGAAATCGAACGAGGTGATTGCATTCTACTTTGAGCAAATAAATGACATGCCCCTCGTCGAGCACACCGATATGAGCAGTTTCATCAACCTTATTTACTAGATTCCGCACAATAGGCAACGACTCGTTATAAATATCCAAATTAGATGTGACGACCCCGCTTAAAGCTAGTACAGAATATCCTAATCGGTATTTTTGCGTCTCTTTATCCTTTACAAGAAATCCTTCATTAGCCAGTGTCGTTACGAGACGATGTACCGTACTTTTTCCAAGCCCGAGTGCATTCGAAATGTCTGTAATTCCTTGCAGGGGAGTATCCAACGAATAAGAGAGAAGAATATGCAGTGCATTTTGTAATGAAGACAGCAGACGCTTCTCGTTATTTTCTTTTGTCATAGTAGAGACCTCCTATAACGGAAAGGATTATAAAGCCCAAGTTGAAATCATCGTAGCATTGCATCCTAAAAAAGTAAATTGAGTAAAAAATTTAATGTTCATGTTCACTATAATGGAACATCGTTCTTCTAATAGAATGACCGTGTGCTCTATTGTGGAAGTATCACTTACTCTATAACAAAAAGGAGACATGGATGATGCAACAGGCACCTTCAGCTGTAAAAGTTAAAGCGATCGACTGCCTGCACTTTATTAACGGCGAGTTCGTTCCTTCGGTGGATGGCAAAGTTTTTAATAATATCAATCCGGCAACCGAAGAAGTTCTCGGGATCGTTGCGGAAGGAGGTTCAGCCGACGTTGATCTTGCTGTCCAAGCGGCAAAGAAAGCACTGCAAGGACCTTGGAAGAAGATGACGGCAAGCGAGCGCACTGCAATTGTAAGGCGCATTGGAGACTTGATTTTGGAAAGAAAAGATGAGCTTGCGTATTTGGAATCTCTCGATACAGGTAAACCACTCTGGCTGTCGAGCAGTACAGATATTCCGAGATCAGCTTACAATTTCCACTTCTTTTCCGAGTATATTCGTACGCTGAGTAATGAAGCATCACAAACGGATGATGTCGCCCTAAATTATTCGATTCGCCGCCCTCTAGGGGTGGTAGGGCTAATCAATCCATGGAACTTGCCCCTGTTGCTGCTGACATGGAAACTTGCTCCTGCTCTGGCGGCAGGGAACACCGTTGTTATGAAGCCTGCGGAGCTGACGCCGATGACAGCAACAGTTCTTGCTGAAATATGCCGCGATGCAGGCGTTCCGGACGGCGTTGTCAATTTAGTCCACGGCTTCGGTCCGAATTCCGCAGGTGCTGCTCTTGTTGAACATCCTGATGTGAACGGCATTACATTCACGGGTGAAACGACTACCGGTATGGCCATTATGGCTTCTGCTTCAACAACGTTGAAACGTCTTTCATACGAGTTAGGGGGTAAAAATCCGAATATCATTTTTGCCGACTCAGATTTGGATGAAGTCATCGAGACCACTTTAAAATCAAGTTTCATCAATCAAGGGGAAGTATGTCTTTGCGGATCGAGAATTTATGTAGAACGGTCTATTTATGATCAGTTTCTAGACAAATTTGTAGAGAAAACGAAAGGGCTCATTGTTGGCGATCCATTCATACAAGAGACAAAAGTCGGAGCTTTGATTAGCCGAGAGCATTATGAGCGAGTTACAAGCTATATTGAGCTGGCAAAGGAAGAAGGCGGACATATACTGCTCGGCGGTAAACGGCCTGAAGGTTTCGAGAAAGGATATTACCTTGAACCAACGATTATTGTGGGGTTAGATAACGGCTGCCGTGTCGTAAGAGAGGAGATTTTCGGGCCAGTTGTCACCGTAATTCCTTTCGACAGTGAAGAAGAGGTCATTGAACAAGCAAACGATACGCATTATGGGCTTAGCGCGACCATTTGGACGAATGATTTGCGGCGTGCGCACCGAGTTGCCGGGCAGATTGAGGCAGGAATCGTTTGGGTTAATACTTGGTTTTTGCGTGATCTTAGAACGCCGTTTGGCGGAATGAAGCAGAGCGGTATTGGGCGTGAAGGCGGCGTGCACAGCTTTGAATTTTATACTGAATTGACGAATGTTTGCATCAAGCTATAAACCAGAGGAGGACGTCCCATGCACGATTTGATTTCGGAAAAGGCCGCCCGTTTCTCAGCGCATCTTGAGCAGGCAGAGCTGATGGGCCAAGGTGTAGAACCCCTTACTTCATTGGATCCGCAGATTACAATTAAGGAAGCGTATGAGGTTCAGTTGGCAACGATTCAGAAGAAATTAGATACGGGCCGCCGCGTAGTAGGAAAGAAGATTGGTTTAACTTCCATTGCGATGCAGAAGCTCCTTGGCGTAGACCAGCCGGATTACGGCCATCTGCTTGATGATATGGTTGTGGGTAACGGCGAGACAATATCGTTCTCTCGTCTGCTGCAGCCGAAGGTAGAGGGGGAAATTGCTTTCGTACTGAAGCGTGATCTAATTGGTCCAAATGTAAGCGCACTTGATGTAATACTGGCTACTGATTTTGTGCTGCCAGCACTTGAAATTGTCGATAGCCGGGTTAAGGATTGGCAAATCAAGCTCCAAGATACAATTGCAGATAACGCATCCTCTGGACTTTTTGTGCTAGGGGGTAAACCGGTTAAACCAACCGATATAGATTTAACGCAAATCGGAATGGTACTGTACAGAAACGGCGAGATCATGAATACGGGTGTTGGTGCCGCCGCTCTTGGCAATCCGGCAGCTTGCGTCGCATGGCTTGCGAATAAGCTGTTTGAATTCGGCATCATCCTGAGGGCAGGGGAAGTGATCCTGTCGGGCGCTCTTTCTGCTGCAGTGAACGCGGAACCCGGTGATCATTTCAGCGCTAGATTAGCCCACTTAGGTGAAGTTAGCGTTCATTTCAATCCGGTTTAATATGAAGCAAGGAGGGGAGACGCTCCATGTCTAAAGTTAAGGTTGCTGTTCTCGGTTCGGGAAATATCGGCACGGATTTAATGTTAAAGCTGCAAAGATCAGAGCTGCTCGAATTGACAGCGATGATCGGCATTGACCCGGATTCGGACGGTCTGCGTCGTGCAAAGGAACTCGGATATGTAACGATTGATTCAGGAATTGAAGGATTTCTTGAACAGCCTGATCTGGCTGATATTATTTTTGATGCGACTTCCGCTAAGGCGCATATTCGCCACGCTAAGGCATTGCGAAATGCCGATAAAATCGCCATTGATTTAACACCCGCTGCTGTGGGTGCTCTAGTCATCCCAAATGTTAATTTGGTAGAGCATCTAGATGAAACGAATATCAATCTTGTAACTTGCGGAGGGCAGGCCACGATTCCGATTGTGCATGCGATTAATAAGGTATGCTCGGTAAATTATGCTGAGATTGTTGCGACCATTTCGAGTAAAAGTGCAGGCCCAGGGACTCGCGCGAACATTGACGAATTTACGGAAACGACGGCAAGGGGGATTGAAATGATCGGTGGTGCCAAAAAAGGCAAAGCCATTATCATTTTAAACCCGGCAGAACCACCGATTTTAATGAGAGATACGGTCCATGCTTTGGTAGATGGCGAACATGTGGATGCTATTGCCATTGCAGCTTCGATCCATGAGACAGTCAAAGTAATTCAGACTTATGTTCCAGGATATCGTTTGCGAACAGAACCGATTATTGATCACAATCAAGTAACTGTTTTCCTTGAGGTTGAAGGAGCGGGAGATTATTTGCCGAAATATTCAGGTAACTTAGACATTATGACTTCGGCCGCGGTAAAAGCTGCAGAGGAACTTGCGCGCCATAAGCTTGATAAATTGGCTCTTTACGGAGGATGAACAGGTATGAGTATAGAAAGAGAATTATTCATTACGGAAGTCGCCCTTAGAGACGGGAGCCATGCGGTTGCGCATCAATATACGACAGAGCAGGTTACTCAGGTAGCTAAAGCACTAGGCGAGGCGGGAGTTCCATATATCGAGGTTTCTCATGGGGATGGATTAGGCGGTTCATCGCTTCAGTATGGTCTATCACGGACGAATGAAATGGAGCTCATTGAAGCCGCAGTTTCCGTATGCGGTTCATCGAACATTGCTGTTCTGGTGCTGCCTGGCATCGGTACGATTAAGGATTTGAAAGAAGCGGCTAAGCTCGGAGCTAAGATGGCACGAATAGGTACGCATGTCACGGAAGCAGATGTGGCTGCTCAGCATATTCAGACGGCGAAGGAGTTAGGTCTTGAGACCGTTGGTTTCTTAATGATGTCTCATATGGCCTCAGTCCATAAATTAGTTGAGCAAGCTAAACTACTTGAAAGCTATGGAGCCGATACGGTGTATATGTTCGATTCTGCAGGGGCGCTGCTTCCGCATGAGGTGAAGGAACGAATTCATGCACTGCGCCAGAGTTTATCTGTGAATATTGGGTTTCACGCTCATAACAATTTGTCTCTAGCATTGGCTAATACTCTAGCCGCCATAGAAGAAGGCGCGACACGAATTGACGGAAGCATTCGTTGCCTAGGAGCGGGTGCTGGGAACACGCAAACGGAAGTGCTCGTTGCAGTGCTGGATAGAATGGGAATTTCAACAGGTATTGATTTATATAAAATAATGGACACAGCTGAAGAGATCATTGCTCCAATTCTCCAAGCACCTCAGGAAATTACTAGAGACAGTTTGGTTCTAGGTTATGCAGGTGTATACTCCAGCTTCCTGCTCCATGCCCAGCGGGCAGCCAAAAAATTCGGGATCGACTCTAGAGATATACTGATTGAGCTGGGCCGTCAGAAGGTGGTCGGCGGTCAAGAAGATATGATTGTCGATGTCGCTGCTGAATTAGCTAAAAACAAAGCGATATATTCTGTTTAATGGTTTGGAGGAGAGCAGATGGACACGGCAACAGTTAAAAAGATCGCCAAATATTTACACCTTGCTGAATTGGAAAAAAGAGAAGTGCCTCGCATTACTCTGCAGTACCCTGAATTAAGTGTAGAGGAGGCTTACGAAATCCAAGAACATTTGGTTCAAATAAAGCTTGAGCACGGCCATAATATTGTCGGTCCGAAGATGGGGCTAACGAGCCAAGCGAAGATGAAGCAAATGGGGGTAGATGAACCTATTTATGGTTATGTATTTGATCATATGGTGAAATCAGGTCAAGAAATTTCCTTAAGCGACTATATTCATCCGAAGGTAGAAGCTGAAATTGCCTTTATTTTAGGCAAGGACCTTGAAGGGACGAACGTTACAATTCATCAAGTTCTTGACGCGACTGAATATATAACGCCTGCACTTGAGATTATTGATAGCCGCTACGAAAATTTTAATTTTACGCTGCCAGACGTTATAGCGGATAATGCTTCTTCCTCGGGAGTTTTATTTGGTACATTGTTACAACCTCCTCATAAACTTGAATTGGATCTGATAGGAGTCACCCTATTAATCAACGGACATACTCGCGATCTTGGTGCGGGTGCTGCGGTGCTTGGACATCCTGCGAAGTCAGTAGCGATGCTCGCGAATATGCTTGGACGCAGAGGGCTTAAGCTTAAGGCAGGTCAAGTGATATTGACAGGAGGCATTACAGGCGCAATTCAGTTCGAAGCCAAAGACACGGTTTCTGCCAAATTCGCAGGGATTGGATCTGTGGACTTTGTTGTAAAGGAGTAGCACCCTCTATGTACGATGCCCATACGCACGTTGTGACCCATGATGTGATGGAATGGCTTAGAGCGAATCAAAATAAAGTTCATGCCAAATGGATCAAACGAGATCCGGCAAAAGCGGAATTTCTAAATGTGAACGGCAGCTGGGAATTCGAGCTGAAAGAAGCATTTGTGAACTCGGAACTTTATTTAAAAGAGCAAGAGAAGGCGGGTGTTATTCACTCGCTTATATCGCCTATCCCACAATTATTTCTGTATGAGTTTGAATCAGACATTACGTCTGAACTGGCCTCTGTATATAACGACAGCCTCGTAGAATTGGTTCAGGCAAACAGAACTAAACTATCCGCACTCGCTACGCTTCCTTTAAACGAACCAGAACGTGCAGCCATGGAATTAAATCGTGTAATGGGCAAAGGTCTGAAGGGAGCGATCATTGCTTCCTCCTGGTCTGGGAATAGGCTGTCTGACGATAAATTTATTCCTTTCTGGGAAGAAGCCGACCGTCAGAAAGCAGTTCTATTTATACACCCTTTACTTAATATGGATCCAAGGCTTAGTCACAAAATGATGGCTAACCTGATCGGAGTGCCGTGGGAGACGACGGTTTGTGCTGTAGACCTAATCGTTCATGGTATATTAGACAAATTTCCGAATGTGAAAATTTTACTTGCTCATGGCGGAGGCTTCCTTCCTTATCAAATTGGAAGAATTCATAAAGGCTATGAGAATTGGAAAGCGGTTTCATCATCTATGCAATCCTCTCCCTTTGATTATTTAACACGTTTCTGGTATGACACGGTTCTATGGAATTCTTCAGCCTTACAATATCTTATTGAGTTGGTCGGTAAAGAGAGAGTCGTTCCAGGATCAGATTATCCTTTTGACTTATGTGAATGGCCGCCTGAACTTCATGATTCAGGAGCATTTATAAAATTAATGGAGGGATAACAATTGAAGTATCCAGATTACAACAAAATGTGGATCAGAGGACAGTGGAGAGAGGGCTCGAGCGAGCTGCGTTATTTGAATCAAAACCCCTTTAATGGTGATCCCCTCACAGAAATAAAGCTAGCCAATCAGTCAGATATAGATGAAGCTTATAAGTCTTCCTTCGAATTGCAGAAAGAGTGGGAGTCTGTATCTGCATTCGAAAAGGCGCAAGTGATCGAACGGGCTGCTCAAATTGTTGAAAGAAGAAAGGATGAAATCATTAGGCTATTAATAGAAGAGCTGGGAAGCAGTCACGGGAAAGCACATTTTGAAATAAACTCAACCATTCTTTGCATGAAAGAAGCTGCAACTTATCCATTTCGTATGCGTCATGAAATACTTCCTTCCATTATTCCTGGCAAAGAAAACAGAGTGCTCCGTGTTCCGGTAGGTGTAGTTGGCGTTATCGCCCCTTGGAATGTTCCATTTCATTTGGCTATGCGTTCTGTAGTTGCTGCGCTCGCAGCAGGCAACGGCGTCGTGCTCAAACCGGATATTCAGACCTTTATTTCAGGCGGAATCCTCCTTGCACAAATTTTTGAAGAAGCGGGCATTCCTGCGGGTTTGTTTAATTTGGTCATTTCCGATCTGCGCGAGATTGGGGATGCTTTTATAGAGCATCCGATTCCGAATATGATTTCATTTACAGGCTCAACTGCAGCGGGTAAACATATCACAGCTATAGCCGCTCAACAATTGAAGAAGGCTTCGCTTGAGCTAGGCGGCAACAGTGCATTTATTGTGCTGGATGACGCTGATATCGAACAGGCTGCGTCAGCGGCTATTTTCGGCAAATTCGTACATCAAGGTCAAATTTGTATGTCCATTAACCGAATCATTGTTGACCGTAAAGTATACAGCCAGTTTATTGAAGTATTCAAAGGGAAATTAGAAAAGGTAAAAGTCGGTGATCCGATGGAACCAGACACGTTTATCGGCCCAATGATCAATCAAAAGCAAATTGACCGTATCTTGAAATTGGTGCATAAAAGCGTAGATGAAGGAGCGCAATTAATCGTGGAAGGAAACATAAACGGCAACCTAATGGAACCTTTCATTCTAATTGATGCGACGAATGATATGACCATTGCACAAACCGAAATTTTCGGCCCTGTTGCCGTCATTATTCCGGTTGAAAGCGAAGAGGAGGCAATCCAAGCGGCTAACGGCACGCCATATGGACTAAGCGGCTCTGTATTTACATCATCCATCGAGAGAGGTCTTCGTGTTGCTAAGCAAATTAGAACGGGTATGATTCATATCAATGATCAAAGTGTGAACGATGAGCCTCATATCGCTTTCGGAGGAGAGAAACATTCAGGACTAGGCAGATTTGGCGGAGAATGGTCGCTTGAGGAATTTACAACGTTAAGATGGATTTCGATTCAAGAAAGTCCAAGACATTTTCCATTTTAATAAATAGTGTAATGATATCTAAATTGTAATCTCCAGTCAAACTTTATAGGAAAGGAAGCTTACGAAATGCCTATCATTAACATTCAGCTGCTGGAAGGAAGGCCACCGGAGAAAATTAAAGCATTGATCGCCAGTGTAACAGATGCCGTTGCATCAGAACTGGATTCACCTAAAGAGAAAATACGTGTTCTTGTATCGGAAATTCCAACGACTCACTGGGGAATTGGCGGGAAATCAGTCTCGGATATCAATCATCAATAAGGAGGAGATTTCGATGTCGCTTGAAATGGCTTTATTAGCAGCGCATGTTCCGAGCATTTGCCATGAGGAACGGTCGCCTGTCTTCCAACAGGAATTAATTAAAGGCCTGCGGCAAATGAGGGATCGAATTCAAGATTTGCAGGCAGAGGCCATTGTGTTGATGTCATGTCATTTTCCTACAACGTTTCACCATTATGTTGATGCTACGCCGCGGCATAACGGGATTCTAACAGCGCTCGAATGTCCAGATCTCATCTCGGATGTTCCTTATGATTATCCAGGAGATGAGGAACTGGCCCGCAGCCTAGTGACAGCAGGTAAGCAGGCCGGACTTCCTATTATAGAACTGAACGACCCGACTTATGTTTGGGATTATGGCACAGTCGTTCCACTTCGTTATTTAGTTCCTAATCAAGATATACCGGTCATTAACTTATCCATTTGTTGTGCAGCCAGTTTGGATGAAACATACCAATGGGGCGAACAAATAGGAATGATACTGCGGGAAAGCTCCAAACGGACAGTATTCATTAGCAGCGGTGCGTTATCTCACAACCTCGTTAGGGGGAGAGAAAATATGCCGACTAGGTCAGAACAGGCGATGGACAATCAATTTATTGATTATTTAATGAAAGGCGACTATGCAGCCGCGCGTGAAATGCTTACCCAATATTCGCGAATTGCGGGTGTAGAGTCAGGTGGACGTCACTTAGCAGCACTGCTTGGTCTATTAGATGATGAACATAAAGCGGTGTTTTGGGGGTATGGGCAATCATCCGGGAGCGCTAACGCCATCATTTCGTTTGCTTCATAGTAAGAAAGTCTGTGGGAGTATAGAAACAAAGAGAACCTGCTGAGCTCAAGAAACGGCAGGTTCTTTCATTTGTTACACTCCAAGATATCGATGCTGAATTTCTTCATTGGCAAGCAGTTCCTGAGGGCTTCCCTGCCAGACGATTTGCCCTTTGTTCATCACCAGCACTTCATCGGCAACACTGCAAGCTAAAAATAAATTTTGTTCGACGAGTAAGATAGACAGTCCATTCTCCTTCAGCATTCTAATGATATCGCCGACCTGCTCGATAATGACTGGAGCGAGTCCTTCTGAAGGCTCATCCATCAGCAGAAAATGAGGGTTCGTCATCAGCGCTCTTCCGATCGCGAGCATTTGCTGCTGCCCTCCAGACAGCTGGTTGCCCATATTATGTTCGCGTTCTTTGAGTGCTGGAAATAGTTCATAAATTTCATCCAGTGTCCATTTTTTATCTCTCGTTTGTTTCCGTGGCTCCCTTGCGGGCATCGTTAAATTTTCTTTGACGGTAAGTGAAGGGAAAATCCTTCTCCCTTGGGGGACTAGACCGATTCCTAAACGAGCAATGCGATAGGGAGGAGCGCTGTCGATCTTCGTTTCTTCGAAGTAAATTTTACCTTTACGAGGCGGTGTTAAGCCTGCAATTGAATGGATGGTTGTCGTTTTACCTGCGCCGTTACGGCCAAGCAGTGCTGTACATTTCCCCTCGGAAACCGAGAATGATAACCCTTGTAAAATATGACTGTTTCCGTAATAAGTATGAACCTCTTCAAGCTTCAGCACGCTGCAGCGCACCTCCCCCGAAATAAATATCTTTTACTCGCTGATCGTTTCTTATTTCTTCTGGTTTACCTGACAGGAATACCTCGCCATGATGAAGTACCGTAATCCGATCTGCAATGGAGAATACAACCTCCATATCGTGCTCGATGACTAGCAAACTAATGGTACGAGGCAGTTTCTGTATCAGCTTTGTAGTTTGTATTGTTTCTGCAGGTGACATTCCTGATGTCGGTTCGTCGAGCAGTAAAATGGTTGGTTTAGTGGCGATCGCGAGCATGATTTCCACTAACCTTTGCTCACCATAAGAGAGTTCATCTACGGTCTGATTTCGGCGCTCCCAGAGATCCCACTCTTTAAGTAAATCCTGAGATTCTTGCTGCATATCTTTATAACTCAACAGAGACTTAAACAGCTTAAAGCGATAAGATTTGCGGGCAGTAACTGCCAGATGGACGTTTTCCTCAACGGTCAGCTTGCCGAATAAATTGTTTTTTTGAAATGTTCTGGACATGCCTTCAGAGACGCGGGTATGACTCGGAAGATCGGCAATCATTTTGCCTTGAATAGATACGGTTCCTTCGTTAATTGGAAGAACGCCAGTTATGCAGTTAAACAGTGTTGTTTTGCCAGCTCCATTAGGACCGATGATGATATGCCGCTCTTCGGGCTCGACCTCTAGACTAACGTTTTTTAAAACCTGAAGCCCTTTAAAAGATTTACTCAACCCTTCTACTTTAAGCAAACTCACGCCTCAGTCACTCCTTTAGTCTCATCCTTACTAATCTTCTCAGATGAATTTAGGGCGGGGGAATTTATTTCTTTCTGCCGTCGACTTATCTTGCGCCATGCTAAAAGCAACAAATTGGCGATACCTCCACGGCCGTACAGCACGAACGCGACAAAAATAACGCCCATAATCATTGGCCAACGTTCCGTATAAGAGCTAATATAATTTTGCAAAATGACGAACACTGCCGCCCCGATTGGCGGGCCAAACAGCGTACCAACCCCTCCGATAATAATCATGACAAGCACTTGTCCAGAGAAGTTCCAATTAAGCGTATCGGGACTGACAAAATAATTGTAGAAGGCATATAGCCCGCCTGCATAACCTGCAATGCCGCCAGAAATCGTATACGCAAGCAGCTTATATGAACGTACAGAGTAGCCTAATGCTCTCATACGCGACTCATTCTCTTTAACCCCGATAATGGCTTTGCCTGCAGGTGAATTGATGAACATACGGAGCAGTACATAGCAGATCATAACAGAGACCGCCATGACATAATAAAGTCCCATTGAGCCGCTTATAGGTCCGAATCCAAAATCGAGGGATGCAGCGACGCTCATTCCATCTGATCCGCCAGTCACACCCTTTAGCTTGTAGGCAACCGCATACAGCATTTGACTGAAGGCGAGGGTAATCATTAGAAAATAAGCGCCTGACGATCTTATAAACAAAAATCCTGTTAACAGCGCGATTAAAGCTGCAAAGATAATTGCCGACGCTAACAGCACAAAAGTGTTCGGTACAAACTTGCCAAGGAGAGCGATTGTATATGCCCCAATGCCGAAAAATGCCGCATGACCTAAAGATACTAACCCTGCATACCCGGTAATTAAACCGAGGCTCAGTACGAAAATTGACATAATGAACACTTCGGCAGTTAATTTGATTCCGTAAGACGTCAGCATGACAGGGAGAATAAGGAGAAGAACAGCAATTGCAGCAGGAAATATCATTTTCTTCATGCGTCCACCCCTTTTCCGAACAAGCCTGACGGTTTAATTAATAATATAAAGACCATTAAGGCGAAAATAAGGACCATTGAAAAGGACGGGAACCAAACCTGTCCAAGCGTATCGACCATACCGACCAAGATCGCCCCGATAAATGCTCCTTTCCATGTCTTCAAACCGCCGATAACGACGATGACAAGCGATAGAATCAATACATCGTTATCCATTCCAGAATATAATCCTAGGATTGGGGCGCCAAGACCGCCGCTCAGACCAGCCATTCCTGCCCCGAACGCAAACACGCCTGCAAATACCAATTTAAAATTGATGCCGAGACTGCTCAGCATATGACGATCATCTACACCGGCTCGAACAATGGCTCCAATACGAGTTCTTGATTCTATGTACCAAAGAAGGAGTGCCACGGCACATCCGACCACAACCACAAATAGCCGATAGACAGGAAACGTAACGACACCGATTGTCAATGAAGCATCAAGCAGTGGAGGAATGGAAATGGATTTTGGGCTGGAGCCCCAAATCCATTTCACTAAATCTGTGAAAATAAAGATTAAACCGAACGTAAGCAGCACCTGTTCCAATTCTTTACCATACATTCGGTTTAATAGAAATCTTTCGATTAACATGCCGAGAATAGCTAGAAGAATGACCGAGATCAGTAAAGCAAGCCAAAAATTAAGATGTTGGTTTATAAACGTAAAGGTGAAATAGCCGCCGATCATAAATAATGCGCCGTGAGCCAAGTTAACGACACTCAGCAGCCCGAAAATGATCGTAAGCCCAGCTGCTATCATAAAGAGCAGCATTCCATAGGCCAAACCAGTAATGATTTGTACAAACAAGATGGACAAGTCCAATAGCCTCTCCTGCCTTCCGGTTTATCCATTTTAGGTTATGTTCTAAGTTTTATTTCGCAGGCGCCTGCTCAGGCATTGTTACATTTGGAACGGTATCCAATATTTCTTGCAAGATGCCGTCTTTTTTCACATTTTTGACGATATAAAAGTTTTGGATCGGGTTGTTTGTTTTTGCATCGATGGTGATCGTGCCGCGCGGACTTTCAAACGTAATTCCTTTTAATACTTTAATTAAATCTTCTGATTTCTTACTTCCAGATTTCTCTATGGCTTGATGAATTAATTGAGCGGAATCATAGCCGTCAACACTGAATACATTCGGAGCTTTGTTATATTTCGCTTTGTATGCATCTATGAATTTCTTGTTGGCGTCGTTATCAATAGCCGGAACCCAGATGGCATTTGCTAGAATACCTTCTGCAGCGTCCCCAGCTGGTCCCGTAATAAGCTCGTCACCAAGCTCGAGAGGACCTGTCAGCGGAATTTTCCCTTGAAGACCAAACTCCTTGTATTGCTGCACGAACCGAATACCGTCAGTACCTGTGGCAAAAGCGAATACAAGATCGGGTTTGGCGCTGGCTACTTCCGTCAAATATGTCGCGAAGTCATTTGTACCTAGCTTTGGAAATACCGATTTTACAACTTTACCGCCGGCTTGTTCGAATGCTGCGATAAAGGCATCCGCAACTTCGTGCCCAGCTGGATAATCTGGCCCGATGACAAAGGCGGTTTTACCGACATTTTTCGCGTAGTATGCTGCACCCGCACTCCCATTTTGCCAATTTGAAAAGGAAACCCGGTATATATAATCGCTCTTCTTACCCCATGACACATCATTAGCTGCTGCATTCGCATCGATTAACACAATTTTGTCTTTCTCAATCGGATCGCGTAAAGCGTTAATAACAGAGCTAGAGATTGGACCTACCAATATATCGACTTTCTCGCTGTCAACCAGTTGACGGTATTTTCGCAACGCGGTTTGTGGATTCGCTTCATCATCTTCATATTTGATTTCGACTTTGCGATTGCCGATCACCCAGTTGTTTTGTTCAAAATAAAGCTCCAGGCCGTTTTTAATGCTTTCAGATAAAGGGGCAAATGTACCTGTGAAGGAGAGAATAACGCCGATTTTTAAAGGTTCAGAATCACCTGCAGCCTGTGCAGTGCTTTCAGTCGTATTCGTCGACTCAGTGGTGTTTGAAGAATTCGATGATTTCTGACTGCACGCTGTCAAAATGAACATGAGTGCTGTCAGCAGAAGTACAAGCTTATTCAAATTTTTCTTGACGATAGGCAGTTTACCTCGTTGCATCTCATACTTACCCCCTCGATTAAATTGGCGGATCTTCGATCCACGGCTTTCTGTTACCTAACGTATCCAAAAACAAATGTCATGAAAACGCTTATATTCCGTTATAGTAAACAGCCGCAATTTTCTGAGAATGATAGAGGGTATGGGGATAAGGAATCAAATGAGTAAAGCCCCGAAATATCGGGGCTTTACTCATTTCTTATTGCGATAGACTCGCTCGGGTCTTCCGACAACGCCATAGGATAGGTCGGCATATACATCGCCTAGACTGACTAGATGCTCTAAATAGCGGCGGCCTGTGGAGCGGCTTACGCCTATCATTTTGGCAACTTGATCTGCGGTTAGACCATCTGGCGTGTTTGAAATGGTTTGGATGACTTTATCGAGCGTTAATTTATCAATTCCTTTGGGTAAGAACGAATCGGATGATGCAGGCTCCTTTTTCGCTGTTACAGAGAGCAGGCGATCTACGTCACTTTGACTGATGTTTCCGCTTACAACTAATCGGGTAAGCTCACGGTTGAAATTAAGATACCGAAGCAGCGTCTCTTGAAGCCTGTTAAAGATGAGCGGTTTCATAATGTAGTCGAAGGCGCCGCTGCGAACAGCTTCCCGAATGGCGTCCACTTCTCTGGCAGCAGTAATCATAATGACATCCGTATCTGGGTAATGTTGACGAATGTACTTAAGAATCTCTAAACCATTTGCATTAGGCAAGTAGATATCGAGCAACACTAGGGTTGGCATAAGAATTTGCAGCTGTTCTTTGGCTTGGTGTTCATCGATCGCAATCCCAACTACGCTAAAGCCCTCTACTTGCTCAATGAATCGCCGATTAATCTCAGCAATTCTTAGATCATCTTCTACGATTAACACTTCAACAGTCGGTGTTTGGAGCTGAATTTCCATCGAAATTACCCCTTTCATCGAAGTCAGTTTTCTTCGGGATCGCTACAGTAAATATTGTCCCGCCTGCAGTGTTTCTATTAAATGTAATATAGCCGTTTAACTTATTGACCGCACTCACCACTAGAGCGAGTCCTATACCACGGTGTTTACCTTCCTTGGTTGAAAATCCTTTCTCAAAAACAGCGTTGCTTATTTCCTCAGCAATACCGATTCCATTATCTTCGCATTCTATGATCAGATCTTCACCCAGGTCTGTTAAGAACAATTTGACTTGTCGTTCCGAGGTATTGTCTCTAGCAAGTACAGCCTCCATTGCGTTATCTACTAGATTGCCAATAATGGTAACAAGCAAGTTGCGATCGACTTTTTCAGGGATATCTCTAAATGAACTTTCATAGTCAATTTCGAATGTGAGCTTCAGTTCTTGAGCATGATTGTATTTACCGATAATGAGTCCGCCAATCATTGGATCAGGTATTTCTCGCATAATAAATTGGACTAGATTCTGATGAATATCTGCTTCGCGTGAGATGAGATCGATCGCTTCTTGATAAGACCCAAGCTGGATAAGTCCAGAGATGACATATAGTTTATTTGAAAATTCGTGCGTTTGAGCGCGGAGTGAATCCGCAAACCTTTTGACTTGTGATAACTCTTCAGCTAACCGGTACAACTCGGATTTGCTGCGGAAGCTGGAGACGGCGCCAGCTATATGACCATTCAGATCAATAACGGGTACCCGATTGACAATAACCTCGTGATCCCCCATAAGCATCTCTCTATCAAATTCCGCTTTACCCGAACGAACGACTTCAAGCATCCTTGTATTCGGAATGACTTCGTCGATTTGCTGGCCAGTAATATCGGTGTTTTCCGGCAATTGAAGCAGCTGATATGTATAACGATTTGCCATCGTAACGAAGCCATCTTTATTTACTGCAATAATCCCTTCCCGAATGGATTCTAGGATGGCTTGTTTTTCTGTGTAAAGGGCTCCAATTTCTTTCGGTTCCAGTCCATGTATGGAACGGCGTACACTCTGGGCAATAAGAATTGCTCCTCCAAGCCCAACGATGAGCACGAGTAATGAAATAAGCTCAATTTGAATTTTGTAGGACTCGGTAATATGACGAATGTCCGACGTTAGAAAACCAACGGATACGATCCCAATGACATCTCCATTGTTATCGAACACAGGTGCTTTACCGCGCAGTGATGGTCCTAATGATCCAACTGCCTTCGAAATGATCGAATGTCCTTCAAGCACGGGTCCGTTATCTCCGCCGACCATTCCTTTGCCGATCCGTTCAGGAAGCGGGTGTGAATACCTTATGCCTTCGCGGTTACCGACAACGATATATTCAGCATCCGTCTTAAGCCGAATGCTCTCAGCAATCGGTTGAATGATAGCTGAGGGGTTCGGATTATGAAATGCTTGCCTAATTTCAGGCATAGACGCAATCGTCTCAGCAATCTTCAGCGCCCTGGTTCCAATTTGATCTTCAAGAACGGAGGTGACGACATAATTGAAAATGCCTCCAAGACTTACAGTGACTAAAGCAAGCAGTGAACAAATGATCAGTATGAGCTTCGATTGCAGACGCATATCGCTTTAAGTCCTCCGCTTTTTGCTCATATTGTATCATAAAAGCGCTATCATGGAGCCCTAAAATTAGAGTTTGATCCCGTGAACAATATGAACAAAATACGCAAAAAGATGTTTTTACAACTTATTTTGTTAAAGTTTTACAATCAATCATTAAATGATATTCTGAAAGCGCTTATAAGAAAGCGCATTCATATACATATGGAGGGGTTTATATTGTTGAAACACTTGATGACAACTTCTTTAAAAGTAGCTTCAATTGGTGTTCTGGCGATCAGTTTGGCTGCCTGCGGAAGTACCGGTTCAAAGCAAGCGGCTTCTGATAATAAAGGCACAGAACAAACCCAAACTGCATCATCCAATTATCCTGACAAAACGATAAGCCTCATTGCTCCATCTGGTGCTGGCGGCGGCTGGGATATGACAGCACGTACCATTGCCAAAGTATTGTCAGAAACGAAACTTGTTGAAAAACCGATCACTGTGGAAAACAAACCAGGCGGAGGCGGCGCTGTATTTATGGCCGAATATGCCACCAAGGACGTGAAAGACGACTATAAATTATTTGTTAACTCGCCGCCAATCTTAATTAACAATTTGAAAAAAGATGGAAATTCACCTTTCGGTTATAAAGATACAACTCCGCTTGCGCAATTAACGAAAGATTACGGCGCGATTGCGGTTCCAGCTAATTCGAAATATAACGATTTGAAATCATTGCTTGATGATTTAAAGGCGGATCCTACGAAATTAACAGTAGCCGGCGGATCTGCACCAGGCTCCATGGACCATTTGGTATCCATCCTTCCTGCTTTCAAATATGGAATCGATCCTAAAAAAATCAAATATGTATCCTATGACGGCGGCGGTGAAGCAATGACTGCACTGCTTGGCGGCAACGCTGATGTTCTAGGTACAGATGCATCCTCGTTAGACCAATACTTGAAAGCAGGCAAAATTAAGGTGCTTGCTGTAGCAGCACCTGAACGTCTTGGCGGCAGCATGAAAGACGTGCCAACGATGAAAGAACAAGGCATTGATGCTGAATTTATGATCTGGCGCGGAATTTTCGGACCTAAAGAGATGACTGACGACGCTAAGAAATTTTGGGATGATGCTCTGAAGAAAATGGTCGACACTGACGAGTGGAAAAAAGAAGTGGAAGCAAATAACTGGCAAACGGAATACAAAAATGCGGATGATTTCAAAGCTTACTTAGAGCAGCAAGAAACGCAAGTCAAAGATATGTTAACAGCTCTAGGAATGCAAAAATAAGCAATGTATAAATGAATAACATCTTTCATTAGGGGGGCGAAGAGAAATCTTCTTCCCCCTATGCTTAAAGAGGAGACATGGAGAAGGATGAATAGAAATTTCGATCGTTACGCCGGTATTGTATTTTTTGCAATTGGTACTGCTTTTGTGATCGGAAGCAGAAGCATTTCCACAAGCGCATACGGCAGCAATGTCGGAGCGAATGTATTCCCGCTTGTGTTAGGAATTTTGCTCGCTCTCTTGAGTATTCGTCTTGTTTATGAAACATTTCGCAGAGAGAAAACCGAGAAACAGAAAGAAAATTTGGATTATAAGAGATTCGGCATCATTTTCGCAGCAGCTGTATTATATGCTTATTTTCTTGAGGATCTCGGTTTTGTCATATCTACGTTTCTATTTCTAATGATTGGATTTCAAACGATGCAAAGAGGACGGATTTGGGTGTCGTTAATCATTTCTGCGGCCTTCTCATTCGGTGTTTATTATCTTTATGTCAACGTGCTGGATGGTTCGCTTCCCGGTTTCCCAGCTTGGTTATTCTAATCTTAGGAGGTCATGAAATTGAGCACTGTTGAATATTTACTTCATGGTTTAGGCACAGCGATGCAATGGCACAATCTTGTGTTTGTCTTTTTTGGTGTATTAATTGGTACCGTCGTAGGAGTGTTGCCGGGTATTGGACCGATGAGCGGGGTTGCTCTCTTAATTCCAATCACAGCAACGATGACAGCTGGACTTAGTCCAGAACAAGCTGCTACAAGTTCTATTATTTTATTAGCGGGTGTGTATTACGGCGCGATGTATGGGGGCTCTACAACTTCTATCTTATTGAATACGCCCGGAGAATCTTCATCCGTTGTGACGACGCTCGACGGCTATCAAATGGCTAAACAAGGCAGAGCGGGTGCTGCGCTCGCAATCTCGGCGATTGGCTCCTTCGTTGCAGGGATCGTTTCTTTAATAGGTCTCATTTTCTTAGCTCGTCCTTTATCGGAGATTGCGATTAAATTCGGTCCGGCCGAATATTTTTCACTTATGGTGTTAGGTTTATTAGCAATCAGCGGTCTAGCAGGCAAATCGATGGTAAAAGCGTTGATGATGACCGCATTTGGTCTGCTACTTGCGACAATCGGAATTGACAACGTCTCCGGCGTGGAGCGTTTTACATTTGGTATTCCTGAACTTTATCAAGGTCTAGAATTTTTGACCGTTGCAGTAGGTACGTTTGCAGTTGGTGAAGTGTTCAAAACTATTTTGGAAAGAGAAGGAAATGACGGGAAATTGGCGAAAATCAATCGCATCATGCCGACGAAGCAGGATCTGAAAGACAGTGCTGCTCCGATCGCGCGCGGTTCAATACTTGGATTTTTGATTGGTCTTTTGCCAGGTGCAGGAGCTATACTCGCGTCTTTCTTTGCATATATCGTTGAGAAGAAAATAAGTAAAAATCCCGAGAAATTCGGGAAAGGAGCTATTGAAGGCGTAGCTTCACCAGAATCGGCTAATAACGCTGCTTCTGGTGGTGCGATGATTCCGCTCTTAAGCTTGGGAATTCCATCATCCGGTACGACCGCGATTTTAATGGGAGCATTCATTATGTACAACGTTCAACCGGGTCCTTTGCTGTTTCAAGATCACCCTCAACTCGCTTGGGGTGTCATTGCAAGTATGTTTGTCGGTAATCTGATGCTGCTCATTCTTAATATGCCGCTTGTCAAAGTGTTTGCAAAAGTGATCGATACACCAACCAAATATTTAATTCCGCTCATTATCGTGTTCTCTGTATTTGGTGTGTATGCTGTACAATATTCGACGTTTGATTTACTGTTAATTATGGGATGCGGGCTTGTCGGATATTTCTTATCTAAGAACGATTATCCTTTAGCTCCGATGGTGCTTGGCCTTATCCTTGGGCCAATGATGGAAAACAACATGCGCAGGGCTCTTACGATTTCAAATGGGGATTTCATGATTTTCTTGCAAAAACCGGTCTCTCTCATCTTCTTAATTATTGGCTTGATTTGGATCACGGTTCCTCTCATCCTCAAACTAAGAGGCAAAAACGTCATTATTAACGAGGAAGGTTAAAGCGCCATGAAACAGACAATCGGTGGAAAAACGACCATTTTACGTTTAGAGCTGAAAACGGAAATCATTCATTTTGGTCAATTGATTACGGTCATTACGGAAAATGGAGGGGACGTCATCGCCATTGATGTCATTCAGACAGGGGCTGATTGGACAGTTCGTGACATTACCGTAATTACTTCAGAGCAATCTCAAGTCGATGCGATTGTAAGCAGAATAAAGGATTTGAACGGTGTTCGCGTCGTTCATGTATCAGACCGGACATTTCTTCTTCATCTCGGCGGGAAAATTGAAACGAAACTAAAAGTGCCGATTCAAAATCGTGATGACTTGTCTAGAGTCTATACCCCGGATGTGGCAAGGGTATGCATGGCGATTCATGAGAAACCTGAAAATGCATATAAATTGACGATTAAGCGGAATACAGTCGCTGTCGTTTCCGACGGCAGCGCCGTGCTTGGTCTTGGCAACATCGGGCCTCATGCGGCAATGCCGGTCATGGAAGGGAAGGCGATGCTTTTCAAGCAACTGGCTGATGTGGATGCGTTTCCTCTATGCCTCGATACTCAAAGTGTAGATGAAATCGTATCGACGATTAAACAGCTAGCACCGGCTTTTGGCGGTATTAATCTTGAAGATATCTCCTCGCCGCGCTGTTTTGAAATCGAAGAGAGACTAAGGGAAGAGCTGGATATCCCGGTCTTCCATGACGATCAGCATGGTACAGCAGTAGTGCTGTTTGCAGGTCTGATCAATGCTCTGAAGGTGGTAGGAAAATCGATAAGAGACGTCAAAATTGTCGTGTGCGGCGTGGGAGCAGCAGGGATTGCATGTACTAAAATATTGCTGGCTGCCGGCGTCAAGGAAGTCATTGGGGTTGATCGTGAAGGCACTTTGGTCAGCGGCGTTACCTACAGCAATGATGTGTGGAATTGGTACGCTCAGCATACGAATCCAAATCGTATGTCCGGTTCATTGTCTGATGTCATTGAAGGAGCGGATGTATTCATCGGATTATCTTCTGGAGGCGTGCTGAAACGAGCAGATGTTGAACGGATGGCACCGCGTCCTGTCGTTTTTGTCATGGCGAACCCGACACCAGAAATTCATCCGGATGAGATCGAGGATATTGCAGGTGTCATTGCAACAGGCAGATCCGATTTTCCAAATCAAATTAATAACGTCTTGTGCTTTCCAGGAATATTCAGAGCCGCTTTGGATTGCCAAGCGAGAACGATTAATGAAGAAATGAAGATCGCCGCATCGCAGGCTATCGCTTCAGTTGTTACGCCGCAGGAGCTGAACAAGCTGTACATTATTCCTAGCGTATTTAATCAGGAAGTGGTCAGAAGAATTAGGAAAGCCGTCATTGAAGCCGCCATCGAGTCGGGGGCTGCGAGAAGAATTCCACGGGAATTTCGAACTAACTAACAGACAGACCTCGAATCATAGCAAGAGGGAAATGGAAAGGATACATACATCATGGATGTTGAGTGGTTGCTACTCGGATTGTTGAAAATTATAGTAATCAATATTGTATTAAGCGGTGATAACGCGGTCGTCATCGCTCTGGCATGCCGTAACTTGCCTGTTCAGCAGCAGAAAAAGGCAATCTTCTTCGGAAGCTTCGGGGCCATTGTGATGAGAATCATCCTTACGATCGTTGCGGTATGGATGCTGAGGATCCCTTATGTTCAATTCACTGGCGGTATATTGCTCATTTGGATCGCCATGAAGCTGATGAAGAATGAAGAGGGTGATGAGCATATCGAGTCCAGCGGTCGTTTGGGCGCAGCGATCAAGACGATTATGATTGCCGATGTCATTATGAGCTTAGACAATGTGCTTGCCGTAGCCGGCGCTGCATCGGGTAATTTTATTTTGATCGGTCTCGGGCTGACAATCAGTATACCGCTCATTATTTGGGGAAGTAATTTGCTGATGAAATTAATGAACCGTTTTCGCTTTATCATCTTACTAGGCGTAGCATTGCTTGGATATACAGCAGGCGAGATGATGCTGAGTGATAAAGAAGTAGCGCATCTGGTTGAGCCGTTAGGACATACGCTTCACATTGTATTTCCTATTATCCTTGCTGCTCTCGTCGTTGTTTTCGGGAAATTAATGGAGAAGAAGCAAGAAGAGCAGAGCGACTTTGAAAATTCGTCTGTAAATACGATGGATCAATAAACAGATCTATAATTTACGGTAAAAGCATAGTTAGAGTTGCTAACGTAACTTTGACTATGCTTTTTATTTTTTTTGCCTTCAAAATCGACACTTTAAAAAAAGATACTCCACGCTAAGATGTATATGGTATAAAATGGAATTATAATCGTTGCCACTCTAAAGATGAGGTGATTGTAATGAAGCTTGCAAATCCAATTGGAATTATTGTGGACAGTTTAAGGCTTCCTTTGAAAGAGGCGCTCGCAAAGGCTAAAGACATGGGAGGAGACGGCGTACAAATTTATGCTGTTCATGGAGAGATGGATCCTGCGAATCTAACCTCAAGCAAGCGTAAGGAATTAAAGGACTACATTGAATCGCTCGGATTAGAAATATCAGCATTATGCGGTGATTTAGGCGGGCACGGTTTTCAAGACAAGGAGCAAAACCCGGCTAAAATCGAAAAATCAAAACGGATTCTAGACCTTGCCTTGGATTTGGGTACGAATATCATAACGACGCATATCGGCATCGTGCCTGATGAACATAATGAGGTATACGAGGAAATGCACAGAGCTTGTAATGAACTTGGTGAGTACGCGACAAGTATGGGGGCTTATTTTGCAATCGAGACAGGTCCTGAGACAGCCGCGCATCTTAAGAGCTTTCTAGAAACATTAAGCAGCAAGGGGGTATCCGTCAACTTTGATCCGGCGAATATGGTGATGGTAACGGGAGATGATCCAGTGCAGGGCGTTTATACGCTGCGGGATTACATTGTTCATACGCATGTGAAGGACGGTATTCGCCATCAAGCTACAGATCCGCGCAACATATACGGAGCTCTCGGCTATGAACCGATGGACCATAAAAAAATCGCTCAAATGGTAACAGCAGGGCAATTTTTTGAAGAAGTACCGCTCGGCCAAGGAAAAGTAGATTTTGATGCTTACTTCAAAGTGCTGGTGGATATCGGATACAAAGGTTATTTAACGATTGAACGTGAAGTGGGAACAAATCCGGAAGCGGATATAATCCAAGCGGTACAGTTCATTAAAAAATATAAAGCATGAACAAGATGAACACGGGGATACACTTCCATGCAGCAAAAAGGAGGATTAATTCAATTTTTTATCGGTAATTAGTAAAAATATCCTTTCTTTAACATAAGTTCAATGTTATGATGAGTAAATAATAGAGTCTCAGTTGGGAGTAGATATGCCGCTATGAAACATGTTCAGAAGTTAAACAATTCCACAAACACCCTTTTACTAATATCGAGTATTTACTCTTCATTAACAAAGGCAGAGAAGAAAGTAGCGGATGCTGTGCAGAGCAATCCGGAGGAAGCCGTACTTGCTACTGTTACGGATTTGGCGGAGCGAGCGGGCGTTGGTGAGACATCTGTTATTCGGTTTTGCCGAGCGTTAGGCTTTCGCGGATATCACGAATTTAAGCTGTCTGTAGCACAGGATTTGGTCAACATGCCGACGTATATTACTGGTGAAATTGAAGAATCTGACGATATTTCTGCCATCGCTAGAAAAATTACAATGAACAACGAGACCATTCTGAAAAGCACTCATGACCTGCTTAACCCAGACAATCTGCAGCGTGCGGTCGACACTATCCTCTCAGCGAACAAAATATACATCTACGGCGTAGGCTCTTCTGGAATTACGGCACTTGATGTGCATTACAGGTTCATGCGTCTAGGACTCAATGTGGAAATACAGCGCGATGCGCATATTATTGCGATGTCAGCTGCTCTAGCGAAACGGGGCGATGTCGTATTCGGCATATCCACTTCCGGGAGTACGAAAGATTTAGTCGATCCGATCAAACAGGCCAAGGAGAACGGCGCAACTATTATTTGTCTAACAAGCCACGCGAAATCCCCGATTACAAATTATGCGGATAATGTGCTGCTAATCCCGTCGAAGGAAAGTCCTTTCCAAGGAGGCTCGTTATCTACGAAAATCGCCCAAATTCATCTGCTCGATATCCTGTCTACACTTATTGCAAATACAAATAAAGAAAGTACGATTGAATCCATAAATAGAACAGCAAAAGCAGTTGCTGACAAATTATATTAAATATATACGAGACGCAGATGGCGCAGCTTAGAGATATAAGTTGTGTCATTTTTTTATTTGAAAAAGGAGGAAAATTCCGTTTTCAACCAAACACGGAGAGGAATATCCCATAAATGATTGAGGGAGGTGATACTGACAAGTTGTGTTCGTGTTAGGAAGTGAAATGAATAGAATTTGGGGAGGCGCGAAAATGAAATTGAAGAATCTGCTGTCTTTCATTTTATGTTTAGCTCTCATCTTTCCTATGACTATTTCTATTGCATCAGCCGATCAATCTATAACTGCCAAAGCCTCGAACGGAAGCACTATTGGTATTACTGCTGTGAACAGGGCCATTGGGGCAGCTGATGAAATGATTCTCTTTACACGACAAAACAGTAGCAAGATGACGGATTCGAATCCGTATGCTGCTGCCGCGGTCGTTGATTACCAAGATGGTGCATATACCGTGACCTCTGTTACTTATCGGGAAGGCGCTGTTCAGATTCCGACGAACGGATTCGTGCTGTTTGGACACGGAACGAGTGAACAGTGGATTAAAGACAATATAGCTGTAGGCGATCCAGTTGAGATTATTGGATATACGCTTCCAGAACCGGTAACGGGAGGACCGCAGCTGATTACGGAGAATGGGGCGATGCTGCCGATTGATTACGTTGATCAAGAGCAGCAGCCGAACTCGATTGCCTTATATACTCGTAATTTTGGAGAAAAGACAAGGCCTTTTGCCGAGGATACCGTTCAATACATTATTGCTAACGGGGTATCCGTCGTAAAGAGTACTTATGGACTTAATGGTCAAAGAGGAACATATATCCCTGTGAACGGTTATGTTATTTCAGCAGCAGGCAGCGCAGCGGCAGCTCTAAACTTAGATGTAGGTCAGATGGTGCAGACTGTTAACGCAGACATTCCTATTTTGCCGACGAAATATATGAAGGTAAATGGAATTGCGGTAGGCATCGATAAAATAAATGGACCGCGCGGAGCGGGTGAAGTCGTTCTATTTGATCCTTCTTACGGTGCAGCGACGAATCAGAATGCATGGGGGATGGAGATTAGTGTTGTTGCCAATAAGGTAACGAACGTTGTGGCGATCGAGTATGATCCGAACACGGGAGGTTATAAAGATAACAATTCAGCGATTCCAGCGGACGGATATGTCTTATCCATTCAATCGGCAAGTCCTTACTACGATCAGCTAGTCGGCCATGTGAGTATTGGAGCAGAAGTGGAGCTTGTGACGGATAGTCTCGTCTACCAAGCAGCGAAAACGACGTTTGATGCTTATAATCCGAAGACGAAAGAAGACAATCCGGGCGGCTGGGATAATGATGGCAATCAGCCTTATCCTGGATTTCGAGGCACGAATCAGTTGATCGTCTATGATCGGAGTTATGGCACTGAAACGGGGACTAATCCTTGGGGAAATGAAGTGGCAGTCAACGCTCAAGGTTATGTCATTAGTAGCGGCGGCAACAACAAGCAAATTCCTGAAGGCGGTTACGTGCTGTCTGGGCACGGCGTTAATAATACCTGGTTAACGAATAACGCGCCGGTCGGTGCGAAAGTGAGCTTTGATTTTGCCAAAAAACAAGTGCTAATCATTTTCACACCGGAGTCCTATTTGGATAAAGCGGCGATTAGTATTGAGAGCGCGGAACAGGCGCTTCAGCAGTCCAAGGCTCAATTTATGGATGTGCCATATGCTCAAATCGAACAGAAGATTGCAGAAGCGAAAACAGTGTATGAGCAGGCGAAAGAACAAATATACCAAGGCGGTACAAACGGACTTATTGATTTACTAAATAATCTAGATATGCAAGTTACAGATGCCAACTACATGAATTATGAATCTCCTAAGGTGCAGACACGCGGGCTTTGGCTAAGGCCTAAGGAAACCAATATAGAGCAGGTTAAGGATCATTTGCAAAAGATTAAAGATACAGGTATCAACACGATCTATCTAGAAACGTGGTGGGACGGATATACGACATGGCCGACATCCATTCCAGATACGGAATTAAATCCGATGTATAAAGGCTTCGATGTGCTCGGCGCTTACATTCAAGAAGGGAAGAAGCTCGGCATACAAATTCATGCTTGGGTCGAAAACTTCTTCGCCGGGGGCCCGGTAGTACAGAATCATCCAGATTGGCGACTCATAAGCAGACAAGGTATTGACTATGAGGAAGGCAGCTACAATGCCAAATGGTATTGGCTCAATCCAGCGCTGCCGCAAGCGAGAGATTTCGTGGCTTCGGTCTACAAAGAACTTGTAACTAAATATGATATTGACTCGCTGCATTTAGATTATGCAAGATACCCGGGCTCTGGAGATTACACGAATGATTTTGGATACGACACATATACTCGAAATTTATTTAGCGAGAAATATGGGGTTGATCCGCTTAATCTTCATCCAGGAGACGCATTTTGGAATGAATGGCTGCAGTTCCGTGCAGATATTATTAACTCTTGGGTTGCAAGGGTTGTGAGCGATGCACACGCTATAAAACCGAACCTCCAAATTACAGCAGCCGTCTGGCCAAATTATGATGAAGCGCCGAAAACCCACGCTCAGGAGACGAAGAATTGGCTGGACAACAATTTGATCGATGAGCTGTTCCATATGTCCTATGCGCCAGGCTCGGCATTAACCGTGGCCGATTTGAAGAACTCATTGCTACTAGCTGGCAACAATGCCTTCGTCTCCTCAGGATTGGATACGTTCCAAGGTAATTCGACCTCTGCTGTTGTCGATCAGATAAATGAAGCGAACAAAAATGGTGCAGCGGGTGTAGCACTGTTCGAATTTGAAGGCTTATTCAATTACAAATATGACAGAGTGCTGAAAATCGGCCTTTTCCGCAATCAAGCGATCATGCCTGATTATCGTAAGACGAAGCCGCTCTCGACGGTCATGGAAGAGATCATTCGGAAAATCGATGAGATTTATGTTCCTTTTCAGGGTATGAGCAGCAAAGAAGCGAATACATTTAAACGGGTACTGCAGTCGGCTGTGAGAACTTTGAATATCGATCCAGATATGCAGGCAGAGACATCAGGCATGGTGAAGAAACAGATCGAAATGATAAAGAGTGAACTTCTTGAGAGCAGAACGATTCATCCAGAAGTTATCCATCGAATGAACCATGATTTGGATTACGGCAGCAAAATGATCGATGTATATTTCTCAAAGGCAGAATTGAAAGCACAATTAAGCAATTTAACGGTAAGTGCTGGGTCGTTGACGCCTTCCTTTGTGCCATCCACTTATGCATACACAGTACAGGTAGGAAATGAAGTGACGAAGCTAAACATCTCAGCGAGTGTGGATCATCCGAAAACTGTTATTGTTGTGGACGACAAACGGTATACGGGCGGTGCGAATATTCCTGTGAAGCTTCACACCGGTCCAAACAAGGTGATGATTAACGTCATTTCTGAAGATGGACTCAAGAAGAACTACTCAGTGACGATTGTTCGTGCCTCGAAGGGAGGCAAAGGGGATCATAACTAAGGGCCGCGGGGAATGGATTCCACCGAGCTGGATAATGAATGATTTGTTAAGGAGTGCTGGATCATGAGGTTCGCGGTGATGTCCGACATTCATATTGTTGCATGGGATGAGGAATCGGGGGCTCGACTGATTCAAGCGCTGGACGATTATATGAATCTTGAGCAGCGCCCTGACTTTATTGTCATGAATGGCGACTTGACCGATGGACACGAGGATGATTATAGACTGCTGAAGGAGATTATTCAAAAGCGACATTTGCCGCCTATTTATGTAACGAACGGCAACCACGAATATTATAAAATGTGGCACAATGAGAAGCGGCAAATGGTACATGAGACTTTTCCGAACGGATGGTCCAGCGAACAAGCAATCAAATTATTTACTTCCGAGATGGGACTTTCTTGCAGTTATTATGACGTATGGACTGAGGACTCCCATCTTATTTTTTTAAGCGGAGAACAATACCGTGATCGTCATCCGGAAAGTTTGGAGGATGCGTGGATTTCGGAAGAAC
Source organism: Paenibacillus sediminis (assembly GCF_017873765.1). GTDB lineage: Bacteria > Bacillota > Bacilli > Paenibacillales > Paenibacillaceae > Paenibacillus_AG > Paenibacillus_AG sediminis. The sequence continues at coordinate 136,232 of NZ_JAGGKP010000001.1, forward strand.
AATTTGCATGGCTTGAAGAAGTGCTGAATGCGCATCGGAATGCTGGTCAAGCTCGCGTTAAAAGGAAACCTATCTTTGTGTTCCTGCATCAACCTTTGCCAGGTACAGTTGCTGGCAGTCATTGTCCTGAAGAGAAAGGCGTTGTGCAGGACGAACGGTTTCGTGATATTTTGTCGCAATATCCAGAAATTATATTATTCTCTGGCCATACTCATGCGGAGCTCTCCAGCAAGCATATTTATGTAGAGGATGTGATTGGACATATGGGTACTTCTTCGGTGCGAAGACCTTATGATTTGGATCTGCATCCGATAGAGGGACCGTGCAGCGAGAGCGTCTTGGTAGAAGTAATCGAGAATAAGGTCGTAATCAAGGGACGCAGGCACGACACCCATGAATGGCTTGAAGCAGTTTGCTTTGAAAGGGAACTTGAAATGTGATTCGTGATGAAAACAAGGGAGATGGATGGGGATGAACATTAGTTTAAGCATGTGGAGTGTACACAAGTATTGGTACAACGGTTCATGGGATGTGCTGGGTTTCTTGGATTTTGCTGCTGCGACGAAGGCTGCTGGTGTAGAATTGTTAAGTATTTTTTGGCGGGATAAGGAGAAAGAGCTTCCCTTAGTGGTAGAGGCACTGAAACGACATGGGCTTGAAGTTGTCTGTTTTTGTGCATGTAACAATTTCGTACTTCCAACCGCTGAGGAACGTGAGCAGCAGCTCAAAGAAATTACAGATTCGATCGATACAGCAGTTCATCTAGGTACACGTATCGTTCGCGTTTTCTCAGGAGATCAGCCTCATGACGGATCTATCTCCTATGAAACAGGGATGCAGTACGTATTAGAAGGCCTGTCTGCCGCAGCCAAATATGCCGAGGACAACAATGTTGTGCTCTGTTTAGAAAATCACGGGCTGTTCGCCGGCAGAAGCGATCAAGTGAACGATATTATTGCGGCCATTCATTCTCCGGCTCTTCGCAGTACATTTGATACGGGTAATTTCCTGCTAGTCGGTCAAAGCCCTAACGATGCGATTCATGAGCTCATCGATAACGTGGCACATGTGCATGTTAAGGATTTGATTCAGGTATCGGAAAAGGCAGAGGGAGTATTCGACCATGCGCTGGGTGGCCAGTTGTACTTGTCGACTATTGCCGGTGAGGGTGAAGTAGACCTGCGATTCATACTAACTGAGCTTTATAACAACGGTTATGATGGCTGGCTGTCCGTAGAATTCGAAGGCATTGAGGAGCAGACCGAAGGTTCAATTCGCTCCATTGATTATACAGACCAGCTCGTTCAGGAGATTAAAGCGACGGTTAGAGCGCAGTAATCCCCTCACTATAAAAAGACGTCCGCATTCGCGGACGTTTTTTACCAATTTACCTCTCGGCCCAGAGCGCTGGATTCATAGATTCCGCACAAAATCTTCATCATCTCTACACCGTGCTGAACGGGGCTTAATGTCGTCTTGCGTTCTAAGCAGCTGTCTATAAAGTGATTGATTTCATTTTGAAAGCCGGCTGCAAAATCGAATGACAAATTGTCGACCTGCGGTTGAACATTGAGAATCGTATCGTATTTCTCGCTGATAATCGCGAGCTCTGGTTCGATTTCAGCGCCACCTTTATCACCGTATAGTTTCACAGTGAGCTCATCCTTCTTGGCGTGAAGTGTAAAGCTTACATCAACCAGCAGTGAAGCCCCATTTTCAAATCGGATGAGGGCGTTTGCCAAATCTTCAACGTTATTTTTGGACGCATCATAATCGGCGGCCTTATAGAACGATAGATTATTTACATTAGACCGATTTCCAAGCCGGTTATACGTATTGCCGCTGACTGAGACAACCTTTGGCATCCCCATCAAATACCAGCAAATATCGATAATGTGTACGCCGAGATCGATGAGCGGTCCGCCGCCGGAACGCTCTTGATCGGAGAACCATCCTCCCGGATTTCCGAGTCTGCGAAGACAAGTCGCTTTGGCAAAATAGATCGTACCGAGCTCTCCGTTATCTATAAATTGTTTTAAAATTTGTGTATTCGGAGCGTACCGACGCACAAAGCCGACTTGAAGCAATTTACCACTCTGCTCTACAGCTTCTTGTATACGGTGCGCTTCTTCTACTGTTTTACATAAAGGCTTTTCTACGAGTACGTGTTTGCCGGCATTTAAGGCGGAAATAGCAATCTCTGCATGTGTATTATTCCAAGTGCAGATGCTTACGGCGTCAATTTCAGGATTCGCGAGCAGGTCGTTATAGTCGGTATAGTAATGACTGGCACCATATTTTGCTGACTTATCCTTCGCTCTTTGCTCATTCAAATCACAAATGGCGTAAATCTCCACTTCCTCGTTATGCAGATAAGCGTTTAAATGGGCCTCTGAAATGGATCCTGCGCCGATTACCCCGATTTTCAACCTTGTCATCGGTACACAACTCCTTTTTCTCCTTTTTATAAAAGGTATTCAAATGTGCTTAATAGAAGTATTCTGCCATCAAATGGAATATTCCTTTAAAATAATTGATAAAAGTGAAAAAAACTTTCAAAAAAGTATTGACGGTTGGTCTACTGGGTCTTAACATGGGATATAGGAACATTATGGAATTTTTATAAGAATTAAACATCTTGTTTTTTTTCGTTGTTCTGCATGAACGAAGATCGCACTTAGGAGGGATGCGGCTCATTTCAAGATTCGTTAGTTGAAAGGCAAGGGGAACATATCAATTCAATGAAGGTGGGGAAAGCAAAAATGTCAAAGAGGTATCGTTCATTTGCACTCCTATTAGCAATGGTCATGTTGATTTCATTGATTGCCGCTTGCGGTTCCGGCAGTTCCAGCGATAAGAATAATACAGCGCAAACGCCGGGTACCACTACGGAAACGACGAATACGAATACAGACACAGCCAAAAAAGAAGAACCTAAACAAGAACCTGTTGAACTTAAATTTTGGACCATCTCGTTAAGTCCTAATTTTGATGATTATATAAATGGCCGGATTAAAAAATTCGAAGATGAGAATCCAGGAATTACGGTGAAATGGACAGATCTCCCGTACGGTTCCATGGAAAATAAACTGCTCACATCCATCGCAGGCGGCAAATCGCCGGACGTTGTGAATTTGAATACCGGTATGACCATGACACTGGCTGGGAAAAACGCACTCGTTGATTTGAACAAGGAAGCGACCGAAGAGCAGCGTTCGATCTATTTCCCGGATCTGTACAATTCGACAAAACTTGGTGAAAGCGTTTATGCATTCCCTTGGTACTATGGTCTGTCCGTGTTCGCTTATAACAAAAAAATCTATGAAGAAGCGGGTCTCGATCCGAACAAGCCGCCGACAACGTACGAAGAAATGAAACAACAGGCAATTATTATTAAGGAAAAGACAGGCAAATACGGCTTCGTGCCAACTTATAATCCGCCGGCTGATTTCTATTTCTTAGGTGTACCGATCATTAGCGAAGATAAGAAGACCATTATTGTCGATACGCCGGAAGCATTAGAGTGGGCGAAATGGAACAAGGATCTGTATGATCAAGGTATTGTTCCGAAGGATAGCTTATCCGCTGATGCCAATTATGCCACTGATAAATATCAAGCAGGTAAAATTGCATCATTGACTACAGGCGCGCAGTTCTTGAGCCGCGTAAAAACAAACGCAAAAGATGTGTATGATAACACCCTCATCGCTAAAATGCCTACCCTGAAACCAGGCGGTAATGTGCAAGCAGGCCTCATGAACGTCGTCGTTCCGACGATGAGTACTCACCATAAAGAAGCGATTCTGTTCGCGAACTTTATTACAAACGATGAATCTCAACTCGAGTTCTGTAAAATCGTTAATATTCTTCCATCGACGAAAAAAGCTGCAGCTGATCCATTCTTCACGCAAGCCGGAACCGATCCTGAATCACAAGCTAAAGTCATTACAGCCCAAATGGCTTCAATGGGTAAAGACTTCTCACTTGGTGTAAAAAACGAAGGAGATGTTCTTGATCCGCTCTGGAAAGGGTGGAAGGAAATGCTGAATGGAAAAGTGACGCCGGAAGAAATGCTGAAGAAGGCTCAAGCTGAAATGCAGAAGAAACTCGACGAAATTAACGCTAGCGAGTAAAAGGGTAAGGAGTGAGTCCATCTCACTCCTATTTTTTAAAAGGAGGGAAATCGATTGGCTTTATCGAAAGAGCAGGCCCGCCAAACTAGATTCGCTTATGCCATGCTTACTCCTGGAATTATATTATTGATCGTGTTTACCTTTATCCCAATTGTATATGGTCTACCGCTAGCCTTTACGAACTATTCGGCCGTTGATACAACGAAATGGGTTGGACTCAAAAACTTTGACAGAGCTTTTCATGATCCTGATTTTTGGGTCTCTCTTAAGAACTCTATTTTATATGTAATCGTAGTACCTGTAATCCAGTTTCTGTCGATCTTGATGGCAGTGCTCGTCAACAATAAGCTGCGGTTTGTTAATTTCTTTCGAACGGCTTATTTTATCCCAGTCGTGACTTCCATGACGGCGGCTGCAATCGCTTGGAAATGGGTGTTTGAAGAAGACGGGATTTTGAATTATTTTTTAGAGGTTGCAGGAATCATTGACGGCCCCATCTCATTTATGTCAGATATGAATTTAGCTCTTTACGGCGTCATGTGTGTAACCATTTGGAAGGGTCTCGGTTATTACATGATGATCTATCTTGCCGGATTGCAATCGATACCGAGTGAGCTTCAAGAGGCGGCCAAAATTGACGGCGCTGGACGGTGGAAAGTCATTTGGCATATTACGATTCCGCTGCTCATGCCATTCGTTATGCTATGTTCGCTTCTGTCCGTCATGGGCGCTATTCGTGTCTTTGATGAAATTTTTGTTATGCACGGCCCGAAAGGGGATCCGGCCTCTGCTACATTAACGACAAGTGTGTACACGTACAAAATTTCTTTCCAAGATTATAACTTTGGCTATGGTGCAGCAGTAGGTCTTGTCGTTTCTTTATTAATTATGGTCTTTACGATTCTTCTGTTCAGATATACGAGAAGAGGAGGGATGAATTATTATGAATAGCAACTCCACTTCAATTTCTGTCCAATCTCGTGTTTCAACACACCGCTCTTATAAAAAGACACGCAGCTGGAAAAAGGTTATGGCTAGCATCTTGCTCTATATACTGCTTGTCATTGCAGCTCTATTCTGTCTTGGGCCATTCCTCTGGCTTCTCTCAACCGCATTTAAGACAGGAGAAAATGTGTACGCGTTCCCTCCGCAATTTATACCTCATCCGATCACGTTTAAAAATTTTATCGATGTCTTTGACATTATGCCGCTATGGAAATACATCTACAATACGGTCTACATGACGGGGCTGGGTGTAGGCTTAAATCTTCTGCTCTGCACCATTACGGCGTATCCGCTCGCTCGTATTCAGTTTCCAGGACGGAATTTTATATTTTATGCGATCGTAAGTACGATGGTTTTACCGAATGCGGCCGGTATGATTGTGAACTTTATCATTATTCAGAAGCTCAATTTATACAACACGATGCTCGGTGTTGTACTTCCTTCGGCGATCAGTGTTTTTAATATTTTTCTGCTTCGTCAGGCTTTCATAACGATTCCAAACGATATGGAGCATTCAGCGAGAATAGACGGGGCTCGTGAATTTAGAATCTTTTTCAGTATTATGCTTCCGATGATACGTCCTGCCGTAGCGACAGTAGTCATTTTTGATTTTATGGCCTTCTGGAACAGTTTGATTTGGCCGGTCATCGTGTTTGACGATCAAGATAAATACCCGCTCGCGCCAGCGCTGCAGTATTTGCAAGGTACGCTAGCGTATAATTTTCCTTATATCGCAGCGGGAACGATCATATCGATTATTCCGATGATTATCATCTTCCTAATTTTACAGAAGCAATTTATTAACGGGATGGTCGGCGCAGTTAAAATGTAATAGATCCATCAAACTACTTTCAATTTGAGGGGGTCCTATCATGAAGCAATCCATAGAGAAGGATGCGAATATATTATGGGTTGATTTTATTGCGAACGGTGTCCGCTTGGCTGACCGAGCGGAGAGACAGCGTCTCGTGAACAGCGCCAAACGAGCTGGAGTAACCCATTTAGTAGTTGACGCCAAAATTCCTTATGGCCACACAACTTATCCAAGTGCGTATGCTTATCATGTAAGTCGTTGGTCGGACGGTCGTTATAAGGTTTGGGAGGGTCGTGACTTCCTTGCCGAAATGATCCAAGAAGCTCAAGTTGCTGGGCTTTCTATCATTGCCAATGTCGATGTGTTTACAGAAGGAACGACAAGGTCGAAGGACGGCATCGCTTATGAGAAGCGGGATTGGCAAGTGATGCTGTACAAACCGAGTCTTTCTTCTGAACCTATGGCAGCTGAAAATGCGGATGATGATACCATTTTTGTGAATCCCATTCATGAAGAAGTGACCCGGCATGAGCTCGGCATTTTGAAGGAAATCGCGGAAAAGTATGATATTGCTGGTATTGTCCTCGACCGATGCCGTTATCCGAATGTCTATGGTGATTTTAGTGAGTTAAGCAGAAGATCATTCGAAACATATATTCAGCAGCCTGTGGAGCAGTGGCCGCGCGATATTTTTACATTGAAGGATGGCACGAAACAAATCGAATTTGGTAAATGGTTCGGAAAATGGACGGAATGGCGCGCACTGAACATCAAACATTTTGTACAGTCTGCAAAAAAACTGGTCAATTCCATAAATCCGAATCTGCTTTTCAGTATTTATGTAGGATCATGGTATCCGCTGTATTATAACGAAGGCGTCAATTGGGCGAGCAGCACGTATCGTGCAAACTTACCTTGGGCTTCAAAGGACTATCATGTCTCTGCGTACGCAGATGAACTCGATTTTATAATGACGGGTTGCTACTATCCAGAAGTTCGAATTGAAGAAGCCGTGCACAATGGAAGGCCTGCGGAATGGTACAGCGTAGAAGGAGCTATTAAGATGAGCCTTGAAGCGATTAACGGGCAGATTCCGGTCATTGCCAGCCTATATCTGAAAGATTATGAAGGGAACCATGCGCAATTTGCGAAAGCAGTGTCCATGTGCAAAGAACGGACAAATGGGGTCATGCTGTTCGATGTGAGTTATTTAGATGACTACAGCTGGTGGGAAGGGCTCGAATTTGATTTATCCGTCAAGTGATGAAGGGTGGGGTAAATCATGGCCGGTTATGCAGCGTTAGACGTTTTGTTGAATTTAGAGCTTACTCAACTTGATGAAGAAGGATATGACACAGCAGGGCTGCATCAGAAATTACAGGCGGCAGGGACTGATGGAGCAAGCTTATTGGAGGTCTATGAAGAAATGCAGCGCCTTCCTAAACGCCAGGACTTCAGTTATATCGAGCCGTCTGACTTGGAACACATCCGTTTAGATCGTCCTGCAGGTCCACGTAAATTAGATGACACGTTACATGATTCGCAGTGGAAGGATAAATTTTATGGAGCATGGCTTGGGCGATGCTGCGGATGCGCTCTCGGAAAGCCGCTAGAGAGCTATCCGTTTAATGTAGGTAAGGATGGTAAGCCAGGCTGGTTCTGGATCAAGGCATGGTACGAAGGTGCCGATGCTTGGCCGATTCAAGGATATGTTCCGCGTCATTCCAGACTCGAGCTAACGAACCCTATCGAGATGCCGAATATACACAGCTATCGTGACATGATGACCTATATGGAAAGCGATGATGATTTACGCTATACCGTACTCGGGCTCGTACTCCTGGAACAAAAGGGATTGCAGTGGGATTCGTGGGACATCGGTGATCTATGGCACAAATATTTGACATATCAACAGGTGTGTACCGCCGAGACGCAATCTTACATCAATTTCATTCAAGTCGCCCCGCGAGAAAATTACAAGAAACCTAGCAATTGGCCAGAGCGCAAAGAGTGGGTACGAACCTATTTAAATCCTTATCGCGAATGGATCGGCGCGCAAATTCGTGCGGATGCATTTGGTTATGCAGCAGCTGGAAATCCGGAACTGGCAGCGGAGCTTGCTTGGCGGGACGGTTCCTTCTCTCATGTTAAGAACGGGATTTATGGAGAAATGTATACAGCTGCGATGATTGCCGCTGCTTTTGTAACTGACGATGTAGAAGACATTGTGCGTATCGGCTTAAGTGAAATTCCGCAGCAGAGCAGGCTCGCTCAGGCCATTCATCAGGCTATTGAAATAACGAAAACCTGTCATGATCAAATCGAGCTTGTGGGACGAATAGAGCAGGCTTTTAATAGCTACAATTGGGTGCATACGATCAATAACGCGGCTTTGGTAACTGCAGCGCTTCTTTTTTCCGAAGGGGATTTTGAAACGGCGATCACAACAGCGGTATTGGGCGGCTGGGATACCGATTGCAACGGTGCGACATTGGGCTCGATTATGGGGGCAATGCTCGGAGCGAGCAGGCTGCCAAGCCGGTGGACTGAACCGCTGGACGACACATTATATGCGGAAATCATCAATTTTCATCCAATTTCGATTTCAGAATGTGCGCAGCGAAGTTATTCCGTATTTCGGAAAATTCAAAGTGAACTGAACAGGAGTAAATAGATATGAAAAAGATCATTTATATTCCTTTGGATGAACGCCCGTGTAATTATGACTTTCCAAGCGACTTAGCAGAAGGAACGGAATTTACGATAGTGAAGCCGAGCCTTGAAATGATGGGACTTAAAAAGGTGCCGGCCAATACGGATCATCTATGGGGATGGCTGTTTGAACAGACGGCAGATGCAGATGGTGCGATAATATCCATCGATACGCTGCTGTACGGAGGAATTATTCCTTCAAGACTTCATCGTATGACAATCGAAGAGTGTGAAGAACGACTGAATCAGCTGAGGATGTTAAAACAAATAAACCCCTCTCTTAAACTATTTGCGTTTAATCTCATTATGAGATGCCCGCAGTATTCGAGCGATGATGAGGAACCGGATTACTATGAGCGTTGGGGCAGAGAAATTTTTAGACAGGGATACATCAAGCATCGGATTCAGCTGAATATTGCGACTGATGAAGAGAAGGCTGAGCTTCAGGAAATAGAAGCGGTACTGCCTGCTGCCTACCTTAACGACTATATTCATCGGCGTGCTGTTAACGTTGAAGTGAACAAATTAGCTGTGCAATTGGTCAAAGAGAAGATCGTTGACTTTATGATTGTGCCGCAGGATGACTCTGCGCCATTTGGTTTGACGGCCGTCAATCAGCAGCAAGTTCGAGATCATGTGAGGACCCTTGGCACAGAACTTTCGGTCTATATGTACCCGGGTGCCGATGAAGTAGGCTGTACAATGTTAGCACGGATGATCAATGAGATGAAGGGACGCAAGCCGCTCATCTATCCGCACTTTTCCAGTATTCAGGGTCCATTTATTATCCCTCTGTATGAAGATCGGTTGCTCTTTGAAAGTGTGAAATATCAAATACTAGCCGCAGGCGGACTCATGGCTTCTTCCTTTCAAGAAGCAGATCTTATCCTATGTATTAATTCCCCCGGGGAGACGATGATGGAATCTATTTCTCAGAAGATGCCTAATCAGGGTTATCAGATTGTAAGAAACATTGTTGAGTTTACAGAGATTGCGGATTATGTCATCCATCATGTAAACAAACCGTGTGCGGTTGCCGATGTTGCCTTTGCTAATGGTGCCGATTTGACTCTGCTTCGTTTATTGAAAGAGAAGAAACTGCTCTTCAAGCTGGCAGGTTACGCGGGCTGGAATACAAGCTCTAATACTTTGGGAACCGCGATTGCACAAGCGATTGTTTATCAGCTTTACGGGAATACCGTAAATCATCGTAACTTCTTGGGACTCAGAATGGTAGAGGATGCGGGTTACTGCGCTTTAGTACGCGGCTCAGTTTGTGAGTATGATCTTCCTCAGATGGGATACAATTATTTTTCCGTAGACGGTCAAAGAGGGGAAGTTGCGAGATTAGTGAAAATGAAGCTTCAGCAATTTATTGAATCCAATCTGAATGACGACCAATATCAAATTGTGATCGATGATTGTTACATGCCTTGGAGCCGAATGTTTGAGGTTGGCCTGAAGACACATGTGATAGAGCATCAGAATGAAAGACTGCAAGCTCGGCATTGATCATTTAGTTCAAACAGCGATTCTTCATAAGGAGGTGACGGGGCTGGAAATGAAGCCTACATTTGATCAGCCTATTTTCGAACGAATTTACAAAGGATTGATCGTCTCATGCCAGGCACTTGAAGATGAGCCGCTGTATGGTGCGGAAGTGATGGCGAAGATGGCTAAATCTGCAGAGCTTGGCGGCGCTGTCGGAATACGTGCGAATAGTGTTATGGATATCAAGGCTATTAAACAAGTAACCCGCCTCCCGATTATCGGCATTATTAAGAAGGACTATGACGATAGTGAGGTGTACATCACCCCCACTCTTAAAGAAGTGAAGGAACTGATGGAGGTCGGTGTTGATTTTATCGCACTAGATGCAACCAGGCGGCCTCGTCCTCATGGTGAGCAGTTAGAGTCGTTAGTTGCTTATATGAAGGAAAAAGGGCAGAAAATGATGGCAGATATCTCTACTCTTGAGGAAGCAAAATACGCCGCATCAATCGGTGTAGATTGTATTTCAACAACACTATCTGGATATACATCATATTCACCGCAGCATCAGGAGCCTGATTTTGCTTTGGTACAGGAGGCAGCAGGTGAGCTGAATATACCTGTACTCGCGGAGGGAAGAATCCATATGCCTTCACAAGCTGCACAGATGCTGATCTTAGGTGCGCATGCGGTTGTGGTCGGCTCCGCCATTACGAGACCTCAACTGATTACCGAGCGATATGCGCAAGAGATTAAACATACACTATTAAAAAACAAACTAAAGAGCCAAACCTCTTAATTTAGGAAAAGGTCGTGATGGCGATGCAAACGATCGGAATTGATATCGGAGGCACATCCATTAAAGGAATCGTCATGAACAGTCAGGGTGAGAAGCTGGGTGAAATTCAACAACCTACGGATGCGGCGCTGGGAAAAAAACACATCGTACTGCATGTTCAGGAAGTAACCCAGCAATTATTGCGGCGATTTCCGCATATCGCTACAATCGGCATCGGAACCGCTGGAGTAGTGGATGTGAACACAGGGCAAATTGTGTACGCCACCGATAATTTGCCCGGCTGGCATGGCTTTAGGCTTAAACAATGGGCAGAGGAGCGTTTTGGACGTAAGGTGATTGTTGATAATGATGCGAACGTGGCACTTGCAGGTGAGTATTGGTTAGGTGCGGGTAAAGATTGCTCAGACCTTACAATGCTTACGCTCGGTACAGGTGTAGGCGGCGCCAATATGATTCGAGGAGAGATTTACAGAGGAGCGAACTGGACTGGCGGAGAATGGGGGCATGTTATCTTTACCCCTCGCGGTCGTCCATGTAATTGCGGAATGGAAGGATGTATTGAGCAGTACATATCCGGGACTGCTCTTGTCCGTTCAGCACAGGAAGCAGCGAATGTCCCTTATGCTTCAGGTCATGAAGTATTTGCTGATTTTGCAAAAGGCAATCCAGCAATCGCCCGTGTAGTAGGGCAATTTGTTAGAGACTTAGCACTTATTATTCATAATATTCATAATGGATTAAATCCGGGCAGAATTATCATTGGCGGGGGAATCGTGGATGCCAAATCGTTCTGGTGGGACTTGCTTGAGAAACAATTAAACCTGCTGCCTTCGAAGATTGAGGTTAGACCCGCTGTGCTTGGCAATCAAGCAGGCGCCATTGGAGCGGCTAGACTAGCGATGCTGACTAAGGGGTTCTAATCATCTAACTCATGGGAAGGAGAAATGATTGTGGGAGGATTACAAAAGTTCGATGTCGTTGTCCTTGGTGGCGGACTTGGAGGGTGTATGGCCGCTTTGGCGGCAGCGAAAATGGGTCTGCACGTAATGTTAACAGAAGAGACCGACTGGCTAGGCGGTCAGCTGACAAGCCAAGCGGTTCCGCCGGATGAACATCCGTGGATCGAACAGTTTGGCTGCACGGCTACCTATCGGGAATTTCGGAATCGAGTTCGTGCCTACTATAAGGAGAATTATCCGCTTAAGGAAGAGGTTCGGCAGAATAAGTTCCTGAATCCAGGTAATGGCTGGGTCAGCCGTCTTTGTCATGAACCTAAGGTCGCTAAGCGGGTCATAGAAGATATGCTGGCCCCTTATGTGAACAGCGGGCGTATTTGTGTTATATATCAACATAAGCCTGTCGATGCTTCTACTGAGGGAGATTGGATTAGGCATGTTACGATAGAGCACTGTGTAACTGGAGAACGAACTATTTTAAAAGCGGCTTATTTCCTGGATGCGACAGAATGCGGAGATGTGCTGCCGCTCGCAGGCGTCGAATTTGTTATGGGCGCAGAAGGGCGAAGCGAGACAGGGGAGCCGCATGCGAGCGAAGCAGCGAATCCACTCGACATGCAGGCCTTTACATACGTGTTCGCACTGGATTATATTCCGGGTGGAGATTTTACGATCGAGAGGCCGAAGCAGTATGAATTTTGGCGTAAATTTGTGCCGCGGCATTCACGTTTCCCTCTATTAAGCTGGTTCGCTAATGATGCCAATGATACAACTAAATTTAAGGAATACTCGCTTTTTCCAGATGAACGCGGACTGATGCCTCTATGGACCTATCGAAGAATTATCGAGGCTTCTTTATTTGCGAAGTCTATTTATGAAAGTGATATTTCGCTCATCAATTGGCCGCAAAATGATTATTTCCTCGGGCCTATATACGGAGTCTCGGATCAAGAGCGTAATCAGCATCTCGAAAATGCCAAACAATTAAGTCTCTCTGTTCTTTATTGGCTTCAGACGGAAACGCCAAGGCCGGATGGAGGTAAGGGTTATCCAGGTATTCGATTACGTAAGGATGTGCTGGACACCGAGGACGGTCTTGCGAAGCGCCCGTATATCCGTGAATCACGCCGTATTAAGGCTCTTTATACGGTGACGGAGCATCATGTCAGTAAGGAAATACGAGGTGATCAAGGCATATGCCGGTATGAAGACAGTGTGGGTGTAGGCAGTTATCATCTAGATTTGCATTTGACGACGGTCACCAACCGGACGTTCTATATTCCGACGTATCCCTATGAAATACCACTAGGAGCCTTGCTGCCTATTCGCGTGAAAAACCTGCTGCCTGCTTGCAAAAATATCGGAACAACACAGATCACAAATGGGTGCTACCGTCTGCATCCAACGGAATGGAATATAGGCGAATCGGCAGGATATTTGGCGGCATACGCTGTTCTTAATCAAGTGACGCCTCATGAAGTCCATGCGAATAAAGCGCATCTTGAAGCCTATCAGCAATTAATTGTGCAACAAGGTGTGCAAATTCATTGGCCGGATGAACTCGAGGTATAATAGCTGACTACCAACAATTGACATGGGAACATATGTTTTATAAAATAATCAAGGCAATTAATTTCAAGTTCCGAATCCTGAACAAGCCCAGTTGAAAAAAACAACTGTGATAGTATAAAGCTATCATTTCAGGTGGGAGGAGAGTTAACACATGAAAAATCGAATTGAAACATTCACGGGCTCAAAGCATTTCCGGCTGAATCACGTCGCTGAGGGTGTATTTGCAGCAATTTCGGTCCCTGGTACCGGCTCTGTAGGGAACGCAGCAATCATTGATCTAGGTGATACAACGCTTGTGGTGGATACCTTCAATACAATACAGGCTGCAGAGGATTTGAAGGCAGCTGCAATGTACCTCACGGGAAACCCAGTTTCCTATGTAATCAACACACATTGGCACAGTGACCACACGAGCGGGAATCAACTGTTTACCCCTAAGGCACAAATCATTTCTACATCTACTACACGTGAAATTATGGCTACATTCGGAAAAAACAGGTTAGCCCAGCAGTTGTCCAACCCGGAACCGATTTATCAGGCTATCGACGAAGTTGAGGAGAAAATACAACAAGAGACGGACGAAAAGTTAAAAAAGGAATTGCAATGGGAAAATGCTAGTGACCGTGAGTACATGAAAATGCTCCCCAATTTGGTATATACACTACCAACGATAACTTTTGATGGGCAGATGAGTATTCATGGCAGTGATCGGACCGTGCAACTCATCACGTATGGCGGCGGTCACACGCAAAGTGATGCATTCGTGTACCTGCCTGAAGAAAAAACTGCCGTCATGGGGGATCTGGTGCTCTCGAAGCATCACCCTGTAATGATGTATGCAAATCCCCAGGAATGGCTAAATATTTTGGAGCGAGTCGAACGACTTGGTGTAGAAACAATCGTACCGGGTCATGGCGAAGTTTGCTCCATGAAAGAACTTTATGAGGTGAAAGGTTACATAAACGATATAGTGGCATTGGTGGCGGAAACCGTTCAAAGTAAGAAAAGCATTGATGATATTTTAGTACCAAAAGCTTATCAAGGCTGGTACTTTACTACATATTTTAAGACAAACTTGAAAAAAGTTTATGATTTGATCACTAAATCAGCGGATTAAGAAGAGTGTAAAGGACCAGGGTCTGATTTTCAGATAAGTTTGGATGCATTGATACATAAACGAATAGATTAGTTTGCTAATGAGCAATAGTTACAAAACAATGTCGAATTATCATAAACAAGAGTAAGGCCATGAACACTCACATTAGAGTCAAGGCCTTACTCTTGTTCAATCTGTCGATATTAATTAATTCGGAGGGGACTTTAGAATATAACGGAGCACCATATTCTCCATGTCCTTTAGAATTGATCGATAGTCCGCTTCCTCTCCGTACAGCATGAATTGAAGCGCCAAGCCGTCCCTCACTGCCCAGAACAGATACGGAGCGGCCGTTTCATCGAGGTCGGCCCGGCATTCTCCACTTTTTTTGCCGTCTTCTATTATTTTCTGTACCAACGATAAGGCTTTGCTTGAATATTTGGAAAAGTAATCTATTAATTCAGGCTGGCGAGCCGCGTATAACATAAACTCCATATGAAATGTCAGCCATTTTCTCAGTTCATGGAGCGGCTGCTTTTGAAATCTGTCGAATAAAAAACGAATTTTATCGGCGGCGCTTGTTATATCTTTGAATTGGGCGCTCAGGCTTTCCACCATGGCATTCATTCTGTCATCGGCCATTTGAATATACATATCTTCTTTGCTTGAAAAGTAACTATAGATGGCCCCTTTGCTAATTCCTAAATGGCGCACAATATCTTCAACGGTAGTCGCTTGGAAGCCTTTTTCCGTAAAACAATGCAAAGCTCCCGCTAAGATGGACGCTCTTTTCTCTTCTTTGTATGCATCGGAAACTTTGGGTGACATTTTTATCTCTCCTTAGGCAGGGATGCGGTGTACTATTGAAGAAATTGGTTGACCTGGTCCCAGTCCAGTCGCTTGATCACTTCTGTCACAAGCGTAACTGTTTCTTCGAAATCTTTGCGCGACATAATAGCACTATGTGTATGAATATATCGCGTCGCAAAGCCGAGTGCAATAGAAGGGCAACCGATTCCGTGTGTATGAAACTTCCCTGCGTCAGTTCCACCGCCTTGGATGATTGTCGTTTGAATAGGAATCTGCAGTTCCTTGGCCGCATCAAAGATTAATTTCCGAAGGCCAACATGCGGCACCATCGTTGCGTCATAGAGGACAATCATCGGCCCTTTGCCCATCTCACATGCGGTATCTCCAGATTCTAATCCAGGAGTATCCATGGCAATTCCCACATCGACCGCGATAGCAATATCTGGCTTCACAAGCTCAGCCAAAGTTCCGGCCCCGCGAATCCCAACCTCCTCTTGAACGGTTGCTCCGCTGAACACTACATTGGGGTGAGTTTCATTATGAAGTCGGTTCATAACTTCAATCGCAAGCGCACAGCCCGCACGATTATCTAGCGCTTTGCCCACCCATAGACTGTCTTCCTTCATGGTGAAGAAATCTGCAATCGGCACAATTGGATCTCCGGGATAAATGCCCATTTCCTGAACCTCTTCAGCGCTAGAGGCTCCAATATCAATGTACATGTCCTTAAGCTGAAGTACCTTATTACGTTCTTCCGATGTGATGACATGCGGAGGTTTGGAGCCGATGATCCCGATGACGTCGCCTTTTTGTGATTTAATTTTTACCCGCTGTGACAGCAGACTGTGGGGCCACCATCCGCCAAGCTGATGGAATCGAAGAAATCCTTTCGGTGTGATGTGGGAAACCATAAAACCCACTTCATCCAAATGCCCTGTGAGCAGTATGCGCGGCCCGTCAGTTGAACCTGTTTTTCTTCCTACAACACCGCCAAGTCGGTCTTTCATCATTTCCTCAGACACTGGCTTCAGCCATTTTTCCATCTGAAAACGGACTTCTTTCTCGAAACCTGGGACGCCATCAGCCTCCGACAATTGCTTCATCATTTGCGTTAATTGGTCCATACTGTTCGCTCCTTTTCATTGTTTCGTATTTTTCTTGAATCCACTCGATAAAGGATGATACCTGCTAATGCCGCGAGGATTACAACAGTGTGTAGACTTGCGACCATTTGAAATAGTGATAAATGCTTATATACCAGGGGGGCTACAATAAAACCGACTCCAAAGCCTAGCCTATTGAGAAACGTGGACACTCCAAATACCCGGCCCCGGATTCGATTATCGCTTTGCTGAAAGATCGTAGTTGCCGTTGTCACGGAGCAAGCGTCAAATATGCCAGTTATGAACGCTGCTGGCAGTACCCATAACAATTGATCTGTCATAAAAATAGCCATAAATCCAAGTGACATAAAAGGGGTAGCATACAAATACACGTTATACAGATTTTTACGGAACCAAGCTATCTTGGGCATAGCATAGGTAGATAATACGTTGCCAGCGCCCCATACAGACCAGATCAAACCGTAAAATAGTGCTTGCCTGTCCGGATTGATATTTTCAGCAAGCAGTGGAATTCCGAGGTTATGAGAGCCTGATCCGAACGTGTCCAGCAGATAGACCATGAATACAATTAAAAGTGCAGGCTGGGCCCACAGATAAGCTTTCACTTCCTTTAAGTCATCAAGCTGCTTGCGAAAATGATTCTGAGACGACAAGCCCTGAGCTTCAGCCTGAACCGAACCGCTTGGCTTGGAGGAGGTCCATTTCATTTTCATGAGGACATAGGCAGAGACCAGAAAAGAAAAGGAGTCTAGCGCTAACACCGCTTCATAGCCCAGACTATCTTGAATAAGTCCTCCCCCAAGGAAGCCAAAGACCATGCAGACAGCGCCTATCCTCGAAATAAGCGAGTTAATAGCAAGTAGATTACGCTCCCCGTAAATCAGGGGGATTTCCGCACTGTAGCTAACTTCAAAGAAGCTGCCGAAGAAACCCATGAGAAAACGGACCATCAGAATCATCTCCGGTTGCGGAAAGAAAATAAGCACCAGGATGAGACCGCATCGCAGGATGTCACTAACGATCATAATTTTCTTTCGGTCGAAACGGTCAGCCACAACGCCGGATATTAAACTGGACAGCATGCCGCCGAGTACTCCAATTGCGAGTGAAGCGGATAGCCAAGCGACACTCTGCGTTGCCGAATAAATTAAGGCTCCCAATACGATCATATCCATCCGTGAACCTAAATCCGAAAGTGCTTTTACATACAAGTAGATTTTGTTATTCATGAGGGTCTCCTCTCTAAATAAACTGACCAGTCGTTCATTTTATTTCTAACATAAAATGGATACAATAGCAATACACAGATTTGGGGAATGGTAATTTACAGGGTTCAGACCAATGCAAAGAGGCCTGGCAAATATTTGCCAAGCCTCTTCCATTTTCATTCGAACTCATTCGTTTGTGATCCAGACCATTTAGGCAGGCGCCGTTCACGGAACATGACGTAGTAAAGAATTGAACCAAATACATAGAGTGTACCTGTAATACTGAAGGTGATGGCGTACCCCCAGTAACTGCCATGGTTCATAATAAGATACGATTGAACTGGACCCATAAACGCCCAGCCCAGCGTAAAGGCTGTTTGTGTCATTGAATTGGCAATCCCTCGGCTCGATTCGGACACACGGTCGATTAAGACGGTGGATTGAATCGGGTTCGCTGCATTCATCAGCGCTTGCCTGAACAGGAAGCTGACAGCTGCGATCGCCAAAATGTTTGTAAACCCGGTTAGCAGCAGGAATGGCAAGGAAAGAAGTTGAAAGCAGACAATGGCTTTCACAGGCCCAATTCGCGATGCGAGTGAAGGACCGATCAACATCGAAATAATCGTCATAATTTGTCCTAGTGAAATAAGTAAGCCTACCGCACTGAGAGATACGGAAAAACGATTTGTGAAATATAGATTCAAATATGGGATAACCAGTCCTGACCCAATCCCGATAATTAAATTGACCAATGCGAACCGACCGATTGTTATGTAATCTGATTTTAAATGTCGTACAGCAATTTTAGAGTGGGCTGTATGTCCTGTTGTTTGGTTGCTCTGTTTCGTTTCTTTTGCAGACTCGGTGATAAGCATCAATGGAATGAAGGCTGCAAGGGTAGCGATACTGCCGATCGTCAGAACGATCTGTAAACTAGAAATACGGCTCATCCCTAATGACTGAAGTAAGTCGGCCAATGTTCCTCCTCCCACGCTTCCAATCACCTGAGAGGCAAGCACGAGCGATGAATGGTAGCTGAAGATACGCAGACGCTGCGCACTAGGTACATTTTCAGCGAGAAATGGAATGGAGAGCACCTGAAATATAGAAGCAAACACTCCGGAAAAGACAGAAAGCGCTAACAAGCTAAAGCCTGATTCGAGAAAAGAACGACCGATATAAGCAAGACCGGTAAATAAGGCACCCACAATCAACAGTCGCTTTCTGCTGGCTCGGTCACCAATCAGACCAACCGGAATAATCATCAGTGCAGTGGCCAATGATTGAACGCTGACAATGTTCCCGTTCATATCATCCCCGTATCCAAGACTTTGAATAAATAGATTGTATAATACGGAGAACATGCCTCCGCCGATTTGAAATAATACATTTGCTAGAAAGAACATTTTGATATTTCTGGATAAGTTGTTCCATTCCTTATTTATCTGATTTGTGAACTGCATGAAGAGTTTCCCCCTGTCTTCATTAACCGACCCTTTTATTTTACCAGTTTTAACTGCGGCAGGGGAAAGAACTTTTGATGGATTCGAAGCCAAAGAGATCAGGGGATTTCTGCTAGCTATAAAAGCTGATATGATTATAGTAAGAAGATAAATTTCTAGGGCATGATTTTATGGTGGAGGGAAAAGATGACTTTAATCAAAAGTTTAAATAATCAAGATGAATTTGTAGGCTTCTATCTGCTCAAGGAGCTGGAATTGAAACAAACCAATGTCACGCCGTCAAAAGATTACTTTGATATTGTTCTAAGCGATTCTAGCGGTCAACTTCCAGCTAAGTACTGGGATGTCACTCAAGCAGATAAGGAAACATTTTTCCCGATGGGACTCGTTAAAGTACAAGGCGTTGTTCAAACCTATCGCGATAAGCTGCAAATCAAAATCATACGAATACGCAAAGCGCAAGAAGAAGACGGTGTAGCCTTAACCGATTTCATTCGCTCTGCTCCAATTCGTCCGATTGATCTCATATATACGATTAAACAGGTGCTGGAAAGCATCAATGACGAAGAGATTAAAACGATTGTTTCTTTTTGTGTGAAAAAAGTAGAAGAGAAATTAATGCACTATCCTGCCGCCAAAACGCATCATCATGCATATTTTGCAGGCTTGGCCTATCATATTGTGCGGATGCTTGAAATCGGCGAATTTATTTGCAAACAGCGGCCGTTCCTAAATGCCGACTTGATGAAGGCCGGAATTATTCTTCATGATATTGCGAAGCCGGAAGAAATGATTGCACAGCTAGGGATCGTTACAGATTATAGTGTGGAAGGCAAACTTATAGGCCACATCTCGATGGCGTCTAATTGGATCACTGAAGCTGCAATACGCTCAGACATTGATCTTCAATCAGACAGAGTTCTCGCGCTGCAGCATTTGGTCTTATCTCATCATAACCTCGGTGAATGGGGGAGTCCTGTCCAACCTCAGATGGCAGAGGCAGTCGCACTTCATCATATTGATTCATTGGATGCTAAGCTGCAAATGGTAGAAGACGCGCTAGATACAACTCCAGAAACGGAAAGCTGGACACCTCTCATTCGTGGTTTAGAGAATAAACCTATTTATCGGACGAAGTTGCTATAAATAATGGCATAGGACCTTACCTTAATTTCTTAGGTGAGGTCCTTCGTTTTTTGAACTATCAATATTCCTACTTCACTTTGTTGCTCTAACATATATATCCAGCGATGCATATTCAAATTGCTCTTGTCCCGCAAATTTTGACGAGAAATTGGCGACGTCTAGACTAAATTCAAGGCTATGATTTTTAATTTCATAGAAAGATTCAGATTCTGTTTCCTGCTTTTAGCTTCATCGCGTTCAGCCATTGCTTTCGATAATTGGTTAATGGTTTTCTTATCATATTTACTGCTTAAGTTATTCCAAAATTGTCGTTCGCTTCGACTTGCTTTGATACCGAGTTGGTTCAAATAGTTTAGTACAAATTGTGTATGTCCGGATAATAATTTAGACCCTATATAGCAACAATTCCTTTTAGTTTTGATTTTTATACAATGAACATTATATCTGTTTACCATGTTTAGGCAAATGGTAATAATTGAAGCTGTTTAATTTAAAGAGGGCTTCTTTTATTATCTCCGTACAGGCACAGATAGGCGCGCGCCCACATACAATTAAATCAATATAAACCGAGAAGAATAGGCCGGTTGGATTGCGATTTCATTGAATTTCGGGAGGTGTCATCGGTGCCTGGTTTGTTTGCGGCGATTGCCTTGTTCATTAAAGAGTTAACATTGCTGGTGTCTTACGTCAAAAATAACGCGTTTCCTCAGCCCCTAACAGAAGAGGAGGAAACGAAATACCTGCTGCTGTTGGCAGAAGGCGATGCTCATGCACGGAATATGCTGATTGAGCACAACTTGAGGTTGGTTGCGCATATTGTGAAGACGTTGTGAACACGAACCGACGTCAGGAAGCAGCGCGGATTGTGTGCAGCGGCCGGTTTGTGAGGTGAGGGTGGACGAGCCATCTGGATCGATAAGCTGGTCTGAAAGGGGCCGGCTTATCTCCTTCTGGATTTTGAGTGTGTTATGTTATACTGTTGGTAACACGAAATAAAGCGCTCCAGTATGACAGAAGAAACGATTATGACAGGAGTGAAATGATATCGAAAAACAACGATCGATTCAAACTGATGTTGAAGCGAATCCGGAACTGAAATTCATGATTGAACAGAGCAGAATGGAATATAAATCCGGAAAGGCCTTGAGAACATCGGAAATACTGAAATATCTTGCAAATCTTAAATCGGAAGGTTGGTGTTTAAACCATGTCTTTGCCCAAAAAGATGGATCAACAAACGGCTAAGGAACTTCGCTCCATACTGCAAAAGATGAATATTACGCACAGCAAAGTAAAAATCAATTTGGATAACGACACGATTGAAGTAGAGGATGACTACTCCATTGATGACATCCTTGAGTCGGCGGGGGTATTAACACCGGAACAAGCAAAGCAGTTGGCTAATGAAGTCAAGAAAATGCGTGAGGAAGAGTGGAACTAAATGGGCGGTTATTTACTCGATACCAATATTGCGATCGCATTGCTGGCTGGGGAGCATGCCGCGTTGGATTTTGTCAGGCAGGCCAGTGACGATCGATGTCGATTTATTTCTCCGTAATTACGGAGTGCGAAGTGTTCAGCGGGCTGGAATCCGCTTATCGTTTGCAAGGAATCAAGCTGTTTAATTCACGAAGATGTATTGAGGTAAGTTCCAGTGTTGCCCGACTTGCCGGGGACATACGTAGGGAACAGAAGTCGAAAGGACGGAAGCTTAAAACTCCGGACGCAATTATTATTGCAACTTCTATTGAGCACCAGCTTGGTCTTATATCAAGGGACCACGATATGAGCTTTGTTCGGGAAGCATTCGGTTTGCCGCTGTTTACCATTTAGCCTACCCATTGTAATTCCAACCGGGATACAGTGGGTTTGTTTATATAACCGGAATAACTAAAAGGAGAACAGACGATCATGGTTTATAGATGCAGAATCGAACTGAATGAGATTGCCCCGAAGATTTGGCGGGAGTTTCAATTTGATCCGGACGTGACGTTTCATCAGCTTCACAAAATCATCCAATCGGTCATGGGATGGGAAAATTACCATTTATGAGGCGAAGCAACGTGGCGAGGCGAGAAAAGTGACAGCAGCTGGAGGAGAATCTATGAAAGAATTGAAATTGACCAAGCAGCAGTTTCAGGAGATTGTGGATGCATACGACATGTACGTAGAAGAAATAGAGTCCTTCCTGAATATCGAAACTGGAGATGTTGTCACGTTGCGAACGTTTGATCGGGATGAAGAGGACGAAGAATTAAGCGAGATCATTGAAGAAGGCTTTCATGAAACTTACTTTCGGATACCGAAACGGGATTCGGATGAAGGATATACCGACATGGTTGATTTTGCAGCAACGATTGAAGATACGATGCTGTAGTCCAGTCTGATGCACACATTAAGCGGCGGCAAGAGAATATTCCGAAGATTCAAGGATGCGTTATCTTCCGACAGCGAGCAGTTAGAGCGGTATTACCAGTTTGTTGAAGAGCAGAATCGCAAACGTGTTTCTGATTGGTTCGAATCCATTGAAGTGAAGTTGATTCTCGAGTAATAAAGAAATGTTTGGGCAGGGGATACCGGTGAAACGTTCTTCAAGACAGACGATGATTAAGCTGTATGCTCAAGCGGTCATTTCGGAACTTCAACAATTAGGTTATCCCAATGATCAAGCTAACGCAGTCTTTTTTCGACACTATCGAGACATGAAACGCTTATTTGGTCTTGAGCAGAATGTATGCGATTTTGCAAAGATGATTGATGAATTTGAACGTGCCATGCAGAAGAAGCATGACCCGAGTGATCCCAATTCAATTGCTGTTGGCCATCTAAACCACTTGGCTAAAACATACATCCTTAAGCATAAAAGCAACAAATGAGCAGGATTATTTTCCAAATGGCAACCGATATACGACCTGTGTCGCTGTCACCATTTCTAAAAGATGAATATGTCGACGCTGCGGCAGATCAACATATTTTCTTCTTCACCACTGAGCGTTCATCGACTATTGGAATTCCAAGATGGAAAGAAGCATCCAAAGGGGGTGGTCCTCTTGAATTTATCCGATTTTTCCAGATACATAGATCCTGCAGTTGTACACAGAGGGAAGGAATACGCGTCCGAAGGACGGGTAATTTCCTTGAAGTCCATTGCCGATGAAAAGTACACTGCGGTTGTGCGCGGGTACGAGGATTATGAGGTTTATGTAAGGCTAGACAACGAGAAAAACATAATGGAATCGGAATGCGATTGTCCGTACGATTTTGGACCGGTATGCAAGCATCAAGTCGCCGTATTCCTCGAGCTTAAGAATAGAGAAGCAGACGGGGTATCTTCACCGGAACCGTCTCTCCGGCAACTGTTGGAAGCAGAGAGCAAGGAGAAATTAATCGAATTGCTGCTCTCGATTGCATCGGATTCATATACCGCGGAAGAGCGCATCAGACTCCACTTGTCGAAAAGGGGCGCGGATCAGGAGTTGGACGCCTGCCGACGGTTGATTCGATCCTACATTGACACATATTCGGATGATCATGGTTTTGTGTCTTGGCGGAACGTAAGCCGCGCGGTGGAAGGTGCGGAGATCGTCGCTGAAAAGGCTCTCTCCGCCTTCGATGAAGAGGAATGGTTGCACGGGCTGGCGATTCTGTTTTGCATCATCGAAGAGATGATTGAATTATTGCAGTCCGCCGACGATTCGGACGGTGGAGTCGGGATCGTGATCGAAAGCTGTCTGGAATCGATCTTCAAGCTGGTTCAGGATCACCATCATATTCCGGCGGAAGAACGCTTGAAGATTTTCCGCCGGTTGTTGGAGGAGACACACCAGCCTTATTACGACGGGTGGTCGGATTGGCAGCTCGCGCTCCTCGAGGCGGCGGGCGCGCTGATCGAGTCGGAACAGATGCAACATCAATGGGATGATGCGGCGGATTCGCTCCTGGGTCATACGTCCGGAAGCAATTGGTCGCGGGAGTACACAGACGAGCGGGTAACTGTGCTCCGATATGGTCAAATTTTGGAACGTTCAGGTGAAGAACAGGCGAAAGCTTATTTGTATAAACATCTGCATTTCCCGGAAATTCGGGAGATTGCGATTCGAGCGGCGCTTGAGCAAGGCGATGCCGAGGAAGCGATCCGATTGGCGGAGGCCGGGGAAGCCCAAGATCAGGGGCTGCCGGGGCTCGTCTATCGCTGGAAGAAATATCGGTATGAGGCATACCATCGCACAGGACAAGTCGAACAGCAGCGGAAACTCGGGATGGAGCTATACCCAAATTCTGGTGGAAGAGGAGATGTACGCACGGCTTTTGGAACATGTCCGCAAGGCACCTTACCGAATTGAATCGTTCTATGAGCAATTGCTTCCGCATTACCCGGAGGAGGTGAAGGCGCTTTTCGTGGCATATATCGAATTCCGGGCGGATCAATCCAGAGACAGGCGAGATTACGCCGATGTTTGCCGGATCATTCGAATGCTTCAACAGGTTGGCGGACGGAAAGAAGCGTTCACCGTCACACAAAAATTGTTAACCAAATTTCCGCGAAGACCGGCTTTCCGGGAGGAGCTGGGGAAGATTCGTTTTTGAACTTTATGGGAATAAGAAGTAACGCGGTTTGAGCATAGCTTGATTTTTGTGAGTGGGTGGACAAACTGGTATGCGAGGCCTGTAATTTTGATCTGAAACGAGTATGTTATAATAATGGCAAGATTAAGTCGGGTTGGATGGTGACCTATGATGGACCGTATTCAAGATTTGCAAAAACTGATCAAACTTACGGGCGATCGCGCGAAACTGGATGCAAAAGCGAACGGAACTTATATTGTCTATCAAACGGAAAAAGGCCAGATTGTCAAAGAATATGCAAACGGTGTGATCGAGCCAATCGACAATCCTGGGGTTCATCATGAATGAGTACTCCACAGTGATGGTTGTATTCGCCGGCAATAACGGCAGCGGCAAAAGCACCATTCGCAATTTGATAGTGGACAGGCTTGGTATCAGTGTCAATATAGATCCCGACGCTTTAGCTCGGAGCATTGATTCTGACCATCCGGATCGCCGCAAAGTATCCGCAGGCAAAGAAGCGATTAAACTTGCGAGAGATTGTATCCATCATAAACGCGATTTTTCTGTAGAAACGACTTTGGCCGGCGGTAATGCGATACGACTGATACGGGAAGCCAAGGCGAACGGCTTTGAAGTGATGATGTTTTATGTGGGTCTAAATGATGTTCGGCTCAATATCGAACGTGTTGCCGCAAGAGTTCAAAACGGTGGACATCATATACCGACTAACGACATTGTTTGGAGACAAACCACATCCATGCAAAATCTGCTAACTCATATCCATCTCATTGATCATTTGATTGTGATTGATAATAGCGAAGTTTCCGGTAAAATCGTTATGCAAGCTGAACATAGTATTTTAAAATATCAGGCCGAATCTCTTCCAAAATGGGTGCATAAGATCAAGGATCAGTTACATTGATTATGGAGAATCATATGAAGTTTGAAATTAGCAAATCTATGGAAAACAAAATTAATAATTGGGATAAATGTGAACCCAAAGATGTAACGGGAGCAAAGTTTGCGTACATATTTATACCAACAAGTCTAGGATTGGTTATCAAGGTCCAGTGTGATGTTTGTAAAAGGGAATTACTACTAACCGAAGATGATTAAATCTTGAATTTTACATTTCTCCCAATGTGAATAAGGAATTCTACGCGACCGGATTAGATCTGGTCGTTTTTTTTGTGCAGAACATATATTCGCTGACAAAGTGTTGTCATGACTTAACTATAAAATAAAAATATACTAGGTGATTCTTAATCCATTACCGGTGGTGTTGAAATGCAAATTGATAAGAATGATGTGAGGGATTGTTTGTTAAACTTAATCGCAGGTTTGTCACAGTGGGGAGAAGACTTCAGCGAGCCGCCGGCTCTATTGCGTCAAGGACATATGCAGTTTGTTCGACTCCTGATGTTGGAGGAAAAAAAAGCTCCAATTGATTTGCATTCACTTATTCAATTGTTGCAAAAACCGGCAGAAGAATGGGGAATTGTAGTAGCCGGTATCTATCCGGAGGAAGCGCCGCTCTTGATTCCGGATCTGGGCTTGTCACCAGACGCACGTGAATTTAAAATCGTGTACGATTCGCCTGAAGAAGCTCAGACACAAGAAATAGTAGAGATATTGCGCTACTGCCGAGGGACAATGCCGATGCTAGAGGAGAAGTACCGAAAACTTCGAGAGTTCCTTATTACCAATCCGGTTGTATCTGCGTACCGTTTAATGGAGTTTGGGCTGGAGCTTAAGGATACAGAACTGATGAAAAAGCTTAGTCGCTGTTATGAAGAAATTTCGGACGATGTAGAACGATATCGCAAATGTCCACGATGCGGATGGACGCTGGAATTTCGTAACGATCACTGGCAATGCGGGGCAGAAGATCTTTGTGGGAAACTGGCCAGTCGCGGAGAGCTTAAGAAATGGGAAATCCATGAGCCCATGCATCGATTGCGTTATGGAATTTATCGGTACACGATGTTGCCAGGGTTGGCTGAACTTACAGCTAAAGATTGGCTAACGAAGAAAGGTTACAAAGTTGAACTCTTTCCGCAAGTAGACCGGTTTGATTTAGCCGTCGAATTGGATACGCATATCGTCTATCTGGATATGAAGGATTTTAAGCACCCCCTACACCTGGCTAACTTCTTCAATAAAATGCAACCCCACCAACTAGAGAAATATCGAGACCCACATGTATATATTGTCATTCCGCAATACCGAACGAAAATATACCCCGGTTACTCGAAGCTTGTTAAACAAGCACTTATGGCTCATGCGAGTCATCTGAAAGTCATAAATGAGCGGGATGTGCAGAAGCATCTGGCTGGGGAGGCAACGGAGAGATGAGAGTATCGTATTGGACCTATTTTGAACAGTTCCTTCCGCGTCTCTTGCCATCTGGATTGCCGCGGCAAAACATTGAAACCATTTATACTGTGGAATTGTTCGTTACAGGATGTTTGATGGTTGATTCTTCTATGGATATCAGCGAAGGTTATACGATTTTATCAGGTTACGACTCACCTATTCTTCCCAAGCCTGCTCGGAAGGAGATTGCACACCGTTTAAGAGTTTTATATAGTGCTTTGCGCTCAAGGATGACATGGGACAACTTATTCGAACGATATGAAGAAGTTTCGGTTGAATATAGATTATATGAAAACGACGGTAGTCATTGGAGACTCCGGACTCCTGCCTTGTTCGCCGATCGCAGGAAATGGTACGAGCAATTATTAGAACAAGCTGTTGCCCATCTGTCTAAAGACATACACTTTGCTACATCAGGCAAGTTCCACTATTACAAATATAATCAGGAACAAGAGTCCATTCGTTATGGCGGAGAAATTCCACCGCCGTTGGTTAATACGTCAACATTTCCGAGATATAGACCGAAGGGGAGATTTACACTTCATCTTGGAGACGAGCATACTTATCAGACAGAGGGGATGCGAGAAGCTTCGGCAGCCTTGGAATGGAAGGAACGGGCCGGAATTGGACTTAAACTAAAATCATTGACTAACCCCAGTATCCGACAGTTTGAGTATAAGGGCTTACAGCATATCGTAGGGGGACTGGGGTCGGGAAAATCCACATTTATGGTGTTGGAAACGGATCGATTAGTCCGAGCAGGAGCTCGTGTCGGATTCATTGAGAGCAGTGTCCCTCAAGTATTAAATCGAGTTAAGGAACTTCGTTTATTGGGAATTAACGCTGTTCCTGTAATTGGAAGAACGGGTCGCCGTAAACATCAGAAAGATTATATATCCGCCCGTCGCCATCAGATTCGGGATGTAACGGATTGGGGGCAGGATTCTTATCTGGAACTCCGACATGTATCCGATTTTTGCATAATCCATGCCCTTGCCAATGACCATGAAAATACGACAGATTATCCATGTCGTCAGTTAATACAGCAGGAGAAAAAGTGCGTATGCCCCTATGCAGCCAGTTGCGGAATCTATCGCGATTTCGCAGCCCTGGTCCAGGCGGAAGTATGGGTTACAACCTCAGCAAGCATATTGAAAACAAAACTACCTGTTATGCTGGACCCTTATGAGAGAACAGTCTATGAAGCGATGTATGACTTGTTAGACATCATTTTCGTTGATGAAGCCGATGCGGTTCAGAAGCAATTCGACGATTCCTTCGTCTCCGAGATTGCATTGTTTGGTAACTCTCAGCATCTCTTTGAGAAGACCCTGTTAGAATCATTTCGAAAAACGATAGGTTATTATGGTAAGTATGCACATGACGAGGTTGTACAAGACTGGATGGATGTTCTGAATCGCCTTGAAAGCACCATCCGCCGCGGTGTATATCGTACATTGAATTTATCGCCTGAATTCGCTCAGTTTTTGTACCGGAAGCTATTACGGCTCTCTACCGAAGCTTATCGCATCAGTGGCGCTTTCGCCAAGGACGAACAGAATCGGGAGAGAATTGAACAGGAATTACGCAACTATGCGGATCATCCGCTGGACCACCCTATCTATGCAGATGTAACGAAAATGCTGCAAGCTCGAACGAAGAAGGAGCGGGAACAAGCTCTAACTACCATTCTCCATAAGTTGGGCGGTGAGACAAACCCTGTTGGAAGATTGAAATTCCCGGTTCATTCGTTGGAATTATATTTATGTCTGGCACTTATCGATCATGATATACAAGTGTTCATGGATCTTTATCCGCTAGTTCAAGCCAAATTAGGAAAATTATCTGAATTCGAGGGACTCTACACGATTCAACGTGAGTTTTCAGCAATTATGAAAGATGCGATGACAGGACGTATGACGGGGTATCTGTATGAAGTAAAACCTGGGAATGACACAGGTACATTCAAAGCCGTTCAGTATTCAGGTGTCGGTCGACTTCTCCTTGAAGACTGGCAATCGATCTACGCTGGAATAGATGGATATGAAGGTCCTGCGGTTGTTCTGCTTTCAGGTACAAGTCTGGCTCCAGGATCAGCCCATTATCATATTGCATCGTTGCCTGGATGGCTGTTGGAATCCAATCTGGGTGTTCCAGTCATTCACCAGGAATATTATCCGATCTATGAGCACGGGAAGGAAACCCCTATCCAAATATCCGGTGAGATTGAGGATAGGAGAGAACGAAATCTACGTGCGCTAACCGCCAAGTTAATGTCCAAGATTGAACAAGAATTGCTGGAGTGGCGTTACTCGGGTGCAAATCGTAAAGTGCTGTTGATTGTCAACTCTTATGAAGACGTTGCTGATGTCGGAGCCGTATTTGCATCACATTCTTCTTGGAAAAATAGATACCGCCAGTTAACGAGGGACCCGGATCCTTTTCATGAAGCCGAGTTTTCAAGAGCAGAATTAGAGCGGTTTGCTAACGAAAACGCTGATGTGCTGATCGCCCCGTTACTTGCGATAAGTCGCGGTTATAACATTCTGGATGATACGAAAGGTTCATTATTCGGATCTGTGTTTTTTATGATACGGCCATATCCGATACCGCAGGACATGACCTATCTCATCCAACTTTTGCATGCCAAACTGCCTGACTTCATTGAACGTGCCGATTTTGAAGGCAAGCTTTATAGGCAGGCACTGGACCTCATTCGCAGCGAAAGTAATAGCTTGCTCCACCGGATGTACCGCAAACCAGACTATTGGTCCGTATTAAATCCTGCGGAGAGAAAGACCATAGCCTGGTATACGTTTATTCCAGTCTGGCAAACGATTGGAAGGCTTCTTCGCAAAGGCACACCGGCGAGAGTGTTCTACTGTGATGGTAAATTTCTAGCTCAGCCTATGCGCACGGATGTTGGGGAATCGATGTTGGATTACTGGCTGAAGATCATGGTGGATCATGAATCAAATCCAGCATTTCGCAGTTTATATGGACCATTTATAGACAGTATGAAAGTCATGATGGAAAGGAATGAGGCCCATGAGTCGGACTGGTAAATTGCTGCAGCTGTATGCTTTCGAGAGCGACCAAAATGCTTGGAATAATAAGCAGATCTATCTACTGGATATACCAACGGTTTGGAGAGAATTTATTCGTCAATTCTATAATGGCGTTAAGCTGCCCTTTGCGATTAAGCCATTAGGTAAAAAACTGCAAAGTATATTTCCACAGATCGTCTCGGTCAATAACCAATTTTATCTGGATGAAAACCGTCCGTGGCTCATTGCAACGCAGCCAGTCCCGGTTGGAATGACCCTATTACTGGCTAAGGGATGGATGAACCAAATAGCAACGAGGCAAGGCGTAGCTGCACCGGATGATTTGGATACGAGTACAATGGACTGGCGAAGCGAGGCGGTAGATTCCATTTTGCATCGTGATTCAAGGTTAAAATATGAATTGCTTCCTGCTCTAGTTGCACATCAATTTTGCTTGAGTCCGAAACAACTACTGCTTGATAACCGGGATGAGCCTGTTGAGCTTATGTTCTCGCAGGTATATGCCACGCAAAAGGCAGAGTGCATGTCTGAGCCCATAACCACTAGATCTGGTACTTTTTCTTATGTCGTCCGATTTCGGTTACAGTATAGGGCCGGTGATCCGGAACGACTATTATTGATGGTTTCGGCTGGAATAAGACGGTTTATTACGAAACCACAGGAGACCAAATATCTGAAAGGCGGCATTAATAGCACGTTATTGGTTTCCATGGACAATCCTCTGATCAAAGATCAGGGAATGGGATTACGTTCGTACGCGAGTTTATCTTTTCGCAGAGAAGGTGGAACTGTGCCTTATACACGTTGGTCTGAAGGGCTCGACGAATTGTTTTGTGATGTCTTATGGGGCAATCCGTTATCGACTGAGGATATCTTAACAAATCCAGTCAAGTATCACTCAGATCGTTCCCCTAAGATATGGGTCGTTCATAATAACAGAGTCTTTAACCCCCTATATGTTGAAGCGGGAATCAGCATTCAGGAGAAAATGAGATTTTACGAGATGGTACGGGAGAATGTATCCGACTGGAGATCGCTTACGCCGTTGCCACTTGTGCCGAAGCCTAAGCTAGAAGGGACAAGGAGGCGAGTGAGAGAACCGATCCCACCCGTATACTGCGGTCATGATAAAGATTTTGTGCTTGAAGTGTGGGGACCGGACTCTCTTTATCAATGTGTCGTCGAAGCATTGAAGGCTAAAAAATATAAAGGAAAGTTGCTGGCTGAACATGTTGACGGAGAAGTTTTTAGGTTGAACTCTTCCTCTCGAAACCGCATCATTGTGGTCAAGTGTGACAGGAAGGACTATGTAGATGGCTTGGATCGCGGAGCACTTAAGGACCTGGCGGATGAACATCGAACCAACAAAATCCTCCGAAGCATCGAACATG
Organism: Paenibacillus sediminis; assembly: GCF_017873765.1. Taxonomy (GTDB): domain Bacteria; phylum Bacillota; class Bacilli; order Paenibacillales; family Paenibacillaceae; genus Paenibacillus_AG; species Paenibacillus_AG sediminis. Next base: position 167,965 of record NZ_JAGGKP010000001.1, read on the forward strand.
TTAAAGGGAATCAAGCCATAACTTGCTCATTGATTGAAATATTGCCTAAAGACGACTGGAAGAAGCTTGGCGAAGGAATAGATCCCAAGCAAGCCGTACGCAAAGGGTTTCAATTAACGGGGAGGATCACTCAATTCGTCTATCCCGAAAACGGGGCAAAGAAGTCTAAACGTAAGAAAGATAAACCGGAGTCAAGCTATATTCACAAAGTCTTCAACTGTATTTTGGATTTATTGGGGGATGCGGGAGTTATCGATTACAAGGCACATATGGATGTAAATGAACAACGCCCAATCATAGCCTATGATCTGGTTTCAGGTGATAAAGGAACTTATGCGATTCTTACGAAATTGGAAGACGGTGTATTAATGGTAAAAAGCCGGGGCAGTGAGGAATGGTTGAGTTTATCAGAAGCTGTGTTGAAAACAGATCAATTTGATCCGCTTCCCAAAGCCCCGGATGCGCTAAAGAAAGAGGTCGCTCGCTGGTTCGGTGAGCAGTTAAGAATGGAACGAATGAGTGGCAAGGAGCCGATCGTATTAGTTGAAGCGGAGCTTCGATATAAAGGGTTGGACGGCATTCAAAACAACAAAATTGGCCGTGGTAAGAATCCTGACTTACCTGGATGGATACAGAACGATCATGGGATGACCGTTATTCGTGTTAATTCCAATGATGACGTTCCAGCCTATGGTTTTCGCCCCATGTCATTCTCTATAGGTGTCTATTCTGATAACGAGTCAGGACTGTATTACGGTGTAGGAACCAAACCCAAGACCCAGAGGAACATTGCCAAATCTATGACCAAGTACGATAACCCTGAAACGGCATTTCAGCAACCCCGAGTTGTGGAATATATGCCATTAGGTCCGATGGATAGGCAAGACCGAGAGCGCTTAGCTTGGATGGTGCATCGCTTACGTGAAGTGTGCATCACCTTTGAATCGACTACGGCACAACCTTATCCCTTGAAAATGACGGGTACGTTAAAGAAATACTTACAATTCAAGGAATATGAGATCACTGAGGCAGAGGCAGAGTTTTTGGAGTTGTAGATGGGGTGAAAAGAATGACTTTGATAAAAGAACTGACCACGAACGATGAATTCGTCGGCTTCTATTTGCTGAAAGAGCTGGAGCTGAAGCAGACCAATACATCCCCGGCAAAGGATTACTTCGATTTGGTGCTGTGTGATGCCAGCGGCCAGCTCCCTGCATAGTATTGGGATGTGAAGGAAACAGAAAAAGACAGCTTTTCTCCGATGACGCTAGTCAAGGTTCAGGGAATCGTTCAATTGTATCGGGAAAAGCCGCAGGTTAAGATCACCCGGATTCGCAATGTAAGCAATGAAGACGGTGTGTCTCTAACCGATTTTATTCGGGCGGCTCCAATTGGATCTGCGGAATTATTAGAGGTCATATACAGAGTAATCGAGAGTATTTCGGACCCGGTCATTCGTGATATTGTAAGCTTTTGCGTCGATAAGGTGAGTGAGAAACTGGCTCATTATCCGGCAGCCAAAATGCACCATCATGCATACTTTGCAGGCTTGGCCTATCATATCGTTCGTATGCTGGAGATCGGCGAGTTCCTTTGCAAGCAGAGGGCATTTCTAAAAGAGGATATGATCAAAGCAGGGATTATCCTGCATGATATCGCGAAGCCCGAGGAGATGATCGCCCAGCTTGGGGTCGTGACAGACTATAGCGTACAAGGTAAGCTGATCGGTCATATCGCAATGGCAGCCGGTTGGATCACAGAGGTTGCATTGCGGCTGGAACTTCCACTCGATTCGCAACAAGTGATCGGATTGCAGCACCTTATTCTCTCGCACCATAACCTTGGGGAATGGGGAAGTCCGGTGCAGCCGCAAACAGCCGAAGCTGTAGCGTTACATCATATCGATGCACTTGATGCCAAGCTTCAGATGGCAGAGGACGCGCTGAATGCGACTTCGGATAAAGAATTGTGGACACAGCCGGTCCGAGGGCTGGAGAATAAAGCGTTGTACCGGATGTCATTGTAGAAATTAAAATATACGAAGAAAATGCAATGAAACAAAAATACTTTGCGGCAAAATAGCGGCAATGGTATAATGTTATTGAGGAAGGTGATGTTATGTTTACACCCAAATATTCAATAACGGACACCATAGCCCGCAGACTAATGGATATACAACGCGCCAGTGTTGTGGTGGATTTGCTTCCACTGCCCGCATCTATTCTGGATTTGCTTAAGAAAGAATCGATGGAAAAGACGGTCATTCTTTCAACGAAAATTGAAGGAAACACGCTTGACGAGGCGACGAAGCGAAAAGTCTTGTACCAAACCAGCAATGACAATGAAGAGCAGGAAGTTTATAACTTAATGAAAGCTTTGGAATACCTGGATGAAGCCGAAAAAAGACAGCTCCCGGTCACAGAAGAGTTTATAAAGAAGCTGCATGCCATAATCAAAATATCGCACGGCCGAAGACCACGCGTTAGTGAATATCGTGAAGAGCAAAACCGAGTAGGGAGCCGCAATGCTTCCGGATTCTATCTGCCGCCGGAATGGAAAGACGTTCCTGTATTAATGGAGGATTTGGTTGCATGGATTAACTCTCCGGAAACGTATTCGATTCCGGTTCCCATCAAAGCAGGGATTTTCATGTGGCAGTTTCTGACGATTCATCCGTACATGGACGGGAATGGCCGAACGGCTCGGATGATCACGACATATCTTCTACGCCGAGGCGGATATGGGTTGAAAGGATTATTTGTTCTCGAGAATTTCTACGACCGCAATTTAGCTGAATATTATCGCCGACTCCAGTTAGGACTCCACCACAATTATTATTTTGGGCGTAATGAGGCCGATTTGACGCCATGGCTGGAATTTTTTATCGATGGTCTGGCGGAGGTATTTCAAGAGGCTGCTGCCATCGTGACGGAGAAATCTGCCCAAATGACGAAAATCGAACCGGATCTGATTCGAAAGCTAGATCCGCAGCAGAGAATGGTATTCGCCCAATTAACCTTTAAACAAGACACCCTGACGACGAGCGAAATGAGGGACCTACTGCGTTTGTCGGATCGTTCGATAAGGGAAAAGGTAAGTCACTGGAGAGAAGAAGGATTTATTGAACCGCGCGATCAAGACGCCAAAAGAGTTCGTTCGATTAAATTATCCGCGGAATACGAGAAGCTGGCTCAAGAAATTCGAACTGCGCCGGATAAATTCGCCCATTTTCTAAAGTGAATGAAGCACTGCGATCTCAACCTGAGATGCCGCAGTGCTTTTTTTGATAGTAGAACGTACATTCGCTGACAATCTATGGTCGCTGCGAATTGTCATAATGGAGGAAAGACATACGGGAGTGAGTACAGTGGAGCAACCGTACTATATCGCCATCACAGGCACACAACACTATTATGGGGCAGCATTTCTAAAACCGGGTCAGATCGTTCACTTGATCAAAGACCCGGATAATCCGCATGACCATGAAGCGATTAAAGTGGATTTGATCCCATTAGGCAAAATTGGCTATGTCGCCAACAGCGCAAATACCGTCCCGAAAGGTTGCCGCAGTGCCGGCCGAATTTATGATACGTTTGAACATCATATATGCGGCATTGTGCGATTTATCGTGAAAGATACAGCTATCGTTGAACTAGCGCCGGGTATAGAGGAAGTGTACTTCATCAAATCTACAGAGGACGTTTCGTTTTCTCCTTGTCTAGGCAGGAAGTACTAGGCAAAACGTAGAATGCCATTTATCATAAGGATTTACATTACATATGCCACGATAGGAGACACGACACGACATGACGGATAAAGTGATACGGCTATTTAAAATGCTTCTCGCCATTCAAGCCAATCCGGGTATTTCGGCCAAGGAGCTGGCGGATAAATGCGAGACAACGGATCGTACGATTTACAGGGACTTGCGGATCTTGGATTTGATCGCGCCGATTACGAACGAGGGATACGGGAAGGGGTACCGTTTTGTCGGGAATTTCGCCATGTACCCGCTTAATTTCACGGAGCAGGAAGCGTTGGTGTTTTCTGTCCTTCCCTCCGTGTTGGACACTAGCAAATTACCCCCAGGCTTTGAATCCGCCTATGACAAGGTGATGGCCACACATGTGAAAGAAACCCGGAAACGGTACGATACATTGGAAAATGTCGCGGATATGATCCAAATGGGTACTCCGGCTTATCGGGAGAATAGTACCAACTTCTTGCTGCCCATCATGGAAGCGATCATAGCGAATAAGACGATTCGTGCTGTGTATCATACGCAGTACAGAAATGAAGTAACGGAGCGCGAAATTGATCCGTACTACTTGGTGCCGCGGGATCAACGGTTTTACTTGATCGGTTATTGTCATGCCAAGCAGGACATTCGCACGTTTCGTATAAGTCGTTTCCGCCATGTGGAGCTGACAGGAAGTCATTTCGATAAGGGTGATTTTAGCATCGCTCAGTACATGAAGCACACCTGGTCCATTGAACGCGGAGATTCCTTGATCACCTTTAAGATCCGTTTTTCTCCGGATGTCGCCCGCTATGTAAAGGAAGAAGAATTGTTCGTGAGACCGAAGATGACCGACCTGCCGGACGGAGGTTTACTTTTCGAGGTCACCGTCAACAGCGAACGGGAGTTTATGAATTGGGTGGTTCAATACGGTCCTTCAGCGGAGATATTAGAGCCTTCTTCTGTCCGGGAAAAGTTCAAGGAACAACTAAAGCGTTGGGGACAGTTGTATGGGAAATAAGGTGCCAATGTTGAGCAAATGACGAAAGGAAGGTGTCCCTTGTGAAAATAGAAGGCACGTTTCTAGGGCGTTTGTATGATGCGATCCTTAAAGAGCCATTTCGCCGCAAGATTGTCATCGCTCCTACCTATATCGAAGGGCAATCTTGGCTGACGCGAATATGCCGGGAAATAGGGCCGGTTATGAACGTGGAGGTACATACGGCCCAGTCCTTCGTGAAAAGTCACGTGTATTTCTCCCTGTATAAACAAGGGATGACCTTAATCGGGGAGCAGCGTTCATTCTGGATCGTTCATCATGTTATGGAACAAATGGCTTCCGAGCCGGATTCCTACATCTCTATGGATCAATTAAAGCCTGGTATTGCCATGCATGTTTATCAAGCCATTATGGACTTACGTCGTGCCAGTGTTAAAGAGGAGGAGCTTCGGGAGGATCACTTTTTGAGCAAAAGAAAAGGGAGCTATGTCCGAAAAGTACTGTCGGCCTATGAACGCTTCCTGAAGCAGCGGAACTGGACTGATTTCCCTGGCCTCATGTCTTTAGTTACAACCGAATTGTCGGAAAACGTGGAGCTTATCATGCCAGACCCCATGTTTATCCCACCGGTTTCCATTCAGATGCTTGAGCGATTGTCGAATGGCCGGATTACGAAAATTCAAGCGGATCCTTCATTCTTTGACGTACATAGAGTCCTGCCCCTACGTGACGTGCAGCTGTATCATGCCACCGGAAAACTTGCAGAAGTTCGTGAAGCGTTGAGACGGATCGTCACGGACCGGATTCCGCTCGATGTAGTGGAGATGATCGTACCGGATGAAGAATATGCGTTGGTTATTTCGACCATGTGTGCTTCTTTCGGTATTCCCTGTTCCTTTGCAGACGGGCTGCCTGTGATTACATCCGGAATGGGAAAAGCCGCACATTTTCTGCTGAACTGGTTGGAGTCCGGTTATCAGGTGCGGCAGCTCGTATTGATGCTGCAGCAGCAATTGATCACGTTCTCCGATCGTGACCAAGGAATAACGAATGCGGATTGTATTCGAGCCCTGGAGAAAAGCGGAATCGGCTGGGGGAAAGAACGGTATATCAAGTTGCTGGGGTCGGGGCATGTTCGGTTCCAAGGGGATGCAGATGAAAGACCCGAAGAACGGGAGCGGACGGAACAACAACAGCGGGATGACGACATCAAGAAGCATCTGACAAACCTCCTAGGAGAATTGTTTCCAGACGAAGCGGCGCTCTCATCTCCTAAGGGAATCTGGGGATGGCTCGTTAACATCTTGGATCGATTTGGTGTATGCGGAACGGAAGAGGATGCGATCGTCCTGCAAGAAATGAAAGGTATCGCAATGGAGCTGCAGGAATGCCCCATTCCGGTGTCGATGCCCCTTCAGCAAGTACTCCTGTATGCCCGAGACATGCTGCAGGAACTTCGAGTCGGGGTGCAACGGTTACCCAAGCCCGGATTCCTGTACATATCGAGTTTGGCGAACGGGGGGATCAGCGGGAGAAAACATACGTTTCTTCTCGGGATGGATGAACAGTCGTGGTCCGGGAATATCAGGCAAAATCCCATGCTTCTCGATGAAGAGTGCAGACGGATCGGTGCCGGGCTTCAAACAGCCGTGCAGAGACAAAGAGATCGGCAACGCCTTCGTGATGGTCGGCTTGGGATGATAAGCGGCAATATCACATTTAGCTTCTCGTCGTATGACTTGGCAGAAGGAGCGACAGCAAGCCCGGCTTTTCAACTTCTACAGGTATTCCGAAAAGTATCCGGAGAAACGAATGCGGACTATGAGATGTTGCACCGAAGCTTAGGCGAACCTGTCGGGTATTTGGATGTAGAGCAGCCATCCTCTACTGAGCTAAATGGACTGCCATTGGACGCCTTTCATTACGTCTTCCGACAAATTCATGCGAATGTAAACCTTATGAGGGACCGGCAATCCTTCATCGAATCGGTCTATCCCTCGCTTCGTCAAGGCAGACTTGCACTCGAGGCACGCGGCAGCTCGCAAGTGACGGAGCATGACGGATATATAGCGGGGGATGAATGGGCTGATTATTGGAAAGGCCGGGACGAACGGACGCTTAGCGCAAGTCAATTGGAGAAGTACGCGGAATGTCCGATGCGATACTTTTTCCAATATGTGTTGGGGATTCGCGTGAAAGATCAGGTGACTTTTGACCGTACCTCCTGGCTGAAGCCGAATGAAAGAGGCTCGCTGCTGCACGAGGTTTATCGTCGTTATATGACGGAAGTCAGCGCAAGTAAAGTCATGCCTATTACACACGATTATGCCCGTTTGCTTCGTATTGCGGAGGAGACGATTCTCTTGTATGCCGAGCGGATTCCGGCACCGAGCCCTCATGTGTTTGAGAGGGACCGGCAAGCGATGCTCCGGGATGTGGACGTGTTCTATCGCATGGAATTGCAGGCTAAGACGGCTCCCCGGTTTTTCGAACAAGAGCTCATCGTGGATGGCCAGCCGTTGCACCTTGAGCTTGGCGAGGACATGGCTATTACGCTGCGCGGGATCGTCGACCGGATCGATCAAGTTGCGCCGCATCAATATCGAATTATCGACTATAAGACCGGCAGCCCCCGCTCGTACAAGGAAAATGGTGTGTTCGCCGGCGGCACGCAGCTGCAACATGCGCTTTACGCAATGGGGACGGAGCTTTGGATTCGGCAAACGGGTGTGGATTCTGATGCAAAAGTGCTTGAAGCGTCTTACGTCTTTCCAAGCGAACGGGGGCACGGGCAAGTGATTGCACGTTCGCAAACCGAACGGAATCGAGTCACCGCGGTGATCCGAGGAATCCTTTCGTCGATGGAACAGGGATTGTTTATTCCCGCTTCAAATCCTGCGGTCTGCCGATATTGCGACTATGCGGCTGTATGCGGAGAGCACGCAGAAATGATGGCCCATAAGCGAAAGGATGAAGCAAATTCGGAGCTACTGCACACGCTGCTGGAGGTGGAGAACATTGAATGAACCATCCGATCAACAAGCTAGAAAGAGGATATTGGAGGAGCTGAACACGACCTTTCTGGTAGAAGCCGGTGCAGGCTCGGGAAAGACAACCAGCTTGGTCGGCCGATTGCTGGCGCTCATCGAGACAGGAACGGCTAAGATGGAGCATATTGCGGCGATCACCTTTACGAATAAAGCGGCGGATGAGATGAAGGAACGTTTCCGTATTGCTTTGGAGCGGAAAGCGGCTGATGTTGAAGGCGAAACTAGAGAACGAATGGAAGAAGCTTTGGCCAATCTGGACCAAATCTTCATTGGAACGATCCATGCGTTCTGTTCCTCCATGCTTCGCGAGCGACCGATTGAGGCCGGATTGGACCCTTCTTTCGAAGAAATGGATGATGAAATGAATCGCGCGTTCCACGATCAATGCTGGGATGAATATCTGATTCAGCTGCAGGAGGAAGATAGTGAAGCACTTGCCTCCTTTGCCGAGGTGGGAATCGACGTCAGCATCCTGAAGAATGTCTATAATCGGGTATCCCTTTTTACAGATCTCCAAATCCCTTGCGAACCGGTTCATCGTCCTGATTTCAACCTCATCCGGCTCTCCCTGCTTCCTATGATCGAAGAAGCCAGCAGGTTTTTGCCGACAGCTGAACCGGAAAAAGGGTGGGATAATCTTCAGGCAAAACTGCGTACTGCTAATCGTATGCTGCGGTTGTCGGATGAGCAGGACGATATGTTGATGCTAACACTTGCGAAGATGTTTGACTTCAAACTGGATGTGAAGCAGTACAAATGGACGGATAAGAAGCAAGCCAAAGCCATATCCGAACGATTTCACGATTGGCAGATTACGGTTCTGTTCCCCTTTCTTCAATCGTGGCGGGAATATCTGTATCCGAAGGTCATTCAATTTGTCTTGCCTGCATTGGAGTATTGCAGAGAACGGCGATTGCAGGAAGGGAAGCTGAACTTTCAGGATCTTCTGATGAATGCCTGCCGTCTTCTGCGTGATTACCCGGAAGTTCGCGCGTTTTTCGCCGGGCGCTACCAACGGCTTATGGTCGACGAATTTCAGGACACCGACCCGGTCCAAGCGGAAATGATGTTTCTCTTAACGGGGGCCGGCGATGATCCGAATGAACGGAATTGGCGGAAGCTTACTCCAAAGCCGGGTTCCTTGTTCCTCGTGGGAGACCCGAAACAGTCCATCTATCGTTTCCGCCGCGCGGATATTTCCATTTATAACGAGGTGAAATCGCGGATTCAAGCATGTGGAGATGTGCTTCACTTGACCAGCAATTTCCGATCCGTCGATGCGATCGGCGATTTTGTGAACGGGCAATTTGTCGGCAAGCTTCCCGTCCGGGAAACCGATGTTCAAGCGGCGTATGTCCGGATGGAAACGAATATACCGAATCCAAAGGGGAATAAGCGCGCGGATCACGGGGTTTATGCACTCACTTACCCGAAAATTTCCGGAGGCAAGGAGGAAGTAGCGGCGGTTGACGCACAGCGTATTGCCGCATACATCGCGTGGGCTTGCCGCGACGGAAATTTGCAGGTTCAGGAGCGCAACGGTTCATCTTGGGTGCTCAGAGAGGCGCAGCCCAGCGATTTTCTTATATTGACAAGAACGAGGCATTATTTGCATCTCTACGCAGAAGAATTGGAGAAGCGGGGCGTTGCTGCGGAAACTGTCGGAAGCTCCGCTCTATACCCCGAGCTTCATACGCTGGGACAATTGGCCCTCTACCTGGCCGATCCGTCCGATCAAGTGGCGATGCTGAGCGTATTGCGCGGACCTCTATTCGGCATTAGCGACAAGGAGCTGATGGAGTATCGTGCTCAAGGGAATGCATGGTCCATCTATCGGCTGCCAGAGGAGTCAAAAGAACAGGAAAGTCGAGTTGTTGCTGTATGCCGGAAATTGCGGGAATATGCCAGCTGGGTGAAAGAATTGCCTGCATGGACAGCTTTGTACCGTATTATGGAGGATACCGGTCTCTTGCTTTATTCCACGGTGCTAGAAGCAGGGGCAAATCGGTCGGGAACACTGCTTAAGATGTTGGAGCTATTGCAGCGTGACGCCTTGCTCGCATCGGATTGGCATGAACTAGCGAATGCAATTTCGGCCATACGGCAGAGCCAAGGTATGGAAACCGCCAGTCTCTATGCAGGCACAGGGCAAGCGGTACGGATCATGAACGTGCATAAGGCGAAAGGGCTTGAAGCGCCTATCGTGTTTCTCGCTTGTCCTTGCGGGGAGAAGGATCATGACGCCGACCAGTTTGTTGATCGTTCGGAGGCTGAGGCCGCGGGCTATTTCCTGATCCAGCAATCGAAAGGGTTTCAGAAAGATACGATTGCTCAGCCGGTCGGCTGGGAAGCGATGAGAGTGCGGGAGCGAGCATTCATGCATGCGGAGCGGGATCGGCTTCTTTACGTCGCGGCGACGCGGGCCAAGCAAATGCTAGTCGTCAGTCTCTATCCCGAGCAGCCGGCTAAGTGCCCGTGGAGTTCGCTTATGGATGGGATGGAACTCATCAGGGAGTTGGATGCTCCTGAATCTTTAGAACAAGATATCTTATTTTGGACAACTTTATCTGGTTTATCCGGATCCGAAGCAACATCCATTGATCTGGGTGCGTACTTGGATCTGAGAGATCAGGTATTTCAGCAGCTTCGCCGACCGACTTATGCTGAAGGAACTGTTACCGGGCTGACGAAGAGCATGAGCGACACGCCGGAATGGTCAGCCACTGGGAGGGGCCAATCTTTCGGCAGCGTGATCCATAAGGGGCTTGAAGCAGTTGGAAAAGGTCTTCCGATGAGCGAATTGCCTGTATACGTTCAATACCTCTGCCAGACCGAAGGAGTATCAGAGAAGGACGCGACTGATGCCCTGCCTATTATTCATGAAGTTCTAGACAGTGAACTCTGGCAGCGTAGTCTGAGAGCGAAGCAGCGATTGTTTGAAATCCCGATTATGATGGTTCAGGGCAATGGGGAGACAATGTCTTATCACGCAACCGAGCAAACGATGTCGGAAACAGCTGCCGCGGCATTGACGCATCAGTCCAATAACGGCGGCAATCTCTTGGTGAAGGGTGTAATAGATTTCGCTTTCGAAGAGGAAGATGGCTGGGTGATCGTCGACTTCAAAACGGATCAATTGGATGAGAGCAAATTGGAGCAGTTTGTTCGGTTTTATGCGCCGCAAGTGCAGGCTTATGCTAAGGCCTGGTCTGAGACGTTCGGTTATCGGGTGAATGAAGCTGGATTGTATTTTGTTAGTTTGCGGAGGTTTGTATCGCTGTAGTTTTTCTGGCAGGAGGAAAGGCAATATGAAACATTTTTGTATCCAAATGAATGACTTAAATGTGTGGAGAAGCTTTCTCGCCGATCCGGAGAAGCAGTGGAAGAAAGGGTATTCTGCCTACGAACTAGCCCATTCGTGGACTGCATGCGAGGGATTACCGTCTTCGATACGAGGCGTGTTCTCGAATACCGAATTTGAAAATATGAAAATTCTTTATGTATTTCCGGAACACGAAGTGTATTTGGATAATCAAAAGGCACCGTCTCAGAACGATCTTTTTGTGCTAGGCAAGGCAGATCGAGATTTGGTTGTTATCATGGTGGAAGGAAAAGTGGAAGAGCCTTTCGGAGAACTGGTGAAGGACTGGCTGGAGCAAGCGAGCGACGGCAAGAGAAAGAGGCTCGCTTTTCTTAGAGAAACCTGCAGCTTGAGGATTCCGTAAATTTGGATTCCATTCGATATCAGCTGCTTCATCGTACCGCTTCGGCCTTGTTGGAAGCTATGAATCTGAATGCCAAGAAGGCAATCATGCTGGTTCACTCTTTTAGTCCGGCCTCCGCATGGCTAGAGGATTATCTAAATTTCGTCCGTCTATTCGGGTTGCAAGGCCAAACTAACCAACTCACCCCTTCTGTCCGTATTCATGAGGTTGAGCTATCCTTTGCATGGGTAAGCGAGAAAGCAAACAATTCACCATTGTAAGCAACCATTGCTTAAGATTGATAAAAAATCGCAATTTCTTATACATAACTATTAAGAACCTATAACATGTGGTATTCTGTAACTTGTAGGCTCTTAAAGTATGTATAAAAGGGTGTATAAATTATGGATGTATGTTACAACAAGCTTTTCAAGTTGTTGATTGATAAAGGAATGAAGAGAACAGAATTACGGAGAATGTCCGGAATCAGTCCCAATACCTTGACGAAACTCTCGAACAATGAATTTGTTTCTATGGAGGTTCTTGTTAAGATTTGCCGTTCATTGGCTTGCGATATCGGGGATATCGTGGAGGTTGTGAATAAACCGGAGAATGAAGCTGTCGCACATGTTGCACTGAATGGTGACAAAGGATGAGAAAACAAGAATACAGTGCAGGAATGGTGAAGCTTTCGTTCTGGTTTTCTGAGTTTCGTAAGGTGATAAACCTGATCAATCAGGGGAAAACGTTGAAAGAGATTAAAGTGCTAAATTTAGAAGAAAATCTATTCGCGGCTCCCACACAAGATAGGGCAATACAAATATTTAATACAGTGTCCAATCGGGCAAAAAGTTTAGATCAGTCATTTTATTCGCTTTTTGAACAAAGTGATATAGCAACGCAGAAAATCATCAACCTCATTGCAATAATGAAGACAGACAGCTTATTCTTCGATTTCGTTTATGAGGTTTACCGGGAAAAGCTGATTGTTGGAAGCGATGAACTGGCTGACAGTGACATCAGAATTTTCTTCAATAACAAGCAACTGCAAAGTGAGAAAGTTGCAAAATGGACCGATTACACCCTTAAGAGATTGGGCACCTGTTACAAAACAATGTTGATGGAAGCGGGTTTAACGGATCGTTCATCTGGAAACAGAAATATCCTGAAACCAATCTTAGATTTGAAGCTGGAACAATGTCTGAAGGATAATGGCATGGAATTGATACTTCATGCCTTGATAGGGGTGAGATGAAAATGGCCAGCTTGGAAGAAAGATTAGATATAGCGGAACGAATGATCCGCATGCCAAGTTTCCGGCAAAACAAAGGGCTCGGCAATGAAGTCGGTTATTATGTATTTGATTACCCAGCGGAGAAAGAACTCGTTGTCAGAGATCGAATCGAGTACATGAAAACCAAAAATTCTAAAGCAACCGATGGTTTTGAACTGGTGGTTTTTGATCTTTACGATATCATCATTGATATTTTGGAGCAGGAAGGCTTCATGGAGCAATGTTTTATGTTCGAGAAGAAAAAAGGGCTTGAACGAATCGTAAAATCAGTCGGAAACCTCCTCCAGATCAATGATGATGCCAGTCTAATCGTTCAATATATTCAAGAACGTACCCCGCAGGAAGCCGTGGTCTTCTTAACCGGAATCGGGAAATGCTATCCATTGCTAAGGTCACATAAGGTGTTGAATAATCTTCATCAGGCAATTGATCATGTGCCGGTGGTTATGTTTTACCCGGGTAAGTATGATGGACAGGAATTAATCCTGTTTTCGGAAATTAAAGACGATAATTACTACAGAGCATTCAGGCTTGTTGATTAGGGAGCTGATGATATGAAGATCAAGGAAATGTTCGTTAGAGAAATCGATCGGGATATTAAGGGTGTCATCAAAGTTGGTCAAGGCGATGAAGAAAATATTAAGCAAGAACTTGAAGAATACGTTGTGACAAAAGAACTGCAAAAGCACTTTGCGGATTTCTTCTCCAGTTATAAGAAAGGGATTAACGGGTACACCGATAAAATGGGTGTATGGATTTCCGGCTTTTTTGGCAGTGGTAAATCTCACTTTCTGAAAATCCTTTCTTACTTGCTCAGCAATAAGGAAGTGCAAGGAAAGAAAGCACTTGATTACTTCATAGAAGATAACAAAATCGTTGATCCAATGGTGCTGGCAGACATGAAGCTTGCGGCTAGTGTTTCTACGGATGTCGTTCTGTTCAACATTGATTCTAAGAGTGAAATGACCGGAAAACAATCCAAAGATGCCATTGTTTCCGTTTTTCTTAAAGTATTTAACGAAATGCAAGGATTTTGCGGCTCCATTCCATTTCTGGCAGATTTGGAAAGGCAACTTGTTGAAGTAGACCGCTATGAAGAATTTAAAAACTTATTTTACAAGAATTTCGGCAAGCCGTGGGAAGAATCGCGGCACAAATTTGATTTTATTCAAGACAGCATAGTGGAAGTATTGGCTGAAATGGGCTTTATGAGCGAGGCTGCGGCTCGAAACTGGTGCGAGAAAGCGACGGAGCCGTATTCTATTAGCATTGAAAATTTTGCACGTCTGGTGAAAGAATATATCGATCGGAAGGGAAATAATCATCACATTGTATTCCTGGTGGATGAAATCGGCCAGTACATAGGGGATGACTCCAAGCTGATGCTGAATTTGCAAACCGTAACCGAGGATCTGGGGACGGCCTGCAATGGAAAGGTTTGGATTGTCGTTACCAGCCAACAGGATATTGATTCCATTACCAAGACGAAGGGGAACGACTTCTCCAAGATTCAAGGACGATTCGATACCCGTCTGTCTCTTTCTTCAGCGAATGTCGATGAGGTGATCAAGAAGAGAATTCTGGATAAAAACACAACAGCCGAGCAGACGTTAAGATTACTGTATGAGCAGAAAGCCACCATTATCAAGAACTTGATCGTCTTCAATGACGGCATCGAAAAGAAGCTATATGCAGACGACCGCGACTTTGCAGCCGTTTATCCTTTTGTGCCTTATCAATTCAATTTGCTAGGGAGCGTCCTGACCTCCATCAGAACTCACGGGGCTTCGGGCAAGCATTTGGCTGAAGGCGAGCGATCCATGATTGCTTTGTTTAAGGAATCGGCGGTAAAACTGATGGATCGTCCGGAAGGTACGTTAATCCCCTTTAATATGTTCTACGATGCGCTGCATCAATTCCTGGATCATAGTCATAAGGGCGTCATCAGCCGCGCAATGGATAACGATTATATTAACCCCGACAAGAAGGATGACTGCTTCGCCGTTAACGTACTGAAAACGTTGTTCATGATCAAATACGTTAAAGAGATTAAAGCCAACATCGATAATATTACCAGTTTGATGATCGCGGATATAGATACCGACAGAATGGAATTGAAAAAACAAGTAGAAGAAGCATTGAAAATTCTTGCCAATCAAACATTAATCCAGAAGAATGGCGATATTTACGTGTTCTTGACCAATGAAGAACAAGAAATAAACCGTGAAATTGACAGTCAGAATGTTGAGATGGCGGAGGTTATCAGTAAAGTATCTGAACTCATCTACGATGATATTTTCAAAGGCGACAAATATCGTTACCCGGCCTTTAATGGCAGATATAACTTTGCCTACAACCGATTTGTTGATGACCGGCCGTATAAATCGAATCAGAGCCACGACATCGGGATACGGGTACTCACTCCGAGCAGCGATTATAGTACCGATGAGACAACTTTGCGTATGATCTCGGGGCAGGGGAGAGAAATTCTTGTCGTTCTCCCCAATGATTCCGCCTTTCTGGACGAAATCAGGAATGCTCTCAAAATCGAAAAATATCTGCGCTTGAATACTTCCAGTACACTAACGAAATTCGACCAAATCAAGGAAGCCAAGCGTGTGGAGATGCGAGAGAGAAATGGAAACGCTAAGTTATTCTTGATCGAATCCTTGAAGAGTGCTGATATTTATGTGAATGGGGACAAAGCACAGATTGTTTCAAAAGACATCGCAGCAAGGATGAATGATGCACTTGGACGCCTCGTTTCGATCGTTTATCATAAACTGCCGTATATTGACACTCCCATGAGTGAAGCCAATATTCGCGCATTGTTTAAGAATGAAAACCAGATCACTCTTTCGTTGGAGGGCACTGCCGAACCGAACGTACATGCGTTAAACGATATGCTCAGTTTTATTTCCAATAATTCTTCCATGCACACGAAAACATCCATGAAGAGTTTGATGGATCGTTTTATGAGGGCACCGTATGGTTTCGTGGAGGATGATGTGGAATGGCTCGTCGCCAAACTATTCAAGAACGGCGATATCTCGTTTACCGTTAATGGAACCAGTGTCACCTTGATGAATAAATCGCAGGAAGAAATTATCAACTACGTTACTAAGAGAGAATTTGTTGAGAAGCTGTTGACTGAGCGAAGAGAGAGAGCATCCGACAGCCAAAAGAAGGCTGTTCGCGAAGTCATGAAGGAATTATTCGGCACCTCCAGCGTCAATGAAGATGATGATGCCATGATGCAGAGCTTCCAGAAGTACAGCAGGGATATATTGAATGAGCTGGATAAATTTGAAATCATGTACCAGGCAAAGTCATTCCCCGGACAGAAGATTGTCTCTACTGGGAAAAACCTGCTTCGCGCCGTTCTTCAAATTCAGTCACCGACGGAATTTTTTAAAAAGCTTCAGGCCGATCGAGACGATTTCCTTGACTTTGCTGAAGACTACGAACCGGTCAAATTATTCTTTGACGGGGAGCAAAAGAAAGTATTTGAGAAAGCTCTGAACCTAATGAAAATTTACGAGGAAAGTAAGACATTTATAGTAGAAGAAAAAGTCGAACAAGTTGTTAATGAAATTAATACGATCCTGAAAAAAGAATCTCCTTATAGCGAAATTCCTAAATTGCCTGCATTATTGGATCAATTTACAGAGCTTTATGCGAAATTACTACAGGATATGGAAGCTCCCGTGATCGCGGCGATAGAAGATGCCCGGAAACGAGTATTTGATGTATTAGATACAAAGGGATACAAGGACCAATTTTCTAGCCGTTTCCATCAGCTTTTCCTTGAAATTATGGAAAAGGCGAGAACATGCAACAATGTCGCGACTATGCAGAATATTAAGGTGGAAGCCGATGCGTTGAAAGTACGCCTTCTCAATGAGCTTTCCAAGAAAGATCAGCAGATTGCGGAAGGGTCTGGAACTTATGGTACAAATGGCGGCGATAAGCATGGTGAAGAGCTGTTACCAAAGATGAAGAAAAGAAAAAACATTAGTATTAAGAGCGTGAACCTTGCCGCTTCTTGGCAGATTGAAACCCCGCAAGATGTTGACAAATATATAGCCGCGCTTAAGGAACGGATTCTGAAAGAGTTGGACGCAGATACCATCATCAATATTGAGTTCTAAGGGAGACACTGCAGATGAATAAGACCGCAATTAAAAACTTTGCCATATGGGCAAGAAAGAAGCTCATTGCAGAGATCACATACAAGGCAGGATTAATAGGGGTTACGGGGAAGGGGATAAAAAATCCCCTCCCGCAATCTACGAAAGATGTTCAGTTCTTTGACATCGGCGCCAAGGAACCTTATTCCATCACTGGTGTGGAAATTGAGCAGCGTAGAAATCTGGCCGATATCATACAAAAAAAAGAAAAACAGTCTGATTATAAAACTGCTTATAATAGCGTCATTGAAGAGGTTGCCTATACATGGTTTAACCGCCTCATTGCTGTGCGGTTTATGGAAGTGAACGATTATTTACCGTCCAGAATCAGGGTTTTATCTTCGGAGAGCAGTTCCAAGATCGAACCGGACTTGGTGACTTCTCCTTTTGATGCAGACTTGGATTATACGCCTTTTGAGAAAGATCGAATCATTCAGCTGAAAAATGAGAATAAGCTGGATGAGCTTTTCCGGATGCTATTTATCAAACAGTGTAATGCATTGAATGCTATACTGCCAGAGTTATTTGAGAAAACCAACGACTACACCGAGCTATTAATGAACGTGTCTTTTACCGACAAGGATGGCGTTGTCTATCGATTGGTTCACGACATTCCGGAAGATGATTTCAATGTGGAAAAAGAGGGCCAGGTTGAGATCATCGGTTGGCTGTATCAGTATTATAATACCGAGCCGAAAGATGAAACCTTTGCCTTGCTGAAGAAGAATGTGAAGATTACGAAAGAACGAATTCCCGCGGCTACTCAACTTTTTACTCCGGATTGGATCGTCCGCTATATGGTTGAGAACAGCCTGGGTCGTCTTTGGTTAGAAGGTCACCCGAATGACCAACTAAAAGCGAATTGGAAGTATTATTTAGACGAGGCTGAGCAGGAGCCGGAAGTTCAGGCGCAACTGGATGCGGTCCGGGAAGTGTACAAGAACATCAAGCCGGAAGATATCAAGGTCATTGATCCATGCATGGGCAGCGGCCATATTCTGGTATACGCTTTTGATGTACTTATGCAAATTTATGAGAGCTATGGATACAGCCAGCGTGATGCTGCAAAAAGTATCCTAGAAAACAATTTATATGGTTTGGATATAGACAATCGTGCTTATCAACTGGCTTATTTTGCTGTGATGATGAAAGCTAGACAGTACAACCGACGCATCTTCAATGGCGAAATTAGTTGTCATGTGCATGCGATTCAGGAAAGCAATGAAATCAACCGTGCGCAGCTGAGATATTTCGGTCAAGGTATGAGTGATCTAGAACGCAATACTGCCGTGAACCAGATAGAATATCTGCTGGATACCATGCGGGATGCTAAAGAGTATGGCTCTATTTTGAATGTTGATAACCTGAACTGGGAACTGCTATACAAGTTTACCGACAAAGTAGATTTTAATGGCCAAATAACGTTGGATTCCATTGGTTTAGATGCTACCCAGAAACAGTTGCGTCAGTTGGTGGAGATTGCGGTTGTGCTGGCACAGAAATATGATGTAGTGGTAACAAACCCACCTTATATGGGTAATAATAGTTTTAATAGTAAAATGAGCGATTTTGTAAAAGTGGAATATCCTGATAGCAAGTGGGATCTCTTTGCGGTCTTTATTGAGCGGTGTAATAGATTTACTAAATTAAATTGCTATCAGGCGATGATAACACAACACTCATGGATGTTCCTTTCAAGCTATGAAACTTTGCGTAAAAAAATGATCAGATTTGATATTGTCAACATGGCACATTTGGGCGCAAAAGCATTTGATGAAATCGGAGGAGAAATTGTTCAAACAACTTCTTTCGTGATAAGAAAAAGCGATATGAATAGTTACTGTGGGATCTATGTGAGATTAGTTGATTTATTAGGACAACAAGAGAAAGAAACTGCTTTCTTGAGCAAAAATAATGAATTTATCTCTGCAAAAATCAACTTTTCAAAGATACCAGGGACACCGTTATCGTATTGGGTTAGTGAACCAATTGCAAACGCATTTATCAATGGAAAAAGCATAACAGAATATGTGGACACCTTTCAGGGAATTATCACCGGCGACAATGATAAATTCCTTAGATTGTGGACAGAGGTGGAGTCTACCAAAATCCCTTTCCATGCTACAAATATGAAAGAAGTTAATTTGCAAAAAACTTACTGGATACCATATAACAAAGGCGGTGAATTCCGCAAATGGTATGGCATTCAAGATTATGTTGTGAATTGGAAGAATGGGCCGGATGATAAGACTCGAGGAAAAAAAACCTTTCAGGATTATTATTTGCGAGAATATGTAGCATGGTCATATACAGTATCAAACTCGATAGCAGCAAGGTACTATCCCCCTGGATTTTTATGGGATGTCCGTGGCTCCGGAATTATGGATAAATCTAATCTTTTGTACTATTTGCAAGCTCTAATTTGTAGCAAGATAGGTATAACACTATTTAGAGTTAACAACTCAACTTTAAGTTGTCAAGTTGAAAACATCATTCAACTACCAATTATTGTAGATGAAAGTCAACGAGATTTGGTAACTGATATTGTTAAAAATTGTGTTGAAATATCAAAAAATGAATGGAACTCATTTGAAATAAGCTGGGATTTTGTACAGCACCCATTTTTGACTTTTCAGAGTACTAATAAGATATCTGATTCCTATGCTGCTTGGGATAAATATACAATTAGTCAGTTTTCTAAATTAAAGTCTAATGAAGAGAAATTGAATAGTATCTTTATAAAAATCTATGGTTTAGAAGGTGATTTAACACCAGAAGTTGAAGATAAGGAAGTGACCCTTCGAAAGGCTGATTTAGGCCGTGAGGTTCGTTCATTTATCTCTTATGCGGTTGGCTGTATGTTTGGACGCTATAGTCTTGACGTGGACGGATTGGTCTATGCTGGTGGCGATTGGAATGATAGTAAATATACCACCTTCACCCCGGATAAGGATAATGTTATTCCGATTACGGATGAACAATACTTTGAAGATGATATTGTTGGCTTGTTCTGCGCGTTCCTGAAAAAATCGTTTGGATCGGATACATTGGAAGAAAATCTGGACTTCATCGCCAAAGCACTTGGCAACAAAGGTAATACTTCTAGAGAGGTCATACGGAATTACTTCTTGAAAGATTTCTTTAAAGATCATTGCAAGGTTTACCAAAAGCGTCCAATCTACTGGCTCTTTGATAGTGGGAAGGAAGACGGCTTCAAGGCTTTGATCTACATGCACCGTTATAACGAGGATACAATCGGCAACTTGCGCATTGACTATCTTCACCGGATGCAGCGTATCTATGAGAGCGAGATCGCGCGGATGCAGGACACAATTGACAACAGCAATAATGCAAGAGAAATTGCCGCGGCAACGAAACGGAAAGAAAAGCTGATAAGGCAATTGAAAGAAACGAAAGAATATGACGAGAAGATCGCCCACCTGGCGCTTGCACGTATTTCGATTGATCTGGACGACGGTGTGAAAGTCAATTACGATAAAGTACAGACGGGGACAGACGGCAAGAAGTTGGATGTGCTGGCGAAGATTTAATACAGATTGAAAGGAGCGGGTCGGATGGCTGAACTGAATTTGAAACAAATTGCCGACAAGTTGAATGCTGAGTTCACTGGCGATACCCGCAAGCTGGTATTCTGGTACGACGATAATGCTGAATTTGCTGATGATATTGATACACTGGAATTAAATAATGCCAAAGTGTACCATTTGGAGCCGGACAACCAGTTTTATACCAAATATTTTCTGGAGCGGTTGGATCGAACAACCAATTATCTGATTTATGCACCGTTCCCCAAACCGCCCGTTCGGGATAATCATCTGGCTGATACCATCAAGTATTCCAAAGAATTTTTTGCCGACCGTGCTTCTCTACTCACCGTTGATCTCGGAATTGATGAGAAGTATAAGCCGCTCATTCAGAAGTACATCAAGTTCTTTGGGGCAAAAGACAGAACCCAACGATTTTATGATCTTGAGATTGAGAATTTTACCAGAGATACGATCGAAATAGCACTGATGAGCGTACTCTGTAAGACACGAACAGCTTCCTTTGAGGAAGTTGTTCGTGTCGTTTTGACTGATGCTGATTTGAAAGATAACAAATTTCTTGCAGAATTTGAGAAATACGATATCCTTCCTGCTTTCTGGAGGCTTTGCGAAGATCAATTTGGCTATACGGATGTAAAACCGACGCTTGAAAAGCTGGTCGTTACCATGTTCGTGACCTACACGGAGCGATATATGGATGCGGAGCTTCCTAAGGCCTGGAAGAGCTTTGTTTCCTATAAATCTGGAAATATCATTGCTTTCTTAGATAATCTGATGAATAGCCTGCTTTACCGCGGCAGATACAACGAGCTTTCCGAGTATGTGGCGGCGGGATTGAATGCAGCTTCCGCTTTGGAAGCTATTGGCCCGGAAGATTTGTTGCGATGCGATACATTTGCTTTTATTGACCGAATGATCATCCACTGGATCACCGAACGGCTCCTGGCTGAGGATACCGGTGCTAAGTTGAATGGCATAACCATCCCGCTGGTATGTCAGGAGCGAAGCAAAATGCATTTTGGAGAAACCTACAAAGAACAGTATCAGCTCTTGGAATATGCCTATTACTTGATTCTTCAAGCAAATTATAACTGTCCCGATGATTTCATAGGGATTGTCAATCAATACCGTGAGTCAGATTACCTCATTGATACCCATTATCGAAATTTCTATTCTTGTTTCGACAAGCTTAAAGATAGTACTGCTTTTGAACGCCTGCGCGATCTGATCGAGAACATCTATACCAATGAATACCTGGCCGAAATCATCCCCAAGTGGAATGCGGCTATTATTAACGATGAATCTATGACGGCACTGCCGATGCAGCGTGATTTCTATTCCCGGTATATTCGCAACAGCAAAGAGCGCGTAGTCGTCATCATATCTGATGCCATGCGCTATGAGACAGGCCGTACGCTTTGGGCGAGATTACAGGATGATGAGAAATGCTCAGCCAGGCTTGAAGCCATGCTCGGTGTATTGCCGTCTTATACAAGACTTGGAATGGCGGCACTCCTTCCACACAAAACAATTGAAATGACAGATGATTACCGTGTACTGGTTGATGGGGCATCTTGTGATGATCTGAAACAACGTGAAGGTGTGCTGCAACGCTATAATCCAAATAGCCGCTGCATTCAATATGACGACCTCAAATCGATGAAAAGGGATGCGATCCGTCAGTTATTTATTGGGATGGACGTCATTTATATTTATCATAATCAAATTGACGCCCGCGGCGATAAAGCCAATACAGAGAACGAGGTATTTATTGCTTGTGAGGAAGCTATAATTGAAATCCACGACCTGATTCGACAGCTCACGGATCATGTAAGTGCTACTCATTATATCGTCACCGCGGATCACGGGTTTATCTATAAACGCGACAAGCTGCAGGAAAGCGATAAGATCGCGAATGTTTCCGAGAAAGGTTCGTTTGTTAACCGACGTTTTATTGTATCCGATAAGGAAATTCAGGGGGATGGCATTGTTTCTTTGCCATTAAGCCGAATTCTTGGCAATCATGATACCAAGGTGGTAGCCGTTCCGATCAGTTCTAACGTGTTCAAGGTAGCAGGCGGTGGTCAGAACTACGTACATGGAGGGTCATCCCCGCAGGAAATGATTATTCCAGTGCTGGATATTAAAACGGAAAAAGGGCATAAAGAGACGCGAACCGTCCAGATTGCACTGATCAGTATGGTTCAGAAAATCACAAACCTGATTACAACACTTGATTTCATTCAGAACGAGCCGATTAGTGATGTTCTGAAGGGAACAAGTTTCAAGATTTTATTCATATCCGAAGACAACGAGAAGATTTCCAACGAGAACATTTATATTGCTGATAAGAAAGATGCTGACCCGCAAAAACGAATGTTCCGCCTCCGCTTTAATTTTAAAAATAAACAATACGATAAGTCGAAACGGTATTATCTTGTTGCATTTGATGAAACAAATGACCTGGAAGTCCTTCGTCATGAGGTAGTGATGGATATTGCCTTTGCGAATGACTTTGGATTTAATGTGTAGGATGGTGAGAATGTGAGCGACGACGTACAACATAGGACGGAAGACCAATCCGAAATGATAGAAAAATTGAAAACCTGGTTCTCAGGGAAAATTGTCAGGAAAGATCTGACCAAGAGAATCAAAGAAGGAGCTAACGTTCCAGTCTATGTATTGGAATATTTGCTCGGGATGTACTGTTCATCTATGGATGAAGAGGAGATCGAAGCAGGGGTAGTCAATGTAAAGCAAATCTTGGCCGAAAATTATGTGCGTCCGGATGAAGCGCAGAAGATTATTTCCAAGCTGCGCGAGCGTGGCAGTTATACTGTGATTGATAAGGTATCTGTCAAATTAAATTATAAGAATGACGTCTATGAATCCGAATTTTCCAATCTCGGAATTAAAGGGGTTCCTATTGCAGAAACATACGTTTCCGACTATGAGCGACTACTCTGCGGGGGTATTTGGTGTATTGTCCAGTTGGAATATTTTTATGATGAAGCCGACAAAAATCGGTGCCCGTTCATTATCCGTAAGCTGACACCCATACAGATGCCAAGTTTAGATATTGAGGAGGTCAAGGCAGCGAGAGCAAATTTCACCGACGACGAATGGATTGATCTTGTTCTTAGAAGCACTGGGATGGAGCCCTCTCAGTTTAGTAAGCGGGTAAAATGGCTGCATTTGGCTAGATTGATTCCTTTAATCGAAAACAACTATAACCTCTGTGAACTCGGTCCGAGAGGAACGGGAAAGTCGCATATTTACAAGGAAATCAGTCCCAATAGCATTCTCGTTTCCGGCGGTCAGACTACTGTGGCCAATTTATTTTATAACATGAGCAATAAGACAGTAGGGCTGGTTGGTTTATGGGATTGTGTCGCTTTCGATGAAGTGGCCGGTATCAAGTTTAAAGATCAAGACGGCGTACAAATCATGAAAGATTATATGGCTTCTGGTTCTTTCGCAAGAGGCAAGGAAGAGAAGAATGCCTATGCGTCCATGACATTCGTTGGCAACATTAATCAAAGTGTCGACGTAGTATTAAAGACGTCACACTTGTTTGATCCGTTTCCAGATGCAATGGCTAACGATTCTGCATTCCTTGATCGCATGCATTGCTATATCCCTGGTTGGGAAATACCGAAATATCGACCTGAATATTTTACAAATGATTACGGTTTTATTACGGACTACTTTGCGGAGATCATGCGTGAGCTTCGTAAAATCTCCTACGGAGATGCATTTGAGAAATTTTTTAAGTTGGGCAATAATCTGAACCAGCGAGATGTAATCGCGGTAAGAAGAACGGTGTCAGGATTAACCAAATTGATTTACCCCAACGGGCAATTCACCAAAGAGAACGTTGAGGAAATTCTGAGGTTCGCCTTGGAAATGCGTCGAAGAGTAAAAGAGCAGTTGAAAAAGATCGGCGGCATGGAATTCTATGATGTGAATTTTTCGTATATCGATCAAGAAACTTTCAACGAGGAATTTGTTCCAGTTCCAGAGCAGGGCGGTGGGAAGCTAATTCCGGAGGGAATGGGCAAGCCCGGTCATATTTACACGGTATCGCATGGAAAGTCTGGTATGATTGGGGTCTACAAATTAGAGATGCAAATGACCTCGGGTACCGGAAAATTTGAGAAAACCGGTCTTGGTTCGGATCGTGAAGCTAGGGAAGCTGTTGATACGGCGTATCGGTACTTAAAAGCGAATGGT
Organism: Paenibacillus sediminis; assembly: GCF_017873765.1. Taxonomy (GTDB): domain Bacteria; phylum Bacillota; class Bacilli; order Paenibacillales; family Paenibacillaceae; genus Paenibacillus_AG; species Paenibacillus_AG sediminis. Next base: position 192,741 of record NZ_JAGGKP010000001.1, read on the forward strand.
AAAAATATTAGTGGATCGATTAGTACGACCACAAAAGATTACCTCATGCACATCCAGGACATGAACGGAATTGGCATGACCAAGTATCTGACCTTACCTGCTGTAGTAGCTATATGTTCGGTGGCCTTGAATAAACCTGCTCTAAGTTCCTCCGTAGTGTTGGGTGACTTAAGTATCGGTGGCACGATCATGAAAGTCGAAGAACTGGCGAATACATTGCAGGTTTGCTTGGACAGTGGAGCCAAGAAGGTCTTGATTCCAATTACATCAGCAGTTGATCTTGGAACTGTCCCGTCTGAATTGATTGGCTGCTTCAATATTATCTTCTACCAGAGTGCGGAAGATGCTGTGTTTAAGGCTTTAGGGGTTGAATGAACGAGAGTCACAATTTTTTGTCGAATTTTAGTTTGCCAAATCTATGAAACTATGATACTATAATTTTGCCTTACAGACCTGCTGTAAGGGTTGGAGATTGAAGTCAAGGGTCTGGCGAGCAGTAGCACGCACAAGACACACTGACACAGTTCACTGGTGGACACGAACTCACACATCAACCAACAAGCACTCCACATTGAACACGCCTCCTCAACTATCATAGCATAGTTGTTCATGCGTAATGTACGGGTGGCTGCAATACAATTACATCATACCTGCCAACTTAGGGATGCTGCCCCCCGTGTTGGCAGGTATTGCACTTTATGGGGGAATTTATGACTATGGATGAGTGGAAGAAAAAGGTGAAATTCCGAGGCTATGCCCATTTCGATAGAAAAATAACCTTACATGAAGCATGGGACTATATCTCGAATCCATTGAAAATAAAGACTCATGGATTTCTTCCTTTTATCCACTATACACTGAAAATTACAAAATATAGTAAAACCAAGGGGAAGACAACAAAAACACGTGAAGTATGTTATTCGGCGCATAAAGATCGGTATATCTATCAGTACTATGCTTATCTATTAAATGAAGAATATAATAAAAGAGTAACTATTGACGGTCTTGATCAATGCTCGATTGCGTACCGCAACAATCTGCACATGAATAATATTCATTTTGCTAAACAGGCTTTTGACAAAATAAAAGAACTTAAAGAATGCTATGTCGTCATCGGGGACTTTAAAAGCTTTTTCGACAGCCTTGACCATCAATACTTAAAAAAGCGAATGTGTGAGCTGCTTCAAAAAGACAAGCTTCCTAACGATTATTATGCGGTATTTAAAAACATCACTAAATATTCAACATGGGAATTATCCGACCTTTTGAAAGAAAATGGGCATTTGTTAAATCTTTCTGGAATTAAGCGACTAAACAAACAAGAATTGGCGATACCTTGGAGTAAATTTAAGGCCTTAAAGAAGGACATGGTTACTCCTAACAAAAAATCAGTTGGAATTCCACAGGGTTCGGCAATTAGTGCTGTATTGTCAAATATATATATGCTTGAGTTTGATGCAAAGATAAACTCGTATGTTTCTTCTAAAGACGGTATGTATATGAGGTATAGCGATGATTTTATTGTTATACTTCCGAAAGATAAGGCACTGCTACTTAATCAAGAACTTGCATTTTTATTGTCAATCATACAAGCAACTCCTTCACTGGTATTGGAACCTAATAAGACCCAACTTTTCGAATATAGTCAAGGTAACATAGATTCATTTGAAATCCGAGATGATTTAATATGTAAGACAGAAAAAAAGATAATTCATTACTTAGGTTTTTCCTTCGACGGGAATGCTACAACTATAAGGGACAAGACAATTTCAAAGTATTATAATAAGTTGAATCGAAATATAAAGAAGATTCTGAAAAGCAAAGATGATTCAAAAACAAAAGTAATCATTAAAAGCATACGCCTCTATCGAAAATTTGGATATCATGAGCATGAGGTTAGCAAGGATTTAAAAAATAGGAACTTCCTTAGTTATGTCGATAGGGCAGAACGAATATTTGGTCCTAATGAGCGAGTTAACGTAGTGAAGTCAAGACACATTCAGAAGATTAGAAAAAAAATGAGAAATCATGAAAGTAGACGATCATAGTGGTCGTCTTTTTTTGTGCTAATTAACATAAACAAGGACTTATTGCCTATATTGTCGAATAAGCAGCAAAGGGGTTTTATTCCACGAGAACGTATATTCTATGACAACCTATTGTCTAATCATTATGTTTTAATATGGACAGCAGACGTTAAATATGGAGGGATTGGTTATGGCATTTCTGAAATGCTCGGAATGTACGAATATGCTGAAGGCGATTCAAATTTCTAATAAGATCAGTCAAGTCGGGGAGCAACGACTGCTTGAATATTCGCCAACCGGGATCAAATGCTTAGACTGGACTCCTGTAATTGAAAACCTCCGAGGATACGAAGAGGGAATTTACTGCCCTTCTTGTTTTGCTATCGTTCCTTTAGAGAAAGAAGAATTTATTCTATGTGAAGATAACCGAATTCCCGGCGTAGTAAGTCATGAATTTTCATCAGAAGATGTACTGGATAAGCTGAAGGAGTTGGCAGAGGAAGAGGCCGCCGAGATTTATGTACATACACTTCCTGCGAAAGAAGCTACTTTTGCGGATATTCCTGAATCTACACCGGAGCCCATCAAGGACGCCTTACATCGAATGGGAATTACACAGTTATATACTCACCAAGCACAAACAGCCGATGCAGTCCATTCTGGTTCGAATGTTGTCTTGGTCACTTCAACATCATCTGGAAAGACGTTGTCCTATAACCTGCCGATTCTTAGCCGGTTGTATAATCATCCTGAAGAACGGGCATTGTACATATTTCCTACCAAGGCATTAGCTAATGATCAACTAGATCAAATCAGACGTTTTGGTACGGATGAAACGAAGGATCAATCATCCTTGGATGAGTGGTTTGAAACTCAATTGCACTTAGGAGATCGCCTGATTCATAACGGCCGGCTGGATGGGGATACCGAGAATGGGCCGCGGCAGCGAATCATGGAAAAAGCACAGGTATGGATGACGAATCCGGATATGATTCATTACTCCATTCTCGGGCAAGTTCAGAAGGTGAAGTATGCGACCGCACATCACATTCGAAATTATCTTCGGAACCTCAAATTTATAGTGCTTGATGAGATGCATATGTACCGAGGTACATTCGGAAGTCATGTCGCATTGGTACTCAGACGCCTGCTTAAGGTTTGTCGAGAACTTGGTAATACTCACAACATCCAGATTATTACGAGCTCAGCAACGATTGAAAACCCTGCTAGATTAGCAGAGGATCTTACGGGGCTAAGTGGCTTTACCCTCATTAATACAGATGGTTCCGCCCATCAGAAGAAGGGAATCGTCCTCTGGAATCCTGGCATGTCTGCCGACGAACAAGTCCGCCGCGCGCCTTCTACCGATGCGATTACGATGGCGAAACAAATTATGACTGTGGATCAGAAGGTGATTAAGAGCATTATTTTTCAGCCTTCTCGCAGCCAGACGATGGTATTTACCCGTTATATCAAAGACGTATTGCGCCAGCCTCTCCGACTACCTAAGGAGAAAGTGGACGGAGAGAAACTCGCGGCTTTTTATACTGGAATCCTACCGAATGATACCCGGAAACGAATTATTGAGCGGCTCAAGTCCCACGATATTCATGTCATTATTACGACCAATGCCCTTGAAGTCGGGATTGATATCGGTGATTTGAGTCTTGCCGTTCTTGTTGGTTATCCCGGATCGAAAGCGGCATTCTCCCAACAGATCGGACGTGTTGGCCGCAAAGGCGAGGGTGTTGCCATACTGATCTGGCAGGATGAACCGCTTCAGCAGTATTACATGCGTAACCCGCTTGAATTTATCCATAAAGCTCCCGAGGTAGTTAGGATTAATCCAACAAATTACAAGTTGTTAGCCATGCACATCCCGTTACTAAGAGAAGAGCTCGGGAGAGAAGTCACGAAGGAAGACTTGCAGGACATGTTTCCTGGATTACTCGAAGATTATATTGAGACTGTACTGCAAGTAGCTGCAACAGCTAACGATGAGGCGACCGTTGATGACAAGTTTAGTCTTCGATCAATGTCTGGTAAAAATTACAGCGTAACCATTCGGGGACAAAATCAAACGATAGTAGACAGTTTGGATGAATGGAGCGCTCTTCGTGACTTTCATGAAGGTGCGATCTATTGGACTCCTGGAGAAAAAGGCTATCGAGTAGACTCCATCAATCGCAGAAAAGGCGAAATTATTCTATTGCCCATTCAAGAACTAACCTATTACACCCAATCAACTTATCGTGATGTCATCGATATTATGCAGACCTATCAGAAGCAAAATATCGAAGGAATTGATATGGCTTATGGTGAACTGGAGATCAAGCGGAGCGTCTTCGGTTATAAAAAAGTTTACTTCGGACAAAAGCATGAGTCGGAGCAGGTTCAATTGGATCATCCGTCCGTCACCCGATTTACTCCGGAAGGAATGTGGGTTACACTAACGGATTCCCAATGGGGCTGCTTGAAGAATAGCATTCGAGAGTTGGTAGATGAAGGCAGATCCCTTGATCTGTTGGCCGAAGGCTCTCTTCACGCTGCAGGTCACGCTATGACTTCAGTTATTCCAGACCTCATTATTTGTGACGCTAATGACTTTACAGGTTTTTCGGCGAGTGCGATGACGGCTTTTGCTAATCGACCTGTTATCGGCTTCTATGGCGAGAACGGGTCCGGCCTCGGAACCATCGAGGCGATTTACGAGAAACTCCCTCATGTACTTCGAAAAGCGCTTGAGCTTATTGAGAGCTGCCCTTGTTCTGAAGGATGTCCTAGTTGCGTCCAGCTCCCAGGTAAAGGGAATATTGAATTGTTCAAACCTGGAGCCAAAATGCTGCTGAAGATTTTGATTGAAGGGATCGATTAAGAATGCCTGTAATCTGCTCTTCCTGTGGAGGCCAACGGCCATATGGAGACTTTGTCCAAATCGGTTATAAAGCAGATCCGAAAGGTTATTACCGTCATATACATCAACGGGCAAACGGGATTCGAGTTTCAGAGTGGCGTTCCCTTGAACCCGATATGGAGTCCTATATAAACAAACAAGCCGGCGTTTATTGTTCGCATGATGGATGTTCAATCTTGGACGGCATGTTGACACCGGTAGAAATGGAATTGCTCACAGACCGAAGACTTCCTGTTCAACATGTATTCGATAGTGAAAAACTCGTCCAGAATTTGCTCGAACTCGGAACTCGTATTCGAAGTGACGTCCACGTGCATCAAATTGACGCCAACCAAGGCGCTTATGCTGACCAAATCCTTATGCCCAGTTGGCTGCAGCGGAAGCTTCATTCTCTGGGGATTAATAAACTGTATGAGCATCAAGGGGAAGCTATACAGAACATCCGTGAAGGCAGAAATGTCGTTCTCTGCACGAAAACCGCATCTGGAAAATCATTGGCGTACAATGTTCCCATCATCGAAAAATTGGTTGCTGATCCGAATGCCTGTGCGCTTTATTTGGCCCCGTTCAAGGCATTAGTCGAGGACCAGTACGCCCACTTGAAAAAATGGGCTGATGATGTAGAAGAGCAGGGGAATCAAATCTCGCTTAATGGATTTTCTCGATTCTCTGTTAATGGACAGCAATTATCCGTTGGGGTTCTCCACGGGCAACGTAACGTTCCAGAGCATACGAGAAAAGATCAGGCATCTAGCTTCGTGTTCTCTGAAGGTCGTTATTGGCTGACCAACGTTCATTATTTGCACTTAGTTCTTCAAGGTGCAGGTTCGCCTAAGGGAAAAGGCCCCCAACTGTTGCGCTTTCTGCAAAATCTTCGGTTTGTCGTCATTGATGAGCTGCATCAATACTCAGGCTTGTTAGGTTCTAAAGTATCGCTAGTCATTCGTAGGCTGAGAATGCTTTGCGATCGGCTTGGAAACAAAGATGTCCAATTTATTGCCTGCTCGGCTACGATAGCTAATCCCAAATACTTGGTTGAGGAATTAACGGGAAAACGAGGAATCAAAGGGTTTCATGAAATATCGGGAGTACAAGCGCCAGTAAAGAAGAAAGCGATTTTGATGTGGAATCCGGGCTTATCAGACGATGAGCAAAAGAAAAGGGCCGTTGTTTCCGATCTCTATGAGATTCTGCGCACGATCTACAAGGATGGAAGATGGCCGAGAAGTATCATTTTCACAAGCAACCGCCAGCAAGCCCAGCTTTTAAGTCGTGAAATAAACATGATACTGCGCAGCCACCTTCTTGATCATGGCGGGCTTTCGGCAGACGAACCACATGAGTTTTTTCTGCCGTACCATGCATACCTCACGCAAGAAGTTAAAGAACGAACCATACAAAAACTTGAGCAAGGCGAGATCCTTGGAGTGGTCACTACTAGCGCCCTAGAGGTCGGAATTGATGTGAAGTGTCTGGATGTATGTATCTTACTCGGATACCCTGGCTCCCAGGCTTCCTTTTGGCAGCAGGCTGGACGAGTGGGACGCAGCAGAGACGGTGTGGTGATCATGATGGTTCAGGAAGAACCATTGCAGCAATACTTTGCCCGCAACCCTGAGAAATTCTTTGAGCTTCCACCTGAATCAGCGGCTATCAATACAACGAATCCTAAGCTGTTGAAGGAGCATCTCGCATACGCAGCTCACGAGCAGGGCGGAACGGTAATAAATGCTATGAATTATGTTCGCTCTTCGGCGCTTCGCAAGGTGGTTGCGGAAGCAAGCGACCAGTGGCAGCAGATAGAAGGAAAACTCCTCTATCATGGTGAAACGCCAAGATATCAAACTTTGTTTACAATGGGGGCTACTTATACGGTTGTAACCAAGAACGGATGGAATGAGGACATTTTATTTCAAAGTGTTGACGGACGGTCCTTAATTCGGGATTATCACGTGGATGCTGTATTTTTGGGACCTGACAATCGAACTTTTTATAAAGTCAAGTGGGTCAATAACAAGCAACGCAAAGTGGTTGTAGAGCCGGTAAGAGCTGATTATCATACCCGGGGAATTGTACGCGATAGCATTGAAATCCATGACATAACCAATCCACTGAGAAGTGACGCGGCGATCAAATCCAATCTTGGAAACATCATCGTAAAACGAAGCACATTTGGCTACAAAAAAATCTACAATCACGGCGCAACGCCTCCCGAAACCGTGCAATTGACAAACACATATCCTGTCAGTTTCCAAACCGAGGCGTTTTGGCTGATGTGGGATCACCAAGGAAGGGATGAACTTAAAGGTCTGCTCAATGATGTACTGGATCGCGATACCATTGACTTGGAGACCATGGTTGAGGGAAGCCTTCATGCGGTTGAACATGCCATAGCTTCGGCGATACCGGCCGTTGTAAGGTGCAGTATGGCTGATTTTCAGCACACCTCTTTTTATTCTGGCTCAGCATTGTTTGGAATGCCTGGAATGTTCTTCTACGACAGCCAAGCAGGAGGCGGTTCAGGTATAGTCGAGGTCGTTGCGGAAAAATTCGGGGTTCTCTTGGAGAAAGCCCAACAGATCATTAGCAGCTGTGGTTGTTCGGACGGCTGCCCATCCTGCATTCAGCTGTTTCATTGTGAGAAGCAGAATGAGCCGCTGCATAAGGCTGGGGCCTTATTGGTAATCAACCATTTACGAAAATCTTTCGGATAAAGGGAGCTTGGAGCCATTCTTCTGTCGAGATACATTAACTTTCTGGAATGAGGATATTCGAATGGAATCTGCATTCCCGATCTTAGAAGGTGCCGTTCCTCTTTGTGTGTTTGAAGATGGCCAGGCAATTCCTATTGAATTGGATGCAACGTTGTTGTCCAGGTTGAACGAAACATTTGAAGAACATCAATATATGCTTTCGCTGGTTAATCCGGGAATGACGTTACGATCTAATCCTTACGAATGATCTATATAGGGAGAGAATTTAAATGGTTGAAATTACCAATTCAAACTTAAGATTATGGAATATCCCTTCAACTCGGACCAAGGAAGTATGGCAAAGATGGGCAGAATTTGCTCTCACATTCGATGGTTACGACTACTTTAAAGGTGACGCTGACGAATTAGTCAACCTGCATGCTACGGTTGCCGAATACTATAATACCAATAAGCGCCTTCCTAGCGAACTCAATCTTTCAGAGTTGCGGGCATGTTTGTTTGCGTTGCATAGAATGTGGCGTCATTCCGGAGAATGGGATCTGGCCCCTAAGGACAAAGCATTCATAAAAAAGTTAATCGATGCTATCAGAGATCATGTAAAGGAAAATGGAGCACAGTTGCCATCCCTTGTCGACCAAGCGATCGAGTATGCCGCTTTGGCCCACAAGGGTCAGAAGCGTAAAGGCACCGAAATCCCGTATATCAGTCATCCTTATGCTGTAGGAATGATTTTGCAGAAGGCAGGGTGTGCAGAGGAGGTCGTCGCTGCTGGGATTTTACACGACACACTTGAAGATACCGATACGACGGAAGGAGACTTGCTTGAGAGGTTCGGGCCGGTTGTGTTTGAAATTGTCAAAGGCTGCTCGGAACCGGACAAGGGGGCGTCTTGGGAAGAGAGAAAGCAGCATACGCTCGATGAACTTAAACATGCTTCATTACCGATTCGGCAGGTGTCTTGCGCAGATAAGCTGCATAATATACGTTCAATCCAGAGGGATTTGAAGGTACACGGGGAGGAGGCTTGGAAAAGGTTTAAACGCGGACGGGAGAGTCAGGAGTGTATTATAGAGGGATAATCGATAGCCTAGGTTACGCTTCTCGTTTTGCATTGTTAGACGACCTTCAAGACGCAGTCGAAGAAGTATTTGGTCCGACATTGTTAAACGCAGAATGGAAGAAGCTGAGAAGGAATCGTAAATTCATAGATCTCGCGTTCGAAACGGCCTACGGGGACCAGGAGTCGATCAAGGATCGTGAACTCCAATTCAAGCGTCTTGGTGCATCGGATCTGATGGACACAATCCATACGAAAGCTTACTCTGTTGAACTGATCAACAGTGAGGATTTTTCTACAATGGCAGCATATCTGCAGATGCGTGGTATCGAATTCCAATCGAACAGCGAGGGTCCCATGATTCTGATTGGTTTCAGTACTGCTCTAAAGCAGTTGCTCAATATGTATCCGTCCGAAGTGTATCTGCATTTCAAGAGAAACATGGATCGTGGAATTTTATAGAAGGAGCGTATGATGAAGAGCGTATTTTCCCGACTATTTCGGGTGTTGAATAACAGTAATAGTCATCCTCACGAGGACTTCTTAACTGAAGTGTTCGCCGAACTTCTCTGTGATCAGGAGATGATGAGTGATTTTCTCGAGAATGTATTAGAAATACCGGTGCAGGAAGTGAAGCATTCATCCATTCAAACACAGGTGACGTTTCCGGCTTTGCCTCATCATCAGATGGATAGCCGCCCGGATATGGTGATAAGATTTTATGAAGGACAGAAACCATATATATTGTTCATCGAAAGCAAGCTAGGCTCTCCGGAAGGAACGGATCAGCTGTCGAGATATGCGGATCACCTCAGCGTACTCGCTAATCAAGGAACGAAATATTATCTTATCTATTTAACCCAGTATTCTGATGAAAAGGATGCTTCGCTCGTATTAGCGAATCACAAAAACATAGTTTTCAGGCAGTTGCGGTGGTTTCACATTTTCAAGTGGATTAAGCAGTTGGAATCGAAGAATATCTATGCGTCCAAAGTTTTGGATTATATGGAGGAGATCGGATTGGAAGATAATCGGCAGTTCACACCTGTTGACGTATATGCTATTCAAAACATGAATCGGCTACAGCGCATGATGGACGAGTGCATGGATGGGGTAGTAGACGGTGTGATGACAGAACATTTCGGTAGGGCACTTCAGCAATATAACCGTTATAACCAGCTAAAGTATCTGGAACGATACGTTAAGGCTAGTGAACAAGAGGGGCGAGCCACCGAGGTGGCTGTAGGTTTTTATTTAACAGATGGAGATTATCCCATTGTTTCCGTTGTTTACGAATTCAGTCCACGACGCTGCTCAGACGTTCCTAAAGTTGTGGCAGCCATGCAAAACTTTATTGTTTCACATTCGGGCTGGGAAACTTTCGATCTAAACACTGACGCAGAATGGCAAGGGATTTCTTGCGATCGTAGTTTAGTCGATTTTCTTCATCATGAGGATCACATCAACGAAATTCAAAAGTTCTTCCTTGAAAAATTAAATGAGCTTCATGAGATCAAGATTAATCATCCGGACTTGCACTGGAAATAACTGCTCGCAATAGAAAAGCAGAAAGACCTGGAGGCAACCATGAACATTACCCAAATTGAAGAAGCCTTGAATATTCCCGAAACATCGCTGCGTTGTCAACGTGTGCTGGATGAAGTCCAACCCGTGCTTCGTCAACTTATGGACGAGTTCAAAAACAAATATGCGAATGCCGCCCCGGAATTGCTCGATTACCATGTGCACACATACGAAGCTACGCTTCGTACAACGATGCATGATGCCCGGAATCCGAAATATGCGGCAAGCAAACAGAATTCTGATATTGGCAAAAAAGCATTTGTTGAATTCATGGACAAAAAATATTTTCAAACTGAATATGGGGTATTGTCTCTGGAAATAAACGGGATAGAAAAGAGGATGAAAATTGTTCTCTCCAGTAACTTTTATCCATTCTGGGAGGCCATCAGGACGCAGGGAAATACCAAAGAATTAACGGGGGTCATAGAGTCTATATCAGACGACGTACTGATTCAAGTCAGCGATAAAGACACCCCTTTTCTTTCAAAATTTGAATTGCTTCCCTACCTTCACAAGTGTGTCGACGAGAAGAGAAAACCATGGTTATACTTTGGTGCATTTATAGATTTTGATCAAATTCCTGGTAGAGAAGAACTTGTTGATTTAGTTTGGAATACTTGGATCAAACTAGAGCCAATCCGTGTTTTTGTACGCAAGGAAGCATCCAGTCATGCGTTATCACTGCAAATATTGGAGTTATTTAATAAGCATCAGGATGATTTCTCGATTACGCTTTATGGCAAAAACTATACGGTTAAGTTTGATGAGTTACAGGAAGTTAAGGCAAATGACCGTCGTCAAATGTACAGTATATTTGATAAAGGACAGTTGCTAGCCAAAATTGCTTTGTATAGCTTTTTAAGAGAACCAAACGAAGTTATTGGCGTAAAAATTGATGGTCGAGGTCAAATTTATTCGAATCTTCGAGCTTTACATGGTTCTGGAAAAGTAGAGTGGTCGATTTCAAAAAGCTTTTATTCCCGCGGCAAAGAGAACTCAGCTGATATGAACAAAGCACTTCAGTCAAAAGCAATGGAAGTGTTAACTCAGCATGGGTTTCAAGTCAGTGGATCTTCGTTTTATGTTGGAACGTGGGACAATGACTCCATAAATTTCGTCGAGCCAATTGCTGACGTGAAGAAGCGATTGTTTATCGCAGGAGCATTATTGGCAGATTGTAGTGGAAGAGTTAATTTTCCGAAAGATAATATTGAATCTCTACCTGAACCAGACTTTGGACTTGAAAATAGTAATGATGATCCGAATGAAGAGGTATTTCAGCACGATTTTAACCTGAGCGCCATCTTGTCCAATGTACGCGAGAGTCCCTTCACATACCCGGACGCCATTATTCGGGATTTCCATTTGAACCTGACGAGCCTGGAAGACAAACATTTTGTTATCCTGAACGGGATATCCGGTACGGGGAAAACAAGACTTTGCTTACTCTATGCAAACGCGGTATACGGCAAAACGTACGACGCGATGAATCCGTATTTGAAAGTCATTCCGGTTCGGCCGGATTGGACCGATTCTACGTCTTTATTCGGTTATTACAGCGCTCTGGAAAAAAGATATGTTCGGACGCCATTCCTGAACTCCGTGCTTCAAGCCATCCAGGAAGGAAAACCGATGTTCATTGTGCTGGACGAGATGAATCTGGCCCGCGTCGAATATTATTTGAGTGACTACTTAAGTGCCATTGAATCGAGACAGCCGATTCGTCTGCATACGGAAAGCCATATTACAGATGTTCCGCAGGAGCTGCAAATCCCTCACAACCTCTATGTGATAGGCACGATCAACGTGGATGAGACGACACACAGCATCTCGGATAAAGTGTTGGATAGAGCCTTCGTCATGACCTTGTCGGATGTCGATCTGGATCAGTTCTGGGTTCAGGCAGAGTCCAAGTATAAGACTGCCTTGCAGGAGGAATGGGAGCTGCTGCAGGAGCTCCATCGTAAATTAAGACGCTATGACCTTCATTTCGGGTATAGAACGATGAATGAGATGCTCCGTAAACTTTACGCCAATGTGGAGCTTGATCCGGATATCCGGATGGAACAGAAGGATGCAGTAGATCGGGTGATCGCTGAGAAGGTGCTGCCTAAGATACGCGGGGATGAACGGATTGATTCCCTGCTAAGCGATTTAATAGATTGGACTAGCGCAGTGTTCGGTGACGGTTCGGAGTCGCTTCATCACCTGCTGCGTATGAAGGGAGAACTGGATCGATATGGTGCAGCCCAGTTCTGGAGATAGTCTTGAGTTTTTATGCCCGGATACGGGGATATGGACTCCCATCGGGAAAATGCGTTTCGAAGAAGCCAAAACGTATCGATGGAGAACGACATGCCATGCTCCATTCCGATTCCTATTGAATGGTATGCCATTGCCCATGGTCTCTACGGATTACGGCTGGGAAGGCGAGTGGGCGGCGCCTTTCCAGTCTGGCATGCTGGAATTCACCATCGAGCAGGTAAAGCGTGTAACCGTAGAAACCTTTTTGTATTCGGATAAGCGGAAGTTAACCGAAGACGATTTTGGGCAGATGATTTCGGATATTCTTACAGAAGCCGCGGCTTGTTTTCAGCATTGTGGTGTACAATCGAAGTTTGATAACAGCGGTTTTGTGCGGGAAATATCCATGGCCCAGTGGGATTATATCGATCGGACATTTTATCGTTTGCAGCGAACGTTCAAAGAAATTCAAGCGGAACCACTTCGCAGGCTAAGAACAACGGATCAATGGATTCGCAGAGAAAATGTGAAGCATGTAACGCCGGCTCTGCTCGCTTGGTCGGAACGTCATTCAGGCTATGGCATGAGTCCGGAGATTCCTGTTCCGGAGCTCATTTGGTCCGGTGTACGGGAAGATACCTTTAACGTATATGAGAATCAAGTCCTGCTTCGACAGTTGCATGAATTACAGCGTCTTCTGCGTGAATATCAAACCGCAGCTGTTGATGCCATACGATTGAAAGCAGAGCATTATCTTGACCGTATCCACTATTGGCTTCGGTCTTCCTTTTTGCATCAAATACAGCCGCATGTCGGTCCGATTGTGGTTTCCCAAGCTTTTCGCAAGCATCCGATCTATCGCAATTGGTTTTCTTGGTTTCATCAGCTTTATCAGTTTAAGGAGTATTCGATCGGCTTCAAAAACTCGATTCCGCTGAAGGATACGTATCATCTTTATGAAATTTGGGTTTTCATGCGGATGGTTAAGATTCTCCGGGAAAAGGAAGCATTGCTGGATCCTTCCGAGCTGTTTTCCCTGGAGCAGGACGGTCTGGTATTGAATTTGTCTGAGAAGAAAGAGAGTCGAGTTAAACTTGTGGGCGGAGCGACACTTGCGTACCAGCGGTGGTTTACAAGCGCAACCCAGGATTTTGTCACATACACGCATGGGATGAAGCCGGATATTGTGCTCGAGTCAGAGGGGAAGCTATATATTTTTGACCCCAAATACCGGCTTGACCATAACCTTCCGATGGCACTCGGCGAGATGCATAAATATCGGGATGGGATCGTGAGTAAAGCGGACGGCAGTAGGGTTGTGGAAGAGGTATATATCATCACACCGGCACCTGGGGAGGAAAATTCGCACCTATTCGGAGATGCATATCGGAAGCGGTATCGGATGGGAGCTTATTGCTTAAAGCCGGGCGGGACTGATCAAGAGCTGGAGAACAAATTAGCTGAAATATTAACGAATGATGGATTTGTGGCTGAGAAAATTAATTGACAGGAGAACGTGTCCGAATTGGGCAAGTTGTAAGTGCCAGTTAATACACGTTTTTCTGGCAGGGGAATGAAAAGATCCATCTTTACCTGGTTTGAACGGATTGTCATCATTGAAATCTTGACGAAATCATCCGTTTTGTATCGTAATGGGAGTATATAGAAAAGACATGCTGCGGAGGGTGTCCAACATGAGTAGTCAGGAACAAGAGCTGAGAATGCTGCTGTTCGAAGCGGAGCGGTGGGAGATGGGCGAGGGCGACCATCTGGAGAATCAGTATTGGGAGCAGGACTTGTCGCTGTATAACCGGCTGTCGGAGCTGTGCCCGAGTAGATGGCGATACCGTAGTCTTGTCGGCGGGCAACGGGGAGCGGGACGCTCGTGATGTGCGAAGCTTCCTGGAAGCGAGCGGCGTTCCGATATGCTACACCGAACAGGGTTGCAGGCTTCAGGTACTGTGCCCTGGTATAACGGGCAAGATCTGCGCGGAACTAAACCGGCTTCAGGTACGATACGGCCGCAGTCATATCCCCGCACGGCTTTTATTCTTGGCGCGCGTTCACCAAGCGCAATCACGGGCTTCGCTGGAATACGCTATCGCTCGACAGAGGGATCGCTTACCTCGTCAAGGCACTCAGTGAGGCGGGCTTCCTCGTGACGGGCGGCTGCGACGGCCACGGGCGCCACGAGCCGCAGGTATATTTCGCCAGCAGCTATGCCGCTGCTTGGTTCAAGATCGCCGTGCAGGATCGGCTGGCCAGCCTGCCCCTGCACTATAAGTGGGAGGTCGTTGAACCGGGTGACTCCCAGGGAAGTGCAAAACTGCGGGCATCCCTTTCCGCAGCGGCGGACCGCTGGAGCCTGAAGCTCATCCAGCAGGACGTCCTCGCCATCGGCGACGAGCTGCGCCGTCAGGCGGAGAGCCTTCGCGCCGAACGCCGCAACCGGTTCAAGCACCGCAGCATGCTGGCCGGGGCAGAACGGCTCCAGCACGATTTTGCCGCGCTCTGCGAGTGGATGGGAGGTTTGCTCTAATGAGACATGCCTTCGAGAAGGAATTCTTGCAACTGCTTGCTATCACAGCACCCAGCGGATATGAGAAGCCGGTTGCCGAATATCTTATCAACCGCCTTACGACCTCAGGCTTGAAAGCAACTGCGGATGCCTATTTCAACGTGCTCGGCGAAGCGGTCTATGGTTCCGGGGAAGGACCGGTCGTACTGCTCTCTGCCCATATGGATACGGTACCGGTTCATCCCGGCCGCAGCGTTATAAGAAACGGCAGCGTGTGGAGCAGCAGCAGCGGTCCGCTCGGAGCGGATGACAGGGCAGGAATTGCGATCATTTTGTCCGTGCTGGACCAACTGCAACATACCGGCTTCGATGGCACGATTCGGCTCGCTTTTACCCGGGAGGAGGAGGTCGGCTGCGTGGGCTCGTGTGAGATCGATCCGGCTTGGCTGAGGAAAGCTGAGCTCGCCATCGTAGTCGACCGCCGCGGGTCGAGGGATATTGTCGTCCGCAACGGCTATATTGACTTCTGCGACGACCTAACCGCAGCTCGCTTCGAGCGGGCAGCGGTCCTGTGCGGGATGCCGGACTGGCGTGCGGTCACCGGCGGCACGAGCGATGCCGTTACCTATGCCTCACTGGGCATCCCGAGTGTGAATTTGTCCACGGGGTACCAGTTGGAGCATACGGCAAGAGAAACGGTAAATATTGATGATTGTTTGGATACGATCCGTTTGATCGTCGGGACGCTGGTTTCGATGAGCACAGAAAAACAGCGGAACATACATTCGCTGACAACTCATTGACACAGGCGATAGTCATAATATAAGTTGTGTACCAAAATACCCCAGACAACAACGATTGCAGGAATATTGTAGTCTTTTGTCGAAATAACCCATATACATAATTTCTTTGCCTATAGGTGAACGACATGAAGCAGCAGATTATTCTACAAGAGCAGCAGGAAGTAGATCAAACGATTCAATCCATCGAACAGATCGTGACCTATTTGGAGGAAAATAACAGTTACCCCGCAACCGTCGACGGTCAGTACCGGGCGGCCCGGGATAAGAAAAGACGGGAATCTTATCGAAAAGCGATGGAAGTGCCGTACATCGGCAAGCTTGAGGTGGTGGAGGACGGGGTAAGAGTTACATATCGAATCGGCAAGGTGCCCGTGACGACGATCGATGGGCTGGACAGCCTGATCATTGATTGGCAGTCGCCGATCGGGGATGTGTTTTATTCCTTCCAGGGCGGCAACGGATGTATAACCTATCAAACGCCTGCCGGAGAGCAGGAGATTACGATTACCCGTAAACGGAATGTTGTCATTCGTCAACGCAAGGTAGAGGACCTGAAGGACATCCTGAGCGATCAGGCAGAGCCGGACGATCTGACTGCGCCATCCCTGAACGACGACCGCCTCATGCAGCTTTGGTTCGAGAGCCGGGAAGACCATAAGATGCGCGATATCGTCGCCTCGATACAGCGCGAGCAGAACGAAATGATTCGTCTCGGCATCTCCTCTCCGATCTTGATTCAAGGCGTAGCTGGAAGCGGCAAAACGAGCATCGCTCTGCACCGGATCTCGTATCTGCTATACCAATATCCGAAGCAGCTCAGCCCGGAGAAGATCCTTATTCTCGCGCCGAACGGCATGTTTATTCAATACATACAGCAGGTCATTCAGGACTTGGATATCGAGGGCATCGCACAAGATACCGTCTCCGGTCTATGCATTCAGCTTCTCCCTCAGGTCAAAAGCGTCAGCCATCCGCAAGAGGATCTGGCGCTGTGGCTCCAAGCGGCGTCCGACCCGCAAATGGATGCGGTGTATGGTCCGCAGCTGCGCTACAAGACGTCGCTCGAGTATCAAGCCTACGTCGAGGAGCGGCTTCGAGAGCTGGAGGAAGCATATCTTCCAACGAGCTTTCCGCAGCTAAACAGCGCTACTCCGATCGAGAGGCCGATCGGGGACATTTTCCGCGAGATTTACAACGGCTACAAGCATTTGCCGCTCAACCAGCGCCGTATCGAAACGACCAAGTCGATTCGTTCCTGGCTCGAGACAGAGCTGAACCGGCAGCAAGACTATTTGAAAAGCCGATATTTAGCATTCCGGTCGGAATGGATCGGTGCCCTGGAGGACGAGGAGGCCCAGCAAGCGGAAAAGGCGGTGCAGCGGCTTCTTAACCGCAAACAGCAGGCGTTAACTGAGGCGTTGACAAAGCCGGTGGATGCGTATTTATCGGCGTGGAAGCCGATCGTCCCCTACGAGTGGTATAGGAGCCTCTGTGAAAGGGCAGGCCTAGCCGTGCCTCCGGAGGACGGCAAACGTGTCGGCTATGAGGACCTCGGCGCGCTCCTTCACGTCGAATCTCGCCTCGGTGGGTTGGATAAGCGTCTCGACTATCTCGTCATCGACGAGGTACAGGACACGTACCCGTACCTGATCGCCTCGCTGAAGCCGCTTGCCAAGTCGATGACGCTGCTCGGCGACATCTCGCAGAACATTCATCCATGGATCGGAATGCAGGACTGGTCTGGGCTGAACGAGGTGCTCGGTCCCGAATTAACCTACGTTGAGACGGCTATCAGCTATCGTTCGACCCGCCGGATTATGGAGCTGGCGAATCATGTGCTTAGCTGCTTGTCCGAGACGCTGCCGCAGATTCAGGCGGTGCGGCATGCAGGCGATCTGCCTGCGATGACCCGCGTCGACTCCCCTGAGGAGCTGGTATTGCAGCTTCGCAGCTCCATTGAGCGAATGAAGGCTGCAGGCCATCGCCGCATCGCCATCATTCCGAAGGAGCCGGAGCTGGCAGAGGCTTTATTTTTACACCTGAATGAGGAAGGGCTTGAGGGGTTGCAGCATGTATCTGCTTTGGACCAGGAGCTGACAGAGCAGATTGTTTTTATCCCGTCCACGCTTGTGAAGGGTCTGGAATTCGAAGCCGTCATTATCCCGAACGCCAGCGAGCTGTCCTACGATACAGAACTGGATGCGAGACTGCTCTTCATTAGCATTACACGGGCGCAGGAGGCGCTGGAACTTATTTATTACGACCAGCCAAGTCGCTGGCTCGCTTCCCATACGAATATGCCATAGGAGGACGTTCATACATGGAATTTCAATTAGCCGCTGTACATAAGGAAATTTCGAAGGTGCTGAAGGACCGCTTCAAGGCGGAGCTTGCTTTTATCCAGTTGAAGCCGGGCAATCCGGGGGCGCTCACCGAGGCGCATAAGCTTTTGTCCAAATTTCAGGATAAGGAGCTGAAGGCAGCGTTTCTGCCTCTGATAGAGGAGGAGCTTGACAAGCGCAACAGTCAATGTAAAAAGACGCTGTCGGTGTTCCTCCAGGCCGCCAAGGATGCGGGCTTCGGCCTCCGCGAGATGGCAGGCGGCTGGCGGGTCGGTCCGCTATACCTAGAACTGGATACGACGGATGCTAAGGTGCGATTCAGCTATAACCGGACACCGATCGGCGGTGTGGTACAGGCGGATAGCGAAGCGGTTGTGATGGACGGCTTTCAGGCGGCGTTGACGCAGCTGCAGCAGGAGGCGCTTCCAGAAGAGCAGCTCGGAGAGCTGTTCACGAAGGCGTACCAGATGGCGCTCGCTTATACGGGCAAGGCACCGGGCGAGCGGGTGTACGTCCGGACGGTAGCGAAGCTGTTTGGCTTCCTCGCCGCCGATCTCACCCACAATGGAGCAAAGGGTAAAGGCTCTGCAGAGTATCCGTTGTGGGCGTTCCAATACAATCTGGACACGTACCGCAAAATCGCCTCCAGCCTCCCGAACCACCAGCGGCTCGGACTGCTGACAGGCAGCCAAACGGAGACGTCCAAGGAAGGCTTGACGATCAACGGACTCGACCCGAACGTCGACTATAACATGATCTGCCACGTAGCTGCGGCATTGGCTGCGAATTAGGACGGGATCAAGCTATGAGCGCTATTATGATACAGACATCAGAGGATCGGGAAAAGCTTTTGGATACTCTTGAGCAAGTCGCGCAATCCGGCATCGTTTCTCCAGATTCGGCCCACCTCATTGACGTCGGGAACGGCCCTTATTTGAATTACGCGGAACGGGAGCTGTTTCGCGGCTTGGCGATGGAGGGCGGCGCTACGGTCAAATTGTTCGAGGGCACCTATGGAGCGGGGAAATCGCATCTGCTTCAGCTGCTTAGGCACCGGGCACTCTCCTGCGGCATGGCCGTCGCTTACTTCGACCTGTCGCAGGATATGCGGCTAGAGGACTGGAAGCAGATTACGCAGTTTTTCCTGGAGCAGCTGGAGTGGAGGAACGGGGGCCGAACGGTTCGTTCTTTGCCACACATACTTGAGGCTCTGGAGGCAGACCAGTCGGAGCGAGCGTTGATCCTGCGTAAAGCGAAGCTCCCTCACCCCGGGATGCAGCATGCCATGTGGTGGGGTGTTCACCGCGGTCAGCATGGAGACAACTCCCGTAGGCTTCTCCATGAGTATTTGAACGGCGGACGTGTAGCCGCTGCCGACTTCAAGCGATATGGCTTGACCGGGATTAAGGGCTACCTTTCTCAGCGCAATGCCGAGCAATACATGAAAACCGTTCTTGCAGGGCTCCGTCTGTTGGGTGTGCCCGGTGTGCTGCTCTTGTTCGACGAGAACGAGCGGACGCTTCAGCCGAAGGGCAAAATGCCTACGCGTAAACTCAACATTGCAGCGAATCTGATGCGCCGGTTCATCGATGGATGCACAACTGGCGCGCTGCCGGGAACAGTTGCCGTGTTCGCGGTGCTGCCTGGCTTTATCTCCATGTGTACGGAGGAGTATCCGGCCTTGGGGCAGCGCCTGATTCCGCCTCATCTCGATCTCGGGAAGGCCTGGCGTCTCACCGCCTCGAGCGTAGAAAAAGTGAATGCGAATGCGACGCCGGAAGCGTTCCTCGAGGAGGCGGCGGATCATTTTACCGAGCTGGTACGTATTCTTGGCGGCCGTTCGGAGGGTCTTGCCGCGGAGCTGCGGGCTAAGGGCATGGAGGTGCTTCAGAAGCAAGCGGACGAAGGGCATAAACGTATGCTAATGAAAACGCTGGCGTATAACACCTTATTACGACTGGAGCAGGAGGAATATCGATGACTCAAGAACGCGCCAACCATGTGCTCTCGATGATTGAAACGATGGCCCAGAACGGCACGGCCCCGGAGGAGGGCTGCAGTCTGTTTGGCGTCGGCTTTGATGCGGCTTTTGAGAAGCTGAGAAATAAATACATCCGCGACCAGTTTAAACGGGGACGTTCTTCGGAGAAATTCATCGTCGGTCCCTTTGGCTCGGGCAAGTCGCATTTTCTGCATCAGTTGATTGAGGTGGCCCGATCGGAGAGTTGCGTTACAGCTAAGGTCACGTTGAATAAAAATGTGGATTTTACCCGTTACATGCTCGTGTTCCGGGAAATTGCCCATGAGCTGCGCACTCCGCGCTCCCAGCGGCATGGTATCCGCGCCCTTATTCAGGAGGCGGTTGCGTACAAACGAAATCAGGTGCCGGATAACCCGGCTGCTGCCGAGATGCTGCTGAACGGGTGGATCTCCGCTCTGTCGGATGTGGATTACAAGTGGCCCTTCTATGGGCAGCTGCTTCGGCAGGCATGTGCGGCTTGCGCGGAGAACCAGGAGGAACGGCTGGAATCGCTGTGCCGCTGGCTGGGAGGAGAGATGGACAACGCCGAGCACGTCAAGCTGCTCAAGGCGCCGAAGATCACCAGCGCGGAAAGCAACCTGTACGCGATCCGTGCGCTGCACACGCTGGCCCAGTTCGTCCGTCAGGTGGGCTGGAGCGGAACAGTCGTCGGTTTCGACGAGGCCGAGCAGGGCTTCCAGGTGGACACACGCAAGAAGCAGCGCATCCTCTCCATGCTGATGGCGGACATTAACGGGCTTAACGCTTTGCAAAACGGCTCGCTGCTCATGGCTTATGCGCTTACACCGGATATCGTTGCTGATTTCGATACGTTCCCTGCCCTGCAGCAGCGCGTGCTGCATCCCGGGGCCGATTTCTTTGAGGGCAACGTGCTCGCGCCTCTGATCGATCTGCAGCGGAGGCAAAACCGTGAACAGGAGCTGGTCGAGATTGCGGGCCGGCTGGTGAGTCTCATGTACAGCCATTGGGCGGATAGCATGGCGGTGCCGGAAGCCGAGGCGCTTGGGCAGGCTCAGGCTGCCGCATCACGTCTGGCGGCAGAGGACCTCAGTTCGAGTGTACGCCGGACGCTGGTGAAGGAAGTGTGTACCATGTTGATGAACATCTACGACGACGGCTGGGCGTTTGTTGCGACAGGCCAGGAAACGGAGGTGTAGGCTATGTGGTCACCTGCGCCCGGAGAACGGGTCGCCGTTACCGGTCTCGGTTTAGGCACCGTGGTCAAGGCGACGCCACGAGGAGCCATCGTCGAGCTGGATGTGCCATATTCGACAAGAGCAGAATTTAATACGGCGAATATTTCATTGATTGAAGGCGCTGCAGGTTCAGCTGGATTGCAGGCCGCCAGGACTGGGGCTGCTGCGAGCCAGAATTCACCTCAGGGAAACGGGCCCCCTGTGGCAGCCGGTTCTGCTGGTGCTGGAGCAACACAGTCAAACTACCCGCTGCTCAGCAAGGCTGCTCCATCGGCGTCCGGGCATTTGGCACGCATCGGCCAGCTGATCGGTGCGAGGCCGAAGCCGCCCGGTTCAGGAGGGGTGCAAGTACCTTCGCTAGAGCCTGGGCCAGGTGCATCTGCGACTTCTGGGGGGACTCCACCTGCGGCGGCCCCATCGCCTATGCCAGCACCGCCTTTGTCCGACCCGGGCTTCGAGGCTCGCTGCTCGCTGGAGGCACTGCGGTTCGGACTCGTGCCGCATCGTCACATCGAGCAGTTTACCCTGGGTTATGAGCAGCTAAGCAAGTGGATTAACTCATCCTTCCCTGTTTTGGAGCCACGCGTGCACAAGGTCATTGGTGCATATGGCACAGGCAAAAGCCATACGATGTCCGCCATCCGGACCCTTGCGAAGCGGGAAGGCTACATGGTTGCTCACGTCGAGGTAAACGGCGAAGGTATGACCTTGTCCGACCCGGCTAAGCTAATCCATGCGATCTACAGCACGCTTCACAGCCAGGAGGAGGAGACAGAGTATCCACTGGTAGGCTTGTTGGAGAAGGTGATCCAAAATAGCACATCCTCGTATTTGCCTTTATCCGGGCTGCGGGCGGTTGATGCTCATTTGGGCGTCGTCTCGATGCTGCAGCATGCCGGTACGCTGGATATTTGGACCGAGCAGCTGGAGGCCGTCTTCAGCGGGAGCGACGAAGTATCGGCGACCGATCTGGACCGGGCGTTGCGTAAGCAAACACGAGCGAGTGTGCAGGTTTTCCCTGCGGTCCCGCGCTATCTTCTCGACCGCCCGAACGGCTTAGTCGAATCGCTGCTAGGAACGGCTTGGCTAGCTAAGGCTGCAGGGTATAAGGGGCTTATCATTACGATCGACGAATTCGAGACGGAGAACAAGCATCTGACCAAGGCACAGAAGCAGAAGCTGATGCTGACCTTGAGGGCGATAGAATGTTATGTCAGTGGACAACGCAATTTGCCAAAGGTGCCGCTAGCACTCTATTTTGGTACCGTGGGAGACTCGATGGACGAGGGAGACGTCTACCTGAACGATCTGGTCGAAGCAAGCGGGGGCTCCGCATTGGAACTGCGTTTTTTCCAAAAGGAGGAGCGGCTCGAACTCGCCAATCGAATTTACCGCTTTTATCAAGAGGCGTATCAGCTTCAGCGCCCTTACGATCCGAATGTAGCCGACCGCGTGCATACGCTGCTGGACGGACGCGGGTATGTAGAGAGCGAGCTGCTGAGGCAGTTTATCAAATGGTATATGGCGTTCCTGGACGTACTGTACGGACCGCCGAAGGAGATGGCTTAGTTTGACAACATCACAGGAGCTCGAGAAGGACCGTCAACTGAGCAGGCGTCTTCCTACGGTATGGCCGGTGTTCTTCCAGCGCTTCGGACGGCTGACTCCGGTCCAGCGGGAAGCGATCGGGCCGATTCTGGACGGTCGGAACATTCTCATCTGTGCAGCAACCGCCAGCGGCAAGACCGAGGCAGCTTATGCTCCGCTAGTAGAGCGGCTGAAGGGGATGTCCGGTCCGTGGACGATCTTGTATCTGTCACCTACCCGGGCGCTCGTCAACGACATCCATGCAAGGCTCGGTCCGGCCGCAGAGCGGCTCGGGCTTCGTCTCGTGCGCCGTACGGGGGAATACAAATGGGAGTCGGAGGCGGTTCCGCATATTCTTGTTACGACGCCAGAGTCACTTGACAGTATGCTGTGCCGTGGTTTGGCCGAGGATGGAAGCGCTCACGTTCTGGCTCACGTCCGCGCCGTCGTACTCGACGAAATTCATCTGCTGCACGGATCTCCGCGCGGCGAGCAGACAAGATGGCTAATCGAGCGGCTGAAACGGCTGGTGGCTCATGCTTATGATTCAGGCTGGACTCGGAGCAAACAATTGCAGATCGTCGGCCTCAGCGCAACGGTCGCCGAGCCTCAGGCCGTCATTGACACCTTTCTTCCCGGCGGCGGACTCGTGTTCGTACCCGGAAAGCGGGAGATTATTGAAGTGGTGCCGCCTGGCATGCGGTTTGCTCCTGTGGAGCGAGCCCTCCCGGCGTATCTCGGTGCAAAGGGACGAAGCTCTGAGAAATGGGTCGTCTTCTGCAATAACCGCAAGCGCGTGGACGAGCTCACCGAACTACTGTGCAAGGAGCTGCGGGTTTTTGGGTATTCTGTCGGTGCGCACCACGGCAGCTTGGGGAAGACACTGCGCGAGATGACCGAGCGGGACGTGCGCCGACTCGACCGCTACGTGCTGGTTGCCACCTCGACCATCGAGATAGGGGTCGACATCGGCGACGTCGACGGCGTCGCCCTGGACGCTCCGCCGCCGGATATGGCAGCTTTCCTGCAGCGCATCGGCCGCGGCAATCGCCGCTCGCAGCATACGCAGGTCATGCTGTGCGCCCGCTCTGAGCAGGACGCGGTGTTGCAGGAGGCGATGCTCGAAGCGGCTCGCGTAGGCTGGTTTGCTAATCAACCAGTAGGCCCGATCAGCTCCGTGCTGCGGCAGCAGGTGCTGTCTTACATATTACAGGGTAAGGGTGGAGTACGCAGTCGGGAGTTTATATGTCGTCTGTTTGAGAAGGAAGTTGATGGCGCCGTTGTGCAGGAACTGCTAACGATGATGGCTAACGACGGTGATATTCAGGATACGCCGAGGGGCGTTCGCTTAACGACCGAGGCAAGAGATCGGGCCTTACGGGGTGAGCTTCACTCTGTCATCGAGACGCTGCCAGGTCAAACCGCCGTGGACTCGGTCACAGGGCAGCGGCTGGCTAACCAAGTGAAGCACGTGAAGGGCAACGGACTTAGCATCGGCGGTAACCACTTTCAAGTGGTCGAACGCTCTGCTTACTCTCTCAAGGTCAAGTCCTCAGCCCGGCTGCCCGATGGCGAGAGTCAATGGTCATACGTGAGCGGTCCGGCAAACCGGAGGACCGAGCATCCGATGGTGCTGCGCCACAAGCTGCAGCTGGCGGAGGGGGAGTGGCCTGTCGTGCAGGATAAGGACGGGTATTACTGCGCCTTCCACCTCGGCGGCGTGCGTATGAGCCTCGCCTTGCGGCTGTTGTCCGTCTACGTCGCACCCGAGGAACGACCGTCGAAGATCACGCCGTACTACGTCAGCTTCCGCGAGGAGCTGAAGCCACGCTGGCTAGTTCATCATGCAGCAGACCTCTTACACGTCGCTGTGAGCATCAGGTTGGATACTGCTGAGAGCCAGTTAGGTCTGCCACTGGCAAACCGGATGCTGCCAGATAAGCTTCGCCTGCGAGATGTACAAGGCTGGCTGCGGCCGGAGGGGCTTGTGCAAGAGTTGCGGGAGTCGGTTTGGACGCGTGCGGAGGAGGAAACAGTAGAGGTGTTGGGGTTGTTTATTGGAAATTAGGGCTAGTCTAAAATTAACAACTGCTGTTAGGCCTATAGTAGTAATTGTCGACATTAAAGGCATGAAACAGAAATCAATGCTTGGCGGAGAGAGTATCATCATTTCTATCGATCTTTGAAGAAAAGATTCATCTCATTTTACGCGGGTCTATAAGAATGTTGAAATTAATCATTACTAGAATTATAATGTAATCAGTCCTTCTATCGCTTCTGTTCCCAACGGAAGCCTAATGAGCTGCCATCCTCTGGCCCAAATCATGTCCTCGCGGGACAGCTGATTGATACCTATCCACGAGCCGTGAGCTTAACGGTATCCAATTCCCTTTATGGAGATTAATTACACCACAGGACTAGTCTGTCTTTGTGTACTATAATTGTTCAAATAAATGAACCCGAATGAAAGCATGTTTTCTTTGCTTTCTTCGGGTTCTTTTTGTTGTTATTCAATTAGAGTTGAGCACGCGTCGTTCAACAGCTTGGCAGCGTCAACTGGAGGAACATATCGCAAAGTTGTCGACAGCTGCTTATGGCGTAGTTGGCGCTTAATGGCGATGATGTCAATTCCACTTTTTTGCATCATGTATGCCGTTGTATGCCGGAAACTATGGGCTGTGACTTTCTTTAGTATTCCGGCTTCCCGACAAAACGCCTTAATGATCCGGTTTAACGCTTCCTTGGTTAAGGGACGATTATTCTCGAAGAAAACCTCTGGATGGCCGGATTTCAGCCATTCTTGTAATAGAAGGATGATTCAAATAACGTTCCAACTCTTCAACGAGGGAATCGGGCATGTAAACGACTTCGGATATGGTTTTCTGTCCTTTATTCACTATAATAACCCTGCGCTCAAAATCAATCTGTTCAAGTGTTAACTGTATGATCTCCCTGTTTCGAAGAGCGGTCGTAGTCATTAGCAAAAATAGGGTGAAGTACTTCCGGACAAATGGGTCGGCTTTAATAGCCACTTGAAATAATTTCTGACACTCTTCGAGCGAAAGAGAACGATCAATAATTCGTCTTTCGTAATAAGGGTTTGGGAAATTTTTCATGGGGTTTTGCTTAACCATACCAAGGCCATGGAGTAATGTGAAAAAGAATTTATCGAAATCCAGTTCCCCATCGTAATCCTGACTAAGGTAGTGCTCAAATTTGAGGAATTGACGGCTATAAGTGTATTTTGCCGATTCTTTAAGATGGGTATGTTTCTTCCAATTGGCATAGTATGGAGAGTCCAATAATAAGTGGCTCATTTTTTCTCCAGCCTTTCCTTAATTTGCTTCATGACTTCTTGAGCAAATGGGTGCTTGTTAATGGCGTCTCGAAGCTGATCATCGAATAGCCGCAAGTATTTCATTGTGCTGTCGATCGATTCGTGTCCTAAAAGCTTCGAGAGGGTGTATATATCGATCCCTGCTTCAAGGCCTTGAACGGCAAAAGAATGACGAAAAGAGTGAGGACCTAAACGATCTTTGTCTTCCTCCTTTATCGACTGAGACTCGCGAATAATACGTTTTATAAATTGCTGAATGGCTCTAGATGTGATGGGTTTATCCCCGGCAGTGCTTGAAAAGATATAGAGCCTTTGATAATCGGAATCTGGCATCACCTCGCGAGCGCGACTGTATTTTTTCTCTATAAAATCTGTGAGCATCATTAAGGCGAGCTCGTTGATTTTTCGGACTTTCTTGGTATTCTCAGCCCCTTTGGGTGTTACCTTGATTGTTTGAGTATCAGGAGTGATATCACCGATTCTTAGATGGCAGAGCTCGTTTATGCGAATTCCACTCCCAAGGAAAGTCCAGATAATTGCAGTGTAAAGGCTATCGTGGTTACGAGATTGAGCGATCTGCAAGATTTCCGCGATCTGCACTTTAGTAAAGGCTTTTGGTGCGTCATCGTTTGACCATCGAACGCGTAGTATAGTCTTCAAGTCCCCGAGATCCTGATGGCCATAAAATATTTTGTATGTGGTCTTTATGAAGGTGCGAAGAAAGGAAGACTTCTTGGCTTTTGTATTAGGATCCTCATTAAGCTTAATATAGTCGGACAAGAATTCGCCGTTTGATACCTTTTCAAACTGCGGATCGTTGCCAAACTTTTCCTTCACATGTTGCTGGAAAAGTTTCATCTCTGACCGATACGTTGTTTGCGTGGTCCGGCTAAGTCCAGAAAACTTGCTGCTTTGATAGAAAGCATCAACGGCTTCGAGAAATGAAACGTTCCGCACTGCCGGGGGCATATTAGGTTTTGTCTGTGTCTGGACAGGAAAGGTTTCCATAACTTGTCGCATTTTCTCTGGACCATAATGACTTAACAACTGGTTTAATTGTTCCTCGAGTTCAGAGTACTTAGTATCTCGGATTACTTTTGGCATGTGAACAACTCCTATCAGTAGTTGATTTTATTCACGGCATCTGTTAATTGATGTGGACTTCGATGAACATATCGTGCAGTATTTTCTGGCCGGTCATGTCTTGCTAGATACATCAGTAACTGTGGCGGGCAATCCGAACGTTCCGACAGCCTGCTTATGAAAGCATGCCGGAGTAAATGGGGACCTCCCGGATAATTCCAACCAGCGACAAAGGAATAGAGCCTGTAGCGTGCCCGTAATTCGCGAATAATTGCTTGGATATTGTCGCCGAACACATAGTCATTACGAGAACGGCTTGCCATCAGAGATTGAAAATACTTTTGTAATGGTTCAGGTAACGGGAGCAAGACCGATTTCTCGTTTTTGCCGAAGACAGAGATGGTTTTATTCTCTATATTGAGGTCCTCATAACGAATACTTGCTACCTCATGTATCCGCAACCCAAGTAAGAGCATCAACCCAAATGCTGCGAGCTCCAGTATTGGCTGGTCTGAATGACGTAGGATCGTTTGGTAAAAGTTTTGAAGTTCAGCATCGGTCGGTAAATCGCGATAAAGGTACTTCTCATACGGGATTCCGGAGACATCCAAAGTAATGTCTTTAGAGAGCCAGCCTAACTTGAAAAGGTTAGACAATAAGTATCGGATATCGTAGAAACGGTCACTAACCGTGTGTTTGCTATAGACACCTTTCGATGCCAGCCGTAATAAGTACTGCCTGAATTCGATGAGTAGCTCTTCCGTAACCATCGATAAAGGAAGGTCGTTGATCGAGTTACTCTGGTATTGGATGTAATTGGTATGGAGCCAATTCATAAACAAGGTGTAACTGAACTTGTACTTGGCAACAGATTTAACTTTCACCCCTCCGCTCTAAAATCGAAGTCCTTAACATGGTCAGGATTCATTACCCAATCCGTTGTACCTGGGCACCGGTACTGGACATTCATTGGAGCGGAAAATGAATCAGCTATTGCTCGGGTCTTGGAATCGGAGTTCAAGTATATCCAAAACGACATGCGATTGTGATAGGACAATCAGCATATGGAATAAGGTGTATTGAGGTGAAAAGTATGGAGCGAATGCCGACAATCAAAATCGTATATGTGCCTCATACTTTATGTAGTGATTCAGTTCAAGTCTCAAACACCTTATCCGCTGCAGAGGCCAAAAATGCCGTTATCGATTATATCCTAAAGCGTTTGATCTTGAAACCGACTGAATAAGCCGGTTTTTTTGTTTCTCTCTTTGTCCATACTGGAAAGTGATAGTGATAAGAAAGGAGAAGAGCGAACCTCCATGTATACGGCCATATATCCAAGGGTTTCTACAGGCATGCAAGCATCAGAGGGCACAAGCCTTGATGCACAAATTGAGATTTGCATGCGGAAAGCGAAAGACTTGGGAATTCCCGAATCCATGATCAAAGTTTATCGCGAAGAAGGATTCACAGGTGAAGATATCGATCGGCCCGCCATGAATGAATTCAGACAAGATGTTGCGCAAGGGCTGGTCCGTCGCTTGATTGTTACCCACCCCGACCGGTTGACCAGGGACTTGACGGATAAATTAATCCTTTGCCGTGAGCTGGAGCGGAGCAATATCGAGCTGGTGTTTGTGGACACGGAATACCGGAATACGCCGGAAGGGCAGCTTTTTTTCAACCTGATGAGTTCCATAGCACAATACGAGTTGTCTTTAATCAAGAAGCGGACGGTACGCGGAAGACTCAAAGCGGTGGAAAAAGATAAGAAGATCATGCCCATGCGTGTGGCTCCCTATGGATATGATCTTCATGAAAATACCTTGATTATCAATGCGCAGGAAGCCGAATTTGTCCAGAAGATATACCACTGGTATGTTCATGAGAACTATACGCTTCGTGAAATCGGGGATCGACTCTATGCGTTGGGGGCGGTACCCAAACGAGGGGAAAGCAGGAACTGGAGCGCCAGTTCCATTCGAAGGGTTCTTACTTCTAAGGTGTACATCGGCAAATTCTATTACAATCGTAGAGAAACCCGAAAGATTCGCGGGGAGAAAACCAAGAACGGCACACCGAAAAAAACATATGCCTTTCGCGAGGAGAAGGATTGGATCGAGGTTACCGTGCCAAGTATCATTGACCCGTATCTGTTCGAATTAGCCCAGGTGCAGAAAGAGAAAAACATGAAACGGTCAGGGAATGTAAAGTATGAGTATTTGTTAAAATCCATGATCCGGTGTGGGCATTGCGGCAGAATGTGGCAAGCAACTACTTATACAGGCCGAGTAAATAAAGAAACGGGAGAAAAGATCCGTTATACCTGCTACAGGTGTCCGAACCTATTCCCGAAGAAGTACGGTGAAGGAGTTGAGAAGTGCCTGACTCAAACGTTACGCGCCGATATGCTGGACCATTACGTCTGGAAGCTGATCTTGGAGACATTGTCGGATCCCGATGATTATATGGAAAGACTGCAAAGCAAATCGAATGAGATTAACCTGGAACTTCAATCCGCCGCGGACCATATCAAACGTCAGCTGGAGCAGAAGGAGAAGGAAAAGGAAAAAATCAAAATCATGTTCAAGCGGGAGGTCATTGATGAGCAGGAGATGCTTGCCGAAATGCAAAAGATTAATGCCGGACTAAAGTCGTTGGAGCAAGAGCTTGCCGGGTACGAAAAGCAGTTGTCAGAACAAGCGGAGAAGGAAATATCGGCCAATCGGATTGCCGAGGTCTCCAAGGCTGTCCGAAACTTTATCGAGAGCGCCGGCGACGAGCTTACCCTTGAGGAGAAGCGACATATCCTGGAGACCCTGGTTGATGAAGTTATTATTCGCTACGACGGGAACGAAGTACAGATTACTGCAGTCGGAGCACTAGATGAGTTAAAACGCCAACAATTTATTCAGCATGAGGATGACATCGGTTCGTGTTCACAACCTCAAGAAATTCGATAACACAGGCGAAGACTTGGAGGACCTTATTTCCATAGGGACAATCGGACTCATCAAAGCCATCGAGAGCTTCCAACCGAACAAAGGGACGAAGCTTGCGACTTTTGCAGCGCGCTGTATAGAAAATGAGATCCTGATGCATCTCAGATCTCTGAAGAAGACACGCAAAGACGTCTCCCTGCACGACCCAATCGGGACTGACAAAGAGGGAAATGAAATTACTCTGATCGATATCCTCGGCACGGAAACGGATGATGTCGTTGATAAAGTACAGCTGAAAATAGAGAAGAGCAAAATTTATCAGAATCTAGACATCTTGGATGAGCGGGAGCAGGAAGTCATTAAGGGGAGATTTGGTCTGGAGCATGGCGGGGAAGAGCGGACACAACGTGAGATTGCCCGTGAACTCGGCATTTCGCGCTCCTATGTTTCAAGAATTGAAAAGCGAGCTTTGATGAAATTGTACCATGAATTTTATAAATCCAAACGTTAGGACTTGGTGCCTAAAAAAACATCAAAACTCCGCTCACATTCATTGAGCAAAATCCCATATTATGGTATGATAACACTGGTAAAGGGGGTCAGTAGACCTGACCCCCCTGCCTAACAGTCGCTTAAAGAGCGGTTGGCGTCAAACAAGAGAGAGAATAGACCGCATACCTTTTGCCTAGGGCGGTCTATTTTCGTTTGTCAAACGAAAGCAGTGTGACGATGAACGCCCCGAAGGTGAGCATGAGACTCAGCGCTTCATACACTGTCATATAGCATCACCCCCCTAATAAGGAGATTAGCCGACCGCCCTATAAGCCCATTCTGTTATGCCATTCCATTATACCATATTTTTACAAATAAGTGGTTATCTAAACAGTTAATTTTATGTCTTTTTGCCTGAATACAAAAATACCGATATCTCATCAAGAGATGTCGGTATTTTTATTGTTTGAAGGGGAACTTATTTCGATTTCTTCATAAAGTTGAAGATCCTTATTTAAAGGCATTATTTTGCTCGCTACAAAAGGAAACAGTGTTTCTGGCTTTCCAGACAGCTATTCGGTTATAGGTAATAATTCAGTACTTGGTATACCGATTCCCGTCATTTTGTTTGGACTGGTTGCTTTGGCAGCATGGTATTTAACAAATAAAACCGTATGGGGACGGAGCGTGTATATGGCAGGCAACAACCCTGTAGCAACGCGCTTCTCCGGTATTAATACGAGAAAAGTGATCATGTATGTATACCTATTCTCGGCATTGATGGCAGCGATCGCGGCAGTGATTATGACCAGCCGTTACAACTCAGCGAAAGTTGATTTGGGCAGTTCTTACCAACTACAAAGCATCGCGGTAGCTGTTCTCGGAGGCACGAGTATTTCGGGAGGGTATGGTAAAGTCATCGGTGTTATTTTTGGTACCGCCATTTTCCAAGTTCTCTCCAGTGGTCTGAACCTGCTCGGCGTCCCAAGCATGGTCATCAACATCTTAATTGGTGTTGTACTAATCACAGTGCTTCTTATTAATTTCTTTACGGCTAACGCCAAACGAAATCCGCTTAAAAAAGCGGCTTAGCCTTAGGTTTCACTACATTTATATAAATTCTATACATCATAGGAGGAGTAAAAAATGAGAAAAAAAGCAGTCTCATTGTTGTTATCGTCAGTATTAATGGTAGGTATGTTAGCTGGCTGCGGAACAGCGAAGTCTACTAGCGATGCCGCAGGACAAGGAAGTAAAAATGGAAAAATTACAGTAGCTATAGTACCTAAATTAGTTGGTATTCCTTATTTCAATGCGTCAGAGAAAGGTGCAAAACAAGCAGGTGAAGATTTAGGCGTGAATGTAATCTATACCGGACCGACTCAAGCAGACGCGGCTCAGCAAGTAAAAGTCATTGAAGATTTGATTGCTAAAAAGGTAGATGTAATCGCAGTGGCACCGAACGATGCGGATGCGCTTACACCGGTTCTAAGGAAAGCAAAGGCTCAAGGTATCAAAGTCATGGACTGGGACACAAAAGCGGACCAATCTGTAGTTGACCTTTCCGTTCAACAAGTGGACGATGAAGTGTACGGCCGTCACATGGCGGACCTTTTGGTGAAAGCTACTTATCAAAAAACGCTCGACTTGTTAAAAGCTAACCCTGATCTTGATGGAATATTGGCTTACTCAACCGTTGCTCCACTTGGTGCAGCCCAAGCGATTCAAGAAAAAGGACTTCAAAACAAAGTGTCCTTGGTCGGTGTAGCACTTCCGACTGACTCCAAGCCTTTCCTTGAAGATGGATCTTTAGACACTGCAACACTTTGGAATCCTATTAATCTAGGTTATTTGACAGTTGCGGCAGCTAAAGATTTAGCAGAAGGTAAAAAAATTGAAAATGGACAAGAAATTAAAAATATCGGTAAGGTGGAAGTGAAAGACGACGGCAAAACAATCATTCTTGGACCTCCTACGGACTTCACGAAAGAAAATGCAAGTAATTTCGATTTTTAAATAAAGAATGTAAGAGACTGAACAAATGTTGGAACAACTGGGGATTCGGTATCGAATCCCTGCCTTACGTTTTACTATAATATTCCGATGTTGCTCCTTAGCAATAAAAACAACTAGATTGTAGGTGAATCTTATGAAATATAGCATCGGGGTTGACTTTGGAACGCAATCGGGAAGAGCATTGCTTGTGGAAATCGAAACGGGCCGTGAAGTAGCTATGGCAGTTAAAGCATACACCCATGGCGTCATGGACGAATATCTTCCTGATGGAGTGACCAAGCTTGAGCCGGACTGGGCACTGCAGCATCCTGCGGACTATTTGGAGGTGCTGCAAGTAACGATTCCGGAAGTGCTGGCAAAATCGGGTGTGAATCCTGAAGATGTGATCGGCGTCGGTATTGATTTTACATCATGTACAATAATTCCAACGAAAGCAGATGGTACACCTTTATGCTTTTTGAAGGAATTTGAACACAATCCGCATAGCTACGTGAAATTATGGAAGCATCATGCGGCACAAGACGAAGCTAATGCTCTTAACAAATTGGCCGAACAAAATGGAGAAGCCTTCCTTGCCCGTTACGGCGGGAAAATCTCATCTGAATGGTTTCTACCTAAAGTTTGGCAGATTTTAAACGAAGCTCCCGAAATTTATAATGCGGCAGATTCTATATTGGAAGCAACAGATTGGGTCGTATCTCAGCTTGTTGGTAAAGAGAGACGAAACAGTTGTACAGCAGGCTACAAAGCAATTTGGCATAAAAAACAAGGCTATCCATCTAAATCGTTCCTAAAATTACTTGACCCGCGTTTAGAAAATTTAGTAGAAGAGAAATTAAGCACAGATATTTTCCCTATTGGGACAAAAGCAGGAGAAATCACTGAAAAAGCTGCACGGTTAACAGGACTAAAACCAGGAACCGCTGTCGCAGTAGGAAATGTGGATGCTCATGTCTCCATGCCGGCAGTGGGAATTACAGATCCGGGAAAAATGTTGATGATTATGGGAACGTCAACCTGTCATATCGTGCTTGGCGAGTCGGAAGAAATGGTGCCTGGAATGTGCGGTGTGGTTGAAGATGGTGCCATGCCGGGTTATATGGGGTATGAAGCAGGCCAATCTTGTGTTGGCGACCATTTCGAATGGTTTATTGAAAATTGCGTTCCTATCCAATTGCAGGAAGAGGCTAAGCAAAGAGGAATCGACATTCATCAGCTGCTGACAGAAAAAGCGGGCCAATTGGCAGTCGGCCAAAGCGGACTCATCGCATTGGATTGGTGGAACGGGAATCGTTCGACACTCGTTGATGCGGATTTGACCGGGTTATTTATTGGCATGACTTTATTGACAAAACCTGAAGAAATGTATCGTGCTTTAATTGAGGCAACAGCCTTCGGAACACGGACTATCATAGAAACATTTAGAGCAAACGGTGTACCTGTTACCGAATTGTATGCTGCTGGGGGGATTGCGGAGAAGAACGCACTTATGATGCAGATCTATGCTGACGTCTGCAATATGGAAATTCGGATTGCCGATTCTTCGCAGACACCAGCTTACGGTTCTGCTATGTTTGGTGCCGTTGCTGCAGGTAAGGAGCGTGGAGGGTTTGAATCGATCTCTGAAGCCGCCGGGGCGATTGGTAAGGTGAAGGAGCATTATTATAAACCGATACCAGAAAACGTAGCGGTTTACGAGAAACTTTATGCAGAATACAGCAAATTGTACGATTATTTTGGCAGAGGCGAGAATAACGTAATGAAGCGTTTGAAAAATATTAAAAAAGCTGCACTTCGCAATTAAAGCAAAAAATACCGGCATCCCTTGGGATGCCGGTATTTTTTATCTGCTTATTAAGCGTTCTCAATAATCGTATTCAATGTTGTACGGTCGAGACCTGAAACAAGTTTAATGATTAGTTCTTTAGCTGCATCGTAGTCATCTGTATGAATGATGGACGACGATGTATGAATATAGCGGGAGCAGATGCCAATCACCGCAGATGGAACGCCGATACCGCTAAGGTGTACTTGACCTGCATCTGTGCCGCCTTGGGAGACGAAGTATTGATATTTAATGTTATGGGTTTCCGCTGTATCCTGAACGTATTCAACCATACCACGGTGAGTCAGCATGGTTGGATCAAAAATGCGCAGCAGTGCGCCTTTGCCAAGTTGACCAAAAGCGTTTTTGTCGCCGGTCATATCATTTGCTGGACTTGCATCTAGAGCAAAGAAAATATCTGGCTGAATCAAATTCGCCGCTGTGCGGGCACCACGAAGTCCAAGCTCTTCTTGAACGGTAGCTCCAGAGTAAAGTATGTTAGGCAGTTTCTCCTTGTGGAGTGCTTGCAGAAGCTCAATCGCAAGTCCAACGCCGTACCGGTTATCCCAAGCTTTCGCCATAATTTTCTTCGGGTTAGCCAGAGGTGTGAATTCGCAGATAGGTACAATTTGCTGACCAGGACGTA
Source organism: Paenibacillus sediminis (assembly GCF_017873765.1). Lineage (GTDB taxonomy): Bacteria > Bacillota > Bacilli > Paenibacillales > Paenibacillaceae > Paenibacillus_AG > Paenibacillus_AG sediminis. The sequence continues at coordinate 228,109 of NZ_JAGGKP010000001.1, forward strand.
TGCCGAAGCTTTCTGCTTCTTCACGGCTGTCTGCGCCGACATCAATGTACATCGTTTTAATGTCTACAGGTTTGCTGCGCTGAGCCTCGTCGAGCAAGTGAGTTGGAATGGAGCCTACAACGCCGAGAATAGGTTCATTTGGAGTCATAATCTGCAGTCGCTGCGCTAGTACAGCTTGACTCCACCATCCGCCGAGCGGTTGGAACCGAATCATGCCTGCATCTGTAATTCCTGTTACCATAAAACCAACTTCATCAAGGTGTCCGGCGACCATGACGCGCGGCCCTTGTTCATCACCGCGCAGCACGCCAAAAATGCTGCCAAGACGGTCTTGCACAATCTCACTCGTATATGTAGAAATTTTGTTTTTGACCCATCCTCTAAGTCCGCGTTCGAACCCAGAGACCGATGGGAATTCCGTTAAAGTGCGAAACAGTTCCATTGTTTCTTGATTCATACTTCACTTCGCTCCTTTTAAATACAGCCATCACTTTAGTTTATGTATTTTTGGCTTTTAAATAATTTGTTTACATCTAGTATGAACTTTAAAAAGCCAAATGTCCACGTCTGAGAGCAAATACCTATCATACCTAAGCCTCTATAACAAGACGCATCCATTGTTAGTCAAGCACCATAACTATTTTGCAGTCATACACTGCATCAGACCTTGATGAAAGGGAGCAAAATAATGGAAGAACACATTCGAGAAATGATGATCACTTTTTTGTTATTTATTCTGCTGGTTATTCTGCTTTTGATCCTTTAAACGGTCGAATACAACAAGGGAGCAGCCTCCTGATAAGCGTATTAACGCTAGTTAAAGAGGCTGTTTTTGATTTGTTAAACTTTCCAAATATAAAAAGACCAAATGTGACAAATAATGAACACAGGGAAAATTTCGCATATGATGAGTACGCGTCAGCACGAGAAAATGGAGGGAGCATAATGCAGTTTGTTTGGGCATTTGTTATTGGAGGCTTAATCTGCATCGTCGGACAACTTATGCTTGATGTATTGAAATTGACTCCAGCTCACACGATGTCGACTTTAGTGGTAGTTGGTGCAATACTGGATGGATTAGGATGGTATGATCCATTTATCGATTTTGCTGGAGCGGGAGCATCTGTACCTATTACAAGCTTTGGCAACTCACTCGTTCACGGCGCGCTTACCGAATTAAAGGAAGATGGGTATATCGGTGCCATTACAGGGATTTTTGATTTGACGAGTGCTGGAATTAGTTCGGCGATTATCTTTTCATTTTTAGCGGCATTGGTCGTTAAGCCTAGAGGATAATTTTTAATATTCGTTTTTTAAAATAAGTTATTTCAAACGAACCTCGAACATATAATGTTCGGGGTTTTTCTTATTATAAGGAATGATTCATTGGAGTGTACTTCTGGCAGATTAATAGAGTACAATACAAATTAAGGGAAATTTAAGTTATATATGAAAATTTAGGAGGATTGGATAATGCCCGTACAGAACGAATCGATGCAAATTTTATCAAATGTACGTTCCAATTTAGAAACTTGCATTTTAGGCAAATCGACGGAAATTAGACTGCTGCTTACGGCTCTTGTGGCTGGAGGTCATGTCCTAATTGAAGACGTTCCCGGAACGGGCAAGACTCAATTAATTAAAGCATTGGCTAAATCGATCAGCGGAGAATATCGCCGCATCCAGTGCAATCCTGATATTCTTCCTAGTGATATAACCGGCGTCTCTGTATTCCATCCGCGCGAAGAACGGTTTTTCTTTAGACCAGGTCCTGTGATGACAAATGTACTGCTTGCGGATGAAATCAACCGGGCGACGACCAAGACACAATCCGCACTGCTGGAAGTGATGGAGGAACGAAATGTAACGGTAGACGGCCAGACCTATCCTTTGCCTAAACCATTTATGCTTTGCGCCACACAAAATCCAATCGATTTCGAGGGAACTTATGTACTTCCAGAAGCACAGCTTGACCGATTTATGATGAAGCTTAGTCTTGGTTACCCGGATGCGGATACGGAGAAAACGCTGCTCACCTCTCACCAGAGCGGACAGCCAGTCGATCGACTGGAGCCTGTTACGAATATGGAGCAGATCTCAGCCATTCAAGCGGAAATACAAAATGTGTATATAGATGAGGGTGTTACGAATTATTTACTTTCAATCGTTCGCAAGACGAGGGAGCATCCTGCAATTCTGCTAGGGGCAAGTCCGCGTGCATCACTCGCTTTGATGAATGCTTCGAAAGCTTACGCATTGATTAGCGAACGAGACTATGTACTTCCAGACGACATCAAAACACTAGCACCTTATGTCCTTTCTCACCGTATGTTACTTCGCCCTGAAGCACGGTTAGAGAGTGCGACTGCTAAGAGTGTGCTGGAATATATTATTCAGCATGTCAATGTCCCCATTTCTTTAGGACGATAGTATATGCGATCAAATCTTTCTTTTTTACAAAATCATGCCGCACCCAAAAAACGTTGGTTTATAGCAGCCATCTGGGTGATCTGTCTGCTTTACGTACTTTTTCAGGGCGGAAAAACATCGATTATGCTTTTTTCAATGATGAACATTCTTGTCGTCTACTTATTTATTAGCGGTATTTACGGAGTAAGACGAGCACGGGGAACACGAACTTTCTCAGCAAATGAAGAGCAAATGAAAATGCTGCACGCTGGTGAGCAGATTCACGTCAAGCTGAGTGTTCATATTCCTGGGTTTTTGCCGCTGCCTTACGTCATCATAAGGGAGACGCTCAAACGCCATAACGGAGACGCTTGGGTGTTCGAGGATAGTCTTATTCCATCGTTCCGGGGAAATGGGCTGCTGGATTATCACACACCATCACTTGAACGAGGCCGTTATCATTTTACGGAGGCAGAATGTGTGACCGAAGATATTTTCGGATTGACCGAGCACCGAGGGAAAATAAACGTACAGGGAGAGTTTACAGTTCTGCCTCGCTCCGTCTTTATTCCTTATTGGCAGCTTCATGCGAAGAATTCACAATTATCGGGTCCCGAATCTGTCGTAACACGCTCACGCCGTGAGACCACTCAAATCAACGGTGTCCGTGATTATGTGTATGGGGATCGCATTTCCAGAATTCACTGGAGCGCAACAGCGAAGACAGGCACATGGAAATCAAAGCAATTCGAGCACGAATCTACTCCCAGGACAATTCTAGTTCTAGATGCGAGTTCGGCTCATTATGTCTCTCCGTCACAGTTTGAATTAGCGGTGTCGACTACGGCCTCGTTGATTGATTACGCGATACGGGAACGAATGAATATTGGATTATGCGCACTAGGGAACAAGCGAACCTTTTTCCCGCCCACCGAACATCTTGCTGATCAGAAGCGGATGCTGCATTTTCTGGTGGATATTGATGCGGATGGGTATGGCAAATTAGCTGACAGGCTTGAAGAAAGTGCAAATGTATTTCCTTCATCTTCATACATAGTGCTCATTAGTCCGCTTGCAAACGAACAAATTATGAGTGTGATGCGCTGGGCTGGCAAACGTCAATTAAGTCCAAGTCATATTCACATTCAAAGCTCAATAGCGAGCCCGAATTCAGTCAAATGGCAAACCTATTTACTATCTCACGGGATTCGAAGTTATAAAGTTGCATCCTTGGAGGAGCTGCCTTCAGCAATGGCAATGGGGGGAGTTCATTATGGATAAACTTCATAAAGAGAGCCGATTCTCATGGTTCAGAGTCTTATCACTCGTCTGGATGATGATCTTTGCGCTTCAGTGGGTCCATTATACAGAGTCATTCTTTTTTGATGAAACAACGAGGCTCATCTATTTCACCTTGATCGCTGTCGTTCTTATAGAAGCTATATTACCCATCCGCAGATTGTACAGAGTTTTCATAGAGATGATCGCCTTATCTGTAATTACTTATAAAACATTAGTTTTCTATGATATATATACGCCTGTTGATCCGTCATTTTGGAAACGAATGATAGCGGTTGTTCCTTATTTAACACCTTATGTTTGGTTTGTCCTAGCAACCTGGATCATTGTTCATCTGATTGACCAATATGTCCGAACGCGAACTTTAATTTTGCTGCTGTTCGGAGCAAACCTGATTGCATTTGCCATTTTGGATTCATTTACGAGTTATTATTTATGGCAGGAGACTGCCTGGATTGTTTTTGCTGGGATGGGCTGGCTGGTAAGTCACCACTTTTATAGCTTTCGGCAAAAATATCCTTTAGGGTGGAGGAAACTACGCAGGTCACCACTCAAACTGTTCGCGAATATTGCAATTATTTTTTCTATTATCATTATCGTTGGCGTCAATATGCCGGAGATTAAACCTACTTTTGAAGATCCTTATGTATTATGGGAAAAGTGGCGCGGTGAGAGTGTGATTCGAAGCAAGACGAATGCAAGCGGCCCTGGAATTTTACGTACCAGCGGAGATACTTCTTCTGGATACAGCCGTGATGATCGTCAGCTTGGGGGCGGTTTTAATTATGACTTTTCTTCAGTTATGTCGGTTAGATCTTCTGTTAGAAGCTACTGGCGCGGAGAGACAAGAGCGGTCTATTCGGGACAAGGCTGGGTGGATGAACCCACATACAATGAACAATTGACCAAAAGTGTGAATCCCAATGCTGATCTGGTGAACGATGAAAAGTCTAAACTCCCTACGTTATCCGTAGAACAGACAATTACGATGCTGACAGATCAATCTTATCCTGTATTATTTGGTGCGTACTCGATCAGGCAAGTGAACAGCATTGATGGGAAGAAAGAGACAAGTCTTTTGCAGTGGAACAGCCATCAGAGGGAGCTCTACTTTACCGGCGGCAAGGAGCAATATCCGAAGACGTACACCATTACATCGGAAGTTCCAATTGTTCCTGTTGAGGAACTTAGAACAAAAACATTTGCCGATTTGTATGGCCAATTTTTTGATAACAGCAATTTGCAAATTCCTGCAGACTTCCCGCAAACGGTTGTTAATTTAGCTAAACAAATTACAGCTCAAAGCAGTACTCCGTATGAGAAGGTAGCCTTACTTCAAAACTATCTGGTGACGAATTTTAAATATACGAACAATCCGGATTTGTCCCGGAAAAAGAGTAACGATTTCGTAGAGAGCTTCCTATTTGACATTAAAGAAGGTTACTGCGATTACTATTCAACGGCGCTTGTTATGATGTCTCGTTCTTTAGGCATTCCTGCTAGATGGGTAAAAGGGTATGCCCCTGGCCAGGCACCGATTGAGAATGAATTCAGGAATTTGACAAGTAGCAGCGATGGTCCATACCTCGTAACGAATGCAGATGCTCATTCTTGGGCTGAAGTATATTTTGGAGATTACGGCTGGATTCCGGTTGAAGCTACGCCTGGATTTGCGATGCCGCTCCTAACAGATTTAGATGAGCGTAAGCAGATCACGGATGAGGACAAGAACAGCACCGAATTAGGCCAGACAGAAAATGCTTCATCTGAAGGCTTATTACATATCGGACGCACGATAGTATGGATTGCCGCGACGATTATTTTACTCTGGCTCGGTTTTATCGTATGGCGTTCGCGTTCCACATTACGTTTTCAATTTCTTCGTATTGTTACAGGCAAGCCTCTTACTCCTGAACAAAAAGTTGTTGTTGAGACAGAACGCTGGATACGCTTTCTGCGGCGTAAAGGACTTAAACAAAATAACGGAGAGACACTGCGTGAATCCGCGCTCAGATGGGCGAAGGAATGGCCGGATATTCAGTCTTCTCTAGATCGTTTGCTAAATTTGTTCGAGAAAGCGAGATATAGCTCTGACTCTGTTCGTGAAAATGAATGGCAGCTCGTCCAAGTATATGCAGCTCAGTTAAAGAGAAAACTTAAAGGAAAGCACGGATCTGGCTCTAAGAGATCGAGAACTATTCATTTCTAAAATGCTCTCCTAACTCTATATGAACAAGCCGTCCCCCGCTGCTTATACAGCGGGGGCGGTTTCTTTTTTACTAAAAACTAAGATTATGGTATAGTTTGTCGTATGAAACTGAGGTGACCGATTTGTTTGAAAGATTACTGCCTAAATTGCGGGTAGAAACCGTATTTGATATCGATTTGGAAAGCTTATATGCGAAGGGATACCGGGGAATTATTACAGACTTGGACAACACGCTTGTCGGAGCGAAAGTCCCAAGTGCCACGCCGGAGCTTATCGCTTGGTTTACAAAAGTGAAGGAGAGCGGTTTTAAGCTCGTTATTGTGTCCAATAACAAGCTTGAGCGGGTGTCTGCTTTTGCCGGGCCCCATAATATTGAATTTGTACACAAAGCACGTAAGCCATCGAATGCGCCTTTCCATAGAGCGATGAAAATGATGGGGCTAAGTCCTGAGCAGACGATCGTTGTAGGTGATCAGATGCTGACCGATGTACTCGGCGGAAATCGACTAGGCCTGTATACTGTGCTTGTACAGCCGATTGCGCTTCATGAGGAAGGCATAGGCACTCGCTTTAATCGGCGGGTGGAGCGTCTCGCACTTTCCCGTCTCAAAAGAAAGGGATTATGGTAAAAAAGGATTATGGTAAAAAAGGATTATGATAAAAGATTTATGATCCTAAGGAGGAAGTTTGATAATGACAGATAACTTTGGCAGCTCAGCTGTGTCCAAATGCAGCGGATGCGGTATTCAGCTGCAAAGTGAACAACCAGATAAACCGGGATTTGTTCCCGAACAAGCGCTGAACAGAAATCCAATCATATGCCAGCGCTGCTTTCGTATTAAAAATTACAACGAAGCATCTTCAGTAGCTGTCGATCAAGATGAGTTTTTGCGATTGCTTAGCGAGATCGGAAGTAAAGATGCGCTCGTTATTCATATTGTAGATATATTCGATTTTGAAGGAAGTCTGATCTCTGGCTTGCAGCGTTTTGTAGGGAGCAACCCCGTGCTGTTAGCTGTTAATAAAATTGATTTGCTTCCTAAAGTAACGAACTGGAACAAAGTACGGAATTGGGTGCAAAAGCAAGCGAAAGAGAACGGACTGAAAGTTGCAGATGTCGTGCTTTGCAGCGCCAAACAGAATCACGGGTTTGATCGATTGCTTGATAGCGTGGGAGAGCTTCGCGAAGGCCGTGACGTCTATGTTGTTGGGGCAACAAACGTAGGCAAATCAACACTTATTAACCGTCTTATCCGCGATTACAGTGATTTAGAGCAAGAGCTTACCGTATCGCGTTATCCAGGAACGACGCTCGATATGGTCAATATCCCGCTTGATGACGGACGTTTCATTATCGATACGCCGGGGATTGTATATCCTTCGCGTTACAGCGAAATTGTAAGTCGCAAAGATTTAGCTGCCATTATGCCAGATCGTCCGCTTAAGCCAGCAGTGTACCAACTGAATGAAGAGCAGACATTGTTCTTTGGCGGTATGGGGCGCTTTGATTTCGTGCAGGGAGAACGCCAATCCTTCACATGCTTCATTAATAACGCTTTAAAAATACATCGTACAAAGCTTGAACGGGCTGACGAGCTGTATGCGGATCATGCCGGAGAACTATTGTCTCCGCCGTCAAAAGAAGATTTGGAAGATATGCCAGAGTGGACGAGACATGAATTCCGTATCCGTAAAGGAAGTCATATGGATGTATTCATCTCAGGTCTTGGCTGGATTAAGGTAAACAGTGATGCAGGTGCTGTCATAGCTGTGCACGTTCCGAAAGGAATTAAAGTGCTTCTGCGTCCGTCTCTAATTTGAACTAAATAAGTAGATGGAGGTGGACTTTATGAGCACCTTACAAAATCATTATATTTCTAGTAGCGGCTCATTACTGTTAGGGGTTATGGGAGATCCGATCTCTCATTCGAAATCTCCGATTATGCATAACGCCGCACTGGTAGAGACTGGTCTGACAGGATCTTACGTACCTCTTCATGTGAAACCTGATAAGCTTGAAGAAGCGATTAAGGGCATCACTGCGCTCGGTTTCCGCGGTGTTAATGTGACTATTCCGCATAAAGTAGAAGTGATGAAGTTCCTTCATCATGTAGACGAAAGCGCAAGACTTATCGGAGCGGTGAACACGATTATGAACGATAACGGAGTGCTCACTGGTTACAATACCGACGGAATTGGTTATGTAAGATCTCTGAAAGAAGAAGTCATTTCTGACTTATATGGCAGCACTATTATGGTAATCGGAGCAGGCGGCGCAGCACGGGGCATCATATATGCGCTAGCTAAAGAGAACCCAGCACGGATCATCATCGCGAATCGAACGGCTGACAAAGCTAAAGAGCTTGCGAATGAATGGAGTTCACATACAGATATTTTAGGAATATCCACCCAAGAGGCATTGCCGCTGATGAGAGAGATAGATATACTCATCAATACGACCTCTGTTGGCATGCATCCGAATGTAACTGATATTCCGATAGACCCTCACCATATTCCCGAAGGAATTATTGTCAGTGATCTGATCTATAATCCGCTCAAAACGAGATTTCTGCTGGAAGCTGAACGCAAATCGTGCCGTATTCACAGCGGCTTAGGCATGTTCATCTACCAAGGCGCATACGCATTTGAATACTGGACCGGCACCCCAGCCCCCATCGCAACGATGCGAGAATCCGTTCTTCGCTCGTTAGAGGGGTAAGAGAAGTACAGATTGTACGGAACGAATCGCATGTTCGCAGCAGGAAGCACTATACATGGCGTCATGATCATGAAGTAACACAGAAAGCAGATACACGTAGCGTACACACGCAGTAGTACACGAAGCAGCGCACGCAGTAAAGCGGGCCGACGAGCTGCCAGAGGCAGGCGAGTTCGGCGAAAGCGCCCCTCAGCACAATCGTTACGTTAGAACGCACACCCACCTCCCTCCACCAAAATTTCGGGTGTCCAGAGGTCGGAAGCCCTTGGGGTCCTCCCTTCTAGGGAGGATTTAGGAGGGTGCCCCTCTCCAGTATTTAGGAGGGTAAATCTACGAAGGAGCCAATCTTATGTTAACAGGTAAACAAAAACGATTTTTAAGAGCACAAGCACACCATCTTGACCCGATTTTCCAAGTTGGGAAAGGCGGTACGAATGACCAGCTCATTCGCCATATTGAAGAAGCATTAGAGAAGCGTGAGCTTATTAAAGTTTCCATTCTGAACAACAATCTTGACGATCCAAAACAGATTGCTCAGGAGCTTGCGGACGGAGCGGGTGCAGAATTGGTACAGCTCATCGGCAAGACGATTGTTTTGTATAAAGAATCCCGTGAAAACAAACAAATTGAACTGCCTTAACGACCAAAGAAGGGCGGTAGAAATACATGAAAGTCGGTATTATGGGCGGGACGTTTGATCCGATTCATATTGGACATTTGCTTGCAGCTGAATCGGCTAGAGACAGCTATCAGCTGGATGAGGTATGGTTCATGCCCTCGCATATTCCGCCTCATAAGGAAGCAGCGGGAGCTGCGGGCAAGCAGCGGCTTGAGATGGTTACAATAGCGATTCAGAACCACCCTTCATTCCGCTTGCTCGATATTGAAATTGCGAGAGGCGGCGTATCTTACACCATCGATACTATTAGAGAGCTTAAAAAACAGTATGAGCATATCGATTTCCACTTCATTATTGGAGCGGACATGGTGAATTACTTGCCAAAATGGGCAAAGATTGAAGAGTTGATTGAACTAGTGACGTTTATCGGGCTGCAGCGGCCGGGAACTGAGCTTGAATTAGACGAGCTGCCTTCCTTCATTAGGGATAAAGTGCTGCTTGCAGAAATGCCGCTCATTGATATATCCTCAAGTCTTATTCGTGATCGGATTGCAAACGGACGCTCTATTCGCTATATGGTACCGAAAGATGTTCATGAATATATCGTAAGGAGCGGATTATATGAAATACACACGTGACGAATTGATCGCGGCCGTCTCCAAACAAATGCCCAAAGAGCGGTGGAAGCATACACAAGGTGTGATGGAGACAGCAGTATGGCTGGCCGAAAAATATGGAGCTGATCCAGAGAAAGCGGATCTCGCTGCTATTTTGCACGACGTGTCTAAATATTGGCCTGTCAAAGAAATGGAAGCGATTATTCGTGAGAACGACCACCTGAATCAAGAGCTACTGGAGTATGACAAACCCTTGTGGCACTCGGAAGTAGGTTATTTTGTAGCGAAGCGTGATTACGGTGTTGAAGATACCGAGGTGCTTGATGCGATCCGTTACCATACTTCAGGTCGTGTTGGTATGACACTTCTTGATAAGGTAGTCTGCCTCGCAGATTATATGGAACCAGGAAGAGATTTTCCGGGTGTGAATAATATTCGTGAACTGGCCAACCATAGCTTAGAAGAGGCACTCTTGGCAGGATTTGAGTCAACAATCGGATTTTTACTATCTAAGCGCCAAATTATTTACCCTATGACAATACTAGCTAGAAATGATTTAGTGAGACAAATCGGGAGGCTGAACGAATGACAGTAAGTTCAAATGAACTGTTAAATATAGTGGTTGCTGCCGCTGAAGACAAAAAAGCAATGAATATCGTTGCACTAGATTTAAAAGGGATTTCCCTTATTGCAGATTATTTTGTAATCTGCCACGGTAACTCGGATACGCAGGTGATGGCAATTACTACGGAAATCCGCAAACGTGCCCAAGAAGCGGGTGTAGAAATTCGCGGGATTGAGGGGATGGATACAGCACGCTGGGTTCTGCTTGATTTAGGAGATGTTGTCGTGCATGTGTTCCACCGCGACGAACGTGAATACTACAATATTGAGCGAATCTGGTCTGATGCTAAGGTTGTGGAAACGGTATGAGTTTAATCGCTGGAACTATTGTATCACTTAAGGTTGCACGTGAAGTGTCGCCTTATGGCTACTTTCTGACGACCGGAGAGCAGGATGTGCTGCTGCATTATACTGAACTCACTCGTAAAGTTGAGGTTGGCGAGACGGTCGAAGTATTTATATTTTACGATACAGAGGATCGTTTGGCAGCGACGATGAAGAAGCCTTACCTGACACTTGGCGAGCTCGCTTTGCTCGAAGTAGCAGATGTGCACCCGCGTCTTGGCTGTTTTCTCGAAATGGGACTCGGACGCCAGTTGCTTCTGCCGATTAGAGAGCTTCCTGAGATGAAGGAACTGCACCCACAGGTGGGTGACCGTGTATATGTCATTATGGAGCACGACAAACAAGGAAGACTGCGTGCGAAGCTCGCTGGTGAACAAGATTTAGCACCTCTTACTTTTCACGCTCCATCTGCGTGGGTCAACCAGTGGTTTGAAGCGATCGTGTATAAGCCGCTCCAAATGGGTACATTCGTCATTGTAGAGGGCGGTGTACTTGGCTTTGGAGCTATTGGAATGATTCATTCCTCTGAACGTCCACGGCTGCTTCGACTAGGTGAGAAGGTAAGAGTGCGCGTGGCTCATGTTCGTGAAGACGGACGAGTCAATCTGTCTATGGCGCCTCGCAAGGAAATTGGAAGAAATGAAGATTCCGAACGCATTTTGAAATTTTTGAAGGAGCGCCCTAACGGAGCGATGCCTTATTCAGATGAGACGCCTCCAGACATTATTAAACAGCGATTTGGTATTAGCAAATCTGCATTCAAACGTGCGCTGGGCAAGCTGATGAAGGACGGGCTCGTCACACAGAAAGATAATTGGACCTATCTTGTAAAAAAGGAAGAGTCATAACATCTGATAGACCATAGGAAAGTGCGGTGTCACCATGTCATCTTATCGAAAATTTGCGTATGTCTACGATGAACTTATGGAAGAGATGCCGTATCCAGACTGGATTCGTTTCGCGAGTGAAGCATGGGAACGATACGGGAAACCGCGGACTGTCGTTGAACTTGGCTGCGGGACCGGGAGCATTACGATACCGCTTGTTAACGCAGGGTATGAAGTGATCGGCATGGATCTGTCTGCAGATATGCTGGCGGTGGCGCGCAGTAAAATGGAACAAACTCCGCAAGGCGCGAGACTGTTTGAGCAAGGAAGTGTACGCTGGGTTCAGCAGGATATGCGAGATTTAGAAGTGCCTGCGCCCGTCGATTCTGTCATTTCTTTTTGCGATTGCATCAATTATTTGCTCGAGGAAGAAGATATTATTCGCACTTTCACGAGGACATATGAAGCATTAAAACCAGGCGGAACATTTCTGTTTGATGTTCATCACCCGAATACGCTTCGTCGTTACGAAGAAGAGCAGCCTTTTGTTTGGGATAATCCTTCTGTATCTTACATATGGACCTGCGATTTGGATGAGGCACGGCTTGAGATCGAACATCATCTGAGTATCTTTGCGCGGGCGAATGAGCAGCATTCTAATCTGTATCAACGATTCGAAGAGATTCATGTTCAGCGTGCTTACGATCCAGATTGGATGAGGCTCGAGCTTCAAAAGGCAGGCTTCCGCGAAGTTCACTGTTATGCGGATTTTGAGTGGGTAGAAGCAGAAGATGATGCAGCAAGGCTCTTTTTTGTAGCGGTGAAGTAGTTTGGACTATCGTCTATTTGCGGTCAAATGCACATATAATTGACTTGAAGGAAACTTTTGAATATAATATCCTTGATTTAACTGTGATTTGCAAATGAATGATTGTATATGGTATATGACATTGATGAGGAGCAGTAGTTTCTGAAAGCTAACCCAGAGAGTCGGCGGATGGTGCAAGCCGATTGGCCTCACAGAAACGAACTCGCCTCGGAGTCATACGGCAAGAGCTGGCTGCATAAGGCTGGCAGGGAACCGTATCGTTTTAACCCGCGTTAAGGGTGTAAAGTGAGTGGAAAGCAAAGAATGCTTTACACTAACTAGGGTGGTACCACGGGAATAACGCCTCTCGTCCCTAGCGATAATACGCTATGGGAGAGAGGCTTTTTTGCACTTCATAAGGGAAAATTTTTGAGGGGGATTCGTTTATGACGGAAAAGACCGTTCAACAAGGCGGTTATCAGCCGCAAGCTATTGAGCCGAAATGGCAAGCTTATTGGGAAAAAAATAAAACGTTTAAAACAGCAGAAAATTCGAAGAAGCCGAAATTTTATGCTTTGGATATGTTTCCTTATCCATCTGGCGCTGGACTGCACGTAGGTCACCCAGAAGGATATACGGCAACCGACATTGTATCGCGCTTTAAACGGATGAGAGGCTATAATGTGCTCCATCCGATGGGCTGGGACGCTTTCGGTTTGCCTGCAGAGCAGCATGCTCTTGATACAGGAGAGCATCCGCGGGACATTACGGTGAAGAACATTAACAATTTCCGCCGTCAAATTAAATCGCTCGGCTTCTCCTATGATTGGGACCGCGAGATCAGTACGACGGATCCAGACTACTATAAATGGACGCAGTGGATTTTTATTCAGCTGTACAAAAAAGGACTCGCCTATGTTGCGGAAGTGCCAGTTAACTGGTGTCCGGCACTAGGTACAGTGCTTGCGAATGAAGAAGTCATCGACGGAAAAAGCGAGCGCGGCGGTCATCCGGTTATTCGCAAACCGATGCGTCAATGGGTGCTGAAAATCACAGAATATGCGGACCGTCTGCTTGATGATTTGGATGAGCTGGACTGGGATGAAAGCATTAAAGATATGCAGCGCAACTGGATCGGTAAATCCAAGGGTGCTGAAGTGGTGTTCCCAATCGATGGCCATGAAGAGCAGCTTACTGTATTTACAACTCGTCCTGATACGCTGTTCGGAGCAACATATTGCGTACTGGCACCAGAGCATGAACTTGTCGAAAAGATTACGACGAGCGAGCAACAAGCAGCAGTGAAAGAATACCAAAACCAAGCCGCGCGCAAGAGTGATCTTGAACGTACCGATTTGGCAAAAGAAAAAACCGGCGTATTTACAGGTGCTTACGCAATAAATCCTGTGAATGGTGCTAAACTGCCAATCTGGATTGCCGATTATGTACTTGCAGGATACGGAACAGGTGCAATTATGGCTGTACCAGGACATGATACCCGGGACTATGAATTTGCGCAAACATTCAACCTGCCGATCATCGAAGTGGTTAAAGGCGGCGATTTGAGCAAGGAAGCATATGCAGGTGATGGAGAGCATGTAAACTCTGATTTCTTGAATGGTCTGAACATTCAAGAAGCTACCGCGAAGATGATTTCATGGCTTGAGGACAATGGAAAAGGTCAAGGCAAAGTAACTTATCGTCTACGCGACTGGCTGTTCAGCCGCCAACGTTATTGGGGAGAGCCGATCCCAATTCTTCATCTGGAAGACGGTACAATGAAGCCTGTCCCTGAAGATCAGCTTCCGCTGCTTCTGCCAGAGGTTGATCAAATCAAACCATCCGGTACAGGAGAATCACCGCTTGCGAATGTTACAGATTGGGTGAATACGGTAGATCCAGAGACAGGAATGCCTGCGCGCCGTGAGACTAACACGATGCCGCAATGGGCAGGAAGCTGCTGGTACTACCTGCGTTATATCGATCCGCACAACGATAAAGAGCTTGTCTCCAAAGAAAAACAAGAGCAGTGGCTTCCAGTAGACTTGTACATTGGCGGTGCAGAACATGCAGTGCTTCACCTTCTGTACGCGCGTTTCTGGCATAAAGTACTTTACGATCTTGGCGTTGTGTCGACTAAAGAACCGTTCCAGAAACTTGTCAACCAAGGTATGATTCTTGGAACGAACCATGAGAAAATGAGTAAATCTCGCGGTAACGTTATTAATCCTGACGATATCGTTAATGAATACGGTGCGGATACGCTTCGTGTATACGAAATGTTCATGGGGCCGCTTGAAGCAACGAAGCCATGGAATACGAACGGCGTCGAAGGAGCATATCGCTTCCTTTCCCGTGTATGGCGTCTCTTCGTTACTGAAGAAGGAACGATCAATCCGAAAATTACGGATGAGCAAGGCAGCGATGATTTCAGACGGACATGGCATAAGACGGTGAAAAAAGTAACCGAAGACTTTGAAAATCTTCGTTTTAACACCGCGATTAGCCAATTGATGATTTTTATTAACGAAGCTTACAAAACGGACGTTCTTCCGCGTCAAGCGATGGAGAACTTTGTACAAATGCTGTCGCCGCTTGCGCCTCATATCGCTGAAGAACTGTGGGAGCGTCTAGGTCACAGCGAATCAATCACTTATGTGGAGTGGCCGAAGTACGATGAAGCTTGGACGGTTGAGAATGAAGTAGAGATCGTTGTACAAGTGAACGGTAAAATTGTAGACCGTACAAAAATTGCAGTAGATATGGATCAAAATGCAATGAAGGAGCATAGTTTACTACTTCCAAATGTGAAGAGCGCGACCCAAGGCAAGACGATTCGCAAAGTCATTGCTGTACCTGGCAAACTGGTTAACATCGTCGTTTCCTAAGGCGAGAATAAATCGTTTATTTTCACAATATCTTCTTCGTATTTGTCATGTGTAACACGGATTAACTGGTGGAATACATCGCCGATATTATTGCTGAGCAGTGATAGTCCTTCGGCGGTAATTCCGCCAGGAACGGTTACACGCCGCTGAAGCTCTTCCAAAGAGTAGCCTCCTTCGGTCAGCAACTTACCGGTTCCAAGCAGCATTTCCGCTGCCAAAAATGAAGCGCTGCTTCGCTCGATTCCGGTCATTTCTACAGCAGCATCGATCCATTTTTCGAGGAAAAAGGCTAGAAATGCTGGACCACAGCTAGAGATATCTGAAGTGATTCGGGTATGTGTCTCCCTTACAACGATGGGTGTGCTAATATGTGAGATGAGCTGTTCGATGAGCAAGCGATCTTCGCGTGTTATGCGGCTCCCATATATACATAGAGACGCTCCGCTGCGTGCTGAATTGGTAATGCTGGGGATGACTTTGGCTATTTTGCAAGAGAGACGGCTCTCTAAATGCTTAATTTGGACGGGGCTCGTAATGGAGATCACGATTTGCTCGTTAGTCACCGCCGAACGAATATCGTCAATGACTTTTTTGAATTCGAGGGGTTTCACACAAATAAATAAAATTTGGCTGCTGCTTGCAACCTCTATATTGTCGCATGCGATCTTTAATCCGGGATAACAATTGCTTAGCTGCTGCAGTTTTGGCTTTGTCCGATTGCTTGCGACGATTTGCTGCGGTTCCAGAGCACCGGAACGAATGAAGGCATCGATTAGTATACTTCCCATAGTTCCTGTTCCGATGAATCCCACCTTCATCTTGAGATTTCCCTCCTTTAGTGCTTTGAAGTACTGACAACGTCGTTCTTCTTATTGTATGCGCATTAGCTTGGCTCATGACCATGTTTTGTTTGTAAAATCCGCTAAAGTTTAATAGGATTGGGGAACTGTGAGATGAAGAAAGAGGCTTTATGGATCGGAATCGTATCAGCGATGCTCGGTTCGGGAATGATTTGGTATGCAGCAGCGAAGGATGGGAAGCAGCCAATAGCCGAAGGGTGGAAACCGCTGAATGCTGAGGTAGAAGCTTTTCTGAGCGAGACAAATAAGGAAACGCCTTCTAATCAGGCTGCAGCTTCTAATAAAGCTCCAAGTCAAGAAGCTGAAGGGTCCGGAGGGACTAATTCTTTTTCATCACAAAGTAACAGTGAGAATTCGATTCCTAGTTATTCTAAATCCGCGGAGCAACCTTCTGAACAAAAAGTGAAAATTAACATTAATACGGCTAGTGCTGCGGAGCTTATGGATCTGCCAGGGATCGGTGAAAAGAAAGCGCAGGCTATTATAGATTACCGAACGGACAATGGTCCTTTTCAGAAAGTATCTGATTTAATGAAGGTGAAGGGAATCGGGCCTAAGATGCTGGAAAAAATAGCACCATATATAGTCGTGTGAACGATAGCAATTTTACTTGGGCCGGAGTCCATAAAATGATTGGAACAGGAGAAAGTAAAATGAGTACAGCAGTAAGGAAAGACTGGGATACGTATTTTATGGATATCGCTTATATGGTATCAACACGGTCGCGCTGTATGCGCAGACATGTTGGATCGGTCCTTGTACAAGGCAAGAAGCTGCTGGGAACGGCTTATAATGGGGCGCCGATGGGTTTGCCTGACTGTTATGAGGCCGGATGCATGATTGCCGAGGAAGTTGAGCTCGTCAATGTGGATGGTAAGGAGCAAGTGCTGAAAAAACAGCGCTGTATTCGCACCATTCATGCAGAGCAGAACTTACTGCTATTCACCGATAGAATAGATCGGGAAGGGTCTGTTGTGTACGTTACCGATGAGCCATGCTGGACTTGTGCCAACATGCTTGCGAACAGCGGAATTAAGGAAGTCGTCTTCCACCGTGCATATCCTAAAGACACCCAAAAAGTAACCCGCTTAATGGAACAGATGGGCATTACTTTTAGACAACTTCAAAATTATGAGCCGCCGCAAGATACAATAGCGCCGGTATCCAACTAAATATAATGATCTGTGGGGAAGAACCTCATTTTGCAAATATCTGTTTGCGAAATGGGGTTCTTTTTTTAATTGTGTTTGTGCTGAAACTCCAATAATTGTTTGTAGACACTATCTTTTATTCCGGATAATTTTTCGTGATTTCCTTGTTCAACAACACGGCCGCCTTCAATTACGTAGATTTGATCAGCATGTTCAATAGTAGATAGGCGATGGGCAATTACGATTGTTGTGCGACCCATCATTAGACGATTTATGGCTTGTTGTACCCAGTACTCGGATTGATTGTCTAATGCTGAGGTTGCTTCATCGAGCAGTAAAATGGGAGCGTTTTTTAACAAAGCTCTAGCGATTGCTACTCTCTGTCGTTCTCCACCCGATAACTTAGAGCCTCTTTCTCCTACTTGCGTATTATAGCCTTCTGGTAGCTGAGAAATGAAATCATGAATATAAGCGTCGCGCGCAGCTGAGATCAATTCGTCTTCTGATGCGTTTATATTGCCGTATCTAATATTTTCTTCTATTGTACCATCAAATAAGAAGGGGTCTTGTGGTACATAGGAAATAATTTCTCTTAATTCAGTTAACGTATACTCCCCTAAAGATCTTCCATTGATTGAAATATATCCAACGTCTGGTGGATAAAAACCTAATAGCAGCTTAAGAATTGTACTTTTACCTCCACCACTTGAACCTATTAATGCAACGATATGGCCTTTTGATACTTCCAATGTCAAATGGTCAAGTGCATTAAAATTCTGATCGTAGCTAAAGGACACTCCAGACATGCTTATTATCGAATCTTCTTTAAGCTTAGCTTTTATTAGATATCGTTCTGCTTCAGATGGATGATCAAGTATTTCAAAAATTCGTCTGGCTCCTGCTAAACTTGCTTGTAGCCGTGTTATTGAGTTTCCTAATTCACGAAAAACATTGACTATCGTCATTTGTAATGGAACAGCTGCTAGTAACACACCGTATTGAATGGTTCCATTTATAACCAGTATCATACCGACACCGATAATGCCCGTAAAGCTAATAAATCCAACAAAGAAATCTGCACTTTCAAGTAATGCATGAATTTGACCTTCTTTTTTCATCGAAATTGTTAGTTGTTCGTTATAATTTTTATAACGAGAAGCAATTAAATTTTGAATCCGAAACATTTTACTGACTTGAATGCCTGCTACAAGGTCTGTTAGTTTTTCAGTCAATACGCTCATTTGGTTTAAAATTTTATCATTTATACTTCTGAGTGGAGTTGCAATCTTTTTGTTAACTAAGACTGCAACAAAAGCAATCAGCATAAGGGCTAATCCAAACCGCCAATCAAACATTAACATTGTTATACTAGAACTCATTCCATAAAAAATCATCAAAATAAAATAACGGAAATTCTCGCCATAATATTGTTCCAATGTCTGCACGTCATTGTTCATTCTAGAAATCGTGTCACCACTGTGATGTTGATCAAAATAGTGAACAGGTAGTTTATAAATGTGAGAAAGAAGATGTAAGCGAATATCTAGCATCACCTGCTTCACAGTCCATTGGAGCAGGTAAGAAGAGGCTGGCATGAGTATACTGAAAAACAAGATAAAAACACATAATAACATACTGGAATGAAATAGAAAATTCATATCACCCTGAACTGCAGAATCAGCCATGCCCTTGAGTGCAAAAGCAAATATTATTGGTTGCGATGCAATAATTGAACATTCTCCGAACAGCCCAGTAATGTATCTCCATTTTCTATTCCTTAAAAAGGATAATAAACGAATTGACTCATGCCCAAGAAGTTTGTCAATCATGAGTTAATAACCCCGTTTCCAAGATAATCGACTTCTCCGGAACTTCATTGAATTCGTTTAAGTACAGTTTTTTGTACAGTCCATCTTGACATAACAAATATTCATGATTACCTCTTTCGATAATTCGCCCTCGATCTAATACTAATATCTCGTCAGCATATTTTATAGCGGAGAGACGATGTGCGATGATTATTACCGTCCTGCCGCTCATATCTTGTGCTAGTGCCTCCTGAATTAATGATTCAGACTGTGTGTCCAAGGCAGAAGTAGCCTCGTCCAGTAGTAATATGGGAGCATTTTTTAACAAAGCGCGGGCTAATGCAATTCTCTGGCGCTGACCACCTGACAATTTATTCCCACGTTCACCAACAATTGTTTGATATCCTTCCGAAAGTGTTGTAATAAAAGAATGTGCATTAGCGGATTGCGCGGCAATAATAATTTCTTCAATAGATGCATCTATATTTCCATATTTGATGTTTTCAACTATTGATTCAGGAAACAAATAAGAATCTTGCGATACAAGGCCTATGCAACTCCTGAGATCAGGAAGATTCCATTCCTTTAAGTCTTTTCCGAATATTTTTATAGATCCAGAACCTTCGTGGATGTCATGAAAGCCGCAAATTAATTTAAATATAGTGCTTTTCCCACTACCGCTCGGTCCTACTATAGCGACTATTTTTCCAGATGGGATGGAGAAATTCAAATTGTGTAAACACTTATCTGAATCGGTGTAACAAAAACTCACATTCTCGAATTGTACTGGATCTGCGTTATGGTCATATGAGGGGGGCGCGGCGTAAGTACTATTTTCTTTAGGTAGGTCTAATATTTCAAATATCCGAGTGCATGCGGCTAACATTTCACGATAGTTACCAATCAATCCCGGAATAATTGATAGAGGAAACGCTGCGAACTGGAGTAGAAATATATATGCTAATAATCCACCACTGTCTATTTGCCCATGAAGCATTAAGTACCCGCCATATAATATACATATACTCTCGGGACCAAAACGCATTAAAATTGAAAATGAAATAAGGACTGCCCGTTTTTTTTCAATTATTTTACTGCTCAATAACATTTGGTTGGCTTCTAAAGAGTATTTGTAATATAAGGGTCTCATTAAATTAAAAGATTTTAGAGTGTGAATGCCTTGGATTGAATTCTGAGCAATTGAATTGATGTTCCCTAGTTTGTGTTGGAGTGTTCCCATTTCTTCACCTAAACTTTTGGCTAGGAGATTACTTAAGTAGATGCCAAAGGGGAGCAAGACTAAGCTAATTATAATAAGTTTCCAATTGATGAGGAGCATTAGCGATACAGCACATCCAAGTACTATTGGTGCATATAAAGTTGCATTAAAATAATTAGTAAAATAACGCTGTAGGATAGCTATATCATTTGTCATACGCGAGATCAAGTCACCTGTAGTATATTTATCAATTACTGAAATGGGTAAGTCCAGAATATGAGTTGAAACTTTGTTTCTAATATCTCTTAGAGTGAGAGCAGAAAATCGGGTTGTGGTTAGTTTGATTGCATACTTTATTACAACACCCATGCTGATGATTGCTAAAAAGAAAGCTATGTTCTGCATTAATACATGTTGTTGGTCATGCAACCCACTATTTATAACATTATTTAGAAGATACACAATAAGCGGTTCAAGCACGCCGATAACTAATGTCGTAATAATGCTGACTACTATCAACAACTTATGTGGCTTAATAAAACTAATTAATTTTTTGAGTTCTGACATGATCGACCTCCAACACGTAATCATTTATTTTTGTTCAAAGGATAAAGAAAGTGTTTTGAAAAATTCGACTATTCGAAGGGTCTGACCTTAAGAAGAGTAAAATTTCTTCATATTGGAATATTACATTAATTTTTCCAAAAGAAACATCCTTAAAATAATGTCGATATTGTGTTATAATATAGTTGAATAGATTAATATTGTTTGAATTAGAAAGATTAGGAATGTTCTCATAAACCTGGGTGCTCGATGAGCGGATGACCAAGGAACTTGTGCAAGCCTCAGATGATTACCGCGAGCGGCTGACTACCTGGCGCGGATCAGTACTTGTACAAGGCAAGAAGCTGTTAGGAACGGCTTACAATGGTGCGCCGATGGGTTTGCCGGACTGCTCTGAAGCTGGATGCATGATTGCAGAGGAAGTTGAGCTTGTTAACGTGGACGGTCAAGAACAAATGGTGAAAAAACAGCGCTGTATCCGTACCATCCATGCAGAGCAGAATTTGCTGCTATTCACTGACAGAATTGATCGGGAAGGGTCAGTTGTGTACGTTACTGATGAGCCGTGCTGGACTTGTGCGAATATGCTTGCCAAACGGTTACGCCGGTTTCGAACTAACTTTAAAATATATGGGGAAGAACCTCATTTTGCAAATATCTGTTTGCGAAATGGGGTTCTTTTTGTTTTGTCTGCTCAAAATTAATGTAAAAAATAAGAAGGTGATTGTCTCGTGCTGAACCGTCGTCCGCTCTTGTCCATGACGATTTGCTGGGTTGTTGGGAGCAGCTTGGCATATTTTTATAACATATCTACCCTGCTATTTATATGGATCGGGATATTGCTTGTTTCTATTGCTTCGTGGATATTACAATGGGTACATTTCAAGTTACTGTTTATCATGTGGTGCATGCTCATCTTTGCTGGACTATATTGGGAGTGGAATGACGCTCGTAATGTAAGTCTTATCCCGAGTGCTGCACAGCAATCTGCAGATGAGCTCCATAAATCAGCGGTTTCTGCAGAAGGGACAATTGCATCAGCGCTTGAAATCGATGGGGACCGAGTAGATTTTACGATGGAAGTAACGGCTCTCTCCATGGGAAATAAGCAGACAGCAAACAAGAATTCTTCACTCTCAAAACTAACATCTAAGGAGAAAGTTATTGTACAGGTTCGATTGGCCGAGCAAAAAGAGCTTGAAGTGGTTCGCTTATGGAAACGGGGACAGCATGTCCAGATGCAAGGAATTTTGGAGCGGCCGAGTGAGGGGGGCAATTTCGGAGGGTTCAATTATCGAAATTATTTACATTTGAAGAGCATTCACTGGTTGATCAAGGTGAAGGGGACAGCAAATGTCAGGATTTCACCTGCTTTACATTGGAGTGTTCATACCATCTTTGCATGGAACGACTCCATTCGAAGCTTCCTGGGTGAGACGATGGATAAACTGTTCGATGGACGAAACGCAGGATACATGAAAGGACTCGTTATCGGTATTTCTGATGATCTGGATCCAGAGACATTTGCTCATTTCTCCAAGCTCGGTCTTACTCATGTTCTTGCCATTTCTGGAATGCACGTAGCTGTATATGTAGGAACTCTATTATTTGTGCTGAGGCGTTTCCGTCTAACACGCGAAACGTCTCTTACGATCGTTATTATGCTGGTTCCATGCTATGTACTCATTACAGGAGCTTCTCCTTCTGTTATTCGAGCAGGAATCATGTCGATGATTGGCTTGTACGCGGCAAGAAGAGGATTGCTGAAGGATGGCCTGAATATTCTCTGTGCCTCTTTGCTGCTGCTGATGTTTTGGAATCCTTATTTTTTGCTGAACGTAAGCTTTCAGCTTTCATACATCGTTACTGCAGGACTCATTATTTTCGTCCCTCGTATATATCCGCTTCTGTCATCATTGCCAAAAGGAGCAGCCGGTGCTGCCTCGGTTACGCTCGCGGCGCAGCTGATCTCTTTTCCGCTTACGATTTATTACTTTAATCAATTTTCATGGCTATCATTTATCGCGAATTTCATCCTAGTCTCTTTCATTAGCTGTATCGTGATGCCGCTCGGCATGGCCTCGATGCTCTTCGGTATCGTATGGATTAGTGCGGGCAAATGTTTTGCGAAGCCTGCAGAGTGGCTCAATGAAATAACATTTTGGCTAGTAGAATGGCTTAATCAATACGATCAGTTTGTGATGATTTGGCCATCTCCATCGCTAGCGTGGATTTTATGCTATTACGTCCTTCTCTATCTTATTCTTCTTATGGCGAACCGCTCAAAAAAGAGTGGTGAAGTCATACCGACTTTACCCGATGAGACAGCTCCACTTACGACGACCTCGCTCATGAATGGAGCAGTCTCGCCTAGAAATCGCAAAGCAGCTTTGATGGGAAGCTTATTATTGATCGGTTTCTTCAGATTACTCTATACAGGCTATCAGCAGGAAAATATGCACGGAGCGGGTCTAGTTCAATTTTTAGACGTCGGTCAAGGAGACAGCATATTGGTGACTACGCCCTCGGGATTAAATATGTTGGTGGATACGGGCGGAACAGTTCATTTTCAGAAAGAAGACGAGGAGTGGCGGGAGCGGAAAGACCCGTTTGAAGTAGGTAAGAAGGTGGTTGTTCCGCTTCTGAAGAAGAGGGGCGTGCATGAATTAGAGGCTGTTGTTTTGACGCACGGGGACCAAGACCACATTGGCGGCATGCTTGCCGTGCTTGAGAATATTCCTGTTCGGCGTATATTATTTAACGGCACCCTTTCCGGAACTGAAGTGATGGAACAAATAATGACAGTTGCCATTGATAAACATATTCCGCTGTATGCCGTGCACGAAGATTTAGAGCTCAAATTGGATAAATATACGCGAATTACTTTTTTATACCCTGAGACAAGGGAGCAGGAATCAAGTACTATTGAGAAGAGTGGTGAACAGAATAAACATTCAATCGTGATGAAAATGGAAATGAACAGGGGCCTCTTCTTGTTAACGGGAGATGTAGAATCTGAGGGGGAGCAATATATTTTGCAAAATATGAATTCTTCCATTAGTTCTTTTTCCTCATCTTCTTCCAGTCACCGCGTTGATATTATGAAAATTGCTCATCACGGGAGTAAAACGTCTACTTCAGAAGCCTGGCTCAAGTATTGGAGGCCGCGTGTCTCCGTTATATCAGTAGGCGCATCGAATACATATGGACATCCTAATCCAACCGTTGTAAATAGAATTTCAAATGAAGGGTCTCTTATTTACCGCACTGATCTCCACGGAGAAGTCCAAATGAAGGTTAAGGACGGGGAATTTTGGGTGCGCACTAAACGAACTGCGCCTTAAATTCGTTAATATAATAGAGAGAAGATAATGACGAGGTTATTGTTTTCTGTTATTCTTAGGAAAGATTTGGACCTCTTTTTTATGATTTGAAAAAAAGTTTCGAGATTGCAACAATTTGCTAACCATTATCGTCAATATGGTTACAAGGAGAGGGGGATCCTTTGTGGTAGAGCAGGGACTCATTAGAGCCGCTCAATCGGGCGATCGCGACGCTCTCATCACCCTACTACGTGAAATCGAGCAACATGTCTACCGGACGGCCTACTATATTTTACATAACGAACAAGACGCACTCGATGCAGCGCAGGAAGCACTGATTCGTATATATACCAAAATTGACTCGTATGAAGAAAAAGCACAGTTTAAAACATGGGTACAACGAATCGTCATTAACATTTGCATCGATAAATTTAGACGCGCGAAACCGACGGTTTCTATAGAGGAACACGAGCTTGTATTTCAAGGCAAGGAAAGTGTGGAACGTGAAGTCATGTCTGCGTACATGGCGCAAGATATTCAGGATGCAATTAACAAGCTTCCAGAGCATCATCGTACGGTAATCGTTTTAAGGTATTTGCAAGACTTTTCGTATAATGAAATCTCAGATTGTCTTAACCTCCCGCTGAATACGGTGAAGTCATACTTGTTCCGTGCCAGGCAGCAATTGCAGAATTTACTCCAGGAATATCAGAAAGGTGGTGTATCAGGATGAATTGCCAAGAGGTGGTGGAATGGATGCACCGATATATTGACCATGATTTGAGCGAAGAAGAAACGGCGCAAATGTTCGAACACTTTCGGCATTGCAAAGATTGCACCGCTCTCTTCTCTAGGCTGAATCGATTATCTACGGAGCTTGAGCAACTTAGTGATGTGACGCCTAGATATAGTCTGGTAGATGCCATTTTGCCTCAGCTCGATGCGATTGATAAGGCTCGTCAGGAAGAAGCGTCCACTGCAGGATTACCTGAGGCAGTTAGACCTTATTCAGAACTTGATCGCAGTCATGTAAACAAGAGAACAACTTCGTGGCGGAGCCGCATCAACGGACGCGCAATTGCCGGCGTTGTTGCTGCTGCCATTGTGCTTGGTGTATTTATTAACAACTACGAGCCAAAGACTTTGTCTAATGCGGAAATGGAAGTGGTTCCGACTACAGAGCAATTAAAAACTTTGGATCAATCCGCTGCTGACCGTTCGGAGATTACAGCACAGGTAAATGTTCCGATGGCTAAAGAGGCGCAGAAGGAGTCTCTAGATGAGCCAACAAGCAATCAGGAGAACAGTCCGAATAAGTCTGACTCGAGCGTAAGTGGAAGTGTACCTTCCAAGGTAGAGGATTCCAAGTCCTCAGCACAACATCAAAGTCACGATTCAAGCAGACAGAGTTCTAAATCGGCAGATTCTTCTTCAATAGATTCTGTCGACCAAGAGCATGTTAAGCCAGCAGCATCATTAGGTGCGAACGGAAATGCTGGAACTACAACACAAGATCAGAATAAGTCAACCGCTCCTGCTTCGGACGCTTCTGCTTCAGATCAGCCGGTACAATCTTCTAACAAACAGAGCCAGCCGATTCTGGAAAATAAAGGTACCGATCCGAAATCTAGTAATGATCAATCTAAATTGGAACCTAAGACAGAACAGCCGTCAGATAAAATATACGGCATTGCAGCGTTTAACCCGCAATCATGGTTATCGCCAGATGGCAAATTTACAGCTGTAATTGAAGAGGGACAATTAAACTTCTATTCGATAAGCGCAAATGCGGACAATACAAAGTCTAAAAATCTAATCGCATCAAATACCATTTTGGGTGATTGGGTGCAAGGTTCTTGGTCGGAAGACAGCACGGTGTTTACTTATGAAACGAAGCAAGAAGATAAAGTAACGCAGTACACGTATCAAATTCCGTCAAATCCGCAATAATTTACGCCAAATGGATGCACACATTTGAGAGATATGGAATAGGTTATAGAGACAAAATACAGTTTATTCCCAAGTCGTCAGTATGACCGCGGGCCGGAAGTTTCTAGAGCTTCCTACGTCTCGCGTTTATATAGATGCATTGGGACAAAGGGACCTTCTTCCGATTGTTCGGCAAGGTCCCTTTGTTGTTTTGCAAAAATTTTGTTAAATTATATGTATATGTTTTTCAGAAAGGGGATACCGTACGTGGATGCCAAGACTGCACTGCAACAAATTCGAAAAGGGCAGGTATCACCGATATATCTTTGCTACGGCACAGAGAAATATCAAATTCAACAATTTATTACACTGCTGACTGAGCACGTCACACAAGAGGAGCACCGAGACTTCGGCATTGTACCTTTTGACTTATCAGAAACTCCTATAGAGGCTGTCGTAGAAGAGGCGGAAACCATTCCTTTTCTCGTACCCAAGAAACTAATCCTTGTTAAAGATTCATCTGTGTTTACATCTGGCAGAGATCAGAACAAAATCGACCATCAACTTGATCGCCTGCTGGCATATATGGATAATCCAACGGAATACAGTGTTATTGTGTTCATTGTAGAAGGCGAGAAGCTGGACGAGCGTAAAAAAGTCGTTAAATCGATGAAAAATGCCGGCACCGTTCTTTCATTCATGCCTCTAAGTGGAGAACAACTCGTAGAATGGGTTACACATCAAGCAGAGAAGAGAGGCTGCAAGCTTGCTGCCGGAGCGGCTGATGCGCTTATTCGGAACGCAGGTACACAGCTGCAGACGTTGTCTGCAGAATTGGACAAGCTTGCTCTTTATGCGGGACAAGGCGGCATCATCGATGTAGAGATTGTAGATATACTGGTAGCGCGCAGTACGGAGCAAAATGTATTCGTGATGATTGAAGAAATTGCGAATCTGAGACTCGAGAAAGCGCTGAATCTATATTATGATTTGCTGAAACAGCGTGAAGAGCCTATTAAGATTGCTGCTCTTATATCAAGGCAATTTCGGATAATGCTACAGGTAAAAGAATTAGGACAGCAGAGCTACTCTCAGCAGCAGATTGCTTCGCAAATTGGAATACATCCCTATGCGGTAAAAATTGCAGGTGAACAGGCGAGAAAATTCGATACTGGGAGGCTGCGGCGTATATTAGCTGATCTTGGGGAACTTGACTATCAGATGAAGACGGGTGCTATTGAAAAAGTACTTGGTCTGGAGCTATTTCTGCTGAAGCTTGGAGCATAGCGCATAACAAATCAAGAAAGCATTAGAACTCAAAAGCCCTGAACAAGCAAATGTTGTTCAGGGCTTTTCGTTTGTGTTATGGAAAGCGCTTCTTGACGACTTAAGCGTTAAGAGCGTTCAATTTTTTCGCCAAGCGAGATTTCTTGCGGGCAGCTGCGTTTTTATGAATCAAACCTTTAGTTACAGCTTTGTCCAATTTTTTGGAAGCAGCAAGAACAGCAGCTTTTGCAGCTTCTACTTCATTCGTAGTTAGTGCAGTTTCAGCAACTTTAACAGCTGTGCGAAGTGCAGATCTTTGGGAAGCGTTAAGTTGACGACGTTTGTCACTTGTTTTAACGCGTTTTACAGCGGATTTAATATTTGGCATTGCGATTCACCTCCTGTAAGGCATTAGCATTTACGAATCCATCAAATGATTCACAACTTAAAATATTTTAGCATGGGGTATAGTAAAAAGCAATACTACAAACTATTGATCTCCTCAGATGATTGTCGCCCAAAATAGAATAATTTGCATAAAGAAGCTCCTTCTCCCGCACAATAGAGTTAATGTTGGTAAAAGGAGGGCTTCATAGCATGGATTTGGATTTACAAAAATATGCGGTTCGCACGGATTTAGCCATTGAAGCAAAAGAATTAGCAGAAGCGTCGAACGGCTCACAAATTCCTGGTGTTCATGAGGAAGTGAGTGAACAGGATGGAATCAAGGTGACTAGACTGGACGTAGTTGATGAGGCGGGTGCTGCTATTCTTGGGCGTATGAAAGGGCATTACATTACCTTAGAGGTTCCTAATTTGCGCAACCATGACACGGATTTGCAAGAGCGCGTATCTGCCACTTTTGTGAAAGAATTTGAAAATTTTCTGCGAAAAATTAATATTGCTCCTTCTGCACGTGTGCTCGTCGTTGGACTCGGCAACTGGAACGTAACTCCGGATTCACTCGGCCCGCTTGTCGTCGAAAATATATTAGTAACGAGGCATCTGTTTGAGCTTATGCCTGATCAAATATCTCCTGGATATCGAGAAGTGAGTGCCGTAGCACCAGGGGTGCTCGGTATTACAGGGATTGAATCCAGCGAAATCGTTCAAGGGATCGTCGAACGAACGAAGCCGGATATTATCATTGCCATTGATGCGTTAGCATCAAGATCGTTAGAACGTGTCAATACGACGATTCAAATTGCCGATATTGGCATTCATCCCGGTTCAGGCATTGGCAACAAACGGCGAGGACTGACTGAGCAGATCTTAGGTATTCCTTGTATCGCCATTGGCGTACCAACAGTTTGCTACGCTTCCACCATAGTCAATAATGCTATGGAGTTAATGAAGAAACATTTTAACCGCGAAACGGAACAGACCGGACGAATTATGGGCTTACTGGAGCAAATTTCGGAGCAGGAACGTCTTGGTCTTGTTAAGGAAGTGTTAGAGCCGCTCGGTCATGATTTAATCGTGACCCCAAAAGAAATTGATGAATTTGTTGAAGATATTGCGAACATTATTGCAAGCGGCTTAAATGGAGCACTTCATGAAGCAGTAAATGGGGATAACGTGGCTGCTTACACACACTAAAAATGAACGAAAATACTGCGAATCTCGTAAAACAGAACTCCGAATCTATCGGAGTTTCTTTTTTTTCTTGTAAATAGTTCTATCTATTGTCAGAGGTTCATAGATTTGAAATATACGAGAATGCACCCAAGGAGGACAGATAAGCTATGAAATGGTTAAGAAAACATACAAATCATATAAGCAGATGGAAAGAGAATATGATGCGAGTTTTAGTGATGGGACAAACCTTTGCTCTTCTTACAATAGGTTCCATGGTTTTTTTCATGGTGCTTGGGCTAGGAGGAATGGCAGAGAAAAGTTTACATTCGTCGCCGGTTTCCTCGATGAAAGGCTTTGCGGCTACTGTGTCAAGTCGGTTTTTTATGGACATGATTGGTATGGAGATGCCCTACTTAAAAACTAAGCAAAATGACTATACGTTTTCAGCTAAAAATATGACGACATTTGTGTTTCAACTATTAACGAACGTGAATCCGATGGATCCTAAGACGTTGATTGCTCGTGAGGTGCCTGGCATTGGAGCAGATGATCCGGTACTCCTTCGCCATGGATCAGGAAATGAAGAGGTAGATGCACCGCAAGATTATCATTCGGACACGAATCACGACGACACAGTCAAGATTGACGAGCACAATCAAGAGCCGCAGCAAGATCCGTCGTCAAATGATCAGAACAATTCAAAATCAGGTCAATCGGATACGAGCGGCAATGCAGGAGATTCGCAGCCGTCAAAATCTTCTAGCAAAAAGGTAGTAATGATCTATCATTCTCATCCTCGTGAATCTTTTAACCCAATGCTTCATACGAATAATGATAATCCGGAATCAAACAAGCTGAATGTTGGAACGATCGGAGAGTTTATGGCGAAGAGGCTTGAGGACCGTGGAGTCGGAGTATTTCACTCAAGAACAGACTATGCATCTACGATCGCTAATTATAACTACTACTATTCTTATAAATACTCCAGAGAGACGGTAAAAGCGGCCATTGCTCAATATAATGATTTAAACTACTTCATAGACATCCATAGAGATTCGCAGCATTATCAAAAAACGACGGCGACGATAGGTGGAGTCAGTTACGCTAAAGTGTACTTCATTATTGGGCATGAAAATAAAAATTGGAGCAAAAATGAGAAGTTTGCGAATGAAATACATGAGCGTTTAGAAAAGGCATACCCCGGTGTATCTCGAGGCGTATGGGCTAAGACGGCCAAAGAAGGCAACGGGGAATACAACCAGTCGTTTTCACCTAACAGCATATTAATTGAAGTCGGCGGGGTCGATAACAGCGAAGAAGAGCTTGAACGTACTGTAGACATTTTAGCCAATATTATTACAGACATTTATTGGACAGATTCGAAGGCGCAAACCGTAAATGCAAGCAGCGACGGAAGCGGGAAGGGCGGCAAGTAAAAGCGTAAAGTAAATATAGGCGACTTTAACCTGAGGAGGTGCGGATAGACAGATGTCTCAATTCACGAAAAGAATCGTTTTGTTTGGGTGTCTAATTGCGATCGGTATGTTTATCGGTATGCAGCTCGCAACTTCGGGTATTGAAAATATATACGGTCCTGGAATTCATGAATCTGCTGTGCAGATGGAACCGCAGGCACCCATTAAAAAGACGGACATAGCCGAGAGAAAGGAACAAGCAAAGCAAGTGGAGCAAGTTAACGTACCACAAACCATTCGTCCGGTCGAATCCAATCCGCCAGTCGACCAGTTGGCCGATAAGACAGCGGGACTGCTGCAGCAATTGTCGCAAAAAGGAATACGCTTTGTCGTATCGTTATTCAGCTCGGTTACGGAATAATATTGCAGTTTCGACTTCGGGATTGAACGGTTACTCTCCAATTGCTATAATGAATTGATTGTACTTCAGGCTGTTGGTGGAGGTAATGCATGACTGACTTAAGAGCAAGACAACAGAAAATTCGTAATTTTAGTATTATCGCACATATAGACCACGGGAAATCGACATTGGCTGACCGAATTCTCGAGTATACTGGCGCGCTCAGCTCACGTGAAATGCAGGATCAGGTGTTGGATCAAATGGATCTCGAAAGAGAGCGCGGCATTACGATTAAACTGCAAGCTGTCCGCCTTACATACCGTGCGGATGACGGTGAAGAATATATTCTTAATCTTATTGATACTCCAGGGCACGTGGATTTCACTTATGAAGTATCGCGAAGTCTTGCCGCATGTGAGGGGGCACTGCTCGTTGTCGATGCTGCACAGGGGATTGAAGCGCAGACACTCGCTAACGTGTATTTGGCTCTTGATAACAACCTGGAAATTTTACCGGTTATTAATAAAATTGACCTTCCAAGCGCAGATCCAGATCGGGTCAAACAGGAAGTAGAAGACGTCATCGGTCTTGATGCAAGCGATGCAGTGCTCGCCTCAGCTAAGGCTGGCATCGGCATTAAGGAAATTTTAGAACAGGTTGTAAGGAAAGTACCCGCACCGCAGGGAGATCCGGATCAACCGCTTAAGGCGCTCATTTTCGATTCCCACTATGACCCTTACAAAGGGGTAATCGTGTATGTACGGGTTATCGACGGCAGTATTAAAGCAGGATCCAAGATTAAGATGATGGCAACCAATAAAACGTTTGAGGTCATCGAAGTCGGTGCGTTTAAACCGCGTATGACGATTGTGGACGAGCTGAATGTAGGTGATGTTGGTTTTATCGTAGCGGGTATTAAGCATGTGGGTGACACTCGCGTCGGGGATACAGTAACAGATGCGAAGAATCCGACACCGGAACCGCTTCCTGGTTACCGTAAAATTAATCCGATGGTATACTGTGGTCTTTACCCGATAGAGACACAAGACTATAATGATTTGCGCGAAGCGCTTGAGAAGCTGCAGCTGAACGACGCATCACTGAGCTTTGAGCCAGAGACGTCAAGCGCGCTTGGCTTCGGATTCCGCTGCGGATTTTTAGGTCTGCTCCATATGGAGATCATTCAAGAACGGATCGAACGCGAATTCAACATTCCGCTGATTACAACGGCACCGAGCGTGATTTACAAAGTAACTCTAACGGACGGAACGACGATTAGCATCGATAACCCTTCCAACTATCCGGAAGTCGGTAAAATTGAGTATGTTGAAGAGCCGTTCGTGAAGGCTTCCATTATTGTGCCGAATGATTATGTAGGAACGATTATGGAGCTGTGCCAAACGAAACGCGGAGAGTTCGTCAATATGGAATATCTCGACACAACGAGAGTGACGATTACGTATCAAATGCCGCTTTCTGAGATCGTATATGACTTCTTTGATCAGCTGAAATCTAGCACAAGAGGTTATGCTTCCTTTGATTACGAGCTGTCAGGATATCGCAGATCGAACTTGGTGAAGATGGATATTTTGCTCAATGGCGAACAAGTGGATGCCCTCTCCTTCATCGTCCACCGCGACCGCGCTTATCAACGCGGACGTGTCATTTGCGAGAAGCTTAGAGAACTTATACCTCGTCAAATGTTCGAGGTGCCGATTCAAGCATCAATCGGTACAAAGGTTATTGCGCGTGAAACGGTTAAAGCGATGCGCAAAAACGTTCTTGCGAAATGCTACGGCGGTGATATTTCTCGGAAGCGTAAGTTGCTTGAGAAGCAAAAAGAAGGTAAAAAACGCATGAAGCAGGTCGGCAGCGTTGAAGTTCCGCAAGAAGCGTTCATGGCTGTCCTTAAAATCGACGACAATTAATTGATATACGGAAAATAAAATGGTTTTGAAGGGGAAGCCGCGAGGCTTTCCCTTTCATGCTAAGGAGGGATTTGCATGACGACAGGAGTGCAGTCAAACAAGGGTGAAGCTCCAAAGGCGGTATATATTCATATCCCCTTTTGTACCAATAAATGTTTTTATTGCGACTTTAATTCTTACGTGCTTAAAGATCAGCCTGTAATGGATTATTTACGCGCCCTTGAGCGGGAGATGGAGTACACTGTTACGCAGAACCCGCCGGGTGAGATTAAGACGATTTTCGTTGGCGGAGGCACACCGACGGTGCTTACTCCGAAGGAAATGGAATATTTCTTGAAATCCGTTCGTACTTATTTTCCGAATTGGGCTGATGATATCGAGTTTTCTATGGAGGCAAATCCAGGAACTACAGATCCCGAGAAACTTGCGGCTATGAAAGAAGGCGGCGTCAATCGTGTCAGCTTCGGAGTTCAAGCTTTCCAGAATGATCTGCTTACGGGGATTGGCCGAATTCATAATACAGATGACGTCTATCGCAGCCTTGAGAACGCTAGAAAGGCCGGCTTAACGAATCTATCTATTGATTTGATGTTTGGACTTCCGAATCAAACGGTAGATATGCTGGCTGAAAGTGTAACGAAGGCGCTGGAGCTTGGTCTTCCTCACTATTCGATCTATAGCTTAAAAGTAGAGGAGAACACGCTTTTCCACACTCTCTATCAAAAAAATCAGCTTCCGCTTCCAAACGAGGACGATGAACTGCAAATGTATTTACTGCTTATGCAGCGAATGAAAGAAGCGGGATATAAACAATATGAAATTAGCAATTTTGCTAAGCCGGGCTATGAGAGCAAACATAATACAACTTACTGGCGCAATGAGGATTATTATGGTTTAGGAGCTGGCGCGCATGGTTATGTTGGCCGGGAACGCCACATTAACATTAAAGGCATCTCCCCTTACATTGAAGCTGCTCAGAAAGGTCTTCCGCGGCTCGAAAGCTACTCTATTGCTAAGGAAGAAGCGATGGAAGACTTCATGATGGTTGGGCTGCGCATGTTAGATGGAATTTCATCATCACGATTTACGCATCAGTTTGGACTTAAGGTGGAAGACGTATTCCGTGGTCCGCTGAATAAAATGCTGAATGCGGGATTAATCGAAAAAGTGAATGACGGATACCGTCTTAGCGAACAAGGTATTTTATTCGGAAACGATGTTTTCTCTGAGTTTATTGGGGTTTTAACCGTTAATTGATGAAATATTAAATATTGCACTTCTATACAAGCTGTTGTATATTTATTCATAACATAGACAGCTTGTGAGGAGGAGAGGAATCATGCCGGCGGTGTGCAGACAAGCGACTGTTGACGACATAGAAACACTGTACCTAATGATTCAGGGGTATGCAGAGAAAGGAATTATGCTGCCTCGGTCTCGCAAAGTTCTAGAGCGGCAAATCTCGAACTTTGTGGTAGCTGATTTGGACGGGGAAGTCATAGGTTGCGGTTCACTATGCCGACTAGGTCATGATCTTGTAGAAATTCGTTCCCTAGGTATTTCTGAAGGTCATAAGGGGAAAGGGGTTGGGTCTATGCTCGTTTCCTTTCTTGTAGAAGAAGCGAGATCTCAATCCATACCTAAAGTTATGGCGCTCACTTATGAAGTATCATTCTTTCAGAAAAATGGTTTCCAGGTCGTAAATAAAGAGATTTTTCCAGAAAAAGTATGGACCGATTGCGTCCATTGCAGCAAACAAAATCATTGTGATGAAATAGCAGTTCTTAAGATACTGAACTGACTTGACAATGCTCAGGTTAGTTTGGTATTTTTGTATTAGCGGTTAGCACTCAACTCATGCGAGTGCTAACGACAAACAAGAGTAAGCCGGTGAGGAGGAGATGTACCGTGTTAACCGAACGACAACGGATGATTCTGAACGCGATTGTCGACGACTATATTCGTTCGGCAGAACCAGTAGGGTCCCGCAGCATTTCTAAACGGGGCGATGTTGGTTACAGCCCGGCTACGATTCGAAATGAGATGGCTGATTTAGAGGAACTTGGTTTTTTAGAGCAGCCGCACACGTCTGCAGGCCGGATCCCTTCACACAAAGGCTACCGATATTATGTAGATCATTTGGTATCTTTGAATTCTATCAAACCTTCTGAGATTCAAGTGATTAAGTCTTTTCTAACGGAAAAGCTTAATGCGATGGAACAAGTGATTCAGCATGCTGGTACCGTTCTTTCTCAAATGACGAGCTATACTTCCATCCTGTTAGGACCGGAAGTTTTTAATACTTCATTACGTCACTTTCAACTGCTGCCGCTTAATGAGAATAGAGCAGTTGCGATTATTGTGACAAGTACAGGACAAGTGGAGAACAAGCCCGTCTCGATTCCAGCTGGCGTTTCAATGTCGGATCTGGAGAAAGTCGTCAACATTTTGAATAGTAAGCTTGTCGGGGTACCGCTCTATAAATTGAAATCACGGCTGTATTCCGAAATTGCACAGGAAATGCAAAAAAATGTATCTCACTACGAGGAAATGCTTCAATTGCTGGATGCTACTTTAGACAGCGAGCAACGAGATCAAAAGGTGTTCCTTAGTGGAACGACGAATATGCTTACCCAACCTGAATTTAAAGATATCGATAAGGTGAAAGATATT
Source organism: Paenibacillus sediminis (assembly GCF_017873765.1). Lineage (GTDB taxonomy): Bacteria > Bacillota > Bacilli > Paenibacillales > Paenibacillaceae > Paenibacillus_AG > Paenibacillus_AG sediminis. Next base: position 263,587 of record NZ_JAGGKP010000001.1, read on the forward strand.
CTTGATCTCCTTGAAGAGACTCCAACTTTGCTAAAAATGATGAGCGAATCATCGAAATCTTCGGGTATTCAAGTGCGTATAGGTACGGAGAATACGCATGAAGCTATTGCGAACTGCAGTCTCATTACAGCAACATATTCCTTAGACGGAGAAGCAGTAGGTACGATCGGCATACTCGGTCCAACTCGGATGGAATATGCCAGAGTCATTAGCATTTTAGATATTATCTCTAAGAACATGTCGACGATCCTGTCGCGCTTTGTATAAATAGAGGAGAGAGCATGTTATGAGCCAAAGCAATCAGTCCGTCCATGAATCAGATGAACGTTATGCAACCCTGCTGAACAACAGCAACGCTGTCAGAGCGGTCTGCTCGGCTGTAGAAGGGACACTGGGTCCTAAAGGCCTTGATGTGATGCTAGTTGGACCGCGGGGAGAAGTTATTATTACCAATGATGGGGTTACGATACTGGATAAAATGGATGTGACTCATCCTGCGGCTCTTCTGCTCATTGGGGTAGCTCGTTCCCAGCAAAATGAAGTGGGTGACGGGACGACAACAGCAACTGTCCTGGCGGGCGCCTTTGTACAAGAAGGTGTCGCCCAAATTACGAGAGGAGTTCCTGTATCCAAAGTGGTCGCAGGAATGCAGCAAGGCGTTTCAGCCGCGATCGAGTTACTGTCCAAGCGAGCTCGCCGTATTGATGGACTGAATGATCCTCTTTTGGTTAAAACTGCTTATGTAGCAGGGCGTGAACAAGAAGATGTTGTGAAGCTGGTGCTGGAAGCGGCTGAAAAGGTCGGAGTCTCAAGACTCCTTCAGCCGTCCTTCACGCTGGCTGACAGCATTATTTCACACGAGAAAGCGAATAATGAATTGTTTGAAGGGATTTTGCTTCGGCAAAAGCCGCTTCATCCTCATTTAATTTCGAAGCTGACAAATACGCGTATTCTACTGTTGCAAGATGCGCTTGAGCCTGAGTCACTTGATGAAGAAGTGCTCACGACAGAAGCGGGATTTGCGCAGTATATGGATTTACGCAGACAATTTGGTGCACAATTAGAGCGAATCGCTGAACTTGGTGTTGGGGCGGTGTTGCTTGAACGTGGAATACACCCGGATGCAGAGCAATTTTGTGCCGATCATGGCATTATGGTCATTCCTCGTGTTTCCCGCGAAGATTTAAGGCGGATTAGCGCCATGAGCGGAGCTGTTCCGGTAAGAAAAACCGCTTTACATAAACCGAATGAGCAATTCGCTAATCTGCTTGGGTATACCCCATCGATCTGCTATGATGAATTGTTGGACAAAGTACGCGTTGCAGCTAGGCAGGATCAGAGCAGCTTCGTTACCGTCATCGTAGGTGCGAGTACAGCGGAGGTTGTCGGTGAACGGGCGAGGATAGCTCGCGATGCCGCTTCAAGCATTCAAGCTGCCATCCGCGGTGGAGTGTTGCCTGGCGGAGGCACAAGTGAGCTTGCAGCTTCTTATGAGCTGGAGCGATACCGTGAGACGGTGAAAGGAATGGAGGCTTTCGGTGTTGCAGCTGTTGCACAGGCACTGCGGAAACCGATGACTCAAATTTTACTGAATGCAGGATACAATCCTTTGGAGAAGATTGAAGAGACGCGGGCTGCGCAAATTGCGAAGCAATCTGACTCTGTCGGAATTGACTGTGACACGGGTCTCATTATGGATTACGAAGAAGCGGGTATTATGGATCCTGCTCTCGTTAAAATTCATGCGCTGAAAATCGCAGGAGAAGTTGGAGCAGCCATTCTTCGTATCCACAACGTCATTAAGATGCGCCAAGAACAATAGATGATGACTGTATTTTAAGGAGGTGAAACCATCTTGAATAACGAGCAACAATTTCAAGAGCAACAAACAGCGTCCGAAGAGGAACAAGCGCTTCATAATGAACCTGTAAGCGATGTAAACGAAGAGGCGGAGGCATCAGAAGCTACTGCAGAAAGCAGCGAACAGAATGAAAATGCCGAAATCGAGAGTCTTCGGGCACTTGTTGAGGAACATCAGCAGCGTCAATTAAGAACGCAAGCTGATTTTGATAATTTCCGCAAGCGTACACTTAAAGAGAAAGAAGAACTTGCGAAGTACGCTTCCATGAAGTTGATTACCGAGCTTCTTCCTGTCGTAGATAACTTCGAACGAGCACTGGCTTCAAGTGGCAGCAGTACAGATCTTCAATCCTTCACAAAAGGTGTGGAAATGATTTTCCGCCAATTGGAGGGTGTGCTTGCTGCAGAGGGCTTGTCCGCTATGCAAACGGTCGGCGAGCCGTTTAACCCGGAATTCCATCAAGCGATTATGCAAGTGGAATCTGAGGAGTATGAAGAAGGCATCGTCGTTGAAGAAGTTCAAAAAGGCTACATGCTGAAAGATAAGGTATTAAGACCGGCTATGGTCAAGGTAAGTATGTAATTCATAATCATCGACAGAATTATGAAATTTTAAAGGAGGAACTTTTTACGATGAGCAAAGTAATCGGTATTGACTTAGGTACAACAAACTCTTGCGTTGCCGTTATGGAAGGTGGCGAAGCTGTCGTTATTCCTAACCCAGAGGGTGGTCGCACAACTCCATCCGTTGTAGGTTTCAAAAAAGACGGAGAACGTATTGTTGGTGAAACAGCAAAACGTCAAGCAATTACAAATCCTGATCGCACGATCATTTCCATCAAACGTCATATGGGTACAAACCATAAAGTAGTTATTGATGGCAAAGAATACACACCTCAAGAAATTTCCGCAATGATTTTGCAAAAATTGAAAGCTGATGCGGAAGCATACTTAGGTCAACCTGTAACACAAGCGGTTATTACGGTTCCAGCTTATTTCAACGACAGCCAACGTCAAGCTACGAAAGATGCTGGTAAAATTGCAGGTCTAGAAGTACTGCGTATCGTGAACGAACCAACAGCAGCAGCACTTGCATACGGTCTTGATAAATCTGAAGATCAAACGATTCTCGTATATGACCTTGGCGGTGGTACATTCGACGTATCCATCCTTGAACTTGGTGATGGATTCTTCGAAGTAAAAGCGACAAGCGGTGACAACCATCTTGGCGGTGACGATTTTGACCAAGTCATCATTGACTATTTGGTTGCAGAATTCAAAAAAGATCAAGGTGTTGACCTTAGCAAAGATAAAGCGGCAATCCAACGTCTGAAAGATGCTGCTGAAAAAGCGAAAAAAGAATTGTCCGGTGTACTCACAACAACAATTTCACTTCCGTTTATTACTGTAGTAGACGGCGTGCCTCAACACTTGGAAGTAAACTTGACTCGTGCGAAATTTGAAGAGTTGTCAGCTCATCTTGTAGAACGCACACTCGGTCCTACTCGCCGTGCACTCAGTGACGCAGGTTTGACACCAGACGATATTGATAAAGTCGTTCTTGTCGGCGGTTCTACTCGGATTCCTGCAGTACAAGAAGCCATCAAGAAAGTGCTTGGTAAAGAGCCTCATAAAGGCGTTAACCCAGACGAGGTCGTTGCTCTTGGTGCAGCTGTTCAAGCCGGCGTATTGACTGGTGACGTTAAAGATGTCGTTCTTCTTGACGTAACTCCGCTCTCACTCGGTATTGAAACGGCTGGCGGCGTATTTACGAAAATGATTGAACGCAATACAACGATCCCTACAAGCAAATCTCAAATATTCTCCACTTACGCTGATAATCAGCCAAGTGTAGAAATCCACGTTTTGCAAGGGGAACGTGAAATGGCAGCAGGCAACAAAACGCTGGGACGCTTTATGCTTGGCGACATTCCGCCAGCGCCTCGCGGTGTACCGCAAATCGAAGTTACGTTCGATATTGACGCGAACGGTATCGTTAACGTGTCTGCTACGGATAAAGGTACAGGCAAGAGCCAAAAAATTACGATTACTTCTTCCAGCGGTCTGACTGATGAAGAAATCGAACGCATGATGAAGGACGCTGAACTTCACGCTGAAGAAGACCGCAAACGTAAAGAATTGGTTGAAGCGAAGAACACAGCTGACCAACTTGTTTACTCCGTTGAGAAAACAATTAAAGATCTCGAAGGTAAAGTAGACGCTTCTGAAGTGGAAAAAGCGAACGAAGCGAAAGAAAAAGTGAAAAAAGCGATTGAGAGCGATAATATAGAAGAAATTAAATCTGCAACTGAAGAATTGACTCAAATCGCTCAGCAGCTTTCTGTGAAGCTGTACGAACAAGCAGCTCAAGCAGAGCAAGCTGGCGATGCTGCTCAAGGCGGCGCTGGGCAAAAGGAAAACGTAGTTGACGCAGACTACGAAGTAGTTGACGAAGATAAAAAACAAGGTTAACCTTAAAACAAATTGTTTAAGGATTGCATAAGCTAACAAGTATAATGACAAGGGAAGGTCAAAGCTGGGTCATGCCCTGCTTTGGCTTTCTCTTTGTACGTGAACTGATGGGGGTGGACAAATGGCTGAGAAGCGCGATTATTATGAAGTGCTTGGAGTAAGTAAAAGTGCTTCTGATGATGAGATTAAAAAAGCATATCGCAAACTGGCACGCCAATATCACCCGGACGTCAACAAGGCGCCGGACGCCGAAGCCAAATTCAAAGAAGTGAAAGAGGCATATGACGTGCTGAGCGATAGCCAGAAGCGCGCCAGATATGATCAATATGGACATATTGACCCGAACCAAGGTATGGGCGGCGGCGGATTCTCTGGCGCAGATTTCGGCGGATTTGGTGACATCTTCGATATGTTTTTCGGAGGCGGCGGTCGAACGAGAGATCCAAATGCGCCAGAGCGGGGAAATGACCTGCAATATAATATGACGATCGAATTTAAGGAAGCTGTCTTCGGCGTTGAGAAAGATATAACGATTCCGCGCACGGAGAACTGCGATGTGTGCCACGGTTCTGGAGCAAAACCAGGATCGCAGGTTCACACTTGTTCCGTATGTCATGGTTCAGGTCAACAAGAAGTGGTGCAGAATACGCCTTTTGGACGTATGGTTAACCGCCGAACTTGTAATAACTGCGGCGGTACCGGAAAAGTTGTCAAAGAAAAATGTACAACATGCCATGGTCAAGGCCGCGTGAAAAAACAACGTAAAATCCATGTCCGTATTCCAGCGGGTGTCGATGATGGCGCACAACTGCGCATGTCTGGTGAAGGGGAAGGCGGTTTGCGCGGAGGCCCAGCAGGTGATTTGTACATTGTCATACGCGTGAAACCGCATGAATTTTTCGAGCGTGAAGGCGATGATATTTACTGTGAAGTACCGCTTACGTTTGCACAAGCTGCACTAGGTGATGAGATCGAAATTCCAACGCTTACGGAAAGAGTAAAACTGAAAATTCCAGCAGGAACGCAGACAGGTACTTACTTCCGCTTGAAAAATAAAGGTGTTCCGCGTCTTAGAGGCGTTGGACAAGGCGATCAACATGTTAAAGTGGTTGTCGTTACGCCTAGCAAATTAAGTGAGGAACAAAAAGAACTGTTGCGTCAATTTGCCGCATTAGATGGAGAGCAAACACACGAAAACGAGCAATCATTATTTGATCGTTTGAAACGAGCTTTCCGCGGTGAATGAGCTGCCCGGAATATAATTAAGCATAAAAAGCACTGTATTTCTTATAAGAAACACAGTGCTTTTTTTAATAAAACATAAATAAAAGGTTATTTTATTGCCTTTAAAAGAGCCTTCCCTTTGTTATAAACAAATCTTTCCCATTTAGCTAACAGACCGCTTCCATTCTCACCATGTTCTATTTTGGAAGCGTGATTTTTATGAAATTCGGCTACTCGATTATGATGTTGCTTATGCCACTCAGCATTAACGATATGTTGTTGCTGTTCCATTTTTCTTCTCCTTTCCATCATCATTTTTTTCTAATTATACCCTTTGGCCAGGTTTTTTTTGTGTTATTTCGAATAAAAAAATAACAAATATTAAATCCTAAATTTCGTATCTATGGTTGGCAGTTTAGGAACGGCAGGTGGTAATGTGGCTGAAAAAAATATTTTAGCATACTTCAAAAGTCCTGAAGAGGCTGAAGGAGTTGCTAGAAAACTGCGAGCTTTACGTGTAGACGACCTATCCATTGATCGGTTCAGCCGATATCCGAGCACGAGTTATGCGGATCAATTTAGTCCACTAACAGGGCAGCTTGGCAGTCTTACCACTCTAACACAGGATGCTGGATTAACCAGTACGTTTCCTGGAATTCTAGCGGCTGCAGATCCAACCGCTAGTGGGATGAGTGATGGAGGTCAGGGGGGCCCAACTGGACGGAATATATTATTAACCGTTGTCTTGGATGAGTCGGTTCATGAACAAGCGATGCGACTGATCGAAGAAGCTGGAGGTTTTATTTAAGACGGATTTCATCAAGGAGGAATATGATGGGCACAAGTAACAGAAAAAGCCGAAAGCATGCAGAACATGCGGGTAAAAATAAAGATGTTGAATTTGCGATGGAGAATGCAAATCAAGAAGATTTAGAAGCGCTTGAGCGCAGTAGACAAGCTGATCAAAGGCAAGAAAAGCGGCAACAACCAATAATATCAATAGAACACGATGACTGCCGATAAGCTTCGGCAGTTTTTTCATGAATAAAAAAGGTGTTAGCAAATTTTGTACTCAGCAGCTGTTGTATAGTACAATAGAACGGATGCAAGATGATAGGAGGATAAGTAAATCGATGTTATGGAATGAACTTACGATCTACACAACGGAGGAAGCCGTTGAAATGATATCGAACTTTCTGCATGAAGCGGGTGCAGGCGGAGTATCTATAGAAGAATCGGGAACACTGAACAAGAAACGAAATACACAGTACGGAGAATGGTATGAACTGCCGCTCAATGATATTCCCGAAGGCCACGCCGAAATTAAAGGGTATTTCTCACAAGAGCTTTCGATCGACGATATTTTAAAAGAAATAAAACCGCGCATCGAGCAGCTGGCTGAGTTTGACATAAATGTAGGCGAAGTTACATATAAAGTGCGAACAGTCAGTGACGATGATTGGGCTAATGCGTGGAAACAATATTTCAAACCGCTGCGTGTGTCGGGTCGTCTGACAATTAAACCAACATGGGAAGAGTATACGCCTTCGTCTTCTGATGAATATATTATTGAGCTTGACCCTGGCATGGCTTTTGGTACAGGAGCTCACCCGACGACATCTCTCTGCTTGCGAACACTGGAGCAAGTCATTCACGGCGGAGAAGAAGTGATTGATGTAGGCACAGGTTCAGGTATTTTAGCGATCGGTGCTGTTAAACTCGGTGCAAAACACGTCCTTGCTCTTGATCTTGATCCGGTGGCAGTATCGAGTGCGCGTGAGAACGCGAAAATTAATCATCTTGAAGATCGCATTACCGTGAAGGAAAGCGATTTGCTCGGCGTTATTAAAGGGACTAACGAAGCGAATGAGCCGTTAGGAATTAAGCTTCCGGTACAAGTCATCGTCGCCAATATTTTGGCTGAGATCATTATGCTCTTTATTGACGATGTGTACGAAGCGCTGGAGCCAGGCGGTTATTACATTGCGTCAGGTATTTATAAGAACAAAGAACAAGACGTGAAACAAGCGCTGATCTCTTCTGGTTTTGATATTGAAGAGACGAACCGTGAGGAAGATTGGGTTGCGTTTGTGGCAAGAAAGAGGTAGAGTATGGATTTTTTACAGCCATTTTTGGCGTGGAATGTTAAGGAATTACCCTTTGTGCTGCTAGCACTGTTAATTGGGTTTACGTTTCATGAATTTGCACATGCTTACTTTGCAAATAAATTTGGAGATCCAACGGCTAAACTGCTCGGTCGTGTAACGTTAAATCCGGCTTCGCATATTGACCTGTTCGGAACTCTGCTGCTTATTATAGCTGGGTTCGGATGGGCAAGACCGGTTCCTGTTAATCGCGATAACTTCAGCAAGCCGCGCTTAATGGGCATCATCGTATCCGCAGCCGGACCTTTAAGCAATTTATTCATTGCTGCAATCGGGGCCATGATTATATCCTTGTTAAAATTAGGTACACTGCAAGCGATCCCGAATGATAACGTTGCTCTTGCTATCTATATTGCTTTTCACTATATTATTCAAATTAATATCCTGTTGTTTATTTTCAATCTCATTCCGCTGCCTCCGCTTGATGGCTACCGGATATTAGAAGATATCGTACCTAGAGCAGTTAGAATCAGACTGCAGCAGCTTGAGCAATGGTCATTCTTCATTTTTATACTTGTTGTATTTATTTCACCGATACGGAGAGTAACGATAGATCCACTCTTTTCTCAAGTCGATCGTATTTATTGGTCTTTGATTGGATTTTTCGGGCAACTGTTTGGTGTTCCTACAGGAATGTAGCTTGAACACTTGGATGATGAAATTGATGATTTTGGATAAAAGGTAGATGAGATATGCAGCGCTATTTTATTTCACCGGAGCAGTTCGGTGAACAAACGGTACAAATTCTCGGTGAAGACGCCCGCCATATTAGCAAAGTGATGCGGGCTAAGCTGAAGGAGAAGCTCATTGTCAGTGACGGCATTTCGCGCGAAGCGATTGTAGAAATCGAATCGATTGATCCAGGTTCGGTTACAGCTACCATTGTAGAACGACTGGAATTAACGAGTGAGCCTTGGCTGCAAATAACCATTGCCCAAAGCTTGCCTAAAGGAGATAAGATGGAGACCGTCATTCAGAAATGCACCGAAATTGGTGCAGTCTCCTTTATCCCTTTTCTTTCCGAACGAACGATTGTGCAGTATGATTCGAGGAAAGAAGAGAAACGAACAGAACGGTGGCGTAAAATTGCCAAAGAGGCTGCTGAGCAAGCGCACCGCAACAAAGTGCCGCTGATTGAAGCTCCAATCTCGTGGAAATCGCTTTTATCCTCATTCGATAATTATGACTTGATTTGTATTTGTTATGAAAAAGAACAAGGGGATCAGCTGAGAGACGTTATACAACCTTTCGTACAGCGTCTTGAGCAGCAAGGAACCTACCGTGTTCTTGTAGTCGTAGGACCTGAAGGCGGATTTAGTGAGGCTGAAATCAAGCAGGCCGAGGAAGCCGGTGCAGTATCCGTTGGTCTTGGCCGGCGTATTCTTCGAACAGAGACAGCGGGAATGGCTGCGCTGACATGTATACTTTATGAGTCCGGAGAAATGGGCGGAGTTTGAATTAGAGGAACAAGGATTTCATTTCCGCTTTAGCAGGAAGTGAAATCCTTGTTGTTTCAAATGAAGGGGAGGATTGCTTAATGAAAGAGATATCTGCAGGCGGGGTTGTATATCGTAAGCATAATGGAAAAATAGAAATCCAGCTTATTACAGATCGTTACGGTAAAATTTCGTTGGCCAAAGGCAAAATGGAGGCTGGTGAAACGGTTGAACAAACGGCTCTTCGGGAAATCTCCGAGGAAACCGGAATGATCGGACGTATTATTGAACCTGTCGAAGTGATTGCATACACTTATGAGCATCCTGTTCATGGTTCTGTGAACAAAGAAGTCCACTACTTCTTAGTTGAGGCAGAAAGCGGTGAGCTGAAACCGCAAATCGAAGAAATTCGCGGGGTGAATTGGTATTCACCTGAAGAAGCATGGGCGAAGCAGACACGTTCCGGCTATGATAATAATGACGCGGTACTGCGAAAAGCGTTACATTTATTAGGTATCGACGTTTCATCATAATTTATTTAAATTACTTAATTTATGTTACTTTCTGTTTACCTGTCTTCCAAATGGGTAGATAACAGATAGGCAGTGCTAATAGTGAGCAGACGACATTAAATATAGTCTGAGCATGAGCAATTTGAGCGGTTGGTTCGTTGCTTATCCATGCAGCAGCCGTTTGCAATTCCGGGATAAATGGAATGAATACTAAGGCTCCGCCTAAATTGAGTGTGACATGCGACCAGGCTACAAATTTCCCGGAAGCTGAACCTCCGATGGAAGCGATAAGTGCGGTTACGCATGTCCCTATGTTAGCTCCGATTACGATGGCAATACCAAGATCGATCGGCATTGCCGCTAAACCTGTAAGACTCATAGCCATACCTATGACGGCAGCACTGCTGTGAACAATCGCGGTGAGACAAGCTCCCGCGGCAATTCCCCATAGTATACTCTGGTTAGAGCGCTCAAGAAACCAAGTGAATAATCCTTTGGACTCTAGCTCAGGGCCGATCGATTGCATCCATCCGATACTGATCATAATGAGTGCAAATCCTGCGACGGCGATGGCGATGTATTGCGCTGGCTTGATCAAATGCGCATACCGATGATATCGCCAAGGGGTATACTCATTAGCGATGACAACGATCGTCCATAATATGAGAGCACCATAGAGCAGTTTATCCGCTGCATGACTCATATTTAATCCAATGAGCTCGGTTGTCAGGCAAGTTCCGATGTTGCTGCCAAGAATAATGCCGAGCGTCTGTCTATAAGTAAGCAGTCCAGCATTTACAAGACCTATCGTTATTACGGTAATCGCTGTGCTGCTTTGCAGAACGGCAGTTACTCCAGTGCTGAACAGCATACCTTTCAGCGGAGTGCTGGTAGAGTTGTTCAAAATTTGCGTAAGGATAGGTCCTGCCCATAGATGGAGCGCAGTCTCCATTATTTTCATGCCTAAGAGAAAAAGTGCTAGTCCCATCATAAGAGGTATAATGATCGAATTTAGCATCGCAGCGAATCTCCTTATCGATTACGGCTCTGCCGTTTATACTACTACTTATATGTCTGTATACGGACAACCATGACTAGTCTCATTCGTTCGGACTTTAAATACCAGCTTTCAAATGAAAATAGAAAAAGATTTAGGAGTGAAGTGTATTGGCATCCGTCATTCTGCAGCGGAGTCGTAAAAAACGACTGGAACAGGGACATCCCTGGATTTATAACAATGAAATTGAACGTGTGGAAGGTGAGCCTGTTCCTGGGGATCTCGTAGAAGTTCTAAATCATAAAGGACGCTACCTAGCGACAGGATATTATAATCCTGCTTCCCAAATTACAGTACGCATCGTGTCGTACAAATCGTTGGAGCGGATGGACAAAGCCTTCTTCGTGGAACGGTTTCGCAGCTGTCTCAAGCATCGGGATCGTTTTCTAGGCGAGGCTGATGCTTACCGTCTCGTGTATGGAGAGGCAGATTTCTTGCCAGGATTAATCGTAGACCGATTTGCGGATGTGCTCGTCGTGCAAATATTAACGCTTGGCATGGATCGGTGTCGTGAGTCTATTGTTGAGGCGCTTATCGAAGTTATGCAGCCTAAAGGGATCTATGAACGCAGCGATGTTCCAATAAGGGAGCTTGAAGGTCTTGAGCAGACAAAGGGAGTGCTTTATGGAGAGTGTCCGCGTCATGTGACCGTCACTGAGAACGGACTCCTTATTCAAGTTGATATTGAAGAAGGTCAGAAGACAGGTTATTTCTTCGATCAACGGGAGAACCGCGCAGCTACAGAGCCGCTCATGACGGGCTGGGGTAAGCGGAGTGGGATCAGCTTGCAGGAAGTAGAGCAAGACGGACAGAAACAGTTACTGCCTGTTAATGCAAATGGCAAGGTTGTCACTTTCCCGTATTGGGATGGCGCAACCGTTCTTGAATGCTTCTCCCACACGGGCAGCTTTACACTCCACGCGTGCAAGTACGGTGCGAAAAAAGTAACGTGCCTCGACATTTCCGCGCATGCGATAGAAAGTGCTAAAACGAATGTCGAGTTGAACGGATTTCAAGATCGCGTCGAGTTCGTGGTAGCGGATGCTTTCGAGTATTTGCGCAGTCAGGTCAAAGGACTCGAGGAACGTTCGGCGCGTGCTGCGAGCGGAGAGACTAAGGTAGACACATCTAAACCGCTGACAGCAGGCGGCGGCCGAACTTGGGATGTTGTCATCTTAGATCCGCCAGCTTTTGCGAAAACTAAAAGTGCGGTGAAGGGAGCGATCCGCGGTTACAAAGATATTAACCTTCACGGTATGAAGCTCGTTAATGAGGGCGGCTATTTAGTGACGGCGAGCTGCTCTTACCATATGCGTCCAGATTTGTTCTTGGAGACGATCCAAGAAGCGGCGATGGATGCGGGTAAAGTGCTTAGACTTATCGAATGGCGCGCTGCTGGTAAAGATCATCCGCAAATTTTAGGTGTAGATGAAGGTCATTACTTAAAATTTGCAATCTTCGAAGTGAGAAGCAAATCGTTAATATAAGAGTGAACGAACAAAACAAACCCAAAGCTTGGTTCAACACACTGAGCTTTGGGTTTGTTATATTTTATAAGGGAAGCCCGTCACAGGAAAATCATCCCTTATGAGGATAGCAAACGTATGTTCCGCGGGGGCAAGCTTATGGTATACTTAAAGCCAAATGCTTAAATTTTATGTTCTATTTCATATAAACCAAGAATGAGGTCTTTACATAGAAGGAGGAGGCTTACGTAATGTCGGTTCAGTTTCTTATCGGCCGCTCTGGCAGCGGCAAAAGCACTTATATACTAGAACAAATCAGCGCTAAGCTGCGTGCAGCTCCGGACGGTCCGCCGATCATTTTGCTTGTGCCTGAGCAAGGCTCATTTCAAGCGGAGCACGCGCTTGTTCAAAGCGATGATATTCGCGGAACAGTTCGGGCTCAAGTGCTCAGTTTCCGCAGGCTGGCGTACCGAGTAATGCAAGAAGCGGGCGGGTCTGCGCTTGTTCCGATTACCGACGAAGGTAAAAAAATGCTGCTCTATAAACTGATACGGCATCGTAAAGATCAGTTGAAGCTTTTTGGCAATTCGGGCGATCAATTTGGATTTGTTGGAAGATTGAATGATCTATATACCGAAATGAAGCGCTATTGTATTGACCCTGCCTCCATTGAAGATTATTTGTCTCTAATGGACTCCTCTAGTAAAGGACTGTCATTGCTCAAAGATAAGATGGCTGATATTTCGACGTTGTTTCGTGAGTTCGAAAGTGAACTGTCTCAGCTTTATATCGACGATGAAGACAATTTAATCAAATTGTCCGAAGGAATTCCGCTGTCTTCATACGTTCGGGAGTCAGAAATTTGGATCGATGGGTTTCACGGCTTTACGCCGCAGGAATACAGAGTGCTGGAGCAGTTAATGAAATACGCTTCTTCCGTTACGATTTCCTTGACACTGGATCGTCCTTTTGATGATGGGGCTGTTCCTGAGGAATTAGATCTGTTTCACCCGGCGGCAACGACCTATATCAAGCTGAGAAGCATCGCAGCAGAACAGTCGATTGACATCGTTCCGACTAAAGTGATGGAATCTGTACCTTTGCCTCGTTTTCAAGCGAGCCCGATGCTGTCCCATATCGAGCGTGCGTACGAACGCCGCATTCCTTGGAAAGATCCAGCTCCGGCGGCGCCTGATCAAAGCATTGCGCTCTATACAGCTGTCAACCGACGCGCGGAAGTGGAAGGAGTCGCTCGGGAAATACTCCGTCTTGCGAGAGAAGAGCAAGTTCGTTACCGAGAAATGGCTGTCTTTGTCCGCAATATTGCTGATTATGAACAGGTGATTGCTCCGTTATTTCGGGATTACAATATTCCATTCTTCCTTGATCAGAAGCGAAGTGTACTCCATCATCCGCTTGTTGAATTTATTAGGGGCGCGCTTGATGTAGTGCAGCGCTACTGGAGATATGAGGATGTATTCCGCTGTATCAAAACGGATTTTCTGCTTCCAATAGACGGTTCGATCACGCGCAGTGACATGGACCGGCTGGAGAACTATGTACTGGCGAGCGGTATTCAAGGCTCAAGATGGACGGATGGAAGGCCGTGGAAGGGAGCGCCGAATCTATCTCTGGAAACAGGTGATGAGGGTACTTCCACCAGCCGAGAGGAAGGGCTGGAGCTGCTTGAACGTTGCCGTACTCAGGTGACCGGACCGCTCTATGCTTTTGAGAAAAGGCTGAAAAAGGCTAAAACAACACGTGAGATGAGTACTGCAGTCTATCTTCTGCTTGAAGAGACGATGGCTCCACAGCGGCTTGATCTATTAAGTCATGAAGCGATGATGCAGGGTCAGCCGCAGACAGCCAAAGAACATAGGCAACTATGGGGAGCTGTTCTTGATCTGCTTGATCAAACGGTCGAAATGATGGGGGATGAGCAGCTTGATCTGGATTTATTCGCAGCGATGTTGGAAACGGGGCTTGCTGATCTGAAGCTCTCTCTCGTCCCGCCAGCGCTTGATCAAGTGCTTGTAGGCAACATGGACCGGACACGCGCGAATGATATCAAATACGCTTTCTTACTCGGCGTAAATGACGGCGTATTGCCTGCAACCTTCAAAGAAGAGGGCGTCCTTACGGAGCAGGAGCGGGAACGGCTGGCTGAGATCGGTCTGGAATTAGCGCCAGGAGTAACACGGAGATTACTTGATGAACGATTTCTGATTTACAATACGCTTACCGCAGCGAGCCGGAAGTTATGGATCAGCTATCCGCTCGCTGATGAAGATGGGAAATCACTTCTGCCTTCTGAGCTTATAAGGCATGTGCGTACTATTTTTCCGTTTCTGAAGGAGACATTTCTCTCGGATCAGCCGCAAATTCACCAACCTTCAGGCGAACAGCAGCAATTTATTGCTCATCCGCGACAAACGTTACAGCATTTGATCAGTCAGTTTAGATGGTGGCGTCAAGGAGCAGATATCTCCCCTGTATGGTGGGATGTGTACAATTGGTATTTAAGCCGGCCAGAGTGGCATGAGCCGCTAGAACGGCTGCTGCAATCTTTATTTTATAAAAATCAAGTAAGCAGCCTTACAGCAGCGACAAGTCGTAAATTGTATGGCAAGCATCTGAAAACGAGCGTTTCTCGTATGGAAAAATTCGTAGCTTGCGCATTTTCGCATTTTGCTTCCTATGGTCTAAGGTTGAAGGAGCGGCAGATTTACCGTCTTAAGGCGCCAGATATCGGTCAGTTGTTCCACGCCGCTCTTAGTGAGATGGCGGTTCGATTTAAAGAGGAGAACCGAAGCTGGGGCAGTTTAACGCCGGATGAATGCCGACTTGAAGCAGACATTATTGTGGACAAGCTGGCTCCTAAGCTGCAAGGTGAAATTTTGCTTAGCTCGAAACGGTATCGCTATATTACACGCAAGCTGAAGGATATTGTGGGCAGAGCTTCTGTCATTTTAGGAGAGCATGCGCGGCGCGGCAGTTTTGAACCCGTTGGAATTGAGCTTGACTTTGGTCCTGGAAGACCGCTTCCTCCATTAACGTTCGAGCTGGAAAATGGCTGTACGATGGAGATTGTAGGGCGGATTGACCGGGTCGATATGGCGGAAGATGAGCGGGGTATTTTACTGCGCGTGATTGACTATAAGTCCAGTCAGACAGATTTGAAGCTTCATGAAGTTTATTATGGCTTGTCCTTGCAAATGCTCACTTACTTGGATGTGCTGCTTACGTATTCAGAACAGTGGCTCGGGCAGGCGGCTCTGCCTGCAGGAACGCTTTATTTTCATGTGCATAATCCGCTTCTTCAGTCTTCGAATGCGATAACGCAAGAACAGGCTGATGCCGAGCTGTTAAAGCGGTTTAAGCTGAAAGGACTTGTAACGGCAGACCGAGATATGATCGCCAAGATGGATGCTGAGCTCGAGAAAGGATATTCGTCTATACTTCCAGTCGCAGTGAAAGCAGACGGAGGGTTCTACAGCAGCGCTTCAGTGGCTACGATTGAACAATGGGACATTCTTCTGGGTTCCGTGCGCAGAACGATTACGGACATTGGAACGAAAATTACAGACGGAGATGTGTCGATTGAACCCTATAAACTGAAACAGGCAACGCCATGTACGCATTGCTCGTTTAAGTCCGTGTGCCAATTCGATGAATCTATTGAAGGGGTTCAGTATCATGGCTTGATCAAACCAGATAAAGAGCAGCTGTGGAAACTGCTAAGAGGCGAAGAAGGAGGAGAACTAGCGTGAATGAAATTCCAAAACCACCTGAAAGCATGTGGAGTGATGATCAGTGGAAAGCCATTTCGCTCTCAGGAACGAACATGCTGGTTGCCGCGGCGGCGGGGTCTGGTAAAACAGCGGTGCTCGTCGAGCGTATTATTCGTAAAATCGCCGATCGTGAGCAAGGCACAAGTGTTGATCGGTTGCTCGTAGCGACTTTTACGAAGGCAGCGGCAGCCGAAATGCGGCAGCGGATTCGAGAAGCGCTCGATAACGAGCTCGAGAAAGATCCGCATAACGATCATTTGCGCAGACAGCTGGCATTGCTTGGACGAGCTTCAATTACGACGCTTCACTCCTTTTGCTTAGAAGTTATACAGCGCTATTATGCATTAATTCCTCTCGATCCTGGATTTCGAATCGCGAGCGAGAGCGAAGTTGAGCTCATGCGTCAAGAGCTGCTTGAAGAGCTGTTTGAGGAGAAATACGCAAGTGAAGACGAGGGCACGGTTTTCCGCAGACTTGTCGATTGGTTTAGCGGTGAACGAAGCGATGATGCGGTATACGGGTTAGTTCAGAGGTTATATGATTTTGCTCGCAGTCACTCTTGGCCGGATTATTGGCTGAGAGAGATGGCAGATGCTTTTCAGTTGTCTGATATGGCAGCGCTCGAGAAAAGCTCATGGGTGAAAAGTATAGTAACAGACGCTCTGCTGACGCTTCGCGGTGTGAAGGGGATGCTGGAGCAAGCTTTGGCACTTACTCAAGTTGCAGGAGGTCCAGCACCTTACGGCGATAATTTGACGGACGATATAGCACTTATCCATCGTTTATTGGATGCAGTTCAGCATGGAGGCTGGGCTTCTATGTATGAAGCATTTCAAGCTGTAGCCTTTACGAAGCTGAAGCCTGTTAAGAAAGATCAGGTGGATCCGAATATCCAAGAGCGAGTTAAGGGACTGCGTGAGCAGGCCAAGAAGGCCGTACTTGATTTGAAAGGGCAGCTGTTCGGACGTCCTCCAGAAGCTTTTTTACAAGAAATGCAAGAGGCTGCGCCGCTTATGAAAGAGCTTGCGGAGCTTGTTATTGCATTCAGCGACCGTTATCAGGCGCAGAAAGCGGCGAAAGGGATGCTGGATTTTTCTGACTTGGAGCATTACTGCCTGCAAATTTTGCGTCATAAGGATTCAAGACCAGATCATATTATCCCGTCAGCAGCTGCGCTCGAGTATCAGGCGCAGTTTGATGAAGTGCTGCTTGATGAATATCAAGACACGAATACGGTGCAAGAAGAGATTGTAAAGCTCATCTCACGAGAAGGGGCCGGAAATCGTTTTATGGTAGGGGATGTGAAGCAGAGTATTTATCGCTTCCGCCTCGCAGATCCTGGGCTGTTTTTGGACAAGTATCGTGTCTATACATCGGATTTATCGAGTGCAGAAGCTGAAAGTACAGGTCTTCGTATCGATCTCGCGCGAAATTTCCGCAGCCGTGTGGAAGTCGTTCATGCGGTCAATATGTTATTTAGGCAAATCATGAATAAAACGGTGGCAGAGATTACGTATGATTCGAGTGCTGAACTCGTCTACGGAGCGTCTTTTCCAGATCCATTGCCAGAGCAGCCCGGATTTACGCCTGAATTGGTGCTGATTGACCGCGGGGAAGGCGAAATGGAAGATGGGGATTCATCTAGTGCAGAAACGGAAGAGGGAGGCACGTCTTCCCAAGAATCGGAAGCGGTTGAGATGGAGTCTGCTCAGCTTGAGGCTCGTTTCATTGCTGCTAAGATTCGTGAAATGATGGGCGAGTCCGGGAAGCCGTTTCACGTTTATGATAAATCATTAAAGGCAATGCGTCCGGTTAGTTACCGTGACATTGTTATTTTGCTTCGTTCTACACAAGTGTGGGCGCCGCTTATGATTGAGGAGCTGCGTTTGGAAGGAATTCCTGCATTCGGAGAGCTGAATCGGGGATATTTTCAAGCTACCGAAGTAGAAGTGATGCTGTCATTGCTTCAAATCATTGATAACCCTCAGCAAGATATTCCGCTCGCTGCTGTTCTTCGTTCTCCGCTCATTGGACTAAATGAGGAACAGTTAGCGCAAATTCGTCTTGCCGGCGGCAAAGGGATGTCTTATT
This sequence comes from Paenibacillus sediminis, assembly GCF_017873765.1. Classification (GTDB taxonomy): domain Bacteria; phylum Bacillota; class Bacilli; order Paenibacillales; family Paenibacillaceae; genus Paenibacillus_AG; species Paenibacillus_AG sediminis. Next base: position 281,661 of record NZ_JAGGKP010000001.1, read on the forward strand.
ATGATGCACTGTGCGTTTTCGCTAATGCTGCATCTGCGCAAGCGGAAATTGCCGAAGGCTTACAGCAGGCTGCGGCAACGTCAACGCTTGAGATCCCTTCACAGCCTAATGAACAGTTGGAACTTTCGCTTGAGGACAATCAAATCAGCTTGCAGCAAAAGTTGAGAGATTTCCTGAGCCAGTTAGAGGCATGGCGGGACGAAGCGCGGCATGGTGATCTGAGTGATTTAATTTGGCACATTTATCGGAAGACAGGATATTTGGAATGGGTTGGCGGATTGCCTGGCGGTGCTCAGCGTCAAGCTAACCTCTATGCACTGTATGATCGTGCGCGCCAGTATGAACAATCGACATCTTCGCGGGGCTTATTTCGATTTTTGCGGTTTATTGCACGGCTCAAGGAAAATGGCGGAGATCTCGGTGCAGTAGGATCATCTTCTGAGCAAGAAGATGTTGTTCGAATTATGACGATCCATAAGAGTAAAGGACTTGAATTCCCGGTTGTCTTCATCGCGGGAATGTCGAAAATGTTCAACCAGCAAGATTTAAATGCGCCTTTCCTCATGCATAAAGAGCTTGGTTTTGGACCAAAGTTCGTTGATGGGCAGATGCGTGTCAGCTATCCAACATTGCCCAATCTAGCTATTCGCAGAAGAGCGCAGCTTGAACTTCTGGCTGAAGAAATGAGGGTGCTCTATGTTGGATTAACCCGGCCGAAAGAGAAGATGATTCTTGTGGCGACTGTAAAGGATTTAGCGAAAAAAGTCGCTTCATGGTCGCAAGTGGGGCAGCTCGAACAGCTTGTGCTGCCTGATGATTTACTGGCAAGAGGAAGAAGTTATTTAGACTGGGTCGGTCCTGCACTCATCCGTCACCCTGCTGCGCACGAACTTAGAAAGCTGGGTGGCAGCGGCGAAACGGGAAGTTCAGTGCTTATTCATGATCCATCCGAATGGAAGATCTCTATTGTCCATGCGGACCATATTCAGTCTGCCGCAGCTGGATTGGCTTCTCTAGAGCAGCCAAACGGGATGGATGCTGAGAAGCTGAAAGCAGTATCTGAGCGGCATCCTGTTCAGACAGACTCGGGATTAGGCGAAACGATCGACCGTATACTCTCTTGGACGTATACAAACCCCGTTCCGACGAAAATTGCTGCGAAAACGTCTGTGACAGAGATGAAGAGAATGCTGGAACTGGACGAGTATTTAAGCGAAAATCTTCTAGAGCAAGAACAAATGGTTGACGAGAGTACTCGCCAAATGAAAGAAGAAGACTTCAGACTTCATCTTCGGCGTCCCAAATTTATGGAGGAGAAGAAAATGACTCCGACCGAGCGGGGAACGGCGTATCATACGTTGATGCAGCACGTTCCGCTGGATGCGGGGGCAGTAGACCGTGAACTCATTGCCCAAACGCTAATGACGCTGGTCGATAAGCAAATTTTATTGCCAGAGCAAGCGTCGCAGATCGATATTAGCCGTGTCGTTCAATTTTTTGCTACTGAACTTTGCAGCGAGCTGCTGCGTGCGAAATGGGTAAGAAGAGAAATGCCGTTCAGCTATGGTCTGCCTATACTTGACGCTTATCCTTATCTATCATCTGATGTGATGAAGACCACTGAACGGCTAAGCGTTGGTCATTCTCCTTTTGAGGAAGAAACTGTTCTTGTTCAAGGGGTCGTGGACTGCCTGTTTGAAGTAGATGACAAGCTGATATTGCTAGATTATAAGAGCGATAAAGTGCTTGAGCATCGCGGCGGTGTTCAGGCTCTAACAGAACGCTACAGATTTCAACTAGATTTGTATGGAAGAGCGCTTGAGCATATTTTGAAACGGCAAGTTCATGAGAAATGGCTCTATTTCTTAGACAGCGGTGAGCTGGTCAAATTGTAATTGTCATTTGAGATATATGTGTAAAAGGAATGTGATTTGGGAGAGGGGGAGTTTATTGATGCGCATTTTGCATACAGCAGATTGGCATCTTGGACGTACACTTGAAGGGCGCAGTCGTCTGGATGAGCAAGCAGAGTTTATCGATGAGCTCGTTCGGATCGCTGATGAAGGGCAAGCTGATTTGATTATGATGGCTGGCGATGTGTACGATACAGTCAATCCGCCGGCTGCAGCGGAACAATTATTTTATGAAGCCGTTGCTAGATTGACTGCTGGCGGCAGACCCCTTGTTGTGATCTCAGGAAATCATGACCAGCCTGAACGGGTAGCGGCGGCTAGTCCACTAGTGGCTCAGCGTGGTATAACGCTCGTAGGACTTCCAACAGCAGAGGCTGTGTCTGTCGATATTGCACGCACCGGTGAAAGAGCATGGATTGCTGCGCTCCCTTATCCTTCTGAAGCGAGGCTGAATGAACTTCTAACTACGGATGGCGATGAGGATAAACTGCGGGTCGCATACAGCGCCAGGGTCGGCATGCTCATGAAGCAATTGTCGCGAAATTTCTCGCCTGCTACGGTTAATCTAGCGATGAGTCATATCTATGTGCTAGGAGGCCTTGAAACCGACTCAGAACGTCCGATTCAGGTAGGGGGTGCTTATACTGTCGATCCTTCGGCACTGTCTATAGGTGCCCAATATACCGCATTAGGACATTTGCATCGTCCGCAAGCTGTGAAAGGCGACGGAATGATTCGCTACAGCGGGTCGCCGCTCGCTTACAGCTTCTCTGAAGCAGGACAAGCCAAGTCGGTAACGATGCTCGATATTGCCCCGGGAGGGGTGCCGCAAATGGAGGAGGTCTACTTGTCCTGCGGTCGTCCGCTCGTTCGGTGGAAAGCTCGCGGCGGGCTTGAGGAGGTTCATCGCTGGCTTGATGAAGGAAGAGATAGTGACGCATTCATCGACCTTGAAATTTCCCTTACAGGGGCTATGTCGCTCGGTGAAATTCACAGGCTGCGTAAAACGCATGAGGGTATTATTCATATCCGTCCGATTTATCCCGAAATGGAAGGAATCGAGACGACGCTGCAAAAATCAACGATGCCGATTCCAGAGCTTTTCCGTAAATTTTATGTGCGGCAAAGCGGCGGTGCTGAGCCTGAGCAGGAGCTGGTCGATTTGTTCATGCAGCTAGTCCATGAAGCTGATGAAGGTTCGGAAGGGGGCGCGTCTTCATGAAACCAGTCAGTCTGAAAATTGCAGGATTGCAAAGCTATCGGGAGACCCAGGAGATCGATTTTGAGTCGCTGACCGAGACGGGCTTATTCGGTATTTTCGGTCCGACAGGGAGCGGGAAATCGACGATTCTTGATGCGATTACGCTGGCGATGTACGGTAAAGTGGAGCGCGCGTCCGGCGGTACACAAGGCATTATGAATCATTCGGAAGATGCCCTGTTTGTCTCCTTTACATTTGAATTGATGAGTGCAGATGGACCTAAGCGGTACCGAGTGGAAAGACGATTTAAACGAACAAGTGAGCTGTCTGTCAGCAACACCGTCAGCCGTTTTATTGAGGTTAGGCAAGACGGCGATGTCGTTATGGCCGACAAGCTTTCGGATGTAACCCGCTGTGTAGAAGACGTTATTGGACTTAAAATGGATGATTTTACACGGGCCGTCGTGCTGCCGCAAGGGAAATTTGCCGAATTTCTGTCTCTTAAGGGCAGTGAACGGAGACAGATGCTGCAGCGGCTGTTTCATTTAGAAAAGTACGGCGATCAGCTAAGTATGAAATTAAGCCGCAAAGTTAAGGAAGTCGAAGGAGCTCTGAAAGAGGTGGAAGCCGAGCAGCAAGGGCTTGGCAACGCATCGAGTGAAGCGGTGAACGAGGCTAAGCAACGTCTTGCAGCTGCCCAAGAAGAAGCAGCCTTAAGGCGGCGTGAACTGGACGCGCTCTCACAGCGTCTAGAGAGCCTCGCGAAGGTGCGCGAGCTACAGCTTGAGCGCGAGCAAAGCCTCCTGCAGCTGAAGCAGCTGCAGGAGCAAGAGCCGCGCATCGCGCAGCAGGAGGCCGCGCTCGCAAAAGCGGCTGCCGCCGAGCGCATCGCCCCAGCATTAGCTTCCTTACGGGAAGCTAATGGGCACGCTGCCGAGCGGCAGGCGCAAGCCTCAGCTGCGCGGGAACGCGCGCAGCAGGCGGAGCAGGCTGCGGCGCAAGCGGCCGCAGCCGAACTCGCCGCGCAGCAAGCGCTCGCGGCGGAAGAGCCGCAGCTGCTGCAGCGGCAGAGCCAGCTGGAGCAGGCGCTAGGCTTGCAGCAGGAGGTCGCAAGCCTAGCTAGGGAGCTTCAGGAGCTCGCCGCGAAGCGGAGCGAAGCACAGAAGCAAAGAGAGCTTCTCATGAAGCAGGACGAGCAGGAACAGGGTCTGCTCTCTAAATATATGGCTGCACAGCAAAAGTTACAGGATGAGCTGAATTTAGCCGAGGTGAAGACGCAAGAGCGTCATGAGCTTCAGCAAGCTGTTCAATATAAACAACTCATCACTACTGCGGAAGATCAATTTCGACTTACACAGAATGAACGGAATGCGCAGTATGACCGGCTCGTTCAGGCGGAGACCAGACTTCGTGAATTGGATACACAGGCTTCGCAATTGGAGGAACAAAGAGCGGAGACTGTGGGCATAGGGTTACAGCTTGTTAAACGGCTATTGCAACTCGAATCGCACACTTCTGGGCAGTACGATCGATTATTGGCTCATTTAGACCAAATACGGAAGGATGAGCAAGCGGAAGAGCTCAAGAAGCTTTCATTGCGGCTGGCTGCTGAGCTGCAGAATGGACAGCCTTGTCCGGTGTGCGGTTCAGTGCATCATCCACATCCGGTCCAAATAATCGAGGAGACGACCGATCAGCATCAGTTCGATATAGAATCTGCCCAGCGATTGCAATCTGAATTGCAGGAATTAAAGTTCAAAATAAAGCAATACGTACATGAAGTGCAGTCTGCAATTGAGCAGCTCGGAGAGCGCGAATTGATTACTTCGCTCAATGAGGTAGCTTCTACTGTAGTGGAAGAAGAAACAACAGTGGCTGGTCATCTTGCCTCATACGATTTAGAACAAGCCATCTCATTCATAAGCGAAGCAGGAGCGGTTGCAGACGAGGTTCGATCTTTTCAGCAATCTACTCGCAGTCTAAGTAAGCAATTAGCAGCGTCTCAACAAGTCTATTCAACGATAACGGCTGAAGTACAGACGGAGCGCAACTTATATGATCAAGCTGTGCGCAAGCTTGACCTCAGTCAGCAGCAAGTCGATCAGCTGAGACAAAAATGGAATGAACAATATCCTAATCTATTATTGGAACAAGTAGATTCTTTATATCAAGCAATGCTTGATAAAGACAGCTTAGCAGAGCAGTTGAAGCAGCGGATTGCGAACAGTATAACCATTATTGAGAGCAAACAAGCAGATGTAAGACACGTACATCAGAGCCTTGTCGATGTGGACAAGCAGTTCATTCAGTGGGATACGCAGTGGCAAGCCAAAAGCGAGCAGTACCGTAAGGAAAGTGATCGTCTGAAGGCATGGATTGGAGAAGAGCACGCTGAACCATTACTGGAAGCGGTGAAGCGTCAGCTTGATCAAATACGCTTAACAGCCCAAGACAAGCATAATGCTAGCCGCCTAGCTGAACAAACGAAACATGAGGCGCTGAAAGCACTAGGGATAGCGGAGCAGGCGCTGCAATCTGCTGAAGAACATGCGGCTTATGCCCTGGCTCGTTGGAAGAGCGAGCTTGAGTCCTCGCCGTTTGCCGATGAACAGGAAGTTGCTCTTGCCATTATGCATGAACAGCAGAAGAAGCAATATGAATTTGAAACGAAGACCCACCGTGAACAAGAGCGAGATTTAAATGCGCGATTACGAGATTTAGACGGCAAATTGCAAGGCCAACAAGTAACTGCTCCGGAATGGGAGCAGTGTAATACCCAGATGACCATTGCTAGAAGGCTCGATGAAGAAGCGCTTCAAGTCAAAGCTAGAGCAGAGCGCGATTTGGAAGATTTGCAGCAAAGGCATCTGCGCTGGGTAGAGCTTGAGCAAAAACGGCTTCATCTTCAGCATCAAACGGAGCAACTCTCTAAGCTTCAAAGCTGCCTGCGCGGCAATGCTTTCGTTGAGTATATCGCTGAAGAGCAGCTTATGCAGGTCAGCCAAGCTGCGTCTCATAGGCTTCGTTTCCTAACGAAACAGCGTTATGCGCTGGAGGTTGATTCAGGAGGCGGTTTTGTCATTCGGGACGATGCGAATGGCGGAGTGAAGCGCCCTGTGTCAACATTGTCCGGGGGCGAGACTTTCCTAACCTCTCTGTCGCTTGCACTCGCTTTATCTGCGCAAATTCAGCTAAGCGGACAATATCCATTGCAATTTTTCTTCCTAGATGAGGGCTTCGGTACTCTTGATCCCGAACTTCTTGACACGGTCATTACATCACTTGAGAAATTGCATAATGATCATTTATCTGTCGGTGTCATTAGTCACGTGCCGGAACTCCGAGCTAGACTGCCAAGGAAACTGGTCGTTCTGCCTGCAGAACAAGCAGGCGGAGGTTCTAGAGTCGTTTTGGAGAAATTGTAATTGCTCATCATGTCATTCTCCAGTTCTTAATAACGAGTAGCACATTCGCCTATATGTGAATACGATGTGATGAAAGTTATGATCAGGAGGTCTGGGGAATGGATAAGCACGAGGCTAAAAAACTTTGTATGGATCATATGCATCGCTATGTTCGAGTGTGGACGAGAGATGGTCATGTGTATGATGGAATTGTAGAGAGTGTGGATGATGATGTACTTAACTTAGCTGTGCCGATTACCCATGGTACAATGGCAACGCATGAGGCGAATGTCGGCCATGAGGCTAACGTTGGAATGAACGTAGGTCCGAATGTTGGAATGAACGTCAGTCCATACGTGGGAATGAATGTCGGACCAAACGTAGGACCAAATGTAGGCCCGAATATTGGACCTAACGTTGCAGCAAACATTGGCCCGAATATCATGCCAAACGTTGCACCAAACATCATGCCAAACGTTGCACCAAACATCAGTCCGAATATTGCACCAAATATCGCGCCTAAAGTCGGTCCAAACGTAGCACCAAATGTCGGACCAAATGCAGGATATGGCTACGAACATGGTTGGCACGATGGATACGGGTATCCGTTTGAGCCGCGCGGCTTCTACCCAGGATATGGTTACGGATACGGCTATGGTTATCCATATGGATTTGGCTATGGTTATCCATATGGATTTGGCTATGGCTATCCATTTGGCATCCGTCGGTTTAACCGGCTTGTATTGCCATTAGCAGCGCTAACGGCGTTATCATTACTGCCGTTTTATTAATATCAACGTCAGCTGACTTTTATGGCTTGATTCATAAATTGCAGACCCCTATCCAGGGGTCAATTTTATTGTTCCATGTAATATTGGACGAGCACACTTCAATTCGGTATGATGTTATCAAGATAGGGATATAAATTGAGGGAGGGGTAATTGATGGATTGCTTGTTTTGCAAAATAGCAGAAGGTACAATTCCTTCGAAAAGAGTATTTGAAAATGACTCTGTGCTCGTATTTCACGATATACAACCCGCAGCACCAACGCATGTTCTTCTTATACCAAAAAAACATATCGCCTCAATGAACGATGCAGAAGGTGATGATTTTGCGCTCATTGGTGAATTACACCGAGTTGCTCAGCAGGTCGCTAGAGATCTAGGGATTGCAGATTCCGGTTATCGTTTAATCAACAACTGTGGCCGTAACGGTGAACAGACGGTACATCATTTGCATTATCATTTGCTCGGAGGAACAAGATTAGGTGCGCTTGTTGGTGTATCGAATTCCCATGCGTAGGTTGACACCTTATTACACTCTCACATATAATGAAAGTTGATGAACCGTGTTGTGCTCTTGGACGGTCTGGTCGGAGGGAGGGAAAACTGGTGTCTGAAACGAAAGTTCGCAAAAACGAGACAATTGATGCTGCACTTCGTCGCTTTAAACGTTCCATCGCTAAAGATGGCGTCTTGGCTGAGGTGAAGAAACGCAAGCATTATGAAAAGCCAAGTGTAAAGCGTAAGAAAAAGTCCGAGGCTGCTCGTAAGAGAAAGTTTTAGGAGGATTTGAACTAACATGAATCTTAGCGAACGATTAAACGAAGATATGAAGCAGGCGATGAAGAGTCGAGACAAGTTCAAACTCTCCACCATTCGAATGGTTCGTTCGACGATTAAAAATCTTGAGATAGATTTGAAAAGAGCTTTGGATGACAACGAAGTGCTTGATATCCTTAGTCGTGAAATCAAACAGCGCAAAGATGCCCTCCAAGAATTTGAAAAAGCAGGTCGAGAAGATCTTGTCGACAGTCTCAAGGCAGAAATTGAGATTATAGCTCAGTATCTTCCAGAACAGCTTTCTGAAGAAGAAATTAAAGTCATTGTACAGCAGACCATCCAGGAAACCGGTGCTTCTTCGAAAGCCGAGATGGGAAAATTAATGAGTAGTCTCATGCCGAAAGTAAAAGGGCGTGCTGACGGTAAACTAGTGAACCAAATCGTTCAACAATTTCTGCAATAACAATAACAAAAACACTCTCTGATTTTGGAGGGTGTTTTTTTCCATTTTATAAGGAAAATACTGAAGGTTGAAACGTAATGTATTACAATACGTAGTAACAACCATAAGTGACAATGTACATACATTAAAATATAAAAGGAGGGGTGTAAATTGATTGCCGCAACTAAAAAGTTTCTGCTTCACACATTCATGCTCATGATGCTTGTATCCATATTGCTTCAAATAAGTTTTACGGCTGAGCCTGTCCGCGCAGTAGCGCAAAGCGGTCCAGTATATATCATACCTGTGGACCAAGAGATTGAGTCTGGCCTCTATAAGTTCATGAAACGCGGATTTGATGAAGCGACGAGAATGAATGCAGCGCTGATTGTTTTAGAAATAAATACGCCAGGCGGAAGAGTAGACAGCGCAGAACAAATTGGTGAGCTGATTCGATCGAGCAAAGTACCGACAATAGCTTTCGTCAAGGGCAGAGCGGCTTCTGCAGGCAGTTATATAGCTCTAAATGCCGATAAGATTGCGATGCAGCCTGGAAGTACGATCGGAGCTGCAGCTATTGTCGATCGTTCGGGTCAACCTATTGATGATCCTAAATTAGTAGCGTACTGGAAAAGTGAGATGGCTGCCGCAGCGGAACTTAGTGGGCGGAACCCAGCCATTGCAGAAGGAATGACAGATACAAACATCGAAGTCAAGATGCCGGAAATCGGTAAAACGAAACAAAAGGGCCAGATTATTTCTTTAACTGCAGATGAAGCTGTCAAAGTAGGTTACGCTGAGATGATTGCAAAAACAGCTGAGGAAGTCGCTTCGCAATCTGGTTACTCGACTCAAGACATGTTTCGAATTGACCGAACAGCAGCTGAAAATATATCCATCTTTTTAACGAATCCTATTGTCTCAACCTTACTTCTGTTCGTCGGTATTACAGGAATCATAATAGAACTAATCGTGCCGGGGTTCGGTATTCCGGGGATACTTGGTATTATCGCGTTTGTGCTCTATTTTACGGGTAATTATATCGCTGGATTTGCAGGCTCGGAAACTTGGATTCTCTTTATCATCGGGCTGGTTATGCTCATTTCGGAACTGTTTGTGCCTAGCTTCGGTATTTTAGGAATTATAGGCTCAGTCAGCTTGGTTACGGGTGTTGTCAGTGCTGCTTATGACACAACGAATGCATTTATTTCACTAAGCATCGCCTTTGCGGCTGCTATTATAGTGGTGATCATTGTGTCATATATATTTAAAGAGCGGGGCATCTGGAACCGATTTATTTTGCGCTATCAGCTCACGAAGGAAGAAGGATATATTCCGAATGAGCCTAAAGATAATTTAATCGGTAAACAGGGAACGAGTTTAACACCGCTCAGACCTGCTGGAACAGCGATCGTTGATGGTAAACGAATTGATGTTGTTACAGAAGGAGGCTTTATTGAAGCAGGCCGTCCTGTTATGATCATCAGCGTAGATGGTACGAGAGTTGTCGTTAAAGAAGGATAAATGCCGGATTAAAGAGAAATTTAACTAATAATAAAAAGAGAAACGGAGATGATGTGCAAGTATGATCAGTTCATCTGCAGTAACGATATTGCTTCTTGCGGTCGTTGTTATCATTGTACTAAGTGTTTTCTTCAGCTTTTTCCCATTAATGCTTTGGGTGTCAGCCATTGCTTCAGGTGTTCGAGTAGGTATTATTACCCTTGTTGCGATGCGCCTGCGCCGAGTTACACCAGCTCGTATCGTTAATCCAATGATTAAGGCTCATAAAGCGGGACTTGGCCTGACGATTAATCAGCTGGAAAGTCACTATTTGGCAGGCGGTAATGTAGACCGTGTCGTTAACGCGCTTATTGCTGCGCAGCGTGCGAACATTCCGCTTGAATTTGCAAGAGCAGCTGCTATTGACCTTGCTGGTCGTGACGTGCTGCAGGCTGTGCAAATGAGCGTCAACCCTCGGGTCATCGAAACTCCAGTCGTTGCAGCAGTGGCGAAAGACGGTATTGAAGTAAAGGTAAAAGCCCGTGTAACGGTTCGTGCGAATATCGAACGACTTGTCGGCGGTGCCGGAGAAGAAACGATTATTGCACGTGTTGGTGAAGGGATTGTTACGACGGTTGGTTCAAGCAACTCGCATAAGGATGTGCTTGAGAACCCGGATCTCATTTCAAGAACAGTGCTTAATAAAGGATTGGATGCTGGAACAGCATTCGAAATTTTGTCGATTGACATTGCGGATGTTGATGTAGGTAAAAACATCGGTGCGTACTTGCAAACAGAACAAGCTGAAGCGGATAAACGGATTGCTCAAGCGAAAGCGGAAGAACGCCGTGCTATGGCCGTTGCTCAAGAGCAAGAGATGAAAGCACGCGTTGTAGAAATGAGAGCGCGCGTCGTTGAATCCGAATCACAAGTACCGCTTGCGATGGCAGAAGCACTAAGAAGCGGGCAGCTGGGTGTTATGGATTATATGAATCTGAAAAATATTGAAGCCGATACGCAAATGCGCGGGTCCATCGGTAAAATGGGCGATAATACACCAGACTCAAATGACCCTAAACACAAATAAGCTAGGCGGTGAGTCATGTTAGATTGGATCTTTAGCCACATTTTCATTGTTATATTGATTGTATCTGGACTCGTGTCTTTGTTTAATCGGGCCAATAAAACAGCCTCTAAGAGTCGTCCCAGCAAGATGCCAACGTTCGGCGGAGGCGGATCCTTATCGTCTCCAGATCATCCGCGAATGCCGCAAACTGTGCAGTCGCAGACCCGAATAAATGACGACAAACCTGAGCGGTCTATTACAGACTTGTTAAATGATCTGCCTGCTCCGGATTATTCTACAGGCGAGGGAGTGTCGCAAATGTGGGAGGAGTCAAAGGCAAAAGTAGAGCAACCTGCATCTAAGATGCTGCAATCTGCGAAACCAAGCCTAGATTTATCCTCTTCCTTTCGGGTTAAAGATACAGAAGAAATCCGCAAAGCGATCATATGGTCAGAAATTTTAGCGCCGCCGCGTGCGAAGAGGCATTATCGAAATCAACGTTAAGTTTTTCATGATAAGAGAAACACCGAAACCGATCTTCCTACTAGGGAGATCGGTTTTTCCATTTCATAAAACGAATAGTTGCTGCATATTTTGTACAGTACGGGAAGGGGGGCATTGCCTTATTATGAGCCGGATTAGTCGCAAGCTGCGGAAATGGACAACAGATGTTCTAGATGTACCGCAGGATATCGTATTTGATCTGCCGAGGCTAACCCTGATTGGTAACCGTCAACTGTATATCGAAAATCATCGCGGCGTCATTCACTTTTCTTCGGAGCAATTGATTTTAGCTGTAACAGAAGGCAAGCTGCTCGTTGCAGGAAAAGAGCTTATCATTCGTGCTATTTTGCCAGAAGAGGTTTTTATTGAAGGGATCATTTCTGACATTCAATATGAAGGGAAGGGGAATATCGGATGAAATCGCGCGTAATCGCAAACCTTCTGGGAACCGTATCGATAACCGTTCGCGGGAAATCAGTGACATCATTCATTAATGCATTGGCCGCGGAGCGGATTGTAATTTGGAATGTACGAGCCATTTCCGAAGATCGAGTACAGTTAAATATAATGCTCGGTGATTTCTATCGACTTCGTCCTATTTTGAAGAAGACAAGCTGCCGGATGCACGTTGAAAAACGAATGGGCTTTCCTTTTGTGCTCAAGCGGATTATACGACGTAAACTTTTTGCCGTTGGAATCTTTCTGTTTTTCGTAATTTTATATATAATGTCATCACTTGTATGGGATATAGAAGTGAAAGGAAACGTAAAACTTACAACCGAAACGGTGCTTAAGGCAGCGAAGGAAGAGGGGATTTATCCGTTTCAATGGGTGTTTCGTCTGAAAGAACAGGACAAGCTTTCAAGAGAGCTTACGCAAAAATTACCGGGCTCTTCATGGGTTGGAGTATCGGTTCACGGAACCCGAATTACGATTCAAGTTGTCGAGGCGACGATACCAGAGCAGCCGCCTTTGCTTAGCCCTCGCCATATTATAGCTAAGTCAGATGCGGTTGTAACACAGATTTTTGCCGAACAAGGCAGACCCGTCGTGCAAAAAAATACGAGAGTAAAGAAAGGAAGCATTCTAATCTCTGGTATATTGGGCGATGAGGGCAATCAGAAGCTCGTTGTAGCCAAAGGCGTGGTAAAGGGGCTTGTATGGCATGAGTATCTCATTGAGGTTCCTACAACGCAAAAATATAAGTCGTATACGGGTGAGCAGAAAGAACGCGGTTATTTGGTACTTGGGAACATAGCGATACAGCTCACGGGATATGGGAAATTGTCGTTCGATAAATATGAGACCGTTACGAATCGTGATTCGCTCACATGGCGTAACATTAAGCTGCCTGTTGGGTGGATGACTGAAAAAGTCATGGAAATGCAAATGACTGAGGATAAGGTAACGGATGCCGAGGCTAGAGCGAAAGGATTAGAGCAAGCGAGAAAGGACGTAATTATCAAAAACGGCAAAGATTCACGAATTGTAAGCGAAAAAATTTTGCATGAGAAGAAAGACAATGGTAAAGTTTATATGAAAGTGCTTTTTGAAGTGGAAGAGAATATTTCAGAGGAGCTTCCGTTAGTTCATAACTAAGGAGAATGAGGCTATTTGGCAGAACAAAAATACAGCGTAAAAATTTCACTGCAAAACGCAGCGGAAGGACTATCACTATTCGGACCGCAGGATTCCTTTTTAAAGCTGATTGAACAGCGCATTAGTGATGCAAAAATCGGATCTCGTGAAGCTGAAATTGTTATTTACGGTAATGAACATGAGGTTGAAATACTTAAACAATTGTTTGAAGTGCTGCTTCAGCTAGTACGCAACGGATATATTCTTACAGAAAGAGATATCCATTATGCGCTTGAGCTTGCAAAAGATTTACGTGCAGACGAATTGCTCGACTTGTTTAAAGGAGAAATCACAACGACTTTCCGCGGTAAACCTATTCGCGCCAAAACGATCGGACAACGTCACTATGTGAAGACAATTAAAGCGAAAGATGTTGTGTTTGGAATTGGACCCGCAGGTACTGGGAAGACGTATCTCGCCGTAGTACTGGCGGTGGCAGCGCTGAAAGAAGGATCGGTAAAACGAATTATACTAACGCGTCCTGCTGTTGAAGCTGGAGAGAGCTTAGGATTTTTACCGGGTGATCTGCAAGAAAAGGTAGACCCATATCTTCGTCCGCTGTACGATGCTCTCTATGATGTGATGGGACCGGATCAAGTGGCAAAAGCTCTTGAGCGCGGACTGATCGAGATTGCGCCGCTTGCTTATATGCGCGGCAGAACGCTGGATGACTCATTTATTATTTTGGATGAAGCCCAGAATACAACGGCTGAACAAATGAAAATGTTCCTTACTCGTTTAGGATTTGGTTCAAAAATGGTCATCACGGGTGACGCTACACAAATTGACTTGCCGAAAGGTAAAAAGTCTGGTTTGGTAGAAGCTAAACAGATTTTAAGTGACATTGAAGAGATCGGTTTCGTTTATTTTGCAGAACAGGATGTCGTGCGCCATACACTTGTTCAGAAAATTATTGTTGCCTATGACCTTGCTGCGGAAAAACAAGGATAGAGAGGATTGTCTCTATGACCTCAAAAGATGTGTCACAACATAAATTAAAACATAAAAAAGCAAGCGGATGGAAGCACAGCGTTCAGACACGCTATGCTTTGTTTTTCATTTTAATATTGCTGTTTTATTTATTTCTGGCACCAAAGCTCCTTCCAGAGCGATATGACATCAAAGTCGGAATTCCTAGTGATAAGGAAATCGTAGCGCCGAAGCAAATTCCAAATACAAAGGCGACTTTGCAAGCTCAAGAGGAAGCGGCGGCACGCGTGCAGCCAATGTATACGATCATTCTAATGCGCAACGAGAATTTAATTGTGCAGATACTAGATCGCATTGAACGGCTTAATCAGGATGATCAAGTATCGACTAGCGATAAAGTTTCGATTTATAGGGAAGAGATTCCGCAAAGATTCGATGATTTTGTGCACAATTTTATTCAGAGCAACCGCAACTCAGGCGTATATTCTGCAACGTTGCTAGAGGAAATGAGCAAGCGGATTGAAGAGCAGAAATATCGTATTCCTGAGGAAACGTACATCAAATTGCCAAGGCTTTCTTCTCAAGATATTCAGGAAATGAAGCCGGTTGCAAGGGAAATTGTGTCGCGCCTTATGAATGACCAGATTACAGATGCACAGACGGCTAGAGCTAAAGTTGCCGAGCTCGTAAGTACCAGTTCTCTAAGTCAACGAACTTCAAGGGAAGTCGTGCAGGAATTAGCTCGCCTTGTCATTACTGCGAATAAGTTCTATGACGAGGAAGCTACGAAAGAGGCAAGAGTGTTAGCGCGTGAGAATACACCTACGGTGTATATTGAGAAGGGTGATGTGCTCGTTAAGAAAGGTCAGATCATTACCCAGGAAATTTATACGCTCTTGGATGAAAATGATTTGCTTCAGAATGAAGTAAATTACTGGCCGGAGTTCGGTTTGTTCATTTTTTCGTTTATTCTTACGTTCGGTTTGTTCATGTATATAAGACAATCCGGTACACAAGGCAAGCAATTTAAGTATAGCAATTCACAGCTTCTTATGCTGGTTATGATTTTTGCAATTACTTTAATTTCGATGTATTTGGTCAGCATGTTGCAGACTGAGAGTCGCCCTGGAATAGGCTACGTAGCACCTGCCTCTATTGGTGTTATGCTCATTACATTGCTGCTGGATTCGTCTATTGCATTTGTATGCGCAATCGTCATTAGTATATTGGCAAGTATTATTTTGAATGTACGACAAGGGCAAATATTTGATTTCTATTATGGATTTTTTGCGGTTGTCGTCTCCTTTGCTTCGATCTTTGCCATACACCGCGCCAGTCAACGTTCCAGCATTTTGAAAGCAGCCATTATGGTATGCCTTTTCGGTTCCTTATCCGTAGTAGCACTTATGCTTATTGGATCGGGACAATGGGATCAGACAAGTTTCTTGTATTCGGTTGGATTTGCTTTTGCCGGCGGGTTGTTGACGGCGATTTTAGTTATTGGTTTAATGCCATTTTTTGAAGGGACCTTTGGCATTCTGTCTGCATTAAAGCTGGTTGAACTGTCCAATCCAAATCATCCGCTGCTTAGAAAGCTTCTAACGGAAACGCCAGGCACTTATCATCACAGCATCATGGTAGGCAATTTATCAGAAGCTGCCGCAGAGGCGATAGGTGCTAACGGTTTATTATGTCGTGTCGGTTCTTACTATCATGATATTGGTAAAACGAAGCGGCCCAGCTATTTCATCGAAAATCAGACGAACATTGAGAATCCGCATGATGCTATTGATCCGAAGCTGAGCAAATCAATTATTATTGCCCACGCACGCGATGGGGTTGAAATGCTCAAGGACTATAAAATACCGAAGCCAATTCGTGACATTGCTGAGCAGCATCATGGCACGACATTGCTGCATTATTTCTATCATAAAGCGCTCACACAAGCGGAGGAGAAGGGAATTGAACCGGACTTTACCGAGGATGATTTCCGGTATCCAGGTCCTAAAGCACAGTCCAAAGAAGCGGCTGTAGTGGGTATTGCAGATAGTGTGGAAGCGGCGGTTCGTTCACTTCGAAATCCAACGGTGGATCAAGTAGAGTCGATGATTGAGAAAATTATTAAGAGCAGACTGGATGATCATCAGTTTAACGAATGTGACATCACAATGAAAGAGCTTGATATTGTTGCTCAAACTTTGAAAGAATCGGTAATGGGGATATTCCATTCGCGTATTGAATATCCTGACGAAATGAAGAAATCTTAAAAATACAAACGTACAAATAAAGGAGAGCTGTCGCAGTATGAGTTTGCAGCTGGTATGGAGCAATGAGCAGAACGATTTTGAAATTAGCGAATCACTAATTTCATTGCTCGAAACGATTTTACAAAAAGCAGGAGAAGCAGAAGGCATCTTGGAAGGTGAAGTCGACCTAATGTTTGTCGATGATGAGCAGATTCACGTGCTGAATCGTGAGTATCGGGGAATCGACCGCCCTACAGATGTTCTGTCCTTCTCTATGGTTGAGTCGCTAGATGAAGAGCTCGATATTGTATATGAAGTAGAAGACGAAAGTGAACTTGCGGAAATAACAGACGTACTAGGTGACATTATTATTTCGATTCCTACGGCAAAGAGACAAAGTGAGGAATACGGACACTCTATTGAAAGAGAGCTTGGTTTCTTATTCGTTCACGGCTTTCTGCATTTGCTAGGATATGATCATCAAGATAAAGAAAGCGAGGCTGAGATGATGTCTAAACAAGAAGCGGTCCTTGCACAGGTGGGATTAACGAGATAATGTCTAGGAAATCGTGGATTAGCACGTTTGGACATGCTTTTGAGGGTATATGGTACAGTATGAAAACGCAGCGGAATTTAAGAGTACATTTGATCATGGCGGTGCTTGTAATAGGTGCCGCTGCCTTTTTCCATATATCTTGGGGTGAATGGCTAGTGCTGCTGCTGACGATATCCGTCGTCATCGCCGCCGAATTGATGAATACAGCAGTGGAATCTGCCATGGATCTTATATCTCCTAACCCGCATCCATTAGCGAAGATTGCTAAAGATACAGCCGCTGGCGCAGTACTTGTTACTGCAATTTTCGCTGTTCTCATCGGCATCATTATTTTTTATAAACCGGTATTCATTTGGTTTGGATGGATGAATAGCTGAATGAATCCGTAGATACCGTTACATTATAAAAGGAGCTGTATGAAATTTGAGTTATCATTCTTTATTAGATGAAGCTAAGAAAGCCCGCAGCAAGGCTTATATTCCATACTCTCACTTTGGCGTAGGTGCAGCGCTCTTAGATGCCGATGGACAGATACATCACGGTTGCAATATTGAGAATGCTGCCTTTGGACCTACCAATTGCGCGGAACGAACAGCCATATTTCGCGCTATTGCCGACGGTCATCAACCAGGAAGCTTTAAAGCTATTGCCGTAATTGGAGATACAGATCATCCCATCTCGCCTTGCGGCGTATGCCGCCAAGTTATGATCGAACTGTGCGGTCCAGATATGCCAGTCATATTAGGCAATATGAAAGGCGATGTGCTGGAGACGACGGTACGCGATCTTTTACCTGGTGCCTTCGGCCCATCGGATTTGGAGAAGAAATAACGGAGGAATGTATGAGTACATCTAAGTTTAAATCGGGTTTTGTTGCGATTGTCGGCAGACCGAATGTCGGTAAATCAACTTTAATGAACCAAGTCATCGGACAAAAAATTGCGATTATGTCCGATAAACCGCAAACAACCCGTAACAAAATACACGGTGTGTATACCGCTGACAATACACAAATTGTGTTCCTGGACACTCCAGGAATCCACAAACGCCAGTCTAAGCTCGGCGACTATATGAATACGACAGCGCTTGGTACACTCGGCGAAGTCGAAGCTGTTCTCTTCTTAGTTGATGCTTCAGAAGGAATTGGCGGAGGTGACCGCTTTATTATTGAGCAGCTTCAGCGTATTTCAACACCAGTCATTCTTGTGCTGAACAAGATTGATAAAGTTCAGCCTGAAGATTTATTGCCGCTTATTGAGGAGTATCGCAAACTGTATTCCTTTGCTGAAATTGTCCCAATCTCTGCAAAACTAGGCAATAATGTATCTACTCTGATCGAGCAAATTACGAAATATTTGCCGGAAGGTCCGCAGTACTATCCTGAGGATCAAGTCACAGACCATCCTGAGCAGTTCGTTGTTGCAGAGCTCATTCGTGAGAAAATATTGCATTTAACTCGTGAAGAAGTGCCGCACTCTATAGCGGTGACGATTGAAGATATGAGGGTGCAGGATAACGGAGTTGTTTATATTTCGGCCGTTATTTTTGTCGAGAGAGATTCGCAAAAAGGGATTATCATCGGCAAACAGGGCGCGATGCTTAAAGAAATTGGCAAGTTAGCGCGCCATGATATTGAAAAATTGCTCGGTTCTAAAATTTTTATGGAGCTGTGGGTAAAAGTGAAGAAAGACTGGCGTAATCAAGAGCGGGTTTTACGTGATCTCGGATTTCATCGCGATGCCTAGATTGTCTCTCGATTTTCTCTTTCCTGCCAGTTATTGCAACGCATAGAACGTTTCCGTTAGCACATCCTATTTTCGTAAAGATGCAGGCGTCATTTCCGAAGAAAGGATGAATACGTATGCGAGATTTTTCGTGGAAGTATTTTGCGATGACTGGAGATGTCGATGCTTACTTGTTGTATAAACTAGCGACCGACAATGAGAATACGGCTGAGCAGGCAGCTGCAGCAGAAGAGATGAACGTCGATGAAGAAGCAGATTGATGCGCTCATCATGGAACAAATATTGGGGGAAGAGACATGCTATACAGGGTGGAAGGGATTGTCATCCGCAGCATGGACTACGGCGAGGGGAACAAAATCATTACGCTTTGCACCGAAAACTACGGCAAAGTAGGGGTGTTAGTTCGTGGAGCAAAAAAGGTGAAAAGTCGGCATGCCGCATTAACACAGCCTTTTACCTACGGACAATATGTTTTTTTTCGAAATGGCAATGGACTTGGAACATTGAATGCCGGTGAAATATTTGAATCCTATCATTCTTTGCGTGAGAATATCGAGCAGGCAGCTTACGCCTCATACGCTTGTGAGCTCGTAGACCGCGGCCTTCACGATGAAGAAATCGGTGCTTTTTGGTTTCATCAGCTTAAAGCTTGTCTGGATTCTCTTCTAGAGAGCAAAGATATTCACGTGGTCATACACATTTTCGAAATGAAAATTTTGCAGGCTTCAGGTTATGGCCCAGAGCTTGAACAGTGCATATCATGCGGACGAAAGAGCGACGAATTTAAAGTCAGCCCTCGCCTTGGCGGCGTATTGTGCCAGTCATGCAAGCATCACGACCCGGCATCTTACACGGTATCTCCAAGAACACTAAAGCTGCTGCAACTTTTTGCCAAAATAGATCTACGGCGACTTGGTAATATCGATGTGAAGGATGAAACGAAAGCGGAACTGAAAAAAGTGATGCGCGATTTTATGGATATGCAGATGGGGCTTCATTTAAAGTCGCGAAATTTTATTGATCAATTGGATAAATATGATATTTGACTTACTGAACAAAATTTTATATTATAAATTGTAAGTTTCTCAAAATTGAGACATGCTGTGAACGAGAAAGTAATGGATTAATGCTTTGTAGCGAGCTGGGGACGGTGTAAGCCCAGTAAGATAGATCCATGAAATATGGCACTCGGGAGCATGGTATTGAACGTGAAAAAGTGGATTGCGGCATTTTTCGTGATGAATCGGAAATGTTCGTAATCAAGTAGGGTGGAACCGCGGGAATATACTCTCGTCCCTACGTCTGAATCACTTCAGGCGTAAGGATGAGAGTTTTTTTGTCGTCCATCTCCTGAATAAATATTTTGATGCAAAGGGGTTTTTAGCCGATGAACTTTCAGCAGATGATATTGACGCTGCAACAGTTTTGGGCCGAACAAAATTGTATAATTGTCCAGCCCTATGATACGGAAAAAGGCGCAGGCACAATGAATCCAATGACATATCTTCGTTCTATTGGTCCTGAACCATGGAATGTCGCTTATGTAGAACCATCCCGTAGACCTGCTGACGGACGATACGGGGAGAATCCGAATCGTTTGTATCAGCACCATCAATTTCAAGTTATTTTGAAGCCATCACCAGACAACATTCAAGAATTGTACTTGGAAAGCTTGAAACGTCTAGGTATCGATCCGCTTCAGCATGATATCCGTTTTGTTGAAGATAACTGGGAAGCACCGACGCTAGGCGCGTGGGGTCTTGGCTGGGAAGTATGGCTAGACGGTATGGAAATTACGCAATTTACGTATTTCCAACAAGTAGGCGGAATCGATGCGAACCCAGTCGCTGTTGAAATTACCTACGGTATGGAGCGGCTCGCTTCATATATTCAAGATAAAGAAAACGTATTTGAACTGGAATGGGTTAATGGAATTACGTACGGCGATGTATTTCATCAACCTGAATATGAACATTCCAAATATACATTCGAAGTTTCCGATGTAAAAATGCTTTTTACTCTATTTAATATGTACGAGGAAGAAGCAAATAAAGCGATGGATCAACATCTCGTATTTCCTGCGTATGATTATGTTCTGAAATGCTCCCATACGTTTAACTTGCTGGATGCTAGGGGGGCGATCAGCGTAACCGAACGCACAGGATATATTACGCGCGTTCGTAATCTAGCTAGACAAGTGGCTGCAACCTATTTGGAAGAACGGGAGAAACTCGGATTCCCGCTGCTTAAGAAAGGAGAGGTGGAACGTGGCTAAAGATCTATTGTTTGAAATTGGACTTGAAGAAGTTCCGGCAAGATTTATTCGCGCAGCCATGAACCAAATGAAAGAAAAAACAGAGAAATGGCTGAATGACTCGAATATTTCTTACACAGCGGTAGAAGCTTATGCAACACCTCGCCGGCTTGCTGTAATCGTAAAAGAAGTTGCTGAGAAACAAGAAGATATTCATGAAGAAGTAAAAGGCCCTTCTCGTAAAATCGCACAAGACGAAAACGGCAACTGGAGCAAAGCGGCACTTGGTTTTGCGCGAAGTCAAGGTGTTGATCCAGATCAATTTACGTTCAAAGAAGTTGGCGGTGTAGAGTACATCTATGTGAATAAAAGCCGCATCGGCGTACAGACGGCAGAAGTTTTGCCAGAAGGTCTGCTTCAGGTCATCACTTCGATGTCTTTCCCGAAAAATATGCGCTGGGGCGCTCATGACTTCAAATTTGTTCGTCCGATCAAATGGATCGTTGCTCTATTTGGAAAAGATATCGTTAATCTTGAAATTGCCGGCGTGAAAGCAGGTAAAATATCAAGAGGACATCGTTTCCTAGGTACAGAAGTAGAAATATCCGAACCATCTGCTTATGTGGAGACACTTCGCAAGCAGTATGTCATCGTAGATGTAAATGAACGGCAAGAGTTGATCACTTCTCAGATCAAAGCGTTAGCAGAGGAGAAAAAATGGAAAATCGGTGTTAAAGACGATCTTCTTGAAGAAGTATTGTTCTTGGTAGAATGGCCAACAGCACTGTTCGGTACATTCGATCCGTCGTTCCTGAATATTCCTCAAGATGTACTTATTACATCGATGCGTGAGCATCAACGTTACTTCCCAGTGCTGAACGAGCAAGGTCAATTGCTGCCTTATTTTGTAACGGTTCGCAACGGGAATAAAGATTCCCTTGATATCATTGCTAGAGGGAATGAGAAGGTGCTGCGTGCTCGTCTGTCTGATGCGAAATTTTTCTATGAAGAAGATCAGAAGATGGCTATTAAAGACGCTGTGTCTAAGCTTGAAAGCATCGTGTTCCATGAAGAGTTAGGTACTGTAGGCGATAAGGTTCGCCGGATTCGCAGTATTGCTGACCGCCTTGCTGAACGTTTGCAAGTATCGGCTGGGACTAGCGAATCAGTTAGCCGAGCATCGGATATTTGTAAATTCGATTTGGTAACCCAAATGGTATATGAATTCCCAGAACTTCAAGGAGTTATGGGTGAAGATTATGCTCGTAAAGCCGGAGAGAGCGAAGAGGTTGCTAAAGCGATATTCGAACATTATCAGCCGCGTTTCTCAGGCGATGACGTTCCTGCGTCTATGGTGGGTACAATCGTCAGCATTGCGGATAAAATGGATACGATTGTAGGTACTTTCTCGATTGGCATTATTCCGACGGGTTCACAAGACCCTTACGCACTTCGTCGTCAAGCAGCGGGTATTGTTCAAATGATGCTCGAACATAAACTTTCCATTACTCTTGGAGAAGTGTTCCAAATTGCGCTTGACGCCCATAAAAATTTCCACGAGTTGAAACGTTCTGACGAGGAAATACGTAAAGATTTATATGAGTTCTTTGGCCTTCGCGTCAAGAAGACACTCTCCGAAGATTTACGCTATGATGTGGTGGATGCAGTTATAGCATCAGGGTTCGACGATATTGTCTCTGTCGTGGCTCGCGGACAATCGCTTATGAAGGCTGTTCAGGGTACCGATGACTTTAAGACGACCGTTGAATCATTTAACCGTGTGAGCAACTTGGCATCTAAAGCTTCCTTTACTACAGTTACTCAAGAGCTTTTTGCCCAAGATGAGGAAGCGAAGCTATATGAGGCATGGAAGTCTGTTTCCGGTGCTTATGAACAAGCTCTGTCCGAACGAAAAGCTGAAGAGGCTCTTCATCTGCTTGCCAGCTTGAAACCTGCCATTACTGAATTTTTTGATAACGTGATGGTTATGGCTGAAGATGAGAAGGTTCGCATGAACCGTCTCGCGCTGCTTGCGAGCATCGATCGTGACCTTAAGCAGTATGCGGATTTTAGTAAGCTTGTTTGGTAATAAAGAAGGATATATACAGATGAACAGATAGGAATCTGGTGATCTTTTGAATCGTAATCTTTCATTACGTATTGTGGTTGATGCTGATGCTTGCCCGGTCAAATCGGAAATTGCAGCCGTTGGAAGGCAATTTAATGTACCCGTCTGGCTCGTTTCCTCTTATGATCATCTGCTTAAGGCAGAGGAAGGGGTGAGCATCATTCATGTCGACCGCAGCGACCAAAGTGCTGATTTATATATCGCGAATCATATCGTTCGCGGCGATGTGGTTCTAACGCAAGATTATGGATTAGCTACGCTGGCGCTGTCCAAATCTTGCCACGTGCTTTCTTTTCGAGGAAAGATATATAATAATGAGAACATTGATTTTTTGCTGGATCGCAGATTTATACAAGCGAAGGCAAGACGAAATGGTAAGCATACCAAAGGACCTAAGCCATTTACTATAGATGATCGAACATTTTTTCAACAACAATTGACAAAACTTTTGCATTGTTTGCAGGAGAATGTTCACTTTTAGCGAAACTATATTTATGTGGGAAAAGAGATGAAGGTGGTTAAGATGAGTACCGGACATAGCAGTATTCCGGAAGAAGTCATCGAAGCGGTATTACAGCAGCACGATATCGTTGATACAGTAGCCAAATACGTTCATCTAACCAAACAGGGGAAGTACATGAAGGGCCTTTGTCCATTTCATTCTGAGAAAACCCCTTCGTTTACAGTTACACCTGAGCGGCAAATTTTCTACTGTTACGGATGCGGCAAGGGTGGAAATGCCATTAAATTTAGAATGGAAATCGAAGGATTATCGTTTCCTGAAGCCGTAAAAGTAATGGCAGATGAAGCTCATATTCCTGTTCAATTTGGGGACGGTCATGAATCCGCTCCGCGGAACTTGGAAATAGAGCGTTTGTTGCAAGCTCATGAATGGGCAGCTAAATTTTATCATTTCTTACTCAAAAATACTGAACATGGCAAGGCTGCAATGGAATATTTGCGGTCACGGGGCTTTACCGATAAGATGATCGACCAGTTTCAAATCGGATACGCGCCGAATCGGTGGGATACATTGGTACAGTTTCTGACGAAACGCAACTTTGATCTTGCTGAGATGGAGCGAGGGGGACTTTTAACCCAGCGTAACGATGGAACAGGTTATATTGATCGGTTCAGAGATCGGGTTATGTTTCCCATCGCGAATCGCAGCGGTAGAGTTATTGCTTTTTCAGGGAGAATATTAGGCGAAGGACAGCCCAAATATTTGAACTCCCCGGAAAGTAAATTGTTCAGCAAAAGCCGTACATTATACAATTTGCATCAAGCTAAGACGGCTATTCGCAAGCAGCGGCAAATCGTCCTTTTCGAAGGATTCGGTGATGTGATCAGCGCTTGGGAAGCAGGAGTGCATAATGGGGTAGCAACGATGGGAACTGCCCTAACGGAAAGCCATGTAGCGATGATGAGAAATTTAGCGGATGAGGTGATTGTCTGCTACGACGGAGATTCAGCTGGAC
Organism: Paenibacillus sediminis; assembly: GCF_017873765.1. Taxonomy (GTDB): domain Bacteria; phylum Bacillota; class Bacilli; order Paenibacillales; family Paenibacillaceae; genus Paenibacillus_AG; species Paenibacillus_AG sediminis. The sequence goes on from NZ_JAGGKP010000001.1 coordinate 306,233, forward strand.
AAGCTGCTGCCTTGAAGAGTATACCTTTGTTTGAGAATGTAGCGCTGCATGTGAAGGTGGCTGTTTTAAGAGACGGTCTCGATCCTGATGAATACATCAAGAATTTTGGTGCGGAACGGTTTGTTGATCAAATCATTGAGGGGGCCGTTTCCACTACAAAATTTAAACTTATATATCTGAAAAAAAACCATATACTGCTAGAAGAAGACGGTAAAGTTGCGTATGCAAGGGAAGCTCTTGAGGTTATTGCGCAGCTTCCTTCCCCTACGGAGCGGGAAGTGTATCTTAAGGAATTATCAACTGAGATACAAATTGAATATGAAACATTAAAGCAAGAATGCAATGTTATTAGGCAGTCTGTGCAAAAAAAGCAGCCTTATGGGGATAATAACGCAAAAAGGTGGAATAATGGTAGGCATAAAAAAGGGCAGGTGCCAGCTCCAAACCTGCTGCCTGCATATCATACGGCTGAGAGAAGATTGCTTGCGATCATGCTGCAAGATGAAGAAGCTGCAAGGTATGTAGAAGAACGCCTAGGAGATGCCTTTAATATTGATGAACATGCGGCCATTGCTGCTTATCTATATGCTTATTATGCACAAGGCAAACCGCCAGACATTAGCCGCTTCATTGCATCACTTCATGATGATCGTTTAGAGAAAACGGCAAGTTCCATATCGATGATGGATATTCCGATGGACTCTGATGTTCAAGTACTAGATGATTGTATACGGGAAGTCCAGAAATTCCCGCTGCTCAAAAAAATTGAGCAAAAGAAAGAAGAAATGATGCGCGCGGAACGTGCTGGTGATTTTTTGCGTGCAGCACAAATTGCAAGTGAGATTATAGCCCTAGAGAGACAGTAAAAGTAGGAGTACGGATTGTTTCTAGGGAGGAGGGAGTCGAAATATGGCGAATGATCAGCACACTGAAATAGAAACAGAACTGACGCTGGATCAAGTCAAGGACCATCTGATTGAATTAGGTAAAAAGAGATCATCGTTAACTTACAAAGATATTATGGAAAAATTGTCACCGTTCGACCAAGATCCTGAGCAAATGGATGAATTTTTTGAGCAATTAGCTGACCTTGGGATCGAAGTTCTGAATGAAAATGACGAAGATGAAGATATGCCTCATCGCTCATCTGATGATCATGAAGAAGGTGATCATGATGATTTTGGTTTTGATGATGATTTGTCGTTACCGCCAGGTATTAAAATTAATGACCCTGTACGGATGTACTTGAAAGAAATAGGTCGAGTTCCTTTGTTATCTGCGGATGATGAAGTAGAGCTTGCGAAACGAATTGAAAATGGGGACGAAGAGGCAAAACGCCGGTTAGCTGAAGCGAATTTGCGCCTCGTTGTCAGCATCGCCAAACGTTATGTAGGCCGCGGTATGTTGTTCCTTGATCTAATTCAAGAAGGAAATATGGGGCTCATTAAAGCGGTTGAGAAATTTGACCATAAAAAAGGTTACAAATTCAGTACCTATGCGACATGGTGGATTCGCCAAGCAATTACACGGGCTATCGCGGATCAAGCTAGAACGATCCGTATTCCTGTGCACATGGTTGAAACCATCAACAAATTGATTCGTGTATCCCGTCAACTCTTGCAAGAACTCGGCCGTGAGCCTGCACCGGAAGAAATTGCAGCTGAAATGGATCTCAGTGTTGAGAAAGTGCGAGAGATTATGAAGATTGCACAGGAACCTGTTTCACTGGAAACGCCGATCGGGGAGGAAGACGATTCGCATTTGGGAGATTTTATCGAGGATCACGAAGCACTCGCTCCTGCTGATGCGGCGGCCTATGAATTGCTTAAAGAGCAGTTGGAAGATGTGCTCGATACGCTTACCGAAAGAGAAGAAAATGTACTTCGTCTTCGTTTTGGCCTGGACGATGGCCGTACCAGAACACTCGAAGAAGTTGGTAAGGTGTTCGGTGTTACGCGTGAACGGATTCGCCAGATTGAAGCGAAGGCGCTTCGTAAGCTGCGTCATCCAAGCCGCAGTAAACGGCTTAAAGATTTTCTCGAATAATGCGTATATTTGGACCTTCTGCGGCATAGCAGCAAGGTCTTTTTTTACGAGTAGAAGAAGGGTTGGTGCTAAATGGATCAAGAAAAGCGCAAAATGATTTATACTGAAATTGAGAATTGGCAAAGGAATCGATTACTTCCAGATCAATATAGTGAATTTCTACTCAATTTATATGATGAAAACCAGTCCGGCAAGGATAATCATCTATTGTCGTTGTCTTCACTAATGCAAGGAAACATTCGCTCTTGGCTTTCTGCATTTGGAATTTCTTCCTGGATTTGTTTTGTTGGTTTTTATTTTAGCGTTTTTTCTTGGCCAATGCAAATCTTTACAGCACTTGTTTTTATTGGTCTTTGTTATGCATACGCATTTGTTTGGCGTCATACTCGTATTACGACTTCTTATACATTGACGGGCATGGCCAGCTTTCTTTTGCTCGGCTTTGGCATCTGGCTGATCGACCTGCATCAAATCAATTTTAAGCTTGGATCCATTATTTTACTTCTACTATGTAGTTTAACATGGACGATTTTAGGTTATTTAATGGATATTGGACTTTTACATTATTTTGGTTTTATAGGTTGGGCACTGCTATATGCTGCTTTATTTTATCATGCTGTGCCTGATGCCTCGTGGTGGCAGGTTCAAATGCTTTGGCTCCCACTCAGTGTTCTGATGATATGGTTCAGTTGGCTCGTGCATCACAAAGATCACAAACTTCCGTCCGTTTATTTTATCGTTGGAATAACACTGTGGTTTATGCCTGAAGCGGATCTAACGATACTTCGAGGTCATTCGCCGGAAGTGATGGGTCTTCTAAGTTTTATTAAAATCGCTATAGCTTTTAGTTTATTATTTAATTTACGAAAAAAATGGATTGCGTGGGTTGTCTCATGAAATTATCAGCAAGACTACAACAAATCGCCGATCAGATCCCTGCTGGCAGCCGTCTAGCGGACATTGGTTCTGATCATGCTTTACTTCCTGTGAGTACCGTTCAAAGTGGAATAGTCATTTCAGCAATTGCGGGAGAAGTGAATCCAGGACCTTTCCAGGCGGCTCAAAAACAGGTTGCTGAAGCTGGTTTAAGTGAAGTTATATCTGTTCGAAAAGGGAATGGACTCGAGGTTATTGAGCCAGGCGAGGTAGATGTCATTACGATTGCAGGAATGGGGGGAAGCCTCATTGTTAGGATCTTAACCGAAGGGTCCGAGAAGCTTGAAGGTGTATCCAGACTCGTCCTTCAACCGAATATAGGGGAAGATGTTGTTCGCCGCTGGCTCGTCCGCGAAGGTTGGTATCTTGTAGAAGAGCATATTTTAGAGGAAGACGGCAAAATATATGAAATTTTAACCGCAGAACGGGTGCAAAACGCTTCGGAACGTAATGAACAACTATACGCGGAGCGAGAGTTGCAAGGCTGCGGAATTGGGCTTTCCAAAGAAATGCTTATATCGATGGGGCCATATTTAGTGGAAAAGACGAACGCTGCTTTCTTCAAAAAATGGCAAGGTGAAATTGCAAAGCTGGAACGAATCCGTAAATCATTATCCGAATCAGAGCTGGAAGCGTCTAAACAGAAAGAAAAAGCAATAGCTTCGGAAATCGAACAGATCAAGGAGGTACTCAAATGTTTGCAAAAGGGCAGACCGTAATTCAGTATATGGAGCAGCTTGCACCTAAGCATGTTGCTGTACCGGATGATAAAATCGGGCTTCAGCTCGGCAGCTTACATAAAAATATTGAAAAAGTGCTCGTGACATTGGATGTCAACGAAGAAGTGGTCGATGAAGCGATTTCTCTTGGGGCGGAGTTAATTATTGCTCATCATCCGATCATTTATCGGCCGCTTTCTCATTTGCAAACTGATACACCGATGGGTAAAGTGTACGAGAAGCTCATTAAGCATGATATTGCTGTGTATGTTGCCCATACGAACCTTGATGTGACCGAAGGCGGTATGAATGATTGGATGGCTGAAGCGCTCGGGATTGAAAATCCAGCGCCTCTTGAAGATACGCATACGGATCAATTGTTTAAGCTTGTCGTTTTTGTCCCTAAAAGTCATCATCAACAGGTGCTTGATGCGATCCTTAACAGCGGTGCTGGAGCTATCGGTAATTACACACATTGCAGCTTCAATATCGAAGGAGTTGGCACGTTCGTGCCTCAAGAAGGTACGAATCCGTTCATCGGTGAACAAGGAAAAATGGAACGCGTTGAAGAATTTAGAATTGAGACGATCGTGCCCCAAAGTATCCGAAATAAAGTCGTTCAGGCTATGCTGAAAGCTCATCCATATGAAGAGGTAGCATACGACTTATACCCGATGGATTTGAAGGGTCGCTCCTTTGGTCTTGGCCGTGTTGGGAAGCTTAAGGAGCCTGTTCGTCTAAGTGAGTTTATAGAACGGGTAAAAAGCGGTCTTGATGTGCCTTTTGTACGTGTGGTTGGTGATCTGAATCGAGAAATTAAAAAAGCCGCTGTACTTGGCGGCTCCGGAAGAAGCTATTGGAAGCATGCTTTGTATCGCGGCGCGGACGTACTTGTAACCGGCGATATCGATTATCACTCGGCTCAAGATGCTTTGATGGCAGGTCTTATGATTGTGGATCCAGGTCATAATGCGGAGAAAATAATGAGACCGCGGGTAGCGTCCTGGCTTCAGCAAAAACTGCAGGATAACCGCTATGATACGAAGGTCATTGCTTCTGAAGTCAATACGGAACCATTTCAATTTCTATAATTCCTATATTGGATGAACTATGACATTATATACAATAATTTATAGTCCTATCGGGGTTGTTTTAAGCAATGAATCCTTGTATACTATAAATCGTTGTGCAGAAAGTTTAACAGACAATCGCTGACAGCGGGTAACCGCTGTGAGAGGAAAGTCCGGGCTCCACAGGGCAGAGTGCTGGATAACGTCCAGTCAGCGCGAGCTGAAGGATAGTGCCACAGAAATGGACCGCCGATGGCTGCTTAACCGCAGCACAGGCAAGGGTGGAACCGAGGTGTAAGAGACCCCGAGGAACGTTGGCGACTTCGTTCCTGGTAAACCCCACTTGGAGCAAGACCTAATGGAACGCGGCGTTTTCATCGGAAGACGCAGCCTTAGCCCGAGGTGCGTTCGGGTTGGTCGCTTGAGCCAATCAGCAATGGTTGGCCTAGATAGATGATTGTCGCTTAAAGTGGCAGGGTAGTTCCCGTTATGACCACAAAGAGCACAGAACCCGGCTTATGGTAAACTTTCTAAACTAGCAACAAGACTGTTTTCCCTATAAGGTATATGCAAAGAATAGAGACGTGTACATTCGAGGATCGATCCTCGGGGTACACGTCTTTTTCATTCATCTCTTATTTTCCATTGTCTAAAATCTCTCTAAGTCTTCTTTCAATAAACCAAGGCCAAAATTGAAGTGTCTGTGTTCCGCCCCCTGCGGATTTCAGCGCTTTATAGACGTCGACTTGACCGTATCCGTAATATTTGTCACGACCTGGAGTGCCTAGATCGATGACGCTCTTACGCATTAAGTGCATGACTTCTTTATTCGTCAAATTCGGGTTGCGTGTCCGAATTAATGCAGCAAGCGCTGCAACGTGTGGGCTTGCCATTGATGTTCCTGAGAGGGCAGCGTACTGATTGTTCGGGTACGTGCTTGCAATGCTGGTTCCTGGTGCTGTTACATCGATATAGTCGCCATAGTTGGAATAGGATGCTAACTTCATATTTGAATCGGTCGCAGACACTGCGAACACTTCAGGATAAGCTGCCGGATAGCCCGGACGTTCTGTGCTGTCATTCCCTGTTGCGGCCACAAGCACGACATCTCGGTCGTAAGCATATTTGACAGCGTCGTGAAGAAATTTAGCGTCGGCATAGTTGCCGAGGCTCATGTTAATCACTTTTGCCCCATGATCGGTTGCCCATATAATTCCTTGAGCTACGGAATAGGTTGTTCCTGATCCTGATTTATCTAATGCTTTGATCGGCATAATTTTGTTATACCACGTCATTCCTGCAACACCTTCACCATTGTTAACAACGGCAGAAATGATGCCTGAGACGTGAGTTCCATGCCCAACGTCATCCATGGGCTGTTTGTCAGGTTCGATGACGTTATACCCTTTGACGAACTGTCCTCTTAAATCGGGATGATTCATATCGACACCTGTATCCACGACCGCCACAACGACATCGTCGCTGCCCTTAGATAAATTCCAGCCTCGGTTTGTTTCGATGGCGGGTAAATTCCATTGATAGGGGGAGAACAAAATATCGTTAGGCACTTCAGCCTCGTCAATCTGTCCATTTCCGTTATCATTTTCGTTCGTCAAATACAAATAATGAGGTTCGGCATAAACTGGATTCCATTTAGATAGAAAATACTGTGTCAGATCTCTTGTGTTCATGCCATCCGCACGGAAAATATACGTATACCCAAGTTTGCGAGCCTCTTCGCATCGTAAATCGGCTCGAATCCTTCTCATTTCCTGAGCGGTTGGCTCTTTCCGAAAACGGACAACAACTTCATTCTCATAATAGTGACTTGCTTTCTCATTATCGTGACCTGTCCGCACAGTCATATCTTTCAGTGTGTCTGCATGAACAGACTCCACTCTATATTTGCCTTCCTTGGGATAAGGAATCAGCCTTAAGTTTTTTCTCTGATGATTGACCACTTCGCTTAGAATATGTTGACTCATCAAGGCAATAACTCCTCGCGGTCTATTGCCCTCAGCGCACTGCGCCATAATAAAATATTTGTCTCCATTCATTAAGAACGAAGGAGATTCATAATTTTGATGCTTTCGAAGCGCTTGTTTGGCGAGACTGAAATAGGTGTTTAATTGTTTGTTTTCTGCAGCGGACCCATTTTTGCCCTGTTCACCAAATAGAATCGTTTTTTGTTTTTGAAAATCGACTAATGTCAACATTTTAATTTGCTGATGTGACTTTTGGAGTTTTTCCATATAACTGTGAATTTCAGCTGGCGATTTAGAGGCCATTATTTTTAAAATCGTCTTTAGATGATGCTTCGCATCCATTCTTGTTAGTCGGTCTGTAGCAATCACATCTTGACTCATAAGCTGCAACTTTATTTTTTGTTCTTGAATTGCTGACTTAGGTCTAACTTCTTCAGCACTTTGCGGGCGTGAACAACCGGTCAACGTTGAAAATATAAGAGTAGCCGCTAGACCGCTTGCGACGATCGGGCGGAACAAATTCGCTTTCGCTCTGGAGTGACGCATCGTTTTCCTCCTGTAACCTTAATTTTCGACTTGTCCTTAGCGTGAGATGAAGAGAAGCATTTTATACCTAAGGGGGCAGAAGGGGATACCGCTACAGTCTATTTTATGGTAGGATAATACATGAAAAAGATGGTCATTCAAAAACGGTGTTTGGCCGGTCTAGATTAAAGGGACGAAATATAAGGGGGAGCTTCCGTTATGTCAGCAGCCAATGTTCAGAAATTATGTGAAACGTCGAGAGAAAAATTAAAATCAGCCATTGAAACTCTAGAGGTTTTCTTGAACCAGTATTCACTTCCACAATTATTAACTGAGCAGGATGAGGAAACGGAGCGTTTTTATAAAGGGTTCCTGTCGGACCTACGCCATTTACTCGTATTTTCTGAAGTTTCTTATGAAAAATTAGGGATTGCACTGCGCAGAGCCAGCTTTGATGTTGATTTTGCTGAAAAAGCACTTTATCACTTGTATCATCACAGTGTAAATAATTTCTTCTACCCCAAAAATGAATGCTATTCTGAAGATGGCCGCTACGCATATACAGGTCAAGACGCCATTCGTTTTCGTAAGAAGCCAGTAAGGGCTGCAAGAGATGTGATTATGGATATTACGAAAGTGTTTGAAGAGCTTCGAGATGATCTTACTTATTATGAAAGTGATTATTTAACACAGCGCCGGATGCAGGGACAAGCGTAATGATGCATAAGGCTAAATAGAAAATAGTTAAGGAGATGCCGGTAACGGCATCTTTTTTTGTATAGGTTTGCATGACAAGCAAAGTGCATAGTCAAGAAGCGAGGGGGGGACAATGGTTGGTGAGGTGATGAGAATGCCAAACGATACAAAGCCAATTGTCAAATGCAGTGTATCCAATTGTACTTATTGGGGAGCGCAAAATGTGTGCAATGCAGATCTCATTATGATTGAAATTGACAAGCATGCAATGAAGCAATTGAATGAGGAATTTGCGGGCGAGACATTTGATTCTACTCACCAAGACAAAGCTCCTACCTCTTCAGCAACATGTTGTCATACGTTTAAACTGAAGTCCTCATCCTAATTTTTATGAAATGCAAGGGATCTAATCATTCACGCAAAGGAGGCGTCTTTAATGAGCGAGGAACATAATGAACATGAAGAGAGGGATAATCCTAAGAATGATCGCATTGATTACCCGCGAAAAGAACACCGAGAAGAATACGGTGCTGAAATTGCTGCCCCGGTTGAACATCGAGAGGTCGCTGACACAGAAGAGAGAGATGTTGGAAGAGGGATTGTAGCAGGTTACATCGGTCTTGCCATAGGAATTCTTTCCCTGTTCATGTGGTCCATTGTTCTTGGGCCAGTGGCTGCAGCACTTGGCTACTATGCATACAGTGAAGGGTACAGGTCGACAGGAGCTTGGTCCATTGGACTTGGAATCGTAGCGACTTTAAGTTACTTTTTTCTAGTCCCATTCGTTGGAGGTTGACTTTAAATTCTATAATAAATGCAGGCTTTGAGTCCTATTTACGAGGGTCCAAAGTCTGTTTTTTTGTTTAAACATGTGGTAAAAATCGACAAAACCATGTAAAATGAAACAAAACTCTAAATTTTACATAATACAACGTTGTCAGAAAGTTGGGAGAAATTCGATGCAAATTGATTCTTCAACCTTAAAGAGACTTATTGAACTTCAATCCCTAAATAGTGTAAATTTGCAAAATACGTCGCTTCAAGGAATTTCGGACGCTGGCGATAACAGTGAGCTGTTTACGCAAATTCTCCAGGAATTGCTGTCTGCTGACAGTGAACCAACATCAAACTTAGAGGAGATTTCTAGCTCTCCAGATCCTTATAGGAATGACGGAATGTTATGGCAAATCATCAATTCGGTTGATTCGACTCAAAATAACGAAGCAACGCATGGGGCTGTAAAGAAGACAGATTTTGATGATTTGATTAAACAAGCGAGTGATAAATATGGTGTTCCGGAGTCGTTAATTAAGGCCGTTATTCAGACGGAATCTTCATTCAATCCGAATGCTGTTTCCGGTGTCGGGGCTAAAGGATTAATGCAGCTTATGGATGGGACAGCCGAAGGACTTGGAGTCTCCAATCCATTTGACCCAGCCCAAAATATTGACGCAGGCACTCGTTATTTAGCTTATCAAATACGGCGTTTTGGAGGGCATGAAAATACGGCATTAGCGGCTTATAATGCAGGTCCAGGCCGGCTTAAAAGTTTAGGTATCTCAAATGATCAAGAACTGATGGCCAATTTTGATTCTCTGCCAAAAGAAACTCAAAATTACATATTAAAAATTCAAAATGCTCGTGCAAAATTTGAAGCTTAAATAGGAAATGATAAGAAGATCAAGAGGGGAGTTATAAATACGAACCTTTTGATCTTCTTGTATTTTTGATACAATGAGATAGATTTTTTGGAGATAGACTTTTATAGGCAGGGGGCTTTAAACTATGATTTATTTCGACTACGCCGCTACTACCCCTCCGTATGATGATGTCATAAACACGGTTGCAGAGGTGATGAAGCGGCATTACGGAAACCCGTCTTCTATTCACCAGTTGGGAGAAGATGCTGATAAGCTGCTGAGGCGCGCACGCGAGGTATGCGCTTCTGCTTTACAAATAAAACCTTCTGAGGTCGTTTTCACTTCAGGCGCGACAGAAAGTAACAATTTTGCGATTAAAGGCGCTGCTTTTCAATATCGATCAAGAGGGAACCATATCATTACGACAGAAATAGAACATGCTTCTGTGTATGAAAGCTTTTTGCAATTGAAGGAGCTGGGGTATGATGTTACATTTCTGCCTGTAGATCGAGACGGTAATGTGAGTCCCGCTCAAGTAGGTGCAGCTATTCAGGATAACACCATTTTGGTGAGTGTTATGCATGTCAATAATGAAGTAGGGACAATACAGCCGATTCGTGAAATAGGTCAGATAATTAAACAAAAGCATCCGCGCGTTCTATTTCATGTGGATGGAGTCCAAGGTTTTGGCAAAATTCCGGTCCGTATCAAAGACTGGGGGATCGATTTGTACAGTCTGTCCGCTCATAAAATCCGAGGTCCGAAAGGAGTCGGAATATTATATGTACATGAAGGAGTTAAGCTGTTTCCGCTTCTGTCCGGCGGAGGGCAAGAAAGAGGTTTGCGTTCGGGCACTGAAAATATCGCGAATATTGTAGGGATGTCTAAGGCGCTTCGAATTGCGCATGAAAAGCAGTCTGAAAATTATAATAAATGGACAGAATTTCGCGATCTAATTGTTGATGCAATAGAAAAGATTCCGCAGCTGCAGCTTAACAGTACGAAGAAAGGAACGCCTAATATTATTCATTTCTCATATCCGGGTATGAAATCCGAGGTACTGCTTCACACATTAGAACAAGAAGGAGTCGCTGTATCTACGAGGTCTGCTTGTTCTTCGAAGCATACGGAACCTAGCCGGGTTCTTCTTGCGATGGGCAGAGATTTAGCTGCTGCTTCCAGCGGAATTCGAATTAGCTTAGGCGACGATCATACTTTGCAGAATGTAGAGGTATTAATCAAGGCGCTAAATGCTGCAGTAGAGAAGCTACGGCCTCTTGAAAGGGGAAAATAATGATGAAGTCACAAATGTTATTACTTAGATTTGGCGAATTTACGGTAAAAGGTAAAAACAGAAACCGATTTGATAAGACGGTCATTGACCATGTAAAGTCGCTTCTTAAGCCATATCCCAGAGCCAAAATATTAAAAGAATACGGGCGATTATATATTGATTTGAACGGAGAGCCTGCTGACGAATTGATTGCTATTTTGAAAAATGTATTCGGAATCGTTTCGATCAGCCCTGTCATCCAAACTGCGCCAGAGCTCCAAAATATTATTGATTGTGCGCTTGAATTTATGAGCGAGAAGAACATAAAGGATGGGACAACGTTCAAAGTAAATGCACGGCGTGTATGGAAGGAGTTCCCTCATTCTTCACAAGAAATGAACCATTTGTTAGGTTCACCGATTTTAAGAAACTTTCCTGGCCTAAAGGTTGATGTTAGAAAACCGGATATTGAGCTTAGAGTTGAGATTCGTCAGCATGCTGCTTATATTTTCTGTGAAGTCATTCAGGCTGTAGGCGGATTTCCGCGCGGTACGAATGGCAAGGCGATGCTGCTGCTCTCTGGGGGCATTGATAGCCCTGTTGCAGGATGGTCCTCTATGCGACGAGGTCTTGAAATTGAATGTGTTCATTTCTTCAGCTTCCCATATACGAGCCAGAGGGCGAAAGACAAGGTGATCGATCTTGCTCGTGTACTCGCAGGATACGCTGGGGAAATTAAAATTCATCTTGTGCCGTTTACAGAAGTGCAAACATCTTTTACTCAAGTGGGTCAAGACAATCTAATTATTACTTTGATGCGCAGAGCGATGTTAAGAATCGCAACGCAGCTTGCAGAACGTGAAGGAGCGCTTGCTCTGGTTACAGGCGACAGCCTTGGACAAGTTGCCAGTCAGACACTCCCAAGTATGAACGTCATCGGCAGAGCGACCGATTTACCGCTTTTAAGACCGCTCGTGATGATGGATAAAGAAGAGATTATACGATTAGCTCAGCAGATCGGAACGTATGAATTATCCATTCTGCCTTATGAAGATTGCTGTACGCTCTTTGTACCGAAGTCACCGACAACCAATCCAAACCTTAGAATTGTTGAGAAGGTAGAAGCTTCTATTCACGAACTCAACAATATGATTGCTGAGGCTGTGGCGAAGACAGAGACAATGGTGCTAAGAGCAGGCGAAGCTGTATCCTTATCGGGAGATCAAGTTATTAACGAAGAATGGTTTTAAATAATCAGATTTTATAGATATTAACAAACGGCAGAGGTTGTCCTATCTACAGGACAACCTCTGCCGTTTCTTTATTTTTTATGAGTAAGAATGATCATGACTTTGTTTTCTTTGCTCTTGTTTTCGTTGCTTCATATATCCTGCCAGAAGTACAGATGCAATGACGAGTACAATAAATACATATCGAATAACTGGCTGGTCAAACAACGGTTCTAGACGTTTTTCTTCAGTGATCATGTTAGAAGCGGTGTAGGCGAGAATTCCAGATCCGAAATATATAATCCATGGAAAACGGTTCGTAAGTTTGATAAATATCGTACTTCCCCATACGACAATCGGCACGCTGACCATAAGTCCTAATACCACAAGCAACAGGTGACCTTTGGCTGCGCCTGCAACGGCGATAACATTATCGAGTCCCATGGCGGCGTCTGCAACAATAATCGTCCGAATGGCTGCCCACAGCGTTCCGCCTGCTTTAATATCGCTATGGTCTCCTTCATCCGTCAGCAGCTTGTAAGCAATCCAAATGAGCAGGATGCCTCCGATTGCTAAGAGCAAAGGAATTTTAAGCAGTTCTAGAACAACAACTGTTGCCAAAATCCGAATGGCTACTGCACCGCCGGTTCCATAAATAATGGCCTTCTTCTGCTGAGAAGCGGGTAAGTTTCTCGCAGCTAGGCCAATAACAATCGCATTATCTCCAGCTAAGATCAGGTCGATAAAAATAATGTTTAGAAGAGATAGTAAAAATGCTCCGCTGAATAACTCCACTTATGCCACTCCCTTATGTCGGTAAATACGTTAAAAATGCAAATGAGTTTCAATTATATTTCACACTTTTGGACCAGTCAAGCATAGCTTGGACGCGCTTTTCATACAAGTGTATGGAGGGGGCTGTCATATGGATAACATTTGGGTACTATTTGAAATACTTATGATAAATATCGTGCTGAGCGGTGACAATGCTGTCGTCATCGCTATGGCAAGTAAAGATTTGACAGAAAAGAAAAGGAAACAAGCTGTATGGTGGGGTTCGTTCGGTGCTGTTATTTTGCGCTGCGCACTCACTTTTATTGCAATCGTCTTGCTCAAGATCCCTTATATTCAAGCTGCTGGCGGTTTGTTATTGTTTTACATCGCGCTTAAGCTGTTGTTTCAGAAGAATGAAGATTCGCGCATCGGCGGAGCAGCAACTACATGGAGAGCTGTTGAGACGATACTTGTTGCGGATTTTGTCATGAGTTTGGACAATGTACTGGCTATTGCTGGGCTCGCAAATGGAGACGTCGCGCTCATTGTCATCGGGATTGCCATAAGTATTCCGATCGTTGTATGGGGAAGCACAATCATCGTAAATATGCTTAAAAAGTTTCCTGTTCTCGTCTTAGCAGGTTCGGGTATATTAGCCTTAACATCAGGTGAAATGATGGTTAAGGACCCAAAGCTCGGTGCTCTCATTGTTGATGCGTCTCCTCAATTAGAGAATTTGCTTCCGAGTATTCTAGCGGCAGCTGCTATCCTGCTTGGCTGGATCATCAAACTGAAGTCAGGCCGTACTTCGACCTAATGGTTTATCACTTGCAAAAGGCTCCAACAGGAGCTTTTTTTTGTTATATACAGATGCGTATGGTGGTTTTTTTAATGAACATCATATAAAATAGAAGGGAAAGATGTAGTTTTTTGTAAAGACTTGTCCAAAGGCAGACAATCAGTTCGTGAAGAGGGTGAGTAGGGATGACGAACAAAAACCAGCAGGCGATCGGTATTTTCATTATTATTGCAGGGATCGTTATTTTATTAGGTAAATGGGGCGTTTTTAGCTTTTTAGGAAAAGCATTTTGGCCGCTCATTATTTTAGTTCCCGGCATATTGCTCCATGTTCTCTACTTTGGAAGAATGGCTCCAGCAGGTGTTCTTGTTCCAGGGGGAATGCTAACCGTTTATGGTGTTTTATTCTTTATTTGCAATACCTGGGGCTGGTCGTTGATGAGCTACTTATGGCCAACATTTATTTTAGGCGTGGCGACAGGTTTGTATGAATATTACGAATTCGAACAACCAAAGCCGCGAGGTGTAATGACCGCATCCGTTCTGCTAGGCGTTATATCCATTATTCTGCTAGGCTTCACCTTACTAAGAACTTCTATTATATACGTGATTGCGGTTCTGCTTATTGCAGGCGGCATTTGGATGATTTGGAATCGTGGGAAATCAAGCCGCGGTTGGTAAATTTTAAGGTACACCACTTGATTTTTAGGCGTGAACTTGTATAATATAAGGGATATGTGTCAAGCGTCGGCATTTATGCCCGGCGCTTGTTTTTCTTGATAATAGACTCACTGTTACAGGTGAGATGATTAGATATGAAAGGATTTGGATAAAAACCATGCATTCAAGAGATCAAATTCGCAACATTGCGATTATTGCCCACGTCGACCACGGGAAAACAACTCTCGTCGATAAACTGCTTCAACAGTCAGGTATTTTCCGTGAAAATGAACATGTTCAAGAACGTGCGATGGACTCCAACGATTTGGAGCGTGAACGCGGAATTACCATTTTGGCTAAAAACACAGCCATTACTTACAAAGACTATTTAATTAATATCGTTGATACACCTGGACACGCCGACTTTGGCGGCGAAGTAGAACGCATTATGAAAATGGTTGATGGTGTTCTGCTCGTTGTTGATGCTTATGAAGGCTGTATGCCGCAAACCAAATTCGTGCTTCGCAAAGCTTTGGAGCATAATTTGACTCCGATAGTTGTAGTGAACAAAATCGACCGCCCAAGTGCCCGCCCAGCGGAAGTTATTGATGAAGTGCTTGATTTGTTCATTGAACTTGGAGCAAATGATGAACAATTAGACTTCCCGGTAGTATATGCTTCTGCACTAAACGGTACATCGAGCTTAGATCCTGAGAAGCAAGATGACAACATGCAAGCTTTGTATGAAACGATCATCGATCATATACCAGCGCCAACAGAAAATGTGGACGAACCTCTGCAATTTCTTGTCACACTGATGGACTATAATGAATATTTGGGTCGTATTGCAATTGGCCGTGTGAACCGCGGTAAAATTCGCCAAGGTCAGTCAGTTACTGTTATTACACGTGATGGCAGCCACAAAACGGCTCGTATTGAGAAGCTGTTCGGTTTCCAAGGGTTGAAACGTATTGAGTCTGAGGAAGCAGGTGCTGGTGACATCATTGCTGTCGCAGGTATTAAAGACATCAACATTGGTGAGACCATCGCCGACCCGCAAAACCCTGAAGCATTGCCAGTTTTGAAAATTGATGAGCCAACGCTGCAAATGACTTTCCTTGTGAATAACAGTCCGTTTGCTGGTCGTGAAGGTAAATGGGTAACGTCCCGTAAGCTTCGTGAACGTCTGTTCAAAGAGCTTGAAACAGATGTAAGTTTGCGTGTAGAAGAAACAGACAGCCCAGATGCATTTATTGTATCCGGCCGCGGTGAACTTCACCTTGGTATTCTGATTGAGAACATGCGTCGTGAAGGCTATGAGCTTCAAGTATCCAAACCTGAAGTTATCATCAAAGAAATCGACGGCGTTAAAATGGAGCCGATTGAACGTCTCTTAATCGACATCCCAGAAGAAAGCATGGGAGCTGTGATGGAAAGCCTCGGAACACGCAAAGCGGAAATGGTGAACATGGTGAACAACGGGACTGGTCAAGTACGGCTTGAGTTCCTTATTCCAGCGCGCGGACTTATTGGATATCGTACGCACTTCCTGACGCTTACTCGCGGCTACGGTATTATGAACCATGCTTTTGACAGTTATGGTCCATTAGCAGCTGGCCAAGTTGGCGGACGCCACCAAGGTGTACTTGTATCTTCAGAAAATGGTGTATCGACATTGTACGGCATACTTTCTGTTGAAGATCGCGGTACACTGTTCGTTGAACCAGGTACTGAAGTCTACGAAGGAATGATTGTTGGTGAGCATACTCGTGATAACGATATCGTCGTGAATATTTGCAAAGAGAAACAGCTTACTAACGTTCGTTCAGCAACGAAAGATGATACTGTGAAAATGAAAACACCAGTGATCTTCTCGCTTGAACAAGCGCTTGAATATTTGAATGACGATGAATATTGTGAAATTACACCAAAATCTGTTCGTTTGCGTAAGAAAATTCTTAACAAAAATGAACGTGAACGTGCTGAGAAACATCGTAAAATGGCGGAAGCTAATTCATAATTAAGGAGTGAGTTCCTTATGCAGGCTTGGTTCGCTGCGCATCCTATCATTTCTTATATTGTTATTTTCATATTGATTACTTATGTCTATAATAAAGTATTCCGTGTTCAGCAAAAATTGTCTCTTTTTAAAGAAGTCATTTTGTACATTCTAATGGCTATAGGGGCATTCATGTTGCTTATCTTTCAAGTTGACAAGCTTCCAATCATTCAATGCCTTCTCGTCGCTGTTGCCCTCATGTTGATGGTACGAATCCGTTATTTTGTAGAAGGTCGTCAGAAGAAGAGACAGCAAGCTGCTACAAAAGAACAATAAGTATTATGACTTAATAACGATGAAAAAGGTGTAGAGATCATGAGTTCAACAAACAGCGGTCTTCCTCCAAGAGGCCAGAATAATCAATCGGCTAATAAAAGAAGAGCATCAAAAAAGAAGAAAAGTGGATTTCGGACATTTCTTAAAACGATTCTAACGATTATTATTATCGCTGCACTTCTCTTTTTAGGATATTTTGGTTATGTGTATTTTAAAGTGAACAATATGTTGGGTACAGGCAATAACGCCGATGTGCCTGCCGACCATTCTGCAGAAACTAAGCCGCTCACGATGCTTCTGCTTGGTACGGATTACCGTCCTGAAACAAAGACGTATCTGTCTGATGTGGTCATGGTTATTGCAATGAATCCAAAAACACCTTCAGCAACGATTGTTTCTTTGCCAAGAGACACATATGTTGATCTTGAAGGGTACCGGCATAATAAACTTAATGCATACTATCCAATATTTAAGGCTGAAGAAGATAAGACGGGAATCAGTGCTGAAGATGAAATGAAGAAAATGATCAGTAAATACATGAATGTAAATATTGATTATGTCACTGTTCTAAATTTTCAAGCTTTCCGTGACATTGTTGATGCGGTTGGCGGAGTAACGGTTAATGTGGATAAGGATATGTGTTACCGTGACCGAGCTGACGGTACGAACATCAATTTGAAGAAAGGTGTTCAGACTCTTAATGGTGACGATGCTCTAGGCTTTGTACGTTATCGGAAATCAAATTGTCATCCTAAAACGGACGCTTCAAATGATTTTGACCGTAATCGTCGTCAAAACGAAGTATTGCATGCAATATTAGATCAGATGAAATCAATTAACGGAATTACAGGAATTGGTAAAGTGATCGATGCAGTGGATCAAAACATGAAAACCGATATTGAGAAAAAGCAAATGACCAATATTTTGAAGGCATATTGGAAAATTTCGAAACAGAACGTGAATTATGTTCCAGTGACGGGGACTTGGAGAAGTCCATATGTATATATAAATGAAGATGAGCTTAACAAAGCGAAGCAAGCACTGCAGCTTGAATTAACTAAAGGATCTAGCAGTACGGATTCATCAAGTGATGATTCTGGGACTGGCGTTTCAGAAACGAAATGACATTTGGATGCAACTTTTAACCTGCTCCTTAATACAATAAGAAGAGATGCACTTAAGAATGGTTAAAGGGGGCAGATTAGATGTCCAAAGTCGGTAGCTGGTGGACTGGATCCTTACCTTCTCAGGTGCATGCTCAATTTAAATTCATGACTGTATGTTTTGTATTGCCTAAAAAAGCCTAGTCGTAATCTGACTAGGCTTTTTTTGTATGCTGCACTTCTTATCTTTTGGCCTTTGTGTCACTTGGAACTTGCGGCATAATCCGCCCCACAATGTCGGCTAACTCGGAAGCGAAACCGGAAATGGGGTGTCCTCTTCTAATATCGTTCCCGATTTCAGCAAGCCGCTTGGATATATCCACGTCCGCGGTTACAATCGCATTTTTTCCATAAGGATCT
Organism: Paenibacillus sediminis; assembly: GCF_017873765.1. GTDB lineage: Bacteria > Bacillota > Bacilli > Paenibacillales > Paenibacillaceae > Paenibacillus_AG > Paenibacillus_AG sediminis. The sequence goes on from NZ_JAGGKP010000001.1 coordinate 324,442, forward strand.
TTCCGAAGTGCTTCTGCCACTGAATATTTAATGGTTCCGACGCGTGAACGATCTAGATCGCCATCTACGTCAATACCAACGATAGCAGTATTTCCCGTAATAACGACGTTCGCTTTTTTCACTCCAGGAACTTTCTCCGCTAATTTCTCTAGATGTGTTCTAACGTCTACTTGTTTCTGACTTGCTAAATTTCTCGGGTGCTCTCTAACGCTTTGCGCCCTTGGAGTTCCCTGTTTATTTTGAGGGGAAGGTGATGATTGTTTCGAAGTCATATTACAACTCGTAAGTAGAGACGCGATTAACATGAAGCACAGCCATTTTTGCATAAAACGAACCCGTCCTTTCTACTTGATCCAATATCTTAAGCTTGATTATATATTTACCTAGTACAGTTAACATTATGTATTTGTCTAAAGAAACGGCAAAGACCGCATTTCGAAGGGGGATTTCTGTGAAAAAAATTTATGTGCTCGACACGAATGTATTATTACATGATCCTAATGCGATATTTGCTTTTGATGAACATGAGGTCGTTATTCCATCGGTTGTGCTTGAAGAGATCGATTCTAAGAAAAGAAATGCGGATGAAATAGGCAGAAATGCAAGATATGTATCGAGGCTGCTTGATGGTTTACGAGAGAAAGGTCATCTCCATAGCGGGGTTCAGTTAGACAATATGGGAAGCTTAAAAGTTGAGCTTAACCATCGCAGTTTCATGAAATTACAAGAGGTGTTCGGAGAAGTATCGAACGATAATCGAATTTTGGCGGTTGGACTTAATTATTTCATTGAACAACAGCAGCAGTCAGAGCCAAGAACCGTTGTACTTGTTAGTAAAGATGTACTCGTTCGCATTAAGGCGGACGTACTCGGTTTGACGACGCAGGATTATTTGTCGGATCGGCCTGCAGGCCTGGATGAACTTTTCACAGGCAATTCTCAATTACAAGTACATCCTTCGGTCATTGATGAATTTTATTCCTATCGCTCTTTAACGATTAAAAATCTTCAGCTTGCTTATCCGCTTTATCCGCATGAATTTGTCATACTTAAAGATGAGATGGGTACAGGCAAATCAGCTCTCCTTAAAGTAAACAAAGAAGGAACTAAGCTGGAACCTCTTTACTTAAGCAATGAGTCTGTGTGGGGCATCAATGCACGCAATGCTCAGCAAAGAATGGCGTTAGAACTTCTACTCAATGACGATATTCCGCTCGTTACGATTACAGGAAAAGCTGGAACAGGCAAGACATTGCTAGCTTTGGCCGCCGGATTGTGTAAAGTGGAGGATGAACATAAATACAAAAAACTGCTCATCGCAAGGCCGGTCGTACCTATGGGGAAAGATATTGGATACCTTCCTGGAGAGAAGGAAGAGAAGCTTAGACCGTGGATGCAGCCGATATACGATAACTTAGAATTTTTATTTGATACGAAAAAATCTGGGGATATAGATAAAATTTTAATGGGACTTGGCAGTATTCAAGTAGAGGCGCTCACCTATATAAGAGGACGTTCCATACCAGGTCAATATATTATTATTGATGAAGCCCAGAATCTATCACGGCACGAAGTAAAGACGATTGTCTCCCGTGTAGGAGAAGGCAGTAAAATTATTTTGATGGGGGATCCAGAGCAAATCGATCATCCTTATTTAGATGCCGCGAGCAATGGACTTACGTATATCGTCGAGCGTTTTAAACAGCAGCAAATCAGCGGACATATTACGCTAGAGAAGGGAGAACGATCGAAATTAGCACAGTTAGCCGCGGACTTACTGTAAATACCTGATAAAAGGGGACCTCATGAAGAGGTGCCCTTATTATTGTTATATTGAAATAATTATGATCAAGTAATTCTTTACCTAAACAAGAAAAATAAGACAAATAATCATTCTATTTGTTACAATGGTAAGCAAGAATGGATGAGAGGGGATGAACAGATATGAAACGGAAAAAGCACTGGTTTCTTTTCGCGATTCTGCTGTTATCCTTTATAAGTCTATCATCTCATGACAATACATTGAATCCATCTGAATATGCAGGGGGGGAGATTGAGCTGTCTGAACCTCCTATGCGGCATTCGGAGGAGACATATACGTCACTTAGAGTCGCAGTGCAATTATCTGATGAAGAATTTACAACCATAAAGAAGTGGAATGATCAATATACAGCCTCAAATGGAGTACATATTGAATGGATTCGCTTGCCTTCTGAAGATGCGGCCAACACACTTCAGCATTTATACGATTTACATGAAGATCCAGATGTTATTCTTGTTCGCAATGATTTAATTCAGAAGTTAGCGCCCAAAGGATACTTGATGCCAGCAGATAATTATTATTCGGGTTCATCAATAGCGGATACTTTGAATGCTCTCCTAAAGCAGATGGAATGGAATGGATATTCTTGGGGTATACCCTTTGACCTCAATCCGTATGTGGTCGTATACAATGAGCAATTTATAGCTTCGTATGGAAAGAATGAATTGCCAACGAATGAAGAGGATTGGCTCAGCTTATTAGCCGAACTTGAGAAAGATAAGAAGCAACACGCATTAGTTGCATTTGATGAGACGGACCTGCCTGCGTTTATTTCTCTTCTATCACGCTTGAATGGATCGCTGAGTATGAAAGATACCGATGTCAACCTAGAAGAGCTGCCTATAGGGCAAGCTTTAGAGTTGTTTAATAAATTTAGGCCTTATTTATTGTTGATAGGGAGACATAGTACCGACCCTTGGGATATGCTGCATCATGGTACACTAGGGGCTTATATAACTTCTGCCAAAGAAGCTATCTACAGGCTAGATCATAGCAATAAAGCTGATATAACGGATGATCAAATTTCACTGGAACAACAGTTCAGGAGTAATTTATGGGTGAATTCACGCAGTTTCGCCGTATCTTCCAGCACGTCCAATATGGAGCAAATTAATGACTGGATTATGTATATGACGACAGCCCTGTCTGAACAGACATGGTTTGAACAAACAGGAAATTTACCCATTCTTAGGTCCATCTATGACGATACCGATCATTCGCATATGAGGAAATGGATACCCGCATCATTGCTTCAGGAAGAACTGCCATTTGCTTCTTATGATCGTCTTCTGCCTGAGGATAAGCTGCAATTTACACAAACGGTTCAACAATTTTTGCAAGGAAAGCAAGATGTGAAGCAAATTGCAGATGAATGGAAGCTTCAGTTAGAGCTTAAGACGGGGAACTAATTATTTATTAAAGAGTGAGCTGAAGTGTTACTTTCAGGATTCCTTCCTTTAGCTCTACGTCTGTTGCCTTTAAAAAGGATATAACTTGCCCGGGATAAAATGCTAAATCGAATTTACTTTCAAGCGATGCTCTTGTAGTGTCCGGAAGTTCATATCCATTAAAAATAAGTTTATCGACATGATAGAGAATCGAATTTTCCGGCTTCTCTTCAACGGTATAATGCCCTTCCAAAGTGAGCTCAAGATTATCCTGCCTTCCAGAAGCTAACATTTTGCCATCTTCAAATTGCAAAGCAAAATGAGTGAATAATTCATTCTTGGATCGTAAGTAAGCATTCAAATCGTCATCTTTGATTTCAATGGAATACTTGTTGCCTTTTATAATGATCGATTGATTGTTTTTCTGAATAAACTCTGGAAAGTCTTCCATAGCTGCATCCAGTGCTTGAAAGTATCTTTCTACTTCTTTAAATCCAGTATTGTTCCAGTATGTTGTTAGCTGTTCGATCAGTTGTTTCATTTTCTCAGGATCGCTGCTGGCAGCAATTTTCTGATCAAGCCCTTGCTGAAGCAGGACAATACGCTCACGCTGTTTGAGAAGATTGCTTCTCGAAGTGGACAATTCAGCAGAGGTGGCTGCAAGCTGTTCTTTTGTTTTTGTTAGCTCTGTATATTCCTGCTTATATTTAGCCAACACATTTTGATCATGCTCCATTAATAACTGCATATAATCGAGGAGAGTATAAAGTTCGTCTAGATTGTGAGCGGTAAATAAAATAGACAGTAATGACTCCCTTTGTCCCATGTAGTAAGCACGCAGAACAGTTCCCGCCTGTTTTTGATATGTCCCAATTTCATTTTGTTTGACTGCAAGCTGATCGTTTAACATATCTTGCTTGCTTTTTAATTGAATTTGTTCCTGTTCGATCCGTTCAATTTCATGATCAATTTCTGTAATAGATAGACTATCTTGCAGAATGCCGTGCGTCTGATCTGAAGGAGATTCAGCTTGTACCGTTCGAATGGAGCATATGGATGTGATGAGCAAGATCATCATGACAGCATAGCGGCAGTATTTTGCTCGTATTTGGGGATGCACTGTGATTTCCTCCTTCCCTTCGGTGTAGTAAATATATGACAGCTTGGCTGAAAATAGCATAGCAAAACAAAAAAGCGGCCTGACGCGTTCGTCAGGTCGCTTTTTGTATAGCTATATTGGAATGGAATTAAATATTAAAGTGGCAATCCCATAATGAAGACCGTCCAGTAACTGAATCCTGTAAACGTCACGATCATATAGCCCCAGAATAACAATATGTAAGTTTTTTCCGTAAATTTTAAGTAACTGAATAGGACAAAAAACGCTGTTTGCATGAAAAACAACAAGGCCATTTCAGTCATATCCCCTGCAAAAGCCATTAGCCCGATTGCAAGTGTGAACAATCCTAATACTCGGAACATACGTGCCAAGATGAAATCCCCCCTCTAGTATGTATCGGCCATAATTTTCTAATTTCATTATAACCACAACCTAAAATAGTGTAAACGATTTAATTCATTTCGACATAAAAAATAATACATTTTTTTCTTTTCATATAAAAAGGTTTAGTGAAGAAAAGGCTTATTCGTATATTTTGATGAGGTTAGGTATGATGAGCGGAATATTTGGAAATACATTTTAGTATCAAATAGATTCTATGAACTCTATGAGAAGCATAGGAATGGATTAAGCAGCTTTTATACCTTGTCAATAACAGGTAAATTGGGCTGGTTTTGAAGACGGTTATTTTAGGATGTTGTTAGGAGGGTTATATAGCATGACTGCTGTGAGACAGGATGCATGGAGCGCAGAGGATGATCTAATTTTAGCGGAAGTCACTTTGCGCCATATTCGGGAAGGAAGCACTCAACTGGCTGCTTTTGAAGAAGTTGGTGAGAAAATTGGAAGAACTTCAGCAGCGTGTGGTTTTCGTTGGAATAGTTGTGTACGCAAGAAGTATGAAACAGCCATTCAATATGCGAAGACACAGCGTCAAAAACGTAATTATTTGAAAAAGCAAGCTCCTGCTGCAGGAGTTCCTCATGTTGCGTCACTAGCTTCGATTGAGCTTGAAGAGGGACTTTATAAATCAGAGGGAGTAAGTGAAGAGACAATTTCCATTGATGCAGTCATTCGATTTTTACGGCAATGGAAAGCTACGGTTCAGGATAATAATCGTCAGTTGAAGTATTTAGAGAAAGAGCTTCGGGAGAAAGAAGAAGAAACTTCTCGCCTGCGCAGTGAAAATGAGAGATTGTCTAAAGAAGTGAATGAAGTTCAAACAGATTATCGTGTTGTTAACGATGATTACAAAGCATTGATTCAAATTATGGACCGTGCAAGACGTCTCGCTTTTTTAAATGAGGATGATGAGGAAATAAAAACGAGATTTAAAATGGACGCAAACGGTAATTTAGAACGCATTGAGTGATGTCTTTGCAATAGGAAAGAATCCTGCTAAATCAGAACCTGTTAAGGGGCTGGCTGGTGCAGGATTTTTTTATTATGATTAAGCTAATATAACGGATGTAAATAAGTTTAAATTAAGAGGGTGAATGCTGTGAAAATACATATCGTTGGTGCGGGATCAATAGGCCTTCTATATAGTGTGAAGTTAATGAAAGCGGGAGTGGATGTGAATCTTTGGACTAGATCGAATTTACAAGCACAAAAGCTTCGCGATGAAGGTTTAACACTTGTCGATTCTGGGAATCGTAATTTGATGCACTTTGAGGGAAGCAGCCTAATAGTGAACAGTATAGAAGATTTATCTAAGCAGAGCGAGTTACAACACCATGCTGATTATATATTTCTGATGACCAAACAAAAGGATATTAATACTTCCTTACTTCATGTTCTCGGACAAATGTCAGATGAACGAACCAAGCTCATTTGCTTTCAAAATGGAGTAGGACATATCGAATTGATTAGAAAGGAGCTGCCTTATGTTTCAGTGTACGCCGCTATTACAACAGAGGGGGCGAAACGAATAGATGATACGACCGTCATGCATGCGGGGCACGGGGATACATGGATTGGCAACCCTGGTTCTATCGTAGATGAAACGGACAAAGATTTAATTAATGAACTAGAAAAAGCAGGATTTTCCACATACTTGTCGAATGACATCGATAAGATGATTTATCGTAAATTGATAATAAATGCCGTAATCAACCCTTTGACAGCATTATGGCGTATTCCTAACGGAGAGCTGCTCGCTACTTCTGAACGTATTCATCTAATGCGAAGATTATATGATGAAGGCATTGGGGTTCTTCGTGCGCGCGGAATTCAATTGGATAACCAGTTGTGGAATCAAATTGTGCAGGTGTGTGAAGATACATCGCAAAATACCTCTTCCATGCTGAAAGACGTTCTACAGGGTGTATCTACTGAGATTGATTGGATTAACGGGAGCATTGTAAAAATGGCTGAAAACATAGATATGAACGTACCTACTCATGATCTTATCTGGCAATTGATTCGGTGTATGTGAATGAACCGTAAGGAGGCGTGAAATTGAACCTGCTTTTAGGCTCGCTTACTTTTATGAGTACGCTGCCCTTTTTTCCCTTTCTAATTGTTTATTATGGGTACTATTTTTGGAAAAGGGAGCGTAAGTCTGCAATATTACTTGCAATGGATGTGACAACTTTCTTTCTCATTTTCTCGGTCTCGGCATTGTTTAATCATTTTTTTGACAGCCGATTTGGTTTTTATTTAATTTTACTAATATTGCTTATTGCTATAGGGTTGATTGGAAGCGCTCAGAATCGGCTAAAAGGGAAAGTGAACGGAAAGCGGCTTTTTAGAGCCGTTTGGCGGTTGTCTTTTATGTTCATGAGTACAAGCTATATGATTTTCGTCGTCATTGGTATTTTTAATTACATATTTGAAGTATAGAAATAACAGCCTTTTTTATTTTATTCCCTGTAAAATGTCAATAAACTTAACGTCCGTTGTTAGCAAATTGCTTTTTAAAAGGAGCAAGTCGTATTTTGTAAAAAATGTTATTGATTTTTTTGACGATTGTGTAAAAATTTTTATAGATTTTTTTGACCACTGGTTGTATAATCAATAGGCATATACCATATTTAAGGGGGAAACAGTTAAATGAAGAAGAAGAGTATGTTAGCTCTTTTGACACTGCTTCTAATTGCCGGCACTGTCCTAGCAGCATGTGGATCCGTCAAGAAAACGGCAAGCAGTGGAAAGAGCGGAGAAGTTGCTCCAGCAGCTGAACAAGTATTTCGTATTAACTTCAGTTCAGAACCACCTACGTTGGACCCAGGTATTGCACAAGACAATGCAGCCATCACAGTATTGCATGCAATGTATGAAGGTTTGACTAATGTAGACTCATCTGGTAAAAGCATTCCAGGTGTAGCTGAAACATGGGATATCTCCCAAGACGGCAAAACTTACACTTTCCACCTTCGCAAAGATGCGAAATGGAGCAATGGTGATCCGGTTACGGCAAACGACTTCGTATTTGCTTGGGATCGTGCGCTGAAACCTGATCTTGCTTCCCCATATGCATATCAACTGTATTACGTTAAAAATGCCCAAGCTTATAACGAAGGAAAAATCACAGATGCTAGCCAAGTTGGCGTAAAAGCAGTTGATGATTATACTCTTGAAGTACAGTTGGAAAATGCAACTCCTTACTTCTTGAACTTAACTTCTTTCGTAACTTACTTCCCAGTTCATAAGTCAGTAAAAGACAATGAGAAATGGGCAGCTGATCCATCTACCATGATCGTTAACGGTCCTTTCAAATTAACGAATTGGACTAAAGGTGCTAGCTTGGAACTTGTGCCTAACGAAAATTACTGGGATAAAAAAGATATTAAATTGACTAAAATCCAAATATCAATCGTTAACAGCGGTGCAACAGAGCTTGCTTCCTATAGAAGCGGACAATTGGATTTTGCTGGTAAGCCAGTAGGTGAAATTCCAGCTGACCAAATTGATGCAGTTAAAAAAGAGCTTCCTAGTGAACTTAGTATTAAAGGTGTAGCTACTACTTATTACTACTTATTCAATGTAACTGCTAAACCATTTGATAACGTGAAGATTCGTAGAGCGTTGACAATGGCGATTGATCGTCAAAAACTGGTCAGCCAAGTAACTAAAGGCGGCGAACTTCCTGCATTTGGTTTCGTACCACCAGGAATTATTGGTGAAAAACAAGAATTCCGTACTGAACATAAAGATACTGATTTGCTCTCTGAAAATGTAGATCAAGCGAAGCAATTGCTTGCAGAAGGCTTGAAAGAAGAAGGGCTAACTGCATTCCCTAAAGTTACCCTGACATATAATACTGGTGAGAACCACAAGAAGATTGCACAAGCAATTACAGATATGTGGAAAACAAACCTTGGCATTGATGTTACTCTTGAAAACCAAGAATGGGGCGTATTCCTTGAGAACCGCAGAAACTTGAATTATCAAATCGCTCGTGCTGGTTGGGGAGCTGACTACAATGACCCAATGTCATTTTTAGACATCTTCACATCCACAAGTGGTAACAATGATACAGGATTCAAAAATGCTGAGTACGATTCTCTTGTAAAACAAGCTTATGCTAGCAATGATGCGAAGACTCGTATGGATGCAATGAACAAAGCGGAACAAATCTTGATTAAAGATAACAATGTCATTATGCCAATTTACTACTATTCTAACACAGCTTTGATTAAGCCTTATGTTAAAGGTGTTATCATTGACTATGCAGGTAATATCTTCTTTGATCGTGCATACATCGAGAAGTAAGAGTGAGACTCCGAAACTTTAGATGAATGCTTCGGGATATATATGTGGGTTTACTCCATATATATCCCGATTTTTTGTGTGTTAGTATAAATTCCAAATCTTGTTTTCTATGGTTATTTTATGGCATAGACAGCATAATTTTGTGTCATTAGAATGGATTTAATAGAATCTAATTAATATGGGGGGTGTTCATCGGCATGGTAAGATTCATTCTATCCAAATTTTTTTACATGATTGTTTCTCTCTTTATTTTGATTTCTGTGACTTTTGTCCTAATGAAAGCTATCCCTGGAAATCCTTTTATGTCAGAGAAAGCGGTTCCGCCTTCCATTCAGCAACATTTGATGGCGAAATATGGACTCGATAAACCGCTGTATGAACAGTATCTGAAATACCTAGGAAATCTAGCGCGAGGCGATTTCGGTATTTCAATGAAAATGAAAGACCAAGGAGTTTCTGATTTGATTTGGGGATCCTTCGGGCCATCGTTAAGACTAGGTATTATTGCTATCGTGGTTTCGATTGTTGTCGGTATTGGCCTCGGTATGTTAGCGGCATTATATCACCGTAAATTAATCGATAATGTCGCGATGATCTTAGCTGTTATTGGAATGTCGGTACCAAGCTTTGTATTAGCTTCATTGCTGCAGTTCTATCTAGCGCAAAAAGCAGGTATATTCAAAGTAATGGGACTTAACGGACCTCTTGATTATGTACTGCCTGTAATGGCGCTTTCCGCACAGCCAATCGCGTTTATTGCTCGTCTAGCAAGATCGAGCATGCTTGAAGTACTTCATTCGGAGTATATCAAAACAGCGAAAGCAAAAGGTTTGGCGTGGCCAATCATTATGTGGAGACATGTAATTCGTAACGGTATTATGCCAGTTGTTACTTATGTCGGGCCAATGACTGCGAACATCATTACTGGTTCTGTTGTTATAGAACAAATCTTCGGTATTGGCGGACTCGGTAAAATATTCGTGAGCAGTATCAGTAATCGTGACTATACATTGATTATGGGTGTGACGATTTTTTACGGCATCATTTTGATGGTAGCTAGACTTTTAACGGATATTGCATATGCATTCATAGATCCGCGCATTAAATTGTCTAAAGGGAAGGAGGGCTAAAGGTTGGAACAAGTTGATGAAAAAAATGTTGTTGAACATTTAAAGCCAGAAAATTTCCAAAAAATCGGAGTAGATGAAAAACAAGCTGAAATTATTCAGCGTGAAAGCCTTTCCGCATGGAGAGATTCTTGGGAGAGACTTAAATCAAATAAATTTGCCATGACGGGTCTTACTGTCCTTATTCTTATTGTTATTATGGCGATTATAGGGCCAATGATTTCTCCACACAATTATTATTCTAACGATTTGTACAATACGAATCAGCCTCCTTCAGCAGACCATTGGTTCGGTACTGACGATCTAGGCCGTGATATGTTTGTGCGTACGTGGATGGGTGCGAGAATTTCGTTGCTCGTCGGCGTAGCTGCAGCGTTGATTGACTTGTTTATTGGTGTTATTTATGGCGGTATCATGGGATACTTCGGCGGTCGTGTAGACGCTATTATGAATAAATTTTCAGAAGTTTTGTATTCCATTCCTTACTTGCTCGTTACGATTTTGCTGCTTGTCGTATTAGAGCCTAGTTTATGGACTATTATTCTTGCAATTGGGATCACGGGTTGGATTAATATGTCCTGGATTGTCCGTGGCGAAATCATGCAGCTCAAAACTCGCGAATATGTTCTTGCGTCACGCTCTATGGGTGCTGGGTCAGCAAGACTACTATTCCGTCACTTAATTCCAAATGCGATGGGGCCAATTATCGTTACACTAACATTAACGGTTCCAAATGCTATTTTCTCAGAAGCGTTCCTTAGTTTCCTTGGCCTTGGTGTACAAGCACCTATTGCTTCCTGGGGTTCAATGATTAATGACGCTCTGACAGGCTGGATGTACTATCCTTGGCGGATGTTGTTCCCAGCATTCTTTATCAGTTTGACAATGCTGGCATTTAACATTTTCGGTGATGGCCTCCGTGACGCGCTCGATCCGAAACTGAAAAAATAGGAGGTGGAAAGGTATGCAACCGATCTTACAAGTTAAAGACCTGCAAGTATCGTTTCAAGTTCGCGGCGGCGAAGTAAAAGCTGTTCGCGGCGTGAATTTTGAAGTTGGTAAAGGGGAAGCGGTAGCTATCGTAGGTGAATCTGGTAGCGGTAAAAGTGTTACTGCTCAGACGATTATGCGCCTTATTCCTTCTCCCCCATCAATTATTAAATCCGGTGAAATTATTTTTCAAGGCAATGATCTAACTCGCAAAACAGATAAAGAAATGGAAGCGATTCGCGGTAAAGATATCGGTATGATATTTCAAGACCCGATGACATCGCTTAATCCAACGATTAAAGTGGGTAAACAAATTACAGAAGGTCTTATAAAGCACCAAAACTTGTCTGCTAAGGAAGCTAAAGAGCAAGGTATTGAAATGCTTAAGCTCGTAGGTATTCCGAATGCAGAATCTCGTTTTAACCAATATCCGCATGAGTTCTCTGGTGGTATGCGTCAACGTGTTATGATTGCCATCGCTCTCGCATGCAGACCTTCACTTCTTATTGCGGACGAGCCAACAACTGCGCTTGACGTAACGATTCAGGCCCAAATTTTGAACGTTATGAAAGATATGCAGAAGAAATTCGGTACATCGATTATATTGATTACTCACGACCTTGGTGTCGTTGCTGATATGTGTGATCGCGTCGTTGTTATGTACGCAGGTAAAGTGGTTGAGACTGGGACGAAGTGGGAGATATTCCAAAACCCTCAACATCCTTATACTCGCGGCTTGTTACGCTCCATGCCAAGACTTGATCAGAAGAAAAATGAGAAGCTTATTCCTATTATTGGCACACCGCCAGATCTTATTAAACCGCCAGCTGGTTGTGGATTCTGTGCACGTTGTGACGAAGCGATGCGTATTTGTGAGCAAGTAGATCCTGAAGTAACACAATTGAGTGACACTCATATGTCTCGTTGCTGGCTGCTCCATCCAATGGCTCAGGAGGTGAAATCATCATGAGCAAAAATCTGATCGAAGTTGAAGGATTAAGTAAACATTTTGATTTGGGCAAAGGCAGAATATTAAAAGCTGTTAGCGACCTGAACTTCCAAATTCGTGAAGGAGAAACACTAGGTATGGTTGGTGAATCTGGCTGCGGTAAATCAACAGCCGGACGCACGATTCTTCGCTTGTACGAGCCTACTGCGGGTGCTGTACGGTTTAATGGTACAGACATCACGAAGCTGTCCGGCGGTAAAATGAAGGCATTTCGCAGAGATATGCAGATGATTTTCCAAGATCCATATGCATCTCTTAACCCTCGCTTTACGGTAACGGATATTATCGGTGAAGCGCTGGATATTCACAATATGGCAGGAAGCCGTGCAGAACGCAAAAAACGGGTTGAAGAATTGCTCGATATGGTTGGATTAAATCCTGACCATGCGACTCGTTATCCGCATGAATTCTCCGGAGGTCAACGTCAACGTATCGGCATTGCGCGCGCACTGGCTGTGAATCCGAAGTTTATTATTGCTGATGAACCGATTTCGGCTCTTGACGTTTCCATTCAAGCTCAAGTTGTAAACTTGCTTCAAGATCTTCAAGGGCGCCTTGGACTGACCTATTTGTTTATTGCGCATGATTTGTCAATGGTTAAGCACATCAGTGATCGTGTAGCTGTTATGTATTTGGGTAAAATGGTTGAGCTGGCTGACAGTGAAGAATTGTACGCTAACCCGCGCCATCCTTACACACAAGCTCTTCTTTCAGCGATTCCTGTCCCGGATCCGGAAGTAGAAGCTAATAAAGAGCGAATCGTGCTTAAAGGTGAATTGCCAAGTCCAATTAATCCTCCGAGCGGTTGTCCTTTCCGCACTCGTTGTCCGATTGCGACCGAGAAATGCGCTTTGGAAGTTCCTGCATTGGTTGAAGTGCAAAAAGGGCATTTCGCTGCATGTCATTATGCTTAATTCATTTTGATTTCATATGGAGCCGCCGAGAGAACTCGGCGGCTTTTCTCTTCATGAAATTTGTTTCTTTTGACGATTGTCAGGTCATTGGTTACAATCAAGGAGGGATTTTATTGTAGAAAGGGGGAACATCAATGAATATTGTTCCGGAGCATTTGTCTGCTGCACAGCCGCTTGCTGAAGCTTTTCTAAGTCACTTTGATAAGGTTCAAGACTTATACGGACCTGATGCAAATAAACGCGAGAGTTGGGCAGCAAGAGCGGACTGGCTAGATAATACGGAATTTAAACGAATTGATCGAAGCGCATTAGTACGATGTCTTCGTTTATATAACAAGCAACATAACGATTTTCAAGAAGTGAGTAAATCGCTTGATTTACTCGAGCAACCAGGAACGCTCGTCATTTCAGGCGGGCAACAAAGCGGAATATTCACTGGACCTCTTCTCGTTATTTATAAAGCAGTTACTATTATTCAATCTGCAAGAGAAGCATCTTCTCTATTGGAACGTCCTGTTGTTCCATTGTTTTGGATCGCTGGTGAAGATCATGACTGGGATGAGGTTAATCATACATATTTCCTTTCCCGTAATTTGCAAATTTCTAAACTGAAAATGGACCATCCTGGTGGAGCGCGCTCATCGGTTAGTTATACGCTTTTGAATCAAGAGTCATGGAAAGAAGCTGTGCGGCAAATGTGCGACCTTCTCCCGGATTCCGAATTTAAGCCGTCACTCATCGATTTGCTCACGCGAGCGTCGATTGAATCGGAAAGCTTAAGTGATTGTTTTGCGAAAATAATGGGACAGTTGTTTGGACGATTTGGGCTCGTGCTTCTAGATTCAGCGGATCCCAATTTGCGCACAATTGAAACTTCTGTTTTCGAAAGGATTATTTCCCAAAATGATGAATTGGAACAAGCCTATCACGCATCTGCAAAAGCTGTTCTAGATAAAGGCTATCCACTGCAAGCAGATGTAGCTGAGGGCGGGGCGAACCTGTTCTATATTCATGAAGGGGCACGTATATTGCTGTTTAAGCAGAATAGCAAGTTTACAGATCGTAGAGGAATCGTATCTTTTACCCGTGATGAATTGCTTGGTCTATTACAAGAACATCCTGAACGTTTCAGCAACAATGTGTTAACGAGACCGCTGATGCAGGAATCTTTGCTTCCGGTGCTCGGAACCGTATTAGGTACAGGGGAAATAGCCTATTGGTCTCTGACTCGAAAGGCGTTTCATGTATTAGGATTGGAGATGCCGATTATTGTTCCCCGCATGTCGTTTACGATGGTGGAAGGAACGATTCATAAGCATATGGTGAAATACAAGTTGTCTTTTCAAGATGTACAACATCATTTTGAAGAGAAAAGACAATCATGGCTTGCTTCACAGGACAAGATTAGCATCGATGAACAGTTCGCTAAAGTTCAAAAAATGTTTGAAGAGCAGTATGACGCTATTATCGAGCAGCTTGGCTCCATACAAGCAGGGTTAACTAAGCTTGGGGAAAATAATAAAGGAAAAATTGTTGAACAAATTCATTATTTGCAACATAAAGCGCAAGATGCGCTAGCTAAACAGAATGAAGCTGGGCTTAGACAGCTTGATCGGATCTACCACTCTTTATTTCCGTTAGGCAAACCGCAAGAGCGAGTGTATAATGTCTTTTATTATCTTAATCGCTACGGATATAGCTTTATTGATCTTCTGATGGAAATTCCATATCATTTCTCGGGAAATCATCAGGCAGTGTACCTATAAAGTTGTTTTTTTGAATGAATATATAGATATGACGAGTTGATTAGAGGAGGACATTTCATGAGTGGATCATCGCTGCAAAATAGTATTGTAAAAGATATGCGACTCGCATCAGAAGGTCATTTGAAAATTGATTGGGCAGAGGCGCATATGCCTGTACTTAGCCGTATTCGTAAACAGTTCGAAGCAGAGCAGCCGTTCAAAGGGCTTAAAGTTTCGATCGCGCTTCACTTAGAAGCGAAGACAGCTTACTTGGCAAAAGTCATACAAGCAGGCGGTGCTGAAGTAACGATTACGGGCAGTAATCCATTATCTACACAGGATGATGTATGTGCAGCATTAGTAGAAGACGGAATCACTGTATTTGCTAAATATAACCCGGGTTCTGATGAATTTAAACAATTAATCGTGCGTGCACTTGAATCGAAGCCTGATTTGATCATTGATGACGGCGGTGATTTTATTACAATTCTTCATTCCGAACGCCCTGATTTATTGGAGAACATTCGCGGCGGTGCAGAGGAGACGACAACGGGTATTATTCGATTAAAGGCGCTTGATAAAGAGAAAAAATTGAAGATACCAATGGTTGCTGTAAACGATGCGTATTGCAAACATTTATTTGATAACCGCTACGGTACGGGTCAGTCCGTATTTGACGGGATCATGCGAACAACGAACCTTCTGATTGCAGGAAAGACAGTTGTTGTTGTAGGATACGGCTGGTGCGGTAAAGGTGTTGCGATGCGGGCGAAAGGACTTGGCGCTAAAGTGGTCGTAACGGAAGTGGATGCGATTAAAGCTGTCGAAGCGGTTATGGATGGTTTTGAAGTGATGCCGATGGTGGAAGCAGCTAAGATCGGTGATTTCTTCATTACTGTAACGGGTAATCGTGACGTAATTCGCGGAGAGCATTATGATGTCATGAAAGACGGCGCAATTTTGTCCAATGCAGGACACTTTGACGTTGAAGTGAACAAGCCGGAACTGGCCGAACGTTCCCAGTCTATTCGTACAGTTCGCCGTAATATCGAAGAATATCATTTGAAGGACGGCCGCAAAATGTATATTCTTGCAGATGGACGTCTGGTCAACTTAGGAGCTGCGGACGGTCACCCTGCGGAAATTATGGATATGACATTTGCACTTCAGGCTTTATCCTTGAAATACGTGAATGAACATTATAAAGAAATTGGCGGCACAGTAATCAACGTTCCTTATGAATTAGATGAACAAGTAGCTCGTTTCAAGTTGGAAAGTATGGGCGTTTCAATCGATACATTGTCTGAAGCGCAAAAAGTGTATTTAGAAAGCTGGCAAACCAATTAAAAATGTGTAGTAAAAAATTACTAATTTTTAAATAGGTATTTATGCTTAATAAACCTCTCTTTCCCTTGGAAGGAGAGGTTTTCTGTTGTTTATTTACTCACCTTATTTTTCCAAAATCTTTTTTCTGGTTAAGAAGGATTTTGCTTTTGTGTGGAGAATCTAGTATTCTTAAGTGGTGGAAAGTGGTGCAAAGTGGGAGACTGAGGGTAAGGAGTGGGAATGCCAATGTTTATGGGAGAGTTTCAACATAGCATTGACGAAAAAGGTCGAATGATCATTCCGGCTAAATTCCGCGAACTTCTTGGTACCTCATTTGTAGTCACCCGCGGCCTAGACCAGTGTCTATTTATATACCCGCTTGAAGAATGGGCTGTGCTTGAGCAGAAGCTTAAGACACTTCCTTTGATGAAATCTGATGCTCGTGCATTTACTCGCTTTTTTTTCTCAGGAGCTACAGAATGTGAATGGGATAAACAGGGCAGGGTAAATCTACCGGCGAATTTACGGCAGTACGCGAAGCTGGAGAAGGATTGTGTTGTGCTCGGCGTGTCGAATCGAGTGGAAATTTGGAGTAAGGACATATGGGAGCATTACTTCCAGCAATCCGAAGATACGTTTAATGAAATCGCGGAGAAGCTGGTTGATTTCAATTTCGATTTATAGAGTCTGGAGGGCTACAGCTTGTTTCATCACATCACAGTGCTTAAAGAAGAGGCGACAGAAGGGCTGCGCATCAAACCTGACGGTATTTATGTGGACTGTACATTAGGCGGCGGAGGTCATACCTCTGTTATAGCGTCTAAGCTAGGACCTTCCGGCCGAATTATTGCTCTTGACCAAGATGACTGGGCGCTAAATAACGCTAAAGAAAAATTAGCGGATTATAAGGGCCAGCTTACATTGGTAAAGACAAATTTCAGGCATTTGGAACAAGTGCTTAGAGATCTTGATGTACCACAGAAGGATGGAATTCCACAGGTTGATGGTGTGCTGTTTGATTTAGGCGTTTCTTCACCCCAGTTCGACGAAGGCGAAAGAGGATTCAGCTACAATCATGACGCCCCTCTCGATATGAGAATGGACCAGTCATCTTCTTTAACCGCACAAGAAATAGTAAACGAATGGTCAGAACAAGAAATAGCACGAATTTTATACCAATATGGTGAAGAGAAGTTTTCGAGAAGAATAGCTAAAATTATCGTTAACAGACGGGCTGAACGGCCGATTGAAACGACAGGTGAATTGGTGGAAATTATTAAGGAAGGCATTCCGGCTGCTGCGCGCAGAACGGGAGGACATCCTGCCAAACGAAGTTTTCAGGCGCTCCGTATAGCAGTAAATGATGAGCTTGGAGCATTTGAGGATGGACTGGAACAAGCGATTCGTTGCTTGGCACCAGGAGGCCGAATTTCGGTTATTACCTTTCACTCGCTCGAAGATCGCCTGTGTAAGCAGACGTTTGCGAAATATGTTGAAAAATGTACTTGTCCGCCTGATTTTCCAATGTGCGTTTGCGGAGGCCAGGGGACTTTGAAATTAGTAAATCGGAAACCTCTTGTAGCATCAGAGGCGGAGCTTTCACAGAACCCGCGTGCGCGATCAGCTAAATTGCGCATTGCAGAGAAATTATAAAAGGCGGAGGCGATACAAAGTGGCTTATATGCGTGGTAACTTAGCAGTAAAAGAGAAGTCATCGGAACGCGTTTCTCAGCGATATCGTGAAACCACGAAAGTGGTCACCCGCCGATCTCCGCTTCCGATGAAAGAGAAGCTAGTAGCAATACTAACTGTAATGGTATGTGTTGCGATTGCGGGCTTAATTATTTGGCGTTATGCCTTAATCTATGATCTGAATATGCAAATTCAGAATGCAGACCGCAATATTACAGACATGAAGCAGCAAGTTACATTGCTTCAGTTACAGAAACAGAAGCTTGAAGATCGCATTGCGGAAGAAGCCGTTTCACTAGGATATGTAACATCGGATGGACAACAAGTTATTGACGTTTCCCCGCGTATGGATGGAACCACTGCTGAAGAAAGTACATCCAAAAAGTCTGTATCATCCTCAGTGGCACAAAAATAACGGTGAAGAGGTTTAATGTATGGTTAAGAGAATAAAACTTCGCACACTGCTTATAGGGGGATTAATCACCCTCTTTTTTGTTGTTTTAATAGGAAGAGTGTTCTGGATTCAAGTTGTTAACGGGAATTTTTGGCAGAAAACTGCAGAGGATACTTGGTCGCATTTGAAAGAGATCCCTGCTAAAAGAGGCACGATAACAGATCGTAACGGGGATGTTCTTGCGATTGATGCCCCGGCATACACGGTAGCTGTTAATCCCAAAATTATTCACAGCAACAATTTGGAAAATGAAGTGGTTCAGAAGCTGCATGAACTGCTGGGTAAGCCAGAAGATGAACTTCGTGCCTTAGTAACAGCTAAGAAAAATACGGGAGAGTTCTACGCTCAGCGTGAAGTTCGTAATGAAGGCTGGAAAATCGATCAGGATCTTGCTGATAAAGTGACCGCTCTTATCGATGAAATGAAAGACGAACATAAATTTAAGGATGCAAGCGATGTGGGTATTACGCTTATTAAAGAGGAAAGACGTTATTATCCTAAAAATAATTTAGCTTCTCATATTCTAGGTTATACAGATCGCGAAGGGAATGCGGTTGCTGGCATTGAAGCTCTCTATGACAGTCAGTTAAAAGGTACACCAGGTTCAATTTATTACGAGAGCGATAATAAAGGTTATAAGCTGCCCTCAGCCAAAGAGGTATATAAGCCAGCGAGAGATGGTAAAAATTTAAAGCTGACGATTGACAGCACAATTCAGTATTATATCCAAGAGGCGATGAAAGAAGCTTACGCGAAATATCAGCCAATAAGTATGACGGTTATTGCTGCAGATCCGAAGACGATGGAAATTTTGGGCCTCGCGAATATGCCGGACTTTAATCCGAACGATTATTGGGACACTGCCGAGCAGAAAGACTTCTACAACCATGCCGTAAGATCTACATATGAACCAGGTTCCACGTTTAAAATTGTGACCCTGGCTGGCGCAGTACAAGAAGGTTTGTTTAATCCAAACGCAACCTTTATGTCAGGAAGTATTACGATTAAAGGGTCTACGATCCACGATGTTAAAAGAGGCGGCTGGGGTGAGATTACTTACCTCGATGGGGTAAAACGATCCAGTAACGTCGGTTTTGTTCATCTCGGATATGAAATGCTGGGTGAGGAAAGGCTTCGTAAGTATATCGACAACTTTGGCTTCGGACAAAAAACAGGAATTGACCTTCCGGGTGAGGCAACAGGGCAAGTGAGTTTCCATTATCCAATTGAAGTCGCTACTGCAGCATATGGACACGGTAAACTTACGGTTACACCGATTCAACAGGTCGCAGCTGTAGCTGCTGTTGCTAATGGGGGTAAGTTGCTTGTTCCGCATGTTGTGAAAGAGATTACTGATCCTACGACGGGGAAAACCGTTAAGGTTGGAGTTAAAGAAGTTCGCCGGGTTCTAACACCTGAGAAAGCGAAAGAAGTCAGCGGTTACTTGGAGCAAGTCGTAGCTGACCAAGAGATTGGTACGGGACGGCATGCCTACATCGAAGGTTACCGAGTAGCAGGAAAGACAGGGACGGCAGTAAAAGTTGTGAACGGTAAATATGACTACACGAAACAAGTCGTCTCCTTCATAGGCTACGCACCGGTAGAAGATCCGAAGATCGTCGTTCTTGTTCTTATTGATGAACCGAAGGACTCCGCATTAGGAGGCGGTACGGCCGCGGCTCCTGTCTTCAAAAAAATTGTGAGCCAAACTCTTCAATACATGGGTGTGCCTAAGACGGTGAATGCCAATCCATCTTCTAAAGGATCAAACGTGGATATGGAGCAGAAGATGACCGTGCCTAATCTGAAAGATATGACTACATCGAATGCTCGAACGAAACTGATGAATGAAGGAATTGCCTTCGAAACTCTAGGAAGCGGCAGCACCGTCATCGCACAATATCCTAAAGAGGGCACAACTATGACTTCTAGTCAGCGTATATATTTATTGACCGAGCAAAGTGATAACATGAAGATACCGAACCTAACAGGCTCATCGCTGCGTGATGCACTTGAAGTGCTGACACTGATGAAAGTCTCTGTCAGTGTATCAGGCGAAGGGTTTGTAGTGAATCAAGAAGAGAGTATGAAGAATGGGAACAGGTATGTGAAGTTGACTTTGCGGCCAGTCGCTGAAGGTGTCAAAGCTACTGAAGGCGGCAATGCTACTGAAGCCGAGAAGCCGTCTTCTGATCAGGGCACTGTTCAGACGGATAAAGGCCAAGAATAGCTTGTTCTAACCTCTAATTGTCCCGAATAGTCATGATATGAAACCGTTCATGATATTTGGGTCGATGTAGGAGGTAGAATCATGAAAATTTCAAATGTCACTTTAAGACGAAGATTATTTTGGATGCTTGTTATATTAGCTGTTCTATTTATTAGCCTTATCGTACGACTGGCATATGTTCAACTTGGACAAGGTGACAAGCTGTCTGCTGAAGCTGAGGATTTATGGCGCAGAAATATTCCTGTGACCGCTAAACGCGGCGAAATCCAAGACCGAAATGGGACTGTGCTTGCCTACAATGTTACATCACCAACCGTTATGGCGGTTCCAGTTCAAATTAAGGACAAAGAAGCGACAGCTCGTGCGCTTGCTCCTTTACTTGACATGAGCGAAGAAAGTATACTGAAGTCAATTAAGAAACAACAAATGATTGTTCTTCTAAAACCCGGCGGTCGCAAAATTACGATGGAGAAGGCTCAGAAAATTCGTGATTTAAATCTGCCGGGTATCGTTGTTGCTGAGGACAATAAAAGGTACTACCCATTTGGTGACTTTGCTGCACATATTCTGGGCTTCACAGGAATTGATAATCAAGGGCTAACCGGTGTGGAGCAGAAGTACGATGATAAGCTCAAGGGAATTAACGGCAGTATTTCATTTCTGTCTGACGCAGCAGGCCGTCTCATGCCAGGATCTTCAGAGAAATACTCTAAGCCAAAAGATGGGCTGAACTTACAGCTTACGATTGATAAGAACATTCAGAGCATTATGGAACGTGAGCTTGATCAGACGATGGTTAAGTATCAGGCGAATGGCGCTTGGTCCATTGCAATGGACCCGAATACGGGCGAAATTCTAGCAATGGCAAGCAGACCAGGTTATGAGCCGGGGAATTACAAAGAATATCCGTCTGAAGTATACAACCGAAATTTGCCGATTTGGATGACCTATGAGCCGGGTTCTACTTTTAAAATCATTACTCTTGCTGCTTCACTCCAAGAGAAGAAGGTGGATCTTAAGAACGAACGTTTCTTTGATCCTGGCTTTGCGAAAGTTGCCGGAGCTAGCTTACGGTGCTGGAAGAGAGGCGGGCACGGCAGTCAAACGTTTCTGCAAGTTGTAGAAAACTCTTGCAACCCTGGCTTTGTAGAATTAGGCCAGCGGCTTGGGAAAGAAACATTGTTCAGCTATATTCGTAATTTCGGATTCGGTACCAAGACGGGCATCGATCTGAACGGTGAAGAGAATGGGATATTGTTTAAGCTTTCACAAGTCGGTCCAGTTGAGCTTGCAACGACTGCCTTCGGTCAAGGGGTGTCTGTCACACCGATTCAGCAGGTTGCTGCTGTGTCTGCGGCAATTAACGGAGGAAAGCTTTATAAGCCCCATGTTGCGAAAGCGTGGGTCAATCCGGATACAGGTAGCGTGGTTGAGAACATTGAACCTGAGCTCGTTCGCCAAGTGATCTCTGAGGACACCTCTCGTCAAGTGCGAGAGGCGCTTGAAAGCGTCGTTGCGAACGGAACTGGCGGCAATGCCTTTATTGACGGCTACCGTGTTGGCGGAAAGACAGGAACTGCGCAAAAGGTTATAAATGGACATTATTCAGCCAGTGAACATATTGTATCTTTTATTGGCTTTGCACCTGCAGATGATCCGAAAATTATCGTGTATACAGCTGTAGACAACCCAAAAGGGATTCAATTCGGCGGTGTCGTTGCCGCGCCGATTGTTCAAAATATTTTGGAGGATGCGCTTCACGTAATGAATGTCCCTCCTCGCAAAGATCAAATGAACAAAAAGTATAAATATGGCGAGACACCAATCGTAACGGTACCCGATCTAGTAGGTGCAACGGTTCAAGATTTATATGAAGATTTGAACATGAATTTTATGCTCGCTAAATCCGGTTCTGGCAATGTTGTTATTAACCAAGCACCGAAGCCGGGTGCGCGTGTGCCGAAAGGCTCTACAATTCGAATTTATTTAGGCAATATGGACGAAGAAAGCGATTCGCACTCGCATCAGGGTCAGTAGTCCGTATATTACTTTGAAAATCGTAATTTTTGACTGTTTTTTGACTATAATGAAGAAATGAATATAAGGCGGAGGGATCTCCTATCATGCTATTAAAAGAATTAGCTTCACACCTCGTAATATCTGAAATTTATGGAGATGAACAAACACAGTGTACTGGACTCCAGACAGATTCTCGTAAAGTCGTTCCAGGAGATTTGTTTATTTGCTTGCCGGGACATACCGTTGATGGTCACGATTATGCCGAGCAAGCGATAGAGAAAGGTGCAGCAGCTCTTGTAGTAGAACGTAAGCTTGACGTGAATGTACCGCAGCTTAAAGTTAAGAATGCAAGGTTTGCAATGGCTGTTCTTGCGAATGCGTTTTTTAATTCACCAAGTTCAAAATTGAAGATGATCGGTGTAACAGGGACGAACGGGAAGACGACGACGACTTATTTAATTGAACGCATTATGAATGATTACGGTGTGAAAACAGGTTTAATCGGCACGATTCAAATGCGTTATGATGGTCAGACTTTCCCAATGTCGGGAACAACACCAGAAGCGCTTGAACTGCAACGTTATTTGCATCAAATGGCAGAGGCAGATACGAAGTGCTGTGTAATGGAAGTGTCATCTCATGCCCTTGAGCAAGGACGTGTAAAAGGTACTAACTTCCGCACTGCAGTGTTCACGAATCTTACTCAAGATCATCTTGATTATCATAAGACGATGGAGGAGTATCGCGCAGCGAAAGGTTTGTTCTTCTCACGTCTTGGCAATTCATTCTCGGATGATCCGAATGAGCGTAAGTTTGCAGTGTTAAATGCTGATGATAAAGCGTCGGAATATTTTGCGAAAATGACTGCTGCAGAAGTAATTACATACGGTCTGCAAGCTAATGCAGACGTATGTGCATCGAATATTACAATTACCGCTAAAGGAACGTCATTTCACGTCAGAACGTTCCGTGGAAGTGCGGATATACAGCTTCGCATGGTTGGTAAATTCAATGTATACAATGCGCTTGCAGCGATTACCGCAACGCTCCTCGAAGGAGTTCCACTTGATCATATTAAACAAAGCCTAGAAGCGATTCCTGGTGTCGATGGCCGTGTTGAAGCTGTAGATGCGGGACAACCGTTTGCCGTGATTGTCGATTATGCGCATACTCCTGACGGACTTGAGAATGTACTGCGCACTGTGGATGAGTTCGCTAAAGGACGCGTGCTTTGCGTGTTTGGATGCGGTGGAGACCGCGATCGCACGAAACGGCCAATTATGGGTAAAATTGCTGCGAAGTACTCTGATATAATATTCGTTACGTCGGATAACCCGCGCACTGAGGATCCAGATTTAATTCTTAAAGATATTGAAGCTGGTTTAATCGAGGATGCGGTGCCTAAGGAACGGTATGAATTGATTGTTGACCGCCGTGCCGCGATTCAAAAGGCTATTGAAATGGCAAGCCCTGACGATGTAGTATTGATTGCGGGGAAAGGTCATGAGACCTATCAATTGATTGGTAAGACGGTGCTTGATTTTGACGACCGCATCGTCGCTAAAGAAGCGATAAGGGGCCTATTAAAGTGATAAAAAGAACATTAGGAGAAATCGCCGCGATGTGCAGCGGTCATCTCGTACATGCAAGTGACGCGAACAAACGAGTCGAAGGAGTTGTAACGGACTCACGTAAAATTACAGAACACTGTCTATTCGTTCCTTTGACTGGAGAACGGTTTGATGGTCATGAGTTTGCAGCTCAAAGTTTATCTTCTGGAGCGGCGGCATCGCTGTGGCAGCGAGACCACGGTGCACCTCCAGAAGGTGCTGTTATTGAGGTAGAAGATACTCTTAAGGCATTGCAGCAGTTGGCGAAGTCATACTTATCCGAGTGCGGAACGCAAGTTGTCGGCATTACTGGAAGCAACGGGAAGACGACAACGAAAGATATCGTGACGTCTCTACTTGCAACGACATTTAAAGTCCACAAGACACAAGGGAATTTTAACAATCATATTGGCTTGCCGCTCACGATTTTGCAATTGGATGAAGATACCGATATTGCGGTGCTCGAAATGGGAATGAGCGCTCGTCATGAGATCGAACTTCTCTCTAGTATTGCGAATCCAGAAGTTGCTGTCATTACGAATATTGGTGAATCGCATTTGCTTCAACTTGGCTCACGTGAGGAAATTGCTAGAGCGAAGATGGAGATTGCTTCGGGAATGAAACCTGGCGGTCTGCTTGTATATAACGGTGATGAACCTTTGCTTGCGAAAGTGCTGGCAGAGCCGGATACGAAATTGCCTGAAGGCCTAAAAAGATTCACGTTTGGTCTGAATCAGCATAATGATATTTATCCTACTGGCATGATGTTTCAAAGTAGCGGGGTTATATTTACATCGAATGTAGGTCCAGAAGGTGCGCTGTCATTACCGATCCTTGGTCAACATAATGTAGTAAATTGTTTAGCTGCTATAGCTGTCGCACGTCATTACGGAGTTCGAGATGAAGCCATCCGCGAAGGATTAGAACATATAGATTTAACAGGAATGCGCATTGAAATTATTACAGGCAAAAGCGGAGTTACGATATTGAACGATGCTTACAACGCTAGTCCTACTTCTGTTAAAGCAGCCATCGATGTTCTTGAGAAAATGAAAGGGTATCGTCACAAAGTCGCAGTACTCGGGGACATGCTGGAGCTTGGTTCACAGGAAGAAGCTTTTCACGAAGAAATCGGCAACTATCTTACCCCGGCAAAAGTCGATCTGCTGTTTACTTACGGCCCGCTTGCTAGAAAATATGCAGAAGGAGCGTATAAGCATTTGCCTGCACAGAACATTTATGTATTCTCAGATAAAGCGGAACTGATCACTAAATTGCAAGAAGTGATTCATCCGCGCGATGTTGTGCTGGTCAAAGCTTCGAGAGGCATGAAGCTCGAAGAAGTTGTATATGCTTTAAGGGACGAACAGTTACAGATTTGATGTTAGCAAAAGAGGGTGAGTGCATGGATTATCAACTATTACTACTAACAATTGGTGTGTCTTTCATTCTTGCGGTGATTGCTGCACCTCTCTTAATTCCTTTGCTTCGGCGTATGAAATTTGGTCAACAAATACGAGACGACGGACCGCAGAGTCATTTGAAAAAAGCCGGAACCCCTACGATGGGCGGCGTTATTATTTTACTTGCGTTTACACTGGGATTCTTGAAATTTTCCGTACTGAATACGGATTTCTATGTGCTGCTTGTCGCAACACTTGGGTTTGGATTAATTGGTTTTTTAGACGATTATATTAAAATTGTGTTTAAACGCTCTTTAGGGTTAACTCCAAAGCAGAAGCTGTTTGGGCAGTTGCTGTTCTCAGCGATCATGTGCTTTCTACTCATTCGAGAGGGTCACAGTACTGCCATTCATGTTCCAGGTACGGAATGGTCTTTTGACTTTGGAGGATGGTTCTATTATCCGTTCATTATTATTATGATGCTGGCTATTAGTAACGCAGTTAATTTCACAGACGGATTAGACGGCCTTTTATCTGGAGCAAGCGCAATTGCTCTTGGCGCTTTTGCGATCGTCGCTATGAAAGCAACATCGCAGCCATCGGCCATTTGTGCAGCAGCGATGATTGGTGCCGTTCTTGGTTTTCTAGTATTTAATGCTCATCCTGCAAAAGTATTTATGGGCGATACAGGATCACTTGGAATCGGCGGGGCGATAGGTTCTATCGCGATCGTAACGAAGAGTGAGCTATTGTTCATCATTATCGGCGGGATTTTTGTGATTGAGATGTTGTCCGTTGTTCTACAGGTTGCATCCTTTAAAACGCGGGGCAAACGAATTTTTAAAATGAGTCCAATACATCATCATTTTGAACTGTCTGGCTGGTCGGAATGGCGAGTCGTAATTACCTTTTGGGCAGCAGGTTTGGTGTTAGCTTTATTTGGACTTTATATCAACGAGGGGTTGTAGAGAAATGAATCATCCAGAAGAATACCGAGGTAAAGAAATTGTTGTGCTCGGTTTAGCCAAAAGCGGTGTACAAGTTGCTAAAGTGCTTCATGAAGCCGGAGCTGCCGTGACGGTAAATGATAAAAAAGAAAGAGAACAATGTCCCGAAGCATCTGAACTAGAGGCTTTGGGAATTTCTGTTATATGCGGAGGGCATCCGGAAGGACTTATACACCCTGGCGTTCAGCTCGTTGTTAAAAATCCAGGCATCCCTTATTCGGTTCCGCCTGTCCAAAAAGCGATTGAGCTCGGAATAGAAATTGTGACTGAAGTCGAAGTTGCCTATCATTTATGTCAAGCGCCGATCATCGGGATAACAGGATCTAACGGTAAAACGACGACGACAACTTGGGTTGGTAAAATGCTCGAAGCTGCAGGACTTAAACCAATCGTTGCCGGCAACATTGGTACTCCGCTCAGTGAAGCTGTGGCTGCCGCTAAGCAAGACAACTGGATGGTCGTTGAGCTTAGCAGTTTTCAGCTGAAAGGTACGAGCGAATTCCGTCCTAAGGTTGCTTCTCTGCTTAATATCGCGGAAACGCATCTAGACTATCACGGATCAATGCAAGATTATATTGAATCTAAGGCTAAAATTTTCGCAAATCAGCTGCCTGAAGATATCGCTGTACTAAACTGGGATGATCCGACTTGTCGCAGCCTTGTTCCCTATATTAAGGCCAAACTGCTGCCTTTCTCTATGACTGAAGCGCTTGATGAAGGGGTTTATGTGAACCCTCCGTACATCCCGGATGTTAAAGATCAAGTGAAGCGCCATATTGTCTACAGAGATGCACAAGGCAATGAGGAAGTCATCTTGGCAACTGATGAAGTTGGCATTCCTGGTCGTTATAATGTAGAGAACGCCATAGCAGCCTGTGCGATTTCAATAGCAGCTGGAGCAGCTCCGTCTAAGCTAGCAGAGCCGCTCAAGTCATTCCGCGGCGTTGAACACCGGCTTGAATATGTTGGAGAAAAAGGTCAAACGGTGTATTACAATAACTCGAAGGCGACAAATTCGAAAGCGACGGCAATGGCTCTATCCGCATTTGATGAACCTATTGTTCTAATCGCTGGAGGGCTTGACCGCGGACTGGATTTTATGGATTTACTCCCTCTGATTAAGGACAAAGTGAAAGCAGTCGTTGCTTTAGGTCAGACGAAAGAGAAAATTGCGAAAGTAGCTAAGCTGGCGGGGTTAGAGCATGTAACGCTCGTCGATACTGTTGAGGACGCCGCCGAAACGTTGCGAACAGCTGTTAAGGAAGCTGCCTTGCTGGCCCAGCCTGGAGATGTTGTGTTATTGTCTCCAGCCTGCGCGAGCTGGGATATGTTCAGTTCCTATGAAGAGCGTGGATGCATTTTTAAAGAGGCGGTGCATAATCTTTAAGTAGGGGGGATGGATAAGCCCCTACTTTGTCCCAAGAGGTGGCCTCTTAAATGAATAAGACGCGCTCGGCGCCGGATATATGGCTCCTAGTAAGTATAGTTAGTTTACTCGCCATCGGAATCGTAATGGTATACAGCTCGGGTGCTGTACTTGCCTTTCGGCAGTATGGGGACTCTTACTATTTCGTCAAACGGCAGCTGTTTTTTGCAGGCCTTGGACTTGTAGCGATGTATTTTACGATGAATTTGGATTACTGGGTGTGGAAGAAGTATGCGAGGATTGGTTTACTCGTGTGCTTTTTCCTGCTTATAATTGTGCTTATTCCTGGCGTCGGCGTTGTTCGCGGAGGTGCGCGCAGCTGGCTTGGCATTAGCTCATTCGGTATTCAGCCCTCTGAGTTTATGAAGCTCGGAATGATTCTATTTCTTTCGAAATGGCTCAGCAGCGAGTCATCGCAAATTCATTTATTTACGAAAGGACTTCTCCCTCCGCTCGGCATCATCGGGCTCGCTTTCGGAATGATTATGCTTCAGCCCGATTTGGGGACGGGAACAGTGATGTTAGGTGCCTCTTTGTTAATCGTATTTACGGCAGGCGCTAGACTATCGCATTTATCTATGCTCGCTCTAACAGGAGCGGCAGGATTTGCAGGTTTGATATTAGCAGCGCCTTATCGTTTGAAGCGTATTACCGCTTTTCTCGATCCTTGGTCTGATCCGCTTGGAGCTGGATATCAAATAATTCAGTCGCTCTATGCGATCGGTCCTGGAGGGTTAGCCGGACTTGGGCTTGGCATGAGCCGTCAGAAATACAGTTACGTGCCAGAGCCGCAGACTGATTTTATTTTTTCGATTTTAGCCGAGGAGCTTGGTTTTATTGGCGGCCTTATTGTCATCATGCTATTTTTAATGTTAGTATGGCGAGGAATGCGTGTTGCAATGACTGTACCAGATAAATTCGGCAGTTTACTTGCCGTAGGTATCGTTGGCATGGTTGCTGTACAGGTCGTTATTAATATAGGCGTCGTAATTGGACTTATGCCTGTCACTGGAATTACGTTGCCGCTCATTAGTTACGGCGGATCATCGCTAACGCTGATGCTGACTGCTCTTGGTATTCTACTTAATTTATCCCGTTATGCGAGGTGAACGTACAGTTGCGAGTTGTATTAACCGGAGGAGGTACGGGAGGTCATATTTATCCTGCTGTCGCTATTGCTAGACAAATCGAAGCGGATATTCCCGGAACCGAATTTTTATATATTGGCGGAAAACGAGGGCTCGAAAGCACGCTCATTCCGAAAGAGAACATCCCGTTTGAATCGATTGACATAACAGGATTTCGTCGAAAGCTGTCTTTTGATAATGTGAAAACTGTGATGAGATTTGTTAAAGGGGTTCAGACTTCTAAGAAGCTTCTTCAGCAATTTAAGCCTGATATTGTCATTGGTACGGGAGGGTATGTATGTGGACCAGTTGTATATGCCGCGAGTAAGCTCGGCATTCCGACGATGATTCATGAACAAAATGCGATTCCTGGATTAACCAACAAATTTTTGAGCAGATATGTGGATACAGTGGCAGTTAGTTTCGAAGGCTCAGAATCTTCTTTTCCGAAAGCGAGACGTGTCATTTACACAGGCAATCCTAGAGCAACTACTGTACGGCTGGCAAGCAGTGAGCGGGGATTTGCTTCACTTGGTCTTCCTGTAAACAGCCAGGTTGTGCTCGTTGTCGGGGGAAGCCGCGGAGCGAAAGCAATTAATGACGCTATGATTGATATGGCACCACACCTTGCAAGACTTAATCGAATACAGTTCGTTTATGTGACTGGCGAAGGCTACTACGAGAAGACAAAGGAACAAATCCGAGAAGTGCTAGGCGGCATTCCGAATCATCTTCACGTGCTTCCTTATGTTCATAATATGCCTGAAGTACTGGCCAGCACTTCGTTAATTGTAAATCGCGCGGGCGCATCTTTTCTTGCGGAAATCACTTCGCTCGGCATTCCATCGATTCTTATTCCGTCGCCGAATGTGACGAATAATCATCAGGAAGCAAATGCAAGAACGCTTGAAAAAAGAGGCGCGGCAGAAGTTATATTAGAGAAAAATTTAAGCGGAGAGACGTTGTTTGCAGCCATTGAGAAAATTATGACTGATCCGCAGCGTCAAATTCAGATGTCGAACGAATCACGCAAGCTAGGCAAACCTGATTCTGCTCAGCTCATTGTTGAAGAAATTCGGCGCCTTACAAAGAGCAGTCTTTAAAATACGAATATGAATTTGGGCGATTGTCACACTAGAGCTCTGGTCAACATAATATACTCTATAATCGTGACAATCTACCCAAGGTGCCGGTAAGCATCGAACGTGACAAGGTTATAATGCTGCAGTCATGGAAGATGTCGTTTCTGGTAAGTAGTTAAGGAGGATTCTTGCATGCAGCAATGGATATCGAAACTATCCGAAAACAATGTCGGAACGATATTGCCAAATGAATCACTGGCAAAATATACGACGTGGAAAATCGGGGGACCTGCAGATGTGCTTGTCATTCCTGACACGAAAGAGCAGCTCGTTAATCTCGTCAAACTCCTTCATTCTGAACAAATCCCTTGGATGCAAATCGGACGCGGGTCTAATATGCTCGTGTCTGATAAAGGAGTTCGAGGTGTTGTGATCAAGCTCGGCAGCGGACTTGACACTTACGAGTTTCAGGATACGGTAGTGAAGGCGGGAGGCGGGCTTTCTTTTGTCAAGCTGAGCGTACTGGCAGGGAAGGAAGGACTCACAGGGCTTGAATTTGCTGGAGGTATTCCTGGAACGGTTGGAGGCGCTGTATATATGAACGCCGGAGCGCATGGGTCTGATGTGTCACGCATATTTAAATCCGCTGAGATTGTACTGGGAACAGGGGAATTGGTGACGTATGCTGCAGAGGATATGAAGTTTGGTTATCGTCATTCTGTGCTACATGAAAAAGCGGGAATTGTGGTGGAAGCTACATTTCAGTTAGCGCATGGAGATCGCAAAGAGATTGCTGCGGCTATGGCTTCTTATAAAGATCGACGACGCCGGACTCAACCGCTTCAACTGCCGTGTGCGGGCAGTGTATTTCGGAATCCGCCAGGCGATCATGCTGCAAGATTAATTGAGTCGGCTGGGCTCAAAGGCTTGAAAGTCGGCGGAGCAGAGGTGTCGACGCAGCATGCCAATTTCATTGTAAACACCGGGCAAGCGACAGCAGAGGACGTTCTCACCCTGATGCGCAAAATTCAAGAAACCATTAAATCTGAATATGATATTCAGTTGGTTCCGGAGGTATACGTCGTGGGTGAGCGGTAAACTCGGAGGTGATACATTGGACAAATTGGTGATTGAGGGTGGGAGACCCCTGTCAGGAACCATACGTATCCATGGAGCGAAAAATGCCGCATTACCGATTTTAGCAGCTAGTGTGCTGTCTAGTGGTAAAGTGCAGCTGCTTAATGTCCCGCGTCTGCTGGACATTGATGTAATGCTGCGAATTCTAAGCCGGCTTGGCTGTGAAACGGAACATGAGACAGATATAGTGACTGTGGACACGTCGAATTTGAGTAGTTCACATGTTCCCGAAGATCTAATGAAGCAAATGCGCTCCTCCATTTTTCTTATGGGCCCTTTGCTGGCGAGGTTTGGTGAAGTATATATATACCAGCCCGGCGGATGTGCGATCGGGGAACGGAAAATCGATTTGCATCTGGAAGGTTTAAAGGCTCTTGGAGCAGAAATTGAAGAGAAAGAGGATCAAATAAGGTGTACAGCCCGCAAGCTGGTTGGTACGGACATCTATTTAGATTTTCCCAGCGTTGGGGCTACTGAGAACATTATGATGGCCGCAGTGTTAGCAGAAGGGGTTACAACGATTTCAAATGCCGCACGCGAACCGGAAATTCAAGACTTGCAAAACTTCCTGAATACGATGGGCGCAAGTGTGATCGGTGCAGGAACGGACACAATTACAATTCAAGGTGTTAAGCAGCTTACGCCTTGTACTTATGAAGTGATTCCTGATCGCATTGTTGCTGGAACGGTAATGATTGCAGCCGCTGCGACCCGGGGGAATGTGACGATATCACACTGCTATCCAGGCCATTTAACATCACTTATTCATGTGCTGAAGCGGGCCGGTGTGCAAATCGGAATTTACAATGATATAATGAATATAAGCTGCATGACTAGACCGAAGGCAGTAGAACGGATTGTTACATCTCCATACCCTGCTTTTCCGACGGATTTGCAATCTCAGGTGATGGTTCTATTATCGCTTGCTGATGGTTTCAGTATTATGAAAGAAACGATTTTTGAAGGAAGATTCAAGCATGTTGACGAATTGACTCGCATGGGCGCAGATATATTGCTAGATTTAAATTCTGCATTCATTAGAGGCGTTCCGAGATTATACGGAGCTACGGTAGAAGCGACTGATTTACGTGCAGGTGCCGCGCTTGTCATTGCAGGCTTGGCAGCCCAAGGAAAAACAATTGTTGAGCAGGTCCATCATATTGATCGAGGGTATGATCGAATTGAGAGATTGTTTCAACATTTAGGTGCGAACATTCATCGTCAGACACCAGTTCCGAAACAACAGCTTGATTTTGCTAATTAATGCCTGCACTCTCCCCTCCTGCTGGAGGGGAGAGGCTTCTTGGAGAGTTAATATGTCGAATGAGCATTTGCCTATTCTTAAACAAAATAAGTCGAGATCAAAAGCAAGTCGTAAAATAATTATTACGCTGCTATTGTTATTTATTGTATTGTTCGCTGTCTTGTTTTTCCGTTCTTCGATAAGTAAAGTGAAGGAGATTCAATTCACGGGGAATACATATACGACTAGCGAGCAGCTCCTCGAACAAAGCGGGCTTGGAGTTGGCATGCAGTTTTTTGCTGTTCGTTCTAGTTCTGTTGAGCATAAACTTAAATCACTGCCCTTTATTTCAGAAGTTAAAGTGGACAAGCAGTTCCCAGGAGTTATCACGGTTAATATAACGGAATATCCAACAGTAGCATACGAATTGACGAAGGATGGGAAAATCAACGCCATACTTTCGAGCGGCGCTGCTGTTTCCGTGGAAAAAAGCGGAATTGCGATTGATAAGCCAATATTGACTCAGTGGAATGATAAAGATGCGAATAAGGTGAAGTTATGCCAAGCTTTAAGTAAAATACCAAATGAACTTACTTCTGATATTTCAGAGATTATCCCTTCGCCTACATCTTCGTTCCCAGATCGTATTAAGATGTACACGAAATCACGTTTTGAAGTCATTACTTCAATCTCATTATTAAAAGACAAAATAGAATATTTAAATCAGATTACAGAAACTCAGCAACCTGGGGTCATTACGATGCTCGAAGCTGATTCTTATGTCCCATATGTAGCGGGGGCAGATGCGCCTGAAGATGGGCAAAATGATACTACTCATTAATTACAAATGATGGTACAATATGTTTTATGGGTAAGTTAATCCCTCTTTTTTCTTTAGATTTTTTTATTTTTCTCATCTCTTAGGAAATTAGAATTATTACGTTCTAAAAAATTTGTAGAAAAAAGAGGGAAAAAGTAAACTGTGTTGAATATGTAGAGAGTGTCTCTTCATTATGTATTTTATTTTTGAAACAGGAGGTGCCACGGATTGAGCAACAATGACATCATTGTTAGTTTGGACATCGGTACATCCAAAGTTCGTGCTATTATTGGGGAAATGAATAATGGAACCTTTAATATTATTGGAGTTGGATCTGCCGACTCGGAAGGTATTCGGAAAGGTGCAATTGTTGATATTGACCAAACTGTGCTGTCGATTCGCAATGCTGTGGATCACGCAGAACGCATGGTTGGTATTCAAATATCCGAAGTGTATGTCGGCATTTCAGGAAATCATATCGGGCTTCAATCCAGTCACGGTGTCGTGGCAGTATCGAACGAGGATAGAGAAATCGGCGAGGAGGATATTGAACGAGTATTAAAGGCAGCGGAAGTGATCGCTTTACCTCCGGACCGGGAAATTATCGATGTCGTTCCAAAACAATATGTAGTTGACGGTCTGGAAGGGATTAAAGATCCCCGTGGTATGATTGGGGTTCGCCTTGAAGTCGAAGCTACCATCATAACAGGCACCAAAACAGCGATACATAATCTGCTTCGCTGTGTTGAGAAATCAGGCTTAAAAGTAAAAGATTTAATTCTTATGTCATTAGCTGCAGGGCAATTGTCTCTATCAAAGGATGAGAAGACGATGGGCTCAGTGCTTGTTGATATTGGTGCTGGATCAACAACGATCGCCATTTTTGAAAATGGTTCTATCGTTGCAACGTCAACGTTGCCGATTGGCGGAGAATTTGTAACGAATGATATTGCCTATGGACTTCGTACTTTAACGGATCAAGCTGAGAAGGTAAAATTAAAATATGGCTGTGCATCTATAGAAGATGCAGCAGCTGATGTCGTATTTAAAGTGACTCGTATTGGCAGCAACGTCGAGAAGGAGTTTACCCAAGAGGATTTAGCTGCGATTGTTGAACCTCGTGTTCAAGAAATCTTTCATCTGATCCGTCAAGAAGTGAGACGTCTAGGATACAATGAATTGCCTGGAGGTTACATTCTTACAGGCGGCACTGTTTCTATGCCGGGCGTACTCAAGGTGGCCCAAAACGAATTAGCCGCATCGGTTCGAATCGCTGTACCTGATTACATTGGTGTCCGCGATCCTGGTTTTACTGGCGGAGTAGGTATATTACATAGCGTAATACGTAGTTTCCGTGTACAAAGCAGTAACACTTTGAATAAGAAGGCTGCAACTCGCAAGCCAGCGGGTCCTGCACCTGAGCAAGTTCAGAAATCAGGATTTTTCGAGCGACTGAAAAATATGTTTAGCGAATTTATATAGCAGTTCAATGATATTTTGGACGGGCCATCCATGCACTAGAGGGGGAGATGGAATAGTATGTTAGAATTTGATTTTGAGATGGAGAGTTTGGCGAAAATTAAAGTCATTGGTGTCGGCGGTGGCGGAAGCAATGCCGTCAATCGAATGATTGAGAACGGCGTTCAAGGTGTTGAGTTCATCACAGTTAATACGGATGCCCAAGCACTTCATTTGGCTAAGTCAGAACATAAATTGCAAATTGGTGATAAATTGACTCGCGGTCTCGGAGCTGGCGCTAACCCTGAAGTAGGGAAGAAAGCGGCTGAAGAGTCCCATGAACTCGTTATGAACACGCTTAAAGGTGCGGATATGGTATTCGTTACAGCAGGGATGGGCGGCGGCACAGGGACGGGAGCTGCACCAGTTATTGCTGAAATTGCAAGAGAATGTGGTGCTCTGACGGTCGGTGTTGTGACACGGCCGTTTACGTTTGAAGGCCGCAAACGCTCAAGCCAAGCCGAACTCGGTATCGAAGCGCTGAAAGAAAAAGTGGATACACTTATCGTGATTCCTAACGACCGTTTGCTAGAGATTGTAGATAAGAAAACTCCGATGCTTGAAGCATTCCGTGAAGCGGATAATGTGCTTCGTCAAGCTGTACAAGGTATTTCTGACCTTATTGCAGTACCAGGTCTTATTAACCTTGACTTTGCAGATGTGAAGACAATTATGACAGAACGTGGATCCGCATTGATGGGTATTGGCCTTGCTACAGGTGAGAACCGTGCAGCGGAAGCAGCGCGCAAAGCGATTATGAGTCCGCTTCTTGAAACATCTATTGAGGGTGCACGCGGTGTCATTATGAACATTACAGGCGGTTCGAACTTGTCCCTGTATGAAGTAAACGAAGCTGCTGAAATCGTCATTGCTGCATCGGATCCGGAAGTGAATATGATCTTTGGTGCTATTATTGATGAGAATCTTAAAGATGAAATTAAAGTTACAGTGATTGCAACCGGTTTTGAGAACAAGGCTCCACAAGTGCCTCCAGTACGCAGACCTTCATCACCTGTATCTGAGCCTGTAGATTCGAAATCACCAAATTTACGTCCGTTCGGTAATTATCCAAGTGGTGACCAACTCGATATTCCGACGTTCCTTCGGAATCGTTCCCGTAATAACGAATAATTGATATGAAGTGACTGAGTCTGTAATCACACGTGTGATTACAGACTTTTTGCATCTCTGGGACGCAATTTTCTATAAAACCCGCAGACTCGACAAAAAAAGTTACCTTCATCCCCCCATGTTTAGACAGACTTTACCAAGCAACCTTCCTATACTAATAATATCTTTATATCTCCTTACGCTTAGAAGATTTGAAAGTTGGCGGGTGAGCCTCCTGGTCGTTTATTTGGATCTTATTTTTATTACTAATTTGCTCATCGACGGAACTCTTCTCTTCATTACAGCGTGGATGAGAAAACAAAAGCCAAACATATGGCGGATTCTAATAGCATCTGTCGTGGGTGCTTTATATGTTGTGATGATGTTTGTCCCCGAACTTTCTTTTATGTTCACTATATTCATTAAGTTCGCTCTTTCCGTCATGATGATATGGATTGCCTTTGGCTTTGGAAGTCTTCAAAACTATGCGCGCAATATGGGTGCATTTTATATTGTCAATTTTGCAGCGGCCGGAGGAATTCTCGGTATTCATTATTTTATGCAGAGCAGCAGCGAACTATTTAATGGAATTTGGTTTTCACAGTCCGGAGGTTTAAGCTTTGAGCTGAAAATGAGCTTCTGGTTTGTTTTTATTATGTTCTTTATCGTCATTTTCTGGTTTAAAGCAGTTCATTCATCCCGCCGAAAGAAGGAGCAAATGCTATCCTTTGCAGCACAGGTGAGGGTTCGTATCGATGGAGAAGAGGTGGAGTGTACAGGGCTAATTGATACGGGAAACCAATTGACAGATCCGCTTACACGAACTCCAGTTATGGTCATGGAGTCCATACTTTGGGAAGCATTTCTGCCTGCTGCTTGGCAAGGGAAGTTAGCTAAAGTCCAGCCGGACAACCTGATTATGGAACTACCTGAAGGCGGTTTTCCATGGCAGGATCGACTGCGGTTAGTTCCTTACCGGGGTATTAATAAAGGAACGCAGTTTATGCTCGCTTTGAAGCCGGATGAAGTGGTTATTACGATGGATGGGAAAAGTGCTTATCACAGTAAAGTGTTAATCGGTCTGGATGGCGGTAAGCTTTCTGCTGAAGGAGCGTATCAAGCGATCATTCATCCAGCTCTTATCGAAAATATGGATCAAGGTGAATCCATTACCAAAAACATGAAGTCACATCACAATTCGGTAAACGTGTTATAGGAGGCTTAGTGTATGCTTATTAAATGGAAGCTCATAGTGCAAATTCAGTACTACCGTTTGTTGTTCCTGCTAGGACTAAAGAGTGAAGAAATATACTATATTGGCGGAAGTGAAGCGTTGCCGCCCCCTCTAACGCGTGAAGAGGAAGAATATTTACTGCAAAAATTATCGTCTGGAGACTCTGCTATTCGTGCGATGCTTATCGAACGCAATTTGCGGCTTGTTGTGTACATAGCGAGAAAATTTGAAAATACCGGCATCAATATTGAAGATCTAGTATCGATCGGGGCCATAGGCTTGATTAAAGCTGTTAATACATTTGACCCTGAGAAAAAAATAAAACTAGCAACTTACGCATCCCGTTGTATTGAGAATGAAATATTAATGTACTTGCGGCGCAACAGTAAAATACGAACCGAGGTATCCTTTGATGAACCGCTTAACATTGATTGGGATGGAAATGAGCTTCTTCTGTCTGATGTGCTTGGTACTGAAAATGATACGATATACCGCAATATCGAAGAGCAGGTTGATCGAAAACTCCTTCATAAGGCGCTTGATAAGTTAAGCGAGAGGGAACGAATGATTATGGAGCTGCGCTTTGGACTCGTCGATGGAGAAGAGAAGACACAAAAGGATGTCGCTGATTTATTAGGCATTTCACAATCTTATATTTCTCGGTTAGAGAAGAGAATTATAAAAAGACTTCGTAAAGAATTTAATAAAATGGTCTAAGAGAGATTGGCATATTGAGGAAATGATAGAGCGCTTCCCTGAGGAATAAAAAGACAGCCCGCGGAGATAATGTACATTAATGTTTCTCCTTGGGAGGTAAGTCACGATGACCCGAAACAAAGTCGAGATCTGTGGTGTGGATACCGCAAAACTGCCTGTTCTAACCAATGCCGAAATGCGTGAATTGTTCTTGTCCCTACAACAAAATAATGAACGTGCAGCAAGAGAGAAATTAGTGAATGGCAATTTGAGGCTTGTACTCAGTGTTATACAACGGTTTAACAATCGAGGAGAGTATGTAGATGATTTGTTTCAAGTAGGCTGTATCGGATTGATGAAAGCGATCGATAACTTTGATTTGTCCCAAAATGTGAAGTTTTCCACCTATGCTGTTCCGATGATTATCGGTGAAATTCGCCGTTACTTAAGAGACAATAATCCAATTCGAGTATCACGTTCTCTAAGAGACATTGCTTATAAAGCACTTCAAGTGCGTGACAGCCTAACGAATCAAAACTCAAGAGAACCGACTATTTTTGAAATATCTGAAGCGCTCAATGTACCGAAGGAAGACGTTGTATTCGCGCTCGATGCGATTCAAGACCCAGTATCGTTGTTTGAACCGATATACCATGATGGCGGAGATCCAATCTATGTAATGGACCAAATTAGCGACGATAAGAACAAAGATGTGTCTTGGATCGAAGAAATTGCACTGCGTGAAGCGATGCGAAAATTGAATCAACGGGAAAAAATGATTTTGTCCATGCGTTTCTTCGAAGGCAAGACGCAAATGGAAGTGGCGGATGAAATCGGCATTTCCCAAGCACAAGTATCAAGACTCGAGAAATCTGCGATATTGCAAATGCAAAAACACGTGAAATCATAATGATGTACCCTAGAAGCGATTCCGAGAGGAGTCGCTTTTCTTTTGCAGAAAAAAGAACGCATTTTGCCTAGTAGGCACATATATTAGACATATACCAGTGTATCCGACATACCATACGATAAGATGCGCCTACAATTTTAAGGGATGATGTGGTGAGAGCGAGATGAAAATTTCTGATTTCCAAACGAAGGACGTCATTAATATTGTAGATGGAAAAAGACTTGGGCAAGTTAGTGATTTGGAATTGGATTTGCGGCAAGGTAAAATCGAAGCGATTGTTGTACCTAGCTATGGCAAATTTATGGGTCTGTTCGGAGGGGGAAGTGAGCTTATTATCCCTTGGAGTAATATTGTCAAAATAGGCTCTGACGTCGTGCTTGTTCGAATGGAGGAAGTGAAAACTGCACGTTTAGATGAGCGGGATAGTACTGATTACTCGCAGCGACAAGATCGGTTAGATCGGGATAATCGCCGTAATTATTAGAGTTGCACAGCTCTGGTTCCTATGTGGTACACTTAAATGCAGAGGTGAAGGAATATGGAACCATTTGTTTGGAAGCATAAAGAAGGAAGTCCTGGATTATTTAAATTGCAGCCGTGGTGTGATGCATATACAAATATTAGCGCAGGTTTTACAAGTCGTATTGGCGGCGTAAGCAACAAACCTTATGAAAGTCTCAATTTGGCTTTTCATGTTGGTGATGATCCGAACGATGTTATTATGAATCGTAAAAAGCTAGCTGAAACTATAGGATTCGATTGGAATGCGTGGACAAGCGGAGAGCAAGTTCACGGCACGGAAATTGCCGTTGTGAAGGAAGAAGATAGCGGACGCGGCAGAGATAATCGAGAATCCGCTTTTCAACATACAGATGGACTTGT
This sequence comes from Paenibacillus sediminis, assembly GCF_017873765.1. Lineage (GTDB taxonomy): Bacteria > Bacillota > Bacilli > Paenibacillales > Paenibacillaceae > Paenibacillus_AG > Paenibacillus_AG sediminis. The sequence goes on from NZ_JAGGKP010000001.1 coordinate 364,199, forward strand.
AACCAATGTACCAGGAGTGCTTCTCACTTCTTTTTACGCAGACTGTGTGCCGCTTTTTTTCTACGATCCGGTAAAAAGTGTTGTCGGTCTAGCGCATGCGGGCTGGAAAGGTACTGTTGGCAAAATAGCTCTCCGTATGGTGAATACAATGGAGAAAGAGTACGGAAGCTCACCGCAAGATATCGTTGCCGCTATAGGTCCTTCCATAGGCGAGTGCTGTTATGAAGTAGATGAAGTCGTAATGAGCCGGGTGCGTGAGCTATTGGATGAGTTTCCTGCTGATGAAAAAGATATACCCGCCTTTTATCAGCCTGTTGCAGGTGGAAAAAGTATGCTAAACTTGAAACAATTAAATCGACACATTATGATTAAAGGAGGAATATTGCCGACTCATATCGAATGTACAACGTGGTGTACAAATTGTCATCCAGATTATTTTTTCTCGTATCGTAAAGAAGGAGGAACAACAGGGCGGATGGCAAGCTGGATCGGCATAGAGAAGAGGTGAATCTTCCATTGTCATTGGAAGCACGAATACAGCATGTGAAAGAGCGCATTGAAGCAGCCTGTCAGCGGGCAGGAAGAGCCAAAGAAGATGTGCGGGTTATCGCTGTGACCAAATATGTATCGCTTGAAGCAACTGAATCGGTACTTGATCACGGGCTCGTACATATAGGAGAAAACCGCTGGCAAAATGCAGAACATAAATGGAACGCACTTGGGAATAGAGGAGTATGGCATTTTATCGGACATCTGCAGACGAATAAAGTAAAGGATGTCATAGGTAAATTTGAATATATACATTCGCTCGATCGAATGTCATTGGCTGAAGAATTAGAGAAGAAAGCGGCCCTACTTGACTTGAGACAGAAAGTTTTTGTACAAGTTAATGTTTCAGGAGAGGAAAGCAAATACGGTCTTTCCCCTGAACAACTGCCTTCGTTCATAAAGAAAATTAGCAATTTTCCGCACATCGATATTGTAGGATTAATGACTATGGCACCTTTTGAAGGAAATCCAGAAGAGACTAGGCCCGTTTTTAAAGGACTTAGGGAGCTTCGGGATGAAATAAATGCACAGGGGTTAACACGTGAGCCGCTTAAGCATTTATCCATGGGCATGTCTAACGACTTTGAAGTCGCGATTGAAGAAGGCGCAACATGGGTTCGCCTAGGTTCTATTCTAGTTGGCAAAGAGGAGGAATCGCGATGAGCGTAATGAACCGAGTGATGAACTTCTTAGGGTTACAAGATGAAGAAGAAATTGTTGAGCGTGAAAAAATTTCTGCTGATGAGGATCAAGAAATTGAAACTCCTGAGCTTGAAAGACGTAGAAATCAAAGAGGGAATAATGTGGTGAGTATTCATTCGCAAAAAAATGTGAAGGTTGTATTGTACGAGCCCCGTTCATATGATGAAGCTCAGGAAATTGCTGATCATTTGCGTTCCCACCGCAGTGTGGTTGTCAATTTACAGCGGATTCGGAATGACCAAGCGATGCGAATTATTGATTTCTTAAGTGGAACAGTATATGCATTAGGCGGCAGCATTTCCAAAGTGGGCGGGAACATTTTTCTATGTACTCCTGATACCGTTGAAATCCAAGGTTCCATCTCAGAAATTTTAGCGGAAGAAATTGATTACAACAGAATGAGGTGATCCGTTCTTGATTATAAGCATCGTTAGTTTTTTGGCCCAAATTTATTCTTATATGATTATCGTCTATGTGCTGCTTTCTTGGCTGCCTAATGCACGGGATAGTTTTATTGGTCAGTATCTAGGTAAGCTGGTAGAACCGTATTTGTCGTTCTTTAGACGATTTATCCCTCCTATTATGGGTGTTATTGATATTTCGCCCATCATTGCACTCTTCGTGTTGCAGCTTGCAGAACGAGGCTTAAGAACTGTGCTTTTTTATTTATTAGGATAGGTGCCGGATTATGAAACTGGAAATATACGATCATTTTCATCCAGATGAGCGTGAATTTGTCGATCGTGCGTGGGAATGGGTAGTGAATGCAGGAGAGTATCACGAAGTGAAGCTGACGGACTTTTTAGATCCGCGGCAAACGTTTATTTTAAAGACTTTAGCGAATCGTCATCCAGATGTCACAATCCGTCTAGATGGAGGTTATGAAGACGCAGAGAGAAAAAGGGCGTTAATCGCACCGGATTATCGTGTATTAGACGACGAAGATATGGGTCTTGCAGTGCTCAGTATTACGTCTAGTGATCAGAAATTTACTGAGCTGGATCACGGAGATTATATGGGAGCTATTCTCGGTCTAGGCATAAAGCGTACCAAAATTGGCGACATTCATGTATTAGACGATGGTTGTCATGCAGTTGTTGCCCAAGAAATCAGCGCCTTTCTAGATCTTAATTTGCGTCAAGTTCACCGTGTTTCTGTACTTACCGATATTTTGTCTATAAGTGAACTCCGTACGAGTAATACTGCCTTGGAGCCGCTGGATTTGACGGTGGCTTCTTTACGTTTGGACGGTATTGCAAGCGACGTGTATCGTTTAAGCAGAAGCAAAATTTTGTTGCCAATTAAGGCAGGACGATGCCGTGTCAATTGGAAGACGGAAGAGGATCCTTCTAAACATTTAAAAGCAGGAGATATTGTATCACTTCAAGGGTTTGGCAGATTTAAAGTTTTGGAAATTGATGGTTTGACGAAACGTGGAAGATATCGAGTGAAAATTGGTAAATTTGTGTGATTCGCTTGCAGGAATTAGGGCTTTCCTGTCGAATTTAATATCAAGATCATTTTTTATGACAAGACCGGTAGTCGTGATAATAAGAGAATTTTGTTCAATGATTATCACGTAATGCAGCTAGCGATGCTTGGCTGCTCGGCAGGGAAGTTTTTGAAATTCTTAGGAGGTGCACATCAATGCCACTAACACCGCTGGATATACATAATAAGGAATTTTCTCGTCGTATACGCGGTTATGATGAAGATGAAGTAAATGAATTTTTGGATCAAGTGATTAAGGATTATGAGAGTGTAATCCGTGAGAATAAGGAACTCCATAATCAGCTTATTGCGATTCAAGAGAAGCTGGATCATTTCGCTAATATTGAAGATACGCTGAGCAAAACAATTATTGTAGCTCAAGAAGCTGCAGATGAAGTGAAGAACAACGCTAAGAAGGAAGCTCAGCTCATTATTAAAGAATCCGAGAAAAATGCGGATCGCATTATTAACGAAGCTCTCTCCAAATCCCGCAGAATTGCGATGGAGGTTGAAGAGCTTAAGAAGCAAGCATCTATCTACCGCACTCGATTCCGGACGCTTGTCGAAGCACAATTGGAACTGCTTAACCAAGACGGCTGGGAGACACTTGAGAAAACAGAAGTGAAAGAAATTTACTAAAGATAAACGATGTCCTAGTTGACTTTTGCTTGAAAAGAAGTTATAAATATAATCATATTCAAGCACAATTTAATGAAGGATTCATTGATGGGAACCAGTACGTCATGATTTTGTTCCTCAGAGAGTTGGCATATCGCTGCAAGCCAATGTTCAGAACATGACCGAATATCATCCCGGAGAAATGATGCTGAAATTCTATGGAAGACTAAGCATCATCGGATGTCGGCCGTTATACCGACCCCATACTATCATTTATTTGTATGGGACTAAGGTGTCATCTCACTATCGCTATTTTTCGCGCTATGTTCGAGGTGAAACAAGGGTGGTAACGCGAGTCAAGCCTCGTCCCTTTTGGGACGAGGCTTTTTTGTTTTTTAGTTATATTTGCTGTGAGTAGTTGGAATTGCGCGATAGTAAAGCGGCCTCACATTGTGAGCCCGAAGGGCTTCATAATGTTGAGGGATAAGCGAGTACCACCGCCATAAGTCACAGATAAAGCACCATATTAACTCCTTGCGCCAGTCTTTTGGGTGTCCAGAGGGCGAAGCCCTTGGTGTCCCCTGAAAGTTTCCCAAAGGGAAACTCGCATCGGAAGCATATGCGTAGGGGGATTTAGGGGGTAGCAACTGTTGATTTAGGGGGTCAACATATATTCGAAAGGAAGTCATTACTTTGAACAGAGTCGATGTCAAAGAAAGAGCGCGCGAGCGCGATAAACGAATTCTTGCAAAATGGAATCAAGAACATACATTCCAGAAATCCATTGAAAACCGCGAAGGTAAACCGAACTTCGTATTCTATGAAGGTCCGCCTACGGCAAATGGTAAGCCGCACATTGGACACGTTCTAGGCCGCGTCATTAAGGACTTTATCGGTCGCTATCAAACGATGCGAGGCTACCGTGTTGTTCGTAAAGCGGGATGGGATACACATGGTCTTCCAGTAGAGCTCGGTGTCGAGAAGCAGCTTGGAATTTCAGGTAAACAAGAAATTGAGGCTTACGGTGTCGAGAAATTTATTCAAAAATGTAAAGCGAGCGTCTTTGAATATGAGAAGCAATGGCGTGAACTCACTGAAGCTATTGGTTATTGGACAGACTTGGATCATCCGTATGTAACGCTTGATAACAACTACATTGAGAGTGTATGGAATATCCTTGCTACCATTCACAATAAAGGGCTGCTCTATCGCGGACATCGCGTAAGCCCATACTGCCCTTGCTGCCAAACAACACTTAGCTCGCACGAAGTAGCTCAAGGCTATGAAGATGTGAAGGATTTAAGTGTGACTGCTAAATTTAAACTTCACGACAGCGGCGACTATGTACTGGCTTGGACGACGACACCTTGGACATTGCCTGCGCATGCGGCACTTGCTGTTAATCCTAACATGGATTATGTTCGTGTGAAACAAGAGGACGGCGTATATGTCGTTGCTAAGAACTTGGTTGAAGATGTCATGAAGGGCGACTATGAAGTGCTGTCGACTCATAAAGGCTCTGAATATGTAGGCAAAACATATGATGCTCCATTTGGTTACATTAAGCCGGAAAACGGTCATTTCATTGTCGGCGCAGATTTTGTTACAGATTCCAGCGGTACAGGTATCGTTCATATGGCTCCAGCGCATGGCGAAGACGACTATAAAGCATGCCGTGAGAACGGCATCAGCTTCATTAGCGTCGTAAATGCGCAAGGACGCTATACAGATGAAGTGACAGATTTAGCGGGTCGTTTTGTTAAAGACTGCGATGTTGACATTGTAAAAATGTTATCTGAAAGAGGACTGCTGTACAGCAAAGAGAAATATGAGCATAGCTATCCATTCTGCTGGCGTTGTAAATCACCGCTTCTGTACTACGCTACGGAGAGCTGGTTTATTAATACGACAGCTGTAAAAGATCAGTTGATCGCAAATAATAATGAGGTCACTTGGTACCCAGGTCATATTAAAGAAGGTCGTTTCGGTAAGTTCCTCGAAGATCTTGTGGATTGGAACATTAGCCGCAATCGTTACTGGGGTACACCGCTGAACGTCTGGGTATGTAACTCGTGTAAAGGTGAATATGCACCGCACAGCCATGCTGACCTAAGAGCACATGCAGTCGGTGAAGTGAGCGAGGATTTAGAGCTGCACAAGCCTTACGTGGATGAAGTGAAGCTTCATTGCCCGCATTGCGAAGACGGTATTATGGAACGTACATCTGAAGTGATTGACGTATGGTTTGACAGCGGATCAATGCCTTTCGCGCAGTACCATCATCCATTTGAAGATGATAATCGTTTTGCTGAGCAATATCCGGCAGATATTATTTGTGAAGGTATTGACCAAACTCGCGGCTGGTTCTACAGCTTGCTTGCAGTATCAACGCTGTATAATGGCAGAGCTCCTTATAAGGCTGTTATTTCCACAGGTCACGTGCTGGATGAGAACGGTCAGAAGATGTCCAAATCAAAAGGCAATGTCATCGACCCATGGGATATTATTGAGGAATATGGAACCGACGCTTTCCGTTGGGCTCTTCTAGCTGATAGTGCACCTTGGAACAGCAAACGGTTCTCTAAAGGAATTGTTGGCGAAGCGAAATCTAAAGTCATCGATACACTCGTTAACACGCATGCGTTCTTAACTCTATACGCTACAATTGATGGTTACAAGCCGGAAGAACATCCATTTAAGCCGTCTAATAACAAATTGGACCGCTGGATTTTGTCCCGCTTGAACAGTCTAGTGAAGCAAGTGAATAAGGGACTTGCTAATTACGATTTCCTTAATTCTGCGAAAGCGATCGAAGCGTTCGTAGACGAACTGAGTAACTGGTACATTCGTCGTTCTCGTGACCGGTTCTGGGGTAGCGGTCTTAATGAAGATAAGTTGTTCGCATATCAGACGCTTACGAATGTGCTGCTCACTCTAGCGAAGCTCATGGCGCCGTTCACACCGCTGTTATCTGAAGATATTTATACAAATCTTGGCGGAGGCGAAAGTGTACATTTAGCGGATTATCCGAAGGAAGATGAGTCGCTGATTGACCTGACGCTTGAACAAGATATGGAAACCGCTCGCCAAATTGTTGAGCTGGCACGTAACGTTCGTAATGAGACTGGCATTAAGACACGTCAACCTCTTTCCGAGCTCATCATTTCCATGGATCGCGATTTCGATCTGTCAGGGTATGAAGAGATCATTAAAGACGAAATTAATGTGAAAAATATCGTTGTAGAAACGAGCGACAGCGGATTTGTGGACTTTACACTTAAGCTCAATCTGAAAGTAGCAGGTAAGAAATACGGCAAAAATGTTGGTTTCATCCAAGGCTTCTTGAAGAGCTTGCCAAGTGAAGCAACACGTAAGGCAGTAGAAAGCGGAGCGATTCAGGTGACTTCCCCAGAAGGAGAAGAACTTCAAATTACAGCAGAAGAACTGCTTGTAGACAAACAAGCGAAATCCGGTTTTGCCTCAGCTTCTGGATATGGCCTAACCGTTGCGCTGAATACGGATATTACGCCTGAGCTTGAACAAGAGGGATGGGTACGTGAAGTCGTTCGCGCCGTTCAAGACTATCGTAAAAAGCTTGATCTGCCGATCGAACGCTACGTTAATCTAACACTCGATGTTGATGCGGAGCTGAAGGCAGCGATTGAAGCATTTGATGCCGTTTTGCGAGAAAATGTACTTGTGAATGAAGTATCCTTCGGAGTGAAAGAGCCGATGGAACGTGTCGACCTCGGCAGCAAATCAATCGGCATTCATATCGAGGTGTAAAAATTTGCATGGTGATCAGCCTAAGCGGATATAATTAAATAAAGAACAACAAAACAAACGAGCTCACGGGCTCGTTTGTTTTGCTAATCACTAATGAATCCACATGGGATGGGGTTTTCGTTATGGCTGATAGGACGCCTGACAAATTGGATGAGCAAAAGGTGGAAAAACAGCTGCAAGAAGTTCATTCATTGACTGTAAAATGGGCTCAACAATTAGAAAAATCACGAATCGCAGAACTAACTGAAGTTCTGTACAGTCCGTGGAAAATAATATGGATCAATTTACTTGCAGGCACTTCTCGCGGTGTTGGAATTGCGATCGGTTTTACATTTTTTGCAGCTACGATTGTTTATGTTCTTCAAGTGCTTGGAGCGCTTAATTTGCCCATCATCGGAGATTATATTGCCGATATTGTACGGATTGTAAAAAGGCAGCTCGAGCTCGACACCTATTAATCGTAATGCTTATCAGGTTCAAGCAGCGGGTCTCCTTCATGGTCTTCAATATATTTACGATACTGGCGATTTCGGACGACAGTAACATTTTTACCGAACATATCGGTTGCAACAAAGCTTTCATAAGGTTCCACGAAGCCATCAAGATCATCACCTGCTTCCATTTCCATAGCATCATAGCCCTCGGGATTTGGAATTTCAGCCATGGCAGGCGTATTGGAAGTACCCCAGTGTTCGACAATTTGCCAAGCGTCTTCACCATCAAATCCGTTCTGACTTTCATGTTCGTCTAAGCTTGTTCGTCCAAATGGCGGAGCAAGAAATTGTTCTTCAATAGGACGACGTTCAGAGACGATCGTTTGCGGACAGTGCTCCTTGCAATACATTGTAGATGGCATAGCAAGCAGCCGGTCATATGGGATGGGGTTATGACACGTAACGCAAATACCATAAGTTCCTTCGGACATATGATCCAGTGCAGCATCGATCCGTTCCAATTGAATTTCGCTGCGCTCAAGCAGTGCAATATCTTTTTCCCGTTCATACATTTCAGTAGCTAAATCGCCTGGATGATTATCGATGGGTGACAATTCGCCGGACTCATCCCGCATAGACTCTCCGAGTCCAAAGTGTTCATTGTCAGATATACGGTTTTCAAGATCTTTTTTCTCATCTACCAGTAATGTTTTTAGCATGTTGATTTGCTCTTGAGATAGATGGTGCATCGTATACGCTCCTTTCTTCTCTTTCGAAGAGTGAACTCGTCTCTTCTGTAGGTTGTGCCAAACCCGTTATTTTTAGAGAAGGAAAATCCTTTCGGTATAATGGATGCTTGCTTTCGAATGGACGTGTTCCGAATGGCTATGCTACAATAAACGAGGCTCGAAAACAGGATAAATATGCCGCATTCGGCGGGTGACATGAAAAACGAGGTGACAAGCTGCTAATGATTTATTATTTAATTGCGCTCATTGTATTTCTTATTGATCAAGGAACGAAATATTTAATTGCGACCAGACTCGAGTTAAGTGAACAAATCCCGGTGATTGATCAGTTTTTCCTCATTACATCATATCGAAACCGCGGAGCAGCTTTCAGTATTTTACAAAATCAACGATGGTTTTTTATTCTTATTACCATTGTAGTGGTGGCCGGCATTGTCTGGTATTTACAAAAGGTGAAGTCGTCTCCGAACAAGCTGCTGCCTACAGCATTAGGACTCGTTCTCGGGGGAGCGATTGGCAACTTTTTGGACCGTGCACTTACAGGTGAAGTAGTTGACTTTTTACAATTTAATTTTGGCAGCTACACATTTCCGATTTTCAACATTGCAGATTCTGCCATTGTCATTGGGGTAATACTTATTTTCCTTGAGGCGCTTATTCAGGGTCAACGTGAAAAGAAGGAGAAAGGTGTAACTGAAAAACAGCAAGAGGAGAACGCATAATGATGGAAGAACAAGCTCTCGAGCGTGATACATTAGAGTGGACCGTCACCGCAGAGTATGTGAAAGAACGGATTGATAAATATGTGGCTGAAGCAATGGAAGATGTATCCAGGTCGCAAGTTCAGCTGTGGATTCAGAATGGACACATTAAGGTTAACGGCTCTCTAGTTAAGGCAAACTACAAATTGTCAGAGGGCGATTTCATTGAATTAACGATACCTGAACCAACCGGTGTAGAAATTGTACCTGAAAATATCCCGCTGGAAGTCGTATATGAAGACAGCGATGTAATCGTCGTTAATAAGCCCCGCGGGATGGTCGTGCATCCTGCTCCAGGTCACACGTCTGGTACGCTCGTCAATGCTTTAATGTATCATTGTAAGGATCTGTCAGGAATTAACGGAGAACTTCGTCCGGGCATCGTACACCGAATTGATAAGGATACTTCAGGCTTATTAATGGCCGCCAAAAATGATAAAGCGCATGCCTCACTTGCCGAGCAGCTGAAAGAACATTCGGTAACTCGAAAATATATCGCGATTGTTCATGGCAATATTACGCATGATCAAGGGACGATTGATGCTCCCATTGGACGTGATCCACTTGATCGTAAGAAATACACCGTGACGGACAAAAACAGCAAACACGCAGTCACTCATTTCTTAGTACTGGAGCGTTTGTCAGATTATACATTAGTTGAGCTGAAGCTAGAAACCGGCCGTACTCATCAAATTCGCGTCCATATGAAGTTTATCGGTCATCCGCTCGTTGGCGATCCTGTATATGGACGAAGTAAAGGAATTAAGATGGACGGACAGGCTCTGCATGCGGAGGTGCTTGGTTTCAATCATCCGACAAGCGGACAATATTTGGAATTTTCGGCTCCGCTTCCAAGTGATATGGAAGAGGTTTTGACCAGTCTTCGCAATCGCTGAGTGTGTAAAGTACAAATGTTAGGCGAATTAGTCCATTCCATAAAGGATGTCTTTCCTTCATATTTAGGGGGAGAATTTTGCAAGATTAGGAGATGAAATTTTAGAATGAGCATTGAACGTTATCAAGAAACATACATTCAATCGAATTTCGCGGACCGAATCGGCGGTTCAAATTATGGTAAAGACACAGCTATCTATAAATTTGAGAAAATTAAACGGGCAAAAAGAGCTGCCAAAGAAGCATTCCCGAACGTAGAACTCATTGACATGGGTGTTGGTGAACCTGATGAAATGGCAGATGCGGGTATTGTCGCTAAGCTGGCTGAAGAAGCAGCTAAACCGGAAAACCGCGGGTATGCAGACAACGGCATTGCTGAATTTAAAGAAGCTGCCGCTAAATATTTGAAAGAAGTATTTGGTGTAGAGGGCATTGACCCAGAGACAGAAGTGCTGCATTCGATCGGTTCCAAACCGGCGCTTGCTATGCTTCCATCTGTATTTATTAATCCAGGCGATGTAACGATTATGACAGTACCTGGTTATCCAGTAATGGGTACGCACACCAAATATCTTGGCGGTGAAGTATATAACGTACAATTGACGAAAGAAAACAACTTCTTGCCGAACCTCGATTCCATTCCAGAGGACATTTGCAAACGTGCAAAACTTCTCTATTTGAACTATCCGAACAATCCGACAGGTGCAAGTGCAACAGTCCAATTTTTCGAAAAAGTTGTGGCTTGGGCTAAGAAGAATAACGTAGTCGTTGTTCATGATGCTCCTTATGCAGCTCTAACTTATGATGGTGAAAAACCGCTTAGCTTCTTGTCCGTACCAGGTGCGAAGGATGTAGGGGTAGAGCTTCATTCGTTGTCTAAATCATACAATATGACAGGTTGGCGGATCGGCTTTGTAGCGGGAAATCCGCTTATTGTTAAAGCGTTTGGCGATGTGAAGGATAACAATGACTCTGGACAATTTATCGCTATTCAGAAAGCAGCTGCTTATGGGCTTGCTCATCCGGAAATTACGGAGAAAATTGCTGAGAAATATTCCCGTCGTCACGATTTGCTTGTCGCTGCACTTAATGAACTTGGCTTCAAAGCGGAAAAACCGAAAGGCTCCTTCTTCCTATACGTTGAAGCTCCTAAAGGGATTGTCGGCGGTCAACGTTTTGAAACTGCAGAAGATTTCTCGCAATATCTCATTCGTGAGAAGCTTATTTCCACGGTTCCATGGGATGACGCAGGTCATTTCGTTCGTTTCTCGGTTACATTTGTTGCAAACGGGATCGAGGACGAAAAACGCGTTATTTCCGAAATTAAACGCCGTCTTAGTGATGTGCAATTTGAATTTTAATATGGCTTGAACATACAGCATCTTCATTCTTGTATAAGAATGGAGATGCTTTTTTTGTGGACGATTAATCATTTATCTCGAGTGGCGCTTTGATTCTAAGAAGCTGATAAATAGAGAGGATAAAAAATAATGTGGATAATTATACACAACTTATGTATAATTATTAATACAGATGAAAAGTTGCAATCTGTCCTCGCTTTTTGAAATCTTCATATGAATATTGATTTTTACTTAACCCGGCTTGTCAGGTGTTGACAAGGAGTCTGCTATCTGTCATAATTCTTATAAATCAAATAGCACCTTTAAATCAGTCCCGTGAGGCTGGCAAGGTAACGTGAATGAGGTTCACTGCAAATGAAATTCGCTGCTGGCGAATAGATTGGTGAACCTATAGAGACAGTCTTAGTATATCTCTACGACATAAGACTCCTTGCCTATACGGGCAGGGAGTCTTTTTTATTACACGGGACGAGGTGCAATCAATAGTCATAGGAGGCTTCAAATTATGAGCACAGAAGTGCACATCATTATGGACGAAATGGCGATCCGCCGAGCGTTGACCAGAATTGCGCATGAAATTTTAGAAAAGAACAAAGGCATCGAAGATTGTATTCTAGTCGGCATTCGTACTCGCGGAGTCTACTTGGCTGAACGGCTCGCTGAACGCATCAATGAAATTGAAGGTACTCCAGTTCCTTTCGGTGAGCTTGATGTTACGAATTACCGAGATGACATAGAGACAGATGGAAGCGAGAAGAATGGTTCACCGCTGAAATTAAATGCTGCAGATCTCTCTATTAACAATAAAAAAGTAATTTTGTTCGATGACGTGCTCTACACGGGAAGAACGATTCGCGCTGCTATGGATGCACTGATGGACTGCGGAAGACCGCAAATGATTCAGCTCGCTGTTCTTGCTGACCGAGGACATCGCGAACTGCCTATCCGGCCGGATTATATCGGTAAAAATGTTCCAACCTCCCGAATGGAAGAAGTCGAGGTTGCCCTCAAGGAAATTGACGGTATCGATGAAGTGCGAATCGCACAAAAACGGGGGGAATGAACATGATCACGACAACATCCAGCTTGAAAGAACGCAGTCTTCTTGGTCTTAAACCATTAAGCCGAAGCGAAATCAGCTCCCTGCTAGACCGTGCAGCTTACTGGGAATCTGAGCCGCACAAAGTGATTCCAATCTTAGAGTCACGCTTTGTTGCTAACATGTTTTTTGAGAACAGCACACGCACGAGATTCTCTTTTGAAATGGCTGAGAAAAGGCTCGGAGCACAGGTGTTGAACTTTGCAGCGGCAGCATCAAGCGTTGCCAAGGGTGAGTCTATTATGGATACGGTTCGGACTTTAGAAGCAATGGGCATTGACGCTGGCGTCATTAGACTCAAGCCGATCGGACTACTGCCTGAAATAGCAGAGGCTGTCTCCATTCCACTCATAAATGCAGGCGATGGAAATAACGAACATCCGACGCAAGCGCTGCTCGATCTTTATACGATGAAGAAACAGTTTGGTGATTTAAAAGGGCTTCGGGTATCGATCATCGGAGATGTAGCACATAGCAGGGTGGCCCGTTCGAATTTATGGGCGCTTCAGAAGTTCGGTGCGGAGGTACAATTTTGCGCACCTCCTAGCATGCGGGCACCAGAGCTTGCAGATTCAGCTCCATACGTCTCTATGGAAGAAGCGTTAGTTGCGGATGTTGTCATGATACTCCGGGTACAGCTGGAGCGTCATACAGGGGATCTGTTCAAATCACCTGAAGAATATCGGATACATTATGGTCTTACTGAAGACAGAGCATCTACATTAGCCAAACATACGATTATTATGCATCCTGCTCCAATCAATCGAAATGTAGAAATTGATGACGCAGTTGTAGAGAGCGGGCAATCCCGCATCTTTAACCAAATGTCGAACGGAGTACCGATTCGGATGGCGGTTATGGAAAGAGCGATGAAGCTTTAATTGTATACATGCGAATAGAGAGAGCGGAGGGGAATGTGTTGATCCAAATTATTAAAAATGCCAACGTCCTAAGTGAGAGCGGAGAAATTACCGTTAAACATATCATCATTGAGAATGACAAAATTAAAGAAATTGTTGATGGGAATAACGATTTAAGTCAGTGGACCGATCAGACAGACATGGTTCTGGATGCACAGAATAAGCTCGTTACGCCTGGATTTATCGATATGCATGTTCATCTGCGCGAGCCGGGCTTCGAGCATAAAGAGACCATCGAGACGGGAACCCGCTCAGCGGTAAAAGGCGGATACACAACGATTGCAAGCATGCCCAACACTCGCCCAGTCACCGATAACCCGGGGACAGTTGGGCTGGTGAAAGAAAAGGCAAAGCAAGCGGGGTATGCGAAAGTACTTCCTTATGGTGCGATTACGGTTGGTGAGCTCGGACAGCAATTGACTGATTTTAAGGCGCTTAAAGAAGCGGGAGTCATCGGATTTACGGACGACGGAGTGGGTGTGCAAAGTGCGCAGATGATGAAGGATGCCATGAAGAAGGCCGCTCTGCTAAATATGCCGGTGATCGCGCACTGTGAAGATAACTCACTCGTTGAAGGCGCGTTTTTTACAGAAGGCGAGTTTACGAGAAAACATGGGTTAAAAGGCATACCAAATGAATCAGAAGCGATTCATGTAGGCCGTGACATCTTGCTGGCTGAAGCGACAGGGGTTCACTACCATGTGTGCCATGTCAGTACGGAGCAATCCATCCGGCTGATCAGGCAGGCGAAGCAGCTAGGCATTCACGTCACCGCAGAAGTTTGCCCTCATCATCTTCTTCTATCTGACGAAGATATTCCAGGTCTTGATGCGAACTGGAAAATGAACCCGCCGCTTCGTTCGCCTCGTGACGTGAAGGCATGCATTGAAGCGCTTGAAGATGGAACGATTGACATCATCGTAACAGATCATGCTCCGCACAGCGCCGAAGAGAAGGCGCGCGGAATAGAGGCAGCTCCTTTTGGCATCGTTGGGTTTGAAACCGCATTTCCGTTACTCTATACCAAATTTGTGTTATCTGGCCAGTGGTCCTTAGGGATGCTTGTTAAACGAATGACATCTGATCCTGCCGCAGTATTCGGACTGGAAGCAGGCAGACTCGAGCCGGGTGCGCCAGCTGACATTACAATCATCGATTTAAATCAAGAAAAAGTCGTAGATCCTGAACAGTTTGCAACGAAAGGTCGGAATACACCTTTTGCGGGCTGGAAGCTTAAAGGTTGGCCTGTAATGACGCTGGTTGACGGCCAGGTAGTATGGTCAGAAGCGGCTGCTCACACGACTTTTACTAAATAAGAAACCATACAGATGTTACCTGATTTATAGATCAGAAATGATGTAAACACGGAGGAGTGAATCGGATGCAGGCGAGATTGTTATTAGAAGATGGAACACTATTTACGGGAAAAAGCTTCGGCGCAGAAGGTGAAACGACAGGGGAAGTCGTGTTTAATACAGGGATTACAGGATATCAAGAGGTACTGTCAGATCCATCATACTGCGGTCAGATTGTGACAATGACCTATCCTCTGATTGGGAACTACGGCATTACGCGTGACGATTTCGAATCAGTAGCACCTTCCGTTCACGGATTTGTTGTGCGTCGGCATGAGACTGTTCCAAGCAACTGGAGAGCTCAGTACAGCGTTGACGATCTGCTTAAAGAATACGGCATTGTAGGAATCAGTGATATCGATACACGGATGTTAACAAGAATTATCCGCCATCATGGCACTATGAAAGGGATCATTACGACTTCAACAAAATCTGAGCAAGAGCTTAGAGAAATGCTGCTCTCTACAGATTTGAGAAGAGATCAAGTGGCCCGCACATCAACGAAGCATATTTACAGCAGCCCAGGCGCTAAAGAACGGATTGTCCTCGTTGACTTTGGTGCGAAAAGCGGAATTCTGCGCGAGCTTACACAGCGTGGATGCGATGTCGTAGTCGTTCCACATGATGTTACTGCCGATGAGATTCGCAAGCTGCACCCTGATGGCATTCAACTGTCTAACGGACCTGGCGACCCTAAAGATGTACCCCACGCGGTGAAAATGATTTCTGAGCTGCTAGGTGAATATCCGATCTTCGGCATTTGTTTAGGTCATCAGCTGTTTGCGCTCGCTTGCGGTGCAGATACGGAAAGATTGAAATTCGGACATCGTGGCGGCAATCATCCAGTTAAAGATTTGAGAACAGGCCGCTGCTATATTACATCGCAAAATCACGGTTATACCGTGAACGAACAATCGATTGCGAACACCGAGTTAGAAATTACGCATATCAACAATAACGATAAGACGATCGAAGGCTTGAAACATAAGAAATATCCGGCGTTTACAGTACAGTATCATCCGGAAGCAGCTCCAGGACCTTTTGATAACAGTTATCTGTTCGATGAATTCCTGCAAATGATTCGTGATCACAAAAATCAACACCCAGAGAAACCTCGCCAAGCGATACTCGCGGCCGCTGTGAAAGGAGACTTTTAATATGCCTAAAAATACGAACCTTAAAAAAATTCTCGTTATCGGCTCAGGTCCGATTGTGATTGGTCAGGCTGCTGAATTTGACTACGCTGGTACGCAAGCGTGCCAAGCATTGAAAGAAGAAGGCGTTGAAGTTGTCCTCATTAACAGCAATCCAGCTACGATTATGACGGATACGAATATGGCTGACAAAGTGTATATCGAACCGATTACGTTAGACTTTGTAACGAATATCATCCGTCAGGAACGTCCTGATGGCCTTCTGCCAACGTTAGGAGGTCAAACGGGTCTTAATATGGCGGTAGAATTAGCTCGAGCTGGTGTCTTGGAACGTGAAAATGTGAAACTCCTCGGAACGCAGTTAACTTCCATTGAGAAAGCGGAAGATCGCGACTTGTTCCGGGAACTGATGAGAGAACTTGATCAACCGGTACCTGAGAGCACCATCGTTACAACTGTTGAAGAAGCGGTGCAATTCGCTAATGAAATCGGATATCCAATCATCGTACGTCCTGCGTATACACTTGGGGGTACAGGCGGAGGAATTTGTGCGAATGAAGAAGAACTTCTAGAGACGGTTGCTTCAGGGATTCGATACAGCCCAATTAACCAATGCCTCATTGAGAAAAGTATTGCCGGTATGAAAGAAGTAGAGTACGAAGTGATGCGGGACGCGAACGATAACTGCATCGTCGTATGTAACATGGAAAACTTCGACCCTGTTGGTGTCCATACTGGAGACAGCATCGTCGTAGCGCCGAGCCAGACATTGTCTGATCGGGAGTATCAAATGCTGCGCTCTGCCTCACTGAAAATTATTCGCGCACTCAATATTGAGGGCGGTTGTAACGTCCAATTCGCGCTCGATCCTCACAGCTTCCAGTACTATGTTATCGAAGTGAACCCGCGGGTAAGCCGCTCGTCAGCGCTTGCTTCGAAAGCAACGGGTTATCCGATTGCGAAAATGGCTGCGAAAATCGCGCTTGGATATACGCTTGATGAGATTGTGAACCCTGTAACGGGTCAAACATACGCATGCTTTGAACCAACACTCGACTATGTGGTCAGCAAAATACCGCGCTGGCCTTTCGATAAATTCGTAAGTGCAAACCGTAAACTCGGTACGCAAATGAAAGCAACCGGCGAAGTGATGGCGATTGGCCGTACCTTCGAAGAGTCTATCCACAAAGCGGTCCGTTCACTTGAGATCGGAGTACATCGATTATACTTAAAAGAAGCGGAAAATTTGGATGATGAACTGCTTAAACAGCGTCTGAATAAGCCTGACGATGAGCGTCTTTTCTTAGTCGCTGAAGCATTCCGCAGAGGCTATACTTTGCAGGAAATTCAAGACTTAACGAAGATCGACTGGTGGTTCTTAGCCCGAATTGAAGGTCTTATCGAATTCGAAACGAAAATTGCAGCTGAACCAAGTCTCACGTATGATACTTTGTACGAAGCGAAACGGCTGGGCTTTACAGACCGTGCCATCGCTGAGCTTCGCGCTAAAGGGCAACCAAACGGGGGACATACGACAGAGGCTGAAGTTCGAAGCTTCCGATTTGAAAAAGGACTTAAGCCTGTATACAAAATGGTCGATACGTGCGCGGCAGAGTTCGAAGCTTCCACTCCATACTACTACTCGACCTACGAGACGGAAAACGAAGTCATCCATACACCGAAAGAAAAGATTATCGTACTCGGCTCCGGTCCAATACGGATTGGTCAAGGGATTGAGTTTGACTACTCTACAGTACATGCAGTATGGGCTATTCAAAAAGCAGGTTATGAGGCAGTCATTATCAATAACAACCCAGAGACGGTATCTACGGACTTTAATACATCCGACAGGCTCTACTTCGAGCCGCTGTTCTTCGAAGATGTTATGAACGTCATCGAACAGGAGAAACCAGTTGGGGTCATCGTACAGTTCGGCGGTCAGACAGCGATCAACTTAGCGGAACCGCTCAGCAAAGCGGGTGTGAACATTCTAGGAACGAGCCTAGAAAGCATAGATGAAGCGGAAGATCGCAAACGGTTCGAGGCGCTGCTTACTCGCCTTAACATTGCACAGCCGCAAGGCCGCACTGTAACGACAGTAGAGGAAGCGGTTGGTACTGCTCAAGGGCTCGGTTATCCGGTACTTGTTCGTCCATCCTATGTGCTGGGCGGACGTGCGATGGAGATCGTATACTCGGATGACGAACTGCTCAGCTACATGGAGCAAGCGGTCAATATTAACCCAGATCATCCGGTTCTCATTGACCGGTATATGCTCGGCAAGGAAGTGGAAGTAGACGCGATCTGTGATGGTGAGACGGTTCTCATCCCAGGTATTATGGAACATGTTGAGCGCGCTGGTGTCCACTCTGGTGACTCGATTGCCGTATATCCGCCGCAGCATTTGGATGAATCGCTAAAACAAAGCATTGTTGACATCACCATCAAAATTGCGAAAGAACTGAAGACGGTGGGGCTAGTCAATATCCAGTTCGTCATCTATGAACATAAAGTGTACGTTATCGAAGTGAACCCGCGTTCATCAAGAACGGTGCCATTCTTAAGTAAAGTAACAAATATTCCGATGGCAAATCTCGCGACACAAGCGATCTTGGGCAAAAAGCTGAAAGACCTTGGATACAGCGAAGGTTTATGGCCAGAAAGCGCCCATGTATCTGTGAAAGTTCCGGTATTCTCCTTCGCTAAGCTGAGAAGAGTAGAGCCTACACTCGGACCTGAAATGAAATCGACGGGAGAAGTTATGGGCCGAGACGCGCAGTATGCAAAAGCTCTGTATAAAGGGCTTGTCGGCGCAGGAATGAAAATTCCAGCTACAGGTTCCCTTATCGCAACGATTGCAGATAAAGACAAAGCAGAAGCTGTGAAACTGCTCCAAGGCTTCGATCGAATCGGTTATAAAATTATCGCGACCGGCGGCACTGCAGAAGCGCTTAAAGCGGCAGGGATTCCGGTCACAACGGTGAACAAGCTCAGTGAAGGATCGCCGAACATCTTGGATCTCATTCGCAGTGGGCAAGCGAACTTAGTAGTGAACACACTAACGAAAGGGAAAATGCCAGAGCGTGACGGTTTCCGAATTCGCCGGGAAGCGGTTGAGAACGGTGTTGTATGTATGACATCACTTGATACTGTGCGGGCTGTACTGAATATGCTTGAGACGATCAACTTCTCCTCACAAGCGATGCCTGCCTTAGGACATAACGTGTAAACGTGGATTACCTCAAATATTCCAAAGGTGCGTTATGTGATCAATAAGGAGGATCAGTTTACTATGAGTAATTTCCATCGTACGGCGGGCCGTCTTATGGTGGCCTTAGATTGCCCGTCAGCAGAACAAGCTCGTGCGCTTGTGAGGCAGCTTGAAGGGATCCCTTGTTATATGAAAGTCGGGATGCAGCTGTTCTATACAGCAGGTCCTGACTTTGTTAAAGAACTGAAGGCAAGTGGATATTCTGTCTTTCTAGATTTGAAAATGCATGATATTCCGAATACGGTGCGAGGCGGAGCGAACAGCATTACTCGCCTGGGTGTGGACATGTTCAATGTCCATGCCGCGGGCGGTGTGCAGATGATGCGTGCGGCCAGATTAGGCGCAGAAGAAGCGCTGGCAAAAGATCTTTCACTAAGTATGCCGCTAATTATCGCTGTAACGCAGCTTACGAGTACGGATCAGCGTACGCTGAATGACGAAATCGGCATTTCAGGTACGGTGGAGCAAGCCGTTACGAAGTATGCGCTGTTGACGAAAGAAGCAGGGCTTGACGGCGTCGTCGCTTCTTCCTTAGAAGTCCCTGCAATTAAAGCAGCTTGCGGCTCAGCGTTTAAGACGATCACCCCAGGAATTCGCCTCCATGGAGGCGAGCTAGGCGATCAAGCACGTGTGCTAACACCTCGTGAAGCGATCCGTAATGGCAGTGATTTTATCGTAGTTGGAAGGCCAATTACTGCATCGGCAAATCCGCGTGAAGCAGCAGAGCACATTATTGAGGAGATGAAGCAATCATGTTGAACCTAGATAACATATCTTTAGAGATTGCGTCGAATCTACTGCAGATCGAAGCGGTCTCCCTCCGGCCACATCAGCCTTTCACTTGGACATCCGGCATGAAATCACCGATTTATTGCGATAACCGGCTGACGATGTCCTATCCGGAAATTCGGGAGCGCATTGCCGATTCCTTTGCTACGATTATTCGAGAATTATATCCTGAGACGGAAGTAATTGCTGGAACGGCTACGGCCGGCATTCCGCATGCGGCATGGGTCGCTCAGAAGCTGAACTTGCCGATGGCATACATTCGTGACAAGGCAAAGGGACACGGCAAGGAGAATCAAATCGAAGGCATAATCAAGCCTGGACAAAAGGTAATCGTCATCGAAGATTTGATTTCAACTGGCGGCAGCTCATTAAAAGCAGCTCTTGCTGTTAAAGATGCGGGAGCAGAGCCACTCGCTGTACTGGCGATATTCAGTTATCAATTGGACAAGGCTGTGAAAGCTTTTGAAGACAGCGGTATTCCGCTTCAAACGTTATCTAATTACACCGATTTGATCGAAAGTGCTGTGAAGCTTGGTAAAATCAAAGAAGCTGATATATCGCTCTTACAATCTTGGAGAAATGATCCTTCTTCGTTCGGCAATTCATAATAATAATGACTATTCTTTAATCTCGTAAATATAGCCTTATTACTAGATTTGAGAGAGACAGCCTGAAAGCATTCAGGCTGTTTTTTTATTGGAATGACTTGAAAATATTTCATTATTGTAAAAATAATTGTAACTTTTCCTGCCGCTATTTCGTTTATTATGTAGCCATTGAGTAATTCATCTACCAAATAACAGGAGAACATTGAAATGAAGTTATGGTTTCGAAAACGCTCCTCACCTCATGAATCTGCACCACAGACGACAGCGAATGAACCTCACACAACACACATCGAACATACTCTCTCTACTATTGATGATGATTCTCATCCTTTAATAACGGACACCTCAATCGAATCTACTTCCTCTCATGTAGTCACAGCTGATTCTAAGCAGACGGATCAACCAAGTGAGCCAATACTCACGGTTCGTGAGGTACATCGAATTTTTGAGACAGGGAGTGCAGAAATTCACGTACTTAAAGGTATCAATATGGAAGTTCGTCCTGGACAGCTTGTTATGTTAAAGGGGAGATCGGGCTCTGGGAAAACAACGCTGCTCAACATGTTAGGGGGGCTTGATCTACCAAGCAGAGGGGAAATTTACTTCAACAAATTTCCACTGCATGGGTGGAATGATGATGAGCGGACTCAACTGCGGCGCAAAGAAATCGGGTTTGTTTTTCAAGCTTTTGCGCTGTTGCCGTTGTTATCAGCCCGTGAGAATGTCGAGCTGTCGCTGCGAATGGCGTCTGTTCCTAAGGAAGAGTGGGACGACCGAGTGAAGCATTGCCTCGATTTGGTCGGTCTTAGCAAACGGATGAATCATCGTCCATTTGAATTATCAGGGGGGGAACAGCAGCGCGTCGCTATTGCGAAAGCAATAGCCCATCGTCCTAAACTGCTGCTGGCAGACGAACCAACAGCGAATTTGGATTCCCAAATGGGGGCGCAAGTGATGTCCGTATTCAGAAATATTATTGCGACAGAAAACGTAACTATCTGCATGACAACACACGATCTTACAATTTTGGAGGTAGCGGACCATGTCTACGAAATGGTGGACGGCAAATTTATTTCGTAAAGAGACGAGAGCACGAAAAATTTGTCTATTGATTTTGTGCAGCAGCCTTCTGCTAACAGCCGGTTGTTCACTTTTACCGAAGGAAAATGAGGAAGAAGTGCTTCCGGAGATCACTGCCCCTACGATATCTAAGAAACCGGAATACGAAGTTCGCAAAGAAACGCTGGAGACGAAAGTGTCTGGCATTGGGAAATTGATGAGTGAGCGAGAAGAAGTACTATTTTTTACAGCCGATAGTTTACATGTGCAAGAGTTGTACGTGAAAAATGGAGACAAAGTGAAAAAAGGAGCGCTTATTGCCAAATTAGATGTTGAGGATTTGGAAAAGCAGCTCCGGCAAAAGAAATTAGAAATGCGCAAGCTTGAAGTTCAGATGAAGGAAACGCTCCGTACGAAGGAAGATATGGATCCAGTTGAATATGAAGGAGCGGTCATTTCTTTTGAGGAGAGCAGACAGGCGCTGACCGATTTAGAAAATGAAATTGCCAAAGCAACATTGACAGCTCCTTTTGATGGTACGGTTGTATCAGTCAATGTGAAGAAAGGCGATCAAGTAAAGGCTTACGATCCGATTGCTACAGTGGCAGATACGACTCATTTGCTCGTTGCAGCAAGCTTCGATAAAGAAGATTTGCAGAAGGTTGCAGTAGGAATGAAAGCGGATGTAACGATTCAAACGGTAGGGGATTTTACGGGAAAAGTGAAAGTGATTCCAACGATTCAGGATGATTCGAACAACTCTGACGGAGGCGGAGGCAATCAGCGGCCTAATGACGACTCCATTGATAAATACCTAATCGTTGAACTTGATAAAAAGCCAAGTGGACTTAATCGCGGCAATCCTCTGAGTGTATCGATTGTTACTCAGCGTAAAGAGAATGCGATCCTCATTCCACTGTCTGCACTGCGTACGATTGGTTCAAGAACGTATGTGCAAGTTGTAGATGAGAACGGGAAGCGTGAAGTGGACGTGGAAGTTGGTCAGCAGACTTCTACAGATGTAGAGATTGTTAAGGGACTCACTCCAGGACAGAAAGTAGTGGGTCGTTAATGGGCATGCCGATATTTCGTTTTTTAGTTCGTAAAATGTGGAACACAAGATGGCTGACGATGAGTACCCTTCTCGGCTTAATTATGGCTGTAGCATTCACAATCAGCATTCCGATGTACGCGGACGGAGCACTGAAACGTGTTGTTGTACAGTCTCTGAAAGAGGAAAGCAAAGGCCTGCCGGCAGGTTCCCTCCTTATGAGCTATCAGGTGCCTGGTGGTTCCAAGACAGACCGAGGGGGGCTGGATCAGGTTGATAAGTATATTCGTGAAGAAGTCCCGAAAGACATCGGATTTCCATATGATGCGTTCGTCAATACGAGGGCGATTCGCAGTACTGAGGTAAGTCCCGAAGATCCGACAAAGGTAGACGCAAGCCGAACGCGTACGATGTCAATTGTAACGTTCTCGAACCTTAAAGATCATATCAATTTGACGAATGGGAAAATGTACGCGGACAATGCGCAAGATGGCGTCATTGAAGCGTTAATGCTTGAAGAAGGCATGTACCGCAATGATCTTCATGTCGGCGATATTTTGGAGTACCCGGTATACAGCGGACTTGATATCGTACTCCGTGTTAAAATCGTCGGTTCGTTCGAAGCGAAGAATGCGGCGGATCCATACTGGTTCCAAGGCTTTGAAGGTCTCATGAACAGCTTCTTTATTAGCGATAAAGCGTTTAACGTGGATTTGATGCAAAAGCAATCCGTCCCAATCAATAGTTCCAGTTGGTACTACGCCTTTAACTTACAGGATGTGAAGACAAGTCAGCTCTCTCCGCTGGGGCGTACTTTAGAACGGCTTAATATTGAGCTGTATCAACGTCTGAAAGATACGAAAGTAGATATTTCTTTTGGCGATTTGCTGAAGGAGTTCCGCATCCAAAGCTTGCAAATGCAGACGATGTTATTTACGCTCGCTGCACCGATGATCGCGATGGTTATCTATTTTATTGTGATGAATGCAAGACAATCTCTTAGTAAGCAGGAAAGTGATATTGCAGTGCTTCGCAGCCGAGGCGCTTCTACGAATCAAATTATTTGGATTTATTTGCTTGAAGGTGTTGTTTTAGGCGGAGCTGCGATGATTGTTGGACCATTCTTGGGTTGGTTCATGGCTAAAAGTATAGGTTCAGCAAGCGGTTTTCTGACTTTTGTCGATCGCAAATCAATTCCGGTTGGTATTTCATTTGATGCGCTTGTTGTCGGGATGTTAGCGGTGGTCATCGCCATATTAGCTACTGTTATTCCGGCGATTAGCTATGCTAGATCATCTATCGTGAATACGAGACGCAAACAGGCTCGCTCAGATCGTAAACCGGTCTGGCAACGCTGGTATCTGGACCTTCTGCTAATAGTTGTTACAGGGTATGGATATTATCTGCTTTATGAACGTCAATTGTTAACGTTTCAGAGCGGTATAACGACCGATCAGCTTCAAATACAGCCTGTACTGTTCTTTATTCCAGCATTAGCGATTTTTTCGTTGGGGATGTTTTTTCTAAGAATTTTTCCTCTGTTGCTCAGAATCATTCGCTGGATCGGCAGAAAAACGCTGCCGGTGCCTATGTATCTTAGCTTAACGCAGTTATCTAGATCTTCTTTAGCTTATTACCCGCTTATGATTCTGCTCATTTTGACTCTAGGTCTCGGTGTGTATAATGCATCTGCCGCACGAACCATTGATTTGAACTCAACAGAGCGAACGCTATACAAGTATGGTACAGATGTCATCATGCAAACGGTCTGGGAAGGTTCAGCAGAAGTGACTCCCCCTCAGAATGGAGGAGGTAATGGAAATGGCGGTGCAGGAGGCAATCCGAATGACCCTGGCAACGGCGGAAACGGCGGGGCAAATCCGGGAGGGGCACCGGGAGGAAGTCCTGGCGGACAGCAACAAAGGCCCACTAAAATTATTTATTCCGAGCCGCCGTTTGAGATCTTTCGGCATTTGGATGGGGTAGACCATGCAGCAAGGGTCCTAGAGACGAAAGGGAACGTAGTTGTATCGGGGAAATCGATTGGCCAAGGAATGGTCATGGGGATCGATAACGTTGATTTTGCTAAGGTGGCTTGGTTTCGGAACGATTTGTTTCCCGTCCATCCTTTTAAATACTTGAACTTGCTTGGGAAATATGAAGGAGCGGTTCTCGTTTCGTCCAACGTAGCAGAGAAATATCAACTGAAGCCCGGGGACATCATCTCGATCGCTCTTCAAGAGCAGCCAGTTGAATTTGTGGTGTACGCTGTTTTACCGTATTGGCCTAGTCAATATCCTGATGAGATTCCATTCTTCATTGCCAATTTGGACTATATTTATGATCAAGTTCCGCTCATTCCTTATGAGGTGTGGCTTAAGATGAAACCGGGTGCTAAAGTTGCGCCGCTTATGGATCAGCTAACGAAGGCGGGAATTGAACTGTCTTCTGTGAAAGATGTGCGAAATGAACTGGTTGTCCAAAGCAAGCATCCTACACGCGGCGGCGTGTTTGGAATTTTGAGCTTAGGATTTCTAGTTTCAGTCATTATCTCATTAATTGGGTATGTGTTGTATTGGTTTTTCAATCTGTCGGGTCGTGTTGTGCAGTTCGGTATACTCCGTGCAATGGGACTTTCGAGGAAGCAGTTAACTGTAATGCTTCTATCAGAGCAAGTATTAACCGCTGGCTTAGCGATCGCTCTAGGAATTGGAATTGGTAAGTTAGCCAGTAAATTGTTCCTTCCGTTTCTGCAAACGGCTGATAATGTGACGACTCAAGTGCCTCCGTTCCACATCGTGTTCGATTCGCAAGATACGTTCCAGCTATATGGGGTAATAGCGGTCATGCTGGGTACAGGTGCACTTCTGTTATTCTGGCAAATTCGGAGACTTCGAGTCCATCAAGCTGTCAAAATGGGAGAGGAGAGGTAACGGATGATTGAATGTGAAGGGCTCGTTAAAATTTTTAAATCTGAAGAAATCGAAGTTGTTGCCCTCCAAGGTTTGAACCTGAGCGTGAAGCAAGGAGAGATGATGGCCATCATCGGCAATAGCGGCAGTGGCAAATCGACACTTCTTAATATTCTTGGCGGGCTCGATCGTCCTTCTGCTGGATTTGTTAAAGTGGGGGATTGGGATTTACTCAAAATTAGTGACGAGCAGCTCGTAGATTATAAACGGAATACAGTAGGTTTTGTATGGCAAAATAACGCACGAAATTTGCTTCCGTATTTATCGGCGCTTGAGAATGTGGAAATGCCTATGATGCTTACTGGCAAGGTGGATCGGCAGTATGCTGTGCAGCTGCTTGAATGGGTCGGTCTGAAAGACCGTATGCATAACAAACTTCATCAGCTTTCAGGTGGTGAACAACAGCGGGTAGCCATTGCGATATCTCTAGCTAACCGCCCGAAAATATTGTTAGCAGACGAACCAACAGGTTCTGTGGATACACAAACGTCAGATCTTATTATGAATATTTTCCGTCATATGAATAAGGAGCTTGGAGTCAGTATTGTCATAGTAACGCATGACTTGACTTTAGCAGGGAAGGTTGATCGGGTCGTGGCGATACGCGATGGCTTAACGAGCACAGAGTTTATTAAGCGGAATCCGAATTTAGACTTAGCTGCTAATCACGGCTTTGATCATGGAAGCGATTTGCACGAAGTTCATGAAGCGTATGTTGTAGTCGACCGAGTAGGGAGACTTCAAGTGCCTAAAGAGTATTTACATGCGCTATCGATCGTCGATAAAGCTTCTATGGAGTTTGATGGTGAGAAAATTATTATTACTGCACCGAAATCATTGGAGGGATAAAAACTAGTGAAGAACATAAAGTCTTCTGTCATTCGAAAGACGGTATCTGTATTACTCGCGACGACACTCTTTGGATCATTAATTGTGGGCTGCACGCCTAATAAACAATCGGACCAACCTAAAGAAAAAGTGCTGCGTATTGGCACGATTTACGGAGGTCCAGATGATTCTTATTTCCGTCAACAATTTACGGACATTTTCGAATACACGCATCCTAATATTAAGGTTGAAATCGTACCTGCCGTAGATTACAGTCAATATCGATATGTTGATCCTGAGAAGCAAAGTCAAGACCCGATTGATTATGTAGAGAGTACGAAGAAACTTTTGACTGGAGACAATCCGGTTGATGTTATCGTTGGAGATACGAATATTGTAAAATCCTTAATACAAGAAAATTTATTAAAGCAGCTCGATCCGCTCATGCAAGAGGATAAATTCGATACTTCTGATTTCGTACCGACCGTTATTGATGGAATTAAAGATTTAGGAGACGGAAGCGGATTGTATGCTTTGTCACCGACCTTTTCATCTTCTGCCCTTTTTTATAACAAAAAGATTTTTCAAGATGCAGGCGTAGATTTACCAAAAGACGGTATGACCTGGGATGAAGCCTTTGATTTAGCAAGACTTGTTGCTAAGGGTGAAGGTAAAGACAGAGTGTACGGTATTTCATTCAATCGCTATCAAGGCGGGGATCCTTACTATGATGCGATGACTTATTCTGCTCCTCTTCAGCTCAGAACATTTGATGAGAAGGCAGAGAAAATGACGGTAAATACGCCGCAGTGGGAGAAAGTCTGGAGTACGATAAGCAAGCTGGTTAAGGATAAAATTGTTCCGACCAATGATCAACAGAGTAATGGAAAAGTAGAAGCAGCCGCCTCATATAATCCAATTCAAGGGGATTTGTTCCTAAGCAGTAAAGTAGCGATGACGATTGGCGATAGCAATTACGTTACTGAGCTCAATGATGCGAATAAAAACGCTGAGAAAATTAAAGATTTTCATAAGGTAGATTGGGATATTGTTACGATTCCAACCCACCCGGAGAAACCGGGTATTGGCGGCAACATTTATTTGAGTAACTTGATGGCTATTAACAGTAATGCGCAAAATCCAGAAGACGCTTGGGAATTTATTAAGTTTCTGAACAGTGAAGAATGGGCTAAAATAAAATCACGCAGCAGCAGCTATGAAATGGTTGCACGTAAATCATACATTCAGCCTAGAGAAGGTCTGACTTACAATATTCAAGCTTTCTATACGCTGAAGCCCGTTCCGCCAGCCAACACGAGAGATGATCAATTGTATCAAAAGATGCCAAATTTATGGCTAGTCAGTGATCAAGGACGTACCTTCTTCCAAGAGGTGATCGATAATAAGAAGACACCAGCTGAAGCTCTTCAGGCTTGGGAGAAAAAAGGAAATGAAATGCTGCTTGAAATGAAAAATAATCCAACAGGAAAACCAGCCGAAGTTAAACCAGCGAATTAATCATAATGAGCCGCCCATAGGGCGGCTTTTTTTACGTAATTATGGGTAATCTAATATTAATTGCAACAAGAGACATCATAAAAAGGGTGAGACAACGATGAAATGGGTATATTTCAGCAAATTGTATGCGACAAAATTTCAAGCAGGCTGCTTAGCTAGAAGGTTGGAACGAGACAGTTGGTTGTATGGATTTAACGACCCGCGTGAAATTGAAATATTTCGGTCTAAAAGAGGTCGATATGGTGTACGATTTATCATTTAATAAAATCTTTTAAATTTATATATTGACGTGGTCCATAGGTATCGTGTATATTATTAATTGTCGCTATTGACGCGGGGTGGAGCAGCTCGGTAGCTCGTCGGGCTCATAACCCGAAGGCCGCAGGTTCAAATCCTGCCCCCGCAATTATGCTTTTTAAGCGACAATAATTGAAAATGTACGGCGAATGATAAGGGCCCTTAGCTCAGTTGGTTAGAGCGGTCGGCTCATAACCGATTGGTCGGGGGTTCGAGTCCCTCAGGGCCCACCATTTGCCGGGGTGGCGGAATTGGCAGACGCACAGGACTTAAAATCCTGCGGTAGGTGACTACCGTACCGGTTCGAGCCCGGTCCTCGGCATAAACAATTCATATGTACACAATATAAGCTGGTTCTGGGTACTCAGAACCAGCTTATATTTTTTATATCAGAAAGTGGGGGAATGAGCGTGATCGGCAACGACTGGGATCAAATATTACGAGCGGAACTAGGAAAGCCATACTTTCAGGAGCTTCAAAATGTGCTGGCTGCTGAATATGCACAGTATAAGGTGTATCCTTCAAAAGAAAATATTTACGAAGCGCTAAAGTTAACCTCTTATGAAGGGACTAAAGCGGTTATTCTCGGGCAAGATCCATATCATGGACCGGGTCAAGCTCATGGACTTAGCTTCTCTGTGCTGCCTGGAGTCCGAATTCCACCATCACTCCACAATATTTATAAAGAGCTGACCGCAGATTTGGGTATTCCTGCACCGAATCACGGGACACTTACACATTGGGCTAAGCAAGGTGTACTTCTGCTCAACACGGTTCTGACCGTTAGAGAAGGTGAGGCCAATTCCCATCAAGGATTAGGGTGGGAGCTGTTCACCGATGCCGTCATAGCTGCTTTGAACGAGCGCGAGCAACCTATAGTGTTCATACTTTGGGGAAGTCCAGCGCAGAAGAAAGGTGCTTTCATCGACGAAACGAAACATAAAGTGATTAAATCAAGCCATCCGAGTCCGCTTGCAGCGTACCGCGGTTTCCTTGGCAGCAAGCCATTTTCAGAAACAAATGCGTTCCTTGAGTCGCGCGGTATTGTTCCGATCGATTGGGCAATTCCGAACATATAAAAAACCCTTGGATCTCCAAGGGTTTTATTTTTCAGAAGGCAGGGTCACTTTTTAATAGCAGGTCTTACATTTTGAAACACATTGAGCGCTAGAAATATAACTCCAAGTACGGTAATTACACCGCCAACGGCAATAACTGGCTCCATACCCGAAACTTCGCTTAATAGCAGGAACAAACCGATCATCATAATGGGAACACCTATATTGTGTAACCAGAAGTGAATTTTTCCAAGCGTCGATTCTCCAGCTTTAGGGAATAGGTGATAAATCAGTCCACTTACCGCAAGGGATACCCAGCCTAGTAAGTTAATATGCACATGAACTCCAGTATACGTATACGAATGCGACATAGACATATACATACCTAGCAGAACGCCTATAACGAAATAAACAACAGAAATTTTAATCAGTCTTATGCCCATATAGCGCCTCCTTATTCATAATTTCTATAAATATATGCAGGTGCAATAGTGTGATGCTACTCTTTATCGGCTGAAGTGCAAAATTATGTTTATGTGTTTCTTTAAAAACCCATTGTTTTAATAGGATTAATGCGTTATATTTGAACTAGAATCGATAGTTAAAGGATGGATTGCGATGAAAGAGATTCCTGAAGCTTATGTCAAAGCGAATCAAACGGGCATAGTGCTTTTTGTCATTTTAACAGCTGTATTTAACCAGCCTTTCATATTGCTCGCACTTTGGCTTATTCAAGTGGCAGGGTTGTTTTTTGGCAAAAATATATTCGTCATGTTGGCGAAGCCCTTCCTGAAAGTTGAAGGTAAGCCAACACAAGCAGCAGAGCTCCAACGTTTTAACAATAGCTTGGCGGTTATGTTTCTGACGTTGTCGCTGCTTAGCTTTCTTCTTCACTTAAATGTGCTTGGTTATATTTTTGCGGCGATGCTGTTCCTTGCTGCCTTTGTGGCCATTTGCGGATATTGCATCGGATGCACAGTTTATTTCCAATATAAACAGTTCAAGGCAAGAAGAGCGAGAGCAAGAACTTAAACATGACGCAATCATGAAAACACCTCCTAAAGAGCGGGAAATTGATGCTCCTAGGAGGTGTTTTTGCCATTTATACTTCATCCAGCTTATTAGCCAAATGTTCTTTTGCTTTGCTCAAATGAACTTGAATATTCATTCTGCCAGTGATGACGATGTTTTC
Source organism: Paenibacillus sediminis (assembly GCF_017873765.1). Lineage (GTDB taxonomy): Bacteria > Bacillota > Bacilli > Paenibacillales > Paenibacillaceae > Paenibacillus_AG > Paenibacillus_AG sediminis. Next base: position 394,715 of record NZ_JAGGKP010000001.1, read on the forward strand.
TTTAGCAAGATCGTGCAGCACGACAGTTACAGATTCGCGTGTCGCTCCAATCATGTTGGCTAACTCTTGATGAGTTAGGGGCATATCTATTTTAACCATTCCGCCTTCAGAAGGGATACCGAACTTGTCAGCTAACTTAACGAGTAAATAAAGAACCTGATCCTGCAAGTTGCCAAGCGCAATTCTTTCGAGCAGTTCTTCCTTCTCTTGAAGCCGGTCGCTTAAAATTTGCAGAAATTTTATCGCCAGCTTCGGTCTTTGAAGCAGAAAGTTTTCGAACTGATTTTTCGTTAAAGAACAGATCAGCGTTTCTTCCACCGTTTCAATGTAAAGCCCCTTCGTACCGAGCGATATAAAGTGAACTTCACCGAACATATTTCCTGGCCCTAGAATCCCCACCGTAAATTGCTTCCCGTCTGCGTTCAGCTTATAGAGTCTTACCTTGCCTTCTTTGACGATGAACAGGCCTTCTACCGTAGAATCAGGCTGCTGAATGACCGTATTTTTAGGAAGCTTGTTGAAATGTGTCATTGGCGCCATTTTATCAATTTGTTCTAAATCTTCAGGCGGAAGTGACTCGAACAGACTAATACGCGATAAATACCATAATTTATCCATGATCATCCTCAAGTAACCGGTCTAGTAACGCCTCATCGAAGGTATGAAGCTTATGTTCATTTACGATGATAAAAGGAGTTGCAAACCCGCCCAGCTCAAGCATCTCTTGAAAATGCAACTTATTATAACCGACATCGAGCACTTCAAAAGGACGGAATGTTCTCTCCTTATAGCGTTCCATATAACGTATCACTTCTTTGCAAGAAGGACAATCCTGTGTGACATAAATTCTTATATCGGCTCTCAACAGCTGCACCTGCTTATTACAGGGTAATAATTTGCCATCCTTCAGAAATGAGATCTGCAACGCTCGCATGGCCAGCTTTATCGTTATCTGTTGACAATGGAACCCCCGCTTCTTTTACACTCTCAGTAACGTTAAAGGCAGATGCGCAATGCTCACAAGCTTCGATAACGCCAAGTTTTTTCACTGCATTAAATAGTGGGTTAGCCATGTGACTCGCGTCTTGGAATTTACTAATCCAAAGAACGCCTTGACCGTCAAAAATCAATTTTACTTGATGACCTGCTTCATGCAGTTCTTGTGTGTATACGAGCGAATGGAGCGCTCTACCGATTTCGTTCTCTGTTGCGTGTACAAAAATAGCTACTTTACTCATTTTCTTTTCCCTCCAAATTGTGATGTGAAAAATAACTTTATTTATTGTCGCCGGTATCGCTTGTAATCATGCACTTTATAAGCGGTTAGCGGCCGCAATGCTTCCGGCTACAGTTACATATTACTGAAGGGAAAAGAATTGTTCTGTAAGATAGATTACGCAACCACCGATTTACACATAATAATTAGTACTTTCTTGAAAATATCATTTCAATAAACCAAAGGACGCCTGATCAAATGTTTGTAAAAATAAAAAGATGGTTAATCGGAAGACCTATGAAATCCACTGAGATCGAGGAGGAGAAGCTGGGCAAATTTAGAGCTCTTGCCATTCTTTCTTCGGATGCGTTATCCTCCGTTGCTTACGGTACAGAACAAATCTTAATCGTTCTCATTACTGCCGGATTTAGTGCGCTATGGTACTCGGTTCCGATATCTATTGCGGTGCTAGGGCTGCTCGCCATATTGATTACCTCTTACCGCCAAACCATTTTCGCTTATCCTTCTGGTGGAGGGGCTTATATTGTTTCAAAAGATAACCTCGGCATCACGCCGAGTCTGATTGCAGGCGGATCGCTGCTGGTCGATTATATTCTTACCGTAGCTGTAAGCTCCTCAGCTGGTACGGATGCGATTACGTCTGCTTTTCCAGTATTGCATGAGCATAGGGTGTTCATTGCGCTGATTATGATCGTGTTCTTAACGATTATGAATTTGCGTGGAGTCACTGAATCGGCATCCGTTCTTGCCATTCCGATTTATTTATTTGTTTTTGCCATATTTGTGCTCATCATAAGCGGGATTATTAACTATATATCGGGAGGAGTTCAGGCGGCAGCGCCGGAGTTTGGAAGGGCTGTCTCTAACGTCAGTTTATTTTTGTTATTAAAAGCATTCAGCTCAGGCTGTTCGGCTTTGACAGGTGTTGAAGCGGTATCTAATGCAATCCCTAATTTTAAAGAACCTGCCCCTAAAAATGCTGCCGCAACTCTCCTCATGATGGGTCTCATACTTGGCTCTATGTTCATGGGGATCAGTATGCTTGCTTACTGGTATGGAATTAAGCCAAATGATAAAGCGACGGTCATTTCGCAAATTGCCGAATCCACCTTTGGGCGCGGACTTCTGTACTACATCATCCAAGGAGTAACTGCCATTATTCTATTCTTGGCAGCGAATACGGCATACTCAGCTTTTCCGCTCCTCGCATATATGCTGGCTAAAGACAAATATATGCCGCATATGTTTATGGTTCGGGGAGATCGGCTTGGATTCTCCAACGGGATTTTATTTCTAAGTATACTTTCGGCTGTACTCATTATCGTGTTTCGAGGAAATACAGAAAATTTAATTCCGCTCTATGCGGTTGGTGTATTTATTCCGTTTACACTGTCACAATTAGGCATGATGATGAGGTGGATTCGATCAAAGCCGCCTGGCTGGTTCATCAAACTTATGATTAACACGGTTGGAATGCTGACAACGCTCTCGATTACACTCATTTTTATAGTGACCAAGTTCACTCAAGTATGGATGATCTTTATCTTTCTGCCATTCGTTGTGATCGCATTTTTTAAAGTGCAAGGACATTACAACAACACGGCGAACCAGCTTCGCATTGATCTTCATAAAGATAAGCCTCACACAAAAGGGAACACCGTCATTATTCCCATATCAGGAATTACAAGGGTTGTTCTCAATACAATCAGTTACGCCAAGACATTGTCGGAAAATGTCGTTGCTGTATACATTGGATTTGATGATGAAGCGATTGATAAAATGGAAAAAGCGTGGGAGACATGGGATCCAGGCATTAGACTCATCACGCTGAAATCCAGCTACCGCAGTGTCATGGGGCCGCTCAAGAGATTCATCGAAACGGTCGAATGGAAAAAAGCCGAGGAAGATCATATTACCATCTTGATTCCTCAATTCATTACAGAGCATTGGTGGCAGTATTTACTCCACAATCAGACAAGCATAATGATCCGTGCCTATTTGATAAAGTATAAAGATGTCATTGTAACAACGGTACCTTATCATTTAAGAGGTTAGTGAAGAAATTGAAAAGTCAAAACAAATACGCAAAAGCAACAATCGCAACAGAAATATTTATTGTATGTTATCAGAACACAACTTGACCTAGGAAAAAATACACTCTCGCAATCTTGGTGATTACGGCGTATACTTGAGAGTAGTATTTGAGATGAAATGTCAACTGAAATCAAGGAGTTACTATGAATCATACACTAGTAAAAAATATAGACTTTTTCGTTGCTGCCCTATCTCAATCCGTCGTCTCCGCATGGCAAGAAGACCCTGCAGGCGTTTACTGTGAGATCGGATCCGGTTATGTGGAGATGTTCTCAGACAATTATGTACGGATTCGTAATCAAGACGGAACGAAGAGCCATTATGCGCGTGATATTACGATGTTTCAATTGAAAATGTAACTTTTCAGCATCCTGCAGGCAGGGTGCTTTTTTCTTATGACTTAAAGTTGACGAGTATAAATTGTTCGTAAATAATTAAGCTATAGAGATGGGAAAGTGGAATCAAGAGTGGCTGTAATAGAAGGGATGGACAATATGGAAAAAGTACTGCCCCCTGGTCAATTCGAAACTGATAAATGGCCGATTCTCCATGAAGGAGATGTATATCAGTTTGAAGAAGATAAGTGGAATTTTAGACTGTTTGGCGACGTGAAAAAAGAAGTCACTTTATCCTTCGCAGACGTTATGAACTTACCGAAAACGAAATCAACCGTTGATATGCATTGTGTAACGACATGGTCCAAATTCGGCACCTCCTTTGAAGGCATTGCCTTCCGTGAGTTTCTGAACCTTGCCCAATTAGAGCAGGATGTAAAGTATGTGAAATTATACGGTTATCTGAACGGTAATCGGTTCGGATACTCAGCGAATTTACCGCTCGAGCCTCTCTTAGGGGATGACTCGCTATTTGTATTCCGGTGGAAAGATCAATTGCACGAATGGCAAGATATAACGCCTAAACATGGCTATCCATTACGATTTATCCCGCCTGCTTCCTTCTATTTATGGAAGGGACCGAAATGGGCATCGGGAATTGAGTTTATGAAGGAGGATGAAGCGGGTTATTGGGAGGAGAGAGGCTATTCGATGACAGCCAATCCTTTCAAAGAAGAGCGCTTCGCCGAGCCGAATTTTACATTTGATGATTTTGAAGATTACGATGATTAAATGACACATACGAGAAAGATCGCAATAGCTTTATTGCGATCTTTTTTTATTGCGATCTTTTTTTATTGCTTTATATTGTTGGGCTATGTATACAAGAAGTCCATATTTAGTTTAATATGGGTGTCATGGATAATAGGTTAATAAAAGGCTGGGTGGTAATGAAAAAAACGATCGTTCTCTTATTACTCGTGGCATTATGTTTGTTCAATTACATACAGAATAACGTCCCAGATCAAGATCCCTATATGATTACGGATTACAGTAGGCTTCATCCTGTCAAAGTAGAACGTGTTATAAAGGGGCGAGAAGAAGAGCAGTTAATTGATATTATCAAAGAAGCGAAAGCCAAGCATTTAACGATTTCCATCGCTGGTCAGCGGCACAGTCAGGGCGGGCATACCTATTATAAAGACGGTATCGTTATTGATATGACCTCTTACAATCGTATCCTATCCTTTTCTCCTAAAGAGAAGAAGATTCGTGTACAAGCCGGAGCCACTTGGGAATACATTCAAGATACAATCAATCCTTACGAATTATCGATTAAAACGATGCAGTCACAAAATATATTTACGGTTGGCGGATCAATTAGCGTAAATGCTCATGGTCGCGACATACGAAGCGGGTCGTTAATTAAAAGTGTAGAATCGTTTCGATTGTTGACGGCAGAAGGTCGTATTATAGAAGTGAGCCGGACGGAAAATGCGGATTTGTTCCCGCTTGTCCTAGGCGGTTATGGGTTGTTTGGCATTATATTAGATGTAACCTTAACATTAACAGATGACGAAGTATACAAGGTCACAAGCGATCATATGAGCGTTAATGAATATCCCGACTATTTCATTACCAACGTGAGATCGAATCCGAATATTCATATGCACATTGCCCGAATTTCGGTTGCTCCAAGCAGCTTTCTTACCGAAATGTACGCGATCAATTATGAAGTGGATCATACGATTTCCTTGCAAGATCATAACAAGCTCCAAACTCGGGAACAATGGGTGATCCCTAGTAAACTTTTATTTCAAATCAACCGATCTTTCAATTTTGGGAAAGATGCATTTTGGAAATTACAAAAAGTGTATTTCGCTAAAGAACAAGGAAGCATGATTAGTCGTAATAACGCGATGCGTTCAGAATCGGAATTTATGGAATACAGAATTGCGGGAAAAAACGATCTGCTGCAGGAATATTTTATACCCATTAAGGAGTTCCCGGGTTTTGTCGAAGATTATAAGACAGTGCTCAAACAAGAAAATTTGAATTTGCTTAATATTACTATCAGGTACGTCAATCAAGATCAGGAAGCAGTGCTGTCATATGCAAGGGAGGATATGTTTGCACTTGTCTGCCTGTTTAATGTACCACTGTCTGAGCAAGGGAAGAAGAAGGTAAAGCAAGGTATACAGAACATCATAAACCAAGTCATAAAGCATCGCGGAACCTATTATTTGCCCTATGCTGACTATCCAAGTGTACAGCAATTCCAAACGGTATACCCGAAATACAACTTATTTTTTAAAAAGAAAGATCAGTATGATCCAAATCATCTGTTCATGAACTATTTTTATGAGGATTATAAAGGGGAGTAGTCACACACAATGGATGTTAAATGGCTCATTCGATCGCAAAGCATTGTAACACTCGCAGCAGGAATGATTTATCCGTACTATTTATTGTTCTTGAAAAACCTAGGTAACAGTTATTCCAAATATGGACTTGCCTTTGCCGTATTTACGATAAGTTCAGCCGCTGTATCGCAGTGGCTTGCTCCAAGATTAGATCGATACGCAGTGCAAATTCTGATCGGAAGCTCTCTCGGAATGATGGCAGCCATGCTTGCCTTTCCATGGGTAATGTCTTATATGTGGGTACTCATCCTTCAGCTGCTCATGGGGACCTGCAATGCGATGCAGAAAATGAGCGAACGGCTGCTCATAGCAGATCATACGGAACCTGGTGCCCGAGGTCCATTCATCGGTTCGTTTCATTTCTGGACTTCCGTTGCTTCGGGATTTGCAGTTATTGTTGGCGGATATTTAATTGATTGGTTAACAATCAATGCCTTGTTCTATACTAGTGCTTTGCTATATGGAATGAGTGCATGGGCCGGTTGGCGGTCAGCGAAATTAAATAATAGCAGAACGTTAAGTTGATAGATCCTTCGGTTGTGTCATCGTAATAGAGGATTTAGAAGTATACAAAAAGGGACAGCCTAATACTGAAGTAGGCAAATCGTTAATTCTAGGATCGACGTACTCATTACAAAAGGCTTCAGTGCAAAGGATGAATGATGACGAAAGTGTTGATTTGATACGGAAAATGACAGTTTCATAAGGAGACTTGATACAGTAAAAAGAAGCAGATACTTCTCTATAAGGAGGTGTCTGCTTCTTTTTTACTAAGTTCGATGCAGATCGCCCTATTTTTGATGGGAATGTAAACGTTTCGATAGAAATTGAAGAAAAACGAAGAATGGCCTAAATAATTCGTTAAAAGAGTGTTGTTTTATTAAAAATTTAACCAAATTGTTAATTGAAAGCGTTACCATGTATAGTGTATATTGTGATTAACATCGAAACGTTTCGAACAGGCATCCAGAGTTTAACCATACGAGCACGAAGCGGTGTGAGATCAGAACATGATTCTTGTATGAGAGAAGGAGTAATATTGGTAACGATTCGAGATGTCGCCAATCGGGCAGGTGTAGCCATATCTACCGCGTCCTATGCACTCAATAATGATCCCAGGGTAAGTGAAGAGACCCGCCGCAAAGTACTAAAAGTTGTAGAGGAGATGAACTACAGGCCGAACGCCATCGCACGCAGCTTGAAAAGGAAAAAGAGCGAAACGATTGGATTATTTTTAAACGATTTCGGAGGTCCGTTCTTTAGTTCCGTGATTCAAGGTGTAGAAGAGGTCGTTTCCTCTAATGGGTATAACTTGGTAGCGTGCAGTACATACGGGGGAAATCACAATACAACAACCAATCGATTTCTTCAAGAGAAGCAGCTCGATGCTGCCATTATTCTTGGCCCTAATATTCCGGATGAGTTAATCGTTCAGGTGGCAAGCAAAGATTTTCCGGTTGTGGTGATGGATCGGGAGCTGAAGGCCGAACATGTGCACAGTGTTCTTGTTGATAACGAGCAAGGCGCTTATACTGCCACTCGTCATCTGATAAACCTTGGTCACCGGAAAATTGCTTATCTGAGCGGTCCTGTGAATTCTTACAACAACCAGAAACGGCTTGTAGGCTTTAAAAGAGCGCTTGAAGAGGCTGACATCGCGTTTCAGTCTGCAATAAATGTTCAAGGTCATTTTACTGAACATGGCGGTTATCAGGTGATGAAATCACTGCTGATGAGCAAGAACGTACCTGACGCAATATTTTCTGCCAACGATGAGATGGCTATCGGTGCCATACAGGCATTAACGGAAGCTGGCATTCGCGTGCCGCAGGATGTGGCCATCGTTGGATTTGACGATATACGGCTGTCCTCTTACATTAGGCCGGCTTTATCCACAATTGGACACCCCAAGCAAGAATGGGGAACCGTCGCGACACATGTCGTGTTTCAGACTCTTCAAGATCCCAGTGAACAGTCACGGTCGATCATGCTCGATACGGAACTCATCATTCGGGATTCATGCGGCGCTGCGCTGCAAAGCACTTGATTCTTTGTTGGAAGCGGTTACGACCGTTGCCATATTGATTACGCTACATAAGGAGGGGTCGACCTTACATTCACAGTTTCCTAGTTTGGTGAGCAAAAAAGTAAGAATGATCAGGCAGTTATTTTTCGAACTTCAATTTTAGAAGCAGGGGGAAAGTTGACCATGAAAAAAACATTTGCACTGACCTTGGCAGTCGTAATGCTCATGGCGCTGCTCGCAGGATGCGGCGGCTCTAAAAACAGCTCTCAAAGTGAAAACGGAAACACGCAATCTGCGCAAAATCAAACGGATGGGGCAAAGAGCGGGGACAATGGCACAGCGAGCACAGGCACGGATACTTCATCGAATGAAGTCGTGACACTGAAGTTCGGCACGTGGAACAACCCCGAGATAGAGCAGAAGAAAATAGATGCATTTGAGAAAACTCATCCAAATATCAAAATTGAGATCGACAAATCCATAACTTGGCCGTGGGATGAGAAGCTGGGTGCTGCTGCGGCCGCTGGCAAATTGCCTGACGTATTTTTTGTATTTAATGCTCCAAACGATGTAGCAAGCGGATGGCTTGCAGATTTAACTCCGATGTTAAAAGAGGATCCAGATTACAACGAGAAAAATATCTTCGGGAATTTGAGCGCGACAGGTCAATATAACGGCAAGCAATATGTTTTGCCGCATCAGCTTTTTACCACAGGCGTTCTAATCAATGTTGATTTGTTCAACAAAGAGAATATTCCGTTGCCTAAGCCAAACTGGACAGTGGACGATTTCGAGAAAATTGCGAAGAAATTAACGAAGCCTAGTGAGAACCAATTTGGTGTTGAAAACATTCTCGGAGCTCGTGAAAGTTTCGTACCGCAATTTGATCCTAGCCTTGGCTGGCTGACATATGACGGCAAACAGTTTAATTTCGACAAGCCGGCATTCTCTGATGCGATTCATTGGATCAACAACGTTGTCTACAATGACAAATCCGCCGTCGACTTCTATGACCGCAAAGAGCAAGATAAATGGTACGGCAAAGACAAGAGCGGTTTCGTGATGGGTAAAGTCGGTATGAAAATCGATGCCAACTGGGCATTCGCTGATCTATCCAAGAACGCGAAGTTCAAATGGGATTTCCTTCCGATTCCAGGTAAAGCAGGACAACGTGTTCCAATGGTTACTGACTATATCGGTATGGCAGCAAGCACCAAACATCCTAAAGAAGCGTTTGAATTCATTAAATGGTTGACTTATTCCAAAGAAGGCTGGCTCGAGCGAATTAACAATATTGAGAAACCGATCTCTACGATGCCGCTTATCAATGACCGTGAAGTATGGGATGCATACTTGAAAAATACATTCACTGCACCGGGCCTCAAGGATGTTATCGCAGGAATTCCTAATGGCTTCGTCGATGGTTATAAATGGTTACCAGGTGACGCAGAAATTATTGACAAAGTTCTAAATCCGTACGACACGAAGAAAGATCTCGTAACACTTAAAGTGAAACCTGAAGATGTGGCCAAAGATATTCAGAACAAGGCTATGGACATTTTTAACAAAGACAAAGCTCAAATCGATGCGGCAACGAAGTAACGATTTTGGATGTCCCTCTCCCAGCAAGGGGGAGGGAACATTCTTTAAGAGAAGGTTATGCTTGGGGGATTTTTAGATCGGGAGTGAGGACATGAGGAGAAAGATACTAGCTTTCGTCATGATCGGCATCCTGCTGCTTTGTACCGTGGACAACACGACCGGGTATCAGATTGACAGAGCAGAGGCAGCTGCAGGTAGCGTGGCTTCGCCTTCGAGCAACGACGATGTACTCGACGCATTGTTTGGCAGCAGTCAAACCAGTAAGGACGACCCTAAAGACAAGCCCGCCCAAGAGAGCGGCAAAAAAGACAACGAGAATACAAATGTGGGCCAAGTGCTGGAAGACGATTATTTCAATGTTTTGGCACAGTGGCACAAAGAGGGCATTACAGCTGCAAGCGGCATAGAGCAGACAATAACACCTTCACAATTTCAAACATCGAGCGGTCCTGCTCCGCTGCTATCTGCACAGAGCAGTAATGGTTATGGCGGGTCGGTGTTCCGCTGGGAGAAAGACACGAAGGAAATTTATTTTCCCGTAACCGTTCCGAAAAGCGGATTGTACAACCTTCGTATCGACTATTATCCGCTGAGCGACAAAATTATGTCCGTAGAGCGGGGCGTTAAGATTAATGGAAAATATCCATATTTTCAGGCTCATCAGTTTGAACTCTATAAATATTGGAGAGATGAATCTTATCCATTTCATAAAGATGCGCTGGATAATGATGTGCTGCCTGATCAGATTTTAATTCCGGGTTGGCAGCAGCAGTACGTAGAAGACCCGGCCTCGGCAGACGATCGGCCGCTTTTGTTTTACCTGAAGAAAGGCAGCAATACGATTTCGCTCCCTTATATCAGCGAACCAGTTCTGCTTGGCAACATTACGGTAACCAGTCCAGAAGTAGTTCCAACGTATAACGAATATATAAAGAGCGTTGATAGTGCAATGGCGCCAGCTCACCTTACAACCGTGGAAGCGGAACAGGCCTTTAGTAAAAATGAGCCGTTTATCCGCGTTCAAGGGGACAGCAGTCCTTCGTCAGTACCGTTTAACAGCGGCAAAGTACTGCTTAATTCTATCGGCGGTGATTCCTGGCAGACTAGCGGCCAGAGCGTCACGTGGCGATTCGAGGTGCCAAGCGACGGCAACTATCAGCTCGCGCTTAAATTTAAACAAAACACGAACACAAGCGGAACGGGAACCGACATGCCGGTTTACCGAACGCTGCGCATAGACGGCAACATTCCATTCGAAGAAATGCGCCGGGTGGTCTTTCCTTACACGAATGATTGGACCAATAAAGTCATTGCTGATGACAATAATCATCCTTATCTGATTCATCTTACGAAAGGTGAACATACGCTGACCCTTACCGCGAACGCTTCGCCTTATCAAGAGTCGATTCAGAAGATAAAGGAAGTGATGAATGGGATCAATGACTTATCCATCCAAGTGAAGATGGCGACCGGCAACACTCAAGACACCAATCGTGACTGGGATTTGACAGATCAAATTCCAGACGTAGCAGCTCAGCTTAATAAGTATGCGGATGAGCTGAGCGCTGAGTTTAAGGTGCTCGCGAAAGGGATCGGGCGAACTCCGAACGCAGCCAAAAACATGATTATATCCGCCGACAGGCTGCGTAATCTCGCGAAGGATCCGAATTCACTGCCTTACAAGTACAGCCAATTATCCGAAGGGTCTGGTTCTGTTATACAGATGCTTGGGGATTCACTTAGCAAGCTGCCTAATCAGCCGCTGACGCTGGACCGCATCTATATTTATTCTGATACGAAGCTGCCTTCTCCGAAAGCGAGCTGGTTCACTGAGCTCAAGGCGAATATCGAGGCATTCTTCGAAACTTTTACGAAGGATTATTCGAAAATGGACGGCGGCAGCGACAGTGATGCCCTGCAAATCTGGGTGAACAGACCTCGGCAATATGTCATGATGATGCAGCAACTGGCGAATGAGGATTTTACCAAGAAGACGGGCATTAAGGTGTCGTTCTCTCTAATGCCTGACGAAACGAAGCTCATTCTTGCGAACGCGGCAGGCAACTCCCCGGATGTTGCACTGTCGATCAACAACACTACGCCGTTTAACCTCGCGGTAAGGGGGACACTAACCGACCTTACTAAGTTTCCAGATTACGATGAGGTTGTAAAACGGTTCTCCCCAGGAGCGATGCTTCCGTTCCAATTCGATGGAAGTACATACGCCCTGCCGGAGACGCAGAACTTCTGGGTCATGTTCTATCGGAAAGATATTTTGGATGCCCTCCATATTCCAGTCCCAGATACAATGGATGACGTTCGCCAGATTCTGCCTGACCTGCAGCGATATGGACTGAACTTCTACAATCCACTGGCGCAGACGGGGGGATATAAGCAATTCTGGCTCACTGTGCCGCTTATTTACCAAAATGGTGGAGACTTGTTCACGAAAGACGGGTCCGGCACAGCGATTGACTCGGAGAATGCTCTTAAAGGCATTAAGCAGATGACGGATTTGTTCACTGTGTACAACATGCCGCTTAACGTTCCGAGCTTCTTTAACCATTTCCGTGACGGCAGCTTGCCGATTGGTATTGCTGACTTCAGCACCTATGTTCAGCTGACTTCCGCCGCACCAGAAATTAACGGATTGTGGGGTATTGCACCAATGCCGGGCATTAAAGGTGAGGATGGGACGGTACATCGCTGGGCACCGGGAACTGGGCAATCGACGGTTATTTTTAAAAGCAGCAAGCGGCAAAACGACGATTGGGAATTTCTGAAGTGGTGGACGTCTGCTGAAACACAATCCAAATTCGGCAACCGGATGCAGACGATCTATGGCCCTACCTACAAATGGAACACGGCTAATCTGGAAGCATTTGGCGAACTGCCATGGCCCGCTCAGGACATTGAAGTCATCAAGAAGCAGTGGGTGTGGCTGAAGGACATTCCGCATATTCCAGGCGACTACATGCTGGAGCGGGGGATCAGCGATGCATGGAACAAGATCGTATTTGACGGCGTCAACCCGCGGCGCGCAATTGAGGATGCGACCATTCAGACGAATCGGGAAATCGCTAAGAAATTGGAAGAGTTCGGCTACGAGAAGGACGGCAAGCTTATCAAACCTCTGAAGGTGCCGCAGCTTCCGGAAGCGAAAAAGGCAGGTGACACAGATGAAACAAGCAGCGGAGCTTCAGCGGAGCAGACTGCTCCATGAGGAGCAGATCAGCACCCAGAAGGTAAAGTGGTATAAGAAGCGGTCAGTACGCAATGAGCTGGCTGCGTATTTGTTCCTTAGTCCTTATCTGATCTTATTTACGTTATTTATTATCATCCCAGTGCTCGCGGCGATCGGTCTGTCGTTCACGTACTTCAACACAGTACAGGCACCGAAATTCATTGGGCTGCAGAACTATGTCAACCTGTTAACTCAAGATAATGAGTTCATGATGTACGTACTGCCGAACACGATCAAATTCGCTCTCATTGTAGGGCCAGGAGGATATATATTATCGTTCTTTCTCGCTTGGCTGCTTGCGCAAATTCCGCGCCGGTCAAGAACATTGCTAACGCTTGCGATCTACTCCCCGTCCCTGACGGCAGCGGTCGCGATGGCGGTCGTCTGGCTGATCGTATTCAGCGGGGACAGTACAGGATATTTGAATGCTTTTCTAATCAAATGGGGATTCATTAACGAACCGATTCAGTGGACACAATCACCACATTATCTGATGCCTATTATGATTATGGTTACGCTTTGGAACAGCATGGGTGTTGGCTTTCTAGCGATGCTTGCGGGCATTTTGAACGTCAACCCTGAAATGTATGAGGCTGGTTATATTGACGGCATCAGAAACCGGCTGCAGGAAGTATGGTATATTACGATTCCTTCCATGAAGCCGCAAATGCTGTTCGGAGCGGTTATGGCGACCGTAGGCACATTCCAAGCAGGCGATATCGGTGTGCAGCTTTCCGGTGCGAACCCGACGCCCCAATATGCTGGGCAGCTGATCATTAACCACATTGCAGACTACGGTTTTATACGGTATGACATGGGCTATGCATCAGCTGTATCCGTTGTTCTGTTAATCATTATTTATGGCTTCTCGAAGCTGGCATGGCGACTGTTTGGTGAAAAAGACTAAGAAAAGGTGATCGCAATGGCTTCCTTTCACGGCAATAAAATCAACCCGAGCCGTTTCGGTCTCGGACAACTGAAATTTTACGCATTTCTTATTCCGCTCGGCCTCTTTATGATTCTGCCGATCGTGTTTATTTTCTCGCAGTCGCTGAAGCCGCTAAATGAGTTGTTTCTGTATCCGCCAACGTTTTTCGTGCATAAACCGACGTTCGAGAACATCTCAAGACTGTTAAGCGTATCTGATATTACAGCGATTCCGGCGACTAAATATTTGTTCAATAGTTTGATCGTGACGGTGATCGTCGTCATATTGTCGCTCATCATCAGCGCGATGACGGGTTACGCGTTATCCAAGAAGAAATTTAAGCTGCGGAAGGTGATTTTCGAAGTTAATACAATTGCGCTGATGTTCGTGCCTGCTGCTGTGACGATTCCTAGGTATCTCGTGGTGGAGCGTCTGGGACTTATTAACAACTATCTCGGGCACATCCTTCCGTTACTCGCATTACCGGTTGGCGTCTTCCTCATTAAACAGTTTGTCGACCAAATTCCGAATGAGCTGATTGAGGCGGCGGAGATGGACGGTGCTCATGACCTTATCGTCTTTTGGCGGATCGTGCTTCCGATCATCAAGCCGGCAATGTCGACGGTTGCGATTTTGGCGTTTCAAATGGCTTGGAACAATACGGAAACTTCAATTCTATATATGAGTCATGAAACGCTGAAGACGTTCGCCTTCTATATGACTACACTCACCACAACGATTGGCAACAACGTGGCAGGCCAAGGGTTGGCTGCGGCCGGGGCGATGCTGATGTTTGTACCGAATCTGATCATTTTTATCATCATGCAGAGCCGAGTCATGGATACGATGGCGCACTCGGGCATTAAGTAAAGGAGGGAGAACGGTGAAAAAATGGAAGTTCAGCATCGTGATGTGTCTTGTGTTCTCCCTGCTGATGTCCACCACGCGAGTCAGCGCGAATCAGTATGAATCCTATACCTTTAATCAGCAAGGAGACCCGCGGTTAACGCAAAGTGCCTATCTGCCAGTCGGTGTCATTGATGGATACAGCATATTTGGAGAAGAAGGCGCTGCGGAGGCGAAGAGAAATAGTGATTTTGAAATTTCGCTCGATCAGCCGCAGGACCTGTTCATAGACGGACATAATCATTTGTTCGTGGCTGATACAGGAAACGGTCGAATCCTTGAGCTCGATGAGCAGGGCAATAAGATCAGAATCATCGGGCAAGGCGATTTAAAACAGCCGACAGGGCTATATGTAGACAATAAAGGCACCATTTATGTGGCCGACTACGGAGCTGAACAGGTTGTTATCTTTGATAGCAGCGGCAAGAAGACGAAAACGATTGGCAAGCCTAGTTCGCTCCTGTTCGGTAAAAATAACGAGTTCAAGCCGCAGAAAATCGTGGCTGACAAGCGTGGCAATCTGTATATCGTTGGTGAAGGATTGATTCAAGGACTCGTAGAGCTTAGTCCTCAGGGCGATTTCCTCGGCTACTTCGGCGGCAACCGTGCCGGATTCGATTTCGAAAGGGCCATCCAGCGGATTTTCTTCACGAAGAAGCAGCTGAGTCAGCTGTCACAGAAACTGCCTCCGTCGCCGACGAATTTAACGGTAGATCAGGATGGTCTCATCTATACGGCCACAGTTGGTTTGGAATCGGATGGGATCAAGAAACTGAATGTCGCTGGGGATAACCTGTTTCAATCCTCTTCCTATATGAGTCAGAACATCGCGGATATTACTGTCGACGCGATGGGAAATATTTTCGCAGCAGACGCGGTATACGGAGATGTCGCAGTCTACGACAAGGACGGCAGTCTGCTGTTCGTATTCGGCGGTAACGATAGCGGCTACCAGCGACTCGGTTATTTCAAGTCACCGTCTGGAGTTGGCGTAAGCAGCAGCGGAATGCTCTACGTGCTGGATAAGGAGCGCGGCAATATTCAAATATTTAAGCCAACCCAATTCGCGCTGCTTGTCTATAAGGCGATTGGACTGTACCTGGATGGCAAATACGAACAGAGCTTGGAGCCATGGAGACAAGTGCTTCGCTTGAACAGCATGTTCGATCTCGCACACGTGGGTATTGGGCTTGCTTACTATAAGCAAGGGGAGTATGGTAAAGCATTCGAGGAGCTGAAGTTCGCCCGCAACGTTACTGAGTATTCCAATACATACTGGGAGCTTCGGCGGGCATGGATGATGAAGAACGTTCCTGTCATCATCATGATATTGGTCTCGCTGCTTGTTCTATGGTTTACTCTGAAGCGGGTGTATCGTAGAACCGGCTTTGGTGCCCCAGTAGTCAAAGCAGTACAACGGGTTCGGAACATTCCGATCATTCGCGAGCTCCTGCATACATTTCGAATGCTGCGTCATCCGATTGACGGCTACTATGAACTGGAGCACAGCAGAGCATCTGTTAGGTCGGCCATCATTCTGCTAATTACTCTCGTTGCAGTCCGGCTGTACGAGGTGTACGGGACCAATTTTATTTTCAGCGGCGTGGATCCTTTGAAAGTAAATCCAGTAAGCGAAGTGCTGAAAGTGCTCATTCCTTTCTTCGCCTGGGTGATTTGCAATTATCTTGTCAGCGTTATTAACGATGGCGAAGGCAAGTTTAGAGACGTATTCAAAGGCTCTGTCTATGCACTGAGTCCTTACATTTTGTTTGCTGTTCCCATTACGGTGATGTCGAAGGGATTAACGCTGCAGGAATCCGTTGTGTACGATTACTCCCGTCAGTTCATTATCCTGTGGTGCGTATTCCTAATGGTTGTCATGATTAAAGAGATTCACGGCTACGAACTCAAAGACACATTCAAGAATGTGGCGATTACCCTGTCTGGCATGGTCGTCATGGCGCTCATTGCATTTATTTTCTTCGGCCTTTCAAGCCAAGTATGGGATTTCGTCCGGAGCATCGCGGAAGAGGTGAAATACCGTGTTTAGAAAACATAAACGGAAGCTGGTTTTCTTCGTAGCAGTTGTATTGCTGGGCGGTTCTATCGCCTATGTCTATGACAGTAGCCGCCTGGTTGCGGCTGGTGGGGAGGATGTAACGACTGAACCGTCTGTTCAGCAGACAGACTCACCTCCGCAGGCAGCCGAGCCAAGTGTGCCTGACCTGAAAGATGATATGTCTACTTTCAGGTCGAACGGTTACACGATGCCTGAGACTGCAGCTAAGGAAGTGCCGGCATCATCCATACGTGCAGGTTACGAGAAGATTGGGGAAAACAGCGGTATGACGCTGTACATGAATAAGAAGACATTCGCCATTCAACTTGAGAATAAAGCGAACGGCTATGTATGGTCTTCCGTGCCAGAGGACCGTGACATGCAAGCGGAGGAACTGAACGAGGACTGGAAAAATGCAATGCAGTCTCCATTCATTCTTGATTACTTCTCCGATGATGCGTCCCGTACGACGTCGAACTTCCTGTCACTCCATGGCAAAGTCGCTCAGATGCAGCCGATTACAAACGGTATGGAAGTTACCTATGAGCTGCCTGACATCAAGGTGAAGTTGACCGTTAAAGTGGTGCTCGATCAAGATGGTCTGGTGATTACTCTGCCAAGCGACACTATTACCGAGGAAGGCGGCTACCATCTCGCATCCGTACAAATGTATCCATTCTTAGGAGCGGTAAGGGGGGCTTCTGTCCCGGGTTACCTGTTCATACCGGATGGAAGCGGTGCGCTTATTCGGTTCACGGACAATCATACGCTTTATGACGAACCGTACGTCGGCAAAATATATGGCAACGATATTGGCGTGAACGGATTTGAATATTCGGATTCGATGACTGGATATCCGGTGTTCGGTATCGTGCAAGGTGTGAAACAGAATGCACTGATGGGCGTCGTAGAAGATGGCAAGATGAACGCTGACATCGTCGCTTACCCGAGCGGCGTAAACACAAATTTCTATTGGGTATCGCCAAGATTCAATATTAGATACGGCTACTATCAGCCGACCAGCAAGACGATGGGCGGCATCAATATGTATACGAAGAACAAGACCGAAGGCGACAAACAGGTACGTTACGAGCTGCTTAGCGGCAATCAGGCTGACTATGCTGGCATGGCACAAGCATACCGAGGTTACTTGCAGGAGAAGGGCATGCTGCCAGAAAAGGCAGACTCAGCAAGCTCTACTCAAGAGGATATCCCTCTTCGAGTAGATATTCTCGGTGGTGACATCGAGAAGGGTGTTCTAAAAAACCATGTTATAAAAATGACGTCGTTCGAAGATGCACAGTTCATCCTAACCGATTTGCAAAAGGCAGGTGTAACCAACCTGAAAGCAGTGCTTAAGGGATGGAGCAAGGATGGAGCGAACGGTGCTCAGCCATCAGCTCCGGGTTATGCGGACGTACTTGGAGGTCAAGATGGCCTGAGGAAGCTTCGTGAGTACACGAAGCAGCATGGCATCGATCTTTATTTATACACGGACTATTCCAGAATGATCGACGGCAGTCCAAGAGTGAATCCTCGCAGAGATGCAGTTCGGATGATTACGAGCAGCCTTGTTAATTATCACTACGTAAGCAGATACGTTAGCGATTTATTTAGAGATCTTGATGGATACCTGCTTAGCCCAGCTACAGCGTTTCAACTTGCGAAGGAAGATTTTCAGTCGTTCCATGAAGACGGAATTGAAGATGTTGCGATTGGATCGACTGGCAGTTTGTTGTACTCGGATTATCATAAAGGGCTTATCTTCAATCGAACGACAGCGGCGCAGCAGTACGGGAAGATTGGGGATGAAGCAGCCAAACAATCTTTGCATCTCGCATTGTTCGGTCCGAACGATTATATGCTGAAGTATACTGAATCGTATTTCGACATGCCGCTTTACTCATCGCAGTATATGTACGAGACGGATACCGTACCTTTTGTGCCGATGGTTCTTCATGGAATGATAGATTATTACGCTGGTTACTCGAATTACAATGCCGATCCAGCACTCGATCTGCTCCGGATGATTGATTATGGTGCGAACCCATCTTTCATCGTTACAAAGGAGCCGTCGTGGAAGATGCAGAACACGCCTTCCAGCGAGCTGTTCACGACGGAATACAATGACTGGTCAGCGGAAATGAAACAGCAATATGCGAAGGTGAATGCGGCGCTTAAGCCAGTACAGCATGCATTCATGATCGGACGCACCGTCGTGAGCCATGGCATCGTCAAAGTTAGCTACGACAATGGGGTTAACGTCTGGGTAAATTACACCGGAAGTGATTATGAAGACGGGAAAGTCACAGTTAAGGCCCGCGACTTTGCAGTAACAGGGGGCGAACAATCGTGAAACTAACCAAACGAAGAAGAGAAGCATTAGTCGGTTATTTGCTCATTTTGCCATGGATTATCGGATTTGTATTGTTTATGGCTTATCCGCTCTATTTCTCGTTCTACATGAGCTTTAACAAAGTGCTGATTACGCCGTACGGCATTGAGACGCACTATCTAGGCTGGAGCAATTATAAGGATGCTTTTCTGACGGACCCGGAATTTTCACAGAAGCTGTTCCTGTTTCTGAAATCGAATGTGCTTATGATTCCGATCGTAATCGTGTTCTCGCTGTTCGTAGCGCTGCTGATCAATCAGCCGATTCGAGGCAGAGGGATATTTCGGGCCATTTTCTTCTTGCCGGTCATCATTACGAGCGGAGAAGTGGTTCAAGAGCTTTTCTCGCAAGGTGCGGCAACGATTCCGCTCATTGAGAAATACGGAATTGTCACGATGCTGCAGGACAATTTATCTCCAGCGTGGGCTGATCCAATCGTTGGCGTTATCAATCAATTTATCCTTATCCTGTGGTACTCAGGTGTGCAAATTCTTATTTTCTTAGCAGGTCTGCAGAAGGTTAATACCCAGGTATATGAGGCAGCGTCCATCGACGGCGCGTCCCCGTGGGTTATTTTTTGGAAAATTACTCTTCCAGAAGTGAAACCGTTCATCTTGGTGAATCTGATCTATACGACAATCGACTTATTCACGAACGGATTCAGTGATGTCATCAAGCTCATCCAGGATAACATGTTCAAGACGGATACTGGATTTGGTTATGCAAGTGCGCTGGCATGGATTTATTTTGCGGTCATTTTTGTCATGCTGCTGATCATTGTACTGTTTTTCCGTAATAAAGAGCGGGGAGTTCCGGCCGCAAGACGGTAGAGAGAGGTGAGCCAAGATGAGGGAATCAACAATCGTAAAAGAGAAACCGTGGCAAAGTGAGAACGTACGGGAAAAAACGCGGAGGGGACTCGCCAGATCGAAGAGTCTGCTCCTCGGCCGCAAAGGGAACGACGGGCTCATACCGAAGATCATCATTTACGTGCTGCTTGTCAGCATTGGCTTCATTTACTTGTATCCGCTCCTTTATATGGTATCGCAAAGCTTCAAAAGCTTGGATGATCTTCTTGATCCGACCGTTGCATGGATTCCGAGAAGTCTGGATTGGGACAACTACGTAAAAGCGTGGCATGTTCTGAATTACATGGATACGCTGGGCAGCAGCTTGCTAAACTCCGTGCTCCCAGCCATTGCTCAGACGGTATCGTGTGCCATCGTTGGATACGGATTTGCCAAGTATCGTTTTCCAGGTAAAACTTTTCTATTTGGCGTTATGCTCTTGACATTTATCGTTCCGAAACAGGTCATCATGATTCCGATGTTCCTGCTGTTCAAGGAGTACGGCATGCTGGAAACACCACTGCCGTTCATCGTTCCGTCCCTGTTTGCTCAAGGGCTGCGGGGTGCGCTCTTCATTCTGATTTACTATCAGTTTTTCCGCACGATTCCAGTTGCTTTGGAAGAAGCAGCACAGATTGATGGAGCGGGCACGCTGAAAACATTTTTTCGGATTATATTGCCGATTTCAATGCCTTCGATCGTTGTCGTATTTCTGTTCTCAATGGTGTGGCACTGGAATGAAACGTACTTGGCTTCCCTTTATTTGGGCAATGCCATGACGACACTGCCGCTCGAGCTGAAAACGTTCAACGATTCATTTAAGGCGATGTATACCGGAACATCCAAATTGACAGATGTGAACGAATCGATCCGGATGGCGGGTACACTCTTGATCGTGCTTCCGCTGTTAATTCTATACCTCTTCGCACAAAAACGGTTTACGCAGGTCATTGACAAAACAGGCTTGACGGGAGAATAGTATGCGGAATTATCGGACGATCTTGATTCTCTTCTTGTCAATAACTGTGCTGACAGCCGGCTGCACACGTGAAACGAAGAATGGGAGGGCGATGGATACGAAGATCGATGAGAAAACGGAGGCTTTGCTTGAAAAAGAAAGTCGTGCATGTTTCGAATTTTTCTGGAATGAAGCGAATACGGATACCGCCAGCCCCGGCTACGGCCTGATCGCAGACCGGGCGCCTGGCAATCCAGGTTTGTCCAGCGTCGCTTCTACCGGTTTTGGTCTGTCAGCACTAGTCATTGGAGCCGAGCGCGGGTGGGTTACGAAGAAAGCAGCAGAGGAGCGGGCTCTAGGTACGATTAAGACATTGTTAGAGAACGCGGCGAAGGAGCATGGCTTCCTCTATCATTTTCTGAACATCGAGGACGGGACACGAGCGAGCGGCAGTGAACTCTCGAATATCGATACGGCTATCGCTCTAAACGGAGCCATTACGGCGGGTGTTTATTTTGGCGGTGAAGTAGCAGATAAAGCAGATGCACTAGTCGAACAAGTGGAATGGCCTTGGTTTCGAGACCCTTCTACTAATCAGTTCTATATGGGTTATTCCCCAGAGAACGGATTTTCGGGTCATTGGGATTTCTATGCAGAGCAGCTGATGATGTATTTGCTGGCCGCAGGATCCCCTACGCACCCTGTTAGCGGGGATATGTTTTATTCCTTTACGAGGGATGCAAAGGCTTATAAAGACAGCAAGCCGTTCATTCATTCCTGGTTCGGCTCCATATTTACATACCAATTTTCGCATGCCTGGTTCGATTTTCGCGGCTTGAAGGACCGCGAAGGAATGGATTGGTGGGCGAATTCAGTAATCGCATCAGAAGCCAGCCGTCAATATGCCATCGATATCGCTGAGACGTACAAGACCTTCGGTCCGGGTGCATGGGGTATGACAGCCAGCGATGGACCAGACGGTTATAACGGACTTTACGGTTCTCCGCCTTCCGGTTACGACGACGCTCAGCATGCAGTAGACGGAACATTGCCTCCAGCAGGTGCGCTTGGTTCCATCGTTTTTACACCTGAAGCATCGATCGCAGCGCTTCAGCATTATAACAGCATGCCAGAGCTGTGGGGGAAATACGGTTTGGTCGATGCTTACAATGAAGCTGTTACGCCTAAGTGGGTAGACCAAGACGTCATCGGCATTGATAAAGGCATCACCCTGCTGATGATTGAGAACTATCGCAGTGGACTCATCTGGGATTTGTATATGCAAAGCAGCTATATCCAAGCAGGAGCCAAGGCCACCCGCCTTGTTCCAAATAAAGAAGACGAATCGAAATCATAGGCATCTACGATATTGGAGGGATTTTCTTATGACAGTGAACATTAAACAGGGCAAGTTTGCGATCAATGGGAAGGATGTTTTTTTATATGGCGGGGAGTTCCACTACTTCCGCGTGCCGCAGTCTGAGTGGCAAGATCGTCTGAATAAGCTTAAGGAAGCGGGCTGCAATCTTGTCAGCACTTATGTTCCTTGGGTATGGCATGAAATGAAAGAAGGGCAATATGACTTGACAGGCGAGACGCGTGGAGAGCGCAATTTGAAGGCTTTTCTAGAGCTCGTAAAGGAATCTGGATTATACTGCATTGTTCGTCCGGGACCGTATGTGATGGCGGAGGTTCGTTACGAAGGCGTGCCGCATTGGCTGCTGGGCAGCTATCCAGAGGTCATTGCGCGAAGACGTGACGGCAGTGAGCATCCCACCCGAGTGGTCAGCTACCGGCACCCGATCTTTCTTGAGAAAGCCCATGAGTGGTATAAAGCTGTCAATAAAGTGATCGCTCCTATGCAGTCCACAAAGGGTGGACCAGTAATTATGTATCAACTGTGCAATGAAATCGGCATGCTTCACTGGGTAACGAATACGTCGGACTACAATCCTGACACGCTTAAGCGCTTCGAAGATTACTTGAAGGCGGAATATGGAGAGATTGCCGCACTAAACGAAAAGTATGGTATTTCGGAAAGTTCGTTTGCTGAATTCGTCAAGACGTTTGGCGCAGGACTTCCTGAAGGCGGAGACTACCCTTCATTCCACTATGAATGGGGACGGTTCTGGCGGCAGTATATCAAAGATTATGTTGGCGACTTGCGGCAAAGCGCACGAAGCACCGGCATCGAGGTTCCGTTCATCGTTAACGTACACGGCTTCAAAGATTATTCGATATACAGCCGCGGCGTTGATTACCCGATCGGGCTCTCCCAGCTGTATAAAACGCCAGAGTTCGAAGATGTCGTACTGGCTGGCGATTTTTATCCAGGACATATCGGGTACGACAACTATCATGATTTGGTTCTGGCTTCAGCTTTTACGAAAGCGGTGTCTTCGAAGGAACAGCCGCTGTTCTCGGCCGAATTCCAGTCCGGCAGGCTGGCCGACCGTCCAAGGCTGTACGCGCAGGATCTCGATCTAAATTCTCGCACCTGCATCGCGCACGGGATGAACGCTGTCAATTATTACATGTTCGTCGCTGGCGAAAATTACGAAAACATCGGGCTGTTTGGCCGCAGGCACGAATGGCAAGCACCGATTGATTCGAAAGGCAATCCGCGTCCGAATTATGCAAAAGCCGCTCATCTTGGCAAAGTGCTCGGCGCTGTCGGACAGCGGCTTCTCAGTTCACCGAAGAAGACTCACACGTTCGTCGGTTTCAACCCGAATGACTATATGACTGAAGTAGTGGAGCACAGGGACCGTCCGCTTGTAGACGAAGTGATCGGCAAACGGGAGCATTTCTTGTTCGATGGTATTGTACGCCTTCTTGTCGGAGCCAACATTCATTTCGAGGCGCAGGATCTGCTTAAGCCGTTCACACCAGAGGAAATCCCTTCGCTATGGGTATTCTCAACCTCCATGATGGAAGCAGAGCTTCAACAGAAGCTAGCGGATTATGTTCTCAAGGGCGGTTCATTGGTTGTGTATCCTGAGCTGCCGGTGAAAGACAAAGAAGGACGCCCTTGCACGATTCTTGCAGACACGCTTGAACTTGGAGAATGGGATATTGTTCATGGAGTGCAGACGGTAGACGTACTAGACATCGATTCTGTATTAGTTCGCCAGCGGATGCGGTTCTCTAAATTCGATGGTGAACCGGTGGCAGTGTTCCGTCAGGGCGATCGTGAGGAAACGGCTGCTTATCTTAAAAAAGCCGGAAAAGGCAAGGTACTCGTGTTGGGTCTTGCGATGGGTCAAGAATACGGATACCAATTGGACGTCATTCGGGCAATTGCTGGCACGGTAGGCATCAAGGGTCATTTGTCTTCCAACAATCCAGACATTGCTATTGTCGAGCGGTCAGGAGACTTAGGGTCATTCCTGTTCGTAAGCAATTACGACGAGCTCGTTCAGGAGGCTGTGATCTATGAGAATGGACAGCCGCTCTTTGAAGGCGAAACGCTGAGCATCCCTCCTAGATCCGGTGCGATGCTTGTGCGTAACTATGCTTTGGAGAATGATCTTCGAATCGCCTACGCGACTGTTGAAGTAACAGGTCTGCGGATGACAGCGGATGAAGTGGAAATTGACGTTCATCCATTCGGAGAGAGTGGAACGATTAAGTTCGAAACAAACGGGAAATGGTCCGCAAAAGGCGGTTCAGCTGGCAATCCTACACTAACGATTACGGATATTCATGAACCGCAAACTCTTCGTCTGACTCGTTTAGCATCGTCCGTAGCGAATTCCTGAGAAAGAAGGCGATCCCAATATGATCGAAATTGTGAACAAGCAAATCCGAATCGACGGCAAACCGCAGCTTATCATGTGCGGAGAAATTCATTATTTTCGGCTGCAGAGAGAGGAGTGGCAAGACCGGCTGGACAAATTGAAGGCAGCCGGCTGCAATGCGGTCGCTAGTTATGTGCCTTGGCTGTGTCATGAACCAACCGAAGGTCATATCGACCTTGAGGGCCTGACAAGGCCAGAGCTTGATTTAGCGGGCTTTATCGATTTATGCCATGAGAACGGACTCTATTTCTTTCTTCGTCCTGGCCCGTTTATAATGGCAGAAATGAAAAATGAAGGTTTGCCGTACTGGGTGTACGAGAAGCATCCAGAGATCATCCCTACCGGATGGGATGGACGGCTCGCGACTACTCGGACGATTGACTACCTGGCGCCAGGCTTCCTTAAGGAAGCGCGGCGTTGGTATGAAGCAGTAATGGCTGTAGCCGTGCCGCGGCTGCAGCCGAATGGAGGCAACATCATTGCCATTCAACTGGACAATGAAATCGGAATGCTGTCATGGGTAAGTAATGGACCTGATCTAACCGACTTCGTAGTAGAAGATTTTGCGGCTTGGCTTGGAAGAACGTACAGCTTAGAAGAACTTGCTAAGCGTTATCCGTTTGACCTGAATGACGCAGAGGTACGCAAGGCAAATATTTGTTCACCTCGTGAGGATTATGCGCCTGCGCTTCATTTGGATCTTGGTCACTATATGCGGAATCGCTTTGCTCGCTATGTCGATGAACTTCGCGGATACGCAGAAGAGTTCGGTGTGAGGGACATTCCGTTTGTCATCAACATACATGGTACCGGGGGCGGTCGCGGTTTCACATTCCCAATCGGTATTAGCCAGCTTTACGAAACCTATGAAGGGAAGCCGGGATACATCTCCGGTTCCGACATTTATTTTGGCGATCTCGATATGAATACGTTTCAGGATTTGTACTTGATTAACGGATTTATGGACGCTGTGCACGACGAGCATCAACCGTTAACATCTGTTGAATTTAATTGCGGTGACGGCAATTTTGGCGAGACGTACGGCGCTCGTTACGACCCGTCTGCTGCGGATTTTAAAATGCGGATGTGCATTGCTCAGGGCAACCGTCTAATTAACTACTATTTGTTCGCAGGCGGCCGCAACTATGTACTGGATGAGAAGCCGGGTGACGGCAACGACCGGGTTGCTTTTACAGGAGAACGTCATGGCTTCGCAGCTCCTGTTAGCCCAGAAGGCGAGCTGAATTATACGTTCGATCGGATGGCACAAGGGATTCATGCGGTCATGGCTGTGGCCGATAAAGTGGCTGTCATGCAGGAAGAACGTGACGCTGTGTCCTTTGCCTTCATTCCCGATTATTACATGACGGAATACCGCTACCCAGGCAGCGATAAGATGAAGAAGATTTACGAGAACATCGAAGCGAACCGAGCTTATTGGAACTGGGAGACGATGGCCAGAGCGATGCTGCTCGCTGGTTACCGATTTGGAGCTGCCGACATTCAGAATAAGCCGCTTCGTCCAGATCAAGTGCCAGTGCTTGCGCTTTTGTCAGCTCGGTATATGGACGGCAGCTTACAGCACAAGCTAGCCGATTACCTAGAACAGGGCGGTAAGGTGTTCCTATATGGCGAAGTTCCGCTATATGACATGGAGGGTAAACCGTGCACTGTGTTGGCGGACGCTTTAAGTCTTCGTTACATTGAAGACTGCCGTGAAGCACCGAATTATTATCCATCTGTACTGGCGGAAGGCTGGGCGGCACCGCGGCCGGAAGTACGGACTCATTTTGCGCAAACCTTCGAACATGGCGACCTGGCAGAGGCGATTTTACGTCTATACGGAACAGGACAGGCGTGCGGCTTCGATATTAAGGTCGGAAGAGGCAGAGCTATTGTTATAGCGGCCCGCTATAAATGCGATATCGATTTATATCGGACTGCGCTTGAACTTCTGGGTGCGAAGCCAGGTCTTACTCATGACAGCCCGTATCATGGGATATTCATGACCTCAACACGTAATGAAGAGGGAGAACGATTTATTCACGTATTGAACCTGGATGGTTTTGATAAGACGTTTCACATTTATGATGATGGCATGCCTTTGTTTGACGGCCGCAGTCTGACACTAGGGAGCAAAGAAGGTGTGATGCTGCCTGTAAATGTAACGATTCGTGATGTAACGATATTATCTTCTACAGCGGAAGTTGCGGGGAGCAGCGCGAATGAAATTTCGTTTAGGTTGACTCAGGCACAGGATTGGGTGCTTCTGAGAACGAACCGGCCTATTTTGCCGAGCGACGATTACACTGTTGAGGAGCACGAAGGGGCACTGCGTATCGTATCATTGCGTCATGCGAAGATCGACGATCGATTAACGATACGCTTCGGCGACTAGGAACCTGCGATTGACAACTCACTTGGGAGGAATTTGAAATGGAGAAATTGACTGACGAAGCGTTGTTAGATTTGGAAAGCAAACTGAGCTTTGAATTTTTCTGGAAGGAAGCAAATAGCGATCCAAACAGTCCTGGCTATGGACTGATTCGTGACCGTGCTCCAGGACTTCCTAATATGGCCAGCATTGCTTCTGTTGGCTACGGACTGACTGCACTTGCCATCGGTGCTGAGCGGGGCTGGGTTACGCGGCAAGAGGCGTATGACCGAGCGCTTGGAACGATGCATACGCTGCTTCATCATGCCGAGCAGCAGCACGGTTTCTTCTTTCATTTCCTTGATATGAATACGGCCAAACAATACGGGGGCTGCGAAGTTTCCGTCATCGATACGGCAATATGCATCTGCGGCGTTCTGATGGCTGGCGAATACTTCGGAGGCGAAGTTCGAACACAGGCGCAGGCTATTTATGAGAGAGTGGAGTGGGATTGGTACCGCAATCCAGAAACGAATCAGTTCTACATGGGCTATAATGCGGAAAAAGGCGAGCATTTCGGCACATGGGACCACTATGCAGAGCAGTTCATGATGTATTTCCTTGGAGCAGCATCTAAGACCCATCCGGTACCAGCTGACATGTTCGACGACTTTGTGCGGTACGTAGGCTATTACGGAGGACACGGTCCGATCATCCACAGTACGGGCGGAGCGTTGTTCGTTTATCAATTTTCTCATGCTTGGTTCGATTTAAGAGGCAAGGTGGACAAATACGGTGTCGATTGGTTTGAAAATTCCGTACAGGCTTCCCTTGCGAATCGGCAGTTCTGTATTGATCATGCAGACCGGTCGAAGACTTTCGGCCCTAACTCTTGGGGTCTTACAGCTTGCGATGGACCGCGCGGCTACCACGGCGGTTACGGAGCCGATCCGAATACAACGAAGCGCGACTATGTTGATGGTACCATTCCACCTTGCGGAGCGGCCGGCTCGATCGTCTTTACGCCTAAGGAATCGATTGCCGCACTGCAGAACTACTATACGAATTATCCGAAGCTTTGGGGCAAATATGGTTTCCAAGACGCATATAATCTTGATGAAACCCCTGAATGGTATGCGGAGGACGTAATCGGCATCGACAAAGGAATCACGCTGCTCATGATTGAGAACTATCGTACAGGCTTCGTATGGCGTCATTTCATGAATATTGAAGCAGTTCAGGAAGGCATGGCAAAATGTATGGGCACTCAGCTGGTTAAACACGCCTGAGATGTTCATCATCATAAGCCCACTCCCCAATTCGCGGGGAGTGGGCTTTTTAACGTTCGCCAGTAAACTTTATTTTGAAATAGAGTATAAAATTACATAAAACGACAAAACAAATCCTATTCTTCATATATAATAAATTTTAATAGAACAATTTCTATAAATACTAGGGAGCGTGTCTCAGTTTGTCGATCCATTTCTTGAAGATCTTTTTTATACCGCCTATTTGTGCCTTGATTGTTATTTCTTCTTTGCTGCTCGGTAGAGAACCGAATCTAGTTCTGCTTATATTATTTGGTTGTCTCTTTATTTGCAGTGTTATTTTGGATCAAAAATGCCCTAGACTTAAAGCTATTCAATTTATTTTTTTAGGATTGTTTCATTATATTAGCCAATTAAATTGGTGCGTCATATTGTATTATATTTTGGCAATCAACTTGGTTGACAAGAAGCAGAAATATAGAGAAACGATACCGATTGCAGTTCTTTTGCTCGTGCAGTATACGGCAATACGTCTTACATATGTTCCCTTAACCTGTTATAACGCGCTGGTGTCTGTATTCGACATCATTACTTCGTTTGTTGTTATTCTGCTCTTTCACACGATGATCAATATTGAAGCAGAGAAGAAGCGATTGAGTGAAAAGAATGATTATCTGATCTCACATGATCCATTAACGGGTCTGCTGAATTACGATGGGTATATGAAAAAGCTCCAGATGATGCTCGATCAAAAAATAGATTTCGTTCTTATTTTGCTCGATATCCAAAACTTCAAATCTCTCGATCGTCAAAATTTTGGAAGCGGTAACGAAACGTTGATCAATATTGCTCATGAGCTAAAAAAACTTTTTCCGAAAGCTTACGGAATTTCAAGATATGCCGGCGACCGCTTTGCACTTATGCTCCCTCCTGATATAGAACATGAGATTGATGATTTATTCGATTTGGATGTCTTAGGATTTGAAGTCACTTACAGCACGACACGTTTCCCGCAGGAGGCTGAGGTGATTCAAGAACTGATCTCCATCGCTGAAGATAAAATATTTCAAAAACGGCGGCAATTATGGCAAAAGCGTCAGGATGATATGCTGCGTTATGAAAAAATGAACGTAGTCGGAGAATTAGCAGCTGGAATGGCTCATGAAATAAGAAATCCTTTAACGACGATCAAAGGGTTTGTTCAACTGTCTAAGAAGGAAGCGTACAATATCGAGCCTTGGTATGAAGTCATCATGAGCGAAATTACAAGGGTGACAGAATTGACAGCGGAATTTCTGCAGTTCTCGAAACCTCATGCCAGCAATATGAGAGTAGGATCACTGGCTAAATGTATCGAGAGAGTGATATCGCTCACTGAATCAGAAGCCTCTTCAAGAGGACACAAACTAACACTAGACATCGAGCGCGATTCCGTCATCTATATGGATCGTGACAAAATCGTACAAGTGCTGATCAATCTAATACGGAATGCCTTCGAGGCAATGGAGACTCCGGGCAATGTTCACGTCCGTGTCGGTCAGGAAGAAAATATGGCAGTCATCAAAATCATCGATACAGGTAGAGGCATACCAAGCAGCGCGATATCTAGAATATTCAATCCATTCTTTACGACCAAAGATGAAGGAACAGGTCTTGGATTATCATTATGTCAAAAAATAGTTCAGGACCACTGCGGAACTATATCGGTGAATAGTAAGGTTGGATATGGTTCGACTTTTGTTGTTAGGTTGCCGGGGATGGGGTGAGTACTGTTTACATAAGGAAGATTGGCACTGAATTAGGCGTCATTATTCCTAGTAATATTGTTGATGAGAAAAAAATAAAGTTAGGAGATTGGTACGGTATCAACTTGCAAGAGGATGGAAGTATAGTTTTGAGTCCAATTGAGGACGTATCTATCTCTAATGTGCGGCAGTGTGACCAAAACGCGACTTAAATAGAAGATTTAGGGACTATTTTGATATGGTTAGAGTTATAATAACATGCAACCCCCCCCTTGCTACGCAAAGGGGGGGGTTCTTAATGATCTGTAGTGGGCTCGAACCACTGACCCCCACCCTGTCAAGATGGTGCTCTCCCAGCTGAGCTAACAGATCAAAGTATATGTTGTTCTTGGATAATTCATAGTTTAGCAAGTTCAGATTATGCTGTCAAATCCTTTATTTTGTGTAAGTTAGGTTTAAAAAAGCATGCCGCTGCTTACAATGGAAGTATAGACCACTTTACGTCAGAAGGAGTGGATAACGGTATGCGCAGGTGGGTAGCTGTATGCTGCCTCGTCATGGTTGTGGTGACGATGGTGGGCTGCGGTGTTAAGAAGAGCGAGAGAACAATCAAGATACAGATGATCCATTCTTCTTCGAATCCGGTTCTGAAGGATGTGTATTCCAAATCGGTTCAAGATGATGTGTATTCTAGGTACGAAATTATATCAAGGTAATCAAAGGACAAGCCGCTGATCATTCAGTGGCTTGTATTATTGTTGATCCCATTTCTTAGAGTAGGCCTTCTTCGTCACATAAAATGTTCCGCCGATAATAATGATTGCAATAATAATGGAAAAAATAATGGTCATCGTTAGCGCCATAATGTCGTTTATTTCCTTTCCAAACATTGTGTCTCTCTCAACTATACAGTAAAATATTGTTCTTGTATAACCATTGAAATTAATATTGATGAAACTAATAACTTAATTGGAGAGGGATGAGATGATGGCAGCTGAAATTATACATGTACGTACCGAAGAGCAGCTACAAGAGTGCCTGAAAATCCGTAAGGAAGTATTCGTGGAAGAACAGAACGTTCCGCTTGATCTAGAGATTGATGCATTTGATACACTCAGCTCGGATGCAAATCACATTCTTATTCAAGATGACGGTCAATATGTTGCGACGGGAAGACTGATTTATTATAAAGAAGGCACGGCGAAAATGCAGCGCATTGCTGTCCGTAAGGAGTATCGCTCCAAAGGTTTAGGGCGTGTGCTTCTTGTGGCGCTCGAGGAACTTGCTCGTGAATTAGGGCTCCGGTATTCCATCTTGGATGCACAAGTTCAAGCTGAACCATTCTACAGCAAGCTCGGCTATGAGGTCATCTCGAAAGAACCGTTTTACGATGCAGGTATTCTGCATGTAAGAATGCAGAAGACGCTATAATCCTGTGAACTGCCTGAATAAGCACATATATTTTCGGCCAGAAGGGTATTCTAAGTCTCTAGTAACAACCATAGATTAGGAGGATGCTCAATATGGCGACAACTCGTGAACAATTTATTGCTGTTCAGAAAAATGGCGACGGTGACTTAACCGCCTTTCAGACTTCGACAGGACGTGTTCTGAATTACGAACAAGCTCTTCAAGAGGTTCAAGCTGGTGCAATCGCCGGCGCGAACGTCTTTAAAGGCAGAGATGGAGAGCTCTACATTCGCGGCGATGCTGATGGAGATCCGACGAACAACTTAGATGGGCTTCCGATTTTTGAGTGAACATATAATTGACTTACAAGCCTTCGACAATGTCGGAGGCTTTGTTCATTTTACATGAAAATAAAATGATTGAAGCAGAAGCGATCGTGGTCCCGAAGAAGCATTCATTTCATATCATAAAGTAATTCAAAATGGATGAAATGAGGGCATGTTGTTATGGTTAAAGGAAAAGGTAAGAAAGCAAAAAAATCTACAGGAAACGATGGCCTGCGCACATACATGAGGCTAGTGACATCTGAGACATGTGAAGTATGTCCTACACCATGCACGCGGGGACTTCTATATGCTGAGAATATGAGGCAGCCGGGAGCTGTTGGCAATGGAGTTCCATGTATTCTAACCAAATATAGAGCGTAAAAAAACGGCCTGAGGGCTGCTGTATGACATACGATCTGTGAGGCGTATGGTCCTTCAGGTCTATATTTCTTCATACTGTTAAAAGGTTAAGAAATTTTAACCATTTATACACCCCTGTGCACCGCAACTTGAACAACGGATTGTCGTATAAACTTACAGCTGTGGGACCAAAGTAGGGGGGGATAACAAGAATGAGTTTTAAAAAAATACTCGCCTGTGTAGTTGTTTTTTCACTGATGGGCGGTTCACTTCTATTCGCGGATTCAGTGACCGAGAAAATAAAATTTATGATTAATGGAAGACCAGTAGCTGATGGCGGGTATATCATTAATGGCAAGACTTACGTACCGGCAAGGCTAGCTAATGGTATAGTCAGTTTTAACAATCGAACGAAGAACGTTAATCTGATTAAGCCTAATGCACATATTACACTTTTCAAAGGAAATACGGTATTTGGCAATGTGAATGTTGGCAAGCTGAAATTTAACATCCTTGTACAAGTTGATAGTCTATCGACAAACATCAATGCTATAAAAGTGACCATTACGGATCCTAAGGGACATGTTAAAGACATTCAATATCAAGGCATGGGTAGCAACCGCAGCGACAATTTTTGGTTCCGTACATACGACTTTACATACCATTTTAAAACGGCTGGAAAATACAGAGTAGGCTTTTATATGAAACAGTCCCGAAACAGCAAATATGCTCTCATCTCTGAAAAAGTAATTACAGCTATTAAATGATTCTTAAAAAATGTTCATTCTTACTCTCTTTAAATTGACCGCTATGGGCGAAAATGATACGATACGAGAGTATGAAAATTTTAACCCGAAACGAGGTATAATGATGAGCGATCAAGACCACAACCATAACCACGATCATCACCATCACCATCATGACCATGATCATGACCACGACCACGATCATGAAGAGTTTGTACTAACATTAACTGACGAAGATGGCAATGATGTGGAAATGGTCCTTGTAGAGACCTTTGACATTGGTGAACAAGTTTACGCATTGCTGCTAGACCGTAACAATCCAGAAGCAGACGGCGTCATCTTACGTATGGAAGAAGAAAACGAAGAAATGGTGCTCTACAACATTGAGGATGAAGAAGAATGGGCTCGTGTAGAAGAAGCGTACAATGAGCTTGTTGCAAGACATAATCAAGGTTGATCATAAAAAAGCAGAAGCTCCCGTAATGGGAGCTTTTTTTGATTGAAAGAATACTTGAGTTTTAGAAAATAGCGTCTGCTTCCACGATCACTTTAACATTTTGAATCGTACGATCTTCCGGTCCTTTTACAGGTAATCCGACTTCGACATGGTCAACAATATAGTCAATATTTTTCTGCGTAATGACTTCACCTGGAAGCAGAATTGGAATGCCTGGCGGATAAACGTAGATGAATTCCGCAATAATGCGTCCTGCAGATTCTTTAAATGGAATCACTTCTGTATCCGCATAAAAAGCATCGCGTGGAATAAGTGACAGCTGCGGAATTTCAGGGATTTTGACAACGAGTTCGTTGGCAGTGTTCACATTATAGTAAGTTTTCGAAAGTTCACGCAGTGCCGTTAGAAGCGTATTTACAGTCTCCTCAGTATCCCCAGGAGTGACTAAGCACAAAATGTTGTACATATCGCTAAGCTCTACTTCGATGTTATAATGCTCTCTCAGCCAATTCTCCGTCTCATAGCCTGTTAAACCAAGATGACGTACATGAATCGCAACTTTGGTAGGGTCTAGATTATATGTCGCCTCTCCGCCGAGAATTTCTTCCCCGAAGCAGTATAATCCATCGATTTTGTTAATTTCACTTCGCGCATATTGCGCTAAGTCAATCGCTCTTTGTGCCATCTCATGGCCGTTGATTGCTAAATTCCGTCTTGCGGTATCGAGTGAAGCAAGCAATATATATGAAGTTGACGTTGTGGTCAACATGCTAATGATCGTCTGAACACGCTGAGGATTTACATATCCATTTTTTACATTTAAATTAAGGACAGAGCTTTGGGTCATTGAGCCGCCAAGCTTGTGCACGCTCGTTGCCGCCATATCGGCTCCTGCTTCCATGGCTGACATAGGCAGATCTTCATGGAAATGAATGAGCACGCCGTGCGCTTCGTCGACCAAGACAGGAACGTCGAAGCTGTGTGCTAGATCCACGATTTCTTTCAGATTTGCACAAACCCCGTAGTACGTTGGGTTGATAACGAGTACGGCCTTTGCGTCTGGATGACGCTCAAGAGCGCGGCGTACCGAACGTGTCGTAATGCCATGGTCAATCCCTAAATTCTCATCGCGAGCAGGAGATACGAAGATTGGTTTAGCTCCTGAAAAAATAATGGCAGACATGACTGATTTATGGATATTTCGAGGGACAATAATTTTGTCACCCGGCGAGCAAATCGATAAAATCATCGTCATGATTGCGCCGCTCGTACCTTGTACGGAGAAATATGTATAGTCCGCACCGAAGGCATCTGCAGCAAGCTGCTGAGCTTCTTCAATCACACCAGTCGGTTGATGCAAATCGTCGAGAGGTGCAATGTTAATCAAGTCTATGGAAAGGGCGTTATCGCCTATAAATTTACGAAATTCTTGATCTGTACCCACACCTTTTTTATGTCCTGGAATATGAAATTGCACAGGATTGTTCGCCGCATGATTTTTCAGTGCGGTAAATAATGGAGTTCGGTGATGATTCATTTTAAGTTCCCACAACCTTTCAGCCTATAAATATAAACAAAAATGAGTATAGCAAATTGAGGGGCGAATGCAAGTGGTTGTTTGTAGGGAAAGCTATAACAAGCGATGTCTTAACAGAGCTGATCACCTTGAAGGAAGGAATGCATGATGAAAAGTTCTGCCTTTCATGGGCTTAAACAATTGCTTACACAATCATTATTTATAAAAGTATGGATTATTATGTTCCTTGTTGAATTTGTTAAAGGTTCATTGCTCGTTACCATTCTTCCCGTATATATGGGACATGTGCTGAAATTTTCGGCATTCGCCATTGGGATTTCTTTTGCCTTGCAATATATCGGAGATAATGCTTTTCGCAGTCCAGCAGGCTGGCTGATCGATAGAATGGGTTTTCGGAAGACGATGACCTTAGGGATGTCACTTACGCTCGTTGCTGTAGCTGTTATGGCTTTCTCGAAAAACGCCAGTTTGATGGTCACTG
The DNA here is from genome assembly GCF_017873765.1 of Paenibacillus sediminis. Classification (GTDB taxonomy): domain Bacteria; phylum Bacillota; class Bacilli; order Paenibacillales; family Paenibacillaceae; genus Paenibacillus_AG; species Paenibacillus_AG sediminis. The sequence continues at coordinate 430,274 of NZ_JAGGKP010000001.1, forward strand.
CTTGCGGGCTGCTTGGTGTTGGCACTGCGCCGCTCTGGCCTTGTGTCATGCGCGGGCTTACTCCGGATTCAGGTCGGAACGAGCAGTTCGGCTTAGCCATGGGGGTTATTCAAATATCGTCATTAGGCGGAACGGGTGCTGGACCGATTGCAGCGAATTTTCTCGTTGGCCGTTCATATACCGCTGTTTTTTGGATACTGCTCATCTGTGTGGGCATCGTTATTATGTTATCGCTTAAACTTCCTAGTCATACGGGGAAATCCACTAAGAAAGATGGACATGAACATGAGCATCTGACGAAAAATATACAGCATTTGTTTAGACAAATTAGAGATCATCTCCATATAAGCTGGTTATTGTTCCCCGCATTATTTTTGCAAACTTTTGCTATTGGATTAATTACGCCGGTCATAACGCTCTATGTACGGACTGAACTTAATTTATCAGCGCAAATGTACAGCATCATGATGATTGTTGGCGGCGGACTCACAGTACTTGGATTGATCCCTGTGGGGAAATGGGTGGACAGAGTCGGTACCAGGTGGTTTTTGCACGCTGGATTTCTACTGGCCGCACTTTCATTGGGAGGCTTGGCGGCGGTTCGGTCGCTGCCTCTTATTTGGACGATCGTCATTTGTCTCAGTATTAGCTATGCATTTATTTTACCGACATGGGACACGATGCTGTCTCATTTGTTGCCTGAGAAGGAGCGGGGAACTGTATGGGGGTTGTTTCTAACGGTGCAAGGGTCAGGGATGGTGTTAGGCCCCATTTTATCCGGTAAGCTGTGGGATAGACTTGGACCGTCTGCGCCATTTTGGGCAAGCTCAGCAGTGATGGGTACCCTGTTCCTTATTCATATTATGCTGACGAACACACATAAGGGGAGAGAGATGGCAGAGGGATAATGCCTTCATAGAACGGCAGAAGGAGCGGGATAAACCGCTCCTTTTTTGTAAACTCAAAATGCCATTTTATAAAGCGGAAGCAGCGTCTCAAATGTCTGTTCAATCTTCTGCACAAGCTTCTCCCCGTCACGCAGCAATTCATCATCACGATGAATTTGTAAGCCGCACAAAATTTCGGACTTCTTCACAGTAGCCAATTTAACGCTCATTTCTTTGAAGTCTTGATCCTCTAGTTCAGCATGCAGAGTACCGCCCGGCTGCATATGGTCAAGTGACCAATAGAAGTTATCAGGTACCGTCTTTTTCACTTTATTTATATTTTGCTCAAGGGAATGAGCGAAGGTTACTTTATTAGGGCTTTCATATATAACCGCAAAAATAATAAACAAGTGTGTTGAGAACATGCCTACTTGAAAGTGAGGCAGCGCTTTATAGCCGCGTTTGCTGCTTGCCCATGCTACCCATGTATCATTCGGCGGATTCACTTTACGGCGTGCATGTTTGGCGACATGCGGGAACATTTCTTCACCGCACAGCGCAGATAAGTAAGGCGACAAGACTTTGCCGAGCTCGTTCAATTTCGGACGAACATGCTGGATTAGAGCTTCCATCCGGGGCTCGAGCCCTGGAATCGTCATTACATCAAAGTCCTGCTCCGTAAAGCCTGTAAATGTCATTCGTTTAGAGCCTCCTTTTCAAACTTCTGTTTATTATAGCATATCAAAAATAGTCAATAATCCAAGTTACCGATACATATGATGAAGTATAAGATAGAGTAAAGTATCAGATTGCCTTCAGCAAATTCGCTAATAAGCAAGGAGGGAGTGCCGTGAATAAAAGCTATGAAGTTGAATATTCGAATTTAGAGCTCAGGTTCGATCGTCGGCATATCCAAAATCTGATCAAAGATTTGATTCAGGAAGGATATTCCTTATATTGGAGTGAGAACGAATCATTGTTTATCGTGTCAGTTCGAACAGGACGAAGGTTAGTTAAACTGCGTTTCCAGCGAATGAAGAACGGATATAAAATGGTGGGTGATTACATTATAAAGGATGCCAAGTTGGCGGAATGGCTGGAGAAGTTAATTGAGGATACAAGGGGGCACGCCGTTGTCAAACGGTTCAAAGATCGCCAAATATTAATTGAAAGCATTCTGTTCGGTGAAGTAATCCAGCTTGTAGAAGTTCAAGGATTCGAACAGCGAGTGTTGTTTCAGAAAGGTCCTAACTTGACTGCTGAAGATATTTTCAAAATATATACGTCACAGGCTGCGGAACGAAGGCTCGAGCTGCTTCGATACGAGATGGATGATGAACTTGAACGGCTGTTTGAGGCGATGAGAGCAGGAGATGAAGAGAAAGCAGCTCTGTGCAAAGAAAAATTAAAGAGAATCCGGCGTGAGTTGCTGCTGCTTGAATGGTAAGCGGCGGCTTTTGCTGAGGAAATATGAATTTTTAAGTTGTGAGTATGAGGAATTGATGAGAATTGTCCACATTTTGTTCCCTTCTTTTTGCAAAAACTGTAAAATGGAAAATATCTACACAAAATAGTTATTGAAAAGGAGAGAACCAGATGGCGAAACAACAAATTGGCGTAATAGGTCTTGCCGTAATGGGCAAAAATTTAGCTCTTAACATTGAGAGTAAAGGGTTCACAGTTTCTGTTTACAATCGCTCTCCAGAAAAAACGAATGATCTTCTGAAAGAAGCAGAAGGCAAAAAATTATTCGGTACGTTTTCAATTGAACAATTTGTAGATTCCTTAGAAACGCCTCGTAAAATTTTAATTATGGTACAAGCCGGCAAAGCGACCGATGCAACGATCGAACAGCTTCTGCCGCACTTGGATTCAGGGGACATTATTATTGATGGCGGAAACGCATATTTCCCTGACACACAGCGTCGCAGTAAAGAGCTAGAAGAGAAAGGATTTCGTTTTATCGGCGCAGGCGTATCCGGCGGTGAAGAAGGTGCTCTGAAAGGGCCTTCCATTATGCCTGGAGGTCAAGAAAGTGCATATAAGCTGGTAGAGCCAATTCTGACAGCGATATCGGCTAAAGTAAACGGAGAACCTTGCTGTACATATATTGGTCCAGATGGTGCCGGACATTACGTGAAAATGGTTCATAACGGAATTGAATACGGGGATATGCAGCTGATCGGAGAAGCTTATCATTTGCTGAAGGACGTGTTAGGACTTCAAGCTGAGCAGTTCCACGAAATTTTCTCCGACTGGAATGAAGGAGAGCTCGATAGTTATCTCATTGAAATTACGGGGGATATTTTCTCCCACTATGATGCGGATACGGGTAAACCAATCGTCGACGTCATTCTAGACGTAGCCGGGCAAAAGGGTACAGGCAAATGGACGAGTCAAAGTTCTCTAGACCTAGGTGTTCCACTGACTATGATTACGGAATCTGTATTCTCCCGTTTCTTGTCTGCGATGAAGGAAGAGCGTGTCGCTGCCAGCAAAATTTTGAGTGGTCCTGAAGTGAAGCCATTTGATGGAGATAAGGCAGATTTCATCGAGAAGGTCCGTAAAGCATTATTTGCTAGTAAAATTGTATCTTACGCACAAGGCTTCGCTCAGCTGCGCGTAGCTTCAGATGAATATAACTGGAATTTGAACTACGGTAATCTCGCTAAAATCTGGCGCGGAGGCTGCATTATTCGTTCTCGGTTCTTACAGAACATTAACGATGCCTATGAGAACAATCCAGAGCTGAAAAATTTGCTGCTTGACCCATTCTTCAAAAATGTTATCGAATCTTATCAAGACGCATGGCGTGAAATTGTGGCTATAGCTGTATCCCGCGGTATTCCTGTACCTGGATTCTCGAGTGCGCTGGCTTATTTCGACAGCTACCGCACAGAACGATTGCCTGCGAACCTGCTGCAAGCACAGCGCGACTATTTCGGCGCCCATACATTCAAACGTGTGGACAAAGAAGGCGTCTTCCATCACAATTGGATAGACTAATGAACCATTTCTGAAATACAAGTGGCGAAGCGTTAATTCAGTATTGGATTGGCTTTTCGCCGCTTTTTTGCTATGATAACTAAAAAAATAATAGGTCTTGTACAAGAAGGTGGGACAGTTTGAGGCAGCATGGGAAAAACATTATCCTCGTTGGAATGATGGGTACCGGTAAATCAACCGTTGCGCGGCTGCTGGCAGAGCAGTTAGGTTACAGTCTAGTCGATTTAGATGCAGCGATTGTGGACAGTGCGGGCTCTTCAATACCTGAGATATTCGCCGAGAAGGGTGAAACGTATTTTCGAGACTTAGAATCAGAGGTGCTTGAGAAGGTTCTGCAATCAGATCGGCAAATTATTGCTACGGGCGGCGGTGTTGTTCTTAGACCTGCGAACCGTGAACGGATGCTAGAGCAGGGCTGGGTAGTTGCGCTGCAAGCAAGTGCAGACGTTATCGTATCACGAGTAGGTCAAGATTCAGGTAGACCGCTTCTTGCAGGGGATGTCAACGAACGTGTGAAACGAATTTTGGAGGAGCGTAAAGATGCGTATGACTTTGCGCATCTCACGATCGACACGTCAACCCTTTCTGTGGAGAAAGTCGCGCAGCAAATTTTAGCGCATTACCGCGTCTAAGCTTGCTAGCTCGGCAGTAATGCGCTCTTAGAAAACGGAATTGTTATTCTTCTTCCGTGTTATACCATTCAATCATGCCGCCAGTCAGATTGACAACATCGTCAAATCCGAGCTGCTGTAAGTATTCGCAAGCATGTTCACTGCGTCTGCCGCTGCGGCAAATGAAAATAACTTCGCCGGATTTGTCGATTTCATCAAGGCGAGCTGGAATTTGTCCGAGGGGAATATGTTTGGCGCCAGGGATCATTCCTGTTGCTACTTCCTCATCTTCACGGACATCGATCATTTCTATTTTCTCGCCGGCATTAAGGCGGCGTCTTAATTCGGTTGGTTCAATTTGGGCAACTGACATATTGTTTTCCCCTTTCGTGTAATTTATCTAAATGATACCGAAGCAACATTTAAGCTGTCAATTCAAGGGGATGCCTTAGGTAGACAGTTATAAATAAAGGAGATTAATGTATGGATATTATTGTAAGTCCCACACCTGTTTTAAATGGAGAGATTCAAGCGCTATCCTCGAAAAACTACACGACACGTTATTTGCTGGTCGCAGCGCTGGCAGAAGGAACAAGTACAATTTACTACCCTGCTCATAGTGAAGACAGCGATGCAATGCGTCGCTGCATCCGTGATTTGGGGGCTGTTATCTCGGAGGATGACGAGAAAATTGTGATTACAGGCTTTGGCCGCAGCCCGCGTGATGTCAAGGAGCTGAACGTTGGCAACGCAGGAGCGGTTCTTCGCTTCTTAATGGCTGTGACCGCTTTATGTAAAGATGTTACGTTCGTCAATACGTATCCAGATTCGCTCGGCAAACGACCTCATGATGATTTGATTACAGCACTCGGTCAGCTTGGGGTGGAAGTTGAGCACCAGAACGGAAGACTGCCTATTCGCATTAAGGGTGGAGAGCCGAAGGGCGGTAAAATAAAGGTATCGGGTGCGGTCAGCTCTCAATATTTAAGCGCTCTGTTGTTCTTGACGCCTCTCCTTGAAGAGGACAGCGAAATTGAAGTGCTGGATGACCTTAAATCGAAAGTTGTCGTTGGTCAAACGCTTGAAGTGTTAGAGCAGGCAGGGATCGTCATTCATGCGAGTGAAGATTACATGCATTTTACAGTGCCAGGCAGACAGTCTTATCAGGCAAAAACGTATACGGTTCAAGGTGACTATCCCGGATCAGCTGCGGTGCTCGCGGCTGCCGCAGTGACGAAGTCAGATGTTGCAATTCATCGATTGACAGAAAATAGCAAGCAAGGAGAGCGTGCCATTGTTGATGTACTGCGCATGATGGACGTGCCGCTTACGCACGAGAACGACATTGTTCGTGTCCAAGGTAATGGGAAACTCAAAGCTGTTGAATTTGATGGAGATACAGCTACGGATGCTGTTCTGGCAATGGTGGCGGCAGCCGTATTTGCCGAAGGAACATCACGCTTCTACAATGTGGAGAACCTTCGTTATAAAGAATGTGATCGAATTACCGATTATTTGACTGAGCTGCGTAAAGCGGGGGCGAATGTTGAAGAGCGTCAATCGGAAATTATCGTGCACGGTCGCCCAGAAGGGGTTGAAGGCGGTGTAGAAATTAACGCTCATTATGATCACCGCGTTATTATGGCGTTATCGATCGTAGGTCTTCGTTCGAAGCAGCCGATTCGCATTAAGGATGCGCATCATGTAGCGAAATCATATCCGCAATTTTTTGATCACATGGCTCTACTTGGTGCATCGGTGGAATGGACGGAAAATTAATGCTACATTATTAGCAGATAGTAAATTCCATACTATGGAAAGGTGGCAATTGACGTGGCTTTTGAAAATCCGTCCCGAGATGAGATCAAAAATATTTTACAAAACGCAAATACGATAGCTGTCGTAGGACTGTCCGAAAAGCCTGACCGTACTTCCTATATGGTGTCAGAAGCGATGCAAAACAAAGGATACCGGATTATCCCGGTTAACCCGAATGCAGATCATATATTGGGGGAGAAGTGCTATCCGTCCTTGAAGGACATCCCAGAACCCGTTGATATCGTCAATGTGTTCCGGCGTAGTGAATATTGCGCGGAAGTAGCTAGGGAAGCGGCAGAGATCGGGGCCAAAGTCATTTGGCTTCAGCTTGGCATTAGAAGCGACGAAGTTGCGCAAATCGCTGAAGAGCACGGAATGACTGCGATCATGGATAGATGTATTAAGGTGGAAGACAGTGTTCTTTTTCCGAACGGCAGAAACAATCATTAATTGAATGATTTTACTATGTAAGAGACTTAGCGGCCTGTCATTTCAGGCCGTTTATTTTTTGACAAAAAAGAATAGAGCGCTTACCATTTGATTAAGAAAGGAGAGGATCACCTTGAATTGGCTCGGATCATTGCAGCAGCTTGGCAGAGCCGTCATGCTTCCTACGATGGTGCTTCCTGCCGCGGCAATTCTGCTCAGCATAGGCAGTTTGCCGTGGGCAGTATGGGGAATCCCGTCAGTAGGGGATGCCGCCAATGTTGCCGGACAAGCGATATTTTCTTTTATTCCTTATATGTTCGCAATTGGCGTAGCGCTAGGTTTGACCAATCAAGCGGGTCAAGCAGGTCTTGCTGCTTTTACAGGAATGGTGATCTATGATCAGGTAAGTAGTCATGCGGGAAGATCGTTAATTGAACCGACTACACTAATTGGAATTATGATCGGCGTCATTGCGGGATTAGCATATAATCGGTTTAGCAGCATAAAGCTTCCGGAAGCATTGCAATTTTTCGGCGGCTCGAGGTTTGTGCTGCTCTTTATGGGGCTGTTCTCCGCGTTATTTAGCTATATAATGATTGCTTTGGCTCCATATTTGCAGGCAGGCTTGAATGAAATAACGCTGCTGCTTGGGCGAATGGGCGGAGTAGGTCTTTTTTTGTACGGCTTTATTCATCGGATATTGGTCGCTTTCGGGCTGCATCATTTACTGAATAATATCGTTTGGTTTCAGGTAGGGACGTATACGACGTCCACCGGTAATGTTGTCGAAGGGGATTTGCCGAGATTTTTCGCAGGGGACCCTACAGCAGGCAGTTATATGGCGGGATTGTATCCCATTATGATGTTCGCTTTGCCTGCCATTGCCATAGCGTTTGTTCATGAAGCTAGGGAAGATCTTAAGCCTAAAGTAAAAAAGACGTTTCTCATTGCAGCGCTTGTATCGTTCTTAACTGGAGTTACTGAGCAAATCGAATTCTCATTTCTTTTCGTAGCTCCGTACTTATTCATTGTCCATGCGCTGCTGTCCGGGTTATCGATGTGGATTGCATATGCGCTCGACATTCATCACGGGTTTTCATTCTCCGCGGGTGCCATTGATTTTGTATTAAATTATCACTTGTCAAGACATGCTTGGATGCTAATTCCTATTGGTTTAGTTTATGGAATTACATATTATATTTTGTTTCGATGGGCAATTAGACGCTATCAATTGGCAACGCCAGGCCGTGAGGAAATTTCAGCGCTTAACGATTGGGCGGGGAATATCCCTTATCAAGCACCGCTTATTTTACAAGCTCTTGGAGGTAAAGAAAATATTGTGCGTGTAGAAGCTTGTATCACGAGGCTTCGCCTTACCGTGCATAATGACCGAATCATTGACAGCAATGCGCTCAAAGCGCTTGGGTCTGCCGGGATGATCAAATTGGGCGGCGGGAACGTACAGGTTGTGTTCGGAACGTACTCAGAGCTTATTCGTGAAGAAATTCGCAAACTGATGGACAAAGATTTGCCGCAAGTTTTATTTTGCGCTCCTTTACAAGGACGTATGATTCCACTTGATGAAGTTCCAGACAAAATTTTTGCCACCAAATTAGTTGGAGAAGGGGTTGCCTTTATTCCTGAAAAAGGGGAGCTCGTCTCACCTGTTCATGCGACAGTGGTTCATATCTATCCGACAATGCATGCAATCGGACTTAGAACTCGGGAAGGTCTCGATATATTACTGCACATTGGTATCGACACCTCAGAATTAGATGGTTATTTTACAGCTGTAGTCAACGTTGATGATGTGGTCGAGCCAGGTCAATTGCTTATCAAATTTGATTTGGCAAATATTCGCAAGCTGGCGACCTCAACGGTTACACCGATGGTCATTACGAATCCGAAGCGGGTGAAGTCATGGAGCTTTGCACCGTTTAAATCTGTAAAAAAAGGCCAGGCATCTGTCATGTCTGTTGTTATTTTTGATGAAATAGATATAGAAGATAGGAATGCTGGAGGGGTCAAATGATGATACAAGGCATCGGCGCTGCACCAGGAATTGCAATCGGCAAAGCATTTGTTCTCCCTACCTGGGAGTGGGAACTGCCGGATCAGAAGATGGATGCTGTTGATTTAGCGAAAGAAATCGAGCGTTTGTATGAGGGAATTCGTACTTCCAAAGATGAGATTGAGTACATTAAGAACGAATTCAAGGAAATTGTGGGTGATGAAGAATCGAGTATTTTCGATGCTCACCTTGCCATACTAGAAGATCCTGCTTTTATGAGTGAAATCCAAGGAATTATTCAGCGGCAGTACAAAGCGGCAGAAGTTGCTGTCAAAGAAGCGATAGATCATTTTGTAACGATGTTTGATTTGCTCGATGACGAGTACATGAAAGAAAGGGCGCTTGACATTAAAGATGTTGGGAACCGATTGCTGAAGCATTTGCTTGGTGCTCCTGAAATTACGCTGCCGTCAGATACACAGCCGTATATTCTTGTTGCCAAGGAGCTGTCGCCTTCTCAACTCGCTCATTTAAATCCGGATTACGTTCTCGGCATTATTACGATGATTGGCGGTAAAACATCCCATTCTGCGATCATGGCTAGAGCACTCGGTATCCCGCTCGTTTCAGGCCTTGAGAATAAATTGACAAAGCCGATTTTGACGGGTGACCAGCTTATTGTAGATGGTGACAACGGACAAGTATATATCAACCCAGACAGTCACATTACCGAGCGCTACACTGAGCTTCATTCGAAGATTCTGAAGAAAAAGCAGCAGCTTGAATTGCTTGCTTCAGTAGATGCTTTGACGAAGGATGGAGCGGAGCTGCACCTCGCGGCCAATATTAGTTCTGTGAAAGAACTGGATTTGGCACTTAAGTATGGGGCCAAAGGCGTTGGACTTTTTCGAACAGAATTTTTGTATATGGATCGTCCTTCTCTCCCTAGTGAGCAAGAGCAGTTTGAGATTTATAGACAGGTTGCCGAGAAAATGGGAAATTACCCGGTTGTCATTCGAACGCTCGACATCGGCGGTGATAAAGAGCTTGACTACTTCACACTTCCGGAAGAGGATAATCCATTCCTTGGTTATCGTGCTATACGGATCAGCCTCGATCATAAAGAGCTGTTTAAGACTCAGTTGTTAGCTATTTTAAGAGCAAGCGCATATGGTGGGGTTAGAATTATGTATCCCATGATCTCATCTGTTGATGAGGTAAGAAGAGCCAACGAGATTTTACGAGAGGCAATGGCAGAGCTTGATGAACGGGGGACGCCGTACAACAGAGACATTCCAGTAGGCATTATGATTGAAATTCCTGCAGCTGTCACAATTGCTGATTTGCTTACTGAGGAAGCGGATTTCTTCAGTATCGGGACGAACGATCTTGTGCAATATGTGCTAGCAGTTGACCGAATGAATGAGCAAATTGCTCATATGTATCATCCTTATCATCCCGCAATTCTCCGTATGCTGAAGATGACTGTAGATGCAGCTCACCAGAGCGGCATTCCGGTTAGCGTATGCGGGGAAATGGCAGGGGACGAGAGATCGATTCCGATTTGGCTGAAGCTTGGTGTAGACCACCTAAGTATGTCCATCCAATCGCTGCTTAAAGTGAAGCACCGCACCTTGAATACAAGTGCCGAAGAAGCGGTAAAACTGGCTGAGGAGTGCTTTACGATGCGAACGAGCTTAGAAATTGAACAATTATTAACGGATTATGTGGACAGCACAAAATAATAACTAATTTAATGTAAGAAGCCGTTCAAACTATTTGAGCGGCTTCTTGCATTGTTAGACAATTAAGCGTCGAAGTGAGAGAAGATTGTCCGAACCCTATAGAAGCGCTCCACAGTACGTGAATGAAAACGGCTAAAACTAGCATTTTACTTAAAGATGAGAAGATAAGAACGGAAATGGCAGCGATTATGCTAGCAATCCCGATCATTTTTTTGTATTTCACCGCGTCTCATTTTCTGTATATTCTTTTAATTTTCACAAATTTTTTTTATACATCGTGTGACATTATGAAGGTTTGGTGCGTTATTAATATATGAGGATACATACTATTCATAAATGAGGTGGTTCGATGAACAGACTTTGCGATTGTGGACAACAAATGGAGCTTGATTTGAGGACTGTCATATATTCGCATCGAATTAAAATTGAGCGAGTGCCCGTTTTTGCTTGCGAATCCTGCAGCCATTTTGAAGTACTGCCTCTAATTAAAGAGAATTTACTAAGTTTAATTGCTGAACTTAATATAGTTTCAGGCATACATAAAGTGCTATTTACAGAAATATGTGATATAGCTGATATTATCGACGATGTGTTTAGACACCAAACGGATGATATCGGATCGCCAATTGAACAATTATTAAATGATAAAATAGAGGAACGCATCAATCTCTTACTCGATTTATATCGATATGCGCAGGAATTAGGAGATACAGATTGGATGGAAGATGTGTCGAATCGACTGGGTCAAATTACAGAACACTTACAACATTTTCAAACGATGGACCGTAATGTTGGTTAATTTTTGTACATAATGCGGCGTTGTTGGATTTTTTGCATGACTTTTGATACCATGTAATAAAGATTCACTAAGATTCCACTGAACACAAATGTTTTTATGAACTTTGAAGCGTTATCATTGCACAAAGTAAAAATTTGTCGTATCATAAATAATATTGGAATGAACGAGTGAAAATTTATTTGCAATGGAGAGAAGGCATGTGACGGTAACCATTTACGATGTAGCACGTGAAGCAGGCGTATCAATGGCCACAGTGTCACGGGTTGTGAATAATAACCCGAATGTGAAGCCGCAAACTCGAAAAAAAGTATATGAAGCAATTGAACGGTTAGGATATCGTCCAAATGCGGTAGCACGGGGGCTTGCAAGCAAGAAGACAACTACCGTGGGTGTCGTTATTCCGGATATTTCAAACTCGATTTTTGCCGAGATTGCCCGTGGTATTGAAGATATTGCCAATATGTATCATTACAATATTATTCTTTGTAATGCTGATAAGAAGAAAGAGAAAGAAATCCGTGTCATTAACACCCTGTTAGAAAAACAGGTGGACGGGCTATTGTTTATGGGCGGAACAGTAACTGAGGATCACATTCAAGCATTTCAAACATCGGCTGTTCCGATCGTTCTTTGTGCGACGAAGGATGAGAAAGGTGCAATTCCTTCTGTCGACATCGATCATGAAGCAGCTGCTTTTGATGCTGTAAGTACACTCATTCGTCATGGACACCGTGAAATCGCAATGATTAGCGGAACGCTTCAGGACCCAGCGAATGGATACGCTCGCTTCCAAGGCTATAAGAGAGCTTTGGAAACAGCAGGTATTGATTATAATGAAGATCTGGTTCGCATCGGCAATTATCGGTATGAATCCGGTGTAGAAGCGATGAAGTATTTCCTTGGGCTGAAGAAGAAGCCTACAGCGATCTTTGCAGCTACTGATGAGATGGCGATTGGAGCAATACACAGCATCCAAGACGAAGGTCTCAAAGTGCCGGATGATTTCTCGGTAATCAGTGTAGATAACATCCGCATGGCTTCGATGGTACGCCCTCAGCTAACGACAGTTGCTCAACCTATGTATGATTTAGGTGCAGTAGCGATGCGTCTGCTTACTAAGCTGATGAAGAAGGAAAATGTAGATAATCCTCATGTTATCCTTCCGCATGAAACGATTTTAAGACTTTCTGTAAGTCATCTATAAAGATAAATACAATTTTTAGATATGAAAAAAGGTTAGTTTTTGGTTAAAAAAGCTCCGTTACGGGGCTTTTTTTGGCGATTAGAAAATTAAATCACAATAGTAAATGATCAGAGGTGGCTATTAGCATATGAGTAGAATTGGGTTACTAGGAGCTATGGATGAAGAAATCGCGCTCCTTCTAGCGGATATGGACAAAGCGGAAACGACGGTGAAGGCAGGTATTACTTATGTGACGGGGACGCTTCATGGTAAGTCCGTCGTTGTATGTAAGTCAGGTGTCGGCAAAGTAAATGCAGCTGTTACGACTCAAATACTTATTGATACGTTCGGGATAGATACAGTACTGTTTACAGGTGTGGCAGGGGCTGTACACCCTGATCTGGAGATCGGTGATATAGTTATTTCGACTTCATGTGTGCAGCATGACATGGATGTAACAGCGCTAGGGTTCCCGCGCGGTGTTATTCCGTATCAAGAGACATCGGAATTTAAAGCGGATAATAAGCTTATTGCACTGGCTGAGGAAGCGTGTAACAAAATAAATGAAGGTCGTTATATGAAAGGGAAAGTGCTGTCCGGGGATCAATTTATTTCGAGCCGTGAGGTTGTGAAAATGCTGCATGAAGAACTTGGCGGTGCTTGCGCTGAGATGGAAGGAGCCGCCGTCGCTCAAGTATGCCATATGAATGACATTCCATTCGTCATTCTTCGCTCGATGTCAGATAAAGCAGACGGCTCAGCCCATATTAATTTTGCAGAATTTACTGTCGAAGCGTCCAGAAGATCGCATCAAATATTAGATTATATGGTTCGCAACTTATCATGAAATGGCAGGAAACTCTTGCAATGCAATTTGTAATGAGTGGTTATTTTGCCTAGTAATATCATCACGCCTCGGGATTACTTGCCAGCTGTTTAGGTCATCTAACCAGAAGGCGGGCAATGGAACCGGGGCTTTCTGTTGCCATCGGTCGATCCATGCTGCGGGCAATGGAGATAAGGGATCAAGTTTAATAGTCTCTTTTAACGGATGGTCGCTCATTTCAAGCCACACCAAGCTCCAAGCGCGTGGAACAACTCTCCATATGTCGTACCCTCCGCCGCCAAAGGCGACCCATTTTCCGTTACAGTACTTATGGGCGAGCTCGTGAATAATAGCAGGGATTTCATTATAAATTTGCATGCTGCAGTGTAAATGCGACAATGGATCGAGTGCGTGTGCATCACAGCCATGCTGACTTACAATAACATCTGGTTTGAAATAAGCAGTTAATCTCTGTATCGATTCCTTAAAGCAGTGTAGCCACGATTCATCTTCGGTATAAGGCTGCAGAGGGATATTTACACAAGCTCCGTAACCTGTATCCTGTCCGCGTTCATTCACAAATCCGGTACCAGGAAATAAATATTTGCCTGTCTCATGAATGGAATAGGTGCATACTTCAGAATCGGTGTAGAACGCCCACTGCACGCCGTCGCCATGATGCGCATCAGTATCAATGTAAAGTACCTTTGCATCATAATGATGACGAAGGTGTGCGATTGCAACAGATACGTCATTATATACGCAGAAGCCAGCTGCTTGTGCGCTGAGTGCATGATGCAGTCCGCCGCCGAGATGAAGCGCATGCGGGCTCTTTCCTGTCATGACAGCTTCTACAGCCGTAATTGAACCTCCAACGACACAGGAAGCAATATGATGCATATTTGAGAAGTAAGGTGTATCCTCACCTGCAAAACCAAATTTCTCAGCTTGTTGCAGATAACGTTCCTCGGGAGGATTGCAGCTTAGTCCTTTGACTTCTTCGATATATGATGAGCTATGGACACGCAGAAGCTCTTCCTCGGTTGCTTGTCTTGCGGCTAACATATTAGAGGAATCAAGTGCACCAAGCTCTTTTAACAGGTCGATGGTCAGCTTGAGGCGAGTAGGATGAAAAGGGTGATCGTCGTGAAAATGATAATTCAAACTCTCGTCATGATGTGCGAATAAAGCGTTTGCAGACATAAAATTACGAATCCCTCCCTCTTCAATCGAAATATATTAATACATGAAGCGTTGCTGAAATCGAATTCGGTCAAACTGTTCTTCGGATTCGATCGGCACGTCTTTGCCGATTCTGACCATGAGGCAATTCGCAGGATGTGAGCAGATCTCAGGGTCGTCCGTTGCGTACCATATCATGCCTACAACGCTCATCAAACGCTCCATCATTTTGCGATATTCCCACACATTAAGGCCGGTTCCTTTCAGATCCCAATGCCAATAATATTCGGTTGTAAATACGATATATTGCTCCATCTGGCCTTCTTCAAAAGCCGTTTTGATCATTTTCTGGCCTAGTCCTAGAGAACGATAGCTGTTCGCTACCTCAATAGCTCCTAATTCGATGAGGTCTTGCATATGTCCTTGAGACCAACGTTCAAGCTCATCCGGATGGTGAAAGGTGACGTAACCTACAATGGTGTCCTTATCCCGAGTAATAATAATACGGCCTTCGGGCAGCTCTGAAATCGCAATGAGCGCTTCTTGTTGTTCATGCGGCCTTCGAAACGCATGCAGGTCTGGGTGCATCGTTAACTCACGCAGTACACTAGAGGAAACAGGGCCTTCAACAATGAGCACGCGTTCTTCATGGGGCACTACAGCGGCGTGATACCGTTTTATGTGTTCCACAGGGCTGCGCCTCCTTTCATAATCTAACTCACTTATAACAAAAAAACGATAATTTGAAAAGGAATATGCGGCATGTAAAAGCTATGTTATAATATTTTTGACATACAATATTCATATTTTCATGCTTGACTCTTTAGGATTCATCCCTAGAAAGGCCGTTGGTTTTTCAGCACTAATGAAAGCGCTAACTACCAAAGTAAGTTAGATGTGATTCGTGAGGAGGATGGAATAATGGGACAATTACAAGGTGAAGTTATTGAAGTGGTGGCGTCTTCATCCAATTTGGAAAATTATGAACAAGCTTACGCCGATTTTGTATGGGAAGACATTGAGAAGCAGTTCTCTTGGTATGGAACGGGAAAATTCAATATGGCATATGAAGCGATCGATCGTCATGTTGAGTCAGGACATGGAGATCGTCTGGCGCTTATCTACAGTGATGCTGAACGAGAAGAGAAATATACATATGCGGAGCTAAGCAGACTTTCGAATAAGTTCGCCAATGTACTTCGTGCTCACGGCATTCAAAAGGGAGATCGCGTCTTTGTATTTATGCCTAGAACTCCTGAGCTTTATATTAGCGTACTAGGTATTCTAAAAGTTGGAGCTATCGTTGGACCGCTATTCGAAGCTTTCATGGATGCCGCGGTTAAGGACCGTCTGGAGGACAGCGGGGCATCGGCACTCATTACGACTCCAACGCTTTTACCGCGCGTGAGAAGGGATGAATTGCCGCTTTTAGAGCATATTTTCGTTGTTGGCGAAAGTGTGCAGCAAGGTGATGGGTTAATTGATTTTCGCACCGAATTAGCGGAGGCTTCCGAACAGTTTGATGTGGAATGGTTAGAGCGTGAGGATGGACTCATTATTCATTATACTTCGGGTTCAACTGGCAAACCTAAAGGTGTATATCATGTTCAAAATGCGATGATTCAGCATTATTATACGGGGAAAATTGTCCTTGACCTGAAAGAAGGAGATGTCTATTGGTGCACTGGTGACCCAGGTTGGGTTACAGGCACGTCCTACGGTATCTTTGCTCCATGGTTGAATGGCGTCACAAATGTCATTCGCGGAGGACGATTTAAGCCGCAAGACTGGTATGAAACGATTCAAAAATATAAAGTGACTGTATGGTACAGCGCGCCTACAGCTTTCCGTATGTTGATGGGAGCGGGGGACGATATCATTAAGGAGTTCGACTTGTCGAGCCTGCGGCATGTCTTATCTGTAGGTGAGCCGCTTAATCCAGAGGTTGTCCGTTGGGGGTTCAAAGCTTTCGGTCAGCGAATCCATGATACATGGTGGATGACGGAGACAGGAGGGCATCTTATTTGTAATTACCCTTCGATGCCGATCAAACCGGGTTCCATGGGCAGACCGATTCCAGGCATCGAAGCTACGATCGTTGATGATCAGGGCAACATGCTCCCTCCTTATCGGATGGGCAACTTGGCGATCAAAACACCGTGGCCTTCGATGATGCGAAAAATATGGAATAACCCTGCGAAGTACGACGAATATTTCCGTATTCCAGGTTGGTATGTTTCAGGTGATTCCGCATATATGGATGAAGATGGGTATTTCTGGTTCCAAGGCCGGGTTGACGATGTTATTAATACGTCTGGGGAACGGGTAGGACCTTTTGAAGTCGAAAGTAAATTGATTGAACATCCTGCTGTCGTGGAAGCAGGTGTCATTGGTAAACCGGATCCCATTCGCGGCGAAGTTATTAAAGCGTTTATCTCACTCCGGGAAGGATATACACCTTCTGATGAACTCAAGGCGGAAATTGCGAAGTTCGTGAAAGAGGGACTATCCGCTCATGCTGCACCTCGTGAAATCGAGTTTAGAGATAAGCTGCCGAAGACTCGTTCTGGTAAAATCATGAGACGTGTTCTGAAGGCGTGGGAACTTAACTTGCCTACCGGCGATTTATCAACAATCGAAGATTAATGGTTTGACAAGCTAAAAAAAGGATCACCGAATAGTTTTCGGTGATCCTTTTTCGCTGTTTATTTTGCTAGCGTGTCTCATAATAAATGGCCTTGGATGGCGTCGATTCGCCGGCTGCATTCACTGCTGTAATATAAAACCATCCTTTAACCGGTGTCATCGTCGTGTAGTCAAACTGCGCTGCTGGCGAGGAGTCGATTTTGCTGAAAGGCCCGTCTTGGCTGTCACTGTAATATATGTTATAGCTGGTCACTTTCTCGGTTTCATTGTTTGCTTCCCAATTCAGCTGAACACCAAAATCTGAAGACTTCGCAGTCACTTGTACGGGACTAGATGGGATTGTTGTAACATCGCCGTCTGAACTGCCGTTATCGATCGGTATTTCTGGTGTTATCGGTACATATGAACTTCCATAGTTCACAATTTGACTAGGAGTCGATTCATTGCCTACGACATCCACTGCAGTAATATAATAATCATAACTGTTTCCATCTGAAATGTAGCTCTTGAACTGCGTCTTATCTCCAGTCAGGATTGGAGAGCCCTGATTTTGGAATGCTCCTCCATTTAATGATCTGTACAGACGATAGCCAACGACATCCTTCTCAGCATTGCTGTTAAACGTTATGATGACTGCGCCGCCTTTGTTCTCAAGTTTGACATTCGTCGGTGCACTTGGAACTTGGCCGTCATCTACTCGAGGATCTGGCTCAATTGGAGCATCTACACCGGCATCTTCGGGCATGTAGTAGGATATTGGTTTGTGATCGCCCTTCATTTGGCTAAATGCTTCCTCTAACTCTTTGACGAGCTGTCCAATCGGCTTTTCTCGTTTGACAACGACTTGTTCCTTCACCATATCAAGAGGCGTTTTCTCGTTAGGAATATAGTTAACTCCTTCATATGTAATATATTTGGCCTGAATAATTCCGTCGTCCGGTTCTGTAGGAACATATTTTTGATTAAAAATGTCTGTAACCAATTTATCTGTCAGTTCTGTCGGCTTTTTGCCGCTGTAGCCTGACACGGTCATTTTAACGATACCGTCAGGCTGCTTGAACGCTTTGGTTGTGAACAGTTCAGGAGACTTTTCTGTTACTTCATTCATAATAAGCGCCCAGATTGAACGAGCTCTGCCTCTTGCATCTTTATTTAGCGTATTGATCGGCTGTTCGTACCCAGCCCATACACCAAGTGTTACGTCAGGGGTGAAGCCCATAAACCAGACATCACCGTAGTTTTGAGTTGAACCGGTCTTGCCTGAAATCGGAATTTTACCGTATTGTTTAAATTCTGTTTTAATCGATTTACCCGTACCGTCTGTAATGACCGTTCTGAGCATGTCAGTCATTAAATAAGCGGTTTGCTCGGAATATACTCTTTGAGGATCAGGTTCATGAGTGTACACGATGTTGCCCTTTGAGTCGACGATTTTCTCGATCATATATGCATCGTTAAATACGCCTTGATTTGGTATTGAGCCGTAAGCGTTCGTCAATTCTTCCACCGTTACACCGTATTTAAGACCGCCAAGAACCCCTGTTTTTGCTTCGTAATCTTCAGGTTGGATCGTCGTAATTCCGAGCTTACGGGCAAATGCCCATGCTTTATCAATCGTAACGATGTTGTTAAACAATTTAAGTGCAGGTATATTTAGTGACTCGTTTAATGCTTTTCTAGCTGTAACTAGACCTTGATAGCGATTGTTCGCGTTGACAGGAATATGAAATCCTTTTTGATAGTCTTTAAGAATAATCGGTGAATCATCTAGAATCGATGCAGGCTGTATTAATCCTTCTTCAAGAGCTGGTAAATAAGCAGCGATCGGTTTCATCGTTGAACCAGGCTGTCTGACCATTTGGGTTGCATAGTTCATTTGCTCCTTATTGAAGTCACGGCCTTCGATCATGCCTAAGATAGCTCCAGTCTTATGATCGATCATCATTGCTGCAGTCTGTTCTACGCCCTTAGTATCGCTGTCTTTCGAGAAATTGTCTTTATTCTCTGCTACATCGTGCATGGCATTGTATACTTTTTTGTCGATCGTTGTGTATACACGATAACCTCCGGTAAGGAGCTGCTGATGAGCCTCTTCTAGGAAGGCAGCGTTTTCAACATCTGAAATATTTTCTTTTGTCAAAGACTTATTTTCAGACATCGCAATCATTTCAGAAGCTTCGCGTTCAGTTTCAATCATTAAGTATGGATAAGTGGCATATGCCTTTTGGCTTGGTTTAGCAAGAGAGCCTTTAATGTCAAAAGCTAATGCTTCGTTATATTGCTGCTGCGTTATTTTACCTTCTTCCAGCATACGATCCAGCACAAGGTGCTGACGTTTAATGGCACGGTTAAAGCCTTTCTCGCTAAATTCCCCTTTACCGTTAAATGCGGAATAGGAAGAAGGGAGCTGAGGTAATCCAGCTAAATAAGCGGACTGGGCAATATTTAGTTTATTCAAATCATCAATGCCAAAAATACCTTTAGCAGCAGCTTTAATGCCGTATACGTTATAGCCGGTTGATCCATTGCCAAATGGAACTTTATTTAAATAAGCGGTCAATATTTCGTCTTTGGATAAAAATCTTTCTAATCGGAGCGCTAAAAAGATTTCTTTGACTTTGCGATTGTCGGTTTTGTCGAGATTTAGAAACACTCGTCTGGCTAGCTGCTGGGTTAATGTACTTCCCCCGGTTTGCACTGATTCGTGGAATAGCCTTTGCTTGACGGCTCGCATTGTCCCTTTAAAGTCAACGCCGATATGATGGTAAAAATCATTGTCCTCAATAGCCAGTACGGCGTCAATCACCGAAGAAGGGATATCTTTGAAGTTGACAAGACGGCGGTCCTCTTCTGTTCGGAGTTGTCCAATTGGCGTACCATCACGGAAATATGCGAAGCCAGTGATGGCGTTCGTATTAATCTTTTGCTCGATAACAGCACGAGAACGGACTGGTTCATCTTTAAGGATTGAAGCCATGTAGCCGATAACCGAACCCCCGAGAAGCAGGATTCCGGTGAAGCCAATAATAAACAGCCATTTTACAACGGATAGCACCCTGCGGCCAGTCTTCTTTTTGCGGGGCGCCCTCTGCTCAGGCTTCGTGTTTTTCTCCTCATCCATCATTGTCTTCCTCCTTTTAACGGAACTATTATAGCATAACAAAGACGCTGGAAGAATATATAAGGTTTGACTTTTTAAAAGCAGTTGTGATATAAATGATCATAAATGCATAATGATAAAGGCGCAGAAAGACACGAGTAGAAGGTGGCGTGATTCGTTTCAAGAGAATCGGTGGATGGTGCGAACCGATAACGAACCTCCTTTGAATTACCGTCTGGAGCCGTGCGAATGAACGGAAGATGGCTGAAGCCATCTGACTAGTAGTTTGTCACCGGGAAACCGTTATATGAATGAAGTGAAAGTGTATCCTTCGAAGGCTAATGGCTGGGTACGCTTTAATTAGGGTGGTAACGCGAGCTCCTTTCTCGTCCCTTGGGATGAGCAGGGGCTTTTTTTGTTGTGCTGACATTATTGTGCATAGATAAAAGGAGGAGCATATCAATGAAATGGGAAGAATTGTCCGCTGAACAGCAGCGGGAAGTGGAACGTCAACTAAGCGTCATTTCCCGTGGTGTTGTGGAAATTGTGCCGGAAGAAGAATTGAAGCAAAAGGTTATGAAATCCGTTGTAACGGGTGAGCCGCTAAAAGTGAAACTTGGACTCGACCCATCAGCGCCAGATATTCATATCGGTCATACCGTTGTCATGCACAAGCTTCGTCAATTCCAAGAGCTAGGGCATCAAGTGCAGCTTATTATCGGTGACTTCACAGGCCGTATCGGCGACCCAACCGGTAAATCAGAAACTCGCAAACAACTGACGGAAGAAGATGTGAAGCGCAACGCTGAGACTTACCAACAGCAAATATACAAAATTCTTGATCCTTCGAAGACGCAGCTGTACTACAATTCAGAGTGGCTTGGACCGATGACGTTCGCTGACGTTGTAAATCTGTCTGCCAAAGTGACCGTTGCACGGATGCTGGAGCGGGATGATTTTACAAAACGTTACCAAAGCGGTCAACCGATCAGTATACATGAGTTTTTCTATCCATTGATGCAAGGGATGGATTCAGTTGCGCTGAAGAGCGATATCGAGCTTGGCGGTACGGATCAGAAATTCAATCTGCTCATGGGTCGTACACTGCAAAAAGAATACGGCGTAGACACTCAAGTTGCAATTATGACACCGCTGCTTGAAGGTCTTGATGGCGTTCAGAAGATGAGTAAGAGCCTTGGTAACTACATCGGTATTGATGAGGAGCCAAATGAAATATACGGGAAAGCGATGTCCGTACCGGATGAGCTTATGCTTAAATACTACGAACTCGCAACAGATCTTACGAATGAACAGCTTGCTGAATTGAGACAAGGGCTTGAGAACGGGTCTATTCATCCGCGTGACGCCAAAATGAAGCTCGCATACACATTCGTTCGGATGTACCATGGCGTAGAAGCGGCAGAAGCTGCGCAGCAACATTTTGTGACTGTATTCCAGCAACGTGCATTGCCGGATGATATTGAGCAATTTACAGTACCTGCGGCAGAACTTGAGGATGGTAAAATTCGCCTTGTGAAGCTGCTCACACTTATTGGATTTGCGGCTTCTAATGGAGAAGCTAGACGGAGTATTCAGCAGGGCGCTGTTAAAATTAATGAGGAAAAATGCGTTGACGTGAATGCAGATGTGACTCCGCAAAACGGAGACATCGTTCAAGTTGGTAAACGGAAGTTTGCGAAACTGGTCATTGAATAATGTAAAAGAAAAAACCTCCAAGAGAAATCTTGGAGGTTTTGTGCTTTCGCTTCTTATTAGCGGTTGTAGAACTCGACGATTTGTTTTTCATCGATGTCTTGGGACAATTCAGCACGTTCAGGCAAGCGGATGTATTTACCTTCCATTGCACTGTCGTTGAATTCCAAGTATGCTGGCAAATGAGTACGGTTTTCCAATGCTTCTTTAACAGAAGAAAGGTTGCGGCTTCTTTCGCGCAAACCGATTACATCGCCAGGATTTACAGTGTAAGAAGCGATGTCAACTTTTTTACCGTTTACAGTTACGTGACCGTGAGCAACTAATTGACGAGCGCCTGCACGGGAGTTCGCGAAACCAAGACGGTATACCAAGTTATCCAAACGGCTTTCGAGCAAGAACATGAAGTTCTCACCAGCGATACCTGGCATTTTTTGCGCTTTTCCGAACAGTGTACGGAATTGTTTCTCACCCAAACCGTACATGTGGCGCAATTTTTGTTTTTCTTGAAGTTGCATACCATAGTTGCTCAATTTTCTCCGTTGGGTTGGACCATGTTGTCCAGGAGGGAAAGGGCGTTTCAATTCTTTACCTGTTCCGCTCAAGGAAATACCCAAACGGCGGCTTAGTTTAAATTTAGGACCAGTGTAACGTGCCATTTTATAATAGACTCCTTTTTAAATGAATTTTCAGAGGGGCTCTATTTGCGCCGAATTTTGTTTATCGCACGAAAGCTGTTTGATAAAAGCCCGTACTACTGACAGAAAAGTTCAGCCGCTGTTCCATCAGCAACAAAATTCGCGAGGGTAGCACAATGGTACGCCCAAATTAAAGACTTATCTAGTCTTATTCAACAAATTATATTATATGAAAACTAGAGATAAAGTCAAGTGAAGAGCAACTGTATATTTCAGTCGCATAACGTCAAAATCTGTCGATAGGGCTAAGGACCCAAAAATATAGGACATTTTCTCGAATTTATGATGCAATTTCTTAGATAAAATAGTAAAATGTAATAAGTAACATATATTGGAATGAGCGCCTGTTTATGGTGTGGTGCAAAGGAGCGCCTTTATGTCAAATCAACCAGGAATAGAATCCGTGAATAGAAATGATTCTGCAAAAACGGGACAAGACCATACAGTTATAAATTATGGAGAACAAAGTTTCTGGTTACAGCATCTTGATATAACGGCCTTTGATTTTCCATATATTGAACTATTGTTAAAACAAAGCTTTATAGAGTGGCATGATGAGGCTATAGCTCTTCCTTGGATGACAAGAACACAGTGGTCTGTGTACAGCAGCAATGGGGTGAAGGTCATAGGAGATTCAAATTCAGCTAATTCAGAGAACGCAGGGAGCGGGACCTCTGAAGCTATGTCGCTCTGTCTTGCGCAGCAAAGTCCGGCAGTTATTGTTGGCTCAGAACATGTCAATGTTGGTTCCCATCAACAAGTGTCGCTCGCTGTCCCGTTGTTTACCCGTAAGAATCGAGAATTGTTTGCTGTACTGAACTGCACGACTTCGCTTGAGCAGTATCATCCAGATGATCTTGATTTGGTTCTTGCTGCAGGGTTGCATTTTGTAAGTTGCTTTTATCGACAATTTGAATTCTTGTTCGTATCGGACTTGTTCCATGGTCAATCCCAAGCAGAGCGTGAGGCTAGACGAAGAAATATATTGTTCGAAGTTGTCAAACGTTTACATGACAAAATTGATGTGGACGCCGTATTAACAGAAGTATTTGATAGTATTGCTGAAATGTATCCAACCGCTCATTTGGAACTGCTCATGTCGCAAGATCATCGTACAACAAATCCAAAAGTTAAATCTTTACTGTTTGGACAAGACCGAGATGATCTATGTGTGCGCTCTTTCATGGAGGGAAGGCTTATTACCCTAGAGAATCCTCCTGTCATGAACGAAGGACCTTCATACGTTGAAATTGCAGTTCCGCTTAGCGGGAAACAGGGCATCTATGGTGTATTTCACATTACATTGTTAAAGGATTTTAAGGAAGAAATTGATTTAGACCTCATTTCAGTGCTGTCGGACACAGCGGGAACCGCTTTTGAAAATGCAAAATTATATGAACAGTCCAATGTACTGATTCATGAATTAAGGCTCATCAATGAATTAACGAGACGGCTGAATCAAAGTTTAAAATTAAAAGAAATATTCCAATTCTCAACACAGGAGCTGCTGAGTATTTTTCAATCGGATTCCTGTTCTATATTGCAGTATGATAAAGTGAAAGATTGCTTTGAGGTAATGTCGAGCAACATTGCTTCGATTGCTAAGGAAGTATACGCGACGAATGATGGTTTCTGCGGGTTAATCTACGAATCGAAAGAGCCTGTTTTTCTATCAGATTACGATACGTACAGCACAGTAACCTGCAGAATTATGGAACAGTCTAACGCAAGATCGCTTATCGCTACGCCGCTTATTGTGAACGGAGAATTTATTGGAATTATATTGATCACTCATCAAAGTCCGCACTTTTTCTCATATGATAACTATAAATTAATGCAGGTGCTTGCTACTCATATTGGACTGGCTATTGCGAACGCTACGCTGCATGCAGAAGTAAGGCGGATGGCTAACCGAGATATGCTTACTGGATTATATGCCCGCCGGTACTTGGATGAAGCGATTCATGAGTTTCAAAAGACGGATCCGTGCGGTTCTCTTATTGTCGTAGATATAGATCAGTTTAAGCAGGTTAATGATACGTTCGGTCATCTGCAAGGGGATATTATATTGAAGCAGGTAAGCCATATTATTAAAACATCGGTTCGGAGTATTGATATTTCCGCTAGATGGGGTGGGGAAGAGCTGGCCATTTATTTTCCGCAATATGATGTAATGCAGGCACTCCAGGTTGCCGAGAAAATTCGGAAGCGGGTCGAAGAGGAGACTGATCCTGCCGTTACCGTATCTTGCGGGATCGCCGAATGGAGTTGGTTTGACGACAAAGTGACAGTCGAATCACTATTCTACCGTGCGGATATGGCTCTGTACAAAGCGAAAAACAATGGACGGAATCAAATTCAAGTGGAAGATGTAACTTAATACCTTTAGGCAACAGTTTAATGGAGAAGGGGAGAAGGATTTCTAACATGGAGTCTTTCTCCTTTTTTTGTATAAGTTAAGGGGCGGAGGAAAAATCTATAGTGAACAGAAAGATCGTATAGAGAGGCGCTAAATGTTATGAAATCATGGATAATCCATTCATTGACTAAATGCTTGGTCCTTACCGCTGCTTTGCTCATTTGTATGTTCATACTGCCTTCTTGCACTCATTCCAAGACTCCCGAAGATTGGTTTAGACTAAGCACAAGCGGTCTTGCCGGTGTTGATTCGTTTACATTCCACGGACAAGCTGCTGTACGCAGTGAAGATACAGGGATATTTGATAAATCATTTTCGTTCTCGGGTAAAGTAAATCACCACTACAGGTTATCTATGCAAGAAGTGACGAATGGGAAGATGTTGTCCGATAACAGCTTCGCTGCAAGTTCAGGTGGTCATACGATACGGACAGCTTACTTTTTGCATCAACATGGCACGTGGGTTCCGCTAGAAGGTAATGAGAGCATGAAAACGCAGACGCTTAGCCGATTTAATCCTTTAGCCCAGATGGATACACTTCATCGGTTTCATGGTTATATTACAGAAGAAATGGGTGCGGGAAGAGGGACAAAGGTGATTCGTATTGAATTACCAGCGGAAGAGGCTCGTAAATGGATTCGCGATCAGCTTGAGGAAGAAATGGATCAATTGAGAAAACAGTTCATAAACAGATCGGACGAATTTAGCAAGAAGAAACGAGCTGAGCTTGAAGCTGTATGGAGTGATGGAAAAAAAGAACTGAACTCCATGCTGAAACAGGCTGATGCACAAGCGGTCTTCCATCTGACGATTGATTCGAGAACGATTTTACCAAGGAAACTGTACACTGAGCATCGGATATCTTATACGGATCCTGCCGGGAAACGTCAACATGAGATGCTGCTCACCGAAGTTCATTTCGGGGATTATCGCTGAGAGCTTTCTAGTTACTGACTTAAATGGAGCGGCGTGCTACAATAGTGTGGGAAGGTAATTTACCAATGTTTAAAAAATATATAGGCTGTTTCATGTCGTCAAGGAGGAAGAACTATGCGTGATCCGAGAGTACAAAAATTAGCTAAAAACTTAGTTGGATATTCTGTCAATGTTCAACCAGGGGAAAATGTTCTGGTCGAAATGATCGGTTCCGAACGTGACTTATTAAACGCTATTTTAGAGGAAGTTGCTAATCACGGGGGAAATGCTTTCGTACAAATAACGGATAGAACAGTGCTGCGCACTCTTCTAAAAAATGCAACGAAAGAACAAATTCAAACATGGGCAGACATTGATTTGAATCGGATGAAACAAATGGATTGCTACATTGGCATTCGCGCGGGTGAAAATGTAAATGATTTATCCGATGTGCCTGAAGATAAAATGAAACTTTATAATTCAATTTACCAGCATCCAGTACATAGTGAGGAACGTGTAAAGCGTACGAAATGGGTTGTACTTCGTTATCCAAATGCAAGCATGGCTCAGCTGGCAAATACGAGTACAGAAGCTTTTGAAGATTTTTACTTCCAAGTTTGCAATTTGGATTATGCGAAAATGGATAGGGCACAAGACGCTTTGGCTGACTTAATGAAACGTACAGATAAAGTACGTATTGTAAGTCCAGGAACGGATCTTACGTTCTCGATTAAAGGTATCGGTGCAGAGAAATGCTCAGGCCAAAAGAACATTCCTGACGGCGAAGTTTATTCCGCTCCAGTTCGTGATTCCGTAAATGGTACAATCAGCTACAATGCCCAAACTTTGTACAACGGTATTACATTTGAAAATATCAAGTTCCGCTTTGAAAACGGGAAAATTGTGGAAGCGACAAGTAATGATACGAAGCGCTTAAATGAAATTTTGGATTCAGATGAAGGGGCTAGATATATCGGTGAATTCGCCATCGGGTTTAACCCGTACATTTTGCATCCGATGAAAGATATTTTGTTTGATGAGAAAATTGCAGGCAGCTTGCATTTTACTCCAGGTCAAGCCTATGAAGAAACGGATAATGGCAACCGCTCCTCGATTCACTGGGATTTAGTGCTTATTCAACGTCCAGAATACGGCGGCGGCGAAATCTACTTCGATGACGTATTAATTCGTAAAGATGGCATTTTCGTTATTCCAGAGCTTGAGGGATTGAATCCTGAGAACTTGAAATAATAATTAAGAAGAAATTCCTTGGCAGGAAAACGGATTCAAGTTATCATGAAGTAGGAATGAAACATGATACCAAAAGTAAAAGCGGAGGGATGTATATGTCCACAAACGATGCAGTTGTAGAAATTGCTCAAACAGCTAGTAAATTTACTTCTTCCATTGTGCTCCAAGCAGACAATAAGTATATCGATGTGAAAAGTATTTTGGGGTTATTCTCAACATTAGTGACGACTCAAAAATATGAACTTCACGTGCATGGCTCTGATGCGGAAGAAGCGAAAGCTGCTTTGGCAGAAGTGTTTGCGAAACATGGACTTAACGTGACAATTGTTTCGGAATAATACCTTTTCTTGAACAAGCGCCCTAATCTGTAATAGGTTAGGGTGCTTTTTTTTTGAGGTTCTTGTATTACCAATCAATTTCGTCTAATATTAATAGTAGAAAATAAGCTGATCACTTTTGGACATAGGGGGGAAGATGCATGACTTCATCTGATTTGCAGGAACAGCTGAATTTAAAAGCGATGAATCTTCTACAAGAAGATGCAGATAAAATAGAAAAGCTAATCGAAGTCCAGATGGAGAATCTGGCTACACGTTACTGCCCTCTCTATGAGGAAGTGTTGGATACACAAATGTTCGGTTTTTCCAAAGAAGTCGACTTTGCAGTTCGTGCGGGACTCATTCATGAGCAAGCGGGCAAACAAATTTTGAGCAGGCTCGAACGGAACTTAGCTCTTCTCTATGAAGCTATGAACAACAAAGAAAATAAAGAGTAGCCTGTTAACATAACAGGCTTATATAGAGAAACATGCATCCATTTAGGATGCATGTTTTTTGTTAAGAGATATTGTGAAGTAAAAGCGTTAAGCTAGGTAGAATGAGACACCTAGGATCAAGTACACGGCAATGAGAAGAAGCCCTTCGTACCAGTTCGTAGCACCGTCCTGCGTTATAGACTTGGCAATAAATACGGACACGACAATGGCAACTAGTTCAATGACGGTAAAGACGATATTCATCGGCGTACCCATAAAGAAGCTCACAAAAATGAGAACAGGCGCAACGAACAGTGCGATTTGCAAGCTGCTTCCGATTGCGATTTCTACAGCTGCGCCAATTTTGTTCTTCATTGCGAGTAAGACAGCTGCGCTGTGTTCTGCGGCATTTCCGACAATGGCTACAACAAAGGCACCGACGAACAGCTCGCTGAGTCCAAAAGCAGCAGTAATGGATTCGAGTGTGTGAACAAGCCATTCACTGACAAGGGCAACCATGACTGTAGCGATAAATAGATACAAGATGGACCGCTTTTTACCCCAGGCAGGGGTATGCTCGTGCGGAAGCTCTTCATCTGAATCGTATGTCGCATCTTCCAAGTAGTCTTTATGTGTAATCATCGAGAACAAAAGCCACGCTATGTAGGACACAATTAAGATGCCAGCTACGACAAGGCTCAGTGTGTTCGTCTCTGAAGAGGTGATAGATTTCGTGTTAAGAAATACAGCAGGGATGAACAATGCGATCACTGCAACGATCATCAGTGAGCCGTTCATACCTGCAAGCGTAACATTGAAATTTTGAACTTTGTGCTTAAGTCCGCCTGCAAATAAACTGATACCTAGCACGAGCAGCAAGTTACCAAGTATCGAGCCGGTAAGACTGGCCTTAACCATATCAAACAAGCCTTCTTTAATAAGAAATATTGCAATAATGAGCTCCGCGGCGTTCCCGAAGGTCGCGTTTAGAAATCCGCCGAGACGTTGTCCGGCATAATGAGCAACACTTTCCGTTGCTTTACCAAGAAATCCAGCTACAAAAATAACGGCAATCGCGGATAGTATGAATTCTGCAATCGACCCGAAATGTGTATAATGAGCAATCGCACTGAGTATGAACGTAGAAATGAGCAGAATAGGAGATAGTTTCTTTTTCAATCCAGACATCTTAAGTTACACCTCTGATTCATTAACTGTGATTTAATCAATATAACCAATTATTGACGAGATGTAAACGTGATTTTCAGTAACTTTTTAGTTATCATTTGCTTTCAAAGATTAAAGGATTTACAATAACGAATAATGAGGTAAAAGGGGGATTATGATGACGGAACAATTGGATACTGGCGAATTACGAATTTCTGATGATGTAGTTGCCAAAATAGCAGGACTCGCTGCTTTGGAAACTCCTGGTATTGCGGCGATGTCAGGCGGCTTGTCCGAAGGATGGGCGAAAAGACTTAGCGGTAAAAATGTGCAAAAAGGTGTAACAGTCGAGGTTGGTCAACTGGAAGCGGCTATTGATCTTCGCATTATTGTGTTGTACGAAACGCCAATTCAAGAAGTGTGCCGTATGCTGCAGCAAAATGTTCGTGAAGCTGTTGAGCGTATGACAGGCTTAAAAGTTGTTGAAGTAAATGTTAAAGTTGAAGGCGTAGCCTTTAAAGACGATGAAATTGCATAATACATAAAAAAGACTACAGGTGAGCCTTGTAGTCTTTTTTTACGACAACAGATTTTGTTTTTTCCTGCCTCATTGGATGATTGTATTCTCTAGATATGCTTAGCATAATTCCCATACTTACCATCATAACGAGCAGTGAGGATCCACCGTAGCTAATGAACGGCAATGTTACTCCGGTGATCGGAATTGTATTCGTGACTCCGCCGATGTTAATAAAAGCTTGAATGGCAATAAGCCCCATAATACCGACGCCGACGAGTGTCCCAAAGCTGTCAGGACATCTTAAAGCAACAATGAGACCTCGCCAAATAAAATATCCATAGAACAGCAAGAAAATGGTTGTACCAATAAAGCCGAATTCTTCACCAATGACTGAGAAAATAAAATCGTTAAATGGGTTAGGCAAGTAGTGGAGCTTCTGAATGCTTTGCCCGAATCCAGCTCCTGTAACGCCGCCGTGACCGATTGCTATCATCGACTGGATGACATTATAACCAGTACCTTGAGCGTCGTCCCAAGGATTAAGAAAAGCTTGAATACGTCCCATTTTGTAGCTTCCCTCAGCAGCTTTCTGATCTTTGCCGGTAACAGAGCCAATAAGGGCGTTTGCCCCAAGCACAATAGCTGCCCCAAGCAGGAGAATTCCAATGGAGCCTGCAATATGTTTGATACTGGCGCCGCCTGCAAAAACAATAAGACCGCACGTAGCGACCAGGATTGCGCAGGAACCAAAGTCTGGCTGAAGCATGATCAGACCAGCCACGATACCGACGATGAGCATGACCGGTATATAACCTTTTCTCAGATCGCGAAATCGCTCTCCTTTTTTAGTTATTAGGGCGGAAAGATACAAGATGGTTGCAATTTTCGCAAGTTCAGTAGGTTGAATCCCGAGCGTTCCGATGTTAAACCAACTTCTAGCTCCGTTTACTCTCGAGCCCATCCCGGCTACCATCACAAGCATAATTATGGTAACTATAAATACAGGAATAAACAATTTCTTATACTTTGAATAATGAATATTCATGGCAATAAACATGCCGATCAGACCTAGAAATGCCCATAGCAGCTGTTTTTTTGTAAAGTAGAGAGCGTCATAATTAAAGCGAGCATTCACAACCGCTACACTTGAACTGGCACTGAAAACCATGACCAGACCAAATCCGACCAACAGCAAGGTGAGGATGAGGAGCTGAAAGTCCGGTGCACCTCTCTTCGGTTGTTGGGGTTTATTATCTTTCATGTCTAATTCCTGCTTACGCGTCAAGCAATGCCTTTAGCTGTTTAATTTTTTGCATCGCTGTACTCATTACTGGTTGTGGAATTGGTGTTTCATACTCAAGGCCATGCGGGAATGTAGCTTTACCTATGTATACTGCTTCAATTGCTAGCACGGTATCTGGTTTCTCCAGTTTCCCTTCAACTGCTCGCGTGTTCACTCGCAAGAAATATTCAGCGTTGTTTGGCTTGTCTTCAATTTTCAGATCGTATGTAGCACGGTAGTATTCCCATTGCCAGCGAATAAAACCTACTTTTTCAGCGGTTTCATCGAGGTATGAAAGCTCGCATTTTAATCCGTCTAAACCTGTATTCTCGATAATCATAATCTGTGTCCTCCTCAACTTATGAAACTACCAAAAACTTCTCTATTCATGATAGTATGTTTCAGACACTTGTGCAACATATTCATCACGCAATATATGTAATGAATTGGATAATTCTGCTACAATAGTTTAATAGATTTGAAAGGATGGGGGATTATGAAAGGACAAGAAGTACATAAGTTATTTCCTGATATGATCAAGTGGCGGCGCTATTTACATCAGCATCCTGAATTGTCTTTTCATGAAGAGCATACAGCCGCATTTGTAGCGAGTACCCTTCGAAGTTTTGATATTGATGTGAGAACAGGAGTCGGCGGCCACGGTGTGATCGGAACGATATATGGCAGTAAGCCTGGTAAAACGGTCGTGCTCCGCGCAGATATGGATGCGCTGCCTATTCAAGATGAGAAGACCGTAGAATACGCATCGAAAACAGCAGGTGTCATGCATGCATGCGGTCATGATGGTCATACGGCCACACTGCTCGCTGTAGCTCGCTATTTTAAAGAACGGCCAAGTGAGATTGAGGGAGAAATTAGGCTGTTGTTTCAGCCGAGCGAAGAGGTATGTCCCGGCGGAGCTGTTGGCGTCATAAAGGACGGGGCTCTAGAGGGGGCTGATGTCATTTACGGCGTTCATCTCTGGACTCCAATCGATGTAGGAACGGTTGCGAGCGCTCCCGGACCGCTAATGGCAGCAGCCGATGAATTTTTTATAGATATTACAGGTAAAGGCGGACACGGCGGAATGCCGCATATGAGTGTCGACAGTGTTGTGGCAGCGTCCGCATTAGTGATGCAGCTCCAGACAATCGTGAGTCGTTCTGTAGACCCGCTTATTCCTGCTGTCGTCACGGTAGGAACCATAAATGGCGGAGCAGCCCAGAATGTTATTGCCGAGACGTGCCGTATTACAGGGACGGTAAGAACCTTTGATGAGGATACAAGAATGCTTATTCGCCGCCGCATTGAACAGATGACCGAAATGATCTGTGCGGCTTATAATACAGAAGCGAGCATTCGTTATGTTATGGGTTATCCGCCTCTTGTGAATAATGATGAAGAGACTTCGCGGTTTTTTAGGGAAGCTGTAAAAGTGTTTGGAGAAGACAAGGTAGGGCGAATTCCGAAGCTCATGCCTGCAGAGGACTTTTCTTACTATTTAGAAAACATCCCTGGCTGCTTCATGTTTGTTGGCGCAGGAAATGAAGCCAAGGGCGCTGTATACCCGCATCATCACCCTAAATTCGATTTTGATGAGGACGCCATGATTCATGCGGCAAATCTGCTGATTGCGATGACGCAATCTTATTTAACCGAAATGAAATCTTAATATGCATGCTAAATCCCTCTTTTGGAAAATCTAATTTCGAAAAGGAGGGATTTTACATGAAGACAGTCAAAGAATTAATGACGACAAATTGCGAAACGGTTACCACTCAGGACAACATCTACGAAGTTGCCGTTAAAATGAAGCAGAACGATGTGGGCATTATTCCAGTCGTGGATACAGACGGTCAGACGCTGATCGGTGTCGTTACCGACCGTGACCTTGTCGTTCGTGGATATGCAGAGAAACATTCTGGGTCCACATCTGTCGAAAAAGTAATGACAACAAGCATTCGAACAGCATCTCCAGATATGTCTGTTGATGATGCTGCGGAACTTATGGCTGAGCAGCAAATTCGCAGATTGCCGGTTACGGACAACAATCACAAACTTCTAGGCATTATATCGATCGGTGATTTGGCCGTTCGAAATATTTTCGCGGATAATGCGGGTGCAGCACTTTCTCAAATTTCCCAACAACATTTACACTAAAGTGAGCTTAGTGCATGATAAAGAAGTTCATGTCCGATATTAATCGGAATGAACTTCTTTTTCTAGCTTTATTGGCAGGAGGAAAGATTATGTTAAACAGCCAGCGATCGTGTATCGTACAACGTGATTTTACAGTTCTTCTGGACACGTCGCATCCGGGCTTTGAAGAGGCGCGGCAACAGCTAAGCTGTTTTGCGGAATTGATTAAGAGTCTCTCTACCTTTTATACGTACCGGATGACGCGTATTTCTCTATGGAATGCTGCCGCGACCGGATGGTCTGCATCTGATATTGTGAATACGCTGCAGCAATTATCCAAATGGGACGTTCCGCAAAAGTTAATTCAAGATATAGAACAGTTGGTGCTGCGTTATGGGAAGCTGCTGCTTGTGCCAGATGACAGCGATGAACATATTATCCATTTAGAATGCACAGACGATAAATTACTTCAAGAAATAATAAGTTATCCATCTTTATCGATCTATTGGGAAGTTGATGATTCAGCTGCACGAATAAAGGTAGTATCAAGTATGCGCGGTCATCTCAAGCAAGAGTTGATGCGCCTTGGATATCCGGTTATTGATTTAGTAGGGTATCACCTTGGGAAGCCGCTTCACTTTGGGTTAGCGAAGCAACTGCCTGATGGTTCAGATTTTCGTCTGAGATCTTATCAACAAGACGCGATTCGTGCTTTTGAAGGTTCTCAGACCGCTGCCGGCGGAAGCGGGGTACTTGTACTTCCGTGCGGAGCAGGCAAGACGGTAATAGGGATTGGGATCATGGAACGATTTCAATGCGAGACACTTATTCTTACGTCAAACAGCACTTCGGTAAAACAATGGATTAACGAAATCGTCAGCACAACGAGTCTCTCTGCATCGGATATTGGAGAATACTCTGGTCTTAAAAAAGAAGTTAAACCGATTACTGTTGCTACTTATCAGATTCTAACTCACCGTAAATCGAAGGACGATCCGTTTGAACATATGAAGCTGTTTGATGAGCG
Organism: Paenibacillus sediminis; assembly: GCF_017873765.1. Classification (GTDB taxonomy): domain Bacteria; phylum Bacillota; class Bacilli; order Paenibacillales; family Paenibacillaceae; genus Paenibacillus_AG; species Paenibacillus_AG sediminis. Next base: position 464,402 of record NZ_JAGGKP010000001.1, read on the forward strand.
GGATTGGGGACTTATTATCTACGATGAAGTTCATCTGCTTCCTGCACCCGTGTTCCGGGCGACCGCTGATATTCAAGCGACAAGGCGGCTAGGTCTTACCGCGACGCTGGTCCGTGAAGATGGGTGTGAACAGGATGTGTTCTCGCTCATCGGACCTAAGAGATTTGAAGTTCCATGGAAAGAGCTTGAGAAGCAAGGGTGGATTGCTAGGGTCGAATGCGAAGAATGGCGAGTAGATATGCCTAGAACGACATTAGAGAGATATCGTCTTGCTGAGAAGAAGGAACAATTTCGGATTGCCGCAGAAAACTCAAACAAATTGCCGGTCATTAGACAACTGCTTAATAAACATTTAGGGCTGCCTGCGCTGATCATAGGCCAATACATAGATCAATTGAAAGAAATCGCTGCTAAGCTGAATGCCCCGCTAATTTCTGGAGAGATGCCCCAGCAGCAGCGAAATGAATGGTATGCCAAGTTTAAAGAAGGTAAAGTGCCGGTGATCGTCGTTTCAAAGGTCGCTAATTTTGCCGTTGATTTGCCGGATGCAGCCGTTGCCATTCAAGTATCAGGCAGTTTCGGTTCGCGCCAGGAAGAAGCGCAGCGTCTTGGACGTATACTTCGTCCGAAGAAAGATTCAAATACCGCGTTTTTTTATACGATTGTGTCTCAGGATACCCGGGAACAAGATTTTGCTTTGCGGCGCCAATTGTTTTTGATTGAACAAGGGTATGAGTATAGCATCCACTATGTAAATGAAGAAGAGCTTGGCATGGAGGCGATTTCGGGAACATGAATGCGGTGACTAACACCAAACAAATTCAACCAAAAGAACAGGTTGCAGTACTCTCGCTAGCAGGTCGAAAAGTTCTTAAAAATCTGCTGCAGCGTTATGCTGGACAGCCGTTCTTGCAAGAGCAACTTGTGCAGCTCCCGATTTCGGACCTAAGCGGTGCTGAAGTCATTGTGGAGTTTATTCAGCTTCGCAGACTTGGACTTATTCGTGCAGTGAAAAAGGCTTGGGGGGAAAGGCTATACTATATCCCTGAAGACTTCTTATCCGAGCTTCAGCAATCAATGTTCAATATTCACGTGTCTCAAGCTGAACCTTCAGAGATTACTTTAACGAAAGAAGCGAAGAGCGGAATTGCAAATGATTTGTTCCGAGCATTAGTGTGGGCTGGAAAGAATGGATTGCCCATTACAGCTAAAGGAACGTTGCATAAGAAAACAATGAACAAGTTAAGTGAGCAGATCGAAGTGAGCTGTGAAGATTTTAACTTGCTCGAACTGAAGTATGTTCATCAAGATATTTATCCCGTCCATTTGGCGGTTGTGTTGGATTTGCTGCTCTACACCGGTTTAGTGCGTAAAGGCAGCGATGCCTTTTTATTAGAAACTACTGCAATTGAAGGATGGCTTAACAAATCGTTTCAGGAAATGCAGCATATTTTATTTTGGGCAGCGATGGAAAGATATACGATTCCGAATCCAAGTCTGCAGCATTATCGGTACAGTATACTATCGCCTTCATTAATGACAACAGGTTGGTACAGAGTTCGAGATGTTCTGCAATCCCTTGAGCAAGAAGGATTAATGGATTCGCCAGAAATTGCTGAGATCAATGCGCAGGCCATTGGCTTTTTGCACATGATGAATGCGTTTGGATTTGCCGATGTGGGGGAAGATTCAAGCGGGAATGTTTGTTTTCGTTTGATAAGTTCATTTCATGAAACGATTTCTTTAACCGATATACATAAAAGTGAAGAAATTAAGCCAACAGGACGATTCTATGTTGAGCCGGACTTCGAAATTGTCGTTCCTCCGGATGTTCCGTATTCTGTGCGCTGGGAATTAGAAATTTGCGCCGAATTCGTAAAGATGGATCTCATGTCCATATACAAGTTATCGAAGAACAGTCTGGCTGAAGCAACGGAACATGAGAGATCGATCCAAGATATAACCTCCTTTTTGGAGGGAAATTCCTTAACAGGGCTGCCGGATAATATTAAAGTAACGATTGCTCAGTGGGGCAAAGAAATCGGACGCACGCATTTTGCAGCTGTCACCTTGCTTCGTTGCACCGATGAGGAGGCGGCAGACGAAATTGCGAGCCATCCTAGGCTAAACGAAGTGGTTAAGCGCATCGGTCCGCGAGATTTTATCGTAGAATCAGATCAAATTGCGGGTATTCGGCCAGTTTTGGAAAAGATGGGATTATCGCCTCGTAAGCAAGTTCACGGTTTGGGCGATGAGTACACGATATTTCCGCGTATCCCATTTCATACAGCTGACAATGATTCATCTCTTGGAGACACTCAATATATAGATACAGATGGCAGCAAGGGAATCGTATACAGCGGAAGAACATTACACTTCTATGAGGAGGATCATGATATTCCAGATGCTGACGTGTTTTTTCCTACAATTGATTCGGTACCTGCAATGTGGAGCAAAGAGATGAGAACTTATCATCCATCAACTGCCCAGAAAATAATGGAGCAGGCGCTTGATTGGAAGACAAGTGTGTTGCTGAGCATAGAAGGGACAACGGTTGAATTTATTCCTCATCAGATTCAATCTCGCGATCGTTGGAAAGCAAGAGGATATATTCGCTCAGAAGCGGACCCTGCAGTATGGACAGAGCTGGAAGCGGGAGATTGGGAGGAAATGAAGCTAGTACTGCCTTCAAAATAAAGATGAAAATAAACAAAAGATGCAGGCGATTGGCAATAATTACGGTTAAACATTTTTTACAGATAGTGGGACAACTACTTCTTTACCTTCAATTCTTATGGTATTATAAAAGAGTCTACCTTATGGGTTTAAGTCGGCTAAGGTAGAACAATGTAAAGAATTGAGATGAAATTCATGAGCGTATTAGAGAAAAATACGGTTGACATGGCCAAGTTACTGACATACGCCTATGAATTAGGCGATATGATAAACAATTCGGTAGAAATTGCGAATTATTTATATTGGAAGCAAAAGGTTGCTGAACATCCTGAAATTCAAGCACTAGTTAAACAGATGGAGCGCAAAAAAGAGCTCTTTGAAGAAACGCAGCGTTTCGGTCATTTCCATCCGAATTATCACTCTGCCAAAGATGAAGTTAAGGCAATAGAGGATCAATTGGATAAATTTGAAGAAGTGCGGCGCTTTAAACAAGCGGAGAAAAATATTGATGAAATGTTTCATCAAATATCGGAGATGATTGCATACTCCGTCTCGGATACCATTAAAGTGCCAAGCAATGATCCGAATCCGAAAGGCGGCTGCGGCAGCGGCGGCAAATGCAGCTGCGGTTAAAGAATGCTTCATTCTGTCTCTAGGTAAAGACAGGAGAAAGTGAGGTAGAAAGAACAATGTTTCCGGAACGCACTGGTTTCATTATTTGGGTGAGTGATTTAAAAGCAGCTAAAAATTTAGAAAAATACGGTACAGTGCATTATATTTCACGCCGGATGCATTATGTCGTTATGTATGTAAATGCAGATCGTGCTGAGGATACGATGAGAAATGTCCGTAAGCTTTCTTATGTACGTAAAATTGAGCGTTCTTACCGTAATGAAATAAAAACAGAATATAGTAAAAACAACCCAGATCTTACCGTTTTAAATAATGCATGACTAGATGGATATAACTTATATGGAAACTCAACAGACAGCGGCCTTAATGGCCGTTTTTTTTCTTTGTCAATTGTTAAATTTATTCATCGGGTTGAATAATTTTTCTTGTGAATCTATAGGTTATGATGTAATATATTGGGTATATATTCATGGTTAAAAAGACCTATTCTGGTGGAGAGTGATACCACATGAGAGATAAGGTAATGCAGCGATGGAGCACCTATGAGTCCTTCTATGTTGAACTTGGGGATAAGAGAGTTGCTGACATTGTAATTACCAACCATGCTCAAAGTCGTTATTTGGACCGAATTGAACAGCAAAATAGCGGTTTCGATCATATTGCGGCATGGATGTGGGAATGTCTTAAGCAGAATCGGATCGCACCCTATTATCGGAATGAACAGGACGTCTATATTATTGATGAAGACTTGGTACTCGTAGCTGAATTTTCGGAGCTGCCAGGAGAATGTGATATTTTGGGCAATCCTTTACATAAAATGATCGTTGTTACATTTCTTGGCCGAATGTCTGAGACGATAGAACTACGTGACTTGAAATCCTACTATTCTTGGCTTAGACATTCACGGAGAATGACACTCATTAAAAATAGCCGTAAACGCAAATAACTTTTATTTTAAGGCATGTGGAAAATAACATTTTCTGCATGCTTTTTTTGTCTCATTGCTGTGCATAGGTTACAATATATGCAGTTAGAGAGGGGAGTAAAACCGATGGCACTTAACTTTCATCAACTTCATACTTTTTATACCGTAGCGGAAAGAGGAAGCTTTTCAGCTGCTGCCCAAGTATTGCATATGACGCAACCAGCAGTAACGATGCAAATACAAGGGCTGGAAGAATATTTCGGAACGAAGCTGCTCCATCGGTCAACCAAAAAAATCGAGCTGTCCGAAGCCGGTCAGACACTGCTGCCTTATGCAAGGAAAGCGATTGAGCTCATGCGTGAGACGGATTTATCGATGTCACGTTACACGCATATGCTGGAAGGCAGACTGCTGCTCGGGGCAAGTCTGACGATAGGTGAGTATGTATTGCCTCGTCTTCTTGGACCTTTCAGCAAGCAATATCCTCATATTTCAATCATGATGAAAGTAATGAATACGACACAAATATTGGAGTATATTGAGAATCATCAGCTCAATTTTGGTCTAATTGAAGCCCCGATTCATCATCCGGATATGGTGATCGAGCCCGTCATGGAGGACGAGCTCAAGTTAATTGTTTCGGCACAGCATCCGCTTGCTGCATTTGACCAAGTGGATTTGGAAGAGGTTATTACTTATCCGTTCGTTCTCAGAGAGAAGGGGTCTGGAACAAGACAAGTTATGGAAGAGCAGTTTATTGCCAAAAAATTGGACCCGAATACGATTCATACGGTTATGGAATTAGGCAGCACTGGAGCAGTTAAATCTGCTGTAGAGGAAGGGTTTGGCATTACGATGCTGTCTCCGTCTTCTGTTAAGCACGAGATTGCCCTTGGACTGCTTAAAATGATTAACATTCGTGACGCCTCATTTAAACGTCAATTTTTCTCGATTCATTTAAAATCAACGCTGCTGCCTATATCTGCAGTGACGTTCTTAGAATTTATGAAACAGCAGAAGCTGGTTGTATAGAGGGCATAGGGCATCCTTTGCTCGCTCATATGTTGTGAAAGGGGCGTGAAGCAGATGGTGATGAATCAGGAAGGATTATGTGATTTACATACGCATACTCAAGCTTCGGATGGGCTGCATAAGCCTGCTGAAAATGTACACTTTGCTAAGCAAAAAGGGCTTGCCGCGATCGCTATTACGGATCATGATACGATAGCGGGTATTGAAGAAGCGCTGCGAGTTGGAGAAGAAGATGGCGTTATTGTCGTTCCTGGCATCGAAATAAGTACACGAGTGGACGATCAAGACATTCATGTGCTTGGATATTACATAGACTTTCATGATCAGGTGTTCTTAAGAAGGCTTGAGGAGCTTCGAAGTACGAGGGAGCGTCGCAATGAACTCATCATTTCGAAGCTTCAGCAGCTTGGTGTTTCGATTACCTTGGACGAAGTCATTAACCATTTAGGCCGTCCTCTTAGAGCCGATGAAAGTATAGGAAGACCTCATATCGCCGACTTGCTTGTGCATAAGGGGTATGTCTCGAATATGAGAGAAGCGTTCGATAGATACTTGGCAGAAGGAGCAGCTGCGTATGTGTCATTGCCGCGCATTACTCCTGCGGAGGCTATGAATTGGATTCGGGAAGCGGACGGCACGCCGGTACTCGCTCATCCTGGACTATATAAGAATGATGATCTCGTTCGTGCGATTATTGAAGAAGGTCGTCCCGCTGGTATTGAAGTATACCATTCAGATCATAGTGAAGCAGATGAAGAGCGGTATATGTTGATGGCTGAACATTACGAGCTTATTATGACTGGCGGATCCGATTTTCACGGTGCGCGGCAAGGTGTTATTTTTCACGGTGATATTGGAAACCGAACGGTGTCAGCTGAAGTGCTGTCTTTACTGTCATCTAGAAGGGGAATATAAACACAAAGACCTGAGTGAAGCTGTATTATGCTTCGAATTCTCAGGTCTTTTTTGTTTCAGTATATTTATAGTCAGCTGTTTTTGATCGTGTTCGGCAAGCTCTTTATCAGCTGCTCATCTGGCGTGACATACAACGTTTTTTGGTGATCATAGATTACAAAGCCGGGCTTAGATCCGCTAGGCTTGCGGACATAGCGAATGAGCGTGTAGTCAACCGGTACGCTGCTTGATTCCTTCGCTTGGCTGAAATATGCGGCAAGCTGTGCAGCTTCTTCGAGCGTCGCTTCACCATATTCGGAGCTTCGGATCAGTACGTGAGAACCTGGAATATCTTTCGTATGCAGCCAAGTGTCGTTAGGCGCTCCAAGACGGTTCGTCACATATTCGTTCTGCAAATTGTTCTTGCCTACATAAATTTCAATGCCTTCCGATGATGTGTATACGTGAAGAGTAGGACGATCGTTTTTCTTCTTCTTGCGGGCTTTTTTATTGCGATCGCGCAAGTAGCCCTGCTGAACAAGTTCTTCGCGAATTTCTTCGATATCGCTGACGGAAGCGTGAGACAGCTGTTGCAGAAGTCCTTGCAAATAATTGATTTCTTCGTGGGTCTTATCTAACTGTTCGTGAATGACGGCCAAGCTGTTTTTATACTTGTTATATTTCTTGAAATAGCGCTGCGCATTGTCCGAAGGAGTAAGCAGCGGATCGAGCGGAATCGTAACGGTTCTCTGCTCTTCATCATAGAAATTGACAAGCTTAGCTTCTTTGTCACCTTTTTGGATTTGATGTATGGAAGCGAAGAGCAGCTCGCCGTAAATTCGATATTGTTCTGCATCCTCTGCTTCTTTTAAATCGGCTTGTAAATGATCTAGCTTTTTGACGTTTTTATTTAGTTCATTTTGTAAAAAACGAAGCAGATCGCTTACCTTTTGCTTAACGGTGTCCCGCTCTGCCTTTTCTCCGTAAAATGCCTCCATACAGCTGCTGATGCTAGGAAAAATAACCTGATCTTTCTCAATCATCGTCAGCGGTATTGCTGAAAATACCATTTTACCTTTGCTGTTATAGCCGATTACGGGTGAAAATTCATTGCCCCGAATGCTGTCCATCATATGTGAAAAGGCGTTCCATAATTGTTCGCCATATGAACTAGATTCATCGATTTGAGCGCCGCCTCCCTTCGCACGATGCTCGATTTCTTGAGCGATTAATGGACTTAATCCGCTAAATGATTCCACTAACCAGGCCGCGTTTGCTTGCTCTGTCTCTTGATAACGTTGCATAAACTCTTCTTTACTCGTACTGAGAGGATTAAGCTTATGCTGCTGAGGCGGCTCAGTATATGTGAAGCCTGGCATCACAACTCTGTAGCTGCTGATCGCTGGTGTGACGTGATGGATTCCATCCAGCTGCGTGCCTGTAGCAGGATCAACGATGATGATATTGCTGTGGCGTCCCATGAGTTCGATGACAATGCGCTTAACGGACACATCTCCAAGTTCATCCCGCTGGCGTACGTCCATATGAATGATCCGTTCCATGCCGACTTGTGCAATTCGCTCGATAATTCCGCCTTCAAAATGTTTGCGAAGCAGCATGCAGAACATCGGCGCTTCTTGGGGATTAATGAACGTCTGCTCTGTAAAATGTACTCTTGGGTACGTTGGATTCGCTGATAACAGAAGTCTGCGATTTTCCCCTTGTGCTCTTAATAAGAGGATAATGTCGTTATCTGACGGTTGATGAATTTTTGTAATTCTTCCTCCGATACATGATTGCAATTCATGGACAATTGCTCGTGTTACAATGCCGTCCAATGCCATTTTTCAGTTCTCCTATCTATAACTCACATCTATTTTAATAGAATTGCGTGTAAGTTCTTATATAATACCTTTCTTTTCTATGATGCCACAGTTTGAACAAAAACTTAAGAGCCTTGCATGTGATAATTTGGGACTTGTCAGAATACATTTACCCTAAAGCAGGTGGAAAAGCTGTCACGATGAAAACTCGAGAACATCGGGAGGGAAAAAGAGAGCATGGAACAAAAAAAGTGGCACCAGTTGTCTGGGGATGAACTGAAGAAGCTGCTTGGTGTAGACCAGCATCAAGGTCTCACATCAGAAGAAGCGAAACATAGGCAAGAGACACGCGGTTTTAACGAGCTTTCAGAGGGTAAACGAATTTCGCCCATTACGTTGTTTTTAAATCAATTTAAAGATTTTATGATGCTCGTTCTGATGGGAGCAACATTAGTTTCAGGACTGCTTGGTGAATATTTAGACGCGATAACAATCGTTGCAATTATTTTGATTAATGGGGTCTTGGGGTTTATCCAAGAGTTCCGCGCTGAACGATCCCTGCGTGCGCTGAAACAGCTGTCTGCTCCAAGTAGCAAAGTGCTGCGCAGTGGGAGTGTTGAACAGATACCCGCTAGGCAGCTGGTAGTGGGCGATATTATCGTCATGGAGAGCGGGGACCGGGTTCCGGCGGATGTACGATGGCTTGAATGCAACAACTGCGATATCGAGGAATCGGCATTAACTGGCGAATCGGTTCCGGTAAGCAAGCATGCGGAAGTGATTCGTGAATCGGATGTTCCCCTTGGTGATCAGAAAAATATCGGCTTCATGGGTACGATGATGACGCGCGGAACGGCAAAAGGCGTCGTCATTCGTATAGGTATGGACACGGAGATGGGCAAAATCGCCAATCTTATTCAGAATACCGAAGAGCAAGAAACGCCGCTGCAGCGCCGATTAGAACAGTTTGGGAAAATACTCATTTATTTGTCGCTCGCACTCACGGTATTGGTCGTTATTGCAGGACTTATGCACGGACAGCCTGCGCTTGGCATGTTCTTGGCCGGAGTTAGTTTGGCGGTTGCGGCTATACCTGAAGGGTTGCCAGCGATTGTTACTATTGCACTGGCTCTTGGTGTACAGCGGATGATTAAGCGCAAAGCGATTGTGCGAAAGCTCCCTTCCGTCGAGACGCTCGGCTGCGCATCTGTTATTTGTTCCGATAAGACAGGAACGCTAACTCAAAATAAAATGACCGTTACACACGTATGGCTTGGCGGACGCACCTTAGAGGTTACTGGTGAAGGGTATGCGCCAGTCGGTTCAATATTCGATAGAGGTCAGACTGTAGATCTTAAACATGATCAAGCGCTCCGCAGATTGCTGCAGGTATGCAGTCTATGTAACAATGCGGGGATCTTTGAGACACAGCCGGCCGCAGCAGTGCCCCGAAAGAAACAAAAAGGCAAAGAAGAGCTCTCTTCAACATGGGATTTAAAAGGAGACCCTACGGAAGGTGCGCTTGTCACGCTTTCGTCGAAGATGGGGATGTCACCAGGGGCGTTAACCGCCTTGTATGTTCGGGAGAAGGAATTTCCATTCGATTCTGAACGCAAGCGCATGTCGGTTCTAATTAAGCATCAAGGCGGACGATTGGTATATACAAAAGGGGCTCCTGATTTGCTGCTTAATCGATGCGCCTATATTTTGTGGGAAGGAAATGTGGTTCCTCTTACCGGCACACTTCGTCAGAAGGTGCTTTCTGCAAATGAACAAATGGCCCGTTCAGCGCTTCGTGTGCTCGGCATGGCATATCGGGAACTGCGCCCTAATGATCGAGATCAACATGAAGATGACATAGAGTCACATCTTGTCTTCATTGGTCTCACCGGAATGATCGATCCGCCAAGGCGTGAAGTGCGGGATGCCATAACCGTATGCCGCCGTGCAGGAATTAAAACAGTGATGATCACCGGCGATCACGGTACTACCGCTGAGGCGATTGCTCAGCAGCTTGGCATTATTCCGCGCGGAGGCCTTATTCTAACTGGAACTCAGTTAGCTTCGATGAGTGATGATGAGCTTGATCGGAATGTAGATAATACGTATGTGTACGCAAGGGTATCCCCAGAGCATAAGTTGCGCATTGTAAAATCGTTGCAGCGCAAAGGCCATGTCGTTGCCATGACTGGAGATGGTGTTAATGATGCGCCAGCGATTAAAGCGTCCGATATTGGTATCGCTATGGGGATTACAGGGACGGATGTATCGAAAGAAGCCTCATCGCTTGTTCTTAGTGATGATAACTTTTCAACAATCGTTGCAGCGATTGAGGAAGGTCGCAATATTTATGAGAACATTCGCAAATTCATTCGTTATTTACTAGCGTCGAATGTTGGAGAAATATTAACGATGCTGCTGGCCATGATGGCTGGACTTCCTCTGCCGCTGCTTCCTATTCAAATATTATGGGTCAACCTCGTGACAGATGGCTTGCCGGCCATGGCGCTTGGTGTTGATCAGCCGGAAAAAGACTTAATGGAACAAAAGCCGCGGGGTGCGAAGGAAAATATATTTGCACGCAGATTAGGCTGGAAAATTATAAGCAGAGGCATATTGATTGGCGTCTGCACGTTAGCTGCATTTTGGCTGACGCTTAGAGTAGCGCCGAACGATGCGGGACAACTTTCAAAAGCGCAATCCGTTGCCTTTGCAACACTCGTCATGGCGCAGCTGATCCATGTGTTTGACTGCCGCAGCTCTCGGTCTATTTTCCACCGGAATCTGTTACAGAATCGATATCTGGTGTTAGCCGTTTTATCTTCGGTCGTGCTTATGGTAGGCGTCATGTACATCGAGCCGATGCAGCCGATCTTTAAGACTGTACCGCTTGGATTTAGGGAATGGTCGATTACAATCGTTGCCGCAGGAATCCCTACGTTCTTGATGGGTGCAGGCAGCGTATGGGGCGGGAGAAGACATCGTTCAGGCGGCAGCCGCAAGCTGATTTCAGCAAATAGTACAAACATTCGTGCATAAAATGAATTGCTTTTTCGCTCCAATTTCGTGTATGCTTACCCAAGTAGTTGGAGGCATTGAAAAGGAGTGTTATACAAATGAAGTTTACAAAAATGCATGGCCTCGGCAACGATTTTATCGTTGTGTTCGGAAAGCAACAATTGCCTGAGAACGCTTCTGAGCTTGCTGTGAAATTGTGCAACCGTTTTTTCGGCATTGGCGCAGACGGTCTTGTCTATATACTGCCTTCAGAGAAGGCTGATTTTAAAATGCGGATAATGAATCCCGACGGTTCTGAGGCGGAACAATGCGGAAACGCGATCCGCTGTGTGTCGAAGTACGTATATGATCACGGCTATGTACAATCCGAAAATGTAACGATTGAAACGATTGGTGCAGGGGTTCAGCCCGTTACATTAAATGTGAAAAAGGGTGTAGTTGAGACGGTTCGAGTCGATATGGGAGCGCCAGTACTTGAAGGGCTGCAAATACCGACAACCATTGATGCAAATCCTGTTATTAAACAACCGATTGAAGTGGATGGACGCAGTTTTGAGTTTACAGCCGTTTCGATGGGGAACCCGCACTGCGTTATTTACGTCGACAACGCGGTAGATTTTGATTTAACAACATGGGGACCTAAACTTGAAGTGCATCCGCTGTTCCCGAAAAAAGTAAACGTTGAATTTGCAACGGTTAAGTCGCGTGATCACGTTGACATGCGTGTATGGGAGCGCGGTGCGGGCCCTACGCTGGCATGCGGCACAGGCGCTTGCGCGACACTAGTATCTTCCGTTCTGAACGGATACACAGAACGATCTGCGTCGATCTCCTTAAAAGGCGGAGACTTATTTATCGAGTGGAACGAGGATGATAACCACGTTTATATGACAGGTCCAGCTGAAGTGGTGTTTGAAGGGGAAATTAAACTTTAATATTCCGGAGCACACGCCAATATTCTGAGAATGGAGCACACCTTCATTCTCTTTTTTTTTTAGCGTGCTTATCTTTCAAACTATTTTATGATACATTAAATTGAAATTATATACATAGAAGATGATAAGCAGTGGAAATATCATTTCGGAGTGAGGGGAAAATATGAAGCCGGGTTTGCGAGAAATATGGGATGGGCAACTATTAATTGGAGACGGAGCCATGGGTACATACTTGTATCAAATGGGATTTCCTGTCGGTATTTCTTACGAAGAGCTGAATTTAATTCATCCCGAAGTTGTTGGTGATGTGCATAGACGATATATTGATGCAGGAGCAAATTTAATAGAAACAAATACGTTCTCTGCGAATTTCGATAAACTCTCAAAATATGGTCTTGAATCGAAAGTAGAACAAATTAATCGTGCCGGTGTAAAGATTGCTAGAGAGGCAGCTGGAAATAACGGTTATGTTGTCGGAGCTATCGGGTCCATTCGCGGCGGCAGACGCGCGAATATTTCGAACAAGGAATTGAAAGGTTATTTTGAACAGCAAATTTCAGCGCTGTTAACGGAAGATGTGGACGGGATTTTACTAGAAACGTTCTACGATGTAGAAGAACTGCTTATCGCCCTGCGCCGTGTGCGTAAATTAAGTGATTTGCCTGTCATCTGTCAGTTTGCTGTGGAAGACGTAACGACTTTAGACGGATATACGATGCCTGAGGCCTTCTCGATTATAACGGAGGAAGGAGCAGATGTTATAGGTTTTAACTGCCGGACAGGTCCAAGCGGGATTATGCGTGCAATGGATACATTGCAAGGCCATCTGCAAGTTCCAATGTCTGTATTTCCAAATGCCGGTATAGCCGATTATGTAGATGGGCAATACCGTTATGCGGCGACGCCTGAATACTTTGCGCAAAGTGCGGTGAAGTTTGCTGAGCTCGGTGCTCGAATATTGGGAGGGTGCTGCGGAACAACTCCTGAGCATATTGCGGCAATTGCAGGTGCGCTTAAAGATTACATACCGATGCCGTTGCCTCAGCCTGTAATTACTTCTCAACGTGATCGAATTGCGGTCGCTGAAAGAGATGAAGAGGATGAGGGCGGCGGTGCGTTTACAGGGAAGCCTAGCATCGTTGATTTGGTAAAAGAACGCCATACCGTAATCGTTGAGCTCGACCCGCCGCGAGATTTAGATATTACAAAATTTATGGACGGAGCCAAAGCTCTGCAAGAAGCAGGTGCAGATGCGCTTACTCTGGCAGATAATTCACTCGCTGTTACGCGAATGAGCAATATGGCGCTAGGTCATTTAGTGCAGTCCCAGCTAGGTTTGCGTCCGCTTATCCATATTGCATGCCGCGATCGGAATCTCATCGGCACGCAGTCTCATATGATGGGGTTTGATGCGCTTGGCATTGATCATGTCCTGGCTGTAACGGGTGACCCAGCAAGGTTCGGCGATTTGCCTGGCTCCAGTTCTGTATATGATTTAACCTCTTTTGAAATCATTAGAATGATTAAGCAGTTAAATGATGGCATCGCTTTTTCCGGAAAGCCCTTGAAGCAAAAAGCTAAGTTTGTTGTTGGCGCAGCGTTTAATCCGAATGTCAAACATTTAGATAAAGCTGTTCAGCGGTTAGAGAAAAAGATTGCATCGGGTGCAGATTACATCATGACTCAGCCGGTGTATGATCCTGAGTTGATTGCAGCAATCAAGGAAGCGACAGCTCATTTGAACATTCCTATCTTCATTGGCATTATGCCGCTAGCGAGCGGCAGAAATGCGGAATATTTGCATAACGAGGTGCCCGGCATTCAACTCTCAGATGAAGTGAGACAGCGTATGGCTGGTCTTGAAGGTGCTGAGGGCCGCCAAATGGGCATTAACATCGCTAAGGAACTGCTTGATGTTGCGATGGACAATTTTAATGGAATATACTTAATGACGCCTTTCATGTTCTATGATATGAGCGTGCAGTTAATAAAATATGTGTGGGAAAAATCAGAACATCGAGCTCCCCACTTGTTTCAGTCAAAATAATCAATTACAATAGTATAACGGATGTGTTGTCAATGTCATTTAGTATGACAGGATATGGTCAATCTGCCGTCGTTTTTGGCGGCTATAAAATTCAATTTGAAATTAAATCCGTCAATCATAGGTACAGTGAAGTTGTTTTCCGGATGCCCCGGGAATGGACATGCTATGAGGATGCTCTGCGACGTGTAGTTCAATCACATGTCAAAAGAGGACGGATTGATGTGTTTATTAACAAAGAAATCGATGCTGACAATCGTCTCAGCGCAGTTTTAAATGTCCCGGTTGTAGAGGCGTATTTGCATGCGGCACAGGAACTCAAAGAGAAATTCGGGCTGGACGATACGATCACAGCTAAAGATATACTATCTTTGCCTGATGTGCTTGTAACTCCGGAAATTTCGAGTTCTTCATTAAATGAAGATCAAGGCTTTGATCGTGTGCTTCAAGAAGGGTTAGAGCAAGCGCTGCAAGGACTTTTAAATATGCGCAGAAATGAAGGCAGTCATCTGGCTCAGGATATAGAGAAGCGCCTGAGAAAATTAGAATCGCATCATAATGATCTCAAACGTTTAGCTCCTGTTGTCGTGAGCGATTATCGCGAGAAGTTAAGACGCCGTCTCACAGAACTGCAGGATGAATCGTTCGGGTTTGATGAATATAAATTTGGAATGGAAATCGCTGTGTTTGCTGATCGTTCCAATATCGATGAAGAACTGACTCGTCTGCATAGTCATTTTGAACAATGCAGAGGACTGCTGGGCGCTGATGAACCGGTAGGGCGTAAGCTTGATTTTTTAATTCAGGAAATGAACCGGGAAGTCAATACGATTGGATCGAAAGCCAATCATTTGGCTCTTGTCAATAGTGTTGTCGAAATGAAAGCAGAATTGGAGAAAATTCGCGAACAAGCTGCGAATATTGAATAGTTCAAGTCGAATTTCGGCAAGTCTGAGTCAAATTATAGGGGGAAGAACCTAAACATGGCAATTAAACTTATTAACATCGGCTTCGGGAATATCGTATCGGCTAACCGAATTATTTCCATTGTAAGTCCGGAATCCGCACCTATTAAACGGATTATTCAAGAAGCAAGAGATCGGCATATGTTGATCGATGCTACTTACGGGCGCCGTACACGTGCTGTCATTATTACAGACAGCGATCACGTTATTTTATCAGCGGTTCAACCGGAGACGGTAGCCCATCGTTTATCTACGAAAGACGATGACAACGACGAATAATGATGGAGAAAAATATGGACAAGGGATTACTTATTGTTTTATCAGGACCTTCTGGGGTCGGTAAAGGCACAGTGTGCAGTGCGCTTCGCAAGCAGATGCCGGAGCTTGTCTACTCGGTTTCTGCAACGACTCGAGCACCTCGGGTTGGCGAACAAGATGGCGTGAATTATTTTTTCAAAAGCCATGAACAATTTCAAGAAATGATTAAGAACGATCAATTGCTGGAATACGCCGAATACGTAGGCAATTATTACGGAACACCGCGTGATTTTGTGGAAGAGACGTTAGCAAGCGGCAAAGATATCATTCTCGAAATTGAAGTGCAAGGCGCTCTCAAAGTGAAAGAAAAGTTTCCGGAAGGCGTTTTTATTTTCTTACTGCCTCCTTCACTAGATGAACTGAAGGGACGTATCACAGGCCGCGGTACTGAGTCGCAAGATACGATAGACCATCGTATGACTGTGGCTGTGGATGAAATGAATTTGATTAAGCATTATGATTACGCGGTAGTAAACGATGAAATCGATCTTGCCTGCAAACGGATTGAATCAATCATTACCGCCGAGCATTGTAAAGTAAGAAAGTAAGCAGAACTAAATTTATTTTTAGTAACTACAAAAAGAAGAGGTGCTTTTAAGTGCTGTACCCATCCATTGATGAAATGTTGAAAAAAGTTGATAGCAAATATTCGCTAGTTGTTGCGGCTTCCCGCCGTGCTAGACAACTTCGAGACGGTGAGAAGAGCGAGCTCAAGCAATTCAAATCACACAAATATGTGGGAATGGCTTTAGAAGAAATCTACGGGGATTATATAAAGATTGAACAAAGCGATTCGGAGAATACTCCAGAACGTTAAAATCAATAGCAACATCATTTATACGCCTCCGGGCTACTTTACGACAACCGAAAGGTTGTTATTTTTTTCTGTGCTTGCACATGAAAAGGGGGATTCATTCGCATGTTGAACGGTAAAAAAATCGTACTCGGTGTTACAGGCGGCATCGCTGCCTATAAAGCGGCTTCGCTCTGCAGTAAACTTGTCCAAAAGGGGGCGGACGTTCATGTCATTATGACATCATCAGCAACGCGCTTTATTACGGAGCTCACGATGCAGACGATATCTCGCAATCCGGTATATACGGACACTTTCGATGAGCGGGAACCTTCGGTTGTGTCGCATATTCACTTAGCTGACCTTGCAGATCTTATTATCGTTGCGCCGGCGACAGCGAATATCATTGCTAAGATGGCTCATGGCCTTGCTGACGATATGTTATCGACGACACTGCTTGCAACGACAGCTCCCATTATGGTTGCTCCAGCAATGAACGTCCATATGTACCAGCATCCTGCCGTGATGGATAATATGATGAAGCTTGTTTCACGCGGTGTATCTATGATCGAACCTGGCGAAGGACTCCTTGCATGCGGATATGTTGGCAAAGGCCGGCTGGAAGAACCAGAGACTATTGTGCAAGTGATCGAGCGCTTCTTTGAGAATAGGGAACAAATTTCGGCTGAAAAGGCTCGTCTTCAAGGGAAAAAAGTAGTGGTTACCGCAGGCGGAACGGTTGAACGAATTGATCCTGTACGTTACATTACCAATGACTCCTCTGGCAAAATGGGGATTGCTATTGCGAAAGCAGCCCGAGATATGGGCGCGCACGTACATCTTATTGCAGGTAATACTCAGGTTGAAATTCCAGAAGGTATTACTGTTACTAAGGTTCAGTCAGCACAGGATATGTATGAAGCGGTTATGGAAGTTTGGGAGCAGACAGATCTGCTAGTCAAAGCTGCGGCTGTTGCTGATTATCGTCCCAAAAATAAAGTCGATCAAAAAATGAAAAAGAGCGGAAGTGAAATGACGCTCGAACTTGTAAAAACGATCGATATTCTTGAAACTTTGGGGTCTAAGAAAAAAAATCAGTTTTTAATCGGATTTGCTGCAGAAACGAATGATGTAGAGAAATATGCGATTGATAAGCTTCATCGTAAAAATTGCGATTTGCTTGTAGCCAACGATGTAACGCAAGATGGAGCGGGATTTGGTACGGACACGAATAGTGTTTTCATTTTTGATAAGAATGGTCTTGTAGAGCAGTTGTCTCTTTTGCCCAAAGAAGAAGTGGCAAGACGTCTGCTGCTCATTGCAGCTGACCGAATGGCAGAGGTGTCTTCATAATGGAAATGGCAAGAGTTATCGTCGATGTGCCAAGCAAAGGAACGAATCGGCCTTTTGACTACCTCATACCTGAATCGATGCGAGATTGGATTGAAGTGGGGAGTCGTGTCGGTGTTCCTTTCGGTCATCGGACGGTTCAAGGCTTCGTTGTATCTCTGCATGATAAACCTGAGATGGATATTTCCAAGATGAAGCCTATTCAAGAGCTGCTTGATTTAGTGCCGCCGCTTCCGCCTGATTTAGTTGAGCTGGCAAGCTGGATGAGCGAGAAATATGCCTGTCATGAAATGACTGCGCTCCAGGCGATGATTCCGTCTGCCCTAAAAGGGAAAGCAGAAAGATATGTAAGCGTGTCAGAGGAGAGCGACCTGGACGAGGAAGAAGAAAGTGACCTGCTTCTCATCCCGAAAACGCGTGAGGAAGAACAATGGGAGCGGATTATTGTTGGGTTTATCCGCCAGAATGGACCTGTTCGCATGGAACAGTTAAGCAGCCGATATCCTGAGCAAGCAGGCATTATTAAATCACTCATTCGGAGGGGTGTTCTTCAAGAAACACAGAACATTCGCGACAAAGTGCAGAAGAAGACGCTGAAAACCGTTATTCTCAATGTGAGTGAGAATGAAACGGAGCAAGTTCTTCAGTCATTTTCAGCAAAAGCGCGTCGGCAGAAGGAAGTGCTGCAGTTTTTGCTGGAAATGAACTTTCCAATGACTCTAAAAGAAGTGATGTCGGTTCTGCAAGTGACGGCTGGAACAGTCAAAGCTTTGGAAGAGAAGGGCTATGTGAAGATCGAGGAAGTGGAAGTGTTCCGCGATCCTTATAAAGGACGGAAGTTTAAGCCTACGTCACCCCTTCCGCTTACTAAGGAGCAACAGACTGTCTTTGATTCAATCACACGGGGGTTAAATACACTCAATTATGGGGCATATTTACTTCATGGTGTAACAGGCAGCGGTAAGACGGAAATATATTTACAGACAATTGAACGCTGTCTCTCTCTCGGACGACAAGCGATCGTTATGGTTCCTGAAATCTCGCTTACGCCGCAAATGGTTGAGCGATTCAAGGGGCGTTTTGGTTCTAGGGTAGCTGTCCTGCACAGCCGCTTGTCCGGAGGAGAACGTTATGATGAATGGCGCAAAATCCGCGAGGGTAAAGTTCAAGTTGCTATTGGTGCACGTTCGGCGGTATTTGCTCCTTTTACCAATCTAGGACTTATAATTATGGATGAAGAGCATGAGACTTCTTATAAGCAAGAGGAGAGTCCGAAATATCATGCTAGAGACGTGGCGATTAAGAGAGCACATCAGCACGGAGCAGTGGTCATCCTGGGCTCAGCTACTCCTTCACTAGAGAGCTACTACGCGGCTAGATCACAGAGTAATTCAGAGTTTGCTCCAATCTTGCTGGAGATGCACAGCCGTGCTCTTGGCAGCAATCTTCCTGAAGTCCATATTATTGATATGCGTAATGAACTGCGTGACGGCAATCGCTCGATGTTCAGCCGCAAACTTCATCAAGGAATTGCTGCTAGACTTGAGCGCGGTGAACAGATGGTGCTGCTGTTAAACCGCCGCGGTTACTCTACGTTTGTGATGTGCCGCACATGCGGTTATGTGGCGAGCTGTCCAGAATGTGATATCTCACTAACCTATCATCAAAAATCGAACAACATGCGCTGCCATTATTGCGGTTATGCTGCTCCTGCTCCAGCGATTTGCCCAGATTGCGGAAGCGAACATATTCGTTACTTCGGAACAGGTACTCAGCGGGTTGAGGAAGAACTTGCGAAGCTGTTCCCTGGAATCCGCGTCATACGGATGGATGTGGATACAACAACAGAGAAAGGGTCTCATGAGCGGCTTTTAAACCAGTTTCGAGAGAAAAAAGCAGATGTTCTCCTTGGAACACAGATGGTGGCGAAGGGACTCGATTTCCCTGATGTAACGCTCGTCGGTGTCATTACAGCTGACTCGGCACTGAACTTGCCAGATTTCAGAGCTGCAGAGAAGACATTTCAGCTGCTGACGCAAGTTGCGGGCAGAGCGGGCAGGCATCATTTGCCGGGTGAGGTGTTTATTCAATCTTATACACCGGATCATTATTCAATTATCCATGCCAGCAGACACGATTATTCTAATTTTGTTCGTGAAGAGCTGAAACACCGTATGGCGCTTAGTTATCCGCCATATTGCAGGCTGATTCTCGTCACTTTCTCTCATGAAAAATTGCCGCTCGTTGTACGGATGGCAGAAAATTTCTCTACAGAGCTGCAAGCTAAAGCGAGAAAATTAGGATGGTACGGGGGCCTGGATCGACTGACGAGTGCCGCACTGGAAGTGCTGGGACCGGTCGCATCTCCTATTCCGAGAATTAAAAATAGATACAGATTTCAATGTATGATAAAATGTCGTGGAGACATCGATGCTGTCGAATTAACAAAACAAGTGGCGTCTGAGATCGAAAACTCAGTTCATGACGCCCATTTTCAGATTAGTATTGATGTCGATCCGCAAATGTTAATGTAAGTCATCATATAAATAAATAAAGCAGATAAATTTAAAGCTCTGAGGATGGTGTCCATATATGGCAATTCGATTAATCGTTAAAGAACCTGATCAAGTGCTTCATAAGGTTGCAAAAGAAGTGACTAAAATCACGCCAAATGTTCAAAAATTACTAACAGATATGGCGGAAACAATGTATGATGCAGATGGTGTGGGCTTGGCAGCTCCGCAAGTTGGCATTCTCAAACGTATCATCGTTGTAGATGTGGGTGATGAGCACGGCTTGATTGAACTCATCAACCCTGAAATTATAGATCAAGAGGGCGAACAGCTTGGACCTGAAGGATGCCTTAGTATTCCAGGGTTAAATGGAGAAGTGCGTCGCGCTTTTAAAGTAACAGTCAAAGGATTAGACCGTAATGGCAATGAAATTACGATTACGGGAACGGATCTTCTCGCACGGTGCTTCCAACATGAAATTGATCATTTGAACGGAGTATTGTTTACGGACATCGCAGAGAAGGTATATCCTGTCACTAACGATCGTCCGGTGAGGGAGTGACTTGGGAGCATGAATATCGTTTTTATGGGAACACCGGCATTTGCCGTTCCTTCTCTTGAAATGCTTATCGAAGAAGGATATAACATCGTGGGTGTAGTCACACAGCCGGATCGTCCACAAGGACGTAAGAAAGTGCTCATGCCTACTCCTGTCAAAGAAGTTGCGTTAAAGCACGGCTTGCCCGTGCTTCAACCGCAGCGCATGCGCAGTCCGGAAGCGATCGCAGAAGTCGCGGCCTTGAAGCCCGATCTAATTATAACGGCTGCGTACGGGCAAATTATACCTAAAGATATTCTCGATCTGCCGCGGCTAGGATGTATTAACGTCCACGGTTCGCTCTTACCTAAATATCGCGGCGGCGCTCCGATTCAACGTGCCATTATCAATGGCGAGACGGAGACTGGCATTACGATTATGTACATGGCTGAAGGGCTCGATACAGGAGATATGATTACCCGTACGGTCGTGCCTATTGAAGATGAAGATACATCTGGTACGATGTTTGAGAAACTAAGCTATGCGGGAGCTGAACTTCTGAAGGCAACATTGCCTGACTTAATTGCAGGTCGTGTGACGAGAACACCTCAAGATGACAGTGAAGCAACCTATGCTAAAAACTTAACTCGCGAGGATGAAAAAATAGATTGGTCGAAAACTTCCCGCGACATTTACAACCAAGTACGCGGGCTCGTTCCTTTTTCCGGCGGCTTTACTCTGTGGGAAGGCGAAGTGTTCAAAGTATGGGCAGTGAAGAAGCCTGGTACATATACGCCTGCGGCAAGTTCTGAAGTGCCGGGAACGGTTCTTTCCTTGACAGATCAAGGCATTGAAGTTAAGAGCGGAGACGGCTCTGTATGGCTGACCAAGGTACAGCCTGCAGGCAAAAAAGTGATGGATGCTGAGCAGTTTATTCGAGGAACGTCGATGAAGAAGGGAACGGTGCTTACGTGAGCGGGAAGAGCTATAAAGTCAAGGGGACTAAACCGACAGCTAGAGAGACCGCTCTTGATGTGCTCACCAAAGTGGAAGAGGAAGGCGCTTATAGTAATTTGCTGCTGAATCAATATTTGCAGTACGCCGAGCTATCCAAAGCGGATGCAGGACTCGCCACAGAGCTTGTGTATGGTACCATCTCAAGACTGAATACAATCGATTATTTTCTAGATACATTTGTGAACAAAGGAGTACGTAAGTTGCAACCTTGGGTACGGGGCCTGCTGCGCCTTAGCTTTTATCAGCTTCATTATTTGGACAGGATTCCTGCGCACGCGGCTGTGAATGAGGCGGTAAACATCGCAAAACGGCGCGGTCATCAAGGGATATCAGGCATGGTCAATGGTGTACTGCGAAATGTACTCCGCCGGAAGGACGAGCTTGTGTTGCCTGACAACTTACCTGTAGCCAAACGTATTGCTCTCGAGCATTCCCATCCTGAGTGGCTAGTAGCACGCTGGATTAAGCAATACGGAGAAGAAACGGCAGAGGAGATTTGCAAAGCTAATAACGAGCCACCTGCAGTAAGTGTTCGTGTGAATACTTTGAAGACGAATCGTGACGCGCTCATGGAACAGATGACAGAAGCGGGGTGTGAGGTGGTTCCTTCTACGCTGTCTAAGGACGGCATCGTAGTTCTATCTGGCGGCAATATGGCGCTTACGAACTGGTATAAACAAGGGTTATTCTCGATTCAGGATGAAAGTTCAATGCTTGTTGCAGAGAGAGTTGCGCCTCAGCCGGGAATGCGCGTGCTTGACTGCTGCGCAGCTCCTGGAGGTAAGACAACTCATATGGCTGAGAAGATGAACGATGAAGGGCAAATTATTGCGAACGATGTTCATCCTCATAAGAAGAAGTTGATTGATGAGCAGGTTAAGCGGCTCGGTCTTACGAGTGTTGAAACGACGGTAAGCGATGCGCTGACATTAGCGAAACAATACGCTCCTCAATCGTTTGATCGGATATTGCTTGATGCCCCGTGCTCTGGTTTTGGCGTTATACGCCGGAAGCCGGACTTGAAATGGGCAAAGACTCCCGAAGATATTAAAGATATTTCAGCTTTGCAGTATGAATTGTTGCAATCCGTCTCTACGCTGCTTCGTCCAGAAGGTGTGCTCGTATACAGTACCTGTACAATTGAAAAGGATGAAAATGAGGCAATTGTAAATCGTTTCATTGAGGAACACCCTCAATTTAAGGCAACATTCGAGCAGATTTTGCCGCATCAGCATCATTCTGATGGATTCTTTATTGCTCGTATTCAGAAAGCATAATAAGCCTTGTGAACCCGCAGGTTGTAATCGCCGCGGGTTTCCCTCTTTTATCATCGCTTTCATTTGTGCTAAAATAGGACGAATGAGATACAATAACGTAAATGAAATAGAAAGAATAGGTGTGAGAATATGAAACCTTTTATATATGACTATTCACTAGAAGAGCTCCAAGATTGGGCGAAAGAGAACGGAGAGCCTGCGTTTCGCGGCGAACAAATATTTGATTGGCTGTATGTAAAAAGAGTAACTTCTTTCGATGAGATGACGAACCTATCGAAAGGGCTGCGTCAAAAATTGAACGATCAATTCAGCTTCGTAACGCTGAGTGAAATTACAAGGTTTGAATCCAAGGACGGCACAGTGAAATTTCTGTTCGGACTGCATGATGATCACGCCATCGAGACCGTTATTATGAAACATAACTATGGCAATAGTATTTGCGTAACGACACAAGTTGGATGCAGAGTCGGCTGTACTTTCTGCGCATCGACTCTAGGCGGATTGAAAAGGAACTTAACCGCGGGCGAAATAGTCGCTCAAGTGGTTGAAGCTCAGCGCATTCTTGATAAAGTCGGCGAGCGTGTCAGCAGCATTGTTATTATGGGTACTGGTGAGCCGTTCGAGAACTATGATGCAACGATGAAATTTTTGCGCATTATGATTCACGAAAAAGGGCTAAATATCGGACAACGTCATATTACTGTATCGACAAGCGGAATTGTTCCGAGCATTTATAAATTTGCAGATGAGAACACACAAATTAATTTGGCAATTTCGATTCATGCGCCGAACGATGCGCTTCGCTCGAAGTTAATGCCGGTTAACCGCCGTTTTCCTTTTGCTGAAGTGATGGAAGCTTTGCGGTATTATATAGCGAAAACAGGCCGCCGCATTACTTTTGAATATGCGTTAATCGGCGGAGTGAACGATCAGCCGGAACATGCTGAAGAGCTTGCGAGTGTAATTAAAGACATGCTCTGTCATGTGAATTTAATTCCTGTTAACTACGTGCCTGAACGTAAATATGTACGGACTTCACGGAATGACATCTTCCAATTCCAGCGCATTCTCGCGGATAAAGGAATTAACGTTACGATACGCCGGGAACAGGGCCATGACATTGCCGCAGCTTGCGGACAATTGCGAGCGAAGCATATGGAGTCTAGTGCGAGGTGAGTAAATTTGATCAAAGCAGTTCATGTCAGTGATGTAGGACGCGTGCGTTCTAAGAATGAAGATTCTTCTTGGATTAATAGCTTAGAACACGGTTATACGCTTGGCATTGTAGCGGATGGTATGGGTGGACATCAGGCTGGAGATATCGCCAGCCGGTTAGCTGTCGAAACGATCGCTGCAGATCTTTCTTCCTTAGAAGCCGGATTGTCCTTAGATGCTTGCAAAGCAGCATTAAGTGATGCCATTATGCATGCTAATGAGGTCATTTATACGAAAGCTTCTCAAGATGAGCAGTATTATAACATGGGTACAACTGTTGTAGCGGTTCTGCTGCAGGGCGGCACAGGTGTTATTGGTCATGTTGGCGATAGCCGTGCTTACAAAGTGAAGAGAGAAGAAATTATTCAGTTAACAGAAGATCATACTCTTGTAAATGAGCTGCTTAAAAATGGGCAAATTAGCCAAGAACAAGCGGATTATCATCCGCATCGCAATGTGATTACTAGAGCGCTGGGTACAGATTTGGAAGTGACGATTGATTTTGATCATGTTGCCTTGAATCCAGGTGAAGTGCTTCTGCTATGTAGCGACGGTCTAAGCAATCTGTTATCAACTGCTCAGATGGCACAGGTAATAGCCTTACAAGAGCTTTCTTTGGAAGCCAAAGCGGAACGATTGCTTCAGCTTGCGCTGCATGCCGGAGGCGACGATAACATTACTGTGGCCTTGTTTGAAGTCGTAGAGGAGACTGCCGATCTAGGTATGAAGGGGTGGAATTCATGATCGGATACCAATTAGGCGGTCGATATGAAATTATTGAACGTATTGGCGGCGGCGGAATGGCCCTTGTCTATAAAGCTCATGATATTTTATTGAATCGTAATGTCGCTATTAAAGTTCTGCGTCAACAGTTCGTACACGATGAAGAATTCATTCGACGCTTTCGGCGCGAAGCGCAGTCGGCCGCATCGCTGTCGCATCCTAATGTGGTAAGTATTTATGATGTAGGTCAAGAAGATGATATCCATTATATTGTTATGGAATGTGTAGAAGGTCAGAATCTTAACGAAATTATAAAAGAGCGGGCACCTTTGCAAGTAGAAGAAGCTGTGCGAATTGCATCACAAATTTGTGATGCGCTCGATCATGCCCATCAGAATCAAATAATTCATCGAGATATTAAACCGCATAATATATTAATTGGTAGAAACGGACGAGTGAAAGTTACTGATTTCGGTATTGCCAGGGCCGTTACATCTACAACGATTACGCAGACTGGTTCTGTAGTTGGGTCGGTGCATTATTTTTCACCTGAGCATGCAAAAGGAGTAGCTACGGGTGAGAAATCGGACTTGTATTCTTTAGGTATCGTTTTATATCAAATGTTAACCGCACGTCTGCCTTTTCTCGGTGAAAGTCCGATCAGCGTTGCTTTGAAGCACCTTCAGGAGCAATTTGAAGAGCCGCGCGCAGTGAACCCATTGATCCCGCAAAGCGTGGAAAATATTATTCTAAAATCGATGCGTAAAAATCCGAACGAGCGATACCAGTCGGCGAAGGAAATGCTCCTTGATTTGGACACATGCCTCCTGCCAGATCGCCTTCATGAACCGAAAATTACGTTTTCGGATCATGATGATACGGATCAAACTCGCGTTGTTCCTGCAATTAAGCCGCAAATGCCTAGGGTCTCTGAAGCGTCAACGGCTGCGGATTCGAGCGAGAAAATGGATACAGGTCATAAAGATGCTCAGCCAAAACGGGGAAAACCTTGGGTCAAGCCTACAATATGGGTAGGTGTGACTTTGTTGTTCCTAGGCATTATGCTTGGTGTCGTTTGGTATGTAAAAACAGAACTTGTTGTTCCTGACGTGGAAGTGCCAAATGTCGTTAATGTGCAAGAAGATCAAGCCCGTAAGATGCTGACAGAAGCAGGAATTGAAGTGGACGATAAGGTCATCAGGCAATATAAAGAAGGCTTTGCTCCTGGTGTTGTCTTTGATCAGAGCAAGCCTGCTGGAACTAAGGTGAAAAAGGGATCGATCATTCAATTGTCTGTCAGTATGGAGAAGCCTCTTACGAAGATGCCTGATCTGAAGGGGATGACGTACGAGGAAGCGACTAAAGCTTTATATCTACTAGATATTAAGGAAAATCAAATTACACAGACTAGTGAATACAGTGAGACCGAAGCGGGTAAAGTGATTTCTCAAACGCCTGGTGTGAACGAGGAATTTGATCCAGCATCCGTTCAAATCAAGTTAACGATCAGCAAGGGACAAGAATCGGTTAATATGCCGAATCTAGTAGGTATGTCTAAAGAAGAAGCAGAGGCCAAAATTAAAGAATTAGGCTTAGTGCTTGCTGATGATGGAATCAAGGAAGAGCCGAGCTTTACTCAGGAAGCAGGCAAGGTTGTGAAGCAGTGGCCGTATGAGCCGAATACAGCGGTTACTCCGGGGTCTGAGGTGACGCTGTTCATTAGCTCAGGTTACCCTCCTGAGGCGCTAAATTATACGTTCAATTTGCCAGTAGCTCCAGCTCAAGAGGGCACACCTAGCAAGATTCGGATTGTATATACGGATGCGCGGGGCGAAAATCAAGAGTGGGGCACACGCACCATTTCAACGACAGAAATTTTCTCGATTGATTTAGTGCTGGCACCAAACAAAGATGCCGTTGTTTCTGTATATCGGGATGGTCAATTTTACGACACGTACCCAATCTCGTATAGAGATGCTAAAGAAGAAACAGTAGTTATTCCAACAGTGGAGCCGCAGACGGATACTCCTCCTGATGATAACGGCACACCGCCGACAGGTCTTGGAGACTATAACGCCAATAGTAACCATGATACGGCCATCATTCCTGGTAATGATAACCCTAAGGATAAGAAGCATTCAAAGGGTGGATTTGTGAAAGCTAGATCTGACTCGAAACATTAGCCGAATACTACAGATTTACACAGAAAGTGAGGACAGCAATGAATGCCAGAAGGTCTAATCGTTAAGGCTCTGAGCGGATATTATTATGTGAAGCCCGAGGAAGCCGCTCCCACCAAAACCATTGTTCAATGTAGAGCGCGCGGTATATTTAAGAAGAGAGGCGTCTCCCCTTTGGTGGGGGACCGCGTTATTTATTCACTGACTGAAAATGGGGAAGGAACAGTGGATGGAATTTTACCACGAGAGTCGGAACTCATTAGGCCGCCGATTGCGAATGCTCGGCTTGCCGTCCTCCTTTTCTCGTTGCGAGAACCTGATATGAATTTGCAGCTTTTGGACAAGTTTCTTGTCCATATTGAGCATGCTGGACTGAACGCATTGATCTGTTTAACGAAGGCTGATTTGCTTCATGAGGATCAAGACCATATTGCTGAGCAAGTAGCGAAGCAGTATCGTGAGATCGGGTACGAGGTGATCGTCACAAGTTCCGTGACAGGTGAAGGGAAAGATGAGCTTAAGAATCGATTGGCTGGTGAAATCAGTGTATTTTCCGGACAATCCGGTGTTGGCAAATCGTCACTGTTAAATGCTATGCTAGGTTTAGAACTCGAAACGAGTGCGATTAGTATGAAGCTTGGACGCGGTAAGCATACGACTCGGCACGTAGAATTAATAGAGCTTGAAAATGGGGGCTATATTGCGGATACGCCAGGCTTTAGCCAGCTTGATTTTTTGGAACTCGGAGTAGAAGAGCTCTCCTCCTGTTTCCGTGAATTTGTACCGTATGCTTCTGAATGCAAGTTCAGAGGCTGCAGTCACCTTCATGAACCTGGATGTCAGGTTATTAAGGCCAAAGAAGAAGGAAAGATAGCGGAGAGCCGCTATGAGCATTATGTTCAATTTTACAATGAAATGAAAGAGAAGAAGCGGAGGTATTAACAAGCATGATTAACATCGCGCCATCCATTTTATCAGCAGATTTTGGAAAACTAGGGCCGGAAGTTGCAGAAGTGACGCAAGGCGGAGCAGACTTTATTCATATCGATGTGATGGACGGACACTTTGTCCCTAACTTAACATTTGGTCCACTCGTTATGGATGCGGTAAAACCGTATACAACGATTCCACTCGATGTTCATTTAATGATTGATAATCCTGAACAATATATTCCTGCATTCGCTAAAGCCGGTGCATCGTTCATTACCGTTCATGCGGAAGCATGCACACATTTGCACCGTGTCGTTCATATGATTAAAGAGCTGGGCGTTAAAGCGGGGGTAGCCATTAACCCGGGTACTCCAGTGTCCGCAGTAACCGAAGTGCTCGAAGATTTGGATATGGTTCTCGTCATGACCGTAAATCCTGGATTCGGGGGACAAGCATTTATTCCTCGCACATTGCGTAAAATTAAGGAGCTACGTCAGCTTGCGGGTGAGCTTCAAATGCCTGATCTCTTAATTGAGGTAGACGGCGGTATTACGGCAGAGACTGCACCTCTTGTTGTAAATGCTGGTGCCAATGTTCTTGTTGCGGGGAGTGCTATTTTCGGAAAAGAGGATCGTGCTGCGGCCATTGCGGAAATTAGAAACAGCTGCGCGAAATAAAAATAATTCTATTTATGATGTTGCACTAATTTAGACACTTGTATTATGGTATAGGGCATGCTTTACGTGCATAAACATGATTACATGAGCAGGGTTCTCATGTAGTCATTTTTTTATGGATTAACACACACCAAAAGGCTCGGTGCATATACTTGGTACATGAGAGTGATGGGGAGGGTGAAGCATGAAATTTTACACATTCAAGCTGCCTAAATTTCTAGGAGGATTTGTGAAGGCAATCTTGAACACATTTAATAAAAGTTAAATGAGAGAGAAGCCTTCGGACTGCTGATGAGACTGACAGGCGTATATCTCTCAAAAAAGGCATTAAAAAAGCACCTCCACGAATAAGGTGCTTTTTGTTTATATGCTCATTTCGTTACACGCGAGTCACTTTACCAGACTTCAATGCCCGAGTGCTGACATAGACACGTTTTGGTTTTCCGTCAACCAAGATCCGAACTTTTTGCACGTTTACGCCCCAAGAACGACGGTTACGATTGTTAGCGTGAGATACATGGTTACCACTTCCAGGTTTTTTACCTGTCACATAACATTTGCGAGACATAGATAATTACACCTCCTTGTTCAAAAAACACCTGCATGAAACAATACTTAAATATAATATCACAGCAAAAAAACCTTCGTCAACCAATCTAAAAACTTTATTTATTTCTCGCTTCTCTTATAGTACAATGTTGATTAGTCCATAATACATCAGAGGAGGGGTGAAAGCCTCATGGCTATTGAACTAAATACGGAATATGGTAAAGTAAACGTAGCGAACGAAGTGGTAGCGGTGATCGCAGGATCAGCTGCCATGGAATGTTATGGACTTGTAGGCATGGCAAGCCGTAAACAATTGAAAGACGGTATTGCTGAATTACTAGGGCGTGAAAATTTAGCTCGCGGTGTGGAAGTTCGATTAGAAAATAATATGATCGAAGTTGATCTATATATTATCGTCAGTTATGGAACCAAAATATCCGAGGTTGCCCACAATATCCAACAAAAAGTGAAGTACGTTCTAAATGAAATTATTGGTCTACAGGTGAACACAGTGAACATCTTGGTACAGGGTGTTCGTGTATCAAGCTAGGAAGGGGAATTCTTTTGAGTAAGCGTTCTATCAATGGAACAGAATTTACGGCCATGGTGTTAGCCGGAGCAGAGCGGTTACATTCGCATGCGGAACACGTCAATTCCCTAAATGTTTTTCCGGTACCTGATGGTGATACAGGGACAAACATGAATTTGACGATGACCGCTGGTGTGACTGAATTGAAAAAAAACACATCTAAAAGTCTTGGCGATGCTGCAGTTACATTGTCTAAAGGACTTCTTATGGGTGCACGGGGGAACTCAGGCGTTATTTTATCTCAATTATTCCGTGGTTTCAGCCGTTATGCAGCCCAGTACGAGGAATTAAATACAACTCAGTTTGCAGCAGCTCTCCAAAGCGGTGTAGATACGGCGTATAAAGCGGTTGTTAAGCCGGTAGAGGGCACAATTCTCACTGTCGCCAAAGAAGCGGCTAAACATGCTGTATTCTATGCTCGCCGCACGACGGATATGATTGAATTGATGGGCGAAGTATTAGCCAAGGCAAAGGAAGCGTTAACTCATACACCTGAATTGCTGCCTGTACTTAAACAAGTAGGCGTAGTAGATTCCGGCGGACAAGGTCTTGTTTATATTTATGAAGGATTTATGCATTATTTAGAAAATGGAACGCCGGTCTCAACAGGTTCATACGCTGTATCGGGACAAGCCCAAGCAGTTGCAGCGCCAACGGCACAAGTTAAAATGCCGGTTGCTTCTGATCTGCCTCAATCAGCACAATCCAGACTTCATACAGAAGACATTGAATTTTTGTATGATATGGAATTTTTCATTAACCGGCAGATTGGTGAAATTAAAGGGGCTGCATTTGATGAAGAGCAATTCCGGAAAGCGCTGTCAAAAAATGGAGATTCTATCATTGTCATTGCCGATGATGAAATTATAAAAGTCCATGTTCATTCTAAAGCTCCTGGTGAGGTGCTTAATTTGGCGCTTCAATACGGTGAAATTACGCAAATTCACATTCTTAACATGAGAGAGCAGCATCGTGAATTATTAGCTACAGGAATGGATAGTGCGCCAATGCCTGAAGTGTTCGCGGAAATTCCGATGGAACAGGTGAAAGCAGCTGATCCTGCAGAGCCGCCAGCCGATGAAATTGCGCCTTACGGCTTCATCGCAGTTGCTTCCGGACAAGGGATTACAGACATATTCAAGAGCTTAGGTATAGATGTTGTATTGTCAGGCGGTCAGACGATGAACCCGAGCACAGAGGATTTTGTGAATGCAGTACGCTCTATTTCGGCGCAGCACATTTATATTTTGCCGAACAACTCGAACATCGTACTTGCAGCACAGCAAGCTCGTGATTTGCTTGAAGATGAGCGCAGTGTAACGGTCATTCCGAGCAAGAGCATTCCGCAAGGGATTGCTGCAGCATTCGCTTTCCAAGAGGAAGAAGATATAGAAGTGAACACGGACAATATGCTGCAAGCGATTAGCCATGTGAAGTCTGGACAAGTGACGTACGCGGTTCGCGACACGCAATTAGATGGACTGGAAATTAAAGCAGGCAACTACATTGGTATTGAAAATTCTAAAATTGTAGCCACAGAAGAACAGCTGATTACAACTTGTAAAGAGTTACTCTCGAAGATGATTCAAAATGGTGATGAAGTCGTTACGATCATTGCGGGAGAAGACGCTAAACCTGATGAGACTTCTAATCTTGCGGCTTGGCTGGAGCAGCAATATCCAGGAGTAGAATTGGAAGTTCATGATGGCGGCCAACCGATTTACTATTATTTATTTTCAGTGGAAGCGTAAAGGTTGAAAAAAATGATGGGTGAAGGGGCTGTTATTCATGAGTAAAGTTGTAATTATGACAGACAGTACGGCTGACATTCCAGATGAGCTTGTGCAGAAATATAATATTCAAGTCGTGCCGCTGCAGTTAGTGTTTGGAGATCAGACGTTTATGGACGGTGTCGACATTACAGCGGCTGAGTTTTATGCCAAACTGCGCCAATCTTCGACGTTGCCGACAACTTCCCAACCTGCACCTGCTGTATATGTAGATGCATATGAACAAATTGCTAAGAAATATCCAGGAAGTCCGATTGTATCCATTCATCTCTCGTCAGGGATGAGTGGTACTTATCAATCCGCTCGGTTAGCTGCAACTATGGTCGAGGCTGACGTAGACATCACAGCTATCGATTCATTGTCTGCATCTTACGGATACGGTCAGATGGTTGTTGAAGCAGCTAGACTTGCTGCTGAAGGTAAATCTGTGGAAGAGATTGTGGCTGTTGTTGAGAAGTTCAAGAAAGAGCGTAAGCTGTATTTCCTCGTAGATACGCTTGAATATTTGCAAAAAGGCGGACGAATCGGTAAAGCAGCCGCAATGATTGGTACATTGCTTAATATTAAACCTATTCTTTCCATCGACGATGAAGGTATTATTTACGCTGTAGAGAAAGTGCGTGGTCATAAAAAGGCTGTAGCACGTACGATCGAATTATTTAAACAACATTTTGACGGCAAAAAACTGCACGTTGCTATCGGGCATACCGCGAATCAAGCTTCTGCAGAGCAATATCTAACTCATTTGCAAAGTGAGTTTGAGATTGAAGATGTTGTGTTTACGAATATAGGTCCAGTTATTGGTTCTCATGTTGGTGAAGGAACCATTGCCGTCTTCATATGGCCTGCGAGCTAGGATAAGGGACCTCTAAGATGACTGCTAGTATTGATCAAATTCCAGTGAGCAAGGTTCGCGGCGTGAGTGCTCTCAAAGAGGGGGAGCTTCACGCCTTTGGTATCTCTACAGTTAAAGAGTTATTGGAATATTTTCCATTCCGATATGAAGATTATCGCCTTCGCAGCTTGAGTGATATTAAGGATGGGGAGAAGGTAACGGTACAGGCGGAAATTGCAGGCGTTCCTGTACTGCAAAGATTTGGCCGAAAATCGAGATTAAGCTGCAGAATGATTGCAGATCAGTGGATGTTCACTGCGACTTGGTTCAACCGTCATTTTCTTAAGGATCAGCTTACCGCCGGGCGTGAAATTGTACTGACAGGTAAATGGGATCAGCGTAGAATGCAGCTTACCGTATCGGAGTCGGAGTTTCCAGATCGGGGCATTCAGCGGAGCGGCAGTCTGCAGCCCGTATATTCTGTTGGGGGCAAAATTACGCAATCGTGGATACGTAAAACGATGGGACAAGCATTGGAACAGTTTGGTGATATGATCCCAGAGATTCTGCCTCAAGAACTTATCCGCAAGTATGATCTCATGCCAAGACGGCAAGCTATTTTGCGTATTCATCAGCCTCAAGACAGCCGGGAAGGTCAAGAGGCTAGACGGCGTATGGTTTACGAGGAATTGTTCCTATTCCAGCTCAAACTGCTTGCTTATCGTGCGATTAACCATGAGCGAGTTGATGGAGTTCAGCACGAGGTTGATAATGCGACGATTCGGCAGTTCGTGCGCAGTCTGCCATTTGAACTAACGGATGCTCAGAAAAAAGTTGAGCTTGAAATTTTACGCGATATGCGTTCTCCAACAAGTATGAATCGTCTGCTTCAAGGTGACGTCGGTTCGGGGAAAACGGTTATTGCAGCGATCGCTTTATATGCCACAGTGAAGTCTGGTTTTCAAGGGGCGCTTATGGTGCCTACGGAAATATTAGCGGAACAGCATATGCGTTCCCTCCAGAAATTGTTCGAGCCTTTTGGCATTACAATTGGACTTCTTACTTCGAGCGTTACAGGCCGTAAACGTAAAGATTTACTCGCATCACTGCAGATGGGGCTTATCGATATTGTCGTAGGTACACATGCGCTTATCCAAGAAGATGTATATTTCCGCAAGCTTGGGCTCGTCGTCACAGATGAGCAGCACCGTTTTGGCGTCAATCAGCGAAGCATATTACGGCGTAAAGGGTTTAATCCTGATGTGCTGACGATGACTGCCACTCCAATTCCGCGTACGCTGGCTATTACTGCGTTTGGCGATATGGATGTGTCGACAATTTCCGAACGTCCGAAAGGGAGAAAGCCGATCAAGACTTACTGGGTGAAGCATGAGATGCTGGATCGGGTACTTGGGTTTATTTCGAGGGAAGTAGATCAAGGAAGGCAGGCATATCTCATTACTCCGCTCATCGAAGAGTCAGAGAAGCTCGACGTACAGAATGCGATTGATTTGCACATTCAAATGCAGCAAGCGTTCCCGAACTATAAAGTGGGACTGCTTCATGGGCGGATGAGCGCAGCAGAGAAGGATGAAGTGATGCGTGCTTTTAATAACAACGAGGTACAGCTGCTCGTTTCAACGACGGTTGTTGAAGTCGGCGTAGACGTACCTAATGCGACTTTAATGGTCATTATGGACGCGGACCGATTTGGATTATCACAGTTGCATCAGCTTCGCGGCCGGGTAGGACGAGGTCAGCATGAATCGTATTGCGTGCTCATTGCTGATCCTAAATCCGAGGTCGGTCAGGAGCGGATGAAGGTGATGACGGAGACGGATGACGGCTTTGAGGTATCGAGAAGAGATTTGGAGCTTCGTGGACCAGGCGATTTTTTTGGGACGAAACAGAGCGGACTTCCTGAATTCAGGCTAGCTGATATGGTTTCTGATTTTGCTGTGCTCGAACAAGCAAGAGATGATGCGGCTCGGCTCGTAGGCGATGAGTTCTTCTGGACTTCACCTTCCTATGAACCGCTTCGGGCATATTTACAGCAGGAACAAATCTTTCAAGGAGAAATGATCGATTAGGCACTTGGACATGCACACCGTCATATAATGGAGAATGACTCCAATTGTGACGGGAGGTGTCAATCGGCTTTGAGTTATTATCAGTACGGCATAAGTCCAGATCTTGTTGAACGAATCAAGCTGAAGATGAAGAACCCTGTAGCGAAGGAACGGATGAAGCGGGCACTTGAAGGGGTAACTAAATATGATTTGCAGGATCGTACCAAGGTGCGTAATCTTATTAAATCATCAGCGGTCATCTTAAATGAAAAGCTGACTGCAGCCCAAGAGGAGCAAATTATTCAATTTGTGATTGCTCAAAAAATTGATCCAAAGAACACGCTTCACCTTATTCGCCTGTGGAGTATGTTCCGTTAGTGTACTTAGAGCGGCTCATCATTTCAGAAAAACTGCTGGGCAGAGAACCTCAGCAGTTTTTTGGCGTGCGCTGCTTATGACGGTAACGCCTCGATGCATGCAGGACTGTTATTTTTGACGGAGTTGACGAGTGTGCTTACTGGATAAGCTTTCATTTCTTCCGCAGGGTAAGGGACAAGCAGCTGCTGAAGAGCCTCTATATTGTGATTGTCTCTTCGAAGCCATTCATCCTCGGCCTCCTGCGGTAGAATGACGGGCATCCGATCGTGGATTGGAGCCATTAATGAATTGGCGCTCGTTGTTATTATTGTGCATGAGCTGAGCTTTGTTCCATCTGGGTTAGTCCATGTATCGTACAGTCCGGCTAAGCTGAATATACCGCCGTCCTTCAGCCCAATACGATAAGGCTGTTTGCTTTCGGCTGTTAGTTGCCATTCATAAAAGCTGTCAGCTGGAATAATACATCTCTTACGTTCAAAGGGTAGCTTAAATGCCGGCTTGTGTGCGAGTGTTTCACTGCGTGCATTTATCATTTTGCCTGATACAGCAGGCTCTTTGGCCCATGAAGGGACAAGTCCCCATTTCAGCTCGCCAAGTCTATTCCTAGTTCCGTCATGGATAATGGCTAGCACTTGCTGGGTTGGAGCAACATTATATTGGGGATGATGATAGGAGATTGAATAGGTCATATGGACATCGTATCTAACGAGCAGTTGTTCCAACGATACTGTAAGTGTGAAGCGACCGCACATTTGTCCTTCGTAACCTCCTTGAAATTTATAATTTTACGTGAATATTTTATCTGAAAATGAGTATATCTTCTTTCATGCCTTGATACAAATGGCTGTGCTCGAAATAAATGAAAATTTCATTGGTGTATCCGCTGCATCATCGCTATAATGGATAAGGTATGTCACCAAAGTAACACTTTTGGGTGATTTTGCAGCAAGAGAAATGGAGGCATTTTGCGTGTTTGATTTAAAAGCTAAAGGTACGTCGGTGAGAACAGAATTGGTCGCAGGGATGACCACCTTCTTCACGATGGCCTACATCATGGTAGTTAACCCGCTTATTTTAAAGGATGCGGGCATCCCGTTTCATCAAGGGTTTACAGCGACAATTATTGCAGCTGTCATCGGTACGCTGCTTATGGGGCTGTTCGCTAAATATCCAATCGCGGTCGCTCCAGGTATGGGGCTTAACGCTTACTTTACGTATTCGGTCGTTCAAGCACATCCTGGAATGAGCTATGTGGAAGCAATGTCAGCTGTATTTATAGCTGGCCTATTGTTCCTGTTGCTCTCTTTAACGACACTTCGTTCCAAGTTAATTGAGATTATTCCCGTAAATTTGAAGCATGCGATTACGGCCGGTATCGGTCTGTTTATCGCTTTTATCGGTCTTCGAATGAGCGGTATTATTGTGGCGAATCCTTCCAACTTAGTCGGTCTCGGAAATTTACATGCTCCGTCCGTAATTTTGGCGCTTGTAGGGCTAGCAGTGACATTAGTGCTTCTGTCACTTAACGTGAATGGGGCATTGTTCATAGGGATGATCATTACAGGAATTATTGCTTATTTTGCAGGCATGCTTAGCTTTGATAAAGGGGTATTGTCTTTCCCTTCACTGCCTGAAGGGATTATTGTTTGGAACCCTGTTCATGCGGCAGGAGATGTCATTGCTCATAGCATGTATGCGGTCATCTTCTCATTCTTGCTCGTTACGCTCTTCGATACGACAGGTACGGTTGTCGGGGTGGCTGAGCAAGCAGGACTGATGAAAGACAATAAGCTGCCTCGTGCTGAACGTGCCATGTTCTCTGATTCGATCGGTACCGTAATCGGCTCTATGTTCGGGACAAGCCCGACAACGGCTTATATTGAGTCTGCTTCAGGGGTTGGTGCTGGCGGTAGAACTGGACTTACAGCGGTTGTCGTAGCTGTACTGTTTGCCATCGCAGCTTTCTTCAGCCCGCTTATTAGCGCAGTGTCCGGTCTGTCATCGATTACAGCTCCTGCGCTCATCGTTGTCGGCAGCCTCATGCTCAGCAACGTGAAGCATATTCAGTGGGATGATTTCGATGAATCATTCCCAGCGTTCCTCGTCATTCTGACGATGCCGCTAACTTCTAGTATTTCTACAGGTATTGCGCTTGGGTTTATTTCTTATCCGCTAATGAAATTAGTGAAAGGTAAGTTTAAAGCGGTGCACCCGCTTATGTATATTTTTGCTGTATTGTTCTTGCTGCAGCTCATCTACGTAGCACATTAACATTTACAGTATATTTGATCGAAAAAAAGCTGGAATCACAAGGGAGTGACTAATCTCCTCTGTATTCCAGCTTTTTGTGTATTTATGATTCATCTTCTGCGGAAGCCCCAATAATTTGGTTAAAGGGAATCCAAGTGCGGCTGATGACGCTCTCAAAGCGGATTCTTCCTCTTATGCTGTCGAATTGTATGACTTTGCCGCTAAGCTTCTTATCTTCGCTCTCATTCCAAAGGGTGAGCGTAATGCGCGCTCCGCCGTCCAGTGATTGAGACAGTATACGCTCGATATGTTCAATGACTTGCGAATCAAGTTCTGGACGAATGCGACGCTCTATACGCTGCTGATGTTGAAGGTACGCTTCTCTGTGCTCCGGCAGCATCATGCGTGAAGATTCGAATAATCCATTGCCTTGCAGTTTCTTGGTCATTTGTAATGTCCTCCGATTTTGTGGGAGCGGTCTTTCGCTTGGCCAGCCGCCATCAGAGAAGATGCACGCATAATGGCGGTGTCACCGAATTTACGTTTAAGGTCGTCGGTTGTCTTTTCGAGTTCCCGCTTCTTCTCGCGCCCGTCAAACCAAGTGAGTTGGTAAGTGGTATCTGGGCTCAAATCGGTCAGTGACACGCCGAGGCTGCGAATCGGAAATCCGTCCCAGTGGCGCAAAAACAAGCTGCAGGCGGCTTTGTACACCTCATCAGTAATGTTGGTCGGATCGGAAATTTTCATCTGTCTAGAGAAGCCTGTCGGCATATCAAAGTCTGCTCCTCGGCAGCCTACACTTACCACGCTCCCCATGAGTCCCTTGCTGCGCGATCTTTGGCAGACAAGCTCTGACAGTTCAAGCAGCACGATCTTAATCTCCTCCCAAGTGTGATAATCTCTAGGCAAGGTCATTTGGTGGCCTATACCTTTCTGATGAGTATAAGTTCCAGGCATAACGGGAGAGTTGTCGATTCCTCTAGCAATGCGCCACAGTACCTCTCCATTGACGCCCCACCGTGCAGTCAGTTTTGAGAGGGGGGTGTTCGCTAGATCACCGATCGTATGAATGCCCATACGGTATAAGTGGCGCGTCATACGGGAG
Organism: Paenibacillus sediminis; assembly: GCF_017873765.1. Classification (GTDB taxonomy): domain Bacteria; phylum Bacillota; class Bacilli; order Paenibacillales; family Paenibacillaceae; genus Paenibacillus_AG; species Paenibacillus_AG sediminis. The sequence goes on from NZ_JAGGKP010000001.1 coordinate 502,443, forward strand.
CCGACCATGAACATTTGATGAACAGGACGAGGCCATAGGACAGAGGGCAGATCCTCCTGCGGCAGCGTGAAAATGCCGGTATCGTTCTTCTTCGCGAAAATATCGCAGGCCATCTTGCTGACCACTTTAGACGAGCTGATGCCTACGCGGATGTATACCCCTGTCTGCTGCATCACTCTTTGCTGAATGCTGCGAGCAATATCTTCTGGACTGCCGAACAGCTTCAGACTGCCCGTTACATCTAAATGCTGTTCATCAATGCTGTAAGGCTCAACAAGGTCGGTATAGGACTGTAATATTTCAGTAATCTGCAGCGATACCCGAATATATTCTTCCATACGCGGGCGAATGACGACCAGATCAGGGCATTTGGCGAGCGCCTCACCAAGACGTTCTGCAGTAGTGACACCATAGCTCTTGGCTAGAGGGCAAGCGGCCAGTATAATTCCCGAGCGCCTAGCGGGATCGCCGGCAACGACAAGCGGCTTGTTCGCATATTCTGGATGGGCTCTCTTCTCTACACTGGCATAAAAGGATTGGCAGTCTGCCAGCATAATGATGCGGCTGCTTGATTTTGGCATATGACTTCGCTCCCTTAATTTATAAATGCAGTACACAAAAACAGAACGTTTGTTCTTATTATAACTAGAATAGCGAACAAACATTCGTATTTCAAGCGGGACTTTTTAACAGGATGGTAAAATAGCGAACTCTAATGAATGAAATGGGCGGATCGACCGCCAAAATTTTATATGACAGGGCGGTACATGCATGCGGCTGGAAAGTGGTATATTTAGGACGAGGTATTTGTGTGTAATCGGAGGAGAATAGAACGATGACAATAAAGTATGCAGCTTATGAAGAGAAGTATAAGGGCGAACGAGCGGTATGGCTTAAATATGACCGCTACGAAGCTGTCCTGCTTCCAGAACTCGGTGGGAATTTAATAGCCTTTCGCGATACAGTGAGTCAATATTCATTGTTGCGCGAACCTGCAGAAGAGAACATGAATGATTTCAAGCAAAACCCGTTTGAATACGGGATTCCGGTATTGTTTCCGCCAAACCGTTATGAGGATGGCAAACTTGCGTGGAATGGCAAAGTGTATCAGCTCCCTGTCAATGAACCAGCGACGGGCAACCACTTGCACGGTTTTCTGCACGCAGTGCCGTGGACGGTTGAACACTATGAGGCAAGTGAATGGGAGAGCAGCGTAACAATTTCGGTTAAAGTGGCCGAAGGTCATTCCGTTTACGATCATTTTCCGCATTCATTTACGCTACGGATTCGCTACACATTGAGCAGCTTAGGACTGCAGCAACAAGTTACCGTGCAAAATGATGGACAGGACAGCATGCCTAATCTGCTCGGGTTCCATACAACGATAAATGTACCCTTCGTGCCAGGAAGTACTGCGCAGAACTACCGCTTGAAGCTGACGATTGGGGAGCGTAGAGAGCTAAGCAGCAGACAGCTGCCCACTGGCAAATTCCAGCCGCTGACAGCGGAAGAAGTGCAAATGAAGAACGAAGGCGTATATCCTTTCTTTGCGGAGATGGACAATCACTATACGTCAGAGCCGCAAAACGGACGTAACCGAATGGAGCTGACAGACACGGCCAACGACGTTACACTTGTGTATGATGTCGGTACAGCTTATAAGCACTGGATGGTCTGGAACAATTTTGGCAGGGAAGGCTATATTTGCCCAGAACCGCAAATTAATTTGGTGAACGCGCCAAACGTGAATCTTCCTGCCGAGGAAATCGGCCTGATCGCTCTTGAACCAGGTGAAATTTGGGAAGAAACGAGCCGGCTTTATATTTTACATCGATAAAAAGCTAAACCATGAACCGCCTCTTGATTACGGGTAATGAAGTGACCCCAATTGTTAGACACAACTAACAGTTGGAGGTGCAGTTCAGGTAAGAGGTGGTTTTTTATTCATGAGTTTCTATTTACGACAGGTCCTTCGTCAGTTGTCTTCTGTAAGCTGAATACCTAAATAACGGCTAAGCTCGCTTTGCACTTCGGCTTTAATGAAAGACCACATCATCGTAAAGCGGAGGTGATAGCCACGGCATAAATAAGATGCCTCTATGCCTGTCTTGGTGCGTACCTCCTCATATACTTTAATTCCTTTTAAGCGCATCAATTTGCGAACGTCGGTGAGCCGTAAGGTGACTTCATTTTGAATACGGCGCAAGCTGCGGATGTATAAATCCGGCATTTTGAGCGCCAAGCTGTGAAGCGTGTGAATATCCCGTTCAAGCACATCCAAAATAATTGTATGAAGGAGGTAGTCTTTAACAAGCTGCGAGTCTTCCTCAGATGGTCTGGGAATCGATGGCGAATTACTTTTCATGAAAAGACACTTCCTCAGGGGAAAAATAAAATACAGAACATCTGTTCTTATCATACTCATCATATAAGAAAACGATGCGTGTCCACAAGCGGGAATTTCAAGAAAACTTTTGATATAATGAACCGAAGCATCGGTATGTAGCGGCAGCAAAAGGAGAGAGAAGCATTGATTTTACATAAAGGCGAAGTATTGTTTCATCAAGGAGATGAAAGGCCATTTTTGTATCATATCAAAAGCGGTTTGTTTAAAGTGACCAGGCTGCACAAGAACGGAAATATGGTGCTGTTTAACATTTTGTATCCGGGAGAAACGGTGCCGCATCATTCGCTCATTACGCCAAAAGAAACGCACGGAACGGCAACAGCGCTTATGCAGAGCGAGGTGGAGTTGATCCCGGCGCAAGATTGGTATCGCGAGCTGCGGGAGAACCCAGAGAAGCCGCTCGAAGTAGCATTGCTTCTTCAAGAGAAGGTGCGCTTCATGCAGCAAAGACTCGATCATCTTACGGTAGGTACGCCTGCAGAGCGGCTTGAGCTGCTGACCAAGTGGCTGAGTGAATACGCGCACGGCGTGCCGCTTACCGATTATTTGACGCAGGAAGAAATCGGTCAGCTGATTGGCGTGCGCCGCGAAACGATTAACAGACTGCTTCATCAGCGGAAGGAGTGAATTTCATTGCTGCATCATGTAGAGATTTACGTTTCTGATTTACATCGGAGCACGGCGTTCTGGGGATGGCTGCTAACGGAGCTAGGCTATGAGCAGTATCAGAAGTGGGAGCAGGGGATTAGCTGGAAGTATGGGGCGACGTATTTAGTCTTCGTACAGACTGAGCGGCGATATCTGGATATTCCTTTTCACCGGAAGCGTACAGGACTTAATCATTTAGCTTTTCATGCCGCTTCGCGTGAGCAGATCGATACGATTATAGACAAGCTGCAAGAAAAAGGGATATCTATCCTGTATGCAGACAGACATCCCTTGGCTGGCGGTTCAAATCATTATGCTGTTTACTTTGAAGATCCGGATCGCATTAAAGTCGAACTCGTTGCACCGGAGTAACTTGTTTCGTTAATTTTCCAGGCTGGCAGCAGGGCCGAACACTTCATAGTGAATCGAATCGGCAGGAACGTCCCAGCTTCTAAGCGCTTGATACATAGCGCGCATAAATGGTATCGGTCCGCACAGGTAGAAGTCGGAGTTCTTGTCGACAATTTGCTGCAGCCATGGCAAATCAATGTAGCCGGTTTTATCGCAGGTGTCACCTGGAGCGGGTGATTCGTAGCAGACATACGATTTCATTTGCGGATGAGCATTTTCCAAGGAAGCAATATAATCTTTCATTGCATGAACGTTTCCGTTAATGGCAGCATGCACGTAAGATACTTTGCGGCTAGGATGATTGTTCAGCACCGTTTCCAGCATGCTCACCATTGGTGTTAAACCAACGCCGCCGCTAAGCAGTACAAGTGGTGTTTCTTTGCTTTGATCCAGTGTGAATACGCCTGCTGGAGCGCTCAGCTCGATAATGCTGCCGACATGGGCTGCATTATGCAGGTAGGTAGACACAATCCCTGCAGGTTTATGATCTGTTGCATCTTCGCGCTTCACCGTAATTCGGTAATAAGGTTGCCCCGGAGCCGACGACAGCGTATAGTGGCGAATATGTTCGTACTCCTGACCTTCAGGTTTCACACGAACGGTAATATATTGACCGGGTTCATAAGAAGCGATAGGAGCGCCGTCTTCTGGGACAAGATAGAACGATGTAATGACGTCGCTTTCGCGTTCTTTACGGTCGACAACGAAACGGCGGAATCCGCTCCAGCCGCCAGGCTGGTTCGCTGCTTCATCATACATCTTCGCTTCAACCCCGATAAACGCATCCGCAATCACCCCATAGGCTTTCGCCCAAGCATCTATAATGTCATCTGTGGCAGCATCTCCAAGCACTTCTTTTATTGCCCCGAGAAGCGTCTCGCCAACAATAGGATAATGCTCAGGTAGCACGTTCAGTGCCCGGTGTTTATTGCCGATTTGGACAACAACCGGTATAATTTCTTCCAAGCGATCAATGTTTGCAGCAGCCGCTAGAACGGCGTTTGCTAAAGCGGTAGGCTGTTTACCTTGACGCTGATTGGCATGATTAAATATATTGAGCAGTTCAGGGTGGTTCGTAAATAAATTTTGATAAAACGCATTCGTAATCGCAACTCCATGCGTTTGCAGCACGGGAACAGTTGATTTTACAATCTCAATCGTTTTGGAATCTAGCATGAGTATCCCTCTTTTCTGAATATTGAAGGTTTAACTTTGGGTTCCTTCGTCTCTTTCAGTATAGAGAGGACAGATACGATGAATTGTGATTCCAGTCACACTGAAAATTGACAATATGTGAACAAAGGTTGCAAATAGAAGTATCACTGATTACAACAAAAAAATAGTGTATCCCTTCAACTCTTTACCCTTGTTTAAATTGGTCTTAAGAGGCTGGAATAAAGGCAGACGGATGCTCTAGGCCAAGTAATCCGTATGAAAGATCGAAATGGCCATAATAGGTAAATTAGTAAATACGTATACTTACGATGCTTTTGGTAACACCATGCAGAGCAAGGAGCTTGTTCACAACCGCTTTATGTACGCAGGGGAGCAGCTGGATAAAATTACAGATAAATACTACTTACGCGCAAGATATTATGCACCAGATACTGGGCGCTTCACACAAGAAGATACTTACCGTAATGCAGGATTGAATCTGTATACGTATGTTAAGAATAACCCAGTGAACTTGATTGATCCTTCCGGTCATAATGAAACTGGATCGGGTTCACCGAATGATCTGCGCTCAGGTTCAAATAATAAAATATTTCCAAAACCAGATACGTATACGGCGACACCTGAAAAACCTGTAGTAAAGAAGGTTACGGTGAATTCCAGTTCATCAAATAACAATGGAAATAATAAGAATTGTAGTTTGGCTAGCTCGAGCGGTCATAGAAAAGCACCAGAACCGTATGATGTCCAGCAACTAAGAAATTTACTAGAAGATGCAATAGATAAAACAAATGTTAACAAAACGAAATATTTACAGCAATACAAAGATTTCATATGGAATCGCTACGACTTCGCGTCTTCCATGGACACAAACCAGTATAATTACTTGTTTGGCCTGTTAACGGGAACAAGTGCCTACACGAATAGTGCCGGGAAATCAGATTGGGCTAGAGAACAGTTAATAAGTGCGTTTTATGAATCCAAAAGGGTAGAGTATGAAGCGGCATTTGCTATGGGAATGGCAGGCGAATTAGGTAGCGGGAAACCAATTATCAAAGGCTTGGGTAGCGGGAAACCAAGTAAAAAAATTGCTGTTGAGGGTGCGGGAAAAGATGCAGGAAAAGGTACGTTCGGTCCTAATACTGTTGGTGCAGCAGAAAAATACGTTCCTAAAAATATTAAAATGGCGGATGATAAGTTACTAAAGAAAAATGGATTGGATGCCCATCAAATAAAGGACGATGTAGTTGGCGGCAGCATATCTAAGTATGATATTTATGTCGATAAGGATACGGGGCAGTTATGGGTATACGCTAAAGGTGGAAAAGGCGAAGGTATTCCTACGGGAGAATATATTAAGAAGTAAGGGTGAGAGGGATGGAAAAAACAAGAGTTATGGTCAAACTCGATATTTACGGTGATAATTTCAATCCACAAATTATTACAGATCAGCTTAATATTCAACCTCATATGTCTTGGCAAAAAGGGGATAGCGTCGAGGGTAAATCTACAGTACGCAATAAAACATGCTGGAGGTTTAGTACGGGGTATCAAGAGTCACTCGACATAAATGATCAATTGAGCGTAATTATTGAACGATTTCAAGGGGAATCTGAGAAATTGATCGAATTAATAAAGGCACATAATCTTGAGATACTCGTTTCAATTGTAATAAACATTGAGGAAAACCAAAAACCAGCAATGAATTTCAATAAAGAAACAATTAGTTTTATTCATCAAATAGGTGCTGAGGTCGATATTGATCTCTATATTTACTCTTAAATCACAGAATTGACCTTGATTGGCTTCATGCCTCTCAAGGTCTTTTTTTGGCGGGGGTGGGTGACGAATGAACTCATCATTCAACCAATAACACATCTAACCCATGTAATACTCGTATGAAGGTTTCTCGAAATAGTTGTACGCACGTCAATGCTTTACTTTTATAACCTAAATAACGCTATGCCGATACATCAAACGGGTCGATTATGGTCAGTTACCACCATGAATGACCTGTATTTAGTTATCTTCGTTTTCTGCGGTTTTTTTCGAAATTCATCGCAACAGAACAATACCATATCTCGATATAGACACTGAGAAGGCAATCCATCGATAAGTTATCGCAACTAATTGGAGGGATAGCCCGACAATTATACTGTCAGGACGTAACTGAACATTCTCTAACGGGAAGGTCATGTGTAAAGGCTAGCCACCGACTCCCTCATTCCTATAATACAAGCGGCAAATCCGTCAAAAGTTTTGCCAGTGGGGGAACGCATGAATAACGTACAACTTTCCGTCGATAAGATTTCTGTTCAGTATCATGGAGTAACAGTGGATTTCTACAATCGAATAGCATTGTCGTTTCGGGATTGGTTTGATATCAAACCCTCCATCAAGCATAGAGGGTACGTATATCACTGGCATCTCGTCCATGACGATGCTTATCTTTACTTGCGGTATCAACCTTGGTATCAGAAGAAGGCAAAGAAGTACACGCTTCAAATCGAAACGCATCCTGACCACCTGAAAAAGTTTCAACGCCTGCTAGATGCTCTACAATCCCATTCGCAGCAGGTTTTCTTCTCCCGCTCTGAGTTGGCATTTGATTTTCCTGTTCCCATGAGCCATGTATTCCTTGCATCTAATACGGGGCGGAACATGAACATCTATGAGGGAAGTCGATACTTCGGGCGGAAAGACGAAAGCAAAAATAATGCGTTCTGTCGAACTTATGACAAGATGGCAGAGCGTGTGAGCAAGGGGATTATTGAGGAAGCGGGAGAATGCACTAGAGTGGAACTAGTTTATAGACCTGCTGAGAAGATTCCGCTAACGAATATTATCCAGTACCCGCCCAAGTTCAATGACTTCTACACTTGTACCATCATTTCTGACTTGCAACCCGTTCGGGCGGAGAAACGAGCCATGATACTCGCATTACAGCATGGTTTAATGACACCCGATGAACTGAGTAAGCATCATCGAGCGTCGATAAGAGAACTGATGGTAATGCAGCAACCAGTTGACTTCGATGCTCTTGCGGCAAAACACTGGTCAGAATTAATGACCATTCCATGTGAATTGGTATGCGGCAAGTTTAGTCATCTTCCAGTACAAGGAGTTCGTTCAGGCTGATATTGAGCGTTTTGCAAATCTGCTCCAACGTATCGAAGTAAGCCGAGTTTACTTTGTCGGAGCAGAGATGGCTTATTGTATTTGGGCGGACATTTATCAAACGAGCCAATTCACGTTGAGACATTCCCCGTTCATCCAGTATAGCTTGAAGCCGTACCCGAATAGGCATTTACTTTCACTCCACTAATGTATCGCATTGCCGTTACGACAATAGACTAAGTATTTCTTAGAATATAACATCGTAACCGTATTTACTGCAACGGTAATGCGATATATAATGTTGTTGTATCGGCGAAGCGTTACAATAATCTGAATTTCTGTAACGGCGGGGGAGGAAACAGCGTGAATGTCATCGGTTACGTCAGAGTATCAACGCAAGGACAAGCTAAAGACGGTTACAGTTTAGCGTACCAACAAGATGAAATCCGCTCTTATTGTCAGGAGCAAGGATGGAATCTGATTCACACATATAGCGACGAAGGCATCAGTGGGGCGAAGGTTGACGAAGAAGCCCTTGAAGTCGACAGAATTGGCTTTCAGAGCATGTTGGTTGCTCTATCCACTCAATCCATTGATGCTGTTGTCGTACTCAACACAAGCCGTATATGGCGTTCTGACATCGTGAAAGTGTTGGTACATCGTGAAAGTGTTGGTACATCGTGAGTTTAAGAAGCATGGAGTGGACGTTCGAAGCATTGAACAACCGACCTACAGCATCCACAAGAAAGACCCGAATGATTTTCTAATCAACGGGCTGATGGAACTGCTTGACCAATACCAACGGCTCGAAATCGCCCTTAAGCTAGGTCGGGGGCGAAGCAAGAAGGCTCAGCAGGGCGGCTATGCAGGAGGACGAGCCACCTTCGGTTACAAGGCAAATAAAGGTCAGAAGTGTATCCAAGTGGACGAGAAGCAAGCCAAGACCGTCCGCAGAGTATTTCAGCTTAAGGAACAGCATCCTTCATGGACACTAACGCAAATTGCTGAATCCCTGAACGAAGAAGGTTTTACGACACAGCAAGGCAGCATGTTTACGAAAGTGCAAGTCAAACGAATCTTAGACAGACGTGATTTTTATAGCGGTACATACCGCTATGGAGATATAGAAGCGGAGGGCTTACATCAAGCCATCCTTTGACGGAGAACTGAATGGAGATGCTTGCGCACCATTGCGAACCGTAAGGTTAACGCTCGAACTGAGGTTGCACCCATTCTTTACTTACCGTCAAGCTAACTTACAAATCCGTACACAGGGGTGAATCCTTTTGTCACAGCACTACAAGCAAACATACATCTATGTCGGAATGGATCTACATAAGGCTCAGCATACCGCAGTCATCATTAACTGTTGGAATGAGCGGCTAGGTGAAATCCAAATTGAGAATAAACCGTCTGCGTTCGATGAACTGATGAAGTTCGTCAAGAAGCATACGCCAAAAGGCTTGACCCCTGTCTATGGCTTGGAAGATACGGGCGGCAACGGCAGGTCAATTGCCGTTCACCTTGTCGAGAACAAGCAAATCGTCAAGGAAGTCAACTCTGCCCTATCTTACAGTGAACGTATGAGCAATGCGACTACGCTTAAGAGCGACAGTTGGGATGCATTCTGCATTGCCAAAGTATTGCTTGCAAGGCTCAATGAACTTCCCGATGCAAATCCGCAGGACATTTACTGGACGCTTGGACAAGTGGTGGCAAGACGTAACTCTATCGTCAAACATGCCGCCATGCTCAAGAATCAGCTTCATCAGCAATTAAGCTATCATTATCCTTCGTATAAGAAGTTTTTCTGTGACATAGACGGGAAGGCTGCTCTAGCCTTTTGGGAGAAGTACCCCGCTCCGCATCATCTTGCATCGGTGGGGGCGGAGGAACTAGCCGAATCCCTTCGCAAAGCAAGCCACAATACTTGCTCTACCCGTAAGGCAACGGCAATTCTTGAACTGGTGAAGGAAGATGGAGCAACCAAGCGTAATCTCCAAGAGCAACGAGACTTCCTAGTCGTTAATATGGTTCACGACATGCGGAGAAGTCGGGAACTTATCAAGGAGATTGAAGAACAGCTTCGACATTTGCTAGCCATGACTGACTACAAGCTAGAGTCTATGGACGGTATCAGCACCGTAACTGCGGCGGAACTCATTGCAGAAATCGGAGATATTAACCGTTTCGCCAATGCTGACAAGCTAGCTTGCTTTGCAGGAATCGCTCCGAAGTTTTTCGGTTCGGGCGGCAAGGGTAAGCATGAAGCAAGTGGACAGGGCAATCGAGTGTTGAACTGCATCTTCCATAACCTAGCGGTACAGCAAATCCAAGTCGCTAAGGGAAGCAATAAGAAGCTGCGTAATCCGCTTATGTATGAGTTCTACCAACGGAAGTTAGTAGAAGGCAAGACGAAGAAACAAGCCCTCATATGCGTCATGAGAAGGCTTGTGAACATCATCTATAGCATGATGAAGAACAAGACGGAGTATCAACGGAACGTCAAGCAAGCTGATATAATGGTGACAATTGGTAAAACGGTTGTCGCCTTTTTTGTAACCTAGTTTAAGATTACAACATAGGGTGCGGGTAAAGCTCTAACTTCTGTTGATGATGTTGCGGGTTACGTTAGCAAGAACGGGGAATTGCCCGATAACTTTATTACCAAAAAAGAAGCAGAAGCACTTGGTTGGGACGCAAAAAAGGGAAATCTTAACGATGTTGCACCCGGAAAGAGCATAGGCGGGGATGAATTTAATAACAGGGGAAATCCCTTACCTAATGCACCTGGAAGGGTTTGGTACGAAGCAGATGTTAATTATAGCCCTGGTTTCCGTGGAAGTGAGCGTATTATCTATTCGAATGATGGCTTGATTTATCAAACCTCTGACCATTACAAAACGTTTACTCAAATCAAATAAGGCGGTGATTCTTTTGGAGCTAACGTTGGACGGGATGGAAATAAACAGCATCGAGCAACTGCACAAGTTGTTGAAGGAAAAACTGCAACTCCCTGAATATTACGGTGAAAATCTCAATGCTCTATGGGATTGTCTAACTGCTTGGGTGGACATGCCGTTGAAAATTTCATGGTTACATTTCCAAGAGAGTAAGAGGATACTTGGTAGTTCTGCTGAAGAATTTCTAGAGTTGTTTCGTGATGCTGAAGATGAGTTAGAAGGTTTTACATTTGAAGTAATTTTATGATTCTATGAACCTTGATTGGCTTCATGCCTTTCAAGGTTTCTTTCTTGGCGAGGGGGGCTACCCAGTACCGAATGAACCCATCATTCAACCAATAACACATATAACCCATGTAATACCCATATGAAATTTTCCTTTCATCATTGTGTTTGTACGCACATCAAATGCTTTAATTTTATAACCTAAATACCGCTATTCCGTTACATAGAACAGGTCGATTATGGTCAGATACCACCATGATTGACCTGTTTTTTGTTGTCTTTATTTTCTCACAGGGTTTTCAAAATCATATGCAACTGTAAAATACGCCGCCCCGACAGGGGGGACAGAAGATTTTCGCAACACCGAAAGAACAATACGTACTACTTGCCGAATTATCTGCATTTCCATCCGTATTTGCTGATGAGCGAGAAGACTCATGAGTTTATCGGTGGTGTACGGAAGCAAGTAAATGAGCGAGAATTGACACTGTGGCTTCAAGGGATGGTAAAGCGTGATGAATACAAGGCGTTTACCGCCCGGTTGCAACGGCTAAATGAACGACGCTTCCCGACGGATAAGTTTGCCGAGAGGAAATACTGGACAGCTATGCTCAATTCCTGAAATCGGAGTTGGTACAGAAAATTCTGCTCGATATGAACGGTCAATAATGGCTTGCCTGTTATTTCAACAGACTCTCTGTCATAATAGCCGTCAGACAGTGTGTTGAGGACATAAAACAGCCGTTGTAGACAAATTGTCCGCGATTTGGACAGATGAGAAGAATCATTTGAATAAAAAACAGCAGACACGCCGAGCGGCGGTCTGCACGTTCAGGGAGATTCTTGATTCTTGGAGGGGGTAAAGACGGCGGATAACTCTTTATGGCTTTACAGGTGTTTCCATACAGTGAATAAGAAATGGGTGTAGACACGATAGCGTGACTCTATAAGCCGTAATCAGCGGCAGGTATTTGGTCGTAGTCATGTTAATCTTGCCAATTCACGCTGAGACATATGATGGTAAATCAAGGTGGAGCGAACTATGCAGCAAAGACTTGAAGTCACTCATTACATAGACTTATTCACATTATCAGAGATACCATGTACAGCTGCATTCTTCTCTTTAGCGATGCGTGCCGATTCTCCTAACCTGTAAAAGGCAACCGCGCTTATTGCTACTACTGACATCGTAATGAACAGCACTCTTCCGCTGTAATGACTGAGCAGAATTCCGCCAATCCAAGGTCCGATGAATTGACCTAAGCTGCTGAAGGACTGAGCCCCGTAATAGGTTCCTCGCATTCCGTCAGGAGCAATCCGGTCGACGAGCAGATTACCGGAAGGGAAGCACAGCATCTCACCAAAGGTAAATATGATCATCGAAATGATGAAGGTCATCCAGCTGTCAGAAAATCCGAAACCAACATTGCCTGCAGCATAGCAAAATACACCTGCCGTTAACACAGTGATCGGCGAGTACTGGCTGGCCCATTTCGTAAAAGGAACTTGCAAAGCGACAACGGTGATCGCATTTATGCTCATCATGACGGCGAACAAAGCAACTCCATCGGCAAATTTGCCTTCTACATATTGAGACAGCGTCACTGTCATTTGGGAGTAGCCAATCGCTGTAACGATGCCGCCTAGTAAGTAGTATCTAAGTATAAGATCACTTTTCACTATGTTCCATGCAGACAAGAAAGTCGTTCTGCCTTTCTGCTCTCCATCAATTCTTTTAATGCCGAATTTGTTCAAGAGCAGATACAGCGAACATGCATAGAATAAATACACGCAGCCGGTAATGATAAAAGGCAGCGTGCTGTTGAAGGCAGCGAATAAAGCACCCAGAAGCGGGCCTACCGATACGCCAATGTTAATGGCTAAATATCTTAAGGAGAACACTTTAAAACGTCTCTCTTTCTCCGTTAAATCCGCCATCAACGCTTGTGAGACAGGCTCATAGAATGATCGGCAAAGTCCATTAAGCAGACTGAGCAGAAAGAAAAGCAGTGCGTTTTGAACCATCGCAAAGCCGAGGAACACGAACCCCCAGCCAAACAGTGCGCTTAGAAGAATATTCCTTCGGCCGAACTGGTCCGACAGTGCGCCGCCGATAAAGCCTCCTATAGTTCCCGCCAGAGAACCCGCGCCGATCACAAGACCGATCATTACAGCGCTCATATCCGTGTGCTTCGTTAAATAAATAGCGAGAAAGGGCATGCTCATGGAGGCGGCACATCTCGCAAGGATTGTTCCGAGCAGCAGAGAATGGACGATTGGATGATACGATTTGGCGAAGGAAATGAGTCCTGTGCTTAACTTGCTGTTTTTCATGAAAAACTTCCCCTTAGATGAATTTGTCTCATTATACACAATATTTTCCACATACAAAAGACATTTAAATATCCCACATCGCCCGCCTGCCGTTCATCCCGCAAATGTGGTATAATATAAGTAATCAAATAAAGAAAGGATCAGGATACCATGAGTTCCCGAAGGACAATTCCTCAAAGGACGATTTGGAAACGTTGTGATCTCTCTTACACATAGCTTCTTTCGCAGTTTGTCGGGCCGAAGGTTGAAGACAATCTCTGCGAAAGAAGGGGAGCCTAATGCGAAGGATGAAGTCCTCAGCGGTTCCTCTTCGTGGAAGGTTGGCTTCGTGCTAACAAACTACGATTAGAGGGATTTGTATGAGGAAAAGACACCAATGGATGAACATGCTTCAGCAGATGGCGATGATGTTATTTGGTACATTTGTACTTGCTTTTACGTATTATCACATTAATTTTCAAAACCATTTGTCTGAAGGAGGATTTGTAGGCCTTGCGCTTCTAGCGAAGTATACGTTTAATCTGCCTCCGGCGCTCACGATGGTCTTGCTGGACATTCCAGTGCTGATTATTGCGATGTATGTAAAAGGCCGCAAATTTATTATTAACACAATTGTGGCGTCGATCTCATTTTCTCTGTTTTATGAAATTTTCGAACGCTTTTCACCGCTCACGTTAGATTTTCACCATGTATTGTTGCCCGCTGCTATTTTGTCAGGCGTATTCACAGGCTTCGGAGCAGGTATTGTACTCCGGTTTGGCGGTGCAACAGGGGGAGATGATATTTTATCCCTCTTGGTGAGCAGAGCGACAGGTATGAAGCTTGGGACCGTATTTATTCTCATGGATGCCATTGTACTCGTACTGTCTTTGTTTTACTTGCCTCTTAAGGAGACGCTGTACACGATTTTATCTGTGCTTATTGCAGGTAAAATGATTACAATGACAGCAAGATATGGAGTTCAAGATACCGTACTTGTACCGAAAACAGTCCATCATTAATTTAAAAACCGTTTGGATCTTATGAAAGGTCCAAACGGTTTTTGTGTCTATGCATACTGTAGTTGCATGATTTAATCAAACGCATCGGGAACATGACCAAATGTAACATCATCAACAATATAACTGTTCTCGCCCTCGTCTGAAGGAGGTATGGATAAAGTTAACTTTGCGGTCTCAGCCTTATCAGGAGGCTCTACCAATACTTTGAAGGTCTCATACTTCGTCCCTATGTTAAAAGGATCTACGATGATTTGGGTAATATAGCCAATCGGATCTCCAAGTGCATTGAAGAAGCTGATGCTTGCAATAAGCGGAACTTTCATTGGTTTGGCGTCGTCTTTAACTTCGTCTTTGGTTTGAATTTTTGGTTTAGCTTTAGCCTTCGCATCATCCAGAGTTTTTTCCCCGGGTTTATCCACATCCTTAGCTTCGTTTTTGTCTTCATCCTTGACTTCAGAACTGCCCCCTTCTATTCCAGGCCATACAGGTAAGAGTGGATTCTTAAGCAAGACAAAAAAAGCTCTTCGCACATGGCGTGCAAAGAGCGTATCTAAATTTACTCAAACAATACTCGATATTCACCGTAGCCTTCCTTCTCCAAATCTTCTTTTGGAATGAAGCGGAGAGCCGCGGAGTTGATGCAATAGCGCAGACCATCTGGTCCAGGGCCGTCATTAAACACATGGCCGAGATGAGAATCGCCGAACCTGCTACGCACCTCTGTACGAACCATCATATGGCTGAGATCGAGCTTCTCTTTAATATGATATTTACGAATTGGCTTCGTGAAGCTAGGCCATCCGCAGTCAGAGTCGAATTTGTCAAGAGAGCTGAACAGCGGCTCACCCGAGACGATGTCGACGTAGATGCCTTCCCCATGGTGATTCCAGAATTCATTTTCAAATGGACGTTCTGTCCCATTGTTTTGGGTGACTGCATATTGAAGCGGTGTAAGCTTGCTTTTGAGTGCTTCTTTATCGATCGGTTTGGACCAGTGTCGTTCGATAAAATCAACTCGGCCTGATCCAATGCTGTACCGTTTGTAATGAGCCGGATTTTTTTTATGATAATTTTGATGATATTCTTCTGCTTCATAGAATGTCTTGGCAGGGAGAATCGGCGTCACGATAGGCTTATCGAAGCGGCCGCTTTGCTCAAGAGCTTGTTTGGAAGCCTCGGCCTTTAGACGCTGCTCTTCGTTATGATAGAAAATAGCCGTTTGATACGATGAGCCGCGGTCATGGAATTGTCCGCCCGAATCCGTTGGGTCAATTTGCTGCCAAAATAATTCAAGTAATTTCTCATATGGGAAAATGTTCGGGTCATACGTAATTTGTACCGCCTCGACATGTCCTGTTGTTTCGGAGCATACTTCTTCGTATGTTGGGTTTTCTGTATGACCGCCTGTATAGCCTGAGACAATTTTAATGACACCAGGCAAATCCTCGAAAGGCGACACCATGCACCAGAAGCATCCGCCGGCAAAAGTAGCTTTTTCGTATGATGATTGTGTGCTATTCATATAATCACTCCGTTTCAGGTAGAGAAAAAATGTTCTGTGTATCTTTATATTATAATCGATCGCCTTAGTAGAACCAAGGACAGCCTAAATTTCCTTATGATGTCTAGCAAGCAGCTTGTACGCATAAAGCACAACGATGACAAACAGCAAATAAATGAGCCAAATGATAAGTGCAGATAGAGGCTTATGTTTGAGTGTTTCACCCATTAGGGCATAGACGGCAATTCCCGGGATTTTACCAATGCCAGACGCGAGTGTATAAGTCCAGAAAGGGATGGCAGCAACTCCGGCATATACATTGACTGCTAATGCAGGGACAATTGGAATGATGCGCACAAGGACGATCGTTTCAAATGGACGTTTCTCTATATAGGCTGTGAATGTGTCCAGCGTTTTTATTTTGCTTAAATAACGTCTGCCCTGTTCCCGAAATACATACGAGGCACCGGCATACATCACTACTGAGGCAACTGTCGCAGCCATCCAGCAGATGAATCCGCCCCATACCGCGCCAAACGTGTACCCTAGAGCAGCGATAACGATTTTATAAGGCACAATAGGGAACAGAGCTAACAATACAGCCAGCACTATGACGATGAAGAAAGAATCGTTGTGCTTCAGCCAAATGAAGATGTGATCCCTATACATAATAGCCGTAATAAATACGATAAGATAAAGCAACACGAATAAAATTTTTTTCATAGTGATCCCTCTCTGCAACTAACTTTCACTATCTTAACATAGGATCTTATATTGGGAACGAATGCAAATTGCAAAAAAAGAAGTGATTTCCCAGAAAATTATGCTATAATGAGGTTAATAATACATAGTTCCCAAAGGGGAGTAGCTCTTAAGCAGTAAAGTCGTCATTACGAGATGATCATCTCCGGCTTTACTCACAACAGATTCGTTGTTAGCGAGACCTTTGCTCAATACTGAAATTGGGTAAAGGTCTTTTTTGATGCATTTTCCGCGTCGTTACCTAATTTCGGTAGCGGCGCTTTTTGTTTAGCGGCGAACTGGGAAAATATTTTATAAAAGGGGAGATAAACATGGAACTACTATCACCGGAATTTTGGACAGCACTCTTATCGATCGTCATTATCGACTTGGTACTCGCAGGGGACAACGCGATTGTCATTGGCCTTGCAGCACGTAACGTACGCAAGGAAGATCAGAAGAAGGTAATCGTCTGGGGTACCATTGGCGCTATTATTATTCGTGTTATCGCTACATTGTTGGTCGTTGAACTGCTGCAGATTACAGGATTAAGATTGATTGGCGGTCTGGCGTTACTCTGGATTGCTTATAAGCTGCTTGTCGATGAGAAAAATCATGAAATTTCCACAAGTAATCAATTATGGGCGGCGATTCGAACCATTATTATTGCTGACGCGATGATGGGACTTGATAATGTGCTCGCTGTAGCGGGCGCAGCTCATGGAGATTTCTTGCTTGTCATTATTGGTCTTGCTGTATCAGTACCGATTATGGTGTGGGGCAGCACGATGATCGTAAAATTAACCGAACGTTTTCCGATTATTATTACGCTAGGTGCTGGCGTTCTTGCATGGACCGCTTCCAAGATGATTGCAGCAGAACCGCTCATTCATCATTGGTTCGAGATTTCTTGGATTAAATATATGTTCGAAGCTATTGTGATTGCGATCGTCATTGGTGCGGGCGTTTGGATGAAAAAGAAAAAAGATGCGAAGCGCGAAAACAGTGCAGTAGAGGTGAATGCGTAAACTTTTCTTCCAAACTCCATACACGATATAATAGAGTGCAGATTAGAAGCAGGGGAGAAGAGAGAATTGCACGATTCGAAAAAGCTCGAAGAACAAATTATTCAAAGTTATCAGGAGCAGGAAGAAATGATGATACTCATTTTTGCACAGTGGTGCATTAATGAAGGCGTCGACCCGTATGAGCTCTATAAAGAGGCTTATCCTCAGCAAGGTGCAAATGAGAAGCTGGCGGGGGTCATGAAGCTGACTGTACCAAAAGACGAAGCGGGTCCTATTGAAGATGATACGGTGCTTGGCGCGCTGTCCATTTTCGGGAACGAAGATCTTGCTTTTGCAGTGACGAACGTCATTGCTAACCGAAAAGCTTCCAAGCGATAACGATCACAAATAAGCGCTGTAGATGTTGTCCTACAAGACGAGCATCATGCAGCGCTTTTTTCATATCAATTGAGGTATATCATTATGCTAGTGAATTACGGCTTGCAATGCGGAACTCCTTAGGCGACATACCAAAGCGTGCGCGAAAAGCACGGTGAAAGTATGTATAGTTAGCAAATCCTGAAGTTTCCGCTACGTTCTCGAGTGACATGGGGCTGAAAATGATGCGCTCCTTCGCCATATTCAATCTTACGTCTAATGCGTATTGCATAATACTTGTACCAAACGTCTCTTTAAACAGATGAACAGCACGAGAGACGCTGATTTCTACATGTTCTGCAACATCCTCCAGTTTAAAGAAGGACGAAGCATTTTCCTCAATGTAGCTTTTAATACGGTACGCTAGGTACGTCTTGCTCGTCGTTGAAGGTTGCTCTTCCAGCTGGCGATCAAGCTCCAGGCATAAGATGCGTAAGTAATAGCTCGAGATTTCAGGGTATGGATTCGATATTCGCCGCTGCTCCAGTACAATTTGTTGAAATAAGCCAAGCAGTCCGTCTGTAAGCCGCACCCTTATTTTATTCGGGCGTTTCTTACTGCTCCACCATTTATCAACCCAAGACCCCTTGAAAAAAATATGATAATCACCGCTTGCAATTGTCATTTCGCCAAGCGAATTTTCCTCCTGATCAATACGAAGCTCATAGGGCTCGTCTGGATGAAATAGAAGCACATCTCCCGTCTCGACCATCGTTAGCTCATGATCGCACAACGCACGGCAGCGACCGTCGGTTTGAATGCGAAGAAGATAGTTTTTGAGTCCGTCAAGCTTAGACATAATAAAAGGTTTACGGTGAAAAGAGTAGCTTGCTGTAAGAACGTGACATGTATCATCTACAATCATTGTTTTTTTCCCCTTTCACAAAATATTGACCAGATTGTTCATGTTTTAATCATATTATTCATTTTAAATGAAAGCGATTAATATTACTATAATCACTAGATTCTATTTAGCATTTTCAAATGCTTAGGAAGGTGATATTTGAAAGCTGAGAATCTAAGTAGCCACTTTAGCTAGTCAGTATTTGGCAATTTAAATTGTTAAAAAGAGGGTGGAGCGAAGCATGGCAAAAGTAGGAATACAGCTTTATACACTGCGTGATCAACTTGAAAATGATTTTTTGGGTACACTGAAAAAAGTAGCGGAATTGGGCTATTCAGGCGTTGAGTTCGCAGGTTACTATGGCCACAGCGCCGAGGAGTTAAAAAGTATTTTAGATGAACTCGGTCTAATTGCTCTCGGATCTCATATTTCTTATGAACGATTGCTTACAGCGTTAGATGAGGAAATTGCTTACAACAAAGTGCTGGGAAATTACCGTTTGATTATCCCTTGGTTGAAAGATCCAGTGAGCATGTGGAACGATATCGTTCCTGATTTCACTCGAATTGGTGAAGCGTGCCATGCTCAAGGCGTGGAGCTGTTATATCACAATCATGACTTCGAATTTACAGGTAAAATTGAGGGCAGACCCTTGTTCGATGCTCTGTTCGAAGCAGTGCCTGAAGCTGTCATGAAAGTTGAACTTGATACATGCTGGGTTACTTTCGCAGGATATGATGCGGTCCAATATATCGGTAAATATGAAGGCAGACTGCCGCTTATTCATTTGAAAGATATGGTGAAGCGGGACAACGGCTCAGCCTTAACAGTCGAACTGGGACAAGGGATCGTCGATCTGAAATCCATCGCTGACGCAGCTGTCAAAGCAGGCGTAGAGTGGCTTGTTGTGGAACAGGACGAATGCACGAACCCGCCTCTTGAAAGTATTGCAACAAGTATGGAATGGATTAAACGTTATGTACAAGAAGGAGGACAATTAGATGACATCAACTAAACAATTAAAAGTTGCCATTATCGGTTGCGGGGGTATTGCCGTAGGCAAACACTTGCCAAGCTTATCGAAACTGCCTCAAGTAGAAATTACAGCTTTCTGTGACATAGATGAACAAAGAGCGCGTGACGCAGCTGATAAATTTGGAAGCAAAGATGCGAAAGTATATACCGATTATCGTGAACTTCTTCTTGATCAGAGCATTGACGTTGTACATATTTGTACGCCAAATAATGAACATGCTGATGCCGCTGTCGCTGCTCTAGAAGCAGGCAAGCACGTGATGTGCGAGAAACCGATGGCCAAAACATCGGAGCAAGCTAAGCAAATGCTGGATGCAGCGAAACGTACTGGCAAAAAACTGTCTATCGCTTACCAAAACCGCTTCCGTAGCGACAGTTTGTATTTGAAACAATTAATTGATAATGGGGAACTTGGTGATATTTATTTCGGTAAAGCATTGGCACTTCGTCGCCGCGCTGTTCCAACATGGGGTGTATTTCTGAACAAAGAACTTCAAGGCGGCGGTCCGCTCATTGATATCGGTACGCATGCACTTGACCTTAC
The DNA here is from genome assembly GCF_017873765.1 of Paenibacillus sediminis. Classification (GTDB taxonomy): domain Bacteria; phylum Bacillota; class Bacilli; order Paenibacillales; family Paenibacillaceae; genus Paenibacillus_AG; species Paenibacillus_AG sediminis. The sequence goes on from NZ_JAGGKP010000001.1 coordinate 522,832, forward strand.
ACTGTGGCTGATGAACAACTACAAACCGAAAAGTGTTATGGGCTCTGCGTTCTACAAATTGTCGAATCGCAAAAATGCAGCGAATGCTTTCGGACCTTGGGACCCAGAGAAATTTAATGTTGAAGACTCCGCATTCGGCTTCATTACGATGGAGAACGGTGCAACGATTATTCTAGAATCCAGCTGGGCTCTCAACGTGGCAGAGTTTGGCGAAGCAAGAACAATCTTAGCTGGTACTGAAGCGGGAGCTGACATGCAGGACGGACTTCGCATTAACGGTGAGAAATTCAGCCGTCTATATGAAACGAAGATTGATCTGAATGCTGGCGGCGTCGCGTTCTTCTCAGGCGGAGTAGAGAGCGATGCAGATCGTGAGGCAAGATTGTGGATCGAAGCTATTTTGGAAGATAAAGAACCGCTTGTGAAACCAGAACAGGCTTTTGTTGTTACACAAATTCTTGAAGCGATTTACAAATCTGCAGAGACAGGCAAAGCGGTATATTTTGATTAATCCGTACCATTTCTGCTTCTTTAAGTAATAAGGAGGGATATCCATGAAATTAGGCGTGTTCTCAGTCCTATTCAGCCAGCGTAAATTGGAAGATGCACTTGATTATATTGCGTCTAAAGGACTTAAAGCGATCGAAATTGGTACAGGCGGCTATCCAGGCAATGCGCATTGCAATCCGGATGAACTGCTTGGTAATGCTGCGGCGATCAAAGAATTCAAAAAAGCGGTTGAATCTCGCGGTTTAATCATTAGCGCGCTCAGCGTGCACGGAAATCCGCTTCATCCGCAGAAGCAAATTGCGAAGGAATTTCATGATGCGTTTGTGAAAACGGTTCAGCTTGCTGAACAGCTCGAAGTTCCTGTTGTGAATACATTTTCTGGACTGCCGGGAGATCATGAAGATGCGAAATATCCAAACTGGCCAGTAGCGCCTTGGCCGAATGATTTCCAAGAGGTGCTTGCTTGGCAATGGGAGAATAAAGTAATCCCTTATTGGACCGAATGGGGCAAGTTCGCTGCGGATCATCATGTGAAGATCGGTCTTGAGCTGCACGGTGGATTCTCGGTGCATACACCAGCTACACTGCTTCGTCTGCGCGAGGCTGCTGGTGAAGTGATTGGTGCTAACCTGGACCCAAGCCATATGTGGTGGCAAGGTATTGATCCTGTGCAGGCTATTCATATTTTGGGCAGAGCAGGAGCCATTCACCACTTCCATGCGAAGGATACGACGATTGATCCGATCAACGTCAACCGTTACGGCGTGACAGACATGCAGTCGTATACCAACATGCTTGATCGTGCTTGGCAGTTTAGATCCGTTGGTTATGGGCATGATTTGAAGACTTGGGCGGATATCATAAGTGCGCTTCGCCTTGTAGGCTACGATTATGTCGTCAGCATTGAGCATGAAGATGGACTTATGTCCGTTGAAGAAGGCTTTTCTAAAGCAGTGCAAAATTTACAGCAAGTTCTCATCGAGGAGCCGCTTGGTGAGATGTGGTGGGTATAGGAGGCAGACAAATGATTAACATCACGATTTGGAACGAATTCGTTCATGAACAAGTTCATGAAAAAGTAAGAGAGGTATACCCAAAAGGCATTCATCATGCGATTGCTGAAGGGATTAGAAGCGATGCTTTTAACATTCGCACAGCGACACTAGATCAACCAGAGCATGGATTGACTGAGGAAGTGCTTAACAGTACAGATGTGCTCATTTGGTGGGGGCATATGGCTCACGATAAAGTGAGCGATGAAGTTGTGGCTAGAGTTGTAGACCGTGTGCTGAAAGGTATGGGACTCATAGTCCTTCATTCGGGTCACTTTTCTAAACCATTTAAGAAATTGATGGGCACAAGCTGCGATCTACTCTGGAGAGAAGCGAATGAGCAAGAAATACTTTGGAACGTAAACCCGTCTCATCCAATTGCAAAAGGTATCGATACACATTTCATTCTTGATCATGAAGAAATGTATGGGGAATTTTTCGACATCCCAGCTCCTGATGAAATCGTGTTTATTAGTAACTTCCAAGGCGGAGAAGTATTCCGCAGTGGCTGCACTTTCCGCAGAGGCCAAGGCAAAATTTTCTACTTCCGTCCAGGTCATGAAACGCATCCGACTTACTTCAATTCAAATGTTCTGCAAGTCATTTCGAATGCGGTTCATTGGGCATCGCCGGATCAACCTGTACCAGTAACATTTGGCCATAGACCAAATCCTGTTCGTCCTCTGGAAATGTAAGAGTAATATATCTGACAATTATGTCAAAAAAGACGGCGCCAATGATTGGTGCCGTCTTTTTAAGTGGAAAAAGCAGTTTTTTTGAAATTAGCGTTTTCACAAAGTATAAAGTATGGTAACATGATATATACTAACTTATCGTAAGTTTGCTCACGGACTCTGTAAGGAGAGGTGAATAGCAATGGAAACTGATCAATTGAATATGTGTCCTCGTTTTGAAAATGCGTTTTCTGTTTTGGGTAAACGTTGGAATGGACTGATTATCGAATGCTTGATGAGCGGTCCGAAGCGGTTTAAAGATATTTCTAACATCATTCCATCCATGAGTGACAAGATGCTCTCAGAGCGGATGAAGGATTTAGAATGTGAAGGACTGCTGGTTCGTCATGTCTATCCAGAAACACCTGTCAGAATTGAATATGAGCTTACAGAAAAAGGCAAGGCGCTTCGCCCTGTCATGGAACAAATTCATAATTGGGCAGAGCAATGGATCGAGATTGAAAAATAGCGAAAGAGAGGTTCTCTAATCGTGGCAGACGTAATAATTATTGGTGCAGGTCCTGCTGGAGGAAGTGCAGCGCTATTTATCGCTAAAGCAGGGAAAGAAGTCATTGTTCTAGACAGCAATGCCAGCATGACAAAGCGTGCATGGATTGAGAATCACTACGGTGTTAAAGAAATTACAGGCCCCGATTTGTTGCAAGTTGGGCGTGAGCAAGCTGAGAAATTCGGGGCTAAGTTTCTAGATGAGAAAGTAACGGATGTTGTACCAAGTGGACAAGCTGTTGTTGTCAAAACGGAATCCGGGCGCAGTTATGAAGCGTCCCACGTAATCATTGCAACAGGTGCGTCTACAGAATTAGCGAATACGATTGGACTTAAGCTTAAGGATGGCAAAGAGCCGCGTATTAAAACCGTCATTGATGTAGATGCTGCAGGGCGTACAAGCAAAGAACGCATTTGGGCAGCAGGTACGGTCGCAGGTGTGAGCGTTCATACGATCATTACTGCAGGCGACGGCGCTAAAGTAGCTATCGAAATCATCAGTGAACTGAATGGTGAACGCTACGTCGATCACGATGTATTACAAGCAAAAGCATAATTGATGGAGTGAAATCCTTCCCCACTTGGGAAGGATTTTTTCTATGCCTGCAAGTTACTTCTTTATCCATAGTTGTAGTATAATGGTAAAAATGTCGACTAACGAGAATAGGAGGTAGCATATGAAGAAAACAGGCAGAATGACCCACGTAAAATATACGAAAGAAGACATTGCCGAGTTACAGAATGCCTCTGTTAAGGTGCATCACATTTATACCAAAGCGTTGTCGCTCATACAGCAATACTTACCGGACTCTTTATGGTATAACGTTTTCGGCGTACTTCCCGAAAAGATTGTTGAACTTCGTAACGCAGAGATTGAGGCAATCCCAGCGTTTCAACAATGGATTCAAGGACCGAAAGGTTGGAAGTTCATAGGATGTGACCTTGAGGAGTCTGAAATTCAAAATGACAGTTTTGATCAAGGTGTCATATGCAACCAAATTTTGCAAGCGCTTATATGGTCGCAATATGAACAAATAAAGCTGTTGCATCCTATTCTAAAAGCAGAAACATTTTATTCACGCGAAGAACTTGAAACAATTTCAAAATATGTCGTCCCCACATACTATTCTAACATTCCATTCGTTGAGCGCGGTACATTATACAAGGAACGAAGCGGCTGGAAATTTACGATCAAAGACATAAATGCTAAAGGGCCTGTCGTATATCAGGAATATGTACCTGTTCCTCAAATGGATTCACAGGAGCACCAGTCGTTAAATGGCCCGCTGCTAACAGGTGTTTATGTAAAGCGGAATCAATTTTTCGGACTTGGTCCTTATGTCAGAGATACAGACGGCCATAGAAATTATTTAGAAGTTATGGTTCAGTGAGCGAATGACGAAAATAGATAATTTTATCCCTCGATTAGCAAAATGTCGACCTTACTGATTGAAAGCCCTTTCTTTATAATGAAATTGTAATAAAATTCCATGTATAAGGAAGAGGGTCTGCCCGAAATGAAAAAGAGTTTAATGCTGTTGGTGTCTTTGCTAGTATTAACATCTTTATTATTATCGGCATGCGGAGGAGGTTCGAAGCAAACAAGCAGTTCTCAAACAACCGAGGAACAAACACCGCCACAAACGACAGAGCAGACTGGGACTGAGGAGAAGAAGAGTGCTGAGCCATTCGAAATTACAATTCGACATACGCAAGTAGGAGCGGATAAACAAAAACGGCTGGCGATTCTCACTGATGTCGTGAAGAAAGTGGAAGCCGATGTTGAAGGTTTAACGATTAATCTTGATGGAGTCGATTCAGATGTGAACCGTAAGGAGAAGCTGCGCGGCGAAATGGCTGCAGGCAATCCACCAGAAATTTTCGATCTGTTCGGAAGCCCTGACTCTAAAGTGTACGCGAAAGAAGGAAAACTGCTGGATCTGACGCCTATTCTCGATGAACTTGGCATTAAGGACAAATTTACTTCTCTTGCCCCATTTACGTATGAAGGTAAAATATACGGTTTGCCAATCGGCGGATCGGGTGAAGGGTTCTTCTATAACAAAGAGTACTTTCAGCAAAAAGGATTGAAGCCGCCAACAACGATGGCAGAGCTCGATAATATTCTTGATACGATTAAGAAAGACGGCAAAGTTCCTTTAGCCGCCGCTTCCAAAGCAGGCTGGGTTCCTCTCATGTTGACGAACCATTTGTGGTCACGGTATGCGGGTCCGGACATTACCGCTAAATTTGCAACTGGCGAAGCGAAATGGACAGATCCGAATGTTATTAAAGGATTTGCTAAGCATCAAGAATGGGTTGATAAAGGCTATTTCAAGAAAGGGGAGCTTGGATTTGAATATGGGGAGTACACAACCCAGTTCACAAGCGGTGAAGCGATCTTAATGTACGACGGAACTTGGAAATCGTCTGTATTTAAACCAGGTCAAAGCGGTGAAGGTATGATTGGCAAAGTTGGATTCTTCAATATGCCTCCAGTAGAAGGCGGCATAGGTGACCAGACAGCACTCATGCGTGATGTGAATAACGGCTATGGGTTCTCGGCTGCAGTAGCAGATGATCCTCGCAAGCTCGAAGCTGTGAAATTGTTCATCAAATACTTGTACAACGAAGATATGCAGATTCGCGGTCTTGTAGAAGACGGCGTGCTGCCTTCGATGAAACTGGATGAAGCTACATTGAACGCTAACATTACGGATGATTTGATGAAGGAAATTGTAGCTGTTCTGAACTCAGCACAGTCTTCGTTCCCAGCATTTGACGCGTTGGTGCAGGCTGACGTTACAACCGAAATTAGCAACATTCAAATTCAAAAGCTGATTGGCAAACAGACGACACCTGAGAAGATGGCTGAGGCGCTGCAAAAGGTTCAGGACGAAGCGAACGCAGCTGCAGAGTAAAATAAATACAGACGTGGAATGTATCTAATGAGTTATAAAAGGTACATTCCACTTCTTTATAAGCGAGGCTTGCAGCCTTACAGTTCGGAGGTCGACATGAATAAAGCGTTAAGAAATCCTGTCACATTCTTCCTATTCATTTTGCCAGGATTTATTCTGATGACGATGTTTTTTATCTATCCGATCATTAGCGCTGTCTATTACAGCTTTACAAGTTGGAACGGCGTTTCAGATCACGTAAAGTTTATTGGTTTGAATAATTATACGAAGGCTTTGGGAGATGAGCGGTTTTGGATTTCGGTTACAAATAACGGCTTATTTATCGCTTTTTCAATCATCATTCAAGTGCCAATGATCGTATTTTTCTCCCTCCTTATTGCTAATGTGAGAAGTCTTAAAGGCTTATATAAAACAGCGGTCTTTCTTCCTTCTATTATGTCTACAGCGGTGATCGGTATTTTATGGGGATTCATTTACGAACCGAATATCGGTCTCTTGAACAGTATATTAAAGCTATTTGGGGTAGATACGATCTACTGGCTGGCAGATGAGAAATATGCGATGCTGTCGATTCTCATCACAAATGCATGGCAATGGACTGGATTTTATATCGTGATGGTGCTCGCTGCCATCATCTCCATTCCGAGAGAGCTGGAAGAAGCAGCTGCCATTGATGGTGCGTCAGGCATACAAAGAGCGATGCGGATTACGTTACCGCTTATTAGACCTATTATTTCGGTTGTCATCATGTTGTCGATTGCTGGAGCGATGAAGGCGGCGGACATTGTCATTGTTATGACCAAAGGAGGGCCGGCAGGTTCAACCGATGTAATGGCGACTTATATGATCAAATATGCCATTACGAATTTTAAATACGGATACGGGAACACAGTAGCGGTTCTTATTTTTGTATTTACGCTTGTTCTCACTGCCCTTTACCAATGGCTCATTGCCCGGCGCAGCGAAAGGATTAAATACTAATGGCAGGCCCATACAAGTTTTCATTCAAAAAAATGTTGCCCCATCTCATCTTAATGATCTATTTGCTCGTTATTCTTTTTCCTTTCCTATTCGTATTGTTCTCATCCGTAAAGCACAACAACAATGAAATTGCCCTCAATCCCTTTGGTATTCCGAAACAGCTCGTATTTAGCAATTATGTAGAAGCATGGGTAAATGCCAAGATCAGCACATACTTTGTGAACAGCTTGTATATTTCAACCTTGTCAGCTGCCGCGTCTATTCTTGTTGCTTCTATGTTCTCATTTGCAGTGTCACGTATGCGATACACTAAACTCGGATTCATCTTATCCTCTTGTATATTAATAGGCATGCTTATTCCTAACAATGCTTTGCTGCTTCCTATTTATTTGCTCGTAAAAAAACTGCATATATTAAATACCCATTGGGCGCTCATTATACCGTATATCGCTAACGCGATTCCTTTTTCGGTCATTATTTTATCCGCATTTATGCGGTCTCTCCCAACCGAGATCGAAGAAGCAGCGGTAATGGATGGGTTGAGAGCTCCGGGGATTTTTGCTAGAATTGTGGTACCACTTACAGTTCCTGCCATGGTGACGGTGTTTATCGTGAATTTCCTCGGGAATTGGAACGAATTCCTTCTCGCCAATTATTTTCTATCTAATGACGAGCTTCGCACGCTTCCGGTAGGAATGGTTGGTTTCCGCGATCAGTATCAAATGAATTATGCTCAAATGTCAGCGGGCATTGTATACAGTGTAGTCCCAGTCATTGTGATCTATGCCATCCTCCAAGAAAAGATTATCGAGGGTGTTACTGCAGGTAGTATAAAAGGTTAAGGCTTGTTTCAAGTTTGAATCAGGAGTCCTGTCTATGAACCTTCGGCTAAAGCTGTTTACTGCCTTTCTTGCACTCATTATCATTCCGTTATTTGTGCTCGGTATAGTCACGTTTCTCGTTACCTACTATTCCATTGAGGAAAAGTATAGCCAGCAAGCAGAATACTCTCTTAAAGCCATTAGCTACAGTATTACGAATGTTTTTAATGAAATGAACAATGTAACGGACAATGGAATTGCTACGGCGGTTTTCGAGATGGCGCTAAGTGCGAAAGATCCCGAAAATCAAGATTTAACGGATGCGGATCAATTGAACTTGAACGCAAACCAGCGTAATTTCCGTACTCTGCTCTACAATCATCCTGCGATTAGCTATGCGTTTTTGTACAATTTTAAAGGAAAGGGCCAGTCTAGTATTGTGTCCATTTTCACCAAGGAAAATTTTAAAACATTGCCATTTGATGAATTCAAGAAGCATCCGCTCTATGAGCAGGTGATGAAGCTAAATGGACTGCCGAAATGGCTTGCGCCGCATGAGTATCCTGAGCTTACTGGCTCCGAGCCTGTTTTTACGCAAATCCGATTAGTGAAGGAATTAAGTTATTTTCGGAATGTAGGTATTCTCGTCGTGCAGGTGAAGAATTGGGAATTCGAAAAGATTTTCAGAAACTTAAAGCTAAGCAGCAACATGCAGGATACTCGGTTCCTCCTTGTAAATGACGAAGGGCTAATTCTATATGATCATACTGGGAAGCTGGATAGCGAGACGATCCAGTCGCATATGAACCATTCCGTGATGTTTAAAAGCGGCTATCAGAGCTTTCGAGGAAAGTTTGACGGACAAGAGAGCATCATTTCGGTCTATCATTTAAAGGAATATCCATGGAGTCTCGTATCGGTTGCTTCGTGGCATTCACTGTCTCAAGAAATTCGAGTCATTGCGGTATGGTTCATTGTCATAACGAGCATCTGTTTACTCGCAGCAATCTTGTTCAATCTCATCTTTATGAACCGTATTACAGGTTACATCGGCGTTATTGTTCGATTTATGAGAAAGGTTGAAGACGGGGACTTGCACGTTAGAGTGGAGACGAAAGGAAATGACGAGCTCCATTTGCTTGCTGAAGGCTTCAATAACTTGATGGATAAAATGAATCAGTTGTTTAGGCAGGTTAAGTGCGAGCAAGACCAGAAGAACAAAGCGGAGCTTCGTGTATTACAAGCACAGATCAAGCCGCATTTTCTATTTAATACGCTGGAATCGATTAATGCACTCGCCGTTCAGAATGAAGGGAAGAAAGTAAGCCAAATGGTATATAGGCTTGCCAGCATTTTACGCATTAGTATTCAAGGAAACGAAGAAATTACGATTATTCAAGAGCTCGAACATTTGAACAGTTACTTAGAAATTCAAAAGTTTCGGTTTGAAGATTTGTTTGATTACGAAATCGATATTCATAAAGAGCTGTATAACCATATGATTTTGAAGCTGACGCTTCAGCCGTTAGTAGAGAACAGCATCCAGCACGGTTTCGAGGGCATACCGTATCGTGGAAAAATACGAATTACCGGTTACGCAGAGTCAGATCGTATTTTGCTGCGGATTGAAGACAATGGAATTGGTATGAGTTCAGAGCAACTTAAAGTTTTTCAATATATGGTTTCTGAAGAACACGAGAAAGCGAATCAAGAGCGTAGAGGACTTGGCATTCGCAGTGTAGCGGATCGCCTTCGCATCCACTATGGCGAGCGGTATGGTCTATTTATTTGCTCCCATTCTGGTGAGGGTACAATTATTCAAATCGTCATTCCTAAATATGAATGGGGGGGTAGCCGTGAAACTTAGAGTACTGCTTGTAGATGACGAGCTGCCGATTTTAAACAATTTACGGTCGGTTCTGCCATGGGGAGATATGGGGATAGAAGTTGCGGCTGTTGCCCGCAATGGAGTTCAAGCGTTATCAGCGATTGATGAGCATGCTCCTGATATCATTCTGTGCGATATTCGAATGCCGGTTATGGATGGAATGACCTTTTTGCGAGAGATGCGCGAGCATGGCTGCACCAGTGAAATTGTCATGCTATCCGGTTATCAGGAGTTCGAATATGCTCGGACCGCTATTCAATACGGAGTCAAGGACTACATTTGCAAACCGATTCATTATGAACAATTAGAATCCGCCGTGCGGACGATAGCTGAAGATATTCGGACGAAGAGAAGAAAGGAGCTGATGCAGTTTACTCCTTCATTCGTAGAAGGCCCAATTGATGCAAGAGGGAAGAAATCTTCAGAACTATTAATGATATCCGCGCAGGAGTATATTCAGCTTCATCTTGGGACGGATTTCGGTATTGATGATATTGCAGAGTACCTCGGGATCAGCTGCAGTTATTTTTGCCTGCTTTTTAAAAATCATTTTGGGGAAACATTTGTAGAATATATGACCAAACAGCGAATCGAAGCGGCGAAGCGATTATTGCTGAAAACAGAGAAGAGCATTGCTCAAATCGGCGCAGGTGTGGGCTATCATGAGCGTCGTTATTTTACAAAAGTGTTCCAAAAGTATACAGGGATGACACCTTCGGAGTATCGGGATCATCAGAGAGATTCTTCGGCGTAATAAGGAGTAAAGCATGCATTTTGTCGTATTGATGAAAATTTTTACTCGGCTGTAAGTAGCAATTTTTGTTATAATAACTTTTACAAGGCTGGTAAGGTCTTTGTTAGAAGACCAAGCTGGCTTCTTTTTTTCAGCATCATTAGAAACTTTTGCCTGTGATAAAACGTTTATAACTATGCATTTAGCGCAGACAAAAATGACAAAATGGGAGTAGAAGGAGCCGAGTAATGAACTTAAAGAAATGGTTAGTTGTTGCTTTAGTAGCGTCTCAAGCTGCGATCGCCCTTCCAGTAAGTGCAGATAATGCGCAGCAGGGAACAGGGGATCAAAGCAGTGTTCAGCAAGTTCCGCAGAACAGTACAGATCAAAGTATGACAGGGGATTCAGCTTCAAATGGTGCGGTAAATTCACTGCCAGCTAATAATGATGGGTCAGCGGCTAATCCGCAGACATCGACACCAAACGAGAGTTCAAGCGGGTCTAGCGAACCAAGTAATCAACCTGCGACACCCGATTATTCTGCGATGTCAGCAGGTCCAGGTCAGCTTGTTTTAATGATGAACAGCAATAAAATGTATCAAGACGGAAAGTTGTATTTAGCTGGTCAGCCAATGACAGTGAAAAATGGTGTGTCTTATATAGCGATTCGGGCAATCGTTGAACGTGTCGGTTTAGTGCTTGCTTATGACAGTAAAACAAAAGAAACGATTATTACGAGCGGCAGCAACGAGCTTCGCTTTAAAACTAACAGCAATGTGTATAAGGTGAATGGCGTCTCTAAACCGATGAAAGGGGCATCGTATCAACAAAAGAATACATTCATGGTGCCGCTGACATCGATTACACAAGCGCTCAATATCCCTTATGCCGTGGATCAAAAAGCGAAGAAAGTGATTTTGTCCTTATCAACGAAGCCTGTCGCGACGTTTACAATTCAGCCTGTTGATATTTACGCAGGACAGACGCAAGTGATGTATCAAACAAGTTCGTCTTCTCCAAGAGGTCTTGCGATCGTAGAAGAGCGCTGGGAAGGACGAGAGGATATTTTCCAAGAACCAGGCCCGCATGTTGTTACATACTCGGTTCGCGATTCAAGCGGACAGTGGAGTGATCCATTTTCGATAACGATTGACGTTAAGAAGCCAAATGAACCGCCAGTTGCTATGTTTACTACAGATAAAGATACATATAAAATGGGTGAGCTTGTCACGATTACAGATCAAAGTACGGATGATGAGAATGCGATCATTAGCCGTGATTGGTTAAACAATCGTCTCGCCTTTTTCACACCGGGGCCAGTTACGATTAAGTTGACTGTAACCGATAAGCACGGCGCATCATCGTATTACGAGAAAACAATCAATATTACGAATGAAACGCTGTATACGGAGGATGACTTTAATAAAATCTTTACACCAATTGGTGCAAAATATACCTTTAATGGTTCTTCCGTTCCATCGATGAATAAAATTCAGTATACATTTGATTCTGAGCCGCGAGTGCTCATTCGCAGCAACAGCCCGGAAACTGTATATTCTGAAGGAATTGTATATAAAGAAACAGCTGTAGGCAGCACTCGTTTTATGATCCATCATAAAAATTCAACGAACAAAGATATGATGATGTATGTCGTTGCGACGAACCGCAACTCTGAGGCTGCTTCGCTAATTACGGATGATATCGGGTTTGCAGGACCAAGTGAGTTTGCAACGGCTGCCGGGAAATTGTCGGTTCAGCGTTATTTTGAATCGATGCAAACGGGCTCACGTCATCAAGAGATATCTCTGCAACCTGGAGAAAGCAAGGTCATTCTTAACGATTTAAGTGCACAGAAAATAAAACCCGAGCAAGTCATCTCATTGCTGGCTGATACGTACTCTGATTATCCGATTGAATATAACATTATTATGATCGATCCTAGCAAAGACCCGCTCAAAACTCTGCCGTACTTGTATGTACTTGAGCGTGACGGAATTCATAATCGCGGCACTTATCCAATGTCTACTCGTAATATTGAAGTAAGCGATCTTGTCGGCGGCAGTACTCCATCTCGTTTGGCATTAGGAGATAACGGCAGTGATCCGAATTTGACTGGAATGGATGGTGTAACGGGTCTAGAAGCTTCAAATGCGGGTAACTTTGGAGTGCTCTACGATATGAAGTTTGACCGTGTCGCACCCAATACATTGATTACGTTTAACCCTCGCGGGGGAAAATTTGCAGGGTTTATTCTTGTCAATGGTAACATCGTGGACGTCGCGTCAAACGGTGCAGTCGATGCACCGAATGAAACGAGCGTTCTGTACCGAACGGGCAGCTATGAAACATCTGTTGAAATATTATTTACCGCTGCACCGGGCAGTAATCTGCCGATCAACTTCCTGTTCATGCCTTTACCAGAACGTAAAAATTAATATGAGGATAAATAAAGCCCTTGTTCTTATTCCAGAACAAGGGCTATTAGTTTACTTGTGTGCAATAGGACATACTTTACAGTATGTTTTATTCGGAAGATTGTGCCGCAGGCAGCAGTGTTGACGAACTAGGGCTTTATCAGTGATGTCGGGTATTACGCCGCCAGGCACAGAATGGAGCAGCGGATTTGAGGCAGTTCCAAACCACGAAGCGGACGAGTGTGCGAGCAAATGATTAAAATCGGTCTGAATAGATCGTTTCTCTTGGTTCGTACTTGCTCGTGAGTAAAATTCGCCATATTCATGACGAACATATAATAACGTACTTTCCCACAAAATTTCTATTTTGAGATGAGAGATCTGATGGATTTGCAAAAATAAAGGACTGAGAAAATGCTTGAACATAGCTGATGCAACGTTATCCAGTTGAAAGTCATCATTTGAGTCTTCTTCATCGTATTCGTAATGAAGTGATAGATTCCCGGCATCGGTTATCTCCAAATGCAGGCGATCCTTCTGAATAACGAGCGGCACCTTCTCTATACTCCACAAGTATAGGATTCCGCATACAGAGCGGGCGATATGTTTCACCAGTGTCGAAGCAACGATCGATTTAAAAGAATTGCGAGCTGCCTGTTCAGTATGATAGGTGCTTGCATAGAACGTCAGGGCATCAACAAAATGATGGTGATCAAGCAGATCGCTTGTACGAATTGTATATGAATTTTCATATGCGATGTACCTATTTGGTTCTTCTATATATAATCGGAAATGATCTGCTACGTATTCAATCAGCTGAGTAGAAAGTCTCATTTCACCCTACTCCTCCCGGCTTCGCCACAGTAAGTAAATGAAGAATGGTGCTCCGATTGCCGAAGTGAATACACCAACAGGAACATCTAATGGAGCAAACCAAGTACGGGCGCATAAATCTGCAGCAACGACAATAAATGCACCGCAGCATGCGCTGGCAGGAAGCAGGCTGCCAAATGAGCCGCCGATGAGTTTTCTTGCCATGTGCGGAGCGAGGAGTGCTACAAACCCGATCGCACCTCCGATCGAAATAGATGCACCTGCAAGGGCAACAGCAATGATGATCAACATTACTCGGTCTTTCTCCACATGGCTTCCAGCTGAAGCAGCAACATCGTCTCCAAGCTGCAGCATGTTGATTCGGCGGGTAAATATGAAAGACGCGATAAACAAGACAATAAACCAAGGAACGATCATCATCACATGTTTCCATGAAGAACCATACACACTGCCGAGGAGCCAGTCGAAAGCTTTCTGAGCAACTTCTGTCGGTCCAGTTACGAGCAGCATCATCGACACTGCCGACGTTGCCGAACTGATCCCAACCCCAATGAGGACAAGCATGAGCGGCTTAACGCCATTTTTCCATGATAATAAGTAGATGAGAGCAGTCGTAACAGCCGCTCCCACAAAGGCTGCAGGAGGGATCCAGAATACACTGGCCGTTGGTATGAGTGTGATGATGGCAACAGCCACCACCGAAGCGCCGCCGGTAACCCCCATAATATCGGGCGAAGCGAGCGGGTTGCGAATTAATCCTTGCATAATAGCTCCAGATGCAGCTAGACAAGCACCAACGAACGCTCCGGAGATGATCCGAGGAAGACGCAACTTTTGCACCGTAATGACATCAAGGGAACTGCCTTGACCGAATATCGCTTTGATTACGTTCCACGGTGAGATGAGGTTCGTTCCAATTCCCGTACTTATAATAATTGCAAGCAACACAGCTAGTAATAGAGCCGTTAATATAATAAGCTGCTGTTTTGTCGTTAAAAATGAGATAGAACCTTTATATAAACGAACCGGAATATTGGAATCGGCTGAAAATCTCTTATTGTTCATTTCTGCAGTAACCCCTTTCTGGCTGCATAAACGAAGAAAGGCACACCGATGAGAGCAGTCATCACACCGATTGGCATTTCACCAGGAGCTGCTATAAAGCGGGCTGCAATATCAGACAGAAGCAGTAATATAGCGCCTAACAATCCGCTATAAATGGCAAGCCAGCGAATGTCGTTGCCGACAAGATACCTAGCAATATGCGGAATAACGAGTCCGATAAAACCAATCGGTCCTGCAATTGCCACAGAGCTTCCTGCTAAGATGACAATCAGAATACCCATGAGCAGTTTAAGAAGCGCTGTTTTTTGCCCGAGACTTTTGGCAACATCATCTCCTAAGAGAAGCGTATTGATAGCTGGGCCTATGAAGAAGGAAACGATCCACGCACCTGCCATGTAAGGAGCAACTTTAAGGAGCATGTCCAGACTGCGTCCTTCGACAGAACCTGTCATCCAGAATAGTACTTCCTCCATAGCGCGATTGCTCGCAATGAGCATTCCATTCGTTAGAGAAGAGCACAGAGCCGCTATAGCCGCCCCTGCTAAAGTGATTTTGAGAGGAGTTAATCCTTGTCGTCCCACAGATCCTAATATAAAGACTAGCAGACAACTGACCCCAGCGCCTAAAAATGCGATCCAAGTGAAACTCGTAAGTGAGTTAACTCCGAATATTACAAATGAAGTAACAACAAACAGGGCCGCGCCTGCGTTAATGCCGAATATACCTGAGTCTGCGAGCGGATTTTTCGTTAATGATTGAAGCATAACACCGCATATTCCTAAGCTCGCCCCAACGAACGCCCCAATGAAAGCACGAGGGATACGAACATCTCGAATAATAATTTGTTCGTTGCTGCCGTTAAAAGCAATAAGTGCCTGCCACGTATCATGCCACTCCGTTTTATGAACGCCAAACATCACACTGGCTGCGAAACCAGTTAATGCAAGAAGGACACCAATGAAGACGCCCAACCATCTATAACGATTATTATGTAATAAGTAAGAGTGCATGGCTTTTCCTTTCTTTCTTATGTCGTACGTTTACAACTTTAAAGTGTAAAGTGAAGGGTCGTCAAAGTCAATGATTATCATTCTCAATTAGAAATAATTCATAATTTGGTCAAGATTCAAAATGAATTTTATAATTGAGCAAAATGATGTTGACAAAAGATCAATGGTTAAAGTAGGATTGTTATCATTGATAATCATTATCATTGATAATTGTTATCAATACATAATTTGAATAAAGGGGAGCAAGAGGAGAAATGAAAATTTTCAAGAGCATGATGTTTTTGGTACTGGCAACTGCATTGTTGCTTGCTGGATGTTCGAAAGGTAAAGAGACTACATCTTCTAGTAATCAGCAAAGCAGCAGTGAACAGTCAGAACGTGTTATTAAAGACGCAATGGGAGAGGTTAAAGTTCCTGCACACCCGCAGCGCATTGTTGTATTAACAAATGAAGGCACAGAAGCTTTGCTTGCTCTTGGAATTAAACCAGTAGGTGCGGTGAAATCATGGACAGGAGACCCATGGTATCCTCACATTAAAGATAAAATGGAAGGCGTTGAAAACGTCGGTGAGGAAGGTCAGCCTAATCTCGAAGCAATCGCAGCTCTTAAACCTGACCTGATCTTAGGAACTAAAATGCGCCAAGAAAAAATTTACGACCAGTTAAAAGCCATCGCCCCAACCGTGTTCTCTGAAACATTGCGCGGAGAATGGAAAGATAACTTCAGCTTGTGGGCTAATGCTGTGAACCAAGCCCAAAAAGGTAAACAAGTGATTGCTGACTATGATGCAAAAGTAGCTTCCTTCAAAGAAAAAGCTGGCGACAAGCTGAATACGAAGGTATCGATCGTACGCTTTATGCCTGGTAAAGTACGTATTTATTACAATGATACATTCTCAGGTATTATATTGAAGGATCTTGGCTTGAAACGTCCCCCAGTGCAAGATAATGACGGCTTCTCTGATGATGTAGGTAAAGAGCGCATTCCAGATATGGAAGGCGACATGTTGTTCTATTTCACATATGAAACTGGAAACGGTGAAGGAACTCAGCTTGAAAAAGAATGGACGAACGATCCGCTTTGGAAAAATCTGAATGTTGTGAAAAGCGGCAATGCACACCGTGTAAATGACGCGATTTGGAACACGGCTGGCGGCGTCATTGCAGCAAACTTAATGATCGATGATCTTGCTAAATATTTTGACATTAAACTATAAATCATTTTGAAGCGGGCCTTGAATAAGGTCCGCTTTGTATGTATACGGGCATGGCCCAAATTGACTGCAACGTTTGTTTGATGCATTATTTAGTAGACAGTTATTCAAGAAATGATGCGGTTAATCGTCTGTAACAGGGAGGGCAATAATCGTGGCTGTTGTTCGTAAAATGGTTCAAGCTCCAATTCGTGTGTACCGAAAATATATTTCTCCATTAAAACCGCCAACTTGCCGTTTTTATCCGACGTGCTCCGCATATGCGCTTGAAGCCATTGAAGTGCATGGAGCTGTGAAAGGTTCGTGGTTGGCAGCGAAACGAATCGCGAAATGCCATCCGTTTCATCCTGGAGGCATTGACCTTGTGCCGCCAAGGAAAGCAAGAAATGAATAGCAGTCATCATGGATAACACGATGCCGCTTGACATGACACTATCCATTTCAGTATATTCATGATATATAGCTGTTGCATATCACATATTTCCGAAGAATGGATAAGTACCGAGTCTATATTCAGCTCAGAGAGCCGGGGAAGCTGAGAACCGGTCTGATGCGGCTCGTGGAAAATGGTCCAGGAGGAACTGCTTTCGAGCAAGCGATCGATTGGTCGCTGTAAGGGAGCGGCGTTACGCCAGCGATAATGGTGCCGAGCCTTTATATGTACGAATAAAGGGAATTTGGGTGGTAACACGTGAGAAGACTCTCGTCCCATGGTGGGGCGGGATTTTTTTGTTTTCTATAATATATTTAAGGAGGATGGACATAATGTCTCAAAACAAAACGTTCTACATTACAACACCGATTTATTATCCAAGCGACAAGCTCCATATTGGTCACGCATACACAACAGTGGCAGGCGATGCAATGGCTCGTTACAAACGTCTTCGGGGATATGATGTCCGCTACCTGACGGGAACGGATGAACATGGACAGAAGATTGAACGTAAAGCTGCAGAGAGCGGCAAGACACCTCAGCAATTTGTTGATCATATCGTGGCAGGTATTCAGGAGTTGTGGCGGAAGCTTGATATTTCTTATGATGATTTCATCCGCACAACGGAAGAACGTCACAAGAAAGTTGTTCAAGATATTTTCGACAGACTTCTTAAGCAGGGCGACATTTATAAAGGAGAATATGAAGGGTGGTACTGTACACCTTGTGAATCGTTCTTTCTAGAACGTCAGCTCGTAAACGGCAATTGTCCGGACTGTGGTCGACCTGTAGAACTGGTCAAAGAAGAAAGCTACTTCTTCCGCGTTAGCAAATATGCGGACCGTCTTCTCCAATACTATGAGGAAAATCCGGAGTTCATTCAACCAGAGTCTCGCAAAAATGAGATGGTGAACAACTTTATTAAGCCAGGTCTGGAAGATTTGGCAGTATCCAGAACTACATTCGACTGGGGCATTAAAGTGAAAGGCGATCCCAAACATGTAGTCTATGTATGGATTGATGCGCTATCTAACTACATTACCGCTCTTGGTTATGGTACGGAAAATACTGAATTGTATGAGAAGTATTGGCCTGCGGATGTTCATTTGGTTGGAAAAGAGATTGTTCGCTTCCATACGATTTATTGGCCGATTATGTTGATGGCTCTAGGTGCTCCTCTTCCTAAAAAAGTGTTCGGTCATGGCTGGCTGCTTATGAAAGACGGCAAAATGTCTAAGTCTAAAGGCAACGTTGTTGACCCGGTCACCCTCATCGATCGTTACGGTCTTGATGCACTGCGCTACTACTTGCTTCGTGAAGTGCCGTTCGGCTCTGATGGAACATTCACGCCTGAAAGCTTCGTAGAACGTGTGAACTCTGACTTAGCGAACGATCTTGGCAATTTGCTGAATAGAACGGCAGCGATGATCGATAAATACTTCGATGGCGAAATTCCAGCATATGCTGGAAATGTCACTCCGTTTGATGAGACAATTGTCGAATTTTCGCGGAGCACAATTCAAAAGGTGGAAGAAGCAATGGAGAAAATGGAATTCTCTGTAGCTCTTACAGCAATCGGTCAATTCATCAGCCGTACAAACAAATACATTGACGAGACGCAGCCATGGGCTCTTGCGAAAGACGAAGCGAAACGTCCTGAGCTCGCCTCTGTAATGTATCATTTGGCAGAATCGCTTCGTATTGCTTCTATCCTTCTTCAGCCGTTCCTTACACGCGCTCCAAAGAAAATTTGGGAGCAGCTCGGCATTACTGAAGGTGAACTTACAGCTTGGGATAGTGTACGTACCTTTGGATTGACTCCTGCGGGTACGAAGGTTAATAAAGGTGAACCGATCTTCCCGCGTCTTGATAGCGAGCAGGAAATTGCTTATATTGTTCAAGCGATGGGAGGAAATGCAGCAGCAGCGGCTGCACCTGCAAACGCAGCAGAAGTGAAAAGTGAAGAAGAATCTCCTGAAGCGAAGGAAGAGATCTCTATTGACGATTTCTCCAAAGTAGAGCTGCGTGTTGCACAGGTCATCTCAGCTGAGCCTGTCAAAAAAGCCGACAAACTGCTTAAGCTGCAGCTAGATCTCGGATATGAACAGCGTCAAGTCGTATCGGGAATCGCTAAATTTTACAAGCCGGAAGAGCTTGTCGGACGTAAAGTCATTTGTGTAACGAATCTGAAGCCAGTGAAGCTTCGGGGTGAATTGTCTCAAGGGATGATTCTGGCCGCATCTAAAGGCGACCAATTAACATTAGCAACCGTTCCAGATGAAATGCCAAATGGCGCGATTGTAAAGTAATAAGCAATAAATAATAGAAAGGCGGGTCCATACTATGTATGGATTCGTCTTTTTTTGCGATGAATCATGATCTGATGATGTCGCAACGTGACTAGCTAACTCTGCATCATTAGAGATATAATAATGATATTATGATCTTGGAACAGATTACGATGATTTGGGAAATAAAGACATCAGATTAATATCACACTATGTACATCTTTATCATAAACTTTCATCAAAACCCATCTAAACAGCATCATTCTGCAGATTGGAGAGGCGATACAAATGACGGCGAATCATGAAAATACGATCATTAATGAAATGATTAAGGTTATGTCCATCAATGGATGGCGTGTTACGGAACAACGTCGTAAATTAGCAGAAATATTCGCTAAAACGGATGGTTATCTATCTCCCAAAGACGTTTACGATCAAATGACCACAGCATATCCTAGTGTAAGCTTGGATACAGTGTATCGTAATTTGCGTCTATTGAGTGAGATGGGGGCATTAGAGCAATTTTATTTCATGGAAGGCGGATTGAAATTTCGAGCAAGTTGTCTGACACACCACCATCATCATTTAATTTGTGTGAATTGCGAGAAGACATTGACTTTTGATTATTGTCCAATGGAAGATGAATTGAAATTGCCTGGATCTTTTAAAATTTTAAATCATCGATTTGAGGTGTATGGCATTTGTGAAGAATGTCAACAAGAGTCGACCACAGATTGACAAAAATCAGTCCATCTTGTTAACATTAAGTTTATAGTAAATATTACGATTAGAGTCGGATCCGTTAATCCGGCTTAAACTTTTGTTTAAAACCGTAATTATTACATATAAGAAGGGGTGTGATGTACCTGAATATATATAAATTCGGTGGCAGATATTACTGAGAAGATCGGTTGACAAATAATGAAATGAGCCCATATAATCTTATTTGTAATTATTATGATTAAGGAAAGTAGAGTTGAAGGATGAAATCGAAAAAGATACTGTTTGCCTTGTTATGCGTTATTTTTATAGTAGCTGGGTGTGCGAATCAATCATCGAACGGCAAAATTGTAGAAGGTAAAGTGAACGTTGTTACTACCTTTTATCCAATATATGAATTTGCTAAACAAATCGGCGGCGAGAATGCGAATGTTATTAATTTGCTGCCCACTGGTGTTGAACCTCATGATTGGACGCCAAAGAGTCAAGATATGATGAACACATCGAAGGCCCAATTGTTTCTATATAACGGCGCAGGGCTTGAAGGCTGGGTACCTGATTTTCTGCAAGGACTAAATAAGAATTCAAAGGTGAAGAGTGTCCAGGTAAGCAAAGGCATTAACCTGATTACTACAGAAGAAGTTGATGATCATGATCACGGGAATGCGGACCACAGCAATACTCATATTGACCCACATACGTGGGTGAGTCCGAAATCGGCTATGATTATGGCTGACAATATTAAAAATAGTTATGTAGAAGTCGACCCAAGTCATAAGCAGCAATATGAAGCTCGTTATCAAGAACTTGTATCAAAGCTGAAGGCTCTTGATCAAAAGTATGAAACAGAGCTTGCCAAAGTAACTCGTAAAGATATTGTTGTATCGCACCAAGCTTTCGGCTACTTGTGCCGTGACTATGGACTTACGCAGCATGCTATTATGGGATTGTCACCGGACGCAGAGCCTAGAGCACAGGATTTAGTACAGCTGGCGAAAACGGTGAAACAGGATAACATCAAATATATTTTCTTCGAACAGTTAGTTTCTGATAAATTAGCGAAGACATTGGCTAACGAAACGGGAGTAAAAACATTGGTGTTGAACCCGGTAGAAGGACTGACGAAAGAACAAGTGAAAGCAGGAGAAGACTACTTCTCGATTATGGACAAAAACTTGCAAAATTTACTGCTAGCTCTACAATAAAGAATGATCGAAGCCGAAAGGAAGGCTATTATGCACCAAACTTTAATAACGAACTGTCATCAAAATATTATTGAACTAAATAACGTAAGCTTCTCATATATGGACCAGAAAGTCATTTCTGGTCTCAATTTTTCCTTGAAACAGCGTGATTTTGTCGGAATCGTTGGTTCTAATGGAGCGGGTAAAACGACACTGCTTCGTATGATTGTAGGTCTGTTAAATCCAACAGAAGGTGAAATTAGATTGTTCGGGGAACCGATTAGGAAGTTTCGGGATTGGGAACGGATTGGATATGTACCACAGAAAACTGCGTTCAACCCGCTATTTCCGGCAACGGTTCGCGAAGTCGTCTTGTCAGGATTATACACGAACAAAAAGTTGTTCCGCCGTGTAAGCCGCGCAGATCAGCAGAAATGCGATGATGCCCTTGAAGTGATGAAAATTGAAGACATTGCGAATAAACGAATCGGACAACTATCCGGCGGGCAGCAGCAGCGAGCTCTATTAGCAAGGGCGCTTATTAACCACCCTGATTTGCTTATTTTGGACGAACCGACAGTAGGTATTGATGCGGAGACACAGGAAAGTTTCTTTGAACTGATTACTCATATGCATGAGCATCATGAAATGACGTTTCTCATGGTATCGCATGATTTAGATATGGTTGAAAATTATTTAGGCAAAGAACCGGTTCATCAAAGCGGTAAAATAAATTTCTTTGTTCGACATTCTCATGAAATTTTAGACTGTGAAGAAACCAATTTACAGCATTCGTTAGTTTAAGAGTTTAAGAAAAGGAGTCGTGTTTTATTTTGGACATTTTATATAGTGATTTTTTTCAGAGGGCTCTTGCAGGCGGACTGCTAATTGGTCTCACGGCACCGCTTATCGGAATTTTTCTCGTGTTAAGGCGCCTTTCGATGATCGGGGATACGCTTGCACACGTCACGATTGCAGGTGTTGCTCTCGGATTTCTTATTGAAGTGTATCCGATTGCGATCGGACTCGTATTTGCTGTTCTAGCCTCCTTTGGCATTGAGAAGCTGAGGAAAGCTTATAAAACATATGCGGAGCTCTCCATTGCGATCATTATGTCTGGTGGTGTTGCGCTAGCTTCTATCCTTTTTACGCTTGGAATGGGTTATAATACAGATGTAACGAGCTATTTATTCGGAAGTATTTATACACTTGATCAGACCGATTTGGTTGTGGTTGGTGCGGTAGCGCTCGTTGTTGTTATTGTTGTTTCGTTATTTGTAAAAGAGTTTTTCCAGCTTAGCTTTGAGGAAGATGCCGCAGCCGTTAATGGTTTGCCGACTAAATTGCTCAATATGCTCCTTACGGTAATGACTGCACTCGTCGTTAGCACAGCGATTAAGATTGTAGGAGCCTTGCTTGTGTCTGCGCTTCTTACCATTCCGGTTGCAACGAGTTTATTAATCGCTAGAAGCTTCAAATCGTCGATCGTTCTATCTGTAATTATATCTGAGACTGCTGTAGTGCTTGGGCTTATGATAGCAGGGATATGGAATCTTGCACCGGGAGGAACGATTGTACTGCTGCTCATTTCAATGCTTATATTAACCTTAGTCGGTAAAAGAGGCTTTTCAACTTAGCGCATAGACCAAGAGAGGTGTTTTATGTCAAATCTCAACATTTGGATTGCTTTTGCAGCAGGACTGGCATCGTTTATTTCTCCTTGCTGCTTGCCGCTTTATCCTTCTTACTTATCCTATATTACAGGAATGTCGGTCCATAAGCTTAAGACGGAACAGAACAAGAGAGAAGTTCGTTTGCGTACAATGAGTCATACGTTTGCTTTTATTTTAGGTTTTTCAGCGGTATTTTACTCTCTCGGCTTTGGAGCAGGACTATTCGGCGATTTTTTCAACAACTATCGCAATTTAATTCGTCAATTATCAGCTATTTTAATTATGGTAATGGCTTTAGTGCTTCTTGGCGTCTTTCAGCCGCAGTTTCTAATGAAAGAGCGCAAAATGAACTTGAACTTTAGACCGACTGGATACATAGGTTCATTTATTTTCGGAATTGGATTTTCTGCAGGCTGGTCACCTTGTATTGGACCCATTCTGGCGACAATTGTTGCCCTCGCCGCCAGCCATTCGGGTCAATGGTTTGCACTCATTACAGCGTATACCGTTGGATTTGCGGTGCCGTTTTTTGTGCTGGCATTCTTTATCGGCTCAACAAAATGGATACTCAAATATTCCGGCAAAATTATGAAGATTGGCGGAGCGATCATGCTTGTCATGGGACTCCTGTTATTTACGAATCATATGACGCGGATTACGATCTGGCTTCAGCAAATTACGCCGGATTGGCTTAAGTTCTAAGATCATTTAAGTAAAATAATCAATTCTGGCATCTGGAAAATGTTCGAAAATCCGCTCTGTGATAAACTCTCGCAGGGCGGTTTGTTGATCATCGGGATATACGTACTTATATTGCCCCCAACGACCCCATTTTGTTTTACGTTTTGCAATATCCATCTCAAGCTTTGTTTTCGGATAACGCTTCTCAATGATCGCTTTTGATGTTTTCGTAAAGCGATGCTGAATCATTTCGAATGTTAAGTCTTTGAGCCCCTTCGGAAGAGCCTTCTCTAATTTCTGCAGAAGTTCTGCGTACCCTTCCTGCCATCCTTCATACCATATAATAGGTGCTATGATAAAGCCTAGTGGATAACCTGCATGGGCTATTTTAGAAGCAGCTTCAATCCGTTCTTCGAATCTGGATGTAGCGGGTTCAAATTGCTTAATGACGTAATCTGAATTGACGCTAAATCGAATGCGGGTATGGCCATTGTGCTCTAGATTCAGCAGCGAATCGACGTGGTGATACTTCGTAACAAAGCGCAGTCTTCCGAACTCTTCATTAGCCATAAATTCAATGAGTTCAGCCAATGAACCTGTAATGTGCTCGAGACCAACAGGGTCTGAAGTACAAGCAGCTTCGAACCTCGTTATTTGCGGAGCACGTTCTTCAATATACCTTTTTGCTGCACCCAAAATTTCATCCGTATTCACATACACCCGCACATAAGGCTTAGAGCCAAGAGTAGTCTGTAAATAACAGTAATGACAATGTCCCATACATCCTGTAGAAATGGGGATAGCATACTCAGCAGACGGTTTAGATTGATCGAAGGTCAATGTCTTTCTTACTCCAACAACTAACGTTCTTTTTGCATTTTTATATTGTTCAAGTTCCGTTTCACCCGGCAGATTGGTGATCCGATTATGGGAGGTTGTCATGCGGTAAGGGATGTTTTGCGATTTCACCCATTCCATAATTTTCGCGCCTTTCGGATATTCCAGCGCCCTAGGTTCAAAATAAACCAAATCCGGAACAAACGGCTTGGTAGGCCTTATTTTATTCTTGACTTGTGGTTCTAGAATGGCAGTTCCCAATAATGCTTCACTCCTCTCTATTTAGCAATATGTTTATTATGCTATTGCTTTTTGCGAAGCAATCTTGGTAATAAATGAGCCAAATTACAATGCCCTCGGACTTGCCAAGCTATAAGAATAACATGTATCATTACTAGAGCAGAGATTGAACTGAAAGTGTATGATTTTGCAAAATTAGAGGAAGAGAGAGATGGAATGAATGCCTACGCCTAGTATGGAAGACTATTTGGAACGCATCTACAAGTTAATAGACGAAAAAGGATACGCTCGCGTTTCCGACATTGCGGAAGGTTTGGAAGTACATCCCTCGTCCGTCACTAAAATGATTCAGAAATTAGACAAGGACGAATACTTGGTCTATGAAAAATACCGTGGATTAATTTTGACGAACAAAGGGAAGAGAATGGGGAAACGATTGATGGACCGCCATCAATTGCTGGAGGATTTTCTCAAAACCATTGGCGTCCAAGAAGAAAATATTTATAAAGATGTTGAAGGAATTGAGCATCATTTAAGCTGGGATTCTATCACATGCATAGAAACTTTAGTTGAATATTTTAGACGTGACCCAAAGAGACTTGAAGACCTTCGCGATATTCATAATGAGCTCGTTAGCAATTCGTAAGTAAGGCATCTGTCACCTCTGGCAGATGCTTTTTATTTAGATGCAATGACTATGAAAGCAGGGGGAGAAATAATGAGGTTGTTACGCAGGTGGGCTATACTTTTGGCCATGTTCGCATTATGTATATCTTCAACTGGAATTACACTTTATGCTCAGTCTTCATCCATTCAAATTTATCTTGATGGACGTAAAATCGACAGCGACGTGCCTCCTTATATTTTAACTAAGGTAAACGTTACGATGGTTCCGCTTCGTGTCATTAGCGAAGGTCTAGGTGCAAGTGCAGATTGGTCGCAGAGCAGTAAGACAGTAACCATAACGAAATCAGGCCACGAACTAAAACTGACGAATGGTTTGAATACAGCCTCTGTGAACGGCATGACGATTAAATTAGAAACCTCAGTACAAATTAAACAAGGCCGGGTGATGGTTCCGCTTCGTTTTGTCAGTGAACAGCTTGGTCTTCAGGTAGTATGGAATCAAAAAGCTCAGACGATTGTCATGACATCCTCAGATGGCAATCATGAAAGCACCTCTTTAAGAGGAGCCTGGGTATCTACCATTTATAATTTGGACTGGCCTACGGTAAGTTCCTATGGAAAAATAGAGCAGCAAAAACAAGAATACATAGCATTGCTAGATGACTTGCAATCGATGGGGATGAATAGCGTGTTCGTGCAAGTTAGACCTTCTTCCGACGCCATCTATCCATCAAAGCTTGTACCTTGGTCAAAATTCCTTACAGGTACTCAAGGTAAAGATCCAGGGTATGATCCGCTGCAGTTTATGATCGAAGAAACGCACAATCGCGGTATGCAGTTTCATGCATGGTTTAATCCATTCCGAGCGAATACGACGACGAACAAAGATCAGCTGGCTGCGAATCATGTTGTCAAAGCCCATCCGGATTGGATTGTTTCCCAAGGGGGGCAGCTATACATTAATCCAGGGATTCCTGACGCTCGTAAATATGTGCTTGATGTCATTATGGAAGTGGTTCGAAACTATGATATTGATGGAGTTCATTTAGATGATTATTTCTATCCGTCAGGCGAATCTTCGTCGAATAAATTTAATGATGATGATGCTTTTAGGGCGTACAATTCCAAAGGATTCACTTCCAAAGGCGATTGGCGCCGTAACAATATCAATGAATTTGTTCAGCAATTAGGATACAGCATTCATGAAGCGAAGCCTGGTGTCCAGTTTGGTATAAGTCCATTCGGAGTTTGGAGAAATCAGAAAGTTGATCCCCTAGGCTCGGATACAAAAGCAGGCATAACGAGCTATGACGACATGTATGCTGATGTAAGAACTTGGATCAAGTCCGAGTGGATTGATTACGTTGCCCCGCAAATATATTGGAGTTTATCGAATGCAAGCGCCAGATACGACAAGGTTGTCGACTGGTGGGTTCGGCAAACCTCTGATACAAACGTGCAGCTGTACATTGGTCATGCAATCTATAAAGTGGGAACGAATGAAGCGGGATGGCAAAGTGCTGATGAGATTATAAACCAGTTAAAATACAATGAGCAGTATCCGCAAATTAACGGAAGCATCTTTTTCAGCAGCAAAGATTTACGTAAAAATCCACTTGGCATTAAAGAAGCATTGCACTCATATTATCAATAATTTATCTAATCTGTTCATTAAAAAGACATAATGACAACCCTCGTTCTCATACATAAGCAATAGACCTGTTACAGGCGGCTTAGCAGGGGACGGGGGTTGATTTTTTGTGTTTATCAATGGAGTCTTTGAAGGTGGAGGAGTGAAGGGCATCTCGCTTGCTGGAGCAGTAAGAGCTGCAGAAACAAGCGGGGTTAAGTTCCATAGAGTTGCCGGCACTTCCTCAGGTTCTATCGTCGCTGCACTCATCGCAGCTGGATATACGTCCGAAGAGATGAAGGAGATTATTACGGAAATGCCGTTTATGTCTTTACTTCAACGTGCGCCTATATTTAACATAGGAATTATTGGACCTGTACTGCGTGTGCTGCTTAAGAAAGGTTTATATTCTGGAGAGGCACTTGAAGAGTGGGTTCGAACAATTTTACTTAGAAAAAAAGTACGTACCTTCGGGGATTTGCCTAAAGGCAAGCTGCTTATTATTGCATCTGATATTTCGAATGGCAAAATATTAGTTCTTCCCGATGATTTGGAGCGCTTTGGCATAAAACCTGAAAGCTTCGAGGTAGCCAAAGCCATCCGAATGAGCTGCAGCATTCCTTATTTTTTCGATCCGGTGAGATTAAGGTTGTCTGTAGACAAAGGCAAAGGTAAGCCGTTCGCCGAACAATTTGTTTATATTGTTGACGGCGGCATGCTTAGTAATTTTCCGCTTTGGCTGTTTGATAAGGAGAAAAATCGTGATACGGGGGAGATTATTCCGACTGTTGGCTTTCAAATGGTAGGAAAGAACGGGAATAAACCGCATAAAATTAACGGTCCGTTCAGTATGCTGCAAGCGATGGTGGAAACGATGCTTTCGGCGCACGATGAACGTTATATAGAACAACATAATCGGTATCGTACGATTAAAATTCCTACGCTCGGTATTGGGACGACGCAGTTTCACATTACACTCGAGGAGAGCTTGCTGCTTTATGATTCGGGAGTGCAAGCGGGTCAACGGTTTTTCAAAAGATGGGATAGAAAAATGTATGAAGATCAGTTCCATAAGTTCCAAGATAAAACTTATAAAATATAAACGAAAGGCCCCTGCTTATCACAGCAGGCGCCTTTTTCAATGATACTTAGGTAATTGATCATCGGAATCTCTTTTTCCTTTGTGCCCATCGATCACTTGGAACGGGTACGATTTACGTTTACTGGATGGTTTGGAACGCGATGCTGAGACCTTTTCCATCGTTCGTGATGATGGTTTTACTTTAGGTGTCTTTCTTAACGTTGTTCTGTAACCCCGAGTTGGATAACGATAGAGCAGCCAGACAACGCCAAACACGAGAAAAGGTACAATTAGGTTCATCCAAAATGACCCATCATAAAAACTAGTTACCAGTCCTAAGGCCGCAAGACCTATAATGATCCAGCAGATAATGGCTTGCATTCTCATGAGAATCATCCTTTCACGGGATCAAATGAGGCACTGCTTAAAGACTCAATGACTGAACTGTGTTCTAGCTGCTCATCCAGTTCCATCATCCGTTTGAAAGATGCGATGGAGACTTCAACTTGATCATCCATTGGCTCTTTGGTCGTCAGAAGCTGCAGCCAAAGGCCGGGATAACCGAGAAATCGAAGAACTGGAATATCACGCATGGCATTCGTCAATTTCAGAAATTCGAATGAAACACCTATAACGACAGGGAGTAATAGTATACGCTCATATACTCGTTCCCATAAATTATGATATGGAACGAAGGAATATATGATGACGCCAATTATGACGGTTAAGACAATAAAGCTGCTGCCGCAGCGGTAGTGAAGCCGAGTGTACTTTTGCACATTTTCGACGGTTAGTTCCTCTCCGGCTTCATATGCGCTTATGACTTTATGTTCTGCGCCATGATATTGAAATAAACGTTTTATGATCGGAGTTTGTGAAATAGCCCATAAATAGACGAGCAGCAAAATAATTTTAATAATACCTTCAATAAGCGTATGAAGCACTCTGCTCTCAAAAGCGCTATGGAACAGAAAATCTTCAATAAACACGGGAACAAGAGTAAGAAGAATTTTCCCAACAATGAAGGATAATACGCCGACAACAGCAACTCCTAAAATCATCGTTAAACTCATTTTCGATTGTTCATCAGCCTTTTGCTGCGCACGTTCTTCAGGACTTAGTTGATCATCTGCATAAGCATCAGAAGAGTAATTTAAATGTTTGGTGCCTTGCGCGCTGGAATCGATCAGACTGACAATTCCACGGAGAAAAGGAATTTTTCTAAGATTTCTTACCCATGATTTCGTTTGTTTAGGTACTTCGTAGAACGTAATCTCTTGATTTTTCCGCCGCACGGCTGTGACATTGACGTGTTTGCCGCCAAACATAACACCTTCAATGACTGCTTGGCCACCGTAGCTGACTGGACTTGATTGCCTAGGCAAATACTTCACCTTCCCTAAGAACAGATATGTTTGATTCCATTGTAGCGAATTTCAGGCAATATTTCTACTTTGATTAGTGAGTACAAAATTGCACATACTACCATAAATAATTAGCGCATGTGCAGTACATGTCATGAAGGGGGATTTAGACGATCGTGGTGATGGAGCAGACCTCTGCTAAGCAGCGTACAAATCCGTTCTATTTTTCACTTGAGCTTGGATTTTTTGCCGGTTTGTTTTGGGGAGGTATCAGATGGATATTTTATGTTTTGCATTTCTCTGTTATCTCGCCTGGATTTGCAGCTAAGCCATTTTTTGGAACTTCGTTTATGAGGTCAGCTTCAGGTTTTCTTCTTGGTTGGTTATTTTTTATATTGCTGTCGATCGCAGCAAGTCTGATCTATACGGCTCTGTTTCGTAAATTAAAAGGCCCATGGCCCGGTATCGCTTACGGTGTTATATGGTGGTTGCTTCTATTCCTTATAGCGGGTCCGCAAGTTGGAATGATGGAGCGGCTAAGTCATCTGCCTTGGAATACGATAATATGCGAGTTTTGTCTATTCATTCTTTGGGGGGTGTTCATTGGATACACAGTAGCCACAGAGTTCAATGAAGAACGAATTCGAGATGAGCAGCAAACAGTCAGTTAACCTAAATACTTCTCAAGAAGATGATTCCTATGGTAAAATAACTTTTGGCTATTTTACAGGGAGGGTGTGAATACCATGTACCGAATTTTGGTGATTAACGGGCCTAACTTGAATTTGCTTGGTATTCGTGAACCCGGTATTTATGGAACGGTAAGTTTAACTTCTATTGAAGAAAACTTACAGAAGTTAGCTGGTGACCTCGGCGTGGAGATTTCATTTTTTCAGTCCAATCATGAAGGGCACATTATTGACCGTATTCATGAAGCGATGGGCCATACGGACGGAATCTTAATGAACCCGGGTGCGCTCACACATTACAGCTATGCTATACGTGATGCAATCTCATCCGTAAAGATTCCAACGGTAGAAGTACATATGTCTAATATTCATGCCAGGGAAGAGTTTCGTCATAAATCGGTCATAGCCCCTGTAGCAGTTGGACAAATTGCAGGCTTTGGCGCGGTTAGCTACGAAGTAGGATTAATTGCGTTGCTGCGTTATTTGGAAAGTGAGTCCAAACCGTAATTAACCATTCTTTAGAATGAGTGGGAAAGGGGAGAATGAAATGAGCAATAATCGTTTGACGAAACTGCGTGAGGCGATGAAGCAGCGTAATCTGGAAGCGATGTTCATCACAAGCGGAATTAATCGCCGTTATTTAACAGGATTTACAGGCACCTCTGGTTTCGTTCTAGTGACTCATTACGAAGCCTATTTTCTGACAGATTTCCGTTATATGGTTCAGGCGTCAGAACAAGTACAAGGATACAGCATCATCGAACATGCGCCAAAAGTAATGGAGACAGTGGGGCAATTACTGGCTTCCCTTCATATTAAAGAGCTTGGTTTCGAGCAAGACAATGTTTCTTTCGGCACTTACAAGTCATATGAAGAGCAGCTTCAAGGCATTAAATTAATCCCTGTTTCTGGCTTGGTTGAAGGTCTGCGCATCTACAAAGATGAGCAGGAAATCGCTTTAATGCAAAAAGCTGCTGATTTAGCAGACTTAACCTTTAATCATATGCTGACAGTCCTCAAACCAGGCATGATCGAGCGCGATGCAGCGCTGGAAATGGAATTTTTCATGCGCCGTAATGGTGCAACGTCATCATCCTTTGATACTATTATTGCTTCAGGAGAACGATCCGCATTACCTCATGGTGTAGCAAGTGATCGTGTTATTCAAAATGATGAACTCATTACGATGGACTTCGGTGCATTGTTAAACGGCTACTGCTCCGATTTAACTCGTACAGTTGCCATCGGTAATCCAGCGCCAAAACTGAAAGAGATCTATAACATCGTGCTTGAAGCCCAGCTTCATGCGGTCGAGCATATTCGTCCAGGAATGACTGGGAAAGAAGCAGATGCCCTAGCGCGTGATATCATTGCACGTTATGGGTATGGCGATTATTTTGGACATAGTACGGGACACGGTCTCGGAATGGAAGTGCATGAAGCTCCGCGTCTGTCCAAACTTAGTGACGACATCCTTAAACCAGGAATGGTAGTCACCGTTGAACCTGGCATCTACTTGCCGGGCATTGGCGGAGTTCGGATTGAAGACGATTGTTTAATCACTGAGAATGGTGTCCAAAGGTTGACGCACTCCAGCAAAGAATATACCGTATTACGGTAACCAATTTCATATTTATTATGATATGAATTGGTTTATATGTATTAATTCATATATGGCTATCTAACTTAGGAGGTTATTTTCGTGATCAATGTTAACGATTTTAAAACTGGATTAACGGTAGAAGTGGACGGTGATATCTTTACGGTCCTTGACTTCCAACACGTTAAACCTGGTAAAGGTGCGGCATTTGTTCGCTCTAAACTTAAAAATCTGCGCAATGGCAACATTGTAGAGCGTACATTCCGTGCTGGCGAAACCATCGGCCGTGCTCAAATTGACAATCGTCAAGTTCAATACTTGTATGCTAGTGGTCAAGAACATGTATTTATGGACAATGAAACATACGACCAATTCAGCTTGACAAGCGAACAATTGGAATGGGAACTTAACTTCCTTAAAGAAAACATGAACGTTAATATCATTAGTTACCAAGGTGAAATTATTGGTATTAACTTGCCGAACAGCGTTGAGCTGAAAGTCGTTGAAACTGAGCCAGGTATCAAAGGAAACACAGCTACTGGTGCAACTAAAAATGCTAAAGTAGAAACTGGATTGAATGTACAAGTGCCTCTTTTCATTAATGAAGGAGACGTTCTTCTGATTGATACTCGCGACGGCAAGTACATCTCTCGTGCGTAATCTATATATTACAAATTCCTCCATCGATGATCGAAGGAGGAATTTTTTTATTAGAAAAATTCGAAAAACATTGACTTCATCAAGCATTTTCGTATTATACTGAGTTAAAGTGATAAATTACTTAGACAGCACTATGGTAGGGAGAGGATCTGCGTTGGCTTTATACGTCATGAAATTCGGAGGCAGTTCCGTCGGAGATACGGAGCGCATGAAACGCGTCGCCAGACGCATCGTAGAAAAACAAGATGAAGGTCATCAATGTGTTGTTGTTGTATCGGCGATGGGCGATACTACCGATGATTTAATTGATCAGGCAAAGCTTCTGAATGAACAACCTCCTGCACGTGAAATGGACATTTTGATGACAACAGGTGAACAGATCTCAATCGCTTTGTTATCGATGGCTATTCATAATCTTGGCCGCGAAGCCGTTTCTTTTACAGGTTGGCAGGCAGGTTTTCGAACAGAGCCTGTTTTTGGCAAAGCTCGGATTACCGATATTCAGCCAGATCGTGTTATTCATGCATTGAATGAAGGTAAAATTGTTGTTGTCGCCGGCTTCCAAGGCATGACGGAAGATGGAGAGATTACAACGTTTGGCAGGGGCGGTTCAGATACAACGGCAGTAGCCCTAGCAGCGGCCATTAAAGCTGACGTGTGTGAAATATACACAGACGTGGACGGCGTCTATTCGACAGATCCGCGAATTGTGAAATGTGCGCGTAAATTGAACGAAATATCGTATGATGAGATGCTGGAGCTTGCGAACTTAGGTGCAGCAGTTCTTCATCCGCGTGCGGTAGAGTATGCGAAGCATAACCAAGTGCGGCTTGTAGTTCGTTCAAGCTTTAATCATCATGAAGGTACGGTAGTTAAGGAGGATGCGAGTATGGAGCAAGGTGTTGTAGTCAGCGGTATTGCCTATGATAAAAATGTAGCGAGAATTAGTATTCTGGGTGTTGCAGACATTCCTGGCGTGCTAGCCAAAGTATTCGGCGCTCTCGCTGCAGAGAAAATTGACGTAGATATTATTGTACAGAGTGGGGTTCAAAATGGAGAAGCGGATTTCTCCTTTACGGTCGCTCTTACAGATTTAGATAAAGCACTGGAAGTAATCAAGAACGTTCGCAGCACGCTTCCGTACCGCGAAGTGACATCAGAAGAAAATTTGGTGAAAGTTTCGATTGTAGGTGCAGGCATGGTAAGTCATCCTGGTGTTGCTGCCCAAATGTTTGATGTCATTTCTAAGCAAGGTGTTAGTATTAAAATGGTCAGTACCTCGGAAATTAAAGTATCGTGCGTGATCGAAGCTGGCAAACTCCAAGAAGTTGTTCGCGCTCTACATACAGTTTATAACTTAGACACTGCAGAGCAAGTATTCGTCGGCGGACCGCAAGAAAGACGATAACTGTATATCATATGAAAGAGGCTAATCCTGCCAGACGAATGGCGGTGATTAGCCTTTTTATTTGTTTTCATGCTGTATATAAATCATCACATTGAACGCAAAATGAAGTCCTCATCCAATATTGGAACAATCGGAACTTGGTTTAAACCACAGCAGTATTCAACATCAGCCGCTAACCCCATCTTCTCCATCTTATGTCCCCATGCACTGCCCAGTATGACATGATACAACTGATCTTCGCAGCCTAAGAAGGCGTAATACATCGCCGTCCCTAAATCGTTCATTTTAATTTTGGTTTGCGATGCAGCAATCAGCTCCTTAATGATCATTCCAGCACACAATCCATCCTCAATGGCAAATTCATCTTGATTTCCAGCACACATAATGATGATGTCTTTTCGCAGCGCTAATAAGGCAGATGCACAAGCCCTCGCATTGATAAACCCGCCTAAGAGTAATTTTGATGCTCTTAAAGATTTATGAATCGCCCGTGTTCCGTTTGAGGTAGTAAGGACAACAAACTTATTGATCACGTCTTCGGACATATATTCATAAGGTGAGTTTCCTGCGTCGAAACCGGGTATTTTGCGGCTGAATCGTTCACCGCCCAAAATGACATTCTCCTGCTTTATACTCTTCGCCTGCGGAACCGTCTCTACGGGTATAACTCCTGCAGCGCCATGAAATAGTGCTGTTATCACTGTGCTGGTTGTTCGCAATACGTCAATAACGACTGCTGTTTTAAGTGAGAAACAATTAGATCTTGCTTCATTGACGCAAGCGATGACATCCACATGCATAGAACGTCCTCCTCTTACAAATTACACAACCTTTTTGCAAATGCCTGACCCTCATTCATTTATGCAGATAATATATGCTGAGTTTTCTGGTCATGTGCCTATTTTCATTTCTATAAATATGAGGCTAGAAACATAGTTCTCTGCATATCTATTTACAAGAGTTCCTAGAAAGGGAGGTTAGAAATTATGGACAAGTTTGTGACCAGCATGGCATCTTTAAGGATTATTTCAGGGTGTATCGAAATATTAGCAGCTATTATCATGCTGAGATTAGGACAAGTCGATAAAGCGCTTGTTGTAAATTCAATGCTTGCCTTTGTGGGCCCGCTTGTACTCATCACAACAACGACGATTGGGCTGATGGGGATCGCTGATAAGCTTTCATGGGATAAAATCGTTTGGATTGGCTGCGGAGTATTCTGTCTCTTATTTGGTATTTTGAAAAAATGATAGAGTTACTCCGTCATAAAACAAAAGTACAGGCATACACATGTCTTAAGAAATGAAAAGGACAACTTGGGGGTACGGATAATGAAACTCAATTGGTTGACGGTCATTCCTGAGCCGATACACTCAATACTACTAAATTTACCGAAAGTATCGCTCGCTCTTTTGGAAGAAATCAGAATAAGAGAGGGACGGCCGCTTGAGGTGAACGCCGGAGGAGAGCACAGCTTTGTTACTGCATTCGGAAGTTTAACGGATGATGCTGAAGCGGCATATAAACCAACAAGGGAAGTGGGCCATAAACTGCTCGATCTGATTACAAATCATTCTTTGTACACGATGGAAGAAGAACTTCGCAAAGGTTTCATCACCATCCCTGGGGGTCACCGTATCGGTCTGGCAGGACGAACGGTGCTGAGTAACGGACAAGTTGAGCATATTCGCGATATTAGTGGATTTAATATACGAATTGCTCGAGAGATTCAGGGAGTAGCAGATTCCATCTTGCCTCATTTGCTTGATTTTAAGCAGAGAAGTGTGTTTCATACTCTCATTGTCTCTCCGCCGCAGCATGGAAAGACAACGCTTATACGAGATTTAGCAAGGCAGATCAGCAACGGGTCATGGGGGCATCCGGAAGCGAAATGGCGCGGAATGAAGGTAGGTATTGTGGACGAACGATCTGAAATCGCAGGCAGTTTAAAGGGAGTGCCAAGCTTTGATGTAGGCAGCAGAACAGATGTGATGGATGGTTGTCCCAAGGCAGAAGGGATGATGATGATGATTCGGTCAATGTCTCCCCAAGTTCTCATGGTTGATGAAATTGGCCGAGCAGAGGATGCAGAGGCGATTGCAGAAGCGCTGCATGCAGGCATTCGGGTAATAGCGACAGTACACGGCTCCGATATAGACGAACTCGAGAAACGCCCGGTGCTCGCGGATTTAATGGAACGTCAGCTATTTCAAATGTACGCCCTGTTGCATCGCAGCAATCGAGATATTAAATTTCGTCTATTCGATGGCAAGAAGAGGGGTATTCAAACAGCAAGTACGAGAGGCGGGGCTAGTGATGCTTAAATTTATTGGAGCAGCGCTCATACTGCTAGCCGGAACTTCAGCAGGAATGCTGAAAGCTCAGCAGTTCGCAGGTAGGCCGAAGCAGATACGAGACTTAATACTTGCATTAAAGCGGCTCGGCACCGAGATCAGTTATGGATTCACACCGTTGCCTGATGCCTTAAACCGTATAAGTAAGCAGATGAAGGAGCCGTTACACACCTTGTTTTTGCAAGCTTCACAATTGATGAATCATCCAAGCCAAATGACGGCCCAAGATTGCATTCATGAGGCAATTAGATCGAATTGGCATAACACAGCTATGAAATCCGCGGAAAGAGATGTGCTTTATCAGCTCGGATACAATCTTGGCGTCAGCGATCGTCAGGATCAAATGAATTATATTTCGCTGGCAATTCAGCAGCTCCAGAGCGAGGAAGTTTCAGCGCGTGATGATCAGGCCCGATATGAGAAAATGTGCAAAAGTTTAGGATTGTTATCTGGAGCATTAGTCGTCATTTTGATCTATTAAAATCAATTTCAGAGCGGCTTGACACATACTGAAGTTGATTAGCGAGGTGCCTATTGATGAACTTAGAAGTAAATGCCATTTTTCAAATTGCGGGCATTGGTATCATTATAGCCATGATTCATACGGTGCTCAAACAGATGGGAAAAGAGGACATGGCTCATTGGGTAACCGTCATTGGGTTTGTAGTTGTCCTGTTTATGGTGGTTCGCCTGCTCGATCAATTATTTCAACAAATTAAATCCATTTTTCTCTTCCAGTAGGTGAGCATCCATGGAAATGATTCAAGTGGTTGGTCTAGGACTCATTGCCACCATTCTTATATTGATTATTAAAGAGCAGAAACCGATGTTCGCTTTCCTTATCGCAACATGTACTGGGATTATTATCTTTCTGTTCCTGATTGGAAAAATAGGCGCGATTGTTAACGTACTAGATAAACTAGCGGAATCCTCGGGTATTAATATGATCTATCTGAAGACGATTCTAAAAATTATAGGTATCGCATACATCGCTGAGTTTGGTGCTCAGGTCGTAAGAGATGCTGGTCAAGAGAGTATAGCTTCGAAAATCGAGCTTGCTGGAAAGGTGCTCATTATGGCGCTCGCTATCCCGATTATTAGCATCATTATAGAAACGGTGATGAAGCTGCTGCCGGCATAATGAAATGGGGATAAACAATGAATGATCTCAAATCTATCAAACTATTTAACCCAAGCAGCAAGCTGACACCGATTCTCATCATTTTCTTGTGCCTGCTCTTCTCCTCTACGGGTCAGCTCTTTGCGGATTCCCCTTCGAACGAATGGATCAAGCAGCAAGCGGAGCAGCTCCCCACCGATCAGGTAGAGCAGTACTGGGATAAACTGATGACACAGTATGGAGGTTTTTTTCCAGATCAGAAGGTACCTTCCTTTATGGATATGCTGCTGCCTGGAGGAGAAGGGTTCAGTTTAAAAAACGTCTTTCGCGGACTTCTAGAGTTTATGTGGCACGAGGTACTGTATAACGGAAAGCTTCTGGTCACCATTGTAATGCTCACAGTGTTCAGTATGATTCTAGAAACGCTTCAGACCGCATTCGAGCGCAAAGCCGTCAGCAAAGTAGCATATTCCATTTGCTATATGGTCATCATCGTACTAGCCATTAACAGTTTTAATGTCGCCATCGGATATGCGAAGGATGCGATAGACAGCATGATTAATTTTATGATGGCAATGGTTCCGCTGTTGTTTACACTTCTAGCTGCGATGGGAAATGTCGTTACCGTATCGATGACGCACCCGCTCATAGTTTTCATGATCCATACAGTAGGTACATTGATACACTTTGTCATTTTTCCATTACTGTTCTTCTCCGCAGTTCTCTATATCGTAAGCTCTATGTCAGATAAGTATAAAATGACTCAACTTGCAGGGTTGCTGCGCAATATTAGCGCAGGTCTTCTAGGTATATTGCTTACAATATTTCTAGGCGTCATTTCTGTACAAGGTGTTACGAGTTCTGTAACCGATGGAGTCACGATGAGGACGGCTAAATATATTACAGGAAACTTTGTCCCCGTAGTCGGTAAAATGTTCGCTGATGCAACGGACACGGTTATCTCTGCTTCTTTGCTCGTCAAAAATGCTATCGGATTAACCGGAGTCATTATTATCCTCTTCCTGTGCGCCTTCCCGGCAATCAAAATATTGACGCTGGCGCTCATTTATAACATATCAGCAGCAGTTATGCAGCCACTAGGAAATACTCCGATCGTCACTTGCTTACGCACCATTGGAAAAAGTATGTTTTATGTCTTTGCGGCGCTTGCGGCCGTCGGATTGATGTTTTTCATGGCGATCACCATTTTACTTACAGCTGGAAATGTGACCGTCATGATGAGGTGAGGTGACAGCAGTTGTCGTGGCTCAGTGAATGGCTGAAAGAAATTATATTTATTATTTTGCTCGCTACCTTCGTCGATTTGATTCTCCCAAATCGCTCAATGGAGCGCTATGTAAGGCTTGTGCTCAGTCTGCTTATTCTGTTAACACTTCTAACTCCCATCATTGATCTGCTTACCAAAGATCCAGAAACAGTCATGAAACAGGCCATGTCCGCTCAAAATAAGCTCTCAGGTTTTTCATCAAATACAAAAGACGTCAGCATCGAACAAATTATGGCTCAAGCTGAGAAGCTAAAGAAGAAGGACGAATCTTCTACCTTGGAGATCGTTAGCCAACAAGTCGCTTCAGTAATGAAAGATCAAATATCGAAGGCTGTAGATCAGCCTATAGCTAAGGTCAAAGTTGCCATATTATTACCTCAGCCAAATACAGCGAAAGATGATTCTCAAACTCCGCAAATAAAATCAGTTGATGTGTATTTCGATTCATCCAGCAATCGTACAGCCGATTCCCATTCTCAGCAGAAGGATAAACCAATAAGCGTCTCGGTGCCAGAAATAGACAAAGTGCAAGTTGAAGTGAAATTGAATGATGTTGAAGCGAGTAAAAGCGAAGTTTCCGCAGCCGAATCCAGTAAGAAGGGTACAGTTGATCCAGACGTAATTGCTGCTCTAACGACCAGTGCAGAAACGATTCGTAAACTGATCAGTAAAGAGTGGCAAATCAATCAAGATATGATCGCCGTTTACGGTGATATGGGAGAACAAATTAAATTGTAAGGGGGGGATTAAAATGGCAAAGTGGCTTCAGAAAATTGAAGCATGGATTGGCGGAGGTCAAGGAGGCGGAATTGGACGGCTTAGAACATTTCGGATGCTAATCATTCTGGCACTGATCGGAATCGCCATTATGCTCTTTAACTCCTTTGTGAATGTAAAAAAAGTTGAATCTGAAAATGTTGGGAGAGAGCCGCCTCAGCAATCTTCAAAGTCGGCCTTTCAAACAGACAGTACCAATGAGAATAATCCGTTTGAAGGTATAGAGTCAGATTTAGAGGAAAGCATGAAAGAAATACTGGAGAAAATAGTAGGTGTCGGCACAGTAGACGTTATGGTTACCGTTGATTCTACAGAAGAAATTGTGGTACAGCGCAACGTGACGGATTCTCAGCAGCTCACGGATGAGAACGATGCAAGCGGGGGCAAGAGACATACAACCCAGTTTACTCGTGATGGGCAAATTGTCACTTATGAGGTATCTGGAGATCAAACCCCGATTATTACGAAGAAGCTTAAACCACAGGTTCGAGGTGTTCTGGTCGTTGCGAAAGGCGCAGAGAATAAAGTGGTCAAAGGGCTAATCGTTGATGCGGTTGAAAAAGGTTTGAACGTACCTGCTTACCGAATATCTGTCGTTCCAAGAAAACAGTCTGACTAAATAATTTGAATGGATCCTTAAGGAGGAAAAAACAATGAATACGAAAAGACAAACGATTTGGTTAGTATCAATGCTAAGTTTGATGGTCGTGCTATCAGCTTACTACCTGTTTACGGATGATTCCGGTTCTTCCAAAAAGCCTGTTGCAGATGGTCAGCAAGTGACGAAGACAGATGGTACATCATCTAAAGAAACTTCTTCCCAAAACAAAGACACAGGAGATGAAGTTGTTCTGAATGAAGTGGTAACCGATGGCCAAGTTAACTCATCAGGTACAGATACTGCTAAGGTAGACAGTAAGAACACAAGTAAAGATGTGAGTGGCGATCAAGCAGCTGACACAGCTTCTCAGACCGCCAAAGATACTAGCAGCAAAGCGGCTAAGGATTCCGCAGCTAAGGGAGCGAAGGATACAGCTGCCGCTGGCACATCAAAGGACGACGGAGAAGTGCTTAAAGAAGTAGCTTCCCAAAGCACAGTGAATGATACCTTCACTAACTATCAATGGCAACGGGCTCAAAACAACACCAAAGAAGAAGAAAGTCTAATGGCGATTGCCAACGATTTCTCTAAGGACCCAGATGAGTCTGCAAAAGCTGCCGAACAACTTCGTGCCCTGGAAGAGAAAGAAGCTAAAATTACAAACATTGAAGAGCAGCTTCAACGAAGCTTCGCAAATGCGATGGTTCAAGAAGACGACAATCGCTATAAAGTTGTCGTCCTCAGCGATAAACTCGAAGTATCTCAAGCTGTAAGCATCGTAGACATGGTGATGAAGGAACTCGGCGTTACGCAAGATAAAGTGAGTGTGCAATACGTAACTGAATAATGAGAGAAAATATGGAAAGAGTCCGTAAAAACGTTGGGCTCTTTCCATTTCTTACGTTTGTGATATAATACATAAAGTTATGTGTCTGTCCGAAACATGGCTTTGTTAGATTCGCTGAAGGAGTGAAATATTAATGTTAAAATTAAGCGACATCAAGGAATTGATCAAGTTGGTGGATCAAACCTCCGTTTCGGAGCTTGAAATTGAGAATGAAGGTGCTCGCCTATTAATCCGTAAACCGGGTAAAAGTGAAGTGTTGACTGTACAACCTGC
This sequence comes from Paenibacillus sediminis, assembly GCF_017873765.1. Classification (GTDB taxonomy): domain Bacteria; phylum Bacillota; class Bacilli; order Paenibacillales; family Paenibacillaceae; genus Paenibacillus_AG; species Paenibacillus_AG sediminis. The sequence goes on from NZ_JAGGKP010000001.1 coordinate 563,891, forward strand.
GCAAATGATCCCATCATATCAAGCGGCAGCATCAGCAGTACCACAAATGTCAAATTCAACGGTTGCATCAGATGCAGCTGCAAACAACAATGAGGCAAATGCAAAAGCTGATACAACGGCAAACTTACATAAAATTGTTTCACCGATGGTTGGAACTTTTTATCGATCACCATCTCCAGATGCCGGTCCTTTTGTTAATGTCGGTGATAAAGTAAATGAGAAAACGACTGTATGTATCATTGAAGCGATGAAGCTGATGAATGAACTTGAAGCAGAAATTAAAGGTGAAATTGTAGAAGTATTAGCTGAAAATGGACAACTAGTTGAGTTTGGACAGCCTCTTTTCCTAGTGAAACCAGAGTAAAGAGGAGGATGTGCATATGAAATTTCAAAAAATATTAATCGCGAACCGCGGGGAAATCGCCGTTCGCATTATTCGTGCTTGTCGTGAGCTCGGTATTTCAACAGTAGCCGTATACTCTGAAGCAGATAAAGATTCTCTGCATGTTCGTCTAGCGGACGAAGCTTATTGTATCGGTCCTACACTCTCTAAAGACAGTTATTTGAATTTTACGAATTTAATGAGTGTTGCGACTTTGACAGAATGCGATGCGATCCATCCGGGTTATGGATTTTTATCTGAAAATGCAGATTTCGCAGAAATATGTGAGTCTTGTAACATTACATTTATCGGTCCATCTGCAGAAGCGATTACGAAGATGGGTGACAAAGCAGTCGCGAAGCAAACGATGAAGGATGCTAACGTACCTGTTATTCCCGGTTCTGATGGACTGATCGAAAACTTGGATGAAGCGATTATGGTCGCACGTGATATTGGCTATCCTGTCATTATTAAAGCAACTGCTGGCGGCGGCGGTAAAGGGATCCGAATTGCAGAGGACGAAGAATCGCTCATTCAGCAAATTACAACGGCTCAGCAGGAAGCGGAGAAAGCATTCGGGAATGCTGGGGTTTATTTAGAAAAATATTTAACAGGCATGAAGCACGTTGAGATTCAGATCATAGCCGATAAGCATGGCAATGTCGTTCATTTAGGAGAAAGAGACTGTTCTGTGCAGCGCCGCAGACAGAAGCTCGTAGAAGAGGCTCCTTGTCCAATATTGACGCCTGAGAAACGTGCGGAGATGGGAGCAGCTGCTGTGCGGGCAGCACAAGCAGTTAATTATTCTGGAGCGGGTACTCTAGAGTTTCTGCTCAGTCCTGATGGTCAGTTCTATTTCATGGAGATGAACACTCGAATTCAAGTAGAGCATCCTGTGACAGAAATGATCACGAACACGGACCTGATCAAAGAAATGATTTCGGTTGCTGAGGGGAATCCGCTGTCGTTCAGCCAAGAAGATATCGTTATTAACGGCTGGTCTATCGAATGTCGGATTAATGCTGAAGATCCGGATCGCAACTTCTTGCCTTCACCTGGTAAAATCGATTTTTACCTGCAACCTGGCGGCCCTGGAGTACGGGTAGACAGCGGTGCTTATCCGGGTTATACGATATCTCCTTACTATGATTCCATGATTGCGAAGCTTATCGTTTGGGGACCGACTCGGGAAGAAGCCATTGCAAGAATGAAGAGAGCTCTGGCGGAATTCGCGATCGATGGAATTCGAACAACGATCCCGTTCCATCAAAGACTGCTCGAACATCCGGTGTTTGTTCAAGGTGATTTTGATATTAAATTTCTAGAGGAACATGAAGTTTAGGCTTTGATTCATGAACCTAAACGATTGTTTGTCAACATGTTACCGAAATGTTATAGTATTGGTAATAGATGCGCATATCGTAACGAAATGATGAACGAGCAAACTGATCCGGAGGGGAATGAAGACAATGAGTACTTTACCATCTGAATTTGAACGTACGGATATCGGTGAAATTCAAATCGCTCCTGAAGTGATTGAAGTCATTGCAGGCCTTGCAACGATTGAAGTAAAAGGTGTAGCTGGCATGAGCGGCGGATTTGCAGGAGGCATCGTTGAACTTCTTGGGCGCAAAAACTTATCAAAAGGCGTAAAAGTAGAAGTTGGACAACGGGAAGCAGCTGTAGATGTATCCGTTATTGTGGAATATGGAAATCGAATTCCTGAGGTTGCTACCGAAATTCAGCGTAATGTAAAGCGTTCGATCGAAACGATGACAGGACTCACTGTTGTTGAAGTGAATGTTCATATTCATGATGTTCAGTTCAAATCGGCAGACAAAACTGAAGATACAGACCTGAGTCATCGGGTTAAATAATGACTTAAGTGACAAACCCCCGACATCTTATGTCAGGGGTTTACTCTAATTTAAGGAGGCTGCACTGCTCGTGGCTAAAATTTTGGACAGGCTTTTGCTGTTTATTTATAGCTTAAGTATTGGCGTCATCTCCGTAATTACCATCCTATTTATGACGGGTGCAGTTTCTTTTACAATCGGTTATGGTCAAGAAACGGTGTTTTTTGGAACGTTTATCTCTGTTGCAGTAATTCTCTTTTTGCTCAGCGTTCGTTTTTTTTACATATCGATTCGCCGTGATCGTGCTTCGCTTCCCTCGATCGATCAACGGACGGAGTACGGTGATATTCAAATTTCAGTAGACACGATTGAGAATCTATGTCTTAAAGCGGCATCTAGAATCCGCGGTGTCAAAGACTTGAAAGCTAGAATTCATATTCTAGAATCAGGACTGGACATTAAAATTCGCGCCGCTGTGGATGGAGAAACTCCAATTCCAGGAACGACGCAAGACATGCAAAAGCAAGTACATGATTATATTCAAGACATCACTGGCATTCCAGTATCGAAAGTGTCTGTGTATATCGCTAACCTCGTTCAATCGCCAAACTTTAAGAGTCGAGTAGAATAGAGGTGAGTTCCCGAATGTTATGGAAAGAGATTTGGGAGAGTCACAGAGGTCGTGTGATCGGTGTTGTCTCAGGCATTTTTTTCGGCATCATTTATTTGATATTCGGTTTTTGGAATATGTTGTTCTTTGCACTGTTAGTGTTCATAGGCTACACTGTTGGCAAAACGAGAGATTTACAGCTCGGATCTATTTTTCCATGGAGAGAGATTGGAAACTGGCTGTTGCAACGGTGGCGTCCATTCAAATGAACCCTGCGATACGCTTTCTCCGAAAAAAAGAGCCGCTTCATTCTGCCCATTTTTGCGGAGAGAGAATATCGCAGGTTTTTTTTGTTCATGAGTCAAGCATACTAAATATATCGATTTAAACCTCAGGAGGCCGTAATGAAAAGACGTCTAGCAAGAGAAATCGCGGTACAGAGTTTGTACCAGATGGAAATGAATGAAGTTGAGCCCGAGGCAGCTGTATGGATGCTGCTTACCGAAGCTCATGAAGATAACGAAACACAAATTGAAATTCGCAATGTAGATGAGATGCGCATTTACGTGGTTGACCTTGTTCGAAATGTATGGTCACGCAAAGAAGTGCTCGACGATATTTTGAAGGATTATTTGAAAAACTGGCAAGTCAGCCGTTTATCAAGGGTAGACCGCCAAATTTTAAGACTAGGCGTATATGAAATGATTTTCTCGAGCGATGTTCCTCCGAAGGTAGCCGTTAATGAAGCGATTGAACTGTCCAAACATTTTGGCACAGAACAATCCGGTAAGTTCGTAAATGGCGTGCTTGGGAAAATGATTCATGATTTGGAGCAGCTTAAGACAAAGCATGTAATCAAATGAGATGAAATAATTATCTAACACAATAGATCATGGGGGAGAGAAAGCAAATGACAGCACCAATTATTAATGGCAAACAAGTTTCAGATGACATCAGAGAAAGTATCCGTCAAGAAGTGGCAGCCCTTGCTAAGCAAGGCGTGACTCCGGGTCTGGCTGTTGTCTTAGTCGGTGAAGATCCAGCTTCTCAAGTATATGTGCGTAATAAGGAGAAGGCGTGTCACGATTTGGGTTACTACTCGGAAGTTCACCGTCTCCCGGCCTCCACTTCACAGGAAGAGCTGCTCGCGCTAGTTCATAAGCTGAATGAGCAGCAGAACATTAACGGGATCTTAGTACAGCTTCCGCTTCCGAAACATATTGATGAGAAGGCTATTATTGATGCAATTGCCGTAGAAAAAGATGTTGATGGCTTCCATCCTGTCAATGTAGGGAATCTAGTCATTGGTGATGATAGTTTGCTTCCTTGTACTCCAGCAGGTGTGATCGAATTAATTAAACGTGCGGGTATCGAAATAGCCGGCAAGCATGCTGTAGTCATCGGACGCAGTAATATCGTCGGCAAGCCTGTATCTCTGCTGCTTCAACGTGAGAATGCAACGGTTACGATGTGTCACTCAAGAACAACGAACATGGCAGAGCTGGCTAGACAAGCTGATATTTTAGTCGTCGCTATCGGTAAGGCCAATTTTATTGATGCGAGCTACGTCAAACCAGGTGCCGTAGTTATTGATGTAGGTATGAATCGTCTCGAAAATGGTAAATTGGCGGGCGATGTTGATTTTGAATCGGTTAAAGAAGTGTCTGGACCCATTACGCCTGTTCCTGGCGGAGTAGGACCTATGACGATCACGATGCTCATGCGGAACACGCTGGTGGCAGCGAAACGGGCGCACGGATTAGCCTAAAGGGGCGATGCTTGGTGGAACAGCGCATTTATTCTATTAAAGAGCTTAACCGTTATATTCGCATGAAGATGGAGTCGGATACACTCTTGTCTGAAGTGTGGATTCGCGGTGAAATCTCTAACTTTACTCATCATTCAAGCGGGCATATGTACTTTACGCTGAAAGATAAAGACAGCCGAATCAAGGCTATTATGTTCGCTTCCCATAATCAGCGATTGGCGTTTATTCCTAAAGAGGGAACAATGGTCATCGCGCGTGGCAATGTGACGGTGTATGAACGAGATGGACAGTACCAATTTTATGCGACTCAAATGCAGCCAGACGGCATCGGAAGCTTATATTTAGCTTATGAACAGTTAAAGAATAAGCTTGCGCAAGAAGGTTTGTTCGATATTTCGCGTAAACGTCCGCTTCCTAGATATCCTAGGAAAATTGGCGTCATCACTTCACCAACCGGGGCGGCTGTACGCGATATTATAACGACGCTTCAAAGACGGTTTCCACAAGTGCCTATTCTATTGTATCCGGTGCTTGTACAAGGGAAGTCGGCTGCTCCATCGATTGTTAAGGCGATCGAGCAGATGAATGAGATGGCCGAAGCTGATGTATTGATCGTCGGTCGCGGGGGAGGATCGCTCGAAGAGCTGTGGGCTTTTAACGAAGAGATGGTGGCGCGGGCTATCTTCGCTTCACAGATTCCGGTCGTATCCGCTGTCGGACACGAAACTGACTTCACCATCGCTGATTTCACTGCAGATTTGCGCGCAGCCACACCGACAGCTGCTGCGGAACTTGCGGTTCCGCACGCCGCCGACGTTAAGGCACAGCTTGAACAGCGGCAGCGCCAGCTGCAGAGCGGGCTCTTGCATAAAGTGCAGCAATATCGCGAGCGGCTCGGCCGCCTGCAGCGATCTCCGGTGCTGTTGCAGCCGCGCCGCTACATGCTGCAGCATGCCGAGCGGCTCGATATGCTGCAGCACCGCCTCAAGAGCCGCGTCGAATCGCGGCTCGCATTGACGCAGGAGCGGCAAGGCCGCCTGCATCAGCGGCTGCTCCGCTATGATCCGCGCGAGCAGGTTGTCTTCGCGAAGCGTCGCACCGTGGACAGTGAGCGCAAGCTTCAGCTTGCGATGCAATCCATTTTGCGAAGCAAGACTCAGCAGCTTTCTACAGGCATTCGGCAATTGGATGCGCTCAGCCCGCTGAAAGTAATGGCCAGAGGGTACAGCCTTGTCTATGATGAACGGGAGAAACGATTAATTAAGTCAATCAATGATGTACAGCTCGGCGATTTGGTTAAAATTAAATTAAACGATGGTGAGCTAGATGCTCAGGTCTGGGCAATGAAGGGGGAGACGGATGGCGATGAAAACGGCGAAAGAACTAAACTTTGAAGAAGCGATGAATCAGCTTGAAGAGATTGTGTCAGAACTTGAGCACGGCGATGTTCCTCTAGAGAAAGCAATTGATTTGTTTCAACGCGGCATGCAGCTGTCTCAGCTGTGCAGTCAGAAGCTAGAGCAAGTAGAACGTAAAATTGAGATGATTGTACAGGAAGATGGCGAGCTTCGTAAGAAACCGTTCTCTCCAATCCTTGAGGAGAGTGAAGACGACGTTGAATAATCAAGATCTGCTTCGTGATTACATGAAAGAAGTTACAGCTTTAGTAGAAGCAAGCCTTTCAGAATGTCTTCCCAGCAGTTGGGACGTTCCTGCGAATCTCAGGGAATCGATGCAATACTCACTTATGGCAGGGGGCAAACGGCTGCGTCCCTTGCTTGTTATTGCTGCGGCAGAAGCTTTGGGCGGCAGCCGAGAAGCAGCGCTTCCGGTCGCATGCGCGATTGAGATGATCCATACGTATTCATTAATTCATGATGATTTGCCAGCCATGGATAACGATGATTATCGAAGAGGCAAGCTGACGAATCATAAAGTGTATGGTGAGGCAATGGCGATACTTGCGGGAGATGCTTTGCTTACGCATGCTTTTTACAGCATTGTTCAAGCAGCTCGTGGGCATCAGGTCCCTGCAGAGCAAGTACTCAATATTGTAGAAGATTTATCTGTGCTTGCCGGTCCTAAAGGCATGGTTGGCGGACAAGCTGCTGACATTGAGGGAGAGCAAGGGATTACGGATCTGGACCAACTAAAATATATTCATCTGCACAAAACCGGTGATCTCATCATCTTCTCATTGATGGCTGGGGGCAGAATCGCGAATGCTACGGAGGAACAGCTTACAGCGCTTGCGGCTTTCGGCCGTCACTTAGGGCTCGCTTTTCAAATTCAAGATGATATTCTCGATTTGACAGGCGATGAAGAGAAGCTCGGAAAGAAAACGCAGAGTGACGTTAAACAGCAAAAAGTAACGTATCCCTATTTTATTGGAGTTGAAGCTTCGATATCCGAAGTGGAGAGACTCACTCAAACAGCAAAAAAAGCAATAACGGACGCAAATTTCGCTCATCCGGAGCGATTGCTTGAAATCGCGGATTATTTAGTGAAACGCGATCATTAATGATCACGTATTATTGAAATAAGCCCTATTGTGATATAATGAAGTATATATTTTATCAATTGTCAAATCGTTAATTAAACTCCATGTGGATGGAGTGTTTTTATATCTGGGAATAACCAATCCAATGAAAGAAAGCAGGGAAGTCACGTGCTGCTTGAACACATTAATCAACCTAGTGATATTAAAAAATTGTCGGTTGAGGAACTAGGCACATTGGCAGCGGAAATCCGCCAGTTTCTTATTGAAACGCTGTCCGTAACAGGAGGGCATCACGCATCGAATTTAGGTGTGGTGGAACTGACAATCGCTTTGCACTATTGCTATAACAGCCCGAAGGATAAACTGATCTTCGATGTGGGTCATCAAGCGTATGTACACAAAATTTTAACAGGCAGAATGGATCGTTTTGATACGCTGCGCAAATATAAGGGATTGTGTGGATTTGTTAAACGTTCAGAAAGTGAGCATGACGTTTGGGAAGCAGGACATAGCAGCACATCGCTTTCTGCAGCTATGGGTATGGCGCTTGCTAGAGATCTTAAAGGCGAGAAAAATAAAGTTGTTGCGATCATTGGCGATGGCGCTCTTACTGGCGGCATGGCTTTTGAAGCACTGAATCACATTGGCGCTGAGAAGAAAAATTTGACCGTAATACTTAACGATAATGAAATGTCCATTGCGCCGAACGTAGGTGCTATGCACAATTACTTAAGTAAAATTCGTTCAGACAGACATTATTTACGTGCTAAAGACGAAGTGGAAATGCTGCTCAAGAAAATTCCGGCTATTGGCGGTAAGCTCGCTAAAACAGCGGAACGGATGAAAGACAGCTTGAAATATATGATGGTGCCTGGCATTTTGTTTGAGGAGCTTGGATTTACGTATTTAGGTCCAATCGACGGGCATGATCTGCCGCTCATTATTGAGACATTAAATCAAGCGAATAATGTGACAGGTCCAGTTCTGATTCATGTCATCACAACAAAAGGGAAAGGGTACTTACCTGCAGAGAACGATTCCCATAAATGGCACGGTATTTCTCCATACAAAATTGAGTCGGGCCAAATGCTGAAAGCAGCAGGGGTTCCGATGTACACAGAAGTGTTCGGAGAGACGCTGATCGAACTGGCTGAACAAGATAAACGAATTGTAGCGGTAACTCCAGCAATGCCGAGCGGCTCGGGACTAATTCCATTTTCTAAACAATTTCCTGACCGGATGATAGACGTAGGGATTGCTGAGCAGCATGCGGCAACGATGTGTGCGGCGCTCGCATTAGAAGGAATGAAGCCGGTATTCGCAGTATACTCCACGTTTATGCAGAGAGCATATGACCAAATTGTTCATGATATTTGCCGTCAAAATGCAAATGTTATTTTTGCTGTAGACCGGGCTGGATTTGTTGGAGCCGATGGTGAGACTCACCAAGGTGTCTATGACATCGCCTTTATGCGTCACATTCCGAACGTCGTTATGATGATGCCGAAGGATGAGAATGAGCTTCGTCATATGATGAAGACAGCTCTCGAATATAATGATGGTCCAATCGCTATTCGTTATCCTCGAATTAACGGCAGAGGCGTGGCACTTGACAAAGAACTTAAGCCAATACCTATCGGAACATGGGAGAAAGTGCGTGAAGGTGAAGATTACGCGATTATTGCCATTGGACCGATGGTTCAACTGGCTGAAGAAGCAGCAGATCAGCTGAAGAAAGAGGGCGTGAAAGTTGCCGTTGTCAATGCCAGATTTATTAAGCCGCTTGATGAGAAGATGCTTCTTGAGCTCGCTCAGTCAGGCACGAAGATGATTGTACTTGAAGAAGCTTCTGAAGCTGGCAGTCTTGGCAGCGCCGTCTTGGAATTTTATGCGAAGCAAGGAATTGATGATGCTGTCGTTCGGTTGATAGGGATTCCAGATATTTTTGTTGAACATGGAAGCATTAACGAACAACGTCAAGAAGTGGGACTTACTTTGGAAGCTGTTGTTCAAGAGGTAAAATCATTGATTCCTGTAAACCGTTATAATTATGGTAAAACCAGCAACCCTTTATAGGATCGAAAATTAAGCATCATCATACAGGAGAACGCAATGGTAAGCCAAAAAGAACGTATTGACGTCTTGCTTGTGGAGCAGGGCTATTATGAAAGCCGTGAAAAGGCTAAAGCAGCCATTATGGCAGGTCTTGTCTATGGGGACGGGGACCGTATTGAAAAAGCGGGAACAAAAGTACCTAGAGATATTCAGCTCACAGTAAAAGGTGCAGTTCATCCTTATGTAAGCCGCGGCGGCTTGAAGCTGGAGAAGGCGCTTCGCTTATTCAATATTGATATGAAAGATCGTGTTATGCTTGATATCGGCTCTTCAACCGGAGGATTCACAGATTGTGCGCTTCAGCATGGAGCCAAATATGTGTATGCGATCGATGTAGGCTACAATCAACTTGATTGGTCACTAAGAAATGATGAACGTGTCTGTGTCATGGAGCGAACTAATTTCAGGTATATGACACCTGAAGATTTGACAGGTCCAGCTCCTAACTTTGCAAGTATAGACGTGTCTTTTATTTCATTAAAAATGATTCTTCCTCCGCTCAAAGCATTATTGCAGAAACCTGCGGACATCGCAGCATTAATTAAACCGCAGTTTGAAGCTGGCCGTGAGAAGGTAGGTAAATCGGGCGTTGTTCGTGATTCAAAGGTTCATGAAGAAGTGCTGATGACGATACTCACCTTTGCAAGAGAACAAGGCTTTGAGCTGAAAGGACTAACTTTCTCGCCAATTACCGGCGGTGAAGGAAACATTGAGTTTCTGGCCTACCTGCAGCTGCAAGAGGAATTAACAGCAGATCATTCACTAGTGCAGCCTCTTGAAGAGTGGGTAAAAAAAGTGGTGCAAGAGGCATCACATACGTTTACAGGTGGGCAAAAGGCTCCGAGATGATCGGAGCTCTTTTCATACTTGTCAAAGGAACGTATGTTCTTATATAATGAAAATTGATAATGTTCAATAAAATCATATTTGCTGAATGAAAGAGCTCACCTTTTTCGCAAAATAAAGGAGTTTTTTTCCTCGGACGCGAATGTATTGACGAGGTGAGAAGAATGGAAGGAAGAAACGATGTTATCCTGATGTTCTTGATCGGCGTCACTGTAGTCATCATTCTGTTCTATCGGCTTAGGGGCTGGTCAGATGAGAATGAAGCTTCTGTGCTTATTCCGGAAATGATGCCTATTCGTGAAGAAGAGATTTTTGATCATCCAGCATTAGATATACTCAGTGATGCCGGATATGAAGTGCTCAGCGGCAAGATGCGAATACCGATTCTTTTTGATGCGGACGGTGTCCAGTTACATAGCCGATTATACATTGATTATTTGGTCAGTCGTGATCATGCAACTTATATGGTAAAATTAGCGAGGGAACGCAGGCCTGTTGAATGGACAGGAAGTGCAGTCCGAAATGAGTTTTTGCATTATTTTTTGCTCTACCCTGAATGTAAGGGTTTATTATATGTCGATGTTGCGCAAAAAGAAATCAAGGAAGTATATTTACGTATGAATGATGATGAATATGAATGGTATGAGTAAAATTACGGGAGGCTTTTATGAAGGTTCAGCGACATATGAAAATACGTGAAATCATTACCCAGAAGGACATTGAGACACAGGACGAGTTAGTCGAAGAACTAAGAAATGCTGGTTTTCAAGTGACTCAAGCGACTGTTTCACGTGATATTAAAGAGATGATGCTTATCAAAGTGCCGACAGATCAAGGCACATATAAATATTCAATGCCGACTGATCAGCGTTATAACCCTGCCAATAAATTAAAAAGAGTGCTTGCAGAATACTTTGTTCATATTGATTACACCGGCAATTTGGTAGTCATCAAATGTTTGCCAGGATCGGCTAACGGTGTGGCAGACATCATTGATGACATGGAATGGTCTGAAGTTATGGGTACGATTAGCGGGGACGATACGATTCTGCTTATTTGCCGTACGCCGGAAGCAGGTAAAATGGTTGTAGATCAAGTGATGAGCTTTCTTTCTTAACAGTGGAAGCAATAAGTAAGTTGTAAGGGTTGACCGGAGGTGTATAAATCAATGTTAGTCACGTTATCAATTCGTAACTTAGCTGTCGTGGAAGCTGTCGATGTTCATTTTCATCCTGGCTTTCACGTGCTGACAGGTGAGACAGGCGCAGGTAAATCGATTATAATTGATGCTCTTGGCTTGATTGCGGGTGCCCGCGGCTCAGCTGATTTAATAAGGTATGGGTGTGAAAAAGCAGAGATGGAAGCGCTCTTCGATTTAGAGGACAACCATCCTGTTTGGAATACGCTTGCGGAATTCGGAATTCAAGGCGACCGTGACGAGCATTTGATTATTCGTAGGGAATTGACATCACAAGGGAAAAGTACATCACGCATTAATGGTCAGCTAGTCAATTTGTCGATGCTCAGAGAAATCGGTGAACAGCTAATTAATATTCATGGTCAACATGAGCACCAAAATTTACTTCGTATTGACCGCCATTTAGCGCTATTAGATACATACGGAGAGACTATTATTGGTCCAATTAAATCTCAATATCAACATAAATATTATGAATTTATGCAAGTAGAACACGAGCTGAATGAGCTGTTGGAATCAAGTCAGAAGGCTTATCACATGCTTGATTTGTACCGTTTTCAGTTGGAAGAGATTGCTGCTGCTGACTTAAAGGTCGGGGAAGATGAATTACTTGCCGAAGAAAAGGTAAAGCTATCGCATAGCGAGAAAATGATGGATTCTGTATCGGATGCTTATCAGTTATTGCACGGTCAACAAGGATTAGATTCCATTCGTAAAGTGATGGCCAGACTTGAGGATATATTGAAATATGACAGCAAAGGTATTCAGCCGATGTTTGAACAGCTTCAATCCGCCTATTATCAACTGGAGGATGTGGCCTATCAGCTTCGAGATTATCGGGAAAATATTGAATTTAATCCTGCCAGACTGGAAGAGGTTGAGCAGCGACTTGATTTAATTTCAGGACTTCGCCGCAAATATGGAGAAAATGTTGAGCAAATTATTGCTTATTATGAACAAATTGAGAAGGAAACAGAGCTTCTTGAAAATAAGGATGAGCGTATAGAACAGCTTCATGCAAAACGCGATAGTCTTCTCCAAGAAGTGCTTAAACTAGCCACTGAATTAAGTGCGGTTCGCAAACAATGTGCAGCGGATTTGGCCGTTCAAGTGGAGCGGGAACTTAAGGATTTACAAATGGAGCGTACTTCCTTGCAGGTCAAAATCGAATACGTCGACGATCCAAACGGTTATGAGCTGAACGGACAAAAAATTCGGCTAAGCAAGCAAGGACTGGATACGGCTGAATTCCTTATTTCTCCGAACCCAGGCGAGCCGCTGAGACCGCTGTCTAAAATCGCATCTGGCGGTGAATTGTCGCGGATCATGCTGGCACTGAAGACGATTTTTGCAAGGCATGATCAAGTTCCTGTCTTAATCTTTGATGAAGTGGATACCGGTGTCAGTGGACGTGCAGCTCAGTCTATCGCTGAGAAATTGTATAATTTATCGTCTACATGCCAAGTATTCTCGATTACACATCTTCCGCAAGTCGCTTGTATGGCAGACCATCAGTATTTAATTGAGAAACAAGTTCATGACGGAAGAACAATGACACAAGTTGAAGCTTTATCCGAAGAGGGGCGAGTTAAAGAGTTGGCACGGATGCTCGGCGGAGTGGAAATAACGGAAAAAACACTTCACCATGCACAGGAAATGTTGAAGCTGGCTAACGATAAAAAAGCTTAAAAATCAAGGCCAGAACAATGTTTGACAGTAATAAAAGACCGAGGCCGAGGTTATCTTATAGGTACGCAATTGGCGACCACCTTTTCGTCAAGCGAAAGAAGCAAAGGGAGCGTGACAGCCATTGAAATCCAACCTCAGCCTAAGATTGCTCGGTCTTTTACTTGCCTTTTTCGTTTGTTGTCTAGGCACATCAGAATCTCTGCAGAGCTTTGCATCCATACCGAATGAATTGCGATTATTTACCGGCCAGCAGGCACGGATTAATTTAGCTATGCCAGTTCAGGGTCGGATAGTTGTGAATCATCCAGAAGTTCTGCACTTGAATGGATTAGCTTCCAAGTCTTTAAATGTATCTTTGAACAATCCGCTTCGAATTACTTCACAGCAGGCAGGCAAAACTCTTCTCACACTTAAAATATTTGGGGGAATTCCTCTCAAAACGGTAAGTGTTAATGTCATTCCGGATCTTAAAGTAATACCTGGTGGACAAACCATTGGTGTAAAAGTGAAATCTGCAGGCATATTAGTTGTCGGTCATCATTTAGTTAAGACAAGCGATACATCTAAAATATCTCCAGGAGAAGAAGCAGGCATTCAATTAGGTGACTTAATTACACACCTCAATGGTGTAGCTACTAATGATGTAAACAAAATGGCGCAAACTGTTGAGCAAGCTGGACTATCGAAGAAGCCGCTCAAAATAACTTTGAAACGCGGAAATCGTGAGGTTAGAACGAAAATAACACCTGCATATGATGTCGATGATAAAGCATGGCGTTTAGGACTGTACATTCGTGACTCCGCTGCAGGTGTAGGGACATTGACCTTTTATGCTCCTAATGAAGGTGTGTATGGAGCACTTGGTCATGTGATCACAGATATGAATACACAAACGCCGATTATTGTTGGCAGTGGGCAAATTGTACAATCTAATGTTACTTCGATTTCTAAGAGCCAAGATGGCGAACCTGGTGAGAAGCGAGCTCATTTTCTTAGAGAAAGCAAAGTGCTTGGCAGTATTGAACGCAACACACATTTCGGAATATTCGGGAAAATGAACGAAAATCCAGATCACAGCCTTTATAATACTCCTATTCCTGTAGCCTTCTCCGAAGAGGTAAAGGAAGGACCTGCTGAAATTTTAACTGTCGTAAATGGACAGCAAGTCGAGCGTTTTAAGGTTGAGATTGTCCATGTTTCACGTCAAGATGCACCTGCTACCAAAGGAATTGTTCTGCGAATTACCGATCCTAATTTGATTGAAAAAACAGGTGGTATTGTGCAAGGAATGAGCGGAAGTCCGATTGTTCAAAATGGTAAGCTCGTTGGTGCTGTAACTCATGTGTTCGTCAATGATCCGAAGTCTGGATACGGCTGTTTTATAGAGTGGATGCTTCAAGATGCGGGAATAATGCTAAAACAGAAAAGTACGCCTGACAATCTTAAGGCAAGCTAGCCTTAAGATTTTTTGTCGAACAAATTCGAATAGGCTCAAAACGTGTAGCAAAATTATTAATTATATATCAATTGTGAAAAAAAATAAACAAAAAACATTATGGCGGAAGGATTTTAAACAGTCATGTCGAATCCTTATTCTGGAAAGAAATTAACAATTTGTAACCGTCACTTTTCAGATGAAAAAAGGAGGAAGCGCATTGCAAAAAATTGAAGTATTATTGGCCGATGATAATCGCGAGTTTACAACGTTATTATCCGAATACATTTCAGAGCAAGAGGACATGGTTGTCTCTGGCATTGCTTATAATGGCGATGAAGTGCTGCATCCGATTCAAGAGTCCAGAAAAATACCCGATGTACTTATTCTGGATATTATTATGCCTCATTTGGACGGCCTTGGTGTATTAGAACGGTTACGTGACATGAATTTGTCACCTCAACCAAAGGTGATCATGCTCACTGCTTTCGGACAAGAAAATATTACTCAGCGCGCAGTGCAGCTTGGGGCCTCATATTACATCCTGAAGCCGTTTGATATGGAAGTGCTGACGAATCGTATTCGTCAATTGGCCGGTACACAGACCCATACATCTAGTGGAAGTTCGATGATGACAACGACGAGATCCAATGTTGTCCCTCTTGGTAAAGGTAAAAATTTAGACGCGAACATTACATCGATCATTCATGAAATCGGTGTTCCTGCACATATTAAAGGATATCAATACTTACGTGAAGCCATTACAATGGTGTATAACAATATCGAAATTTTGGGAGCGATTACGAAGACTTTATATCCAGCCATTGCTGAGAAATTCAAAACGACTCCTTCTCGCGTAGAACGCGCCATCCGCCATGCGATTGAAGTTGCTTGGACGCGCGGCAACATTGACAGCATATCGCACCTGTTCGGCTACACAATCAACATCAGCAAATCGAAACCGACCAATAGCGAGTTCATCGCGATGGTAGCGGATAAGCTGCGGATTGAACATAAGGTGAGCTGAGTATTAATAAATTAAGCAAAAATACCATTTCATTTAAGGTTGAATACAACCGTCAAATGAAATGGTATTTTTATTTTCTTTGCAATTTTAATTTCCATAAAATGTTACTATTAAAATTTCATTAAAGTAGCATTAAAATATGGTTAAAATCTTAGCTTTATGATAAATTGTATTTTGTCGGTTTTTTATACATACATGGGGAGGATGACATCATTGAAAAAACCAATTTATAAAAAATGGTGGTTCTGGCTGATCATTGTTATTGTAGTGATTGGTGTTGCAAATGCTAACGGCAACAGTGACAACACTGCTCAATCTACAACGGCTACTGAAAAAGCTTCTGTTGATAACAAAGGGAAGGCAGAAGAAAAAGCTGAACCGAAGGCTGAGGAAATCAAGGCAGCAAAAGTAGGACAAGCAGTTGAAGTTGGCAAATTGTCCATTACAGTAAATAAAGTGAAGAAAACGGACAAAATCGGAGACAATGAGTTCCTGCAAAAGAAAACAGATAACCAGTTCATCGTACTTAATGTTTCGATTAAAAATAATGACAGCGATGCACGTACTTTAGATTCAAGTATGTTCAGACTTAAAGATTCAAAAGGTACAGAATATGATCCATTGCCAGATGGTGATATGTACGTTAATAATGGAGATACGCTATTTTTGGCACAAATAAATCCACATATTACGAAAAAATCGAATATTGTGTTTGAAGTTCCAAAAGATGATAGCGCATATGTATTAGAAGCGGACAGTGGCGTTGGATTTAAAGCTGGAGAATCCGCACTTTTCGAAATTACTAAATAAACCGAATAAACCGATCAAAGAAGTCTTGGATATTTTCCAAGGCTTCTTTGCATTTTTTAATATACATGATTAGCATTATTTACTAGTTGAATCATCTTTTCTCAAGGGTTATATTGGTATTGCCATTATCAATAGATACATAACATCTTAGGAGGGTACATACTTTGAAGAAAAAATGGCTTTCTACTCTACTTTCTGTCGCAATGATGACAATTGCGATACCAAGTGCGTTCGCTGCAGCGCCAGCACAAAACAATGTCGCTCAGTATTTTCCATCAGACGTTAAAGGACATTGGGCAGCCAATGTACTGAATGATTACGTGTATGCTGGAATCCTTAAAGGCTACAATGAAAATGGTAAAGTGTCTTTGAAGCCTGACAGCTCTGTAACAAGAGCAGAATTTGTCGCAATGCTCGTTAGAGCAGCTGAACCAGCTACTTCGGTCACACAAGCAACATATGGTACGACAGCAACTGATGCAACATATGGTACAGCAACTGGAGCAACTTATGGCACAACAGCTACAGGAGCTACATATGGTGCAACAGCGACAGAAGCTACATACGGTACAACAGTAACAGGTGCTACATATGGCACAACTGTAACAGATGCAACATATAGAAATACAGGTACACAATTACCGATCGTTAATGTTTTCTCTGACGTAAAACAAGGCGATTGGTTCTACACTGCTGTAGTAGAAGCGTACTCTCTTGGTATTGTGAAGGGTGTGGACGCTACTCATTTCAACCCTAACGGAAAAATTACTCGTGCAGAAATCAGTGCAATCCTGTCCAGATTCTTTGAGAAAACAATTAAATTTACGGGTACAGCAAGCCATTTTAACGATATTACCAGCAATTGGGCTAAAGACGATATCGTTAAGTTGAGTGAAGCTGGTATTGCAACTGGATATAAAGATGGCGGTTTCCATCCAAAAGCTACAGCTACTCGAGCAGAGGCAATTTCTCTACTTAGCCGTGCTTTCCTTAAAGAAAATAGTCAAACAGTTGCAGATGAAACGTTGATCAACTTTGTAAAACAAGCGTTATTAGAACAAGATCAAGCATTCAAGAACGGAACATCCGATGAAATGAAGAGCAAGGTCGAAAAAAATAATGTCGGATTTGCCAAAGACATTGAATTATTCATCATCGATTTTAATTCGAAACAAGTTGCAGGTAACAAAGTGGAGCTCAATCTGCCAAAAGAACTAAACGGTCAAGTCGTTTCTAAATCGGATCGATTTGCAGTTGTCAAAATTGCAGGAGACGATACTTACTATCTTCGTAAAACACAAGACGGTTGGAAGATCTATGGATCAGACAATCTTTACAAAGGTCTATAAACATAGTTAGTTGTTACTATTGATCTAAACATGCAATGCATCAAGAAGCAGTCCCTATTCGTAGGTGACTGCTTTTTTTGTTATGATAATCATATTCCTATAGGGAGGTTTGGCATGCCAGATGTATTTTTTATTTCGGACCATCATTTTGGACATCAGAATATTATTGATTATGAATCAAGACCATTCACGAATGTAGATGAAATGAATGAGCGAATGATCGAACAATGGAATAGTATTGTAGGCCCGAAGGACAAGGTGTTCCATTTAGGTGATTTTTCATTTCTAAATCAAGAGAAAACGAAAGCGATAATTAGTCGTCTGCATGGATACAAATTTCTGATCATGGGTAATCATGACCGCGGCAGATCAAGAAGCTGGTGGATTGAAGCCGGGTTTCATGAGGTGAGTGAATATCCGATCATCTATGATCATTTTTATATTCTTTCTCACGAGCCAATGTACATGAACAAATATATGCCGATGGTGAACGTGCACGGCCACATTCATGGTCAAAAGTATGAAGGGAAGCAGTATATCAATGTCAGTGTAGAGCACTGGGACTACAAGCCGGTTTCTTTTGAACAATTGAAAGAGTTGGTTGTTGTTAGTGAAGAGCAGTGAATAAAGTGAATAATTTAATTGATTATGCTAAACGGGAAATGTTGTGAAGGAATGTTGTAATGGACGATTTAACTGATCTTTATTTTATGAATGAGGCTGTCATGGAGGGCAGACTTGCCCAAAATAAAACGGGACATAACCCTCCTGTCGGAGTGCCAAAAACAATAACTTGTCTAAGCAGAAGTGCAGCTACTGCAAAAATGTTGACAAATTAGCTTTCTATGCAAGTAATAATGGAGCTGTTGTAGGTGTGTGTAGAGATTGCAAGGCAAAAGCAGAACGACAAGAAATGCTTCCGATTTAGTACTGTGGAAAGCCCTTTGATAAGGGCTTTTTCTTTTACATCAATTTTTCACCAAAAATTGATAGCACAAAAAGCCTAGTAATGATAGATTAGTAGTATAAAAATATGCACAAATATACCAAAATCGACACGCTTCGCGGTATAAGGAGATGAATGTGAATATTTAAAAGGGAAGGCTGCTATATTTGAATGAAGATTCTACGATCAAGGTCACGACAGGAGGATTTCATTTTGAAGAAAATATTTTCGTGCATGTTAGTTGCGGCAATGGTTTTACTGGCTTTCGGCTTTACCCCTACATATGCAGCCGCATCAAAATCCATTAATGTGGTCATTGATGGGAAGGTGCAGAGTTTTGATAAACAACCAGTCACTATTAGTGGATCTGTACTTGTTCCGATGAGATCTATTTTTCAGGCACTCGGTGCCTCGGTAAATTGGAATAATAAAACTCGTTCTATTATTGCGAACAAGGGCGACACTAAGGTTGAGTTGACGATCGATTCGGCCCGTGCGAAGAAGAATGGCAATTCTCTAGTTCTTACTTCTCCTCCGAAAATTGTATCTGGCGCAACGATGGTACCTTTGCGATTCGTAGGTGAGTCACTCGATTGCACAGTGGAGTGGGATGGACAGACCAGAACGGTATACATAGATTCGAAGCAAACAAATGATGCGCATACTGACTCATCCGTAACAAGTAGTACACTTCCTAGTGTAAGTCAAATTAATCCATCTCAAACCAGTGAACTATCGACGAAACAAATTGCACAGCTTAATGACAGCAAGGTCGTACTGGTACAGTTGAATAATGCCTTAGGCAGCGCTGTAAGTGTAGGCAATGGGGTATTCCTTACCAATTACCATGTCATTGATGGAGAGACATCTGGTTATATTGTCGATCTCAAGGGTAACAAGTATGAGATTGGCGGGGTTGTTGCATACGACAAAGATCTTGATTTAGCGCTTATCAAATTGAAAGATCTTACGGGGAACTGGAGCTCGGTTGATATCGGAAATCCGGCTGAGCTGACAAAAGGCGACAAAGTCGTAGCGATTGGCAGTCCTTTAGGATTTCAGAACACGGTCTCTGAAGGAGTAGTCAGCAACTTCATGACCGATAAGGGAGTTGACTATATCCAGACTAGCGCACCGATTGATCACGGTAGTTCTGGGGGCGGCCTCTTTAATACAAGAGGACAACTCGTAGGGATTACAACCTTTATGATTAAAGATAATACAGCCGACCTGAACTTCGCTGTATCCATTAAAGAAGCGGAATCCTTGCTTAATGGAATTAAAGGAAAGTCATTCTCTCAAATGAGTACGTCGAGTTTAAGCAGCGTATCTCAAGCAGAGCAACCGGCTAATCAAAGCAGTACTTCATCGACTTCTGCGTCTGAAGCAGCGAGCAGCATTGAGTCAGCGTTAAACGATGCGGCTACGTACATCCCTACATCTGTCGGGAATCTATCACTAGGAGATTGGCAGACGAAGGTTGACGACGATGGTACTATACTTGTTGCAAATACAATGCCTGTTGACAGCTACGCTACTTATTTACAATATTACGACCAAATCGAATCGGAGGTTCATGATTGGGCCGACCAAGTCATTGGACAAGCCATTGCCAAACATTACGGTGATCACAAGATTTATATTGGAGTATTATTCACAGGTGAGTTTGATACCTATCCTTCCTCATTTGAATCGTCTGAAATTACTTCAACGTCTGACGGGTATGAAGTAACACACGCATTTATCCTTGTATCTATTGATGGAAAAGTAGATACCTTAGTTAGGCCATAATGTTTACAACATACCGCTCTTTATTGGATGTAAAAATCTAGTACAGCAGCGGTATTTTTTTATGTTGACAAAAAATAGTTAACAAATGAATAAATATATAATACCATTGTCTATTGGGGTAATTTTCCCATTATTAATGATAGTTATATCATGTTGCAGGGGCGATTAATCGTGTCGAAGGACAAAGGGGTACTTGTAGAAGAATTGTATGCAATACTTCAACAGCTAAAACAAAATACGGATTACCCATATTGGGGTGAAGTATTTCATATTATTCATCAATTTAAGAAATTAACCAAAGAGGATATGCCTATATATTCAATAGCGCCTGTAGGGGAGATTGAGTATGACCATGCGCAGCGAAAATTTATTGTTCGTCTTCCTGAAATGAACATTATGCTTAGTGATTATGAATTCGTTGATGCGATTGTAAAACAAGGGTTGTTTTCCCCTCATGCTTCATAACTCTATGTTTATCTTTGTTTTGTTTTTCCGTTAAATAGGAGTACAATAGATGGACATTCATTTAGTTGGAGGGGAAATGATATGGATAAGTTCAAGGCGCTTGTTATTGACGGGACTAGAAGTGAAGTGACTCGAGCAGTGAAAGAACTGACATTGGATGATCTTCCTGAAGGTGATGTGACGATTCAGGTTTTTTATTCTAGTGTCAATTATAAAGATGGTCTTGCTAGTATCGCGAACAGTACGATCGTCAAAACTTATCCGCATGTCCCGGGAATAGATCTTGCTGGGCGAGTATTAAGCTCAGCAGACAAACGATTTAAAGAAGGCGACGAAGTTCTCGTCACCGGATATAACTTGGGTACTTCGCACTTTGGGGGCTATAGCCAAGTTGCTCGTGTTCCAGCAGATTGGGTTGTACGCATTCCAGAAGGACTATCAATGAAGGAAGCGATGGCTATCGGAACGGCAGGTTTTACTGCGGCACTCTCCATCTATCGAATGGAACAGAATGGCGTAAGGCCAAATCAAGGCCCTGTTCTCGTGACAGGAGCTAAAGGCGGCGTCGGAAGCACTTCGATCGCAATGCTTAGCAAGCTCGGCTATGAAGTCGTTGCCAGCACTCGTCAATCAGGAGAGCACGAGTTTCTGAAGCAGCTCGGAGCGCATTCGGTTATTTCGCCAGAAGAGCTGCAATTACCTGAGAATAAACGACTTTTATCTGAAAAATGGGCAGCAGCAGTGGACCCAGTGGCTGGGAAGTATTTAAGTTACATATTGGCTACGATAAAATATGGCGGTTCAGTTGCCGTCAGCGGGTTTACAGGAGGAGCAGATTTCTCTGCAACAGTGTATCCGTTTATATTAAGAGGTGTCAATTTACTTGGAATTGACTCTGTATTTTGCCCAATGGATATTCGGACGATTCTATGGGATCGCATCGCCAATGAACTGAAGCCTGCAATGTTAATAGATTCCATTGGCTACGAGACGACACTTGAGAATCTGCCTGCAGCACTTGATCAAATATTGAAGGGTGAAATCCGCGGCAGAGCTGTTGTTTCACTGCAAAATTAAGTTAGGAGAAAGTAAGCAATGCATAATGAACGTATAGAGGAGTATAAGCGAAAGAAAACTGCTCTATTTGAAAGTGGAAATGTAGATCAATCTGCAAGAGAGCTAATTATAGAACTAATTGAACAACTTGAGCAATTGGCTGGGGAAAATCATCGTCTTCGAAAAGCCGTTCTAAAAGCGACATCTTCTCACCAATCGAAAATGTCTACCAAGCTTAGAGATGCGCTGTATGAATAAGACGACACAAACACCACTGCAGCAGGGAAACCTGTACTCAGTGGTGTTTTTTGCGTTATTTGAACATGTTTGGATTACCAATATTCTGATAGATTATGGTGTCATTCATATAAATTGCCTGTACATACACACCTTTTATGGAAAAAGGATATATCCTATATATAATGCAGGTGAGTGGGAGGGTGGTTCATGGCAAAACGACGAGTCAATAAAAAAGGACTAAAAAGCTCTGCATTCAAAAAATCAACTCCGATTGGACCAGCTCCTAAAGCACCGAAGCTTACCCCAATACAAATTTCTATCATCGCTGGACTGCTTTCTAACTTTTTCCAAGTGGATTCAGTGATCTATAATCGAAATAATCAATTAAAAGTGATATTAACATCCAATTCTATTACTAACCTACCTATTTTAGGACCGCCAGACACAGTCGCTGGCAGTGGCTTGCTTTATTTAGCTGAGGATGATGTATGAGTATAAATTAAATAGGCCTCAGATTACGTGTCACGTAACCTGAGGCTCTTCATTTTGGCCTATTAAAGTACGACATCAAAGTTGTGTCAAGAGGTTTGTGCTTTGCGCTTTTCCTTAAACCGAGGAGCTACATAGTTGCGCTTACGATCTCGAAAGAGAACCCAACCTGCAAGAAAAGCGATGCCTGCTGCAAATAGAATGAGACCGCCTGCAAAGTGAAGCCAATCGAAAATCGGTTTTTCATTACTTCCATGCATTGAAAAAAATAAAAATAGAGCGTCTTTCATCATGAGAAAACCGGTCGTTGCCATTAATCCTGGGATCACTAAAATAATAATCGCAATGAATCTAGAAATTTTGAGTCTCATGCAAGGTTCCTTCCTGTTTATGGTGTTTATATGGTAATCATACCTTGTTCTGCGAATGATGTCTATTTGCTGTTTGCGGCTATTTGATGAGAAACGTGCTTCTTGACCTAAAACGAGTTACAATAGTAGTATCTGTTATTAAGATCAGGTTCTAATACTACCCTTTGGAGGTTATATATTAATGACAATTTCATGTGATGTGGCAATATTAGGCGGCGGAACAGGCGGTTATGTAGCGGCAATCCGTGCAGCTCAGCTTGGCAAAAAAGTGGTTATTGTGGAACAGGACAAGCTTGGCGGAACGTGTTTACATCGTGGATGTATTCCAAGTAAGAGCCTTCTTAGAAGCGCGGAAGTGTATGCGCAAATGAAGGAAAGCGAAAGCTACGGGATCGAGGCAAACGGCGTGAAGCTTGTGTTTCCAAAGGTACAGGAGCGAAAATCTAAAATTGTGGAGCAGCTTCATCAAGGCGTGCTGTTTTTAATGCGTAAAAACAAAATTGAAGTTGTTCAGGGGAAAGGGAGAGTAATCGGACCATCGATCTTTTCTCCGCAAAGCGGTACTGTTGCTGTTGAACTCGCTAATGGGGACATGGAAACGGTCGTACCGAAAAATCTCATTATCGCAACAGGCTCTCGTCCGCGCATACTGCCAGGGCTCGAGCCAGACGGAAAATATATTGTAAGCAGCGATGAGGCGCTGACTATGGACGATTTGCCTGCCTCGATGATCATCATCGGCGGGGGAGTCATTGGAGTAGAATGGGCGTCCATGCTGAACGATTTCGGTGTGGAAGTGACGATCGTAGAAGCTGCTGGGCAGTTGTTGCCAGCAGAGGACGAAGAAATTGCAAGAGAGCTTGAGAAACTGCTTGCACGCCGCGGCGTGAAGGTGCTGACAAATGCGAAGGTGCTTACGGATACATTTGAAGCTGGAGATGGGAAGGCGGCCATTCAAGCTGAACAAAATGGCAACCGCGTCTCATTAACCGCCGAAAAATTGCTCGTATCCGTTGGACGTGAGCCGAATGTTGAAAATATTGGTTTGGAAAATACAGATATCGAGCTGGATCGAGGCTTTATTAAAGTAAATGAGAATATGCAGACGACAGAACCGCACATTTACGCCATCGGTGACGTCATTGGGGGCTTGCAGCTTGCCCACGCAGCTAGTCACGAAGGAATCGCTGCTGTACATCATTTGACCGGTGAGACCTCGCATTATGACCCTCTTCTTATCTCACGCTGTGTCTACACACGACCTGAAGTGGCTAGCGTAGGTTTGACAGAGAGAGAAGCCCGTTCCAGAGGGATTGAAGTGAGAACAGGTAAGTTTCCTTTTCAAGCGATTGGAAAAGCACTCGTCTATGGCGAACGTGATGGCTTTGTAAAAGTCGTTGCTGATGCGAACACCAATGATATTGTCGGCGTGCATATGATTGGCACTCATGTAACAGATTTAATAAGTGAGGCCGCTTTGGCTAAGCTGCTGGATGCAACTCCTTGGGAAGTGGGACAGCTCATATATCCGCACCCAACATTGGCAGAAGTTATAGGGGAAGCGATGCTTGCTGTTGACGGAAAAGCGATTGGAATCTAACAGGATATCTAACCTTAACTGATGGTTTACAAACTTGCATATTTTCTTTTTGTGCAAAAAGGGATTATAATGTGTCTATGTCTAGTCTTAGTACCAGGTTTTAAGATAAGCTAAAATATGAGGTGAATACTAAGGCTTTTATGAAAAGAGGAGGTACCTCTCATGAATGTAAATGTAAAAGGTACAGTAAAATCAACGACCAAACATGAGCAGCTTGGACTTAGCCATGAGCAAGTGAAAGAAATGTACAGATATATGGTGCTCGCACGCAAGTTTGATGAGCGCTGTCTTCTTCTGCAGCGTGCTGGCAAAATTAATTTTCACGTATCGGGTATTGGCCAAGAAACAGCGCAAGTTGCTGCAGCGTTTGCTTTGAATAAGGAAAAGGATTACTTTTTGCCATATTATCGAGACTATGGATTTGTAATGTCCGTTGGCATGACGCCGCGTGAGCTTATGCTGTCCGCTTTCGCTAAGGCGGAAGATCCGAATAGCGGCGGCAGACAAATGCCTGGTCATTTCAGCAGCAAGAGACTGCGCATTGTAACAGGCTCGAGCCCCGTTACGACGCAAGCTCCTCATGCGGTAGGCTTTGCGCTTGCGGCGAAGATGCAGAAGAAGGATTCCGTATCCTTTGTAACTTTCGGTGAAGGCTCAAGCAACCAAGGAGATTTCCACGAAGGAAGCAACTTTGCAGGAGTACTGAAGCTTCCAGTGATTTTCATGGTAGAGAACAATCAATACGCGATCTCAATTCCTGTTCACAGACAAGTTAGCGGAAAAGTGGTTGACAGAGCTCTAGGATATGGATTCCCAGGTGTTCGTGTGGATGGCAATGACGCGCTGGAAGTGTACAGAGTCGTGAAAGAAGCGCGAGAGCGCGCTGTACGCGGTGAAGGTCCGACGCTTATTGAAGCGATGATGTATCGTTTGTCTCCTCACTCTACTTCAGATAACGATTTAGCTTATCGTACGAAAGAAGAAGTTGAGGAAAATTGGAAGAAGGATGGGCTTCCGAAATTTAAACAATATTTAATGGATTGCGGCCTATGGAGTGAAGCAGAGGACGAGGCTCTTGTTGCCGAGGTTACTCAGCAGATTAAAGAGGCGATCGAGTATGCGGATAAAGCACCTTATCCTAAACCTGAAGATACGCTTCTTCATGTCTATGCTGAGAGTGCGAAGGAGGATTAATCATGGCGGTAATGGAGTATATTGATGCAATTCGCCTTGCGATGAAAGAAGAGATGGAGAAGGACGACACCGTGTTTGTAATGGGTGAGGATGTTGGCGTCAAAGGCGGCGTGTTCACAACGACCAAAGGATTTATAGAACAGTTCGGAGAAATGCGCGTCATAGATACCCCTCTGGCAGAGTCGGCTATTGCGGGTGTAGCTATTGGAGCGGCAATGTACGGAATGAAGCCGATAGCGGAAATGCAATATTCCGACTTCATGCTGCCTGCAACGAACCAAATTATTAACGAAGCTGCTAAAATCAGATATCGTTCTAACAATGACTGGAGCTGTCCTGTCGTCGTGCGGGCGCCAATTGGCGGCGGTATTTTCGGCGGTCTGTACCATTCCCAGTCTCCGGAATCGATTTTCTTTGGGACCCCAGGCCTTAAAATTATTGCGCCATATTCGGCTTATGATGCGAAAGGTTTGCTAAAAGCTGCCATTCGCGACCCAGATCCAGTCATCTTTTTTGAGAATAAAAAATGTTACAAATTGATTAAAGAAGATGTGCCATTAGACGATTACGTCGTACCGATAGGGAAGGCAAATGTACTTCGAGAAGGTACTGATATTACAGTTATCGGCTACAGCTTGCCGCTTCACTTCGTCATGCAGGCAGCCGAAGAGCTTGATGCGGAAGGAATCAGCAGCCATGTCCTTGATTTGCGCACATTGCAGCCGCTTGATCGTGAAGCCATTATTGAAGCCGCACGTAAAACGGGGAAAGTACTTATTGTGCATGAAGATAACAAAACAGGCGGTGTAGGTGCAGAGGTATCAGCAATTATTTCCGAAGAATGTCTCTTTGAACTCGATGCACCGATTATGCGGCTATGCGGACCGGATGTACCTGCGATGCCAATTAGTCCGCCGATGGAGAAATTTTTTATGCTTAGCAAGGATAAAGTTAAGGAAGCAATGCGAGAATTAGCCCTTTACTAGGGAATAGCATTTAGGAGTGAGAATATGTCTCTTAACGAAAATATAACGGATATTTCGATGCCTCAGCTTGCGGAATCGTTAGTATCGGCTACCATTGGCAAGTGGCTCAAAAAGCCAGGAGATCCTGTGGAGCAATTCGAACCCATTTGTGAAGTCATTACAGATAAAGTAAATGCTGAGCTTCCTTCTACGGTAGATGGCATTATGGGCGAAATACTGGCTGTCGAAGGTCAGATGGTGAATGTCGGCGAAATCATTTGCCGTATCCATGTTCAAGGCGAACAACCTGTTCAAAGTCAGCCGGTAACCGCACCCGATGCTGATGTTAACAATTCACCTCAATCAAAGGCGGCGAGCTCAGATCAGTCCATGAGAGGACGGTACTCTCCTGCTGTACAAAGCCTTGCTTTGGAGCATGGCATCAATTTGAACGATGTAACAGGAACAGGCATTGGCGGTCGTATTACTCGTAAAGACGTTCTATCGTATATTTCAGAGAGAAAAACGGCTACTGTGTTGCCTAAAGTGGAGAATGTTCCAGTACGTCACTCTGGGCTTCACTTGTCAGAGAGTCCAAAAATTCCTACAATTGAAGTTGAAGGAGCAGGTGCTGGACGTTCAGAGTATATTGACGTAACACCGATTCGCAGAGCCATTGCGACAAATATGAAAAAGAGTGTAACGGAAATTCCGCACGCTTGGACGATGATTGAAGTCGATGTTACAAATCTAGTATTGCTTAGAAACAAATTGAAAGACGAATTTATGCGGAGTGAAGGCATTAATTTAACGTATCTCGCATTTCTATTGAAGGCTGTCGTCAACGCGATTAAAGATTATCCAATTATGAATTCGACTTGGGCTGATGATAAAATTGTTGTCAAACGGGATATTAATATTTCACTCGCAGTAGGAACGGAAGATTCGGTATTGACTCCGGTTATTAAAAAAGCCGATCAGAAAAATATCGCCGGACTGGCGAGAGAAATTGAGGAATTGGCTCGTAAAACCCGCGAAGGTAAGCTTCAATTAGATGATATGCAGGGAGGAACGTTCACCGTTAATAATACGGGGTCGTTCGGTTCAATTCTCTCTTATCCAATTATTAACTACCCGCAGGCTGCCATTCTTACGTTTGAATCGATTGTGAAGAAACCAGTCGTCATCAATGACATGATCGCAGTTCGGTCCATGGCTAATCTTTGTTTATCGCTCGATCATCGTATTTTGGATGGTGTTATTTGCGGACGCTTCTTGCAGCGTGTCAAAGATAACTTAGAAAGCTTTTCACTAGACACCAAATTGTATTAATTCGATCATATATTTCCGAAAGAAGGGGCGTGACAAACCATGAGTCAATCACTTGAAGTCATTTATACGCCCATGGTGGATTATGCAGAAGCTTGGGAACAGCAAAAACAGATTGTTAAAAAGATAGATCAAGGAGAGCAGCAGGATACCCTGCTGCTTCTTCAACATCCGCCAACATATACGATCGGCTCCCAAAGACATCCGGAGCATTTGCTGTTATCGCCTGAAGAGCTGCAAAATAGAGGGATTACTCTATTTGAAATTGACCGCGGCGGTGACATTACATATCACGGACCGGGACAGCTTGTTGGTTATCCGCTGCTTATGCTGGATACATCTGAAGGGCTTGATTTGCATGGCTATTTGCGGAGCATCGAGCAAGTCATTATCGAGTATTTAGCGGAGTATGGTATCAAGGGAAGCCGAAAACCAGAATATACGGGTGTATGGGTAGGCGATGAGAAAATAACTGCGATTGGCGTTAAATTCAACAAAAGCCGCACTCGCAGAGGATTCATTACGAGTCACGGCTTCGCCTTTAATATTAAGTCAGGAATTCAAAATGAAGGGTTTCAAGGCATTATCCCTTGCGGCATTCAGGAGTACGGTGTCACTTCTCTTGAGGACTGTACGGGCCTGAAATTTACTGTCGAACAAGTTGCCAGAGAACTTATTCCTTATTTTGTGAATCGATTTCATTACGATGGAGTACAAATTCATAGCGAGTTAACTTGAAGTTTATTACTGCATGAACGGTGCAAATATAGACAACAAAGTGGATGCCACCATGGCAAACAACATTAAATAGATCATAACTTTAAATACTTTTCGTTGTTTCATAACCTGCTCCTTTGCATATCTTTTAATCTATTTCTATTGTAACGCATTAATAAATTGGAGGGAAGCCACGTGGTCGTAAAGGATCGTTTGATCAAAGAATTTATGGAGCTTGTCCAAGTGGACAGTGAAACCAAACATGAGGAGCAAATTGCCAAAGTATTAAAACAGAAGTTTACCAGCCTTGGCCTCCATGTCGTAGAAGATGACTCTCGTGAAAAGACAGGTCACGGCGCAGGCAACCTGATCGCTACACTTCCTGCGAATGGAGCTGAAGGTGCTCCTAAGATTTATTTTACGAGTCACATGGATACGGTAACTCCTGGTAAAGGAATCAAACCTGTACTTGGAGAAGACGGCTGGATTCGCAGCGATGGAACGACCATATTAGGCTCTGACGATAAAGCGGGACTTGCTGCGTTATTTGAAGCCATTCGTGTACTCCAGGAGAACAATATTCCGCACGGACAGATTCAATTTGTCATTACAGCCGGTGAAGAATCAGGGCTTATGGGCGCAAGAGCAATGGATCCGAAATATTTAGACGCTGATTTTGGCTATGCAGTTGATTCTAACGGCGAAGTTGGGGCGATATGCGTGGCAGCGCCTACGAGAGCAGATGTTTTCATGAAGATTTATGGTAGATCAGCTCACGCTGGGGTAAATCCTGAGGACGGCATTAGTGCGATTCAAGTCGCGAGCAAAGCGATTTCTCGCATGAAACTCGGACGCATTGATCATGAAACGACAGCGAATATTGGCAAATTCGAAGGCGGCGGACCAACGAACGTCGTGACAGATTACGTAAAACTAGATGCTGAAGCGAGAAGTATGGCGCAACATAAAATTGAAGCGCAATTACAACATATGAAGGAAGTATTAGAATCGACTTGTCAGGAGTTCGGGGCACGCGGTGTATTCGAAAGTCATATTTTGTACCCTGCCTTTCATTTGACAGAGCAAGATCATGTTGTGCAGCTTGCACAGCGTGCCATTACGAAGGTCGGCCTTTCAACTCGGACGTTCCATTCCGGCGGAGGAAGTGACGCGAACGTATTTAATGGTTTCGGTGTTCCGACCGTAAATTTGGCTGTAGGATATGAAGATATTCATACAACAAATGAACGTATTAAAGCGGACGATATCGTCAAAGTAGCTGAAGTGGTTGTCGCAATTATTAAAGAGGCAGCTGGCAAATAAATAGCATCATATATAGAAGCCAAGCCGAGGTATGACCTTGCTTGGCTTCTTTTACTTATGAACGGCTCTTTTCTGGAGAAACTCTGAGAACAGCGTATCTGCTCTTTCTTGCTTTTGCCATTGTTTTAATAGAATTCGAATTTGCCATGCTTTCCCGACGATTTGAAATTGACTGGCTGACATATAGCTTTTCATGCCTATTACTCCTTTTCATAAAGGGTTTGGTATAATAACACCATATGCTTAAATGGGACAAGTTATTCTAGGGAGGACGATTTGATGAGCTCATCTTCAAATAAATTAGAAGAAGTTACGATTGCTACGCAGCCGATTTTTACAGGAAAGGTCATTTCATTGCAAGTGGATACCGTTCAGCTTCCGAATGGGAAGACTTCGACACGTGAAATTGTGAAGCATCCCGGTGCGGTTGCCGTACTTGCGATTAAAGATGGGAGGATGCTTCTTGTAGATCAATATCGCCAGGCAATGGGACGAACAGAGCTTGAAATTCCTGCCGGCAAGCTGGAAGCGGGGGAAGATCCTCTAGATGCTGCAAAACGTGAACTGGAGGAAGAAACGGGATACCGCCCCCGTTCGATTAGACGTCTGCATTCGTTCTATACTTCTCCTGGGTTTGCAGACGAAATCATTCATTTATATGTCACTGAAGACCTGGAGGAAGGTCAGTATGCGCCTGATGAGGACGAGTTTTTGCACAACATTGAAGTAACGCTGGACGAAGCCTGGGATCTTATTGCAAACGGAAGAATAAGCGATGCGAAGACGATAATGGCCGTTCAAGCATGGCAGCTATACCATCTAACCGGAAAGTTCGGGTATGACAATGAATAGTTTCTATGCTGATTTGCACATCCATATCGGCAGAACGAACAGCGGACAAGCAGTGAAAATAAGCGCCAGCCGCGATCTGACTTTTGCCAATATCGCTAAAGAAGCCGCGAAGCGGAAAGGGATTCAGTTGATTGGCATTATTGATACGCATTCCCCCGCGGTGCAGGAAGATATTATTCAATGTCTAGATCGGGGGGAGATGGAGGAAGCAGCAGGAGGAGGGATACGGTATCAGGGAACAACCATATTATTAGGCAGTGAAATTGAAATTCGTGAATCTGGTATGGGTCCAGCTCATGTGCTGGTTTATTTTCCGCATCTGCAAGTGATGCAAGATTTCACCAAATGGATGTCCAAGTATATGAAGAATGTGAATCTGAGCTCCCAGCGTATTTATGTGCCAGCTGCAGTATTGCAGGATGAAGTAGTTCAGCGTGGAGGGCTGTTCATTCCTGCTCATATTTTCACGCCGCACCGAAGCATCTACGGCAGCTGTGCTCCTCGAATGGCAGATGTTCTTGATTTATCCAAAATCAATGCGGTAGAGCTCGGCTTAAGCGCTGACGCAGACATGGCTGGACTTATCAGTGAGCTCGATCCATTTACGATATTAACGAATTCAGATGCACATTCACTCAGTAAAATAGGCCGTGAATATAACGTATTAGCGATGAAGGAGCCTACATTTGAAGAATTTGCGCTTTCGCTCGCGAGACAAGACGGACGCAGTGTGCAAGCGAACTACGGGCTCAATCCTCGTCTTGGCAAATACCACCGTACGTATTGCAGCAATTGCAATAGTATAATCGATGAAACGACTGCTTCCAGTGATCGGTGTTCTTATTGCGGGAGTACCAAGCTGGTTCGAGGTGTATTAGACAGAATATTGTCCATCGCTGATCGCGAAAAATCTCAGGTGCCGCTGCATAGACCTGCCTATCACTATCAGGTACCGCTTGAATTTATCCCGGGACTCGGCAAGGCGAAATTAAATAAGCTCATGGACGTGTTCGGTACAGAAATGTTCATTTTGCATCAGGCTAGTCAAGAAGAACTAGCTCATGTGGTCGGCGTTGATGCAGCAGAGCAAATTGTGAAAGCGCGTAGCGGGAATATTGCGCTTTCTAGCGGCGGTGGCGGCACTTATGGCAAAGTCATGAGACAGTGAGACGGTAATGAGTAACCTTCTTTTAGATGGTATTCATAGACATAGTTTACGGAGGCTCGTCATAGTTTAGTGATAGCTTGAGTATGAAAGGAGACTCCGTCCTATGCAGTCACTTCGGAATTCGTTTAAAGATCAGACATCCCTCTATATTTTTGTATCGGTACTTTTCCTCGTCGGAGTCGTATTTGGCGCATTGATGGTTAATGCACTGTCCTTGGAGCAACAGCAGGATTTGGGACGCTATTTGGGCAATTTTTTTGTAACCGTTGATCAAGGGCTTAATCCTGTGCAGCAAGAGGCTTATTGGGATATTGCGCTAGCTCATTTAAAGTGGATTGGCCTAATATGGATATTAGGATTTTCCGTGATTGGCCTGCCTGTTATCCTCATATTAGATTTTTTAAAAGGGGTGCTGATCGGCTTTACTGTCGGATATTTGGTCGGTCAATATTCTTGGAAAGGACTGTTATTCGCGTTAGTTGCCGTTGCTCCGCATAATTTTATCATTATACCTGTATTTATCATTAGCAGTGTTTGTGCGATGACGTTCTCGCTATATATTATTAAGAATCGGGTGCTCATGCAGAAGCATGGAAGTATTAAACAGCCGTTCATGTCTTATACAGGTTTGACAGCAGCGATGATGCTTATGATATTAGCGGTATCTACATTTGAAACTTGGGTCACGCCAGCGATGATGCGCTGGGTAACTCCCCTCCTTTTATAATCGCTTCACACACTCTCTCTTCTACCAAAATGTTTGACTTTGTTTAGGAACACGCCCTATAATAAAATCAGTGAGTCTTAACACGGGTGCAGTGATTTCCAAAGGGGAGGGAGAACATGGAAGCACGGATCGAGAAAATTAAGCAGCAGTTACAATCCCAAGGCTATAAATTAACGCCCCAACGGGAAGCCACCGTAAGAGTTTTGCTTGAGAATGAAGAAGACCATCTAAGCGCAGAGGACGTATTCATGCTCGTGAAAGAAAAAGCTCCCGAAATCGGTCTGGCGACCGTATACCGTACCCTTGAGTTGCTCAGTGAACTGCATGTTGTGGAAAAGATTAATTTCGGCGACGGTGTTGCACGTTATGATCTGCGAACGGACACAAGCAAGCATCATCATCACCATCTCATTTGTGTACAGTGCGGTGCTATGGATGAAATTAAAGAAGATTGGCTCGTTGAACTCGAAGAAAAGCTGGAGAAGGAATTTAATTTTACTGTTCTAGATCACAGACTAGATTTTCACGGGATTTGCCACCGCTGCAAACTGAAGAAAAAAACCAATGAATGAACGAATGAAATAAGCCCAGGCCGGTTGCGATTTACCGCCAGGGCTTTTTTGCTAGTCAATAATACAGCCCTTCTGGTTAGGCATGATTTGCATCTTGTCCACATATGATGTAATAAGCTAAGCAGGCTATGTCTATCAAAGGAGCCTATGAATATGATTATTTCTGTGCGGAAATGGCTTAGATATATTCGCTATTTTATTGTGTTCGCTGCATTGACGGTATTAATGTATAAATTATATGTATTATTCGGCGACTGGGTATTCCCGGTTGATCGTTACCGCGTGCCTGACGGCTCGGCCGTTAGAGTGTTTGATACGATTGATTTTCAGAAAGACATGGACAGTTCGCTGCTTCAGCGCCTGAGACTTTATTACTGGTTTGGCGAGTAATGAAGCGGTGCTTTTGCAGGAAAATTATGATTTATGCCGAATAGTTATGAATATAAGGAAATGATGGTAAAGGGGCTACTAAATTAGATGAAGCAATATATACGGTCCTTTATTCATTTTTTATCAGAGGAAAAAGGATTATCTCAAAGTACGCTGGAATCCTATGAACGAGATATTGCGCATTTTATATCTTTTGCTGAGAAACGTGATATTACCTCTCCTGAGCAGATTGGTAGGTCACATATTGTGATGTACTTAGGGCAGCTGAAGCAATTAGGAAGAGCTGCATCTACCATGACAAGAAATGCGGTAACCATTCGCTTGTTCTTTAAATATTTAATAAGAGAACATCTTGTGACACATGACCCCTCCATAGATATGGAGACACCGAAGGTCGAGAAGAAACTGCCACAAGTACTGAGTCTAGATGAGGTTGAAAGATTGCTTAGTTCACCCGATGATTCTACTCCGCAAGGAATGCGGGATAAGGCAATGCTGGAACTTATTTATGCAACGGGTATTCGGGTGTCTGAACTTATATCGTTAAATGTAGATGACATATATGGAGAGTTAAAGTTTGTTCGCTGCATTGGGAATTCCGGAAAAGAGCGGATTATTCCAATGACAGGGGTTTCTGCGAAGTGCATTCAGTCGTATTTAGAAGGAATGCGGCCTAAGCTGTTAAAGCATCATACTGATGAGCAGGCGCTATTTGTTAATCAGCTTGGAACGCGGCTAACTCGCCAAGGTTTCTGGAAAATCCTTAAGAAGTACGCGAAAGAAGCTGGAATAGAGAAAGATATTACACCGCACACGCTTCGTCATTCTTTTGCGGCACATCTGATTGAAAATGGAGCTGACCTAAGATCTGTTCAGGAAATGCTCGGACATGCTGATATATCGACAACACAAATTTATACACATGTCACAAAGAGAAATATGAAAGAGGTATATGAAAGCCATCATCCGAGAGCAAAGTTGAATTTCTCTTAAGCAGAGTAAACCATTTCTTTGGCACTCGCCGTAAAAGAATGGTTTTTTTGTTGGCGGGCATTAATATCATGAAACTACAATTTGAAGGAGGACATCTGTTATGTCTGACAAAAGTGAGCAAAGATTTAAACGGATTTGTTTAATCGTTCTAGACAGTGTAGGAATTGGTGAATTGCCTGATGCCCCTAAATTTGGAGATACAGGTGCTCATACACTCGGACATATTCTTGAGAGAGTGCCGGGTGTGAAGCTCCCTAATATGCAGAAGATGGGGCTGGGAAATATTTCCCCTATTCCGCCGCTTTCACCAGTAGATCAGCCAGAAGCTTACTATGGAAAAATGGCGGAAGTGTCTGTAGGAAAGGACACGATGACAGGTCATTGGGAGCTTATGGGGCTTAAAATTAACACACCGTTTAATACATACCCTGACGGCTTTCCAGCAGAACTTATTCGTAAGTTCGAGGAGGAAACAGGCAGAAAGGTGATTGGCAACAAGGCGGCTTCAGGAACAGATATTCTTGTAGAATACGGCGAAGAGCAGATGAGAACAGGCGCGTGGATTGTGTATACTTCTGCCGATAGTGTGTTTCAAATTGCTGCACACGAAGATGTCATTCCGCTTGATGAGCTCTACCGCGGTTGTGAAATTGCTCGCAGACTGACGATGGCTCCAGAGTTCTCGGTAGGACGCGTTATCGCTCGTCCGTATGTAGGTCAGCCAGGTCATTTCACAAGGACTCCTAATCGGCACGACTATGCCGTTAAACCGCCAGCGCCAACGGTGATGAACATGCTTAAAGATGCGGGTAAAGATGTAATCGCGGTGGGTAAAATCAACGATATTTTTACCGGCGAGGGCGTTACGGAATCCTATCCTACAAAGAGTAATGAGCATGGCATTCGAGTGACGATAGATCAGCTTGAGAAATCGTTTGACGGGCTGTTATTTACCAATTTAGTGGACTTCGATTCGTTATATGGACATCGCCGTGACCCGGAAGGTTATGCTAGAGCTTTAGAAGAGTTCGACGCAGCATTGCCAGAGTTAAAATCGAAAATTGGCCGCGATGACCTGCTTATCATTTCGGCTGACCACGGTAACGATCCAATCCATCACGGAACAGATCATACTCGTGAATATGTACCTCTTCTTGTATACAGCCCTTCTCTTGAGGCACCAGGCAGTCTAGGCGTTAGAGAGACTTACTCTGATGTCGGAGCAACGATTGCAGACAATTTTGGCGTCAAGGCACCGCAGTATGGTTCAAGTTTTCTCGCGCAATTAAAGTAATACATTAACAGGGGAGATTAAAAATATGACAATCATGAATCAAACAGTCATTAAAGAAGCGGCAGATTACGTTCGCAGCCGAACGGACGCAAAGCCTGAAGTAGGTCTTATTCTGGGATCAGGGCTTGGAATATTGGCTGATTTAATAACGGACGCGGTAACGATCGCTTATAATGATATTCCGCACTTTCCGCAATCAACCGTTGAAGGACATGCGGGCGAACTGCTGATCGGTACTATTCAAGGTCGTACTGTCGTTATGATGAAGGGCCGGTTCCATATGTATGAAGGATATGGCCCAGAAGTGACGGCATTTCCTGTCAGAGTGATGAAAGAGCTTGGTGTAAAGAGTTTGCTCGTCACGAATGCTGCTGGCGGAGTCAATACTTCCTTTGAACCAGGCGATCTTATGCTTATTTCAGATCATCTGAATTTAACCGGACGCAATCCGCTTATTGGGCCGAATGATCCAGCGCTTGGTGTACGTTTCCCGGATTTATCGGAAGCGTACAGTCGTCGGTTACGGGGCTTTGCGAAAGAAGCGGCTAATAAGAAAGGAATTTCAGTTCGCGAAGGTGTCTATGCAGGACTGCTCGGTCCGAACTACGAGACACCAGCTGAAATTGTAATGCTTCGTACTCTTGGGGCGGACGCTGTCGGAATGTCAACGGTATCTGAGGTTATTGTGGCTCGCCATGCGGGTATTGAAGTACTCGGTATTTCATGTATTACGAACATGGCTGCTGGTATTTTGGATCAACCGCTGTCCCATGACGAAGTCATGGAAACAGCGGATCGTGTTCGTGAACACTTTCTAGCACTTGTTCTTGATGTAATACCGAATATGTAAATTTGATTTCCCGGAGGAGACAATAATATGACTGTTCAAGCTAATGAATACGCATCATATGGTAAGCAAATTGAGGAAGCTGCTGATTACATAAAGAGTAAACTTGGAACCTACAAGCCAACCATCGGATTAGTATTAGGATCTGGACTTGGGGATTTGGGTGATCAAATCGAGAATGCGGTGTTTATTCCGTATGAGGAGATTCCTAACTTTCCAAAATCGACAGTAGAAGGTCATGCTGGACGATTCGTTATTGGAAACCTCGAAGGCAAAGACGTCATCATTATGCAAGGTCGTTTCCACTATTACGAAGGATACAGCATGCGTAAAGTTGTATTGCCTGTATACGTTATGGGTAAATTAGGCGTACATTCGGTTATCATGACAAATGCAGCTGGCGGAATGAAGAAAACATTCAAACCAGGCGATTTAATGCTTATTACAGATCATATTAATTTGACCGGGGACAATCCGCTTATCGGGCCGAATGATCCATCCTTAGGTGTGAGATTCCCAGACATGACTCATGCCTATGATCCTGAATATCGTGAGCTGGCTAAGAAAGTAAGTAAGCAGATTAAAGGTGAGGATGGATCAACGTTAACACTTCAAGAGGGCGTATACTGCGGCATTAGCGGTCCATCCTATAACTCTCCTGCCGAGTTGAATATGCTTGTTACGATCGGAGGACATGCTATAGGGATGTCTACTGTCGGTGAAGTGATCGCTGCGAGACATGCAGGGCTGCGAGTGCTAGGTATTTCCTGTATTACCGATTTAGCGATTGCTGATGAATTAGAGCCGCTTACCCATGAACAAGTCATGAGAGTGGCCAATAATACGAAGCCTAAGTTTATTGGACTTGTCCGTGCTTTTGTCCGTGAAGTATAAACAAACTCCATATAAAGGGGAGACTCAGCATGAGAGCTGTAGATATTATTCAGAAAAAAAGAGATGGCCATGAGCTGACACGTGAAGAGATATCGTTTCTTATTAAAGGATACAGCCGCGGTGAAATTCCAGATTATCAAATGTCCGCTTGGGCGATGGCTGTATACTTTCAAGGCATGAATCCGCGGGAGACAGCCGATCTAACGCTTGAAATGGCCTCCTCCGGCGAACAAATTGATCTAAGTCCAATTCATGGAATTAAAGTAGATAAGCATTCCACTGGAGGCGTGGGGGATAAAACGACCGTTGTCCTTGCGCCGCTCGTTGCTTCAGCTGGTGTTCCAGTCGCTAAAATGTCAGGCCGCGGACTCGGTCATACCGGCGGTACGATCGATAAGCTTGAATCGATCTCTGGTTTTTCGGTCGAGCTGACACGCGAACAATTTTTCAGCCAAGTGAACAGTATAGGCGCTGCGGTGATCAGTCAAAGCGGAAATATTACGCCTGCTGATAAGAAACTGTACAGTTTGCGAGATGTTACGGCAACTGTTGAATCTATTCCGCTCATTGCAAGCTCAGTGATGAGTAAGAAGATTGCAGCTGGCGCAGATGCGATTGTTCTTGATGTTAAGACGGGCAGCGGCGCGTTTATGAAATCGCTGGATGCTTCAATCTCGCTTGCTCAAGCGATGGTGGAGATTGGTACCGAGGTTGGACGACAGACTGTAGCTGTAATTAGTGATATGGACCAGCCGCTCGGATTCGGAATCGGCAACGCCCTTGAAATTAAAGAAGCGATTGCAACGCTGCAAGGCAATGGTCCTAAAGATTTGGAAGAAGTATGCCTCTTCTTAGGCTCTCACATGTTAGTTCTTGGCGGCAAAGCGAAGGATGAGCAGGAAGCAAGAACGATATTGAAGAAGCTGATCGAGAATGGAGCTGCATTTGACAAGCTTAAACAGCTCGTGAAAGCTCAGAACGGCGATGTTTCGCAGATTGAGAACCCGGATTTGCTCCCATCCGCTAGACGGCAAATTGAAGTGAAGGCAATGGGCAACGGTTATGTTGAAGCGATTCAAGCTGAACAAATTGGTATTGCAGCGATGCTGCTTGGAGCGGGAAGAGAGACGAAAGAATCTGCTATCGATTTGTCGGTAGGCATCGTCATCACAAAGAAAGTCGCAGATTATGTTGAATCAGGCGAGACGATTGCTGTACTTCATGCCAATACGGATGATGAGTCTAAGATTCGTGAAGTAGAGCAGAAAGTTATTGAAGCGTACCGTGTTGTAGATCATGAAGTGAAGAAGCCGCCCCTCATTTACGCGCTTGTTACGAAAGATGGAGTAAAACGGTTCTAAATGAACTGAAAATATTGAAATCCGTAGGAATTTTCCTACGGATTTTTTGTTTTATTGGAATAATTTTCACTTTTGCCGTCGACACTAATTACCAGTATAACTATGAACATCAAGTATCCTAGTAGGAGGGGACTTATTTGAAGAAATGGCTTTTGGCAGTTGTTGCTGCACTGTCGTTAGCAATAACAGCATTCCCGCTTTCGGGGTTTGCTGAAGAAAAAGCGGCTTCTGAGAAGATATCTCAGAAAGCTTCGGCTTCGGATTTAGCGGCGAGTGCCCGCTCAGCGATTTTGATGGATGCAGATACCGGAACTGTAATTTACGAAAAAAACAGTCATGAGAAATTACCGCCCGCTAGTATTACGAAAATTATGACGATGCTGCTTACGATGGAAGCGATCGATGAAGGAAAGATCAAGCTGGAAGACAAGGTGCAGACGAGTGATTATGCCGCTTCTATGGGAGGCTCTCAAATCTTTTTGGAGCCTGGAGAAGAAATGACGGTAAATGATCTGCTCAAAGGTGTTGCGATGGCTTCTGGCAACGATGCTTCCGTGGCGCTGGCAGAGAAAATATCAGGAACAGAAGAAGCTTTTGTGGCACTTATGAATGAACGGGCGGAGCAGTTAGGACTTAAGGACACTCACTTTGCAAACTGCAACGGTTTGCCGGCGAACAATCATTACTCTTCCGCACATGACATTGCAGTCATCAGCCGAGAATTACTTAAGCACAGCTATATCACGAAATATACAGGTACCTATCAAGATTACCTTCGGAAAGATTCGGAGAAACCGTTCTGGCTTGTGAACACGAACAAACTTGTTCGTTTCTACAGCGGAGCAGACGGACTGAAGACTGGCTATACTTCAGAGGCTAAATTCTGCTTGTCTGCAACTGCTTTAAGGGATGGCATGCGTGTGGTCGCAGTCGTTCTTGGTGAGCCGAATACAAAGACACGTAATAACGAAGTTTCCAAAATGTTTGATTATGCATTCGCTCAATATACAATGCACCCTATTTACAAGTTGGGCGACGAAATAGGTAAAGTGAAAATTCAAAAAGGCAAAACTGCTGTACTTACGCTCAAAGCGGATCAATCCTACAGCGTTTTACTTAAAAAGGGCGGAAAGAAGACAGAAATTCGCCATGAGCTGCAAGTTCCTGCGAAGTTAATGGCTCCGGTCAAAGAAGGTCAGGTTGTCGGCAAACTCGTTGTTTATCAAGGCGATCAAGTACTTAAGGAGTATGAATTAAAGTCTCCGACTACGATTAATAAAGCTGGATGGTGGACATTGTTCAAACGAACGACTTCTAAATTGTTCTTTGTAAAATGATAGCGTTTTTCTTCTAGTTTTGTCGCAGGGCAGGAATTCCTTTTCCGAACGTAGAACACATTGTTCTATCAGGGAGGAGAGTGAACAAACGTGAATGTAAATGTAGAACTAGAACATCAGAAGCATGTGTTAATCGTCCGTCTTTCTGGAGAGCTGGATCATCATACTGCTGATCTAGTAAGAATGCAGATCGATGATGCTATCGTGCGCAGGCAAAGTGAGCATTTGATCTTAAGCCTTAAAGATTTGCAGTTTATGGATAGCTCTGGGCTAGGCATCATTCTCGGAAGATATAAGTCAATCAAGCAAAAGGGCGGAAAAATGGTCGTATGCGGAGTGAATCCCCCGGTATATCGCTTGTTTGAAATGTCTGGATTGTTCAAAATCATGCCGATTTATGAAAACGAGGGGACCGCACTCTCGAGTTTGGAGGTCGCCCTATGAGTGGAAGCAATTTTATGACCCTGCAGTTTGCTGCAAAGTCGGAAAATGAATCGTTCGCCAGAGTCGCTGTTGCCGCATTCATATCGCAGCTTGATCCAACAATGGATGAGCTTACGGATTTAAAAACGGTCGTATCGGAAGCAGTGACCAACTGTATCATTCACGGTTATGACAGTAATCCTGAGGGCATCGTTCACATTGAATGCCGCATTGACTTAGATACGGTAACGTTGGTCGTGGAAGACAAAGGACAAGGGATTGAAGATTTAGAGCTTGCCAAACAGCCGCTCTACACTTCGAAGCCAGAGTTAGAACGGTCAGGAATGGGCTTTACGATCATGGAAAATTTTATGGATGAATTTGAAGTGGTAAGCAGGCCAGGCGCGGGTACATCCATTCGGATGAAGAAAAGGATTGAATCCAAAAAAGCTTTGTACAATTAGGGGTTGGGGCTAATGGATGCCGATATGAAGCAAGCTTCACACAGCTACTTAGATGATGCGGAAGTAAAACGGTTGATCTATTTAAGTCAGTCTGGTGATCAAGTTGCTAGAGATACGCTGGTCAACTGCAATATTCGTCTGGTTTGGTCTGTCGTACAGCGCTTTATGAACCGGGGATATGAGCCGGAAGATTTGTTTCAGATCGGTTGTATTGGGCTCTTAAAATCGGTTGATAAATTTGATCTAACGTATGAAGTCAAATTTTCCACATACGCGGTTCCGATGATTATTGGTGAGATCCAACGTTTTCTTCGGGATGACGGTACGCTTAAGGTCAGCCGATCTTTAAAGGAAATGGCGAATAAGGTTCGAAAAAAGAAGGATGAACTTTCCAAGCTCCTCGATCGTTTGCCGACGATCAAGGAAGTAGCCGAAGAGCTTGGTGTGTCGCCTGAGGAAGTCGTGTTTGCTCAAGAAGCGAATAAACCGCCGACCTCTATCCATGAAACTGTATTTGAAAATGACGGAGATCCGATTACATTAATGGATCAAATTGCGGACGATTCGCAAGAGCGTTGGTTCGACAAACTCGCGCTGCATGAAGCCATTGGAGGGCTCACGGAGCGGGAGAAACTCATTGTATACTTGAGATA
This sequence comes from Paenibacillus sediminis, assembly GCF_017873765.1. Taxonomy (GTDB): domain Bacteria; phylum Bacillota; class Bacilli; order Paenibacillales; family Paenibacillaceae; genus Paenibacillus_AG; species Paenibacillus_AG sediminis. The sequence continues at coordinate 605,937 of NZ_JAGGKP010000001.1, forward strand.
TTACCGAGATCAGACACAGTCTGAGGTTGCCAGTCGGCTTGGTATTTCTCAGGTGCAGGTGTCCCGGCTCGAGAAGAAAATACTTCAGTTAATTCGTGATCAAATTGCTCAATAAATAAGAGGCTATTGATAAATGTCATTTCAGGCATTTATCAATAGCCTCTTTGTTTATTTTCCCCATAAATGGAATTCATGCAAGCGACTAGATTTATTTATGAAAAGTCATACTAAGTTGTAAATAGCACTTAAGGAGTGAACCTTCATGCAACAAAGTTACACTCCCACGGTCTACTTACGGCTTCGCAGACATATTCAGCTGCCTAAGGGCACCATTATTACGCTTGGACATGTTGCGCATATATTGACGGACCCAGAATGGGAGTCTTCGCTTAGAGACTTAAAATTATATGACCCTAAAGAGCAGGACGGCAAACTTATATTGATTGATATGATGCAGATCATCCGTTCCATCAAACAAATTCTCCCGGAAGTAAAAGTGGAATATATGGGGGAGCCGCATGTCATGGTAGAAATGACTGTAGATGAGAAGAAACCTTCCGTATTTATGTTTGTCCTCGTGTGGATTCTTTTATTTTTCGGCTCTGCACTCACCATTATGAACTTCCATGCGGACGTCAACATGAAAGAAGTTCAAATTCGAATTGTGGAGATTATTTCAGGCAGAAGAGACGAACATCCTTATCTGTTTCAGGTAGCTTACTCTTTTGGCATCGGATTTGGGATGATCTTGTTCTTTAATCACCTTTTTAAGAAAAAGTGGAATGAGGAACCGACTCCTCTTGAAGTTGAAATGTTTCTCTACCAAGAAAGCTTGAATCAATATGCGATTACCGAGGAATATAAGCGAATTCATAATACGAAGCCTCCCGAGGATTCTCCTTAATGAGTGTAATGCTCGCTATTTTCTATGTAATCTTAGGGATTGCTGGGGGAATTGCGGTTGGAGGGGGAGCTATAGCGCTTGTCATTGTGCTGGATATCATTCCTCGGCTAGCACAGTTAACGCGTTCTTATCATAAAGTTCATTGGTATGAGGGGGCATTAATTAGCGGCTCGGTTATAGGTACAGTCTCGGATTTTTGGAATTGGAAGCTGCCAGGCATCCCTGCATTTACAATCGTCGCCGGCTTGTTTTGCGGCATTTTCGTCGGTATGTTGTCGGCTGCGCTGACAGAGATATTAAATATTTTGCCGATTTTGGCGAGAAGATTGAAAATGAAAAATTATCTTGTTGGTCTGCTTATGGCTATGGTGATCGGGAAAATTGCAGGCTCCTTGTTTGATTGGCTTATGTTTCTGAAATAGCATATAGGAGGGAAATGCGTATGGAAAAGAACGGAAAGCAAGTCAGCAATGAACACTCTCGCCTATCGATGAATACAGATAAAGAGCAATTTATGAACCAAAAACGTGAAGCAGAAATGTCGGATTCTGTGGAAGAGTCTATTGTTTATTGGCAGGGAAAAGACGAAATCAATTTGCATTTAACAGAAAATAAAAAGACGCTTCAGGAAGTCGTTTCTCTCGGAAAGTCATTTGATCTGTTGTTTCGTGAGATGACGTTTGGAGGCCGGCAGACGGGGCTGTTTTATGCGAATAGTTTAACGAACTCCGTCATCCTGACTGAAATTTTAAAACGGCTGTCTTTTTTGACTCCGGAAGAAGTGTCCGCAAACGCGTTTAAATCGTTTTTTGAATGCTATGTCCCGCATATTCAGGTGGAGCGTGTTGAGAAATTAAGTCAGGTTATCAATAAAGTGCTTATGGGAATGAGTGCTTTATTTATTGAAGGCGAGAGAGCGGCTATCGCCATTGATACGAGAATATTTCCGGTCCGGTCACCAGAAGAACCATCCCTTGAGAAAGTCGTCCGCGGTTCAAGAGATGGCTTTACGGAGACATTACTGTTTAATGTGGCGCTTGTTCGCCGGCGTGTGCGCGACCCCGGACTCAAGCTCGAGATTATGCCCGTGGGAAGAAGAACACGTACGGATGTATGTGTTGCTTATATCGACGATATCGTGGATAAACTTCAGGTTGACAAAATAAAGGAGAAGATTCAAGCAGTTAATTTAGAAGGTCTTCCACTTGCAGATAAGCAATTGGAAGAAGCAATTGTTAACAAAGGATGGCATCCTTATCCGCTGGTCCGATATTCGGAGCGCCCTGATGTCGTAGCTTCGCATTTGCTGGAAGGAAGAATCGTAGTATTAGTGGACACTTCTCCCAGCGTTATGATTATGCCAAGTACTTTCTTTGATTTGTGCATGCATGCAGAAGAAAATAGGCAGACGCCGTTTATGGGTACGTATTTGCGATGGATCCGTTTTGCAGGCATTTTGGCTTCATTGTTCTTATTGCCTCTCTGGCTTTTGCTTGTTGCAAATCCGCAGTATAAGCCGCCTGCGCTTGATTTTATCGGCCCGCACGATACGGCGAAAATTCCGCTCATCGTGCAGTTTCTTATGGTTGAATTTGGGGTTGACCTGATGAGGATGGCCGCTGTACATACACCGACTCCGCTTGCTTCTGCAATGGGTCTCATTGCAGCCATTCTTATCGGTGACATCGCAGTCAAATCGGGCTTGTTCGTGAATGAAGTCGTGCTGTATATGGCTGTGGCTGCGATCGGAATGTTTGCAACGCCGAGCTACGAATTGGGGCTTGCAAACCGCTTGGTTCGGTTATTATTACTTATTGCGGTTGCGATTTTCAAAATGCCAGGGCTTGTCATTGGAACGACGTTGTTTATTATATTGCTGGCGACGCACCGGTCGTACAATTCTTCATATCTGTGGCCGTTTATACCATTTAATGCAAAGGCTTTTGCCTCAACCTTGCTGCGGAGACCTGTACTGGGATTAAAGAAACGTCCGTCTTTCAACAAGACGCGTGATAATACTCGTATGCCAGAAAACCCGTCCGAAGGAAACTGACTGAACAAAAAACACAAATGTTTTGTAATTTAATCCATCTTAACATCGCTATTTATTTGCTATACTTGTGTAAAAATTTCGGATGGAATTTTTATATTTCCATTGAAAGTGGAGGATTGTTGCAATGTATTTACACGGTACAAGCACGATAAATGCAAAAGGTCATCTTGAAATTGGCGGATGCGATGTTACAGATTTGAAAGCAAAATACGGTACTCCATTATATATTGTTGATGAGCAGCTTGTTCGTCAGCGCTGTCGTCAGTATGTAGAAGCTTTTCGCGCTTCAGGGCTGAAATTTCAAGTTGCCTATGCCAGCAAAGCATTCAGCGTAATGGCGATGTGCAGACTCGCTGAACAGGAAGGAATGTCTCTTGATGTCGTTTCGGAAGGCGAACTGTATACCGCTTTGCAAGCAGGCTTCCCAGCTCATCGCATTCATTTTCACGGAAACAACAAAACACCGGAAGAAATTCAAATGGCAATTGATGCTGAGATTGGTTGTTTCGTAGTGGACAATTTCGTAGAGCTTCATTTACTGCAAGCGATCGCAGCGGAAAATAACCGTAAAGTGAATATTTTACTCCGCGTAACACCAGGGGTAGAGGCTCATACGCACGAATATATTTCAACAGGCCAAACGGACTCGAAGTTCGGTTTTGACATTGGCAACGGCTCCGCATTCGAAGCGGTAAATATTGCTGCGGAGCAAAGCAATCTCAATTTGCTTGGAGTACATTCTCATATTGGATCCCAAATTTTCGAAGTGGAAGGATTCCAGCTTGCTGTAGAACGTGTAGCTGATTTTGCGCGGGTCATTAACAACAATCTCGGAATTACGTTTAAAGTTGTGAACCTCGGCGGCGGATTCGGTATCCGTTATGTTGACGGAGATACCCCTCTCGCTGTTTCTGACTATATCAAAGCGATTACGGATGCCGTTAAGCAGCACTTTGCGACGATTGGCAAGGAGCTCCCTGAAATTTGGGTAGAGCCAGGCCGCAGTATCGTAGGCGATGCGGGAACAACACTTTACACAGTCGGAACAAGCAAAGAAATTCCTGGAGTTCGCAAATACGTTGCTGTGGATGGAGGGATGACCGACAACCCTCGCCCAGCATTGTATCAATCGAAGTATGAAGCAATGCTTGCGAATCGTGCAAATGATCCTGCCGAAGAGACAGTGTCTATTGCAGGTAAATGTTGTGAGAGCGGAGATATGCTCATCTGGGATGTTGAGCTTCCGAAAGTGAATACAGGTGATTTGCTCGCTGTCGCTTGTACAGGTGCCTACAACTATTCCATGGCTAGCAATTACAACCGTATTCGCAGACCAGCTGTTGTTTTCGTTAAGGATGGACAAAGTGATCTTGTCGTGAAGAGAGAATCTCTTCAAGATATTATTGCCAATGATCTGATTCCAGAGCGCATTGCTAAAGAGCCGGTTGCTGGTTTGAAATAATATAGAATCTGGTGAAAGACCTGACATCTATGTCAGGTCTTTTTCATTTTAAAGTGAGCGACTCTATGAATAAAAGTTGAATATACCAGACGATATCATGTAAAATTGGAGAGCACGGAGTAAAATACCCTAATGATTAGCGGAAACAGCTCTGGTTCAATATACACATTTGTGATAAAGGAAGTGTTAGCATTGAAAAAAGGTAAAATTGTGCTTGAAAAAGGCGGCGTCGTAGAAATCGAATTTTTGCCAAATGAAGCCCCTAATACTGTTGCAAACTTTGAAAAATTAGCAAACTCCGGTTTTTATGATGGACTTACATTCCACCGTGTAATCCCTGGATTCGTTGCACAAGGCGGATGCCCTGTAGGGAACGGTACAGGCGGTGCTGGCTACACCATTAAATGTGAAACAGCAACAAACGTAACCAAACATGAGAGAGGGGTTCTTTCCATGGCTCATGCGGGTAGAGATACAGGCAGCAGCCAATTCTTTATCGTATATGAACCACAACCGCACTTGGATGGAGTCCACACTGTATTTGGTAAAGTTGTGAATGGTATGGAATATGTCGATCAAATCCGTCCTCATGATAAAATGCAAGAAGTTAGAGTTTGGGACGAGCAATAATATTTCATTGTCATGCTGAATAGACCGCCCGCCTTTAAGGCAGACGGTCTATTTTCATATAAAATAGTAAGTAGGTATAGTTTCCACACTTGCTTTTTAATTTTCAACGTGATAATATTGCTCTCGTAGTAAGTTCCACGATTGAATATGATTCGCTCCATTTGATATCGATTATTCATTTGTGATAAACTACACTAAAATCATACTTTCCTTCGGGGCAGGGTGAAATTCCCTACCGACGGTGATGACGTATGTAGAGCCTATATGAGGCATATATACGGCTTAGTCCGTGACCCGCACGCTTGATTGATATGAGCGTTCGGCTGACCCGGTGCAAGTCCGGGACCGACAGTATAGTCTGGATGGGAGAAGGAAACGCAAAGAAGCGGTGAACCCGTATATTTAAGTATGTGCGGATGTGCTTTAATACAAGTAAGCCAATCTCATGTATCTCATGTATTGGTTTTCTCATTTAGATGGTGTACATACTGTGTGGATACACAGTTTATTTGGTGCCGTATTTTTTCTCTTAACCAATTCGGCATAATCATCTTACTGTAACACTTGTATTGGCTTCCTGCAGTGCGTTTATTTAATGCTCTCATCAGCCCCTTTTGGACTAACAATCCGAATGGGGCTTTTTAGTTTGGAATAAAGGAGGGGAATTGCTCGTGTTTACTGGATTGGTGGAAGAGGTAGGAACGATGAAGCGAATTACCCGTAAAGGGGAAGCGATGGTTCTCAGCATTTCCGCATCTGTCATCATGAATGATATTCATATCGGAGACAGCATCTCAGTGAATGGCGTATGTCTAACTGCGACCTCCATCGAAGGTAATTCCTTTACGGTTGATGTAATGCCCGAGACCTATAGGCACAGTAATTTGAAAGAACTGCAGATTGGCAGCAAAGTGAATTTAGAGCGTGCCATGAGCGCTGGCGGACGGTTCGGGGGACATATTGTTCAAGGACACGTAGATGGAACGGGTACAATTAAGAGCATCACTTCAGATCAGAACGCTGTGGTGTATGAAATTGCACCGCATCAACCGTCTATGTTCAAATATATTATTCCTAAAGGCTCAATCACATTAGATGGCACAAGTTTAACCGTTGTGAAATCGACATCGTCATCATTTACGGTCTCAATTATTCCTCACACGTTAGCTGAGACTGTACTGAATACGAAGCGAGCAGGGGACACAGTCAATATCGAATGTGATGTTCTCGGCAAATATGTTGACCATTTATTAAACTATAGAGGTCCTCAGGAAGAACATGGATCTGAAGCACCTTCCATAAGTGAACGGTTTCTCGTAGAGAATGGATTTATATAAGATTAGATAGGGAGGAAAATGTGATGGACAATTTTACATTTGACTCAATCGAAGATGCTTTGCAAGATCTAATGAACGGTAAAGTCGTTATCGTTGTAGACGATGAAGATCGTGAGAATGAGGGCGATTTTATTGCTTTAGCGGATAAAGCAACTCCAGAAGTCATAAATTTCATGATTACAGAGGGCAGAGGTCTTGTCTGCGTGCCGATTACGCAAGAGCGTGCAGAGGAATTGGACTTGAAGCCTATGGTGACGAACAACACGGATAACCACGGAACAGCGTTTACGGTTTCCGTTGACCATGTGCAGACGACGACAGGTATTTCCGCATATGAGCGCTCCCTTACGGTTAAAGCGTTAATGGATCCAAATGCGGCTCCAAGCGATTTCCGCAGACCAGGTCATATGTTCCCACTTATCGCTAAGAAGGGCGGCGTTCTAAGACGCGCAGGCCATACAGAAGCAGCTGTTGATTTAGCCCGCATGGCTGGATCTTATCCGGCAGGTGTTATTTGCGAAGTCATTAAGGAAGATGGAACAATGGCAAGACTTCCTGATCTGGTCAAAATCGCGCGTCAGCACAATTTGAAATTGATCAGCATTAAAGATATGATTCATTACCGCAATAAGAAAGAGAAACTGGTGAAACGCGAAGTTGAGGTTCGTATGCCGACAGATTACGGGGTCTTTCAAGCGGTTGCTTATACGAATGACGTTGATCAGAAGGAACATATTGCTCTCGTCAAAGGAACGATTGATCCTGCGAAGCCAGTTCTCGTTAGAGTACATTCCGAATGTCTGACTGGGGATGTGTTTCATTCCCATCGATGCGACTGCGGACCTCAATTCGCAGCTGCGCTCAGACAGATTGAAGCTGAAGGCAACGGAGTTCTGCTCTATATGCGTCAAGAAGGACGGGGCATTGGCCTTATTAACAAGCTGAAAGCTTATAAACTTCAAGAGGAAGGCTTTGATACAGTAGATGCGAATTTGAAGCTTGGTTTCCCAGCTGATTTGCGTGATTATGGTATTGGGGCGCAAATTCTGAAAGATCTAGGTGTTCGTCAGATTCGTCTGCTTACGAACAATCCTCGCAAGATTAAAGGACTCGAAGGTTACGGCCTTGAAGTGGTGGAACGTGTTCCTATTCAAATGAAAGAGAATGAGGACAATACTTCTTACCTTCATACAAAAAAAACAAAGCTTGGACATTTGATGACATTTGATGATGTCGAGCAAAATGAAAGTGCAGACGTTTAACCAATTTTATACAGTTATTTTTAATCCATTTACATTCATATCAGAAAGGTTGATTTTAATATGGCACAAGTCTTTGAAGGTCGTTTAGTCTCCGAAGGACTAAAATATGGTATCGTCGTAGGACGTTTCAATGAATTTATTACGAAGAAATTGCTTGATGGAGCGCTTGATGCATTAACGCGTCACGGGGTACAAGATAACGAAGTGGATGTAGCGTGGGTACCTGGTGCGTTTGAAATTCCGCTCGTTGCACAGAAAATGGCTGAAAGCGGCAAGTACGATGCAGTGATTACGCTCGGTACAGTCATTCGCGGTTCAACTACCCATTATGATTATGTATGTAATGAGGTTGCCAAAGGCGTTGCAGCGATCAACTTGAAAACTGGAGTACCGACAATCTTCGGTCTTGTTACAACGGAGAACATTGAACAAGCGATCGAACGTGCAGGCACAAAAGCAGGAAATAAAGGTTGGGACTCTGCAGTTGCGGCAATTGAAATGGCGAACTTGACGAAACAGTTAAAATAGTGCTTATTTAATGTAGTACCTTTTAAGGTACTACATTTTCATTTTTGGCGGGAGGAACCATCGTGACTGTAGTTACATACAAGCTGGAAACGTTTGAAGGTCCGCTGGATTTACTGCTCCATCTTATCGATAAAGCAGAAATCGACATTCAGAACATTTCCATCAGCGAAATAACCGATCAATACATGGAGTATTTGCACAGTATGCAAGAGCTGGAGCTTGAGATCACGAGCGAATTTTTGGTCATGGCGGCTACTCTTCTTTCTATGAAAAGCAAATTATTGCTGCCAAAACCCCCTGTCATTGAAATGGATGATTTTGATTTTTATGAGGAAGATGATATTGATCCTCGGGAAGAACTCATACAAAAATTGATCGAATATCGTAAATATAAGGGCATCGCTGAGCATTTGCACGAACGTGAGCAGGAGCGTAGTCTTATTTTTACTAAAGAGCCAGAAGATTTATCGGATTATATGCCCACTGTTCATGAAAATCCTGTTAAAGGACTGCATGTCACTGATTTAATTTCTGCATTTCAGAAAGCATTACGTAAGGCAGTGAAGCGAAATACAGTGGCTCGTATTCATCGAGATGAAATTTCAGTAAAGGATCGTATTCGAGATGTGGTTCATACACTTCAGAATGTCGGTAGAGGCGGCAAGCTGCTATTTTCCAGACTGATTCATGATGAGATGCACAGACATGAAATTGTTGTTACGTTTTTAGCCATTCTTGAACTGATGAAGATGAAGCAAATTAGCTGTTATCAGCACACGTTGTTTGATGATATCGTGATAGAGTGGAAAGGGGAAGGAAGTATAGATGGATTCACAGAAGTTGAAGTCAATTATTGAGGGATTGTTATTTCTGGTTGGCGACGAGGGGTTAACGGTTAAACAAATCGCTGAAGTGGTAGAACAACGTCCAGAATTAGTGGAAGATGTTATTGAAGATTTAAAGCATGAATTTGAGCGATCTGGAAGGGGGCTGCAAGTTGTTAAAATTGCTGGCGCCTATCAATTGACTACGATACCAGATCATGCTGCGTACTATGAGCGTCTGGCTTACTCGCCCTCTCGTTCGTCTCTGTCACAGGCTGCGCTTGAGACACTTGCGATCGTTGCGTATAAACAACCGATAACTCGTGTGGATATTGAAGAAATTCGCGGAGTGAAATCAGAACGAGCGATTCAAACACTTGTTCAGAAGGACTTGATTGAAGAGGTTGGGCGAGCTGATGCGATTGGCAGACCGATTCTTTATGGAACAACGAAATCATTTATGGACTATTTTGGTTTAGCAAGTTTAAATGATTTACCTGAAATATCGCTTTTCGAGAATACGGACAACCTAGAAGAAGAAACACAGCTTCTATTTAATAAGCTTGAAGATCAGCAGCTTACATTTGATGATGTAGAATCATAATTGAATGAGATTGTGACGAAAAAGCCGAGGTCAAAATGACCTTGGCTTTTTGTGTTTTCGTGAATCTTTTCCATTCAGCATGCCATACTAAACAACAGGCTTACCATCTTTCATGTAATGGAGGGATGCCCGTGTGGATATGGTTAGGAGTCATTGCAGGTCTTCTCATATTGATCGTTGTACTCGTATTGCTGTCAAACATACATATTCGTTTACAGTTGTCTAAGCTGAACCACAATGACAAAATAATGATAGAAGTTCGTGCGATATACGGGATCATTAAGTATAAATACGAAATACCGTTTATTGTTTTTAAGGATTATAAAAGCGGATTTATTGTAGAAAATGAGCAGTCTAATAATATGATGAAGGATCAAACATCAGAGAAAAAACAAAATATTAATAAGCAAAAGATACAGCTCATGGTAGAACAGTTCAAAAAAATATTAAAAAATACAGATCGTTTCTTATCATGGTTTAATCAGACATTATCTCATGTAAAAGTAACGAAGCTGACTTGGTCAACTCGAGTTGGGCTGGAAGGCGCAGCGGAAACGGCAACGATTGCAGGACTTCTATGGGGATTGAAAGCAGCATTAGTAGGATATATGTCGTATCGTGTACGACTTCTAAAAACACCTGAGCTCCAAGTTGTTCCCCTATTTCACGACAAGCCTCAATTTTCCACCGAAATTGTCTGCATAGCAAAAATCTCATGCGGTTACGCTATATATGCAGGACTGGTACTTATAGTTCGCGTGTTAAAAGTGAAAGGAGGAGTGAAACAATGGCAGAACATCCTATTCAAGGCTTAATGCAGACTGCAATGGAAAATATTAAGGGTATGATCGATGTTAATACGATTGTCGGGGAGCCTGTTGAGACACCGGACGGCACAGTGATCGTTCCAATCAGCAGCGTAGGCTTTGGCTTCGCTGCGGGCGGCAGTGACTTCTACGTTCATGACAATGATAAAGGAATGCCTTCTACTCAAACTGATGGAGGGTCTAGGCATCCGTTTGGCGGAGGCAGCGGTGGAGGCGTATCGATTCGTCCAATTGCTTTCCTCGTTGTAGGTAAGCAAGGTGTCCATATAGTACCGCTGGATAGTCAAGCTCACCTGTATGAGAAACTGATCGATTCTGCACCTTCTGTTATCGATAAAATTCAATCCATGATTCAAAATTCGAAGACTCCGCCGCCAGTTTCTACAACGAGTACAGCAACCTCTACTTACGTGTAAATCATGTGTACCAAGGAAACCCCCTTCCAATTGGCGGAAGGGGGTTTGTTGTCCATCAAATTGGACATACTCTCTTTTTAGATTGCATATATTGAACCAAGAATGGCTTGGTAGTTAAGGAGTGAATCCATGAAATCATCACAACTGGTCAATCGAAGCGGAATAATAGCGATATGCTTTATTCTGCTCTTTCCATTCATTGTTTCAGCTCAGTCTGATCAAGTTCCGCCCATATCGACACATGCGCAAGCTGCAGCGCTGATCGATGTGACATCCGGACGAATATTATACAGCAGTCATGGTGACGAATCATTGCCTATCGCGAGTTTGACGAAAATTATGACAGCGATTGTAGCAATCGAGCATGGAAAGCTTGACAGCAGCGTTAAAGTAAGCAAGAACGCGTTCGGCAAAGAAGGTTCATCGATTTATTTGAAACTTGGAGAAGAGATGACGCTCCGCAACATGCTATATGGTTTAATGCTTCGTTCGGGAAACGACGCAGCGACGGCGATCGCTGAACATGTAGGCGGCTCTGTAGACGGATTTGTATACCTGATGAACCAGAAAGCGCAGCTGCTTGGACTTGAGCACACTCATTTTATGAATCCGCATGGATTAGATGAGACGGGGCATTATTCTTCTGCCAACGATTTGGCCAAGCTTACAGCGTACGCACTAAAAAATGATGTCTTCAAAGAAATTGTAAAGACTGAAATAAAGACTGCTCCAAATCCAAATGAAAATTGGGAATATAAGTGGCTGAATAAAAATAAAATGCTTCGATTTTACGAAGGAGCTGACGGAGTGAAGACAGGCTATACGAAGACAGCGCTTCGCTGCTTAGTTAGCTCGGCAACCCGCGGCGGACAGCAGCTCGCTGCAGTGACGCTGAACGACGGGGATGATTGGAACGATCACCGTAAACTGCTCGATTACGGATTTCAATATTATCCTTTACAGCAAATTATTAAATCGTCCCAAAAGGTAGAGGGGTATGATCTGATGACTGCCAAATCGTTTGAATACCCTCTGGCTTCAGGTGAGCAGAATCAAATCAATAAGAGTCTTGTTCTTTATTCTGTAGACGCAGCTGCGCCCAATACAAGATTTGGTTTAAAGGGGAAAATCATTGTCAAATTAAATGAGCAGCAAATTGGAGAAATTCCAGTTTACGCAAAGGACGGCTACATACCGAAGCTGGATGACTCGGCATATCAGCTTAAGTATGGAAACTTAGCGAGCATAGGTGGAATAGATGCAATATCCTCTTGGAATGATGCTGTAATTGCCGTATTTAGAAGTCTTTTCTTCGCAAAATAAATAAGAATAAAAATGGGGAACAGTTCATGGGAGGAGTAGGAGAGCATGATCAATGGGATATGGCTTTTCTTACTATTGACAGGAATTATATTCGCGGCCGTAACAGGAAATATCGAATCGGTTACGCAAGCAGCATTTGAAGGAGCCAAGACAGGCGTTACCGTCTGTTTTGGATTGATTAGTGTGCTCGTTTTCTGGCTTGGTATGATGCGAATGGCAGAAGATGCAGGACTGCTCAAAAAAGTAGCAAAGCTGCTTAGTCCGATCGTATCATTTCTGTTTCCAGATGTGCCTAGAAATCACCCGGCTATGGGATACATTCTGTCGAATATGAGTGCCAATTTGCTAGGGCTCGGGAATGCGGCAACGCCAATGGGTATTCGTGCGATGCAGGAGCTTCAAGAACTTAATCCCGATAAAGAAACAGCGTCTCCGGCAATGTGCACACTGCTCGCACTTAACACGGCCAGTATTACGCTGATCCCGACCACACTGATTGCGATTCGAATGAATTTTAACTCAGCAAATGCTACGGAGATTGTAGGCACGACATTAATGGCAACCGTTATAGCAACGGCAGCGGCCATATTTGCAGATCGATTTTATCGCAAAATGACATTGCGACATCACCCTAAACCCCCTGCCATTACGCCAAAGGCCAATGATATGAAGGGGTGAGCATTCAGATGTATGCACTTGTTAATCTCATTTCGGCCTGGGCCATCCCTGTCATTCTTGCTTTTATTCCGTTATACGCCTATATGAAAAAAGTACCTGTATACGAATCGTTTGTAGAGGGAGCTAAAGATGGCTTCTCAACTGCGATAAGTATTATTCCTCATCTGGTGGGGATGATGGTTGCCATCAGTGTGTTTCGAGCTTCGGGAGCGATGGATTATTTTGTAGGATGGATTGCTCCGCTCTTTCAGCATTTGGGCGTTCCAAGCGAAATACTCCCTCTCGGCATTCTACGGCCCATTACCGGCACCGGATCGCTTGCTTTTACGACTGATTTGATAAAGACTTACGGTCCAGACTCGATGATTGGGCGGATTGCCTCCACCATACAAGGGAGTACTGATACAACGCTTTACGTACTGACGGTTTACTTTGGAGCTGTCGGCATCCGGAATGGCCGTTATGCGCTTAAGGTAGGCTTATTCTCTGATGTCGTTGGTTTTATCGCTGCGATTGTGATTTGCCTTCTCATTTTTCCGTAAAATAAACTGTATCAAGCAACACTTCTGCCCCATAAATTAATATACTGTACTGATTTCCTTCATAGATGGGGTGGCCAAATGAGTTATCAAGGGTTTGTTATTCATCAGTCGACTTGTTCTTCCATTAACGGAAAAGGCTACGATTTCTGGATTGGAATAAATGGCAACATTATTCCGGCTGCTTCTGAAACGGATAAACGATATATACACATTTGTCTGGAGGGGGACTTCTCCCATAAAATAAACGAACTTAGTTCTGATCAGAAGGAGCAGTTCTTTCAAGCTGGCAAGCTGATACAACGGTTAGCGGACCGATATCGTTTAACTTCTTATATTCTCCTTCCGCACGATGCCTCCTGCCCGGGGGCTTTTTTTCCATGGAATGAACTTGTGATTTCGCCTCTAGATGGTTATCATTAGTTTGAGGTGACTTAGAGACAATGGAAAGATTGCAAAAGATATTAGCTCAGGCAGGGATAGCTTCGAGGCGCAAATGCGAAGAATTAATCCTGGCTGGTAAAGTACAAGTGAACGGAGAAACGGTAACGACCCTTGGAACAAAGGCGGATCCAGCTGTTGATGAGATTACAGTGAACGGTAAATCCATCTCATCAGAGAAGAAAGTATATCTGTTATTCAACAAGCCAAAAGGTGTCATTACCAGTGCATCAGATCCGCAGGGCCGGAAAATCGTCACCGATTATTTAAAAGGGATCAATGAACGGGTCTATCCGGTTGGAAGACTTGATTACGATACGGAAGGTTTGCTTATTCTTACCAATGACGGTGAATTCGCGAATTTATTAACACACCCGCGTCATCACGTTCCTAAGACGTATTTGGCTACCGTTAAAGGGGTGCCGCACGGTACGAGTCTGGATAAACTGAAGCAAGGCATTATGTTGGATGACGGTATGACATCGCCTGCTGAAGTCGAATATCAAGATGTTGATTTAGACAACAAACAGTCCACGATTAAAATTACGATTCATGAAGGACGAAACCGACAAGTACGCCGGATGTTCGATGCGATTAATCATCCTGTTATAAAGCTTAAACGCATTGCGTTCGGTGATCTTATTCTAGGAAATTTAAAGAGAGGTACTTATCGGCATTTAACGAAAGAAGAAGTCGAGCAGCTTAAACGGAGCGCTAAAGCAATTGCTCAAGGAAAAAATGACCCTAGTGACACATAAATTTCATATAAGCCTGAAGCGAAATTGACAATATTCGTTATAATGTTCATAGGATGTTCACATAGACTATGTATGCTTACGATTATTGTCAGTTAAAGGGGAGCTTTTGGGATGAGCAAATCTTCAAGAAGAACAATTCAAATTTTAATTTTAATTGCTATTGTCATATTAGGCGGTTATGCGATTGGCTCAGCGGTCCTCGGATCTGATGGTAAGCTGGAAGCCGGCGATAAATCGCCTTCTTTTGCGTTGCTTGGAACGGACGGGGCAGTTCACAAATTAGAAGACTATAAAGGCAAAGCGCTTGTTATTAACTTCTTTGGAACATGGTGTGAACCATGCGTGAAAGAAATGCCGGCACTTCAGAGTGAAGCAGATAAGTGGAAAGATCAGGGTGTTGCTGTAATCGGCATTAACGCAGGTGAAGATCAAATGACCGTTGAAAATTTCGTAGACGGGCTGGGTATCAAGTTTCCTATTTTACTAGATGAAGATAAGGATGCCATCAATGCATATCATGTTGTTCCTTTGCCGACAACGATATTCGTCAAGCCTGATGGAAGAATATCTGCAATTCATCTTGGTCAACTAGATTTACAAACACTTGATAGTCAAATAGCACAGCTGGTTAAACAATAATTGTTCAAGGAGGCCTCACGTTGTTTCAGAATACTAAATGCGAATGTGGTCATCAAAATCCAGTGGGGACTGTGCTCTGTGAAGCTTGCGGTAAGCCCTTAGGAGAGCTTGAGAAGTCGTCAGAAGTGCTCGAAATGAGATATGACGGGGCAGCCAGACGATCTCAACGCGCGAATCCGAACTGGATCGACAGTATATGGAATTTTTTCTCGTCGGTTAAAGTTGCGGTTGTCCTTATTCTTCTTACGTTGCTTGGTTCCACACTTGGAACGATCTTTCCGCAAGAGAACACATTTATTAATATTGATGCTTCTGTGTATTACAAGGATACATATGGGACGCCAGGTGAAATTTATTATAAACTCGGACTATCACATACATACGAATCATGGTGGTTTATAACGTTACTCGTTATGATCGGCGCTTCCCTCGTCATTTGCAGCCTGGACAGAGTGCTTCCGCTCTATAAAGCGCTGTCAAAGCAAAAGATACGCAAACATTTGCAATTTCTTACTAGGCAGCGTGTTGTTTATCAAGGGGAAATACAAGAAGACGGCGAACAATGGGTACAGAACGCTGTTCCATTTTTTAAGAAAAAGGGATACCGTGTATATACAGACGGCACTGCTCTTCTCGCAGAGAAACAACGTTTTAGTCGCTGGGGACCATACGTCATTCATATCGGACTTATTATTTTCTTATTGGCAACATTAGCGCGTACACTCCCTGGATTTAATATGGACGAGCACGAGGCATTTCCGGAAGGGGACATTAAGAAAATCCCTAACACTTCTCTGTATGTAAAGAATGAAAAATTTACGGTTGAATTCTACTCGGAAGATGAAATGCCTAGTGAGTTTAGGAAGATCGGTAAAGTGTTGCCTAAATTATATGAGACCAAAGCTGTTCTGTACGAATGCGCAGCATATTGTAATGATCCATCGAAGACGCCTGTGCTTAAAGAAGTAGCTAGACATAATATCAGAGTCAACGATCCGCTTAATTATAAAGGCTTGAAGCTGTATCAATACGATTATGATTTAACTCCGATTTTACGCTCTGTATCACCGACATTAGTTAACAAGAAGACGGGTGAGGAGTACGGGAAATTTAAACTGGAAATGCGGGGTACGAAACGTTCGTTTGAGCTTGGACCTTATACATTGCAGCTGCTAGAGAAATATATGGATTTTACGCTGGATGAGAACGGTCAACCTGCATCCAAGACACCTAATCCTAATGCCCCGGCGTTTTTGTTTTTGATGAAAGGGCCGGATTTACCGGCAAGCGGCGTGAAGTACATTTATTTCCCGAAACAAGTGGATAAAGAGCGCTTCCAACAAGATGCCATCAACAAACAGCTCGGCGGACTGCAAACGAACTTGGAGCTCGATGTCAAATCAATGGAAGATGTTGATTTCTCTACAGCAACTTCATATTTGAATATTCGTTATGATCGAGCGATGCCGTTTGTTTGGATAGGTGCAGCTATTGTCATGCTCGGTCTGGTCATTGGCTTCTACTGGCAACATCGTCGTGTTTGGCTGCGGATTGACGGTGAGAAACTGACCCTCGGAGCGCATACGAACAAAAACTGGTTTGGATTCCGCCGCGAAATCGCTGCAATTTTAAACAAGATGAATATAGAAGCGGACGAGAAGTCCTTAAATAATGGAGGGGATAAAGCATGAGTTTGTTAGACTTTAGCAGAGATGCATTTATCGTAACTTTTTTCGTATATTGTGCTGCTTTTATTCTGTATGCCGTTGCTGTTATGGGGACAAAATTCAGCAACCGCGATCCTGGGGTTCATGGCCGGAAGTGGGGAAGGATCTCCTTTACTGTATCTTCACTTGGTCTTGCAGCTCATTTAACCTTCTTCATTACTCGGTGGATTGGTGGAGGACATATTCCGGTGAGTAACATGTATGAATTTATGTCCTTCTTATCGATGATGATCATGGTTGCGTTTACGGTCGTCTATTTAATTTTTAGAAAAACGATACTTGGGCTGTTCGCAACACCGATTTCTATTATTATAATGGCCTATGCGGCTGTATTTCCGCAACAAGTTCAACCGCTCATTCCGTCACTGCAATCGTACTGGCTTAATATCCATGTTACTCTTGCGGCAACAGGAGAGTCCTTCTTTGCAGTCGGTTTTGCAGCAGCGTTTATGCATTTGCTTCGCACTGTTAATTTTAATTCGAATGTGAAATCAGATAGACGTCAGCAGCGGTGGGTAGAGTTCACGCTCATTTGCGTTGTTGTCGTAATTGGGTTTATCGCAGCTGTTTTCGGTTTCCGTGCAGCAGGCTATGAATCGGTATTTACACAAGAAAAAACGACGATTGACAAGCAAGGGCAGGCAATTACTGACACATCAAAAGTATCTTATTCTTTGCCTCCAATCGTTGCTCCATACAACAGTGAAGTAGAAAGTTTCAAACCGTTTCTAGGACTTAAGGAGCCGCTCTTTCATGCTCCTTCTTGGATGAGCGGCATTAATGCAGGACGCAAATTGAACACAGTGATTTGGTCTGTTATTGTCGGTATTATTCTATATGGACTCATTAGACTCGTAATGCGGAAATCAATTGGAAAGACGATTTCTCCGCTGCTTCAAGGTCTTGATCCAGATGATTTGGATGAGATCAGCTATCGTGCGATTGCGATCGGATTCCCGATTTTCACGCTCGGCGCACTAATCTTCGCCATGATTTGGGCGCAAATTGCGTGGGGGCGTTTCTGGGGATGGGATCCGAAGGAAGTGTGGGCACTCATTTCCTGGTTATACTACAGTGCATACTTGCATCTGCGTTTATCTCGCGGCTGGCAAGGGCGCAATTCTTCGTGGCTTGCTGTGATCGGATTCCTCGTCATTATGTTCACTTTAGTTGGCGTTAACTTAGTCATCGCCGGTCTGCATTCTTACGCGGGAACAATGTAATTTTTGGGTGCAGTTAGAATTTCAAGCACAATTTTGATAGAGTATAAATATATATTTCAAATTGCAATGAATGAAGGGATGTTGTGAGGTGGCAGAGCATATGAATCGAATTTTGGTCGTTGATGACGAAGAGCGCATTCGCCGCTTATTGAAAATGTACCTTGAAAAAGAAGGGTACGAAATTGATGAAGCGGAAGATGGCGAAAGTGCACTTCGCAAAGCGACGAATGAGGATTACGGTCTCATTTTATTGGATGTGATGCTTCCCGGAATGGACGGCGTTGAAGTATGTACAAGACTAAGACAAGTGAAAGCCACTCCAGTGCTGATGTTGACAGCGAAAGGAGAAGAAATTAACCGAGTACAAGGCTTTGAAGTGGGTGCTGATGATTACGTCGTTAAGCCTTTCAGCCCTCGTGAAGTCATTTATCGAGTTAAAGCCATATTAAGACGCTCTTCGGCAACAGCATTTCTGACGAAGCAAAGCAATTCCAGCAACAATATCGTCTTTCCTAACCTCATCATTGAACATGATGCGCACCGGGTTACTGCAGGCGGTGTAGAGGTTAGTTTAACGCCTAAGGAATATGAGTTACTTCATTATTTGGCATCATTCCCGGATAAAGTATTCTCCCGGGAAGAATTATTAAAAGACGTATGGAACTACGAGTTCTTCGGAGACTTGAGAACGGTGGATACCCATGTGAAGCGGCTTCGTGAGAAATTGAATAAGGTATCAGAGGAAGCGGCAGCGATGATTACAACAGTGTGGGGAGTAGGCTATAAATTAGAGGTGCCAAAATAACGTGAGCTTAAATTTTTGGAGATCATTAGTCGGGAAATTATGGGCGACAATTATCGTCCTAGTCGCTAGTGTGTTAATCATAATGGCGTTGTTTCTGCTCCCGTATATTGATGTAACGTTTGCGAATTCGACAGCTATTAAGAAATTGTTCACCATTGTGGCCATTATCGGTTTTTCACTGACTACTTTCTTCGCGCTGTTTCTGTTTACGAAGATTACTCAGCCGATGCAGCAGCTCATTCGAGCTGCTGATGCCATTCGTAATGGCAAATATGACACAAGATTGTCTCTTCGAACAAGCGATGAGATTGGTGAGCTTGCCAAGTCGTTTAACCATATGGCGGCGGAACTTGAAGATACGATTCGCAGTCTGAACCATGAGAAGGAGCATTTATCAAGCGTATTGCGAAGTATGAGTGATGCTGTTATTACGTTCAATGTTGAGGGCAGAGTCATCTTAACGAATCCTCAAGGACAGAAAGTGCTTTATATATGGCGAGACATGCCTTGGAAGGAAGAGGACGATGAGCCGGCTGATTTCTATCATGAAGTTCCCGAACCGCTCTATGCGATGTTTGAGCGTGTCCTTGTTGAGCGAGTAGACAAGAGCGGCAATGTGCACGTCAAACAATCGGTATGGTCAGTACACATGGCGCCTCTATATTCTGACAATGTCGTACGCGGTGTCGTTGCTGTACTGCGCGATGTAACCGACGAGGTTAATCAGGAGAAGATTCGGCGCGACTTTCTTGTCAATATTTCGCACGAGATTCGTACCCCGCTCTCTATGATGCAAGGATACAGCGAAGCATTGCTGGATGGAATGGCGACTTCTCAAGAGGAAAGCCAAGAGCTTATTCAAGTCATTCATGACGAATCGCTTCGGATGGGGAGGCTTGTTAAAGACTTGCTCGACCTTTCCCGAATGGAAGCCGGTCATACAGATATGGCGATGAAGCCGCTTGATCTAGGTGAGGTTATTGAGCGTGTGTATCGTAAGTTTCTTGTGCGTGCTAAAGATCGGGACATTATGCTTAC
Organism: Paenibacillus sediminis; assembly: GCF_017873765.1. Taxonomy (GTDB): domain Bacteria; phylum Bacillota; class Bacilli; order Paenibacillales; family Paenibacillaceae; genus Paenibacillus_AG; species Paenibacillus_AG sediminis. Next base: position 625,955 of record NZ_JAGGKP010000001.1, read on the forward strand.
CTATGAACCGCTCTCGGAAGATTTACATCTGCAGGCTGCAGATGGAGATCGTCTGGAGCAGGTGTTCACGAATCTGTTAGACAATGCATTCAGACATACGCCAGCCGGAAAGAGCATTAAAATTACAGCTGGAAGGCAGCATACAGAACTCGGCGAAGCGCTTCAGGTTCAGGTAAAGGATGATGGGGTCGGTATTGCAATAGAGGATTTACCTTTCATATTCGAGCGATTCTATAAGGCGGATAAAGCAAGAGTACGCGGGGAGTCCGGAGGAACAGGTTTAGGGCTTGCCATCGTTAAAAATATTATAGAAGCGCACCACGGAACAATAAGCGCAGACAGCGTTGTAGGACAGGGGACCGTGTTTACGATTATACTTCCTGTCGAAATAAAATAGAACAGCAAAAACACCCCTGGCTAAAGGGGTGTTTTTTGTTGAAGTTAGCCGATAAATCTTGTTAATCGTGGAACATAACCGTTAAGCAAGGACAATCTCTTGCGCCGTATTCAGTTCTTCGATCTTAACAAGATCGTTAAGCACTTCTTTAGGTACAGCTTTGTCGACCGTTAGAATCATAATCGCTTCCCCGCCGATAATTTTCCGACCTACTTGCATCGATGCGATGTTGACATCATTCTTACCTAACATCGTTCCAACATGACCGATAATACCTGGTTTGTCATTATGGGAGATGAGGATATGATGTCCTTCTGGTGCAATATCAACAGGGAATTTATCGAGCTGTACAATGCGCTCTCCGTATCCGTTTAACAGTGTGCCTGCAATTCTTCGTTCTTCTTTATTCTGTGTTTTAAGAGTTACCGTTATTAAGTTCGTAAAGCCTTTCGTCAGCTGAGCTTTCGATTCAACGACATTAACATCACGACTCTTAGCGAGATGGATTGAATTAATAATGTTTACATCATTTCCGAGATGACGTGATAAGACACCTTTGACGATATAACGTGTAAGTGTCTGTGTATCAACCTGAGATAACTCACCCGCATAGTCTACATGAATTTCATAAATAGCATGATTTGTAATTTGAGCAACGAAGCTTCCCAGTTTCTCCCCAAGGTTGAAATATGGTTGCAGCTTCTTCATTACACTTGCTTCGACTGAAGGTAAGTTAACGGCATTTTTGAATGGCTCATTCCGTAAAATATGAATCACTTGCTCCGATACATCAATAGCTACATTTTCCTGAGCTTCAACGGTCGATGCGCCAAGGTGAGGTGTCACGATAATTTTTGGATGATTTAAGAATGGATGATCTTGCTGCGGCGGTTCTTGCTCGAACACGTCGAACGCAGCGCCGGCAACGATCCCTTCATTAATAGCTTCAATGAGTGCCATTTCGTCAATGATTCCACCGCGAGCGCAGTTAATAATACGCATTCCTTTTTTCATCACTTCAAATTGCGGACGAGAGATCATGTGGCGGGTCTCAGGAGTAAGCGGTGTATGAACAGTCATGAAATCAGCATTTCGAATAATATCATCAACCGTTGCCAGCTTAACTCCTAGTTTCTCAGCACGATCTTCTGTTAAGAAGGGGTCATACCCGAGAATGTCCATCCCGAAAGCTTTAGCCCGTTTAGCGACTTCACTTCCGATGCGGCCCATTCCGAGCACACCTAAAGTTTTATTGCGCAGCTCTACCCCTAGATAAGATTTACGATCCCACACACCGCTGACCGTCTTAGCATATGCTTGAGGAATGTGGCGCGCGAGAGCCATCATCATTGCAAAAGTATGTTCACACGTTGTAATCGTATTGCCATCTGGTGCATTAATAACAACAATACCGCGTTTCGTTGCAGCTTGCAGGTCGATATTGTCTACGCCGACACCAGCGCGTCCTACCACTTTCAAGTTGTGACCTGCTGTTAAAATTCTCTCTGTCACTTTGGTTTGACTGCGAACGAGCAGAGCATCAAATTGCCCGATAATGTTAACGAGCTCATCTTCGCTAAGGCCTGTGTTCTTAACGACTTCGATATCGCTGGCTTCAATTAACTGCTGGATACCGTGGTCGCTGATCGGATCAGATACTAATACTTTAAACATGGTCTCTCTCCTCCTCAAAGGGTTTAATCTAAATATTTATTTTAAGGAAACGCCTAATGGCGTTTTCCATAAATACAGATTTCGCCTTGCACCCGCATAACAAAAAAACTCTCAATCCGCATACTACTTGCGTAGTAAGGGACGAGAGTTCGTGGTACCACCCTAATTCGTTGCCGCTTCACAGTGACAACCTCAATGGTCTTCGTTCATGGATAAAACAGACCTGATTGATAACGGACTTCATCCGACCGCATCTACTAAAGTTTCAATGCGATAACTCCGGAGCGCTAAAGCAAACTTACAGCTGCCGATTTGCACCCACCACCGGCTCTCTGAACGCTTAACAAGCTGCTTCTTTCCTTCACAGTTTTTATTGCAAAAATTAATTTTCCATAATGTATCACGGTGAAGTGAGGCATGTCAATAGCAATTTAACTGTTCAACCTTATCCCGCCTTGAATATGGGGCGAATTTTCGATATGATGCTAATGCTGCCTACTAGTCTGAAATTTTCGGTATGCTCGAAAATAGAGTATGATAGAAGGTGAACGCATCAATTTTGAAGAGGGACAGAAGAGGGGAAATATGAAAAAATCAAAACTGCGCAATATTAAAATTAGGCAGGTTACAGTCGATCAATTGAACGATCGTTTACTGCTCACTAATCTTTATTTAACACAAGGCTTAACGCTAATTATCGGTTTAATGTGGGTGCTGTTACAAAAGAGAAACGTATTTCATTTATTGGTCATTCCATCTAATTACCATTTTATATACTGGGGACTTAGTCTGGCAGTCATTATGTTAATCGTTGACTTTTTCATATCAAGAGTTGTACCAGAGGATATTATGAATGACGGCGGGATCAATGAGATGTTGTTTCGTCATCGGCCAGTATGGCATATTTTGATTATTGCATTGGTTGTGGCGATCTGTGAGGAATTATTGTTTCGCGGTGCTGTTCAATATGCAATCGGTCCTTACTGGACGAGTATTGTGTTTGCGCTCATTCATGTTCGATATTTAAAACATTGGATTCCAACCGGATGGGTATTCCTAAGCAGTTATGGACTAGGTTATATATATATCCAATCTGGCACGCTTTGGGCCCCTATTGTATGCCATTTTCTTATTGACTTAATTTCAGGATTGATCATTCGTTTTCGGAGGGAACATGAGTCAGTATCTAAGTAGAATGGACCGAAATCGGCGTAACCGCCGAAGAAATGTCCGAATAGATAGAAATGTCGGAATAGAGAACAATGTTGAAAATGATGTGCCAAATGAAGATGGAAGTTATGTAAGCAGACTGAGTCGAAGCAAAGCTCGCAGTCAATCCAAAGAATACGATACTGAAAAGCATGCTGCAAATGTGCCAAGCAGTATTATGATAGAGCTTATTTCGAGTCAAGTTGAAGAGGGAAGTGTAGAAGAACTGCCTTCTCGCAGAGATATTTATCCTTCCATGCGATTAAAAATGATGAAATGGTTCTACAACGGTCTAATGATTTTATTTATTGTGATCATTATTGGACTTATTTGGCTGTTAGGCTTTTCGGATCTTTCCAAATAGATGGGGGTGGATACACTGGAGTGGTTGTTTGGGCTCGTTCTGATTGTCGGTCTCTCGCTGCTCTTGTGGATGCGATGGGAAGCTGTCAGTTACCGAATATCGTATAACCATATCGAACTTAAGCGTTTACCTCGTAACTTTAATGGGATGAACATTTTATTCATTACGGATATTCATAGGCGCAAACTATCGCATAAACGATTCGATTCCCTGAAAGGAAAAGTAGATCTCATATTGCTTGGCGGAGATCTTATGCAGAGGAAAGTTCCGCTTTTACGTGTTCGGTACAATATGAACATACTGCGAGCAATTGCTCCCGTATACGCTGTACATGGAAATCACGATTATGACGCAGGAGTTAGAAAACTGGATCTGATGCTTAAAGAATGCGGAGTAATCCTTCTTAACAACGAGCAAGTCGTATGGGAAAAAGACGGCGAATCGTTGTGTTTAACAGGTATAGATGAGCACCGAAAGAAAGATACAACAGAACGTTTGTTAAATACGAAAGCAGACTGCCATATCGTACTCGTTCATGACCCGAAATGGATTCAAGAGATGGATACTGTTTCTGTCGATCTTATACTGGCGGGACATACCCATGGAGGACAAATACGACTGCCATTCATTGGAGCTATCCATTTAGGGCCATTTTACAAAAAATATGCAAACGGTTTGTTTCAGTTGGATTCCTCTATAGCATCTCCAAGAGCGAAAATGTTTATTAGCCGAGGAATAGGGACGAACCATTTACCACTCAGGCTGGCATGCCGAGCAGAAGTACATATTATTGTGTTGCACGGTGCACAATCATAACAAAAAGCAGCCTTAAAGGCTGCTTTTTATTTCTTATATTGCCGTTATTTATGGGTCTGAATGGAGCGGGGATCAACAAACGAATACCCTTTAGCTTCAAGCTTTGTAAGTAAAGTATCCAGTGCGTCTACAGTCCATGGAAGCTCGTGCATAAGTATGTTACTTCCGCTATGCAGCTGATCAAGGACATTTTTGATGATCGCATCTGGCTTGTTTTTATTTTTGGAATCCCAGTCAAGAGAGCCGTTTGACCAAGTCATATATAAAAGATCATTGTCTTTAACAACCTGTTTTACAGTATCATTGCCGGAACCGTATGGAGGTCTAAAAAATTGTGGTGCAGTACCGATTGTATCTTTTACAATTTTTTGTACATCTTCAATTTGTTTTTTGACGTTTTGCGGCGATTCCTTTTTCAAATCAATATGATCCCAGCTATGATTGCCAATGATTTGTCCGCGTTCATGAATTAACTTTAATAATTCCGGATGTTCTTTTACACGATAACCATTGACGAAAAAGATTGCTTTTGCATGATGTTTGTCGAGTGTGTCAATTAAACCATTAAGCATTTTTGCTTCTTTGGGAGCATCGTCGAAAGTGAGTAACACGACTTTTTTCTCGGTTCCTTCTTCATTTGGAATGATGTCATACGATTTGCTTAAATGATACTTGATGGGGACAGAATCATTAGATTGTACTGAAGTGGATGCTGAATCTGTACCTGGTAATGAATCTGCGCTCTTTGTTGCCTCAATAACCGAGGAAGTGGCTTTTACAAGTTGCTTCCCGCTTTCAGACTTAGGAGCAGGAGATGCTTTCGTTTCTGTTTGCTTCTGTACCGTTGTACTGCTTGGTGTTTGGCCGCATGCACTGAAGATTAGACTTGCGGCGGCAAGCATCAGGGCTGTCTTCTTAACCATGATTCCATCTCACTTTCCTGTTTTTATGCCGCATGAGTTATGAACAAAACGCGAACACTACAATTGATTTTATCATATAAGGAGGTTTTATTGGTGAATACTTCCTCATTTTTACGTGGAGTTTTGGTTGGAGCTGCTGCGAGTGCGTTATTGTCCAGAAATAAGCAGCCCATGTTAAGCGGTATGGGTCAAGCCGGACAGAAAATGATGAATATGATTATGCCTGGATTGACAAATATGATGAATAATCCCATGAATAGTCATCCGCAAGCCGGCAGTGGCACTCATCAAGCTGCAGCTCATACGAACAACAGTACAACTCACCATTCGACTAGAGAAGCAGATATTCAGATGATTAAAGATTTTATCAACAGTGATCCGAGTGTGAAGAATGAGGTAGAACAGATCATGAAGGAGACGAATACATCAATTCCTGGGCTATAAATAAACAACATGTTGAATCATTTCCCGAGAGCGTTTGTTTCTCGGAAAATGATTCTTTTTTTGCTCTATTATTGCGTGCATTTCAAGTAAATAAGTGATAACATATTACATAGAACCATTTTCAGCACAAAATTATAATGGCTTCATAATCTGTTATAACAACAAATGTTATAGAGGAGGATCCTGTCATGAAAATAGAACGTCTAGGCCAAGATAAGATACGGGTTTTCCTCACATTTGACGATCTGAGTGAGCGTGGTATACAGAAGGAAGATATGTGGCAAGAGCTCCCTAAGGTTCACGAACTCTTTTCTGAGATGATGGATCAGGCCTATACAGAGCTTGGGTTTGATGCAACGGGATCTCTAGCAGTCGAAGTATTTGCATTGCCAGCTCAAGGGATGGTTGTCATCGTAACTCGTGGTAAATATGACCATAACCCATTCGGAACGTTAAATGATGAAGAAATGCCGGATGAAGTTTATGAAATGGAAGTAACGTTGGAACAAAGTGATTCCATCGTTTACGCTTTTTCTGATTTCGAAGCGCTAATCGAAGCGGCTCATGTGGTCCGTGATCGCATTACGGATGCTGGTAAGCTGTATAACTATAAAGGAAAATGGATTCTTTATTTGGAGCCTAGTGAACTAGACGAGGCTGACGATTCTGTTCTAATTGCTATTCTTGCAGAATTCGGTGAAGCGACATCCGTCACTGAAGCAGTTCTTGAGGAATATGGTAAAGTCATTATTCCAGAGAATGCGATGAGCGTAATATGTGATCACTTTAAACGTCACAATTAAGTTTCCAGCTTCAAATTCCATCATGCAGAGCGATATTGCTCTGCATGATGTGCTTTAAGGGTATAAACGAGAGCAGGATGGAGGGAATTTGGTGCTTTTATTTTCAATCATAGCTGCGGCTATCGCTCCGGGGATTGCCTTGCTCACTTTTTTTTATTTGAAAGATCGGTACGATTCAGAACCTCTGCATATGGTCATTAAGGTGTTCTTGGTCGGCTTTTTAATAGTGTTGCCCATCATGATCATTCAGAGAGGGATGTCTTTATGGTTTGGGGATCATCCCTTTTTGTATTCATTCGTTATATCTGCGGGTGTGGAGGAATTTGTCAAATGGTTTTTACTGTATCATCTGATTTACAATCATACAGAATTTGATGAGCCATACGACGGTATATTATATGCGGTTGCGATTTCTCTTGGTTTTGCTACTATAGAGAACATTATGTACGCTTGGTTTAACCATGCGTCTCTCGGCGCGTTGATGATCAGAGCTCTTCTGCCTGTATCGGGGCATGCTCTCTTCGGCGTTATTATGGGCTACTATTTAGGCAGAGCCAAATTCTCAGAAGGAAAACTTACGAGACGGTTTCTATTGTACTCCCTTGTAATGCCGTTATTTTGGCATGGGGTGTATGATCTCATTCTGGGTACGATGACACATTTCTGGCTCTGGTACATTGTTCCGCTTATGATGGTGCTCTGGTACGGGGGTATGGGGAAAGTAACCCGCGCCAATAACAGATCTCCTTTTCGGTTACTAAAGCGGGAAGAGGAGGTTAAACTTTAATAAAATGGACACACTTCTTCATAAGATGAACAGGACATAAGCTGTAACTTCATCTTGGAGGTGTGTGTATGAATTCACGTGTTAAAGTGATCATTAAATGCAAAAATTGCGGCGAACGGTTTATACTGCGCGGACGAAGAGATCGCGGAAAACTGGAAACGGGATTTAAACAATGTCTTTGTGACAATAAACAGAACTTTGAAATTGAAGAGCAACATATATAGGGTGAATCAATTTGGAAATGATGCATAAAGCTTCTTTCTTCTTGTCAAACTAATGGCAGTGAATTGAAGAAAGGAGCGCGATTGTACGATGTATTATCGTTTAAGTGCAGTAATGTTTCCCATTGTCACCCTTTTATTAATTGGTGCCCTTATTTGGGGGTATCAAGAAAACCAGCAGAAAAACTCGATTCTCATCAAGGCAGAAAATCAATATCAAAGAGCTTTCCATGATTTGTCCTATCATATGGATAAACTTCACAATGAGCTTGGCAACACTTTAGCAGTCAATTCAACATCACAGGCGATGCAGCGTAAAGGGCTCCTTAATGTATGGCGCATTACAAGTGAAGCGCAAAGTGAGATTAATCAGCTCCCGCTAACGCTAATGCCTTTTAATCAAGCGGAAGATTTCTTGTCTCGAATATCTAAATTTTCGTATCAGACAGCAATGCGAGATATGAACAAAGAACCGCTGAGCGTCAAAGAAGTAAATAATCTAAAGTCACTCTATAAAAGTTCAGGTGAAATCTCGAATAATTTACAAAAAGTACAAAATAAAGTAATTAACAATAACTTGCGCTGGATGGATGTCGAAGCCGCTATTGCATCAGAGCACAAAGCTCAGGACAACACGATTATCGACGGCTTTAAAACCGTAGATAAGCAGTCGGGTGAGTACTCTGATCTAGACTGGGGTCCAACGATATCCAATGTGTATGATCGCAGGGCTGCAAGAAAACTCGACGGCATCCCGATGACGGCTGAACAAATTAAACGTAAGGCGTTAAAATTTGCAAATAGCAGCGGCAGAGGGACGTTTACTAAGGTTCAAGTGATTGAGAACGGAAAAGGTACAGAGTGGAGCTCATATACGGCTACGGCTTACGCTAATCATAAAGGTGAGAAGATTTCCATGGACTTTACTCGCCGAGGCGGGCTTCTCATCTCATATGTGGATCATCGGAATGTTGGTCCGAAGGCAGTCTCGGTAAGTACGGCAAGATCCAAGGCGGATACGTTCCTGAAACAAAAAGGATATCCGCATATGACGGCAGTTGCTTATGATGAATACGGTAATCTTGGAAACTTCACCTATGTACGTAAACAAGACGACGTACTGATCTATCCAGAGAAAATTACGGTTCGTGTTGCTTTGGACAATGGAGATGTGGTTGGTTTCCAAGCTAGTGATTTTATTTATGAGCATAAGGACAATCGTAAAATTCCGAAGCCAAAATTAACTCTCGAACAAGCGAGAAAAGTACTTAACCCTGAGTATAAAGAAGAATATCACCGACTTTCTTTAATAAAAAATGAGATGTCACAAGAAGTACTCTGCTATGAATTCGGCGGTCGAATTAACGGTTCACGATATCGGATTTTTGTAAATTCGAATACCGGCAATGAAGAGGTCGTTGAAGAAATTAAATCGCACAATAGAAGATAATGATGAGAAGAGAAGCTTCCTTGTGAAGTTTCTCTTTTTTGATGCTTTAACGATGATTCACATGCTATAATTGGTAAATGATACATTAAAACTTACTAAGTGGCGGTGAATGTTTTGTACCCAAAAATCAATGATTTGGTCTACATTCAAGTGGATTCAGCAGACGATAAAGAATCGCAAATTATATATAAATCTAGAGTTGCTGACATAGAAGAACAATCCATATTAATTGAGGTGCCGATGCAGGAAAATAGCGCCCAATTGATGCACCCTTATATGGGCGAGGAACTATCTGTCTACTTTGTGAGTGAAGATGGAGCCAAAAACTATTTTAATACATATTTAATGGGCTTTAAGGAAGATACGATCCGGTTAGTTCGTATTTCCAAACCGAAGCCAGAAGAAATTACCAAAGAACAGCGCCGCAGTTTTTTGCGCGTCGTTGCATCGCTTGATCTTGCAGTAAGGATGCCAGATGGAACTAGATTCGTTGCGCAGACAGAAGATGTCAGTGGCGGGGGCGTATCCTTTTTTTGTGAACGTGATTACGCAGTCGTCGTAGGGCAAAAAATCAGTTGCTGGCTGCTTATCCCTTATCGGAATGGCAGTGTTGAACATGTCCCGTTTCAAGCTGAAATTGTCCGCGTAAAACCGCTTGAATCAGGACGCAGCCGCAAAATTGTAATGCTTAAGTTTATCCATATTTCAGATATGGAGCGTCAGAAAATTATTCGCTATTGCTTTGAACGGCAATTTGAGTTCCGCAATAGATAGAGCAGTCTAGTATGGGATGCTAATATTACAGCATGGAAATGCTGCCTTTGGGAAAGGATGTTAAGTAATAACCAAGAGGGGTGTTTTCTATGCCTGATTATAAATCTGATTCAGACTATTATACAAAGCTGTTTATTATATTTTTCAATCAAGTGTCAAAAGTGTTTAGCAAGGCGCTCATTTTACTATGCATTGCTCTTTGTTTGTTCCAAATGATATTGAGGATTAACGTTTTCAGACCATACGTGTCACCTGTTGACCGTTTAGAAGGCGAGCCATTTTCAAGATCAAATGTAAATGATTGGATGGATGGAAACGGTTGATGTTTTTGCATCCACTGGCTCAGTGTGGTATAATTTTCACGTCGCAGGCAAGTGCCTGCTTTTTTCTTAAGGCTAGAGTTTGAGGAGGAATGCCCCGTTGGGTAGTCATAAGGCAGAGCATAACGGGAAAATCAACATCGCAATTGATGGACCTGCTGGGGCAGGAAAAAGTACGGTGGCAAGGATGGTCGCAAAAGCATTATCTTACGTTTACGTAGATACAGGTGCGATGTATCGTGCTGTCACCTGGTACATGATTAAGCAAGGGATTAAACCTGAACAAGTTGATCTTGTGCTTGAGAAAGCAAAAGAGTTGAACATTGAATTAGTACCAGAAGAAACAGGCCAGAGAGTATTTTTAAATGGGCAGGATGTTACACATGAGATACGTTCGATTGAGGTTAACGGATTAGTATCCCGATATGCGAAAATCGAGGGGCTGCGCAAAATGCTGGTTCAAATGCAGCGGCAAATGGCTTTACGTAAAGGCGTTGTGATGGATGGACGCGATATCGGAACGACCGTGCTGCCCCAAGCTGAAGTTAAAATTTTTATGACTGCTACGGTTAAAGAACGTGCTCTCCGTCGTTTCAAAGAAATGAAGGATGCAGAAGGAATTACTTTAGAGCAGCTCGAACATGATATTGCCGAACGTGACAGGCAAGATGAGCAGCGTGAAATATCTCCGCTTCGTCGAGCAGACGATGCCATTGTACTCGACACAACTCGTTTAACGATTGATGAAGTGGTAGATCGCATTGTATCCTATTGCACAATTCATATGGATGGAGAGAAGTAACGTATGTTGTACAACTTTTGTAGAGGTATATTGCGTATTTTTTACGCACTTGTGTTCCGTCTAGAGGCAGTTGGCAGAGAAAACATACCTGATGAAGGCGGCGTATTGTTGTGCTCTAACCACATCAATTTGCTTGATCCACCAACAGTAGGTGTTAAAATTGAACGTAAAGTTCATTTTATGGCCAAGGCAGAGCTATTTAATGTACCCGTTCTCGGCTGGCTCATTAGAAATCTCGGAGCATTTCCGGTAAAACGCGGAGGTGTGAGCAAGGAATCCATAAAGACCGCACTTACGATACTTAAAGAAGGCAAGGTTATGGGCATTTTTCCAGAAGGAACTCGTAAATCGGGTGGAGGAATAGGTAAGAAAGGTGCTGCCAGCTTTGCACTCCGCAGTAATGCAGCTGTCATTCCTGTTGCAATTATTGGACCTTATAAACCATTTCGTAAATTGAAAGTGATTTATGGAGCACCCATTGATCTTTCTGAATTCAAAAATGATCCTTCCTCTGAATCGCTTGAACTTGCCACTGAGAAAATTATGTCTCGAATTAATGAGATGAAGCAGACAGGAACACCAACTTTAAATTAGTTGAACCATCTACATGTATTGAGAAATGCTTTTTTTGGAAAGATACTACAGTTATTATGTTTTAAACATCGCTCTTACATAGTGCGAGTTTAAATAAATGGGGTTTTGAATTGAGGAGGTAATAATCATGTCTGAAGAAACAAAAAATCAAGAAGCAGTAAGTCAAGAGGAAATGGACTCAATCGTATCCTTGAAAAAAGGGGACACTGTTAAAGGAACGATCGTCAAAATTGAGGACAATCAAGCTTATGTGAGCATTGGATATAAATATGACGGCGTAATTCCTGTTCGCGAACTTTCATCCGTACATCTTGATAACGCTGCAAGTGCTGTGGCTGTTGGACAAGAGGTAGAATGCAAAGTAGTCAGCATTGATGATGAGAAAGAAAAATTGATTCTTTCCAAACGTGCGGTAGACAGCGAAAATGCATGGGAACTGCTGCAAAAACGTTTTGAGAGTGGAGAACAATTTGAAGTAACAGTTGCTGAAGTGGTGAAAGGCGGCCTAGTTGCTGATGTAGGCGTACGCGCATTTATCCCTGCTTCTATGGTAGAACGTCATTTCGTTGAAGATTTCAGCGATTATAAAGGCCGTACTCTTCGTGTTAAAGTGAAAGAACTTGACCGTGAAAATAACAGAGTCATTCTCTCTCAAAAAGATGTACTTGATGCTGAATTCGAAGCGAACAAACAACAAATCATCGCAGGTATTAAAGAAGGACAAGAGATTGACGGTACTGTGCAACGTCTGACTCAATTCGGTGCTTTCGTTGATATTGGCGGCGTGGATGGTTTGGTTCACGTATCTGAAATTGCATGGACTCATGTTGATAAACCAAGCGACGTATTGACTGAAGGGCAAAAAGTGAGAGTGAAAGTGCTTAAAGTTGACGCTGAAAAAGGCAAAATCAGCTTGAGTATTAAAGCAGCTCAACCAGGTCCTTGGGATCAAGCGGCAAAACAATTTAATATTGGCGACATCGTTTCCGGTGAAGTGAAAAGACTTGTTTCCTTTGGTGCTTTCGTAGAAATCGCTCCTGGGGTAGAAGGACTTGTACACATTTCGCAAATCTCACACAAACATATCGGTACACCGCATGAAGTGTTGAAAGAAGGACAAACTGTCCAAGTGAAAATTCTAGACTTTAATCCTGCTGAGAAAAGAGTAAGCCTAAGCATTAAAGAAACTGAAGAGGCTCCTGCTGCTCCAGAGCCAAGAGCTGAAAGACCAGCTAAAGCTCCTAAGGTAGAGCTGAACAATCCGAACGTTTCGCTTAGCAATGAAGGATTGAGTATTACACTTGGAGAACGTTTTGGCGATAAGCTTAGCAAGTTGAAATAATCGTGCTTGAAGCCTAGCATATCAAGATGAGATCGGTGAACTCTTCGGGGTTCACCGATTTTTTATGATCTGGATGAAGCTCTTAAACCGCGTCCGCAAAGGGATAAGGATAAAATCACATGACTTCAGTGAATAATAGAGTTAGTTATTGAATAACTGAGGTGATGCGGTGTGATGGACACAGGTTTGATTTCTTTAATTCTTTTTTGCGTGACTGTGGTGTTGCTCTTGACAGGCTGGAAATCGATCTTACTTCCGGAAGTATCTTTTCCGGTTCTGATCCTTCTATTTGCAGGATGGTTCATGATGCGGCCTTTCGAGTTGCCATTGCCTGGCGGCCATTCCTTAAATGGAGGAATGTTGGTACTGCTCCTGCCGTTGCCTTTTATTTTATACTCGAGTACGAGATACGGACGTTTACTATATTTGTTATCAGCGATGTTTTTCTTATCTCTGTATATGTTGATCCATGTATGGATCGTCAATCATCCTGAAATAACAATGGTCTCCGTTGAAAGAGATCTAATACTTGTTATGGCAAGTCTTACATTTTTCCTCATATCCGATTTGAAGCAGCAATACTTTACGATCACGTTCAGTTTGTTAGGTTATGAAATATTTCTGTCTCTAGCCCGGGAAGGAGTCAATGTTCATACATTTGGAGGAGATCAGTGGATGCACCAATGGTGGATTATGATCGTACTCACTCGATTGTTAACTTTAGTAAGTGCGCAGTTCTCCTTATATATAAAGAAATTTGTTCAACCTGTGAGTTGGTTAAGAAGAAGCGAGAGAAGAAAAGAGGAATGAAAAGTTAGCCATTCTTGATCTTTTTTGCTATGATGATTAACGGAAGATGTGGAGGAGGAGTGCAATATGGCAAGACCCGTTGTAGCAATTGTGGGGCGGCCTAATGTAGGTAAATCAACGATTTTTAATCGGATTATCGGTGACCGTCTAGCTATTGTTGAAGACAAGCCGGGTGTAACACGCGACCGAATTTACGGCACTGCGGAATGGAACGGTAAACCTTTCAGTATTATTGATACTGGAGGTATTGAAATTGATGGCGATGATATGATTATGAAGTCTATTCGCATGCAGGCAGAGCTTGCAATCGAAGAGGCTGATGTCATTGTGTTTATGTGTGACGCTAAGTCTGGGGTAACACAATCAGACGAGGAAGTTGCTCAGATGCTGTTCCGTTCAGGAAAGCCAGTCATTGTCGCTGTAAATAAAGTCGATAACATTCAACGTGCAGATGATATTTATGAGTTTTATAGTTTAGGTTTCGGTGATCCGATCGGTATTTCAGGCAGTCACGGTACTGGAATGGGCGATTTGCTGGATGCAATCGTTGACAACTTACCTGAGCTTGCTGATGACGAATATGATGAAGATGTGATTCGAGTTGCGCTTATTGGAAGGCCAAATGTAGGCAAATCATCACTTGTGAATGCGATTCTCGGGGAAGAACGAGTTATTGTAAGTGATATCGCAGGAACAACTAGAGATGCGATCGATACGCCGTTTGAGAAAGACGGTCAACGATTCGTGCTCATTGATACGGCAGGTATGCGTAAGCGCGGTAAAGTATACGAAACAACGGAGAAATACAGCGTTATGCGGGCGCTCAAAGCGATTGAACGCGCTGATGTCGTACTCGTCGTTATTAATGGTGAAGAAGGTATTATTGAACAAGATAAACATATTGCTGGATATGCTTATGAGGCAGGGAAAGCGTCGATATTTGTCGTCAACAAATGGGATGCTGTCGACAAGGATGACAAAACGATGCACCAATTTGAAAAGAAAATACGTGATCATTTCTTGTTCATGACCTATGCGCCAATTGTTTTTCTATCTGCAAAAACGAAGCAGCGGCTCCATAAACTGCTGCCTGTCGTTGAACATGTGGCTCAGCAGCACGTGATGCGTGTTCAAACCCATTTACTGAATGACGTCATATCAGATGCTGTGGCCATTAATCCACCTCCAACGGATAAAGGACGGAGACTTCGTATTAATTACGTGACACAGGTAGCGGTTAAACCGCCGACTATGGTTATCTTTGTAAATGATCCAGAATTAATGCATTTTTCTTATGAACGCTATTTGGAGAATAAGATTCGTGCTGCGTTCGATTTTGAAGGTACACCGATTCGTATATTTACGCGGCGTAAGTCTGATGAAGGTTAGGAGAGAGGAATGTGATTTTACCCTTTATTGCAGTCGTAGTGTCTTATCTACTTGGTTCCGTTAGCTTCAGTGTTATTTATGCTAAGTTGTTCAAAGGCATAGATATTAGAAAGCACGGCAGCGGTAATGCAGGAGCGACGAATACACTTCGTGTACTTGGGATTGGACCTGCAATACTCGTGCTCGCTCTAGACGTACTCAAAGGTATCGCTGCAGTATGGATTGGTAAGTGGCTTGGAGGAGATTCAGTTTGGGTGCCTGCTATATGCGGTGTAAGCGCCATTGCGGGACATAACTGGCCTATTTATTTTCATTTCCGCGGAGGTAAGGGTGTGGCTACGGCTATTGGCGTGCTTGCTACCCTTTGCTTCCTCCCGGCTCTGTATGCTGGAATCATTGCGATTCTTACCATTGTTGTAACAAGATATGTTTCGCTCGGATCACTCGTTTTTGTCACATTGACACCGATTTCCTTAGTGATTATGGATCGCCCTTGGCCTCTGTTCTGGACGAGTCTTATTATTTGTGTTTTTGCCTATTGGAGACATCGAAGCAATATTGTGAAAATCATCAAAGGGCAAGAAAACAAACTAGGTTCTAAGGGAGGAAAACACGTTGCCTAACAAAGTTGCAGTTCTTGTTGCAGGCAGCTGGGGAACGGCTCTGGCTAGTGTGCTTGCCGACAATGACTTGGACGTTACAATGTGGTCACGCAATGAACAATTGGTGCATGAAATTAACAGCATGCATCGTAATGAGCATTATTTACCGGGAATTAAATTATCCCAGAACATTGTTGCTACAACCAACATGCAGGAGGCTGTGAACGAAGCAGAGGCTGTTGTCATTGTTGCTCCGTCAGCAGCGATGCGTGAAGTGGCACATCAATTGAAATCGTACTGGCATAAGGATATGCTCGTTGTCCATGCGACAAAAGGCTTTGAGCTGGAGACGTTAAAGCGAATGTCGACAGTAATCTCAGAAGAACTGCAATGTTCTGAAGGACAAATTGTCGTTTTATCTGGTCCGAGCCATGCGGAGGAAGTCGTAAAACGTTGTCCGACGACGGTTGTTGTTGCTTCGCAAGACGAAGAGTATGCTATAAAAGCACAAAATTTGTTCATGAATTCATACTTTAGAGTATATACGAACCGCGATTTGATCGGGGTAGAGCTGGCAGGAGCACTTAAAAACATTATCGCTTTAGGTGCAGGGATGTCGGATGGACTTGGATTCGGAGATAATGCGAAGGCTGCCCTGATCACGAGAGGAATAGCGGAAATCTCGCGTATTGGCGTTGAATTAGGAGCTAACCCATTAACTTTTGCGGGACTTGCTGGTATAGGAGACCTTGTAGTGACGGCTACAAGTCAGCATAGCCGGAACTGGCGTGCGGGATCGCTCATTGGACAAGGACAAGAGCTCAGTCAAGTACTGAAATCGATGGGTATGGTTGTTGAAGGGATAAGAACAACAAAAGCTGCATATCGCATTTCAGAGAAATATGGTGTTCAAATGCCGATCACCTATCAGCTTTATCAAGTGCTGTTTAACGGATGTGAACCTAAACGTGCCGTAGAGGCGCTCATGGGACGCGATCCGAAGACAGAAATGGAAATGATGACACTCGAAACTTGGGAACAGTGGCATAGTTAAGCCCCCTCACCTTTTTCCGAATAAGCTCATACATTATAGGAGTACTTTCGGAGGAGGGTGGACTGTGAGTGATAACTTTTCTAAAGATGCACTGAATGCCATCAATAAGAAAACGGGCAAAAATATTTCCCAAAATCAAATTAAAAAAATAGCAAGTAATGTCAAACCTTCAACGATGCAAAGTGAAACTCAATTGCGTCAATTGATTAAGCAAGTTTCTGAGATGGCGAAGGTTCCTGTCTCTGAAGAGACGATCAAGGATATTATAAACGCTGTGAAGAAAAGCGGAATGGACCCGAGCAGCATGGAATCTCTGATGAAAATGATGCTTAAGAAATAATAGCGAGAACAAAAGACATGAAGCTCATAAACTTCATTATCTTTTGTTCAGGAACAAAAGATATGGAGCTTACTAACTTCATTGTCTTTTGTTCTTTTTTTTGGAATGATATAATATTTCCATCACAATAGAATGGGAGAGTTTGCGTGCAATGGATGCTATGACTAAAATGTGGGTCTCCATTATTGCCATTTTGATCATGGGGTTATCCGTATTTTTAATTACGTTTGCTCGTACGAAAACGAAAGGAATTGTACGAGGAATACTTTCGATTATCGCTTTCGTTATTATGTTAATTGGGTTTCTAAGCGGTGTGGTCGTACTTGTGTAAGCGCCTAAGATTCGGGATCATGAGGAGGATTTATGTCTAGTATATTAGAGCTTATTGGCAGGACTGTTCGCAAATCGGTTGAACCCGAACCAGGAACTACCATTTTAGAACATGCAATCAAGCATAAAGTAGATTGGCAGCATATGTGTACGCGCGGCACCTGTGCGAGATGTCGTTGCTATATTGAAGAAGGAGCCCAATTTTTAGCTGAACCGACCAAGGCAGAGATTGCAAGACTTGACCCTGAGGAGATTGAAGAGGGATACAGACTTGGCTGCCAAGCAGTCGTTAAAGAGGCAGGCTCCATTACAGCGAGAAATAAAACATATTTCTAAAGGATGATGGATACTTGAAAAATAATCGCAAACGACCTTGTGATTGGCATTCACGATACATACTACTATCAGTGATCATGATATTGTCTATGTTCGTTATGTCAGGGTGTATGTACCCAAACTCTGATGGACAGCAGTTGAAAGTGTCATACCGTGATAGCGTCGAACGCATTCAAAATGCAATAGACCATTTTCAAAAGGAACAAGGAATATTACCGATCTTAAATGCTGGTGAGAGCACCCCGAGGTATGAGAAATTCCGCGTCGATCTAGATCAGCTGCAGAAGAAAGGCTATATTGATGAAATTCCATCGACGGCTTTTGAAAAAGGCGGAAGTGTTTATTACTTAATTTTAAATGAAGAAACTGACCCGATAGTGAAAGTGATGGATCTTGTAACTGTGCAAAAAGTAAACGATGTACAGCGTTATGTCAATGGGTACAAGGCTTCCCACAATGGAAATCTCCCTAAAGGCAGTGAGTTACATCCTGGAACGTCGATCTATTACGTTGATCTAGACCGACTAGGTCAGCCTAATTTGCAGCTGAGAAGTGTATATTCAGGTCAAGACATACCGTTTATTATGAATGAGAACGGAACAGTCTACGCTGATTATTCATTTGATATTATGCAAGCGATTGATAGAGAATCTATTCAGCCTAAAGAAAACGAAGATTTACGAATCTATTTAGTGAATGCCTCATATTTTGTTCCTGTAAAATCATTGCCTTATCATTGGATGAACAAAGAACCGGTACCCGTTAATGAATAAAATAGAATGTCTGCAAGGCCCGCCATTTGGCGGGTTTTTCGTTTTTTTCAGGTCTGAATGTTTTAAAGTAGTCATACGTTCTATCAAGAGCACATATATCATATGAGAAGGGGTGCGGATGAACAGTGCGGCTAAGCGCCCGTGAAACACCCGCATTAAAATTGATGGACAGGAAACCTTATAGAGAACCGTCATATTTCCACATCTAGTACATATGATTTTACTAGTCCAAAAGCATGTACGAGATTATGCCGCTTTGCCGTTCTATCAGAAATCATTATCGGCGGCGGATACCTTCAAGTCTGGAAGCTGCTTTTCGTTGCTATGGTTATGAATTCTGACGGAATACGAGGCGGATGCTTACAAAGCATTTTTCCTTCGGAGTAATTTGAGGAGGGGATTTCATTTGGAAAAAGTAGACATTTTCAAGGACATAGCTGAACGTACCGGGGGGGACATTTATCTCGGAGTCGTAGGCGCTGTCCGCACTGGTAAGTCAACATTTATCAAACGGTTCATGGAGACGATTGTGCTTCCGAACATTAGCAACGAGGCAGATCGTGTCCGAGCAGTAGATGAGCTTCCGCAAAGTGCTGCGGGGAAAACAATCATGACTACAGAACCGAAATTTGTACCTAACAATGCGGTGCGAATTAGAGTTGCAGAAGGTTTGGAAGTCAATGTACGCCTTGTGGATTGCGTTGGATATGCAGTGAATGGTGCCAAAGGATATGAGGATGAGAACGGTCCGCGAATGATTTCAACACCATGGTTTGAAGAGCCGATTCCTTTTCAGGAAGCCGCTGAAATTGGTACTCGTAAAGTGATCCAAGAACACTCGACTTTAGGCGTTGTCGTAACGACAGATGGCACAATCGCTGAGATCGACCGATCTTCATATGTCGATGCTGAAGAAAGAGTCATTGCAGAGCTTAAGGAAGTAGGTAAGCCGTTTATTCTCGTCATCAACTCCACACGCCCTCGCAGCGAAGAGACACAACAGCTTCGCAGTGAGCTTGCCGCTAAATATGATATTCCGGTGATGGCTCTAAGTGCCGCGACGATGACAGAAGAAGATGTAACTGGTGTTCTTCGTGAAGTGCTCTATGAATTCCCAGTGCATGAGGTGAACGTCAATTTGCCGAGCTGGGTAATGGTGCTGAAAGAAAACCACTGGCTGCGCAGCAACTTTGAGAACTCAGTTCGCGATACAGTGAAAGATATTCGTCGTTTGCGTGATGTGGACCGTGTCGTATATCAATTTATGGATTATGATTTCATTGACCGCGCTGCTCTGTCCGGTATGAATATGGGTCAAGGTGTTGCTGAAATTGACCTCTACGCACCAGATGAACTATATGACCGCATCTTAGTGGAAGTCGTCGGCGTTGAAATACGAGGCAAGGACCATTTGCTGCAATTAATGCAAGAATTCTCCCATGCGAAGCGGGAATATGATCGGTTCGCGGAAGCGCTCGAGATGGTCAAGACGACGGGATACGGCATTGCAGCTCCTTCTCTTGCTGAAATGGCTTTGGATGAACCAGAGCTTATTAGACAGGGCTCAAGATTCGGAGTTCGCTTAAAGGCGACAGCTCCTTCCATTCATATGATTCGTGTCGATGTGGAATCTGAGTTCGCGCCGATTATTGGAACAGAGAAACAAAGTGAGGAATTGGTTCGTTATTTAATGCAAGATTTTGAGAACGATCCGATTAAAATTTGGGAGTCTGACATTTTCGGAAGATCGCTCCATTCCATTGTGCGCGAAGGGATTCAAGGTAAAATCGCAATGATGCCGGATAATGCACGTTACAAACTTCAAGAGACTCTCGGCCGCATTATTAACGAGGGCTCTGGCGGACTCATCGCGATTATTCTCTAATATAATCTCAAAAAAAGAGAGTGAAGGTATCTTCATTCTCTTTTTTCATGCTTCCACCACAACATATTAGTTGAAAATAAAGTACTGGTGTATTACTATAAATTTGTTCGCCTACAGCTGCTAAGTCGTTATTTTCCTTAGTAGAACGTATATTTTCAGGCAAATCGGAAACACAGAATAACAATCAACTATATTTAAATGGATTGGGGAGGTGAAATAACAATGAATAAATCTGATTTGGTAGCACAAGTAGCAGAAGCTACAGAATTGTCCAAAAAGGATGTAACGAAAGCGGTAGATGCAGTATTCGAAGCGATTTCAACTGCACTTCAAAACGGAGATAAAGTACAACTTGTCGGATTTGGCAATTTCGAAGTCCGTGAACGTTCTGCACGTAAAGGACGCAACCCGCAAACGGGTGAAGAAATCGAAATTCCAGCTAGCAAAATTCCGGCTTTTAAACCGGGTAAAGCACTGAGAGACGCAATTAAATAACGATTTCTACATACTCGAATATGTAAAGAAGACCGTGACTGCTATAGTTCACGGCCTTTTTTATGAAACTAGAATTATATATCTTCATCGTGCAATTCATGATGCGTCCTGGCCTGTTCATCTGTATAAGCAATTAAAATAATAGGTTGTCCTGTCATTTCGCGTAATTTCTGCTCATATTGCTGCAGCTCTGTTAATTCAGACTGCTGTAAATGAGCTGGCTGGTAAGCCATATCAAACATCTCCCTTGGTTATAATACTAAGAATAGTATGGGTTAGTTGACATTGACCTATTCTTTTTGCATCATTAGGGATAGAAAAGGTGGGAGGATCAAATCGAAATGGAAAACACGAACCATGATGATTACATCGTTGTAAAAGCGAAAGAACAAGGCGTTCAGGTCATTGGATTGACCCGTGGTCAAGATACACGCTTTCACCACACTGAGAAATTAGACAAAGGTGAAATACTGATTGCGCAATTTACAGATCATACATCCGCGGTTAAGATTCGGGGCAAAGCTAGAGTGATGACTAAGCACGGCATTATTGATACGGACGAATAGAAATTGCAGGCATAGCCTGCTTTTTTTCGTTGTACAATGAAGTATGGAGCCGTAGATTGGCGCTCACACTATAAGAAAAGGTTTCAGAAGGGGGATTACCCATGAGACGATGGGGGCTGTTTGCCGCTGCTTGCATCATAACCTTTGGACTGGTGGGAATTATGACGCTCGTGTCTGCCTTACATACTCGTACAACGATTGCTCGCTCTGAATATGCTGTTTTCTCTGCGCAAAAACCAATTAACCTCACTGAAACGAATCTTGTCGATTATTTAAGTGAGCTTCCGCTAACGCTTCACATTCGCAGTGTAGATTGGCAATCTTCTATTCTTGCTGTTGATTTGGAAGTGACGAATCCAGAAGTTGTGCCAAAGGAAATATATAATAACATGTATGAAATCATTCATTTTAGCATCGATAAATCGGCAAATGTGAATCGCTTAATGATTCGATTTGTTGCCAAAGATAATTGGACCGGAGCAAAGCATTTGCTCCTTGCGGCCGATGTTCGGCGGGGGGATTTCTCTTCAGATGCACTTGATGAGCTGCGCAGTATAAAAAGCAGTTCTCTATCTGAAAACATCACGAGGACATTTCACGTCTCAGAAACGAAGCTGTGGCAAAGCCGATTTGGGCAAGGAGATTCGTGATTAAACCGTGCGTGTAAAAAAAACATATGATATAATAAATAAGATTGTGACAAACAATTTGTTTGTTAGAAAGTAATGGCTCGGAGGCGCAGGATGAAACCATATCGTATACATCAATTGGCAAAAAAATATGTCGATTATGACATGATTCAAAAACATACAGAATTACCGGAATTTCCGGATACGCGGGTTCGCTTGCTATATACATTTTTAAATAAAGAATCAACTTCGAGCAATGGTGAAATATATGCCCTGGCAACTTCATTAGTGCAAATTGCGCTTGATACTCATGATATGATTGATATAGATACAACTCAGCAAGGAGAGCGAGAGATGCGATCTCGTCAGTTGAAAGTGCTTGCTGGGGATTATTTGAGCAGTCGTTTTTACCAAATTTTATCACAGAATGAGCATATAGAGATTGTCTCGCTTCTTAGCAGCGCTATTTGTGAAGTAAATCGCATGAAAATGAATTTGTATCACAAAATGAAGCATTTGCTTCTGACTGGCGAAGAATATTTGCGGGAATGTGTACAGCTGAGAATGCAGCTGTTTATTTCTTTTACTCCGTTATTGGACAGGGTAGACCATGCGCTCTGGAACAATCTGCTTCATGAATTAACGAATCTTGAAGTGGTTGCTCACGAAATGAAATCGAGTAGTAGTGCAGCAGCGGTGAGCCGAGGATACGCATTCTGGCATATTCTTGAAGCTGGCAATGCTGATGAACGGGAAGCGATTAAACAATCCAATTTGGATGCGAATCATTGGAAAAAGATGCTCGTTAAATACTCGGTTACAGATCAACTGATGGAGAAACTGCGTCAGTCTGTTTCACGTGTACAACATATATTGCAAGATCTAAGCAGTGATAAGCTTCTTCGTGAGCTTGATGCGATCGTTGAACCGTTTGTTTCGCTGCTGAAAGTGAATAGTCCTGCGTTAAAAGAAGGGTAAGGTGGAAATTGGTGCAGAATAATATTTCTAAACCAAAAGAAAAGGAACAATTTGTGCATTCCGTATTTGAGAGCATTGCACCGAAGTACGATTTGATGAACGACATTCTTAGTTTCAGACGTCATAAAGCATGGCGTAAGTTTACGATGCAGCGTATGAGCATGCGCCCAGGTGATACGGCGATTGATCTTTGCTGCGGAACTTGTGACTGGACCGTGAGTATGGCTAAAGAAAGCGGAAGCGGCAAAATTGTCGGACTGGACTTTAGTGAGAGCATGCTTGATGTAGGGAGAAAGAAAATTAGTGAACAACAATTAGAAGACCAAATTACGCTCGTTCAAGGAAACGCAATGTCGCTTCCTTTCGATGATAACACTTTCGATTATGCAACGATTGGCTTTGGACTTCGCAATGTTCCTGATTTACATCAGGTTCTGCGCGAAATGAAGCGCGTGGTCAAGCCTGGCGGGAAAGTCGTTTGCCTTGAGTTGTCCAAACCGACTTGGCAGCCTTTTAAAGGAATTTATTATTTCTATTTTCAGAAAATATTACCGATGTTGGGGAAATTACTTGCAAAACGTTACGAGCAATATAAGTGGTTGCCGGAATCATTAATCCAGTTCCCGGGGCGCGAACAATTAGCACAAATTTTTAGAGAAACCGGTCTTACGGATGTACAAGCTTATCCTTTGACAGGTGGTATCGCTGCACTACATATTGGGACCAAGGAGATTTAAGCATGTTTAAGAAAGTTCGTATTTTTCTAGAAATGATAAAGATTGAACATACGCTGTTTGCTCTTCCATTTGCCTTTATGGGTGCGATTCTAGGTTCTGTGGTTGCAACCGGCCATTTGCCTTCATGGGCTCAAATTGGCTGGATCCTCATGGCGATGTTCGGAGCAAGAAGCGCAGCGTTTGGACTAAATCGATTAATAGATCAACATATTGATAAAAAAAATCCGCGCACGGCGAATCGTGCCATTCCAGCTGGACTTCTTAAAGCCGGCGAGGTCATCATTTTTATTATGATTTCATTTGCTTTATTAGTGTGGGCTGCGCTCGAACTTGATCCATTAGCGCTTAAACTGATGCCAATTGCGGTCTTTTTCCTAGTTATTTATTCATACACCAAACGTTTTACATGGCTCTGTCACGTCGTACTCGGTCTGACCATTGGGCTTGCACCGCTTGGCGGCTGGGTTGCTGTAACAGGAGAAATCGATTGGGCGGCAATTATATTTTATTTAACAGTAGCTTTGTGGACGGCAGGTTTTGATGTTATTTATGCGTGCCAAGATATTGAGTTTGACCGGCAAGAAGGTGTGCATTCGATCCCAGCTCGATTTGGGCTTAATAAAGCGCTTAAAATTGCTCAAGGGTTCCATGTGCTAACTGCGATCGGATTTATTGTCCTATGGTTAACGACTCAGTTAAGCTGGTGGTACTTAGCTGGGATGATCATTGCTTATATTATTTTGTTCTATGAGCACTATATTGTAACTCCGAACGACCTCAGCCGGTTGCAAACTGCATTTTTCACGATGAACGGTGCGCTTAGTATCGTTGTATTCCTCTTTACATGGATTGATTTGGTGGTGCAGTTAGGCTAATGGAGACGACGGTTAAAAAAGGCTGGGTTGTGGGCATTACTGGTGCTAGCGGTTCGATCTATGGCGTTCGTTTAACTGAAGTATTGTTATCGATGGGATATACGGTTCATCTAGTTATTTCTAACGCGGGATGGAGAGTTCTGAAAGAGGAGCTGCAGTGGAACACTACGAACCGTGATGATGTATTGCAAGACAAATTTGGCGGTTATCCTGGAACGTTCAAGTATTATCCTGTATCGGATATTGGAGCCTCTATTGCAAGCGGCTCTTATCTGGTAGAAGGGATGATTATCATGCCTTGTTCCATGGGCACGTTGTCAGCTATCGCGAACGGATCATCAGACAATTTGATGACTCGCGCGGCTGACGTGATGCTGAAGGAGGGACGGTCCCTTGTCATTGTGCCGAGGGAAACGCCGCTTCATGCCATCCATCTAGAGAACATGCTGAAGCTGGCTAGGTTAGGTGTACGGATTATTCCAGCAATGCCTGCCTTTTATTTTCATCCGAAAAGCATGGAGGATCTCATCTCCTTCTTGGTTGGCAAAGTTCTGGACAATGTCAATATCAGTCACGATTTGTTTACCAGATGGGGGGATCAAAATGCGCAGCGAGGCGAACAAAATTAACGAAGTTACAATTGGTAAAATCAACTATACAAATGCATGGCCGGTTTTTTATCATTTCAATCCTAATATGATAGACACAAAAATTCGAATAGTTACCGAAGTTCCGGCGATTTTAAACCGGGGAATGTTAGATGGTTCCATTCAAATCGGGGCCCTCTCTTCCTTCGCCTATGGTGCGGGATCAGATCGGCTTATTCTTTTGCCTAACCTTTCAGTCAGCAGTGATGGTGAAGTGAAATCTATTTTGCTGTTCTCTAAGAAACCGATCGAGTCTGCCGTGAATGGTGTCATTTCCTTAACAAACACATCTGCTACATCCGTTAACCTTCTCAAAATTATTATTGAAAAAATATATGGCGGACATCCAACTTATCACGTTAGTGAGCCTCACTTAGAGTCGATGCTTGCAAATAGCGATGCTGCTCTGCTTATTGGAGACAATGCCATTCGGGCGTCTTGGGAAGATAAGGGCTACGTCGTTACAGATTTAGGCGAAGTATGGAAAAAGTGGACAGGTCTCGGCATGACATTTGCCGTGTGGGCGGTCAATAAACAGTTTGCATTAGCCAATCCTGAAGTAGTGGGTGCAATAGCGAAGTTATTTGAACTGAGTAAGAAGCAAAGCTTAGACAATTTAGAGCCGATCGTAGAACAAGCTTGCAGAGAGATCGGTGGAGATTCGACTTACTGGCGTCAATACTTTAACAATTTATGTTATGATTTTAGCAGCAAGCAGCAGAAAGGACTTGCATTGTACTACCGATATGCGTTTGAACTGGGACTGCTGCCTCACAAAGTGACAATGGAACTATGGAATGACAATATGGTGACACAGGTGACAGAATGAAACAATTAGACATGTTCGGCTTATTAAAAAAAGATATGCAGTATATAGAAGAGCAGCTATACGCCAGTATCGAGGGAGACCACGAGGAGTTAGGCGAGACATCGCTTCATTTGCTGAAAGCAGGCGGTAAACGGCTGCGACCAGTATTCGTGCTGCTTGGCGGGAAGTTCGGACAATACGATCTTAATAAATTAGCGCATGTTGCTATACCTCTAGAACTTATACATAGCGCATCTCTTGTCCATGATGATGTTATAGACAATGCCGAGACTCGGCGGGGGCAGCTTACGGTAAAATCGAAATGGGATAACCGAGTTGCGATGTATACGGGCGACTACTTGTACGCAAAAGCGCTCATGATGGCAACGAAACTGAAAAATCCTCAAATTCACCAAATTCTTTCAAAAGCCATGGTTCAAATGTCCATTGGTGAAATGGAGCAAATCCGTGATTTCTTCAACACCGAGCAAAGTGTACGCAATTACCTGCTCCGTATTCGTCGGAAAACTGCTCTGTTAATTGCAATCAGTTGTCAGCTTGGTGCGATTGCAGCAGATGCAGAGCCGCGTGTATGCAATCTGCTGTATCGATATGGTTACAATGTAGGAATGGCTTTTCAAATTCGGGATGATTTGCTCGATTTGCGCGGAACAGAGAAGCAGCTTGGTAAACCGCCTGGCAGCGATATGAGACAGGGGAACATCACATTGCCTGTTATTTATGCTCTTCAGGATCCAAAGATGCGAGGTTCTGTACTGGCTGAAATTTCACGGATTCGGAGCATGAAGGGGGAGGCAGATGTGTCACAGGCAGTAGCATTGGTCGTTTCCAGCCCTGGAATTCAAAAGGCAGAAGAGCTCGCTGACCGATATATTGCTAAAGCGTTGAAAGCGCTAGACTTGCTGCCTGATCAAAAAGTAAAAAAGAATTTGCGTGATATCGCACATTTCGTCACTAGAAGAACGTACTAATCTTAACCATACGTATCATTTCTGGTAAAATAGAACAAGCATCAAACTACTGATGATAATTGGAGAGTGACTTTAAGTGGAACGAACATTTTTAATGGTGAAGCCTGATGGTATTCAGCGTGGTTTAATTGGTAAAATCATCAGTCGTATGGAAGACAAAGGATTTAAAATGATTGCTGGTAAACTGATGTTTGTCAGTGAGGAACTAGCCAAAGTCCATTATCAAGAACATGAAGGAAAACCTTTCTTTGAGAAGCTCGTTAATTTCATAACATCGGGTCCTGTCTTTGCTATGGTATGGGAAGGGGACGATATTATCGCTTTGTCTCGTAATTTAATTGGGAAAACAAACCCGAGCGAAGCGATGCCTGGTACTATTCGCGGCGATTTTGCGTCACATGCAACATTTAATCTGATACATGGATCGGACTCTAAAGCAAGCGCTGACAGGGAGATCGGTATTTACTTTACGCCCGAGCAATTGCTGAGTTACGATAAATCGATCTCGCCATGGATATGAATCGGACGTTTTTAGAAGAGGTCAATGCTGCACGTGACGGACTAACGCCTGATCCCGACTATACAGACTTCATCCGAAAAGTTAAAGACAAAACAGGAATCGACTTAGCTCAATACAAAGAAGCGCAAATGAAGCGCAGATTAACGACGCTTCGTACGAAGCACGGGTATAACTCGTTTGCTTTGTTCTTTGATGCTATGATGGTTGATAAATCATTATTTAATGAGTTTTTGGATCGAATGACGATTAACGTCTCCGAATTTTGGCGTAATCCGAATCGGTGGGAAGTGCTCCGTGATATTATTTTGCCTGAACTTATTAAGGAAAAGCGCCGGCTAAAAGTATGGAGTGCAGCATGTTCAACAGGAGAAGAGCCGTATACGCTGGCAACGATTCTTGATGGCCTGAATCTTCTAAATGACAGTTCGATATTAGCTACAGACATTGATGTAGGCGCAATCGAGAAAGCGAAGCAAGGACTGTATTTGGAACGTTCTCTTAAGGATGTGCCGCCAGATGTTGCAGCGAAATATTTTGCACCTGAGGGGTCTTTATACCGAGTTAGCGACACTCTGAAGAAGTCCGTAAACTTTCAGAAGCAAAATTTACTGCTGGACTCTTTTGATACTGGCTTCGACCTTATTGTATGCCGAAATGTCATGATTTATTTTACAGAAGAAGCGAAACAGATGCTCTATCATAAATTTGCAAAAGCACTTCGCCCTGGCGGCGTCCTTTTTGTAGGAAGTACAGAACAAATCTTTACACCGAGCCAGTATGGGCTTGAAACGTCTGAAACATTTTTCTATCGTAAAACTGCAAATCACGTATAATGCCTTCCTCTTTTTGCCACACTACATAGTGAGATATGAGTGGAGGGTCAGCATACATGGACAAACGAAAAGTGATTGCCGCTTATCGGCGAGGATTTATTACGATCCAAGAATGTGCGCAAATATTAGGTGTTGAATCGGCACAATTGAGCAAATTGATGGATCAGCCGGAGAAAAAAGAGCGGCCGTTTCCGTTCAGAAATCAATCGGTGAATGAATAAGCTTCGCGGTATTTAGGTAACTGCTTATAAGAAGGCACGCCATTTTTTGCTTCTATAGCAAATTACAGTCGTGCTTTTTTTATTATGTTCTTGTTTCTTGTCAAACCCGAAGACCTATACTATAATGAGCAAAGATAAAAGCGGATTTTAGCCATTTAAAGTTTAACAGTTTAAAGGGGGAACGCATCATGAGTTTACGTTATTTAACCGCAGGGGAAACGCACGGTCCCCAACTGACTGCAATTATTGAAGGATTGCCTAGCAATATGAAGTTGGATTTTGACGCTTTGAATTTCCAGCTTCAGCGCCGCCAGAAAGGGTATGGGCGGGGACGCCGGATGCAAATTGAGAAGGATACAGCTCAAATTGTGGGCGGGGTTCGCCATGGGTACACCACGGGTGCTCCTGTCGCTGTAGTCGTCGAAAATAAGGATTGGACTCATTGGAGAAATATTATGAATATTGAGCCGATTGAAGGCTCGGATGAAGAGAAACGACGTGTACATCGCCCGCGTCCAGGTCATGCTGACCTGAACGGCGGTCTTAAGTACAACCTGAAGGATCTCCGAAATGTGCTTGAACGTTCGAGCGCGCGTGAGACGACTGTACGTGTAGCTGTTGGTGCAATTGCACGTCAATTTTTGGAGCAATTCGGTATCAAAGTAGCAGGCCAGGTCATTCGAATTGGAGAGATCGAAGCGCCTCCGCACAATTTGTCTATCGATGAGCTTATTGAAGCGACTGAAGCTTCATCTGTTCGTGTTGTTGATAAAGAAACTGAGAAGAAAATGGAAGCATACATTGACCAAATTAAACAGGAAGGCGACTCGATCGGCGGTATTGTGGAGTGTATTGTCGAGGGAGTTCCGATCGGGCTCGGAAGCCATGTGCAATATGACCGTAAGCTTGACGGACGCATCGCTCAAGGCGTTATGTCTATCAATGCATTCAAAGGCGTTGAGATCGGTATTGGATTTGAAGCTGGCAAGCTTCGCGGATCTCAAGTTCACGATGAGATTTTGTATAACGAGAAAGACGGTTTTACACGCGCGACGAATCGCTTAGGCGGTTTTGAAGGAGGTATGACGAACGGCATGCCGATTGTCGTTCGCGGCGTGATGAAGCCGATCCCTACACTCTATAAGCCGCTGCAAAGTGTAGATATCGATACGAAAGAACCGTTTACAGCTCAAGTGGAACGTTCCGATGCGTGCGCAGTGCCAGCAGCGAGTGTCGTCATGGAGCATGTCGTCGCATGGGAAGTAGCTAAAGCGTTCCTTGAGAAGTTTGGCGGAGATTCGATGGAAGAAATTCGGGCGAACTATGAAAATTACAAAGCCCAATTGGAGCGGTACTAATGAGAACATTAACCGTTGAATTAGGCGAACGTTCATATCCAATCTATATCGGCCAAGGCTTGCTTCAAAATATTGCTTCTTTCTTTGAGAAGCATCAAATAACGAAGAAGAGCCCGCTGTTTATTATTACCGATACACATGTGGCGCCGCATTATTTGAATGATGTGGAGACGAATCTTCACAAGGCTGGATATACTGTTATATCGGCCGTTGTGGAATCCGGAGAACAGTCGAAGTCGCTAGCGGTATATGAACAAATGATGACTAAAGCGATTGAGGCGGGCCTCGATCGCAGTTCGACCGTTATCGCTCTTGGCGGCGGGGTTGTAGGCGACTTGGCTGGATTCGTCGCTGCGACTTACATGCGAGGAGTCCGATTCGTTCAAATTCCGACAACGATATTGGCCCATGACAGCAGTGTTGGCGGGAAAGTCGCCGTCAACCATCCTTTAGCTAAAAACATGATCGGCGTTTTTCATCAACCTGTTATGGTGCTGTATGATACAAGTACACTGCAAACATTACCGATTCGTGAAGTAAGAGCTGGCTTAGCTGAGATGGTTAAGCATGGTCTTATTTGGGATGAAGCCTTTGCAAGATGGTGTGATCAGCATGCGGAGGATTTACTCGCGCTTGACCCAGAGACGCTGGCCTATGGGTTAGAGAAAGGCTGCTCCATTAAGGCGCAAATTGTATCGCGAGACGAGCGTGAAAATGATTTGCGGGCGATACTCAATTTAGGTCACACTTTAGGTCATGCGATTGAAGCGACTGCGGGATACGGTGAGTTTCTGCACGGGGAAGCGATATCGATCGGAATGGCGGGAGCAGCGCTGCTTGCTGTTCAATTAGGTGCGGATCCCTCCCTTTATACAGAAACGAAACGCATTTTGGAACGCTTCGGTCTGCCGACTGTGATGCCTAAACATTTGGATACAGACCAGGTGATGAATGCGATGATGCATGATAAGAAATTCAAAGAAGGCAACATGGTATATATTGTGCCTAAAGCGATTGGGCAGGTTTACATTGATACAAATATGAAAGTGTCTGCTGTTCGCAACATGGTTGAGCGATTGAAGGAGGGGGACATCCATGTATAGTCGGGGAATAAGAGGTGCGACAACCGTTCAGCACAATGATGAGCAAGAAATATTGAATGCAACGGTTGAAGTATTGGAAGAGATCGTAAGACGTAATGAGATTGAACCTGAAGATATTGGCTATGTCTGGATTACGATGACAACAGACCTGGATGCAACGTTTCCTGCTAGAGCCATTCGCCAAATGAATGGATGGGAACTTGTTCCGCTGATGTGTTCTGTGGAGATTCCCGTCAAAGGAAGTCTGCCTAAATGCATAAGACTCATGGTTCAAGTAAATACGGACAAAACGCAGAAAGAAATGAAGCATGTGTATTTAAACGAAGCGAAGAAACTTCGCCCGGATTTAGCGACACCAGCCTCCTAAATAGTTAATTGCAATTGTCAAAGAGAGTAAGTTTGATGTATACTGGTGTTAGTAGTTTAGCTGAGTAGAGATTAGTTGAGATTAGGTTAGCTGAGTTGAGCCATTGCAACAATAGAATCAATTTTTAGGTACGAAAATCATCGGAATTAGGATCGGTCTATTTGCCGTCCCTTTGCGTTTGTTTTTTGTATCTACACTAACTCGGAAATCCTTAATATGACTACGAACCTCTACCTTAGCGGTAGAGGTTTTTTTGTTTGTTCACATATCAAATTCAAAATGAAGGGAGCCTAGCAATGACAACTCCAAGCGTAGAGCAGGTCATTTCACTCTCACGTGATTATAACCTGATTCCGGTTGTTAAACCGTTGTTAGCAGATATGGAAACGCCGATTCGTATTTTTGGGCGTTATGCCGAGCGGGATCGAGCATTTTTATTAGAAAGTGTAGAGGGCGGTGTGCAATGGGCGAGATATTCGTTTATCGGCACGGACCCATTCCTTATGATTCAAGGGAAGCGCGGCCATATTGAAATCGAGGTTGACGGAGAGAGAAGAACGCTGCAAGGCAATCCGCTTGAAGAGCTTAAAGCGATACTTAGAAGCTATCGCAGTCCTAAACTCCGGGATCTGCCGCCATTTCTAGGGGGAGCGATTGGGTTCTTTGGATATGACCTGCTTCAATATTATGAGAAGCTCCCAGCACATGCGGTAGACGATCTGAACATGAACGATATTCAGTTTATGTTCTGTGATCAGATCATCGCGTTTGACCACGTCAAACAACAAATACTGCTTGTAGCGAATGTACATGTTAAGCCAGGTGATCGGGATGAGGACATCAAGGCTTCCTATGAAGAGGTGCTTCGCAAGCTTGAAGAAACAGCAGAGATGCTCCATGAGAAGAGTCCGCGAGAACATATTAACAGTCGTCCGATTCCAGCTGACGTGGACTTGGGCGAGATTCAGTCGAATATGACCAAAGAGCAATATAAGCGTAATGTTGAGCAAGCGCAGGAGTATATCAGAGCCGGCGATATTTTCCAAGTCGTTCTCTCACAGCGGTTCCATATTGAAACGGAAGTTTCTCCGCTGCATGTATACCGCGTTCTGCGCACGATGAACCCATCGCCTTATATGTACTACTTGAAAATGGATGACGAAATTATTGTTGGAACATCACCAGAAGCACTCGTGAAAGTGGATGGTCAGCGGGTTAAGACGAAACCGATTGCCGGAACGCGGCCAAGAGGCGTTACTGAGAGCGAA
The DNA here is from genome assembly GCF_017873765.1 of Paenibacillus sediminis. Classification (GTDB taxonomy): domain Bacteria; phylum Bacillota; class Bacilli; order Paenibacillales; family Paenibacillaceae; genus Paenibacillus_AG; species Paenibacillus_AG sediminis. The sequence goes on from NZ_JAGGKP010000001.1 coordinate 658,791, forward strand.
GATACGCTTCTTGCTGAAGAGCTGATGAAAGATGAGAAGGAAAGAGCTGAGCATCTGATGCTGGTTGACCTCGGACGGAATGATATCGGCAAAGTATCGGAGTTCGGCTCGGTGAAATGTGATTCCTTTATGGAGATCGAACGTTACTCACACGTTATGCATTTAGTATCCAGCGTTTCCGGCAAGCTGAGAGACGATAAAGATTTCTTCGATGCTTTCCTTTCCTGCTTGCCAGCTGGTACGGTATCTGGTGCTCCGAAGCTTAGAGCCATGGAAATTATAGCGGAAATGGAGCGGGAAGCTAGAGGAGCTTATGCTGGGGCGATCGGGTACTTAGGTTTCTCGGGCAATATGGACGCCTGCATTACGATTCGGACCATTATTTTCAAAAATGGCAAAGCATACGTGCAAGCAGGGGCTGGCATTGTGTGGGATTCAGTTCCTGAGAAAGAGTATCAGGAGACGGTTAATAAAGCGAAAGCCATGCTGAAATCGATCCGTATGGCTGAGCAGATTTTCCCTCCAGCAGTTCACAAGACCGATGACGTCATTAATCAAGACTACTTGTACGAATATAGATCTTAATCTAATTCCCTGAGAGAGGAGAATGCGAGATGTTAGAAACAATCCAGAAAAGCATTTCGAAGGTTATATCGGGAGAACATTTATCCCGCGAAGAAGCACGTGAGACAATGAACGTAGTAATGAGAGGGGAAGCAACATCTGCTCAAATCGGCGGCTTGTTAACAGCATTACGTATTAAGGGAGAGACGGTTGACGAGATTACAGGATTTGCAGAGGCGATGAGAGGTCAAGCGGGCCGTATCTATACCCAAACGGAAAATCTGCTCGATACTTGCGGTACAGGCGGTTCCGGGATTCAAAAATGCAATATTTCAACCGCATCAGCAATTATTGCATCGTCAGTAGGTGTGCGTGTGGCTAAGCATGGCAACCGTTCGGCATCTGGCCGAACAGGAAGTGCGGATGTCCTAGAAGCTCTTGGTGTTAACATCTATTTAACAAGCGAACAAGCTAGAAAGTGTCTGGAAGAGATCGGAATTTGCTTCCTCTTCGCGCAGCTTTATCATCCATCGATGAAATATGCTGCGGCACCGCGTAAAGAACTGGGTGTTCGTACGGTGTTCAATATGCTCGGTCCTCTGACGAATCCTGCAGGTGCGGATCGCCAGCTCCTCGGTATATATGACCGTTACCGGACAGAGACGATTGCTCAAGTGCTTAAAGAATTAGGCTCCAAACGCGCACTCGTTGTCTCAAGCCACGATGGACTTGATGAGATTAGTATTTCCGCTCCAACACAAATTTCGGAGCTAAGAGACGGTGAAGTAATCACTTATGAAATAACTCCGCATGATTTAGGATTGAACAGCTACCCTCTGTCGGAAGTACTTGGGGGAGACGCGAAGCAAAATGCAGACATCATTTACGGTGTTCTCCAAGGTGAAAAGGGAGCATACCGTGATGTTGTGCTGGCGAACACAGGCGCTTGTATTTATATAGCAGGACTTGCTCCTAGCATTCAAGCGGGAGTACAAAAAGCAGCTGAAGCGATTGATTCCGGTAAAGCCTACAATAAATTAAAACAATTGATTCAGACGACGGAGGAACTCAGTTATGTATCTTGATCGCATTGTAGTGACTAAAAAGCAAGAAGCCGAACATCTAGCAGCTCATTTTTCACTAGATAGAGCGGAGAAAACAATTGCAGAGATGGCACCTACCCTTGGATTTGAGGCGGCGCTGGCATCAGGGCGGAAACGTAAGATGGGTCTCATTGCAGAAGTGAAAAAGGCTTCTCCGTCCAAAGGGCTCATTCGCCCGGACTTCAATCCGGTAGCAATTGCTAAAGCTTATGAAGCAGCTGGAACAGACTGCATTTCTGTTCTGACAGACAGCACTTACTTTCAAGGAAGCGGTCAATATTTGCAGGAGATCCGGAACACTGTAGGCGTTCCGCTTCTTCGTAAAGACTTTATCATCGATGAACGGCAAATATACGAAGCACGCTTGCTTGGTGCGGATGCGATTCTGTTAATTGCGAGTATTTTGGATGCTAGAGAGATTAAACAATTTCTGCATACTGCCAAGTCTCTCGGCCTCGATGCGCTTGTTGAAGTGCACAATCGTGAAGAGCTTGAGAAGGTGCTAGACTTAGGAATTGCAACGCTTATAGGTGTGAATAACCGCGATCTTCATACGTTCGAAACCAGGCTTGAGACGACGGAGATTCTTGCAGATCTTGTTCCTAAAGAGATTACGCTCATTAGTGAAAGCGGCATTTCCGGCCCTCAAGATATCGCGTATTTACAATCCATTGGAGCGCATGGTGTGCTTGTCGGCGAATATTTCATGCGGAAACCTGTTGTTGAGGATGCCGTAATCGATTTAATGGGGCCTATATCGGAAGGGAGCCCAATGAAATGAACGATGTTTCCGTAAAAATTTGTGGACTTCAGTCCGTTGAAGTGCTAAAATCTATGATACGATTACCGATTGATTATATCGGTTTTGTCTTCGCCAAAAGCCGCCGCCAAATTTCTGGGGACGAGGCGGCCAAACTGTTACCTGTGCTTAAGGAGTGGAAGAGTGAAAAGGCTCCGAGCAGCGTTGGTGTTTTTGTCAATCCATCTCTAACAGAGCTTGAAGACATTCTGAGCAATGCCCCGCTAGATATTGTGCAGCTTCACGGACAAGAGAGCCCAAAGCTTTGCAAGCAGATTAAGGATCAATTTGGCGTTAAGGTGTTCAAAGTGCTTTCAGTAGATGCGGAAGATGACTTTTGCAGCATTGCGAGCAGCCTTGATCCTTATGCAGGTGTTATTGACGGTCTGCTTCTGGATACGTTCGATCCGCAGTACGGCGGAGGATCAGGAAAGACATTTGCTTGGGAACAGATTCCGCATGCACAGGCATGGGCAAGAGCGAAGGGTATTCCTCTATTCATTGCAGGAGGACTGAATCCTGACAACGTGGGTGAACTTCTTGCCAGTTATGCACCTGATGGTGTAGATGTGTCAAGCGGTGTAGAGACGGATGGTACGAAAGATATCGATAAAGTAACAGTATTTGTAGAAAGGGTGAAGAGTGCATGACACAACTACCAGATGAACATGGACGATTCGGACGTTTTGGCGGCAGATACGTTCCAGAGACACTCATGAACGCATTAATTGAACTGGAATCCGCCTATCGTAAATATGAGAATGATGCTCAGTTTTTGGCAGAGATTGATTATCTATTGAAGCAGTATGCAGGAAGAGAAACTCCGTTATATTACGCGGAGCGTCTTAGCAGACATCTAGGTGACGCTAAAATCTACTTAAAACGGGAAGATTTAAACCATACAGGAGCGCACAAAATTAACAATGCAATCGGTCAAGCTGTGCTTGCCAAACGGATGGGCAAGAAGAAAGTAATTGCCGAGACTGGGGCAGGACAGCACGGCGTTGCCACGGCTACGGTTGCTGCTTTGATGGGACTTGAGTGCAAAGTGTTCATGGGTGAAGAAGACATTCGCCGTCAGCAGCTTAATGTATTTCGCATGCAAATGCTCGGAGCAGAGGTTGTGCCTGTGACATCAGGAACAGCAACTTTGAAGGATGCTTGTAATGAGGCGCTTCGTTACTGGGTCAGTCATGTAGAGGATACATTCTATATTCTTGGTTCAGCGACAGGTCCGCACCCGTATCCCATGATGGTCCGCAATTTTCAACGGGTTATTGGCGATGAAACACGCCGTCAAATATTAGAGATTGAAGGACGTCTTCCGGATGTAATCGTTGCGGCGGTCGGCGGGGGAAGTAACTCGATCGGGATGTTCTATCCGTTTCTTCAGGATGAAGATGTTGCTTTAATTGGCGTTGAAGCAGCGGGGAAAGGGATGGATACACCTTATCACGCAGCGACGATGAATAAAGGCAGTCATGGCGTGTTTCAAGGCTCGCTAAGCTATTTGCTTCAAGATGAGTATGGTCAAGTTCAGCCAGCACATTCCATTTCGGCCGGACTCGATTATCCAGGTGTCGGTCCTGAACATGCTTATTTGAAAGATTTGAATCGGGCTCAGTATGTACCTGCTACCGACCAAGAAGCATTGGACGCTCTGGAGCTTCTGTGCCGAACAGAAGGCATCATTCCAGCGCTTGAATCTTCGCACGCGATTGCGCATGTTGTGAAGATCGCTCCAACACTTACAAAGGACGATATTGTTGTCATCTGCTTATCTGGACGCGGCGATAAAGATATGGAGTCGATTATGTCCTATAAGAAGGGAGGCAAACAAGCATGAATTTAATGGATCAAACGTTTCAGCAGTTGAAATTACAACATGAAACAGCACTTATTCCGTTTATTACTGTGGGTGATCCTGATCTCGACATCACTGTTGATATTATTAAGCAGCTTGAAGCAGCAGGAGCGGACATGGTAGAACTAGGCGTTCCTTATTCAGATCCGCTCGCGGATGGACCTGTCATTCAGCGTGCTTCGCAGCGGGCGCTTCAACATCATGTTAACATCGAAGTTGTTATTGAGACAGCGCAGAAGGCGCGTAACGCAGGTGTGAAAATGCCATTTATTCTCTTCACTTATTTTAACCCTGTGCTGCAGATGGGATTATCCCGTTTCTTCACTGCTCTCCACAAAGGAGACATTAGCGGAGTTATTATTCCGGATCTACCTATTGAGGAATCTGAAGAGGTGCGTGAACTGGCGGATGCTGCGAACGTCCATTTAGTTCCGCTTGTCGCGCCAACTTCAAATGACCGTATCTCCCACATCCTAAGCAAAGCTCGCGGCTTTGTATACTGCGTTTCTTCACTTGGGGTAACAGGAGAACGAGCTTCTTTCTTTAGCGGTGTTGAGGAGTTTATTCAAACGGTAAAAGAACGGACCGATTTGCCTGTTGCCATTGGCTTCGGTATTTCTTCTGGAGAGCAGGTAGCCAGATTCTCTAAAATTTGTGATGGTGTCGTTGTCGGAAGTGCGATTGTTCGCCAAATCGAGGCGAATATTCCGCTGCTGCTAGACGCCAAGCGGCGAGAAGAGGGGCTCTTGCAAATTAAACAGTTTGTGTCACAATTGAAGCAATAATGGGTTAGAAATAAATTACCTGAAAGTGAGGGAGAGCTCATGAAGCCTAAATCTAATATTGTAAATCTACCGGTATATAAGCCAGGAAAACCGATCGAAGAAGTGAAGCGGGAACTTGGCCTCAGCGAAGTTATTAAATTGGCTTCTAACGAGAATCCTTTTGGCAGTTCAAGTAAAGTGAAAGCTGCGATTGAAGCTGAAATAGCGAATATTAGTATTTATCCAGATGGAAGCGCCACAGAATTGACCGCCGATTTAGCAGCACGTCTTGGCGTGCAGCCTAATCAAATTATTTTTGGTTGTGGGTCTGATGAGCTTATCGCGCTGACTGCTCGTGCTTTTTTCGTTCAAGGTGATGAGACGATTATGGCGGATCAGACTTTTTCGGTGTACAAAAGTAATAGCGATATCGAAGGAGCGGTCAGTATTGAAGTGCCGCTTAAAGACGGAACTCATGACCTGGATGCTATGCTAAGCAAAGTGTCACCGAAGACGAAAATTGTATGGATCTGTAATCCAAACAATCCGACAGGTACAATTGTCTCTGAATCCGAACTTACAGCTTTCCTTGATCAAGTGCCTAATGACGTATTAGTTGTTCTTGATGAAGCTTATTGGGAGTATGTTACGGATGCTTCATTCCCTAATAGTATTGAACTTCTTAAGAAGTATAACAATCTGCTGGTCCTTCGGACGTTCTCTAAAATTTACGGCCTGGCATCACTGCGGATCGGGTATGGAATAGGTCATCCTGAAGTGGTTAAATTAATTAACCAAGTACGTGAACCGTTTAATACATCTCGCTTTGCTCAAGCAGCTGCAAGAGCGGCGCTTTCGGACCAAGATTTTGTAGCTTCATGCCGTGAAATGAACCGCGAAGGTATTCAATTTTTGCAAGGCGAGTTCGATCGGTTAGGTCTAACATATTTCCCTGCGCACGGCAATTTTATTTTTGTAGATGTGAAGGAACCTGCGATGGATATGTTCCAATCCCTGCTTAAGAAAGGCGTCATTATTCGCGCAGGGTTCCATGTTTATCCCACTTATATTCGGGTAACGGTAGGATCAAGACAACAGAACGAAACGTTTATTAAAGCGTTAGAGGAGCTTATCTAAGCAGACAGCTGTTTGCATATGAGAATATTGTGAAAATGAGTGTGGTAACGTGACAACCAAAATTGCTGTTTTCGGTGTGGGGCTTATCGGAGGTTCCCTAGCCCTTTGTTTAAAAGGAAAACCGGGTATTACTGTTGTAGGTCATGCCCATAAGGCTGAAGAGCTGGAGAAAATGTTGAGCCGCGGTGTTGTTGACGCCGCGACTCTTTCTATGGAAGAAGCGGCTGCTGATGCCGATTTTATTTTTTTATGTGTGCCCGTAGGTATGCTCGAACCTTATTTACTCAAGCTAAGTCAGCTGCCTCTTAAACCGGGTTGTATCATTAGTGACGTAGGCAGTACGAAAGCTTCAATTGCTGCGTGTGCCAAGTCGCTTAACCTGAAGGATGTATATTTTATTGGCGGCCACCCGATGGCTGGGTCGGAACGTTCGGGTGTTGAAGCTGCGACTCAGCTGCTGTTTGAGAATGCATTCTATGTCCTGACTCCTTCTGATAACGTGCCAGAGGAAGCTTATGCTCGTTTAGAGAAGCTATTAGATTATACGCGCGCGCAAATGGTTAGAATGGATCCGGAGCTGCACGATGAGATTGTTGGAGCAATTAGTCATTTGCCGCATATTATCGCAGTTGCTTTGGTCAATCAAATTTCGGAGTACAATCATTTGAATCCACTGTATCGAATGTTAGCAGCTGGCGGATTCCGCGACATTACTAGAATTGCTTCAAGCGAACCGATCGTATGGCGTGATATTCTGCTGAATAATCGAAAAGTACTTCTTAATCTCCTGCAAGATTGGAATCACGGAATAGAACACTTCATTCAGTTATTAATATCAGAGGATGGAGAAGGGATTAAGGAAGCTTTTCAGAAGGCTAACATTTTCAGAGCAGAGCTGCCAGATCGCCGCAAAGGAATCATTAATCCGCTGTTTGATATATATGTTGATGTTCCTGACCACCCAGGTATTATCGGGAAAATTGCAACAGAACTTGGTTCGCACAACATCAACCTCAGCAACATTCAAATTATCGAAAATCGTGAAGATGTACAGGGAGTTATGCGGCTTTCTTTCCGTCAGGAGAGTGATATGGAAAGAGCAAAGGTTGTTTTGAATTCTTTGAATTACAAGGTTTTTGTTTAAGAAAATAACCTAGTAAAATAAATAGTTGACAATATGAAAACGTATACATTATAATAAAAGCACAGTATGGTTTCTCTCCACTCCTATCCAAATAAATTGCACAATGTGCAGCCACCTTATATCAAGGTGGTTTTTTTTTGTGGAAACCTAATTGCTTCGAGAATAACTGCGAAATTTGACTGTCGTATCATAGGAGAATTACAATAATATAATAATAGTTTGGTAGAAGGCGCAACTTTTGGTATTCTGCTTGGTATATATATTTTTGGGAGAAGTTTGTGCAACGGCGAGGAGGTTTCGCATCAATGACCGATTCCCAGATGATTCAACTGATTAAAGAAGGAAAGACTGAATTATATTCAGATTTAATGCGACGATATCAGCGTAAAATATTGGCATTTATTTATCATATGTTAAAGAGCTCAAGTATGGAGTCCATTGCAGAAGATTTATGTTCGGAGACGTTCTACAAAGCTTTTCGCAGCTTGCACTCCTTTCGTGAAGCAGACGCCTCATTCTCAACGTGGCTATACACGATAGCTAGAAACACCGTGTTAAGCGAACTGCGTAAAAATAGGGCGACGAATGTTCCGCTGGAAGAGAGCGGAGTCGTTCCGATCGCTCCGATTGAAGCTGCTCCTGAGCATGCGATTTTGCGAAATGAGAAAGTGATGCTTGTACGAGATGCGATTAACAATTTACCTGAAAAACAAAGATCCGCATTAATACTGCGAGAGTACGATCAACTTGATTATCAGCAAATTGCGAATATTCTGGGTCAAACCGTAAGTGCTGTTAAGTCCTTATTGTTTCGGGCTAGAACGAGTGTTAGAAATCAATTGGAAGCATATTTCTTTGAGCCTTTGTTTGAGGAATATGAAGGGATGAAAAGAAGATGAATTGTTGTGAAGCTAGGGATCTGCTTCCGATGTTTTGGGATCTTCCAATGAATCATCCGCAAAAAGAAGCAGTTATGAGACATATCGAGTCATGTGAAGAGTGTGCGGCCGAATGGAAAGTTTGGGAAGAGAGCTGCAGGTTAATACATACTTTAGAAGAAGAAGCTCCAGTTGATCAAGCTGAGAGAGTGAATCTGAATGTGATGAACCGAATATACGCGGAATCACCGTGGCTGTTGCCTGCGAATGATGAGGCTCTTCCATTCGCTAGACGTTTTAAACGCCACATGAAATTATGGGTAGCTGGATTTATGGCACTGTTTCTATGCAGTTTTTTTGTTATGATGAATACATATGATCATGATTCTGCTGCAACGCCGCCAGTATCGGGTCTGCTGCCAACAGCAATTGCGGGAGCGGAGTCTTCTTCATCCAGTGAAGTGTCAATCGAGCTGCCCATGAAGACACGCGGATTAATAGATCCGCTTGTTGTGAATATGGGACCCGCTCATCCGGGATATTGGATGATACTGTCTCTTATTGGGATGATTATCGCTCTTGTCTCATGGAGATGGATCTACCGGCTAAAACATTAACTTCGAGGAATGACTTTCGTATCATAAGCAAGAATCACCGATAAGAAGGAGGGTTGCACCATGTTGATCGGACTCATACGCCATGGCGTAACCGATTGGAATATTCAAGGCAAAATACAAGGGCAGACGGATATTCCATTAAATGAAGAAGGAAGAAGGCAAGCGGCTTTACTTGCTGAGAGATTGATCAAAGAGCCATATACTTGGCATTATGTAATTACAAGCAAATTATCGCGTGCGCACGAGACAGGCGCTATTATTGCAGAGCGATTGGGCATTCCGCTTCTAGAGCCTGATTTACGGCTTAATGAACGTAATTTTGGCCAAGCGGAAGGTCTGACAGTCAGTGAACGGGAAGCTAAATGGGGAAAAGAATGGAACAAATTTGAACTTGGACAGGAACAAGAAGCAGAAGTTCAGAAGCGTGCTCTGGAGTTTATGGAAGACATGTGGAATCGATATCCGGATCGCAACCTGCTCGTTGTAAGTCACGGCGGATTTCTGTCACAGCTCTACTCTGCCGTTTATAAAGACCAGCATACCGAGCGGATTGGCAATTTATCATTAAGCATTGTGGAAAAGAAAGATCTGGACTGGGTCCCGCTCTTATATAATTGCACACAGCATTTACTCGAGACTGATAAATGAATTTGAACGATTATGATCGATTGCTGCACTCTGGCTTATAAAGTCAGGGTGTTTTTTTTCAGCTCATTTAACGGGAAAATTTGCTCAGATACGTTTATTGGAGTGATTTTAAGTAAAAGATGTTAAAAAACGTTACTGCTAACAACCTGAATGAAAACGGCGAGGCGATGGACAATGAATCTAGCAGACATGCTTTCTTTTGCCGATATTGGACAGCTTACCAGAATTGCGACACATTACGAGTGTGAATGCAACGAGAACTCCAAACACGAATTAATTCAGTCCATTTTGACAAAAGTGAGCGGCAGACAATTTTTCGAGCATCAGGTACGTCGTTTAAGTGTGGAGGAGCTGCATTTCTTGAACAGTATCTTGTTCGACTCCCGAAGCTTCTTCAGTCTTGAGGAACTTGTCGCATGTGTACAGCAATCGAAACTAATCAGAAACGTACATGAGGATGAAAATCCAAGAGAGACTGTGCTTAAGTTTAAGCAGCGTGGTTGGATTTTTAATGGGACAACTAGAGATACCCGCTATTTGTATCAAGTGCCTATCGACCTGAAAAATCGTTTCCGAGAAGTTATTGAAGGTTACTTAAAAACCAATTTGCAATTTGGAACAGTTCCTTCGGTTTACCGGGAAGAGCATTCGTTGTTGTCTGAAGATTTGCTGTTGTTTCTAAAGTATGTACACCAATATGAGATACCGCTGAACAATGAGGGAGTTATGTACAGAAGAAACCAACAGCAAATTATGGAGTCGCTCCACGTCACTGAACCGCTAGTTGGCAAAGGAGGCTGGCGTTTCGGATACGGTCGTCGCTATAAGGATTATCCAACCAGGTTTGCTCTTCTTTACGATTATGCATTCCATAACAGGCTGATTGAGGAACGCGGAGCGCAGCTCATCCTTACAGAGCGGGGAACAGAACATGTCCTCGAGTCTAGGCAAGAACCGATGACCCAAATCTTTCGATTTTGGTTAAGACTGTACAGAGGTCCGATTCCGAATATGACGTCGCTGATTTATTGGATCCACAGCTGCGCAAAAGAGTGGGTAACGGTGTCCTCCTTGTATGGAGCAGTTGGCAGCTTGATTAGACCTTTTTTCTACGACACGCCAGAATCTATATTTGAGCATAGGCTGCTGCTAATGTTGATGCATCTAGGAATGTTAAGAGTTGGAGAGGGAAATATAGAAGGAAAAATGATTCAGGTAACCCCGCTGGGGAGTTCTCTTGTAAAAGATGCCGTTCACGTCTAATAATGAGGGAAAATGCCGGTTGACAATGTGAAGGGCCAGTTGCTACAATCACTCCAAATAAAGGAGTGATATCCATGATTTTACCTTATAAAGGGGTTTACCCGAAAATTGACTCTTCCGTTTATATTGCGGAAGGTTCCCAAATTATAGGAGACGTCACCGTAGGTGCAGAATCAACCATCTGGTTTAATGCTGTCCTGCGGGGAGATATGGCTCCGATCCTCATTGGGGAACGATGTAATATTCAAGATGGCACAATCGGTCACGTAAATACGGGCGAGCCGCTTACGCTTGCTGATGAGGTATCTGTTGGGCATGCAGCCATTATACACGGATGTACAATAGGCAAGGGTACATTAATTGGAATGGGGGCAATTATTCTCAACGGAGCGAACATCGGAGAATACGCCTTAATTGGAGCGGGTTCAGTTGTGACAGAGAATAAAATAATTCCACCCTATACTCTTTCTCTAGGTTCACCCGCAAGAGTTGTCCGTGAATTAACTGAAGAGGATTTGAAGCGGATGAAGCTTACGATGGAAAATTACGTGGTGAAAGGAAAAGAATACAGGATCTCTTAAACGATGGTTTGGAGGTGCATCCTATGGATCAGATGAAGGTTACTAATTATGAAGTCATGTTGGGGCTGGCAGCGGAAATGGTATGGGATGAGGCAATTCACAAAGTTCGATGTGAGAAGCTGTACCGGGAAATTGACATAGCTTTGGCTTCAGGAGATGAAGTGGCTTTCCGGCTTCTTACGGATGAACTAAAATCATTGGAAAAACAATAATTGCGGTCACAAGCGAAGGAATGCCTAGGCATTCCTTTTTTTTGTTCATAGACTCTATTGCCTCTTTTTTCATATAATGAGGATAGAGCTAAGGAGGGCATACATATGAAATTTAGCGAAATCGATGAGAGCAGCTGGAGTGAATTACAACCTTATCTTGATACTTGTCTTATTCCATTAACTGGACTAAAGGGAACAGAGATGCCGTTTGAGGTAACGGCTGCACTCGAAAAACTGCGTGATTTTATGGATTTTGTCGAAATTCCGTTCAAAGGAAGAATCGTCACATATCCAGCAATTCAGTACGGTAGGCAAGAGATTTCAAGTCTAATAAGTACTGTTTGTCGTAATGTCAAGTCGGCTGGATTCAAATACGCGATTCTAGTTTCTACTGGATCGGACATAAGTTTAGGCCGCATTGAAGAGGCGGATTTAATCCTTAATTATCAACGTTTTGATGGGCTTGAACCAAAACAAATTTCGAAGCAAATCAGCTCGGAAATACAGCAGATGTGGAGCGAAAACACCCTTTCTTAAATGTGACAAAATTCCAACAATTTCACCACTCGTTATTACCATAATGAAGAAAAACAATTGGTAAATTCTTGACGGTATAATTTGGCTAATATATTATTGATTATGTCCTAGTAAGTCGTGTAATTATTTTTGGAAACGCTACGAAAATTGGTTGAACAAAGGGGGGTTGAAGACATATGAGCAACCAAAATGACCATCATGAAGCATCGCAAAAACCACCCGGTCGAAAGGAAATGTCCCGTAGACAATTTCTAACTTATACGTTAGGAGGAGCCACCGCATATATGGTGAGCGGAGCTGTTTTGCCGATGATTCGTTTTGCAGTTGATCCGATTCTTCACAAGGGTTCAAAAGGTAATTTTATAAAAGTAGTTGAAGTTTCTAAAATTACAAATGAGCCGCAAGAGTTTTCTTTTGAATTGCAACAGCAAGACGGATGGTATTCAAGTACTGCGACATTATCTGCTTGGATACGTAAAAATGATAAGGGGGAAATTGTTGCCCTGTCACCGGTATGTAAGCATTTGGGATGTACGATCGGCTGGAATAACGACAAAGGTTATCCGGATGAATATCACTGCCCTTGCCATGGAGCGCGTTATACGAAAGATGGTAAGAACCTTGCGGTTGCTCCAAAACCACTCGACGAATACACCGTTAAAGTGGATAACGGATGGATATATTTGGGCCAAATCGTTCCTAACAAACATGTTAGCTAAGGAGGCGTAGAGTCAGATGTTTAAGGGCATCTATAATTGGGTTGATGAACGTCTTGATATCACGCCGATTTGGAGAGACGTTGCGGATCATGAAGTTCCAGAACATGTGAATCCAGCACATCATTTCTCCGCTTTTGTATACTGCTTTGGCGGATTGACGTTTTTTATTACTGTCATTCAAATTTTGTCAGGGATGTTCCTGACGATGTATTATGTACCGGATATTATTAACGCTTACGGCAGTGTTGAATATTTGCAAACGAAAGTGGCCTTTGGTCAAATCGTTCGCGGTATGCACCACTGGGGAGCGAGTTTAGTTATTGTTATGATGTTTTTACATACTTTGCGTGTCTTCTTTACAGGATCTTATAAAGCACCTCGTGAAATGAACTGGGTTGTTGGGATGCTTATTTTCTTCGTCATGATTGGTCTCGGACTAACGGGCTATTTGCTTCCTTGGGATAACAAAGCTTATTTCGCGACTAGAGTTACACTTCAAATTGCGGATAGCATTCCAGTGGTAGGACCTTACCTCAAAGAATTGATGCAGGGCGGTCAAATCGTTGGTGCGGAAACGCTTACTCGCTTCTTCGCAGTTCATGTGTTCTTCCTTCCGGCCGTATTATTGCTCTTGTTGGTAGGACATTTTATCATGATCCGCAGACAAGGTATTTCTGGGCCACTATAAAAAGAAGGGAGGCAATCTAATGGCGCACGGAGATAAGTCAAATGAAAAAGTAGTGTTCGTCGGTGACTCTCGTGTACGAAAAGGTAAAGGCTTTATAGTACCTCCCGACTACACAGCTTATCCAGGTAAATCGGAAGCATTTATACCTAACTTCTTGCTTAAAGAATGGATGGTAGGTGTTGTAGTCCTTGTTGGATTTCTAGCGCTCACCATTGCAGAGCCAGCACCGCTTGGATATCCGGCCAATCCTAATGCGAACATTATTCCGATGCCAGACTGGTATTTCTTGTTCCTGTATCAGTTCTTGAAATTGCCATATGCATCGGGTCAATATGTTGCTTTCGGTATTCTGGGTGTTCCAGGTGTCGCGTTCCTCAGCTTGCTGCTTGCTCCATTCTTGGACAAAGGCAAAGAACGTCGGTTTTATCGTAGACCGGTTGCAAGTTCACTTATGATCTTGTCACTCATTTCTTTGTTCTACTTAACTAACGTTTCTTGGACTCACTACCAAAATGAATTGAAAGCAACAGGTCAAGTACCTGAGCACATTCAACGTGAAGAAGAGGCACGTGAGAAACGTGCCAAAGGTCTTCCTACTTCCAGTGCCATACAGCAGAAAGAAATTGCCATTGTTGATAAAGAAGATACAGCAATGGAAACGTTCAAGAAAGCTGGGTGCGTTGCTTGTCACGCTGCTGATTTGAAAGGGGCGGCTGGTCCTTCCCTTCGCGGTGTCGGCGACAAACATAACAAAGATGAAATTATGAAAATTATTAAAGAAGGCTATGAAGGCAAAATGCCTCCGCAATATGACAACATGATTGCGCAAGGTATTACGGATAAAGAAATTGATCATCTGGCTGACTGGCTTTCCAAACAAAAAGCTGCTAAATAAGCGGCACTAAACAAAGAACCTGATCGGTTAATCGGTCAGGTTCTTTTGTTTTTAAATGTCCTAAAAACGCTCAATGTGCTTTAGGCGTCAAAATATGATAAAGTGAATTTGATTAGACTGAATTTTACATTTTTGTAGTGGGAGGTTAAATAGTTGTCCCTTTCATACTTTTGGAGCAGGTCATTTCTAACGAATCGGACTATGTTATGGGCTTTGTTCTGGTGCAACTTGCTCGGAACGATCTATGGTTACATATGGTACGATTCGCAGTTGATTTATACATATAAGAGCGGTCTGATTTGGCAGCTCATTTTTGTCCCTGACAGTCCGACAGCCAGTTTATTTTTTACCCTTTCCATTCTATTTCTGTTATATCCGCCTAAGTCACTTCTTGGGTCTAGTATTAGTCGTTTCATTGAAGCGCTTGGAGTCGTCACTTCTGTTAAATACGGGATATGGGCTGTTGTGATCATTTTTGCAGGGGCTTCTAAAGGGGACGAGCTCTTCTGGCAAGACTGGATGTTAGTGATCTCTCATTCCGCTATGGCAGTTGAGGCTTTACTGTTTGCGCGATTTTTCAAATTTGGTGCGATCGACATTATTGGGGCTGCGGCATGGACTTTCCTTAATGATACGGTTGATTACACCTATGAAGTGTTTCCAAACTTGCCTAGGCAACTCGAGAATTATATCGGTGATGTTCAGATGTTAACATTTTCACTGACACTCTTTAGTGTGTTTGCTGCATGGGCAGTTCTGACTAGAACGAGACGCTTGTAGATGTTAGTTCTATACTAGGACAACCCGCCATACATTGATGGTAGGAGGGGATGTCCGTGAGCCGCATAAAGAATACAGTTTCGTTTGGTTTGCGAGTTTGTATGCTAGTTTTCGTTCTCATGTTTGCAACTGTTCATATTCATAGCATTACTGCAGCGGAAAGTAAGCCGGTCCAACATGACACAGACGCCAAGATCAAAAAAATGAATGATGCGGCGACGTCTCTTTATCGTCATGCAGTTGAAGGCAACATTAACGAGGCGAGGCTTGATCTAAATATATTGAGTATGACATTCAGCCAGACTTCATTCGATGGGGTTACTGGGGTGGAAGGGATTCATGCCCTTTCTGAAGCAATAATCGAAGCGAAGCAAGCACTGATTAATGTTATGGTTACAGAAGACGGGTGGCAGCTTGCGGCAGCTAAAATTCGTTTAGCGGTCGATAGTTTAAACCACCCGGAGCAGCCGCTTTGGCACCAATACTATAAAGTGCTTACTGAGGATTTGAACGCTATTAATAAGGCTCGTCTGCAAGGGGCAGCTTCGGATGTCCAAGTGGCATATCAAACATTCCGATCACATTATGAAGTGATACGGCCTGCAGCTATTATTCAACGAGACCCTTCAGAAATTCAAATGATTGATTCATGGTTATCGTATATGGAAGGGTTATGTACTGCAGCGACTTTAGACAGCGGCTCGATAGGTCAAGCGGTAGACCATGGTCAAAATATGTTGAAAGAGCTTTTCCATCGGCAAAAAGATGAACCTGTGTTTGTGCCTGTAGTTGGAACGTATGAGCCATGGATTTGGAGTGTTCTGATTGGATTAACCATCATCACCGTTCTTATATACGTGGCCTACAGAAAATATCAAGGCGAGCAAGAGATGCGAAGCGTTGAACAGAGTAAGGAGTTCCGAAAGAAATTATAGTTTATAAATAACTTATAAAGATTAATGTTGGCAGGATCGTAACAATTGGAATAGAATTACTGTACTCTATTTTCTTTCCATTGCTAAATTAAACAGATCTTTGGCATTAAAGTTATCGTAAGTAACTTTCCACGATTTATTTGTATTCTTAAGGCTCATTACTCCGCTTAAATTGATCTTTTCCCCCTCCTCATCAAGAACAAGTGTACCTGTATATGATAAATTAATTATTTTCCTTTCTTTGTCTTGGCTGATGGGTTCAAATTTCAATTCTTCTAAACTTAGAGTTGATTTCTGAGACCACGCCACTAATAAAGGTAGAATAAGAATTCGATTTTTTGTTTGTTTTTCTAGAAAATCTTCAGTTTGAAAAGGAGATAATTTATTTCTTACTTCATTCATTAATTCAGGAGTAATTCCATCTTGATAATGATACCTTTCTACATTAAATTGGGCCTCTTTAAATTCTTGTGCTGTTTTCATAGCATCCTCAGATGATAAATGATTGCACCCAGCAAGTGTAATCAATATTAAACTAAGAACAGCTACATACTTAAATGAAGTAAACATAATTAACAACCCCCTTGCTGGATTAGCAACTACATTAATTTAAACGTAAAATTTTGTAATAAAGTTTCGTTTTTCACAATCTCCATCTCACCAATTAGATATATTTGACAAATTTTTATTTTAGTGTAATATTCTAAATTAAACAAATAGATCATTGCGATGATGAAGAGAGTAAGCATAACGTATACCTAGAGAGCTGATGGTTGGTGCGAATCAGTGTAGAAATTATGCCGAAGTGGGCTTCTGAGCATCCAAACCGAAAAATTGTGAGTAGGCTTTGGCGAAAGTCTCATCGTTACAAGAGACACGTATTAAAGCATCTGTGCTTAGATACGATGAAGTGAGTCTGTTTACATGGGCTAATGAAGGTGGTACCACGGGGTTTCTCGTCCTTATAGAAGATATAAGGATGGGGAACTTTTTTATTTTTATAACAAGAGAGGAGTGTAACAGATGGCGGAAAAAATAGTATTGACCGGAATTAAACCAACCGGAAAAGTGCACATCGGCAACTATATTGGTGCAATAAAACCGGCACTGCAGCTTGCTGACAATGATGATTATACTGCCCTATATTTTATTGCAGATTACCACGGATTAACATTTATTCAGGACAGAGAACAATTTAATCAATTATCCTATGAAATTGCTGCGACGTGGTTGGCTCTGGGCTTAGACCCTGAAAGAGCAATTTTCTATAGACAATCCGATGTGCCCGAAATATTTGAATTGAGCTGGATTCTAGCGTGTTTAACTCCAAAAGGACTGATGAATCGCGCTCATGCTTATAAGGCAATTCGAGAGTTAAACGAACAAATCGGCGCGGACCTTGATACGGGTGTAAATATGGGGTTATTTACTTATCCAATTTTGATGTCAGCAGATATTCTCCTTTTTCAATCTGATATAGTGCCAGTTGGTAAAGATCAAATACAGCATGTGGAAATCGCCAGAGATATCGCAGAGCATTTTAATAGAACCTTTGGTGAGACATTTAAATTACCTAATTATCGAGTGGATGAGAATACCGCTGTCATACCTGGAATGGACGGAAGGAAAATGAGCAAAAGTTACAATAACACCATCCCGTTGTTCGAATCATCTGAGTCGTTGCTTAGGCTCATTAAGAAAATGAAAACAGACTCTGTTCCTCCGAATGAGCCGAAAGATCCTGCTCAATCCAATATTTTTACTTTATATAAGGAATTTGCAACTGAAGAGCAAGTTAATCAGATGAAGGACAGATTTCAAAGCGGAATCAGCTGGGGGGAAGCGAAAAATGAACTATATCAAGTGATGAATTCTTTTTTAGAAGAGCCCCGGCAAAGATATTTTGATCTGATTTCACAACCTGAACAAATCGATGAAATTCTCTCTAGAGGGGCAGAGAAAGCGAGATCGCTAGCTATACCATTACTAGAGAGAATTAAACAAAGAATTGGACGATATTTGTAGCTGAAAAAAAAGCCAGTTGCGCCACGGTTGCATATCGCAGGCACACTGGCTTTGAGCTATTCTTCTTTTTCCTCACGGAATCCTTCACCAAGCACGTCATGAACATCGCTTATGATGACAAATGACCTTGGATCAATCGCTTTGACGATACTGTTGAGTCTACGTATCTCTTGGCGAGAGACGACACAGTAGACGATGTGCTTCGCCATTTTGGAGTATGCGCCAATAGCAGGGATTAAAGTGACCCCTCGATCCATTTCTTTCGTGATGACGTCAGCGATGTCGGGTCCGTGGTCGCTAATAATCGTAAATGCTTTCGCTCTGTATGCCCCTTCTTGGATGAAGTCAATGACTTTAGAGGCTATGTAGACAGCAACAAATGTATACAGTATTTTTTCCTTTGAAATAAACAGTAAAGATGCTCCGATAATAATAATATCAACGACCAAAATGACTTGTCCCATGCTCCAACCGAACTTCCGGTTGCAGATTCGTGCAATAATATCCGAGCCGCCGGTCGTTCCTCCGAAACGAAATACGATGCCTAGTCCGGCGCCTAATGTAACTCCTGCATATAAGGAAGCTAGAATATAATCATGCTCCGTTTTGAACGGTTCGAACAACCCGTTATCAATAAGACTTTCAAAAAGCCAGAGAAATAATGTTACGGCTCCGATTCCCACTCCCGTATAAATCATTTGGCGGCTGCCAAGCACTTTCCATCCAAGTATAAATAATGGGATATTAATACATAAGTTTGAAATCGCAGTAGGAATGTGGAACCCATAATTGAGCAGCACCGTTATCCCAGTGACTCCGCCTTCCATTAAATGATTCGGAATGATGAAATAGAGGAGACCAAAAGCATAAATCGCGGCTCCAAGCACAATTGGAATGATCGTTTTCAGTTGAGTAATCATCTTAGACGTGTTCATACGAATACATTAATCCCTCGTTTTATTAAATTTTAAGAATGGGTAATTTTGAGCACATTTCATAGTATACCTTTTTCTGAACAATTAAAAAATGATTTGTTTTCAAAAGCGCAATACGATAACATATGGATAAACATATCTGCAATATTGGGGGTAAAGAACCGCCATGGAAAAGTCTTTGGCTGAAATTCAACGAGAAGTCGACAAATACATATCTCAGTTTAAAGAGGGTTACTTTAGCCCGCTTGCCATGTTAGCGAGAATGACTGAAGAAGTCGGCGAACTTGCTCGTGAAGTGAATCACACATACGGCGAAAAGCCTAAAAAACCGACCGAGGAAGACAATTCAATTGAATTGGAACTTGGCGATATTTTGTTTATTACGGTTTGCTTTGCTAATTCATTAGGAATTGATTTGACGACTGCGCATAACAAAGTGATGGAAAAATTCAACACTCGTGATGCGAATAGGTGGACAAAAGTAAACACCGATTCTTAATAGAAAACATATGCTGATCATATAGTACAAGTTCCCACCCAAAAGGGGGTCAGCATATGAACGCAGAGGACTACGTCAAGAAAGCTTACTATTCCATTTTTCAAAATGATTTTGAACAGGCTATTAGATGGTTTGAGACAGCGTTACAGCTAGAGCCTCATAATGCAGACATTCATTATAAGTGCTCGATTACGTATTTTCGGAATGATCGGTTAGATAAAGCAATCGAACATGCACAGCGTGCCTTGGAACTGGATGAAAAGCATACACCATATCTCATTCATTTTCATCGATTAAAGGCGCAAGAGCTGACCAAAAAAGTAAAGACGCGGTTTTTAGCGGCAGAGTTCCTAACAACCGAACATTATTATGAGGTTATCTTGCAGCTTAAAGAAGCAATTGCCCTTGATCCTCTTTGTGCTGAAGCATATGTATGGCTTGCGATGAGCTACGCTGGACTAATGGAATATCCACAAGCAATCTCGGTATTAAAAGAAGCACAGATCATAAATCCGCATAATTCAACAATCGCAGAATTATTGATACAACTGCAAAATCAATTGAAAGCATATATAGAACATTGATCTACTGAATAAGGAAAGTGAGGAAACATGCATGTCTAATGTTATAAAAGTGGCTGTAGTTGGAGCTGCAGGACGGATGGGTAAAGAAGTTGTTAAAATGGTACTTGAGGACGAACAGCTAGAGCTTGTTGCAGCTGTCAATCGTTCGCACGAAGGGGAAGATGCAGGTACATTAGTAGGTCTTCCAGCTTGCGGTGTGCTGGTTCAATCGGATTTGGAGATGGCGTTAATTGGTAGCAAGCCTGATGTGATGGTCGATTTTACGACACCGCAATTTGCTTATCCGAACACGCAATTAGCTATTAAATATGGGGTAAGGCCCGTAATTGGGACAACGGGTTTCACGCCGGAGCAAATTGAACAATTGGACAAGCAGTGCCAAGATCAAGGTATAGGCGGTCTAATCGCACCTAACTTCTCCATCGGTGCAATTCTGATGATGAAATTTGCTGCTCAAGCCGCGAAATATTTCCCACACCTGGAAATTATAGAATATCACGGGGATCAGAAGCTCGATGCACCGTCAGGAACTGCTGTGAAAACGGCTGAGCTTATTGCGAAGAATCGGGAAGAGATTCGTCAAGGAAATCCGAAGGAAGAAGAAACAATTGAAGGCGCACGCGGCGGTTACTACAATGGATTTCGCATTCACAGCGTTCGTCTGCCTGGTGTGTTCGCGCAGCAGGAAGTCATTTTTGGCGCTTTCGGACAGACTTTGAAAATAAGACATGATTCTTACGAACGTGCAGGTTATATGCCAGGGGTTAATCTAGCTGTTAAAAAAGTGATGGAATATACAGGACTCATATACGGATTCGATCATTTTATCGAATAATAGGAGAGTGAATCGTGTTGAATATTGCATTTATCGCCCATGATCGTAAAAAAGATGAAATGGTTAACTTCGTCATTGCTTATGAACATGTCTTTAAAGGTCATAAGCTTTATTCCACAGGCACAACCGGACTGCGTATTATGGAAAGTACAAGCTTGCAAATTACAAGATTCATGTCTGGTCCTCTAGGCGGCGATCAACAAATAGGCGCGCTTGTCGCTGAGAATAATATGGACTTCATTATTTTCTTGAGAGATCCGCTTATGGCGCAGCCTCATGAACCGGATATCTCTGCTCTGTTGCGCCTGTGTGATGTACAAGGCATTCCAGTGGCTACGAATATCGCGACAGCTGAAATTCTCGTCAGAGCGCTTGATCGCGGGGATTTTAGATGGAGAGATTTAGTAGATAAATATAAGCCTGGTGTTGACGGGGATAAATAATGTTAGCAATCGTGAATTGAGTGAGGATCGAAAAATGAGTGAACAATTAGATATATTGATATTCGGTGCACATGCGGACGATGCGGAAATTGGAATGGCAGGCACCATTGCTAAGCATGTCGCTGCCGGATACAAAGTAGGCATTTGTGATTTAACGGAAGCGGAAATGTCCTCTAACGGTACTGTGGAACTGCGCAAACAAGAAGCGCAGGCTGCAGCGGATGTGCTCGGCCTTACAATCCGTACAAACTTGGGATTGCCTGATCGCGGGCTGTTCGTAACGCCAGAGATTATCGCGGCAGTTACCTCTGAAATTCGGCGTCATAAACCAAAAATTATTTTTGCTCCTTATTGGGAAGACCGCCATCCAGATCATGTCATGTGCAGTAAAATTGTCGAAGAGGCTGTATTTAATGCTAAGCTGCGCCGCTATATGCCGGAGTTGCCTCCCGTTAACGTTCAGCAGCTTTATTTTTATTTCATAAATGATTTGGGACAGACGGATCTTATCGTAGATGTCACCGAGCAGTATGAGGTGAAAGAGCGGGCTCTATCTTGCTATGAGTCACAGTTCTCTTCTGCATCAAGTGCAGTAGTCACACCTCTGAACCAAGGGTATGTTGAGAGGGTTAAAGCACGAGATTCACTGGTGGGGCAACGTCAGCTAATCCCTTATGCTGAAGGATTTGCGGTCAAGTCGCCTTATTTAGTTCAACTATTTAAACCAAAAGAAGCATAAAATACTATACAACGAAGACGGAAAGGAGGGATTTCCATATGAACAGACCTTTAAAGATAGGCATAACCTGTTATCCATCGCTTGGCGGTTCCGGCGTTGTTGCTACTGAACTGGGTAAACTGCTGGCCGAAAGAGGTCATCAGATTCACTTTATTTCACACAGTGTTCCGTTCCGTCTAGGGGCGTTTCAGAAAAATATTTATTATCATGAAGTCGAAGTGAACGACTACTATGTGTTCCGCTATCCTCCATATGACTTAGCACTCGCTACGAAAATGGCTCAGGTCGCGAAGATGCAGCAGCTTGATATTTTGCATGTACACTATGCAGTGCCTCATGCCGTCTGCGGATTTCTCGCAAAACAGATGGTAGGCGATCAGTTCAAGCTGGTAACTACCCTGCATGGAACCGATATTACAGTCCTTGGTCAAGATGAGTCGCTCAAAGATTTAATTAAGCTTGCGATCAATGAAAGTGATGCCGTAACGGCAGTATCGCAAGATCTCATTCGTGAGACACGGGATGCTCTTGATATAACGAAGCCTATTGATTTGACATATAATTTTGTTGATAAACGGCTTTATTATCCGCGCGATTCAGCCGATCTTCGCAAAGATTTTGCATCGCCTAATGAGAAAATATTGATGCACATTTCCAATTTTCGCCCCGTGAAACGGGTGAACGATGTCGTTGATATTTTTGAAAAAGTAAACAAAGAGGTTCCATCGCGTCTTCTGTTCGTCGGCGAAGGCCCTGAGCTTCCTAAAATTCAATGCCGCATCAAAGAAATAGGTCTTGAAAATCGTGTTCATTTCCTGGGCAAACAAGATGATATCGCGCAAGTGATTTCCATGGCCGATGTGCTGCTGCTGCCTTCGGAGAAGGAGAGTTTTGGACTTGTCGCGCTTGAAGCAATGGCTTGCGGGGTACCAACGATTGGGTCGCAGGCTGGTGGAATTCCCGAACTGATTGTGCATGGCAAGACAGGTTACTTAGCTCCAATTGGGGATACGGATAAAATGGCCGATTATACGATCGCGCTGCTTAAAAATGAGACGCTCTTGAAACAATTCGCTGAAGCTAGTATCGACCGTGCTCATAACGTGTTTAGTACAGACTCGATGACGGATAAGTATGAACAAATATATTATCGGGTGCTCGAAAAATCGTTGCCTGAATTAAATCCAGTGTGTCGTTAAATAGTACAGGCAAACGCTGGAGGTGTATTCGAGATGAACAAATGGAAATTTGGAGAGCCTGGTATGGTGCAACAAGCGGAATTGGTTCTGCGCACGCTGATGAATGCGGGATATGAAGCTTATTGGGTGGGCGGCTGTGTTCGTGATGAACTGATGGGCCGTCCTATTCATGATATGGACATTACCACCTCTGCACATCCCGAAGAGGTGGTATCTCTATTTGAGAGAACAGTACCGACAGGCATTAAGCATGGTACGGTAACGGTGCTGTTAGACGGGTATAGCTTTGAAGTGACGACGTTTCGTACGGAGTCTGTCTATGAACAGCATCGACGTCCTTCGAGTGTGTCGTTTGTACAAGATATTACAGAAGACTTGAAGCGGCGTGATTTTACGATGAATGCGATTGCCTTATCGCTTGATGGTAGGTGGGTCGATCCATTTGGCGGAATGGAAGACATTGAACGGGGAATCATTAGGTGCGTAGGAGATGCAGACGAACGTTTCAAAGAAGATGCTCTGCGTATGTTAAGAGGGGTGCGTTTTGCTTCTGTCTTTCATTTTAATCTCGCGAAAAGTACATGGAGAGCGATTATTCAACATCGTGAGTTCATGAATGATATTGCGATGGAGCGCATTCGAGTCGAAATGGAAAAGATGATGGCAGGTCCTCATCCATTACGAGGATTGGAGCTGCTTGGCAGAAGTAGACTGCTTGATTTGCCTAAAATTGGGCTTAGTTCAGCTAATATTGATCAGAGTAAGGTGACCATGCTTGATCAACTTCCAGCAGACAAGCCTTCTATACGCTGGGCAATGCTCCTTTTTGCCGCTGGTCTGAAATCAGATGAAGCCTTGAGCTTATTAAAGCGATGGACATTTTCCAATGTGAAGGCGAAAGAAATTTCCGATATTCTACGCATGAGTGAACATATTTATACCGAATTGCCTACTCTGATTGAAAAACCAAACAAGATTGCTCTGGATGAGCTACGTCTATTATGGATCCGTCAATTACTAACCTATGATGAAGGGACTATTCATAACTGGCTCGTGTTCGAGCGGACAAAATCTTCTGAGCATGATCCTTTCATGAAGCTAATTCTAGATCAAGCGTTAGAGTGGAACGAGCACGTTACAGTCAAGCATGTGAAAGATTTAGCTGTAACAGGCAAAGAAGTTCTGCAGGAACTCAGCATACCGGCCGGTCCTTGGCTTGGTAATCTGCTGCAACAATTGCTTTTCGATGTGGCAGCTGGGCAAGTACCGAATGACAAACAACAATTATTGGAACAAGCGAAGCGAGTGATGAATAAACTATGAATGAACAATCGCTATTAGATTTGCTGCTAAGTAGAGATGACTATATATCTGGAGAAGAATTGAGCAAGCGTCTAT
The DNA here is from genome assembly GCF_017873765.1 of Paenibacillus sediminis. Classification (GTDB taxonomy): domain Bacteria; phylum Bacillota; class Bacilli; order Paenibacillales; family Paenibacillaceae; genus Paenibacillus_AG; species Paenibacillus_AG sediminis. The sequence goes on from NZ_JAGGKP010000001.1 coordinate 683,576, forward strand.
CGATCAGCCGGACAGCTGTATGGAAACAAATTAATAAATTGAGGGAACAAGGATATCAATTTGAAGCCGTATCGCGAAGAGGGTACAAGCTTACTTATAAGCCGGATCGTCTTCATGAATCGTTGCTGTTAAAAGCGCTTGCGAACGTTCCCCTTGTTAAACACGTCAAGCTGTTTGGCAGTATTCACTCCACGCAAATCGAAGCTCAGCGACTCGCTGAACAAGGCGCTCCAGAAGGAACTCTAGTCATTGCAGAAGAGCAGACTGCGGGCAAAGGAAGGCTCGGCAGGAAATGGCACTCTCCTGCAGGCAAAGGCATATGGATGAGCTTCGTGCTTCGTCCGCTTATTGCTCTGCCGTACGCACCGCAGCTTACTCTTATGATGGCTGTGGCCGTCTGTCGGGCAATTCGCAGTCTGACTAAGCTCGATGTAGGCATCAAATGGCCTAACGATCTGCTTATTAACGGACGTAAAATATCCGGCATATTAATCGAATCGGCGACCGAAGATGAGCGCATTCGTTATTGTATTGTCGGCATCGGTATTGATGCTAATTTAGATGAAGAAGATTATCCAGAAGAATTGCGTTCTGTAGCCACTTCATTGAAAGTGGAGTCTGGACAGCCTATTGACCGAGCAGAACTGATTGGCGCTGTAATGAAAGAGACGGAATCACTTTATGAGTTATACCAACAGGAAGGCTTCGCGCCGATTGCGTCGCTGTGGGAAGCATTGTCGATTACACTGCATCAACCTGTTCGTATTCAGGCAGCGACTGATCTTATTGAGGGGACCGCTATAGGACTGCATCCATCCGGTGCACTTATTGTAGAAGATGCCAACGGCGTTCGGCATACTATTTTTTCAGCAGATGTACAACTGAGCCGTTGTTAGAAGAAGTTTAATTTCTGTATTCTAAGGGTGACAACGAATGTCGCTTTTGCTATACTATCCGAGGAGGCGGTATCGGCTTTGAGTCCGAACTGTACTTATATGGATTGTAAAGTGAATATTTTGTAAGCCATACGAATCTAGTGTGTTACGTTGGATTCTGCTCTGAGCCGAGGGGACCGAGACAGAAGGGACGATCGCAAGTGACTCTTTTTTGGACTCCGGACCTTTTAGTGAAAGCTAAAAGGTTTTTTGTTGTGTTATTTTATCATACTATCAAAAAGGAGCCTGATACGATGGCTAAACGTGCTTTAAGCATTGTAAACATGAAGAAAATGAAACAAGAAGGCAATCCAATTACGATGATTACGGCATACGACTATCCTTCTGCCAAGCTGGCTGAAGAAGCGGATGTCGATGTTATTCTTGTTGGCGACTCTTTAGGTAATGTGGTGCTTGGCTACGATTCAACCGTTCCTGTAACGATTGAAGATATGGTGTATCATACGCGTGCCGTAGCGCGCGGGGCGAGTCATACCTTTATTGTTGCCGACATGCCTTTTATGACATACCACGGAAGTTTGGATACGACCCTAGGACATGTGAAACGGCTCATGCAGGAAGGACATGCACATGCTGTGAAGATGGAAGGCGGATTAGAAATATGTGACACGGTTGCCGCTATTGTCAAAGCAGGGGTACCTGTCCTCGGACATATCGGCTTAACACCGCAGTCTGTTAACCAAATCGGCGGATATCGTGTTCAAGGGAAAGATGCTGCTGATGCGGGGCGGCTTCTTGAAGAAGCGAAAGCGTTAGAGAAAGCCGGAGCGTTCGGAGTTGTTCTCGAACTCGTAACTGAGGAAGTTGCTGAAGCGATTTCTAAGGAACTGTCCATTCCTACGATTGGCATTGGTGCTGGACGAGGCTGTGACGGTCAAGTTCTGGTATATCATGATGTACTTAAATATGATTCGAATTATCGTGACAAACGATTCGTTAAAACATACGCAGATCTCGGTACAATCATACGAGATGGCATCAGTGCCTATGTAAAAGACGTGAAGGAACGTAAATTCCCAGCTGAAGAGCATGTGTTTAACGCTGAAGATGGAGTCTTAGATTCGCTTTATGGAAAAGGAAAGGTGAGTTCAGAGCAATGATCGTCGTTCGCGAAATCGCAAAACTGCGGAATGAAATAAGAAAACAACAGATCGCATCTGGTCTTGATAAAAAAATTGGTTTTGTCCCTACTATGGGATTTCTTCACGAAGGACATGCCAGTCTTCTTCGTAAAGCACGGGAATTGGCTGATATAGTCGTGCTTAGCATATTCGTTAATCCGATTCAATTTGGCCCGAACGAAGATTATGAAAGGTATCCTCGTGATGAAGAACGGGATTTAGCTTTAGCGGAGCGCGAGGGCGTCGATATCGTATTTATGCCGTCCGTAGAAGAAATGTATCCTCAGCCTATAAAGACGAAAGTTAGCGTATCTGCGGATTTAACATCACAATTATGCGGCGCATCTCGTCCAGGTCATTTTGATGGAGTGACCACTGTTGTAAGCAAACTGTTTCATATCGTAGATCCAGATTATGCGTTCTTTGGACTTAAAGATGCGCAGCAAGTAGCAGTTATTCAGCAAATGGTTCAAGATTTGAGCATGAAGGTGACCATTGTACCTTGCCCGATCGTCCGCGAACAAGATGGTCTTGCTCTAAGCTCACGCAATGTGTATTTAGAACCTGAACAACGTAAGCAAGCGCTCGTGCTCTCACAATCGCTTCAGCTTGCTAAGCAATTAATCGCGACGAATGACAACATTACGATAGGGGAGCTTCAGGAACAGGTCGTTCGTCATATCGAATCAGCACCGCTAGCAGTTATTGATTATGTTCAAATTTTAAATTTCCCTGAACTGAGTTTGATTCATCCAAGTACACCATTATCCTTCGTTCAGAATCAAATTATTATTGCTTTAGCTGTTAAGTTCGGTAGCACGCGTCTTATTGATAATGTTGTACTTCATGGAAAGGATGTGGTTTCTCATGTTTAGAACAATGATGAAATCGAAAATACACCGCGCTACTGTTACAGAAGCCAATTTGAACTATGTCGGAAGCATTACGATTGACGAAGATTTAATGGAAACCGCAGATTTACTCGCAAATGAAAAAGTTCAAATTGTAAATAACAACAACGGCGCACGCCTTGAAACTTATGTCATTCCAGGTCCAAGAGGCAGCGGAGTCATCTGTTTGAATGGTGCTGCAGCAAGATTAGTTCAGCCTGGAGACACGGTTATTATTATTTCATACGCTATGATGTCATCTGAAGAAATTAAAACACATGTTCCGACTGTGGTGCTTGTTGATGAACATAATAAGCCTGTTAAGCAGTTTCAAGAGGAGCATGGGGTTGTTCTATAACGGGTAATTAATTGCATCCCTTATGAAATCCATGGCAAGCAGGAATGAAAAGCGCCTAAGCAACAAAAAATGAACATAAGCTTCGCACTGATTCCTTTCATTTTCGTTAAGGGTGGGATGCAAACGATGTTTCAACATGTATTTGCGGAAATGAATGACATGTTAGACGATATTATTAAGTACTACCCAACAGCCCAAGGCACTAAGAAACAAGAATTAAAACAGCAATGGCAGATGCTGAAGCAGATGAGTGACAGCATGATTGAAGAATGGCTTAATTTTGAAGAAAAACTAAATGTGATTCAGCAGGCGGATTTTGAGCAAAAACAGCAAATGTCAGCGTTTGGGCTGCATATGCATCTGCCTGAACTGAAGGATGATGCTTTTGTGAAAGGGCAGGGATACTTTAAGCTCTGTATGTATTCCAAAGCGATACAGCAGTTTGATGATGCAGTGCAAAGGTATCCTGACAGTATGCTCGTTCGTATTTACATGGCGCTTTCGCATTTGCATCTGAACAACACAGAGGAAGCGTGCCGGCATTTTAAATGGATCGTTTCACTAACGGACAATCATAAATTACTCGCGATCGTTTATAATGCGCTAGGCTGTATTCAGGCGAAGCAATATCATTTGGAGAAGGCTAAGGAATTATTTATGCTCGCTCATCGTTATGATCCCGTGTTTCCTGAGCCGCTTCTTAATTTGGAGGCCTGCTTGCAAAGTTCAGGAAAACTGCAGTATGGAAGCGAACTCGCATCGCTCATGTAAACAAGCTTAAGATTACTTGATGAAGGACGATGTATGTGCAGTTACGACTGCCCTGCATCGCCCTTTTCTTGTTATAGGGACAATGGTTTCTGTTAAAGATTAGCTTTTACCTTCGGTTTAATTTTCAAAATAGCGAACTTCTGTTATTCTGTTAAAGAGACTGTAATGGAAGGGATTTAAATGAAATGAAATTTGCAGTACTTGATTTTGAAACAACTGGAAATCAGTCCTCTGACGAAATTATTCAAGTGGGACTTGCCATTATAGATCATGATTTATCGATTACCCGTATATATCATTCATTTGTTAATCCCGGAATGCCTATTCCGCCATTTATTTCCCAATTGACAGGCATTCATGATGAAGACGTGGCAAACGCACCCGGATTAGATGAAGTAATGATGGAAATGGTTCCGCTGCTGGATGATGTAGTTCTGGTAGGTCATCATGTGGCGTTTGATTTTAACTTTTTACAAAATGCGCTAGATCGAGCCGGTTATTTACCGTTTAGGGGGCGAATTTTAGATACAATCGATTTTTTGAAAATATTATTCCCGTCACTCACATCATATCAGCTTGGAAATGTAACATCTCAGTTCGGTATTCTGCATGAAAGGCCGCACCAAGCCGATAGTGATGCGCTGGCGACCGCTTATGTTTTCTTAAAATGCTTGGAGGAAATTGATGATCTTCCGCTTCTGACGTTGCAGCGTTTAAGTGATTTATTTGCCGGTGAAGACAGCGATTTAGGCTGGTTCTTTGATACAGTGCGTCAACAGAAAGAGCATGAGCCGAACCAAGATATCGTCGACCAGAGATATGCGTACTTTAGGCAGTTTGCTCTGCAGGTTGAGGATTGGACTGACATTCAGCCGCCTCGTGAAGAGGAAGAGCGTAATCCACTTGCAGGCGTAAGCTTCCATCAGTTCTTAGAAGATGTGCAAAATAGATTACGCGAACATTTACCGAACTATGAGCAGCGTGAATCGCAAAATATTATGTTTGGCGAGGTTACTAAAGCGTTTGCTGAGGACAAGCATTTGCTCATTGAAGCTGGGACCGGAACGGGTAAATCGCTAGGATATTTGCTTCCGTCGATTTATCACAGCGTAAAAAATGATGAGAAGGTTATGATTAGCACGCATACAATCAATTTGCAAGAGCAGCTGCGGGAAAGAGACATTCCGCTCCTTAAAGAAGTCGTGCCTTTTCCGTTTCAAGCGGCTGTGTTCAAAGGAAGACAACATTATTTATGCCTTCGTAAATTTGAACTGAAAATAAACAGAAAAGATTTCGGCCCTTCCAGAGAGGAACTTCTGACTGCAGCACAGATGATCATTTGGCTCGCACAGACAGAAACAGGGGATGATGAAGAGCTGAATTTAGGCCGAAACGGCGGCGATTTCTGGGAAACCGTTGAAAGTGATTCTGATTCATGTCTAGGACGCGCTTGTCCGTGGTTCCGCAAATGTTATTATCACAGAGCTAAACATGAAGCGGGAATTGCCGATGTGGTCATTACGAATCACTCCAAGCTGTTCACAGATGTGAAAGCAAATCATCAGCTTCTGCCATCGTACGACCGTCTAGTTGTGGATGAAGCTCACCATTTAGAAGATGTAGCAGGCAAACATTTAGGTATGCAAATGAGCTATTTCACCGTAGCGCATACTTTAATGCGTTTGTATAAGGATAGTAAGACAGGACAGCTGCCTAACCTGCGTATGCAGCTTCAAGCTTCAGCGAATGAGAAATCTGTAGAGTGGACTTCTGTTATCGATTCTATTTATCCTTCGCTGATTGAAGTGAAGGAACATTGGGATCGGCTAAGCGAGCTGCTCTATACGCTGCTTCCTGAGCGCAGCGATGCTGCAACAGGTGAAGCAGGCCAATATGTACTGCGACTTCTTCCTAATAAGAAACCGAAAGATTGGGATCAGCTCGCTCCCATTGAGAATCAAATTTATGTCTCAATAGGTGATGTCGTTCGTAAAGGGGAAAAACTGCTTGCTGAGATGAAGGAAGAGCAAGATGATTACAGTTCAGATAGTTTGATTACAGACATTTCCGGATTGTTAAAAGACTTAGCGAACGAGCGGGACAATTTACGTTCCTTCATGAAATTAGACGATGAAGAAACGGTGTACTGGCTTGAAGCGAACAGCCAATATCGGAGTAAGTCCATGCAGCTTTATGCTGTGCCGATTGACGTAAGCAAACAGCTGAAAGAATACTTTTTCGATAAGAGAAAAAGCGTTATTCTGACATCTGCGACATTATCCGTAGATAAATCGTTCCAATACATGATCGAACAATTAGGTCTTCAAGAATCAGCAGATACGAACCGGCTCATGACGACGCAATTGCCGTCACCTTTCCGTTATCGGGAACAAGCACTGCTCGTCATTCCGCGTGATTTCCCGAGTGTGAAAGGGAGCGTAGGGGATGATCATTTTGTATCAACACTTGTTAAATCGCTGTCTGATCTAGCCGTTGCAACACGCGGACGCATGCTTGTATTGTTCACCTCATACCGCATGCTTCGTCAAGTGTACGATCCGCTTAAGGAAGCACTCGCTGCAAAAGACATTACGGTGATTGGCCAAGGGGTAGACAGCGGTAGCCGCAGTAAATTGACTAGACGTTTTCAAGGGGAATCTGCTTCTGTACTGCTTGGAACAAGCAGTTTCTGGGAAGGCGTAGATATTCCCGGTGACGCACTAACATGTCTTGCTATCGTTCGTCTGCCGTTCCAACCGCCGAATCATCCGCTTGTAGAAGCGAAAAGTGAGCGACTTCAACAGCAGAAGAAAAATCCGTTCATGAAGCTGTCTGTACCGCAAGCTATTATTCGGTTTAAGCAAGGATTCGGACGATTGGTTCGAACTGCACAAGACCGCGGCATCGTTGTCGTATACGATACACGTGTCATCGAAACTTACTATGGAAAACATTTCTTATATTCACTTCCGGGCCCTAAAATGGAACATATGGCGCTGGGTCAAATGGTTCCGCGTGTTACGGAATGGTTAGACTCAGATGCGAAACAAAATTAATTTCGTATGTCGGAAACTTGGTTAGGGGGAGCATGTATGAAGTCAGACAAAATTTCAGAAGCAGTTGTACGCAGATTACCGATCTATTTAAGATATTTAACTGAGCTCCTCAAGCGTGAAGTGTCTACGGTGTCCTCACAGGAGCTAGGACAGAGACTCGATTTAAACCCTGCTCAAATCCGCAAAGATTTAGCTTATTTTGGCGATTTCGGACGCAAAGGTATTGGATATGATGTATCTTATCTTATCGACAAAATCCGTCATATCCTCAAGCTAGATCAGCAGATCAATGTGGCACTCGTCGGTGCGGGTAACTTAGGTCAAGCGTTATCGAACTACAACACCTATATAAAAGATAACATGAAGATTGTTGCCGCTTTTGATTCAAACCCGAAAAAAATCGGCAACAAAATTTCAAACACCCTTGTAGTTCAGCCTATTGAACAGTTAAATGAAACCGTTCAAAACCTAAACATACGAATTGGAATTATTACGGTACCGGATATTGAAGCCCAGCGAGTAGCTGATTTGTTGGTTGGAGCTGGAATTGAAGCGATCCTCAATTTCGCTCCTACCATACTCAAAACACCGCCGCATGTTCGAGTTCATACGGCTGATTTTACAACGGATTTACTAAGTTTAGCTTACTACTTGGAAAATGGAGAGGATCATGTTGATAACGACTAATAAATGGCTTATTAAGAACGGTACTTTTGCCGTATTAACGGAAGACAAGCCTGTCATTCGTGGGTATATGCTTATTGAAAATGATCGAATTACGTATATTGGTGAAGAACGTCCGAAGCTCGATGAGCAAATCACGGAATTCGACGGTAAAGGTTTGTTTTTCTTGCCAGGATTAATCAATACGCATGGTCATGTCGCGATGTCTTTGCTGCGCGGCTACGGTGATGATTTAGCACTTCAAGTATGGCTGCAGGAGAAAATGTGGCCGATGGAAGCGAAGTTTACGGGTGAGGATGTCTATTGGGGAAGCGCTCTGTCTGTTCTTGAAATGTTAAAAGGAGGGACAACAACCTTCCTCGACATGTACGATCATATGAACCAAGTAGCTAAAGTGGTAGAACAATCTGGGATGAGAGCCGTGCTTACACGCGGTGTTATTGGACTATGTTCTCCTGATGTACAGAAGCAAAAGCTTGATGAAGCTACTGCGTTCGCAAAAGATTGGAATGGTAAAGCGGACGGCAGAATAACGACGATGATTTCACCGCATGCACCTTATACATGTCCGCCAGATTATATTGAGAAATTTGTACAGGTTGCACATGATTTGAATTTGCCGATTCATACGCATATGTCAGAAACTAAGGCGGAAGTGGAGCAAAATGTGAAGGATTACGGTCTTCGTCCTGTGGCGCATTTGCAAAAGCTGGGTGTCTTCTCTAGACCTACGCTCGTTGCGCACGCAGTTCATTTGACGGACGAGGAGATTGAAATTCTAGCAGCTAACGGGGTTGCTGTCTCCCATAACCCAGGAAGTAATTTGAAGCTGGCGAGCGGCATTGCACGTGTTCCGGAACTTCTAAAAGCGGGAGTTACTGTTTCACTAGGAACAGACGGACCTGCAAGCAACAATAACCTTGACATGTTCGAGGAGATGCGTCTTGCTGCGCTCATTCACAAAGGGGCTACTGGCGATCCTCTTGCTATTCCTGCTATGGAAGCGCTGCGGATGGGAACGGAGTATGGAGCTAAATCGCTGTTCTTAGAAGGTGTTGGCTCTCTGTCTGCTGGCATGAAAGCCGACTTCATAGCGATTAATATGGATCAGCCGCATTTGCTGCCGCATACTGATTTTATATCCCATGCGGTATATTCAGCTAGCAGCAAAGATGTAGAGCATGTATGGGTAGACGGTAAACAAGTCATTAAACACGGCGAATGCCTAACATTAGATGAAGAACGCATCCGGCGGGAAGCGCAAGCCGCTTTTGAAGGGTTATTGGCTAGATCATAACGCTTCGTCAGAAAGGGAGATACAGGCTTGAAGAACAATAGAAAATGGATTTGGCTCGCAGTCGTTATACTGCTCCTTGCTTTGTTTGGTATTTATCGTTACTACATATATACACAGCAAGATGAGTGGAACAAAGAAGATGCGGCGATTATTCGTGCGAAGAAAGAAACACAATTAGTCTCAGTTACGAAGACTCAGAAGTCAGTTTGGGATGATGTATACTACATTATTTATGGTAAAAATGCGGCTGGGCAGAATATGATCGTCTGGGTAAGCAGCACACAAGTTCATGCGGAGCTTCAGCAGAATGGTGTATCTGCTAAAGACATCAAAGCAAAAGTGTATAACGAACTTCCAGGAATAAGAATTGTACATCTCATACCATCTGTATTTGAACAGCAATATGTATGGGAAGTTTTCTACAAAGATGACGATCATTATAATTATCGTTTTTATCGTTTTTCAGATGGTCAGCAAGTCGGAGAAACATATACTTTACCGAACAGTTAAACAGGTCGTAAGCGACAAGTCCAGCTAAACAGCTGGACTTTTTGTTTTGTCTATTATTACATACTCACACAGCGATTCCCTTCGAAATCGTATATCAAATGTGATATACTCTTATTTGTGTCAGATTGATAGATGATTGATATATATTAATGTATAGAGGAGGACATGAAATGAAACTGCGTATATTTCCAGTCGTGTTGACAGTTATCATCTCAGCTGCAGTATTGTTCGGCGGGTGGTATGGTTATGATCGGTTTGCTTTACAAAGTCCTCTGGAGCAAATTGTGAAGAAATATGATGGCGTTAAAGACGCGCATATCCATATATCGAAAGATCAAGTGAATGTTAAAGTGGATTTAGAACCGAATACTGATCTGAGAGGTTTGGTACAGCAAATATCTACTGAAGGTAAATCTGTTATTGGCAGCCGTAAGCTAAACTTAGATATTGAGGATCATTCAAATAAGAAGTTAGATGAGTGGTGGTCTAAAGCTTTATTCTCGGTTGCCGAATCGATGGCAAGTAAGCAGTATTCTCAAATACCCGTTAAATTGCAGCAGCTAGCGAAAAATTACGGAACGCTGCAAGTAACAACCGATATTGATGACAACAATGTTTATGTGTCATTAAAAGATGGTAAAGCAAGCAAATTTATTATTCTCCCTCGTAATCCTGAGAAAATGGGGGTATGGCCAAATGCATAAATATTGGAAAGAGATATTGATGGGCTTTATTCCAGTGCTCATTATTTTTCTAGTCTATATTGGTGTTAATGTGGCACCGATTGTCGTTTGCGCTCTGCTTATTGGCGGCTTGATGTTAGCTGTACAGTTACGCGGAGGCATTGCTGTAGGCGCAGGTGCAGGACGTAAACGGAACAAAGGGGCCGTCCCTCAATTTTCCTTTGACCAAATAGGCGGTCAGGAGCATGCGAAGCAAGAACTGATGGAAGCATTAGATTTTCTAATTCGTCATGAAGATATTAAGAAATTTGGGATTCGCCCGATCAAGGGAATTTTGCTTACAGGTCCTCCGGGTACCGGTAAAACATTGATGGCTAAAGCAGCTGCACATTATACGAATTCCGTGTTCGTCGCTACGTCTGGCAGTGAGTTCGTTGAGATGTACGTTGGTGTAGGTGCCGGTCGTGTGAGAGAATTGTTTAAAGAAGCAAGAACGCGCGCTCAGAAAGAAAATAAAGAGAGCGCCATTATCTTTATTGATGAGATTGATGTTATAGGCGGGAAACGCGAAGGCGGTCAGCAGCGTGAATATGACCAGACATTGAACCAATTGCTTACGGAAATGGACGGTATTTATTCATCCGAGACTCCGCGGATCTTGCTCATTGCAGCGACGAACCGTAAGGAAATGCTGGACAGTGCGCTTCTACGTCCTGGACGTTTTGACCGTCACATTCAAGTAGACTTGCCAGACAAAAAAGGCAGAAAGCATATTTTAGAGCTTCATGCGAAAAATAAACCGCTTCATGAAGATGTTGATTTGGATAAAATAGCTGAAGAATCTTACGGATTTTCAGGTGCACAGCTCGAGAGCGTCATGAATGAAGCTGCCATCTATGCATTAAGAGAAAATTTGACGAAGATTGAGCAGCGTCATTTATCTATGGGGATCGATAAAGTGATGATGGGTGAAAAAACCGACCGTGAAGCGACGATTGAAGAGAAGAGGAGAGTGGCGATTCACGAGCTCGGACATGCCATTATGGCTGAACTCGTCAATCCCGGCAGTGTTCGCCAAGTCACATTGAGTCCGCGTGGCCAAGCGCTTGGATATGTTAGACACAATCCGCAGCAAGAGCAGTATCTGTATACGAAGCCTTATTTGGAAGGGCAAATTAAGATTGCGCTTGGCGGGGCAGCTGCAGAGGAGATCTTCTACGGGGGCCGCAGTACAGGCTCACGCAACGACTTTGAGCAGGCGCTCAACATTGTGCAGACGATGATGGCTTCAGGTCTTACGAACCTAGGTATTGTAAACATGGATATGGTTACGAAAGATGAGCTCATGAAAGAAAACTCGTATATTTTGGATGAGCTTATGAAGCAAACGAAAGAACAGCTTGAGCAATATAAACAAATATTCGAAAACTCACTCGATATTTTGATGAGAGAAGAAACATTATCCGGTGATGAATTTCGGTGTCAAATTCGTGACATGAAGCTTTTGCCAGCATAATTTTTTTATGCTGGTTATTTTTTTTTACATTTTTGTCGTGCTAAGATATATTAGAAATTGGGCATAATAACGTATTTTTCGACATCTTAGAGTGCAACATAAAGAGAGATGAAGAAGGGATGAGTAGGAGCGATGCAATATAAAAAAATAGGCGTCGTTGGCGGCGGTACAATGGGTCAAGGAATCACCGAAATGCTCGCAGCAAAAGGGATTGATGTTCTGCTCGTTGAGAAAACTCCTGAAAGTCTAGAATATGCTTGGAGTATGATAGAAACCAGCCTTGATAAGCAGCTTGAGAAATGGGCGATTACGAGCGCTGAGAAGAAACTCATTCTATCAAAGATTCATAAAGCGAAAGATTTGTCAGAGCTTGCGGGTTGCGATATGGTCATTGAGACCATTACTGAAGATCTAGAAGCGAAAAAGGCTGTGTTTGCACAGCTGGACGACATTTGTTCTAGCCAAACGATTTTTGCCAGCAACACTTCAACACTGAGCTTAACCGAGATTGCCGGTGCAAGTAAATTTCCGGAACGAGTCATTGGCATGCACTTTATTCATCCTGTATCACGTATCGATCTTGTTGAAATCGTTCGAGGCCTGAAAACTTCGGATGAAACATTCAAAGAAACAAAATTTTTTGTCGAAAAAATTGTCGCCAAAAAAGGAATTATGGTGTTTGAATCACCTGGATTCGTAACGACTCGTATGATCTGCTTATTCATTAATGAAGCGCTTCACCTCGTGCAAGAAGGGGTTGCTTCTGCGCAAGATATTGATGATGGGATGCGGATAGGCTACCAATTTAAATATGGCCCGCTTGAAATGGCGGATCGGTTCGGTTTGGATTCCATACATACAGCCTTAGAGCGGATGTTCCGTGAATATGGCGAATTGAAATATCGGCCTTCTATATTGCTCTCAAAAATGGTTCGTGCAGGCCATTTGGGCGTGAAAACGGGGGTAGGATTTTTCAAGTATGACAAGGATGGTGACCGGGTATGAAGATTCTAGTCATAAATGCAGGAAGTTCATCTTTGAAGTACCAACTGTATGACATGAGTAACGAATCTGTACTTGCGAAGGGCCGTGTCGAACGAATTGGTATGGATTCCTCTATTCTCGTTCATCAACCAAAGAATGGTGAAGAAGTGAGCCAAGTCAGCGAAATTTTAGAGCATACGACAGCAATTCGCAAAGTCCTTAAAATATTGACCCATAAAGAGCACGGTGTCATTGAATCGACCCAAGAAATTGAGGCTGTTGGCCACCGTGTTGTTCATGGAGGTGAGTCATTTAAAGGCTCTGTAGTCGTCGATCAAGAAGTGAAGACGAAAATTCGCCGTCTGTTTGCGCTGGCACCGCTTCATAATCCAGCAGCAATGCTTGGCATTGAAGCAGCTGAAAAAAATATGCCGGGTGTACCGCAAGTGGTTGTGTTCGATACAGCATTCCACCAAACAATGTCTGAAAAGGCTTATTTGTATCCGATTCCAAAAGTGCTGTATAAAAAGCATCACGTTCGCAGGTATGGTGCTCATGGTACTTCACATGAATACGTGAGCCGTATTGCTGCTGATTTCTTAAAGCGTCCTGTAGAGGAGTTAAAAATGATTACATGTCACATCGGGAATGGCGCGAGTCTTGCTGCAATTCAGAACGGCATCTCCGTTGATACCTCGATGGGACTAACACCGCTTGAAGGATTAATGATGGGTACACGCAGCGGGGATATAGATCCTGCGATTGTTCCTTACGTGATGAATAAGGAAGAATTGACAATCAATGAAGTAGATTCTATGCTTAACAAGCATAGTGGTTTGCTTGCGATTTCCGGCATCAGTAGTGATATGCGTGAAATTACCGAAGGCATGATTGCCGGATATCCAAATGCAACCCTTGCCTTCGAAATGTATGAGTATCGTTTGCGCAAATACATCGGTTCTTACGCAGCAGCCATGAACGGTGTAGACGTCATCGTATTTACAGCTGGGGTTGGTGAAAATTCGATCATCCTTCGGGAGAGAGTGCTTACGAATTTAACTTACCTTGGTGTGGAACTGGATAAAGAAGCGAACTCTGTAATTTCAGGTGAACCTCGCCGAATTTCTGCGCCAAATTCCAAAGTGGAAGTGCTCGTCGTTCCAACGAATGAAGAGCTGGTAATTGCACGCGATACACATCGTTTAGTCCAAAACTTAATTAGAAACGTTTAAGGGAGAGATATGCATGGCTACCAAAAGTGTGATTCGTAATGTGAATCAGCACGTCGGAGAAACAGTAACGATTGGAAGCTGGTTGAATAACAAACGTTCTAGCGGAAAAATTCAATTTCTGCAGCTTCGCGACGGTACAGGATACATTCAAGGTGTCGTTCTTAAGAACGAAGTGTCTGAAGATGTATGGAATAAAGCAAAGAGTTTAACGCAAGAAAGCTCCGCATATGTAACCGGAGTTATTCGTGAAGAGCCACGGAGTCCATCTGGATACGAGATGACTGTAACAGACATTGAAATTATTCAGATTACAGAAAATTATCCAATTACTCCGAAGGAGCACGGTATTGATTTCTTGATGGATCACCGTCATTTATGGCTCCGTTCATCTAAGCAGCGTGCGATTCTTGTCATTCGAGCTGAAATTATTCGCGCGATTCAACAATTTTTTGATACAAACGGCTTTACCCTTGTAGACCCTCCAATTCTGACACCAACAGCTGCGGAAGGAACAACAAACCTATTCCATACGAAATATTTCGAGGAAGATGCATACTTAACGCAAAGCGGTCAATTGTACATGGAAGCTGCTGCGATGGCGCTTGGCAGAGTATATTCCTTTGGACCAACGTTCCGTGCTGAGAAGTCTAAAACTCGCCGTCACTTAATCGAGTTCTGGATGATTGAACCGGAAATGGCATTTGTCGATCACGAGGAGAACTTGCGTATTCAAGAGCAGTTCGTTTCCCATGTTGTACAATCCGTACTTAAGAACTGCCGTCAAGAGCTGGAAACGATCGGCCGCGATATTTCTAAACTGGAAAATATTAAAGCTCCCTTCCCGCGGATTACGTATGATGAAGCGATCGAATTTTTGCACTTTCAAGGTTTCGACATTCCATGGGGTGAAGATTTTGGTGCGCCTCATGAAACAGCGATTGCTGAGAAATATGACAAGCCGGTATTCATCACACATTACCCAACGGGAATTAAATCTTTCTATATGAAACCAGATCCTAACCGTCCAGAGGTGGTGCTATGCGCTGACTTGATTGCACCTGAAGGATATGGGGAAATCATTGGCGGATCACAGCGGATCGACGATCCTGAGCTGCTTGAAGAACGTTTTAAAGAGCATAATCTGCCTGTTGAAGCTTATCAATGGTACTTGGATATCCGTAAATACGGTACTGTACCGCATTCAGGCTTTGGCCTAGGTCTAGAGCGTACCGTAGCATGGATCTGCGGACTGGATCACGTGCGTGAAACGATTCCGTTCCCGCGTATGCTTTATCGTCTATACCCATAATAAGGTTTGCCGATTGAAAGAGGTTAGCCTGACAAGGAAGGTGAGTATGGATGAGCAGTAACGCGTGGAACGCATGGGCTAAAGGGGTATCATACGGTCTAGATGCAGGGTATGCGATTATTCCATATGCACTTCTGCAACATTACAAGCAGCTCAAACTGACAGATTCAGAGGTTATGCTGCTTATCCAGCTCATTTCTTTCAAACAGGTGGAGTTCAACGAGTTCCCGACATTGGAAGAAATTCAGCATCGGATGGGCGGTACGGCGAACAGCATTGCCGGGTTACTTCAGAAGCTTATGAAACAAGGGCTAATCAGTATAGATGAAGAATGGGATGAAGCGGCGCAAATTCAGTACGAGAGATACAATTTCTCTGGTCTGTATCAGCAGTTAAGCGGTATTCTTGCTGAAGAGGCTAAAGCGAAGCAATCTGCTAAACGAAATGCGAAGCAGTCGCTGCAGCCGGAAAGCACCGAACGGAATTTGTTCTCGATATTTGAAACGGAATTTGGGCGTCCGTTATCTCCCATGGAGTTCGAGACCATCTCTGGTTGGCTTGATCAAGACAAGTATCCTGAAGAGCTTATTTTAATGGCGCTGAAGGAAGCTGTTTTTGCCGGCAAAGTACATTTCAGGTACATCGACCGCATTCTGCTCGAATGGAGTCGCAACCGAGTGAAGACGGCAGAAGATGCTAAAGCGTATACGCAGAAGTTTCGAAATTTAGGGCGTTAAGTGCCCATTCTCATATGATTACAGCACACATTTTCGTACTTTCGAAAATGTGTGCTGTTTTTTTTTGTAAAAGTGCAGTGGTTTTACAAAGTTATTTCGTCTATATATGTGGGAAAGGAGGAGAGAGTCATTGATGAACAGACTTTAATCGAGCAAATTCGCCGAGGGGAAACGGCCGCATTTCGGAAACTTGTTGAATCGTATGGAGAGCATGTGTACCAGGCGGCTTATTCTATACTGCGTGACGTGAAGGAAGCGGAGGATGCTGCTCAGGAGACATTTATTCAAGTCTACAAGTCTCTCCCCGAATACCGCTCTGAGGGGCTAAAAATGTGGATTACGAGAATTGCTATACATAAAGCGATTGATACGAAACGAAAGATAGCCAGGAGACGGGAAGAGCAGTTTCAAGAGAAGAGTGTAATTGAGCAATTATCATCTCATGAGGAGGACGTGCTCATGAGGTTAGTTAGGGAAGAGAAGACGGAGTCGCTTTTACGCAGAGTGGCGCAGCTGCCAGCTTCTCATCGCGAAGTCATAACAGCCTTTTACTTACAAGATAAGACCTATGATCAAATTGCTAGGGAACAAGGGGTTGCAGTCAAGACGGTTGAATCGAAATTATACCGCGCTAGAAGCTGGATCAGGAACCATTGGAAGGAGGAAGAATGGCGATGAACGGGGAGAATTGTTACACGTTAAAAGATTTTATTGATTATATAAATGGGCAATGCTCTCCTCAAAGAGAAGAAGAGCTGGAGCTCATATTAGAACACGATGATCATGCAACGTTAATGTACATAGAGGCGCTCGAAATCGCCCACCATCAATTGCCTATATTGAATCATCAAGATCAGTTTGTAGAATCTGTCATGGATGTTCTGCCTCAGTCGCCTATTCACCAATTACATCATGACAAATCTTCGAAACGCAAATGGTTTGAAAATCCGCTATTCCATTATACAGTCGCAGCTTGCTTAACGCTTATTTTTCTATCTGCTGGATGGTTCGACAGACTCGCACCTGAAGCAATTGACACGGTTGCTTATTCATCCGAATCAGCGCTAAGTAATGAATTAATGAGCATTACAGAAAAGTGGCTTGACCGAATTAAGCCATAAAATTATTTCAATCATGAAAGGAAAGGTGATCGTTTTGCAGCCAAACCGCAACAAAGTGCTTGCATTGTTTCTTAATTTTATACCTGGACTTGGATTCTTCTATATAGGCAGAAAGACAAGGGGAGTCGTATATCCTCTATTGTTCTTCGGTGGCATTTTATTTGGCATATTTGTTTCAGCGGCTACACACGAAGGCTTTCTACTCGGTGTAACGATCATTGCTGCGATCATGCTCTGGATTATATCTATGCTTGATTTGCTAGTGTATGTTCTCAAAGAGTCGCCGAGAACAGTAGCATATGATGATAAAGGCAATCAACTTTCCCCCTCTGTTCAAAGTTCAGCTCAAAGCTCAGAAACCGAACGATTTTATACGATTTTTCTGTCCTTTATCCCAGGACTTGGTCATTTGCAAATGGGATTGATGCAGCGTGGACTGTCTTTTCTGATCGCCCATTTCGGTCTGACGATTATGATGTTGTTCCTGGCATTTATTACCGAGCAAAAAATATTTCTCGTATTTTTGGGACTTCTGCCAATCATTTGGTTATATTGCATGTTTGATGCTGCGCAGCTCATCCATCGCAAGCAGGCAGGTGAAGTACTCGAGGACCGCTCATTGTTTGATCAATGGGAGACAGGCCGTGAAGAGGGCAAACGAAGTAAGGTGCTGGCTACCTTATTATCTGCATTCCCTGGAGCGGGTCACATGTATCTCGGACTTCAGAAGAGAGGTCTACAACTGATGATTATATTTCTTGGAAGTGTGTATATTCTGGATATACTCCGGTTATCTCTATTTCTCTTTTTCATACCGGTCATTTGGTTCTATAGCTTCTTTGACGGGCTTCAACAGACGAGTAAATACGGCAGAGAAACGATAACAGACCGTCCGATTGTGGAAGGATTTATCAATCATCAGCGCTGGTTAGGCGTTGGATTATTACTTCTTGGTCTGTACTATATTTCGATGAATTTCTTTGTTCCCGTTCTCGATGTTCGTTTTCCAGAACTTGGGGTTAGGCACATCCTAGATCAGTATTTAACGACATTTGTAGTCTCTATCTTGTTAATTAGCGGTGGAATTAAGCTTCTCTTCGGCTCGAATGCAAAAAGAAAGGTGAGGAAGGATCAACATGTCGATGAATATGAAAAATAGTGTGGAGCAAAGTCCTCAGATGTACGAAAAAGCAGTCACTGGCCATTCTCATATGAGAAGGTGGCGTGTAGGTACGGTATCTATGGGAGCAGCACTGCTGCTGCTTGGTGTTCTCACGTTCATGAGCCAGTGGAAAGGCAATAATGTGTTCGATACAGCCATAAACTGGTGGCCGATTATATTTGTACTGCTAGGCGCTGAGATCATTCTGTACACTGTGCTGTCAAAGAAAGAAGAGCGAATGTATTACGACGTACTAAGTATTATATTTGTCGGTCTTCTCTCGGTATGCTGTCTTGGCTTTGCAGCCTTCAGTTCGCTTGGGCTCGTTGAAGCTGTACGCTCTAAAGTCACATCTGTGGAGCATACGATATCTATACCTGAAATAAAAACACCCATTTCTGCGCAGGTGAAACAAATTATTGTGCAAGGAAATAATGCATATCAGGTGAAAATAGATCACACAGACGTCAATGAAATGGTCGTATTCGGCAGCTATCGTTCAGGGATGAATGATGGAGAGAAAGAGTCTAGTGATCTCGTTCATGTTAAACAGGTCGGAAGTTCGTTATACGTGCTTATTAGCGATCCTCCTATAAAAGTATGGTCAGGGTGGTCACCGGCTGACCTGACGGTCGTCGTCCCTGAAGGGACAAAGGTAGTGCTGAGAAGCAGTGATGGAACGATTATACGTCCAACATCAAATTAATAGCAAAAACAGGATGCCTTCATCGAAGGCATCCTGTTTTTGCTGTAGTCCCATTTTAGGAACATTTTATGATATATTTGATAATGAGTCGAAATAGCGAATATTTCGTCTCTAGCATTGATTAAATATTCAATCATATGATAAATTATAACGAGTATTCCCAGTGTATTTAACGTAATTAATTATTCAACCGTGGAGGACTGGTAAGATGATGATTGGCAGCAGGAAATTGAATGTCCGTTCCATCAGATGGCTTCTTTGCTTTGTTCTGATGCTCGTATTCACAAGTGAGAGCATGCTAAAGAGCGTATACGCAGAGCCAGTGATAGAGGAACCTACATTAACTTCCGAGTCCGCTGTTCTCATGGATATGGAAACGGGCACCGTATTATATTCCAAAAATGCTGAGAAAGAAATGTACCCTGCAAGTATTACGAAAATTGTTACCGCCATTGTCGCTTTGGAGAATTCATCACTAGATGATGTCGTAACCGTAACCAAAGATGCGCGTAACGAAGATGGAACAAGGATCTATCTAGAAGAAGGCGAGCAAAAAACGATGCGCGAACTTCTCTATGGAATGATGCTCAATTCAGGTAACGATGCCGCAACGGCAATCGCAGAACATATTGACGGTACTAAGGAAAGATTTGCAGATCGAATGAATCAGTTCGTACGAGATAAAGCAGGTGCTACCCATAGTCAATTTCGTAATCCGAATGGACTTCCTGATCCTGAACATTACACAACGGCATTAGATATGGCGAACATCGCAAGATATGCAATGAAAAATCCAGTGTTCAGAGAAATTGTCAGCACGAAAACGATGCCTTGGGAAGGAAAAGAATGGAAATCGATGCTTAGCAATCATAACAAAATGTTATGGAATTATGAAGGTGCGACAGGGATTAAAAACGGCTATACACAAGCAGCAGGACAGACGCTAGTTACATCTGCCAAACGAAACGGCATGGAATTAATCGGAGTCGTGCTGAATGCACCATCTTCTGAAGATGTGTACAGCGATATGACGAAACTTCTTGATTACGGTTTTAATCATTTTGAAGTAACCACAATATTTAATCAGGGCGACAGCTATACTTCAGAGGTAACAGGCGGGGAAAGAAAATATAAAGCTTCTGAAATGATACGCGCCGTTGTTCCTATGAATGGAGCACACTATGTAGATGTTGATTCAGATGGGAACGTGAATGTCACCTCATCGATCGGTACGATACCTGCCGGAAGATTAGATCCAATCGCAGAGGAGCCGGCTGGTTTGGCGACTGCCAAGAATGCTGGGACTTCATCATCGAATGGTTGGATGTGGGCAGTATGGTTCGTATGGTTACTTTATATTGCACTCCTTGTGCTTGCAGCGAACAAAATCATTAAAAAGCGCAGAGCAAGTAAAATGACGTATTATTCTTATGAGGAAAGTGCTGAGTAAGGAGAAAGCAGCCTGGTCCAGAAAATGGATCAGGCTGCTTTCTCCTTTATTATTTTGTTGTACGACTTCCTTGCAGCAGCAGACTTTTATATAAATATTCGAAAATAAACTCAAACGCTTCGAGGTGCCGCTTCGCTTCAAAAGCATTGTTACCCCAAGCATAGATGCCGTGATTACGAAGTAAAATACCTGGTATTTCGGGTTTAAGTACACCTGGCACTAATTCCGCAATCGAAGGAATATGAGCGTAGTTTGGTAAAATTGGAATCTCAATCGCCGCATTTTCCTCCCAAATGTTGAACGCTTTTATGAGTTCAATCCCTTGAGCAGGTACAGCACCCTGATCTCCGAACCATTCGCTAATGATGTTGTTATATACCGTATGTACGTGAAATACGGCACCGCAGCCCGTTTTACGATAAATTTCACAGTGAATAAGCGTTTCTGCACTAGGCTTCAAGTTCGTCGTTTCAATGGCTTTCCCATGCTGATCTACGAATAGAAAATCTTCCGGAGTGCTGACAGATTTATCTTTACCGCTCGCTGTAATGGCAAAATGAAAGTTGTCTGGTGCATATTCTCCTACACGAATCGATAAATTGCCACTCGTTCCAGGAAACCAATGTCTAGCTGAAAATTGTTCTTTAATCGAACGCAGTTCGCTCAGTGCGCGCTGCTTGTCTTCTAATGGGATACTCGCAAAACTCATGAATGCAGCACTCCTTGATTACTTTTAAAATGTTCTAAAATATCGAAAAAGGTTTCAAATGGCGTATGATCTACTCCGAGTTCCGCACATTTGGTTGTCAGATGAGAGCGTGAAAATACATGATCGGCGATTTTAGCGCCTTCAAAGTCTGTCAAGCTGTCTCCAATAAGAATGCGTTCGTACTCTTCTTCAGGAAAGCGGCGAATGACCGTGACTTTACACATCCCGCAGTCATTCTCGCATGGAGACTTGCAGGAATGCGGCCATGTAATTTGAATGTTCTGACCGCTGAAATCTGCGCTGTTGCAAAAAATATGATCTTCCGCAATATGAAAAGGTTCCAGCAGCGGGTTTAGGAAAAAGTCTATGCCGCCGCTCGTTACGTAGAAATCAATCTGTTCACTCTTTAAATATTCAAGAAATGGTGCGAATCCATCGCGAATACCTGCAGTTGAAATGACATAATCAATAATTTCTTGTTTTTGAGAAGACGGCATCAGAGCGAACATGGCGCCAACGCCTTCTCGGATCGATATTTGCTGCGAGACAACACGTTTCATAATAGGTTCATAGCCTTTAGGATTGAAATGACGCATGATAGAAACGATATTATCGGATAATGTAATCGTTCCATCAAAGTCACAGAACACGACCTTTTTTTTGCGTCTATTTAAATCGGTCATTTTGATTCCCCCCAAGCATCAAGCGCTGCCTTCAGTTCTGGATGATGGGCCCCTTGCTCTGAAAGCGGGATTTGTCGCATCGCAGCGTCTATAGCTTGTACAAATGCTTGTCCGCCTGCGATGGTGCCCATAGGATGGCCGTGTATGCCTCCGCCGGCATTGACAACGACCTCTGTTCCGAAATCACGCAGGATGAGCGGTACAAGTCCTGGATGAATACCTGCGGATGGAACGGGCATGCTCTTTCTTACAGGAAGGCTATCTGATAACAGCTCCGTACGAATAGCTAGATTCTCTTCCCTCGGCATGACGACGGATCCATAAGGGGAAGGGAAGAGGACGAGATCAGCACCTGCAATTCGCATCAATTTGCCAAGCAGTACAGAAGCAGAAATTCCGTATGTAGGTGAAGGATATAACGCTCCGGCTAACGCTGGATGAGCTGCAATTGGAACATTGATATCCGGATCACTGCTAAGTTCATATAGAACGTCATAGCCATAGGATAGAACGTTGAACAGCAGACCGCTCGCTCCTGCCGCGATTGCTTTTACCGCTTGTTGTTTCAACTGTGACGTATGGCCTGTCAAATTCGTTAAATAGAGCAGTTTCTTGCCTGTTTCCTTCTGTGCTTCTTCTGCTGCTTTTAAGCATACCTCAACGCGCTTCTCGATAGGTGTCAGCGGATTTTCAAATAAAATCTCGTCATCCTTAATGAGATCTACGCCGCCGACCGCTTGCTTGTAAAATTGCTCCTGAAGCTCTTCCAGGTTGTGACCGATGACTGACTTGAAGATACTCATCAGCAGTGGACGGTCATGCACACCTAATAGGTTACGAACACCTTCAACTCCGAATTTAGGCCCTGGAAATCCGGATAGAAACGGTTCTGAGAAATCAAGGTCTGTCAGTTTTATTTTCCCGTCCATCGATATTTTCCCGAACACCGTTACGAGAAGAGCAGGGATATCACGGCTGAAATTAATATCTGGGTAAGCGATCGAAATATCAGCATATCGCTCGCCGGGAGCTGCATTTTCAGGCTCATGCACATCCACTTTAACGACATGCCCGAGATGCTTCTGCATGCTTTCATGTCTTGCTGCAGGCAAGTCAGTCCAGCTGCCGGCTGTCATGCCGACTGCGATGGACTGTGCTTTTTTGGCAAAATCCGCTTTATCGTCATATAGACGATAAGTAGCGATGCAATAACTCATTTGATCGCCTCCTCAAGCTCTGCCCCCATTTCTTTGGAACGTTCAGCGCAGCGGAATACAGCAGCCTTAATTGTGTTAAACACGTTCCCCTTAGCCATAACTTCAATCGCAGCTTGCGTGCTTCCGTTAGGAGATGTGACTTTGGCCCGTAAATCCGCTGGATTTTCACCAGTCTGCGCAACCATTCGAGCAGCACCGAGCACCGTTTGTACGGTTAATTCTTTAGCTTGCTCTGGAGTAAGTCCGCCTTCAACACCTGCTTCGATCATCGCTTCCATGAAGTAGTAAATATAAGCGGGTCCGCTGCCAGACACCCCTGTCAAAATTTCAATTTTGTCCTCTTCGATAATACTAACCGTTCCAACAGCTTCAAACATTGTTCTTACGATGCGCTGTTGTTCTTCGGTCGTTTCTTTGGAGAAGGAGATGCCGGTTGCGCCTAGACCGATTGTGCTGGATGTATTAGGCATAGTTCTAGCGATTGGTTGTTTTCTGCCTAGCAACGATTGCATCGTTTCAATCGTGAGTCCAGCGATGACAGAAACAAGCAATTGGTCTTCCGAAAGAATCGGGCTAAGCAGACGAATTGCTTCAGCAGCGTCCTTTGGCTTCATTGCAAGCACAATAATTTGAGATTTGCTTAATATTTCAATTTTTTTATTGGGATCATTCGCTGTTCGAACGCCATACCGATCTTCTAATTGTTTCAGTCGATCGTTGTTGCTGTTGTTTAGCATAGAGATTTGACCTGACAAAATGACAGATCGGGAAATAAGTCCTTGAACGATGGCTTCCGCCATAGAACCTGCACCATAGAAACATACATTTTGCTCAATTAATGCTTTTGAAGATTGTGGATCATACATAAATGGTTATCCTCCTATTTATAGCTGTTCTTAAGCTGTTATTTAATTGCGAATTTGACCGTTGCCGTATACTAAGTATTTGATCGAAGTAAGCGCTGGAAGCCCCATAGGACCGCGTGCATGCAGCTTCTGAGTACTAATGCCGATTTCAGCGCCGAAGCCAAATTCGAAGCCGTCCGTGAACCGAGTAGAAGCGTTATGATACACAGCTGCAGCATCGACTTCTTGTAGAAATCGCTTCGCATTTTGCTCATCCTCGGTAACGATACACTCCGAGTGCATGGTACCGTAAGTTGCAATATGCTGCAGAGCTTCATCCAGACTGCTGACGACTTTGATGTTCAGAATATAATCATTGTACTCTGTCCGGAAGTCTTCCTCAGTAGCAGGTACAGCCCAAGGTACATAAGTCAGCGCCTTCTCTGATCCGCGAAGCTCGACTGAAGCATCTTTGAAATGTTCAGTAAGGTGCGATAAATGAAGGGCAGCGAACTGTTCATGAACAAGGAGCGTCTCCATGGAATTGCATACCGATGGACGTTGCACTTTTGCATTTAATGCGATATCTCTCGCCATATCCGGTTTCGCGGAAGCATCAATATACGTGTGACATATGCCTGCTCCCGTTTCGATAACAGGGACTGTGGCGTTTTGGACAACCGTTTGAATAAGGGAACTGCCTCCTCGCGGAATAACGACATCGAGAAGTCCGTTTAACTTGAGCATCTCATCGACAGAAGAGCGGTTTGGATCTTCGATCAGCTGTACGGCATGCGTCGGAATTGCTGTTTTTGCTAGGGCATCGTGCAGCACTTCGACGATTTTTTTGTTTGAAGACAGAGCAGATGATCCGCCCCGCAGGACGACAGCGTTGCCTGTCTTCAGCGCAAGACCAGCCGCATCAACGGTTACATTAGGCCGTGCTTCATAAATCATACCAATAACACCTAACGGCACGCGAATTTTCTTAATGCGAAGCCCGTTTGGACGTTCAATGACTTCCAGCGTTTCACCGATGGGATCGGGCAACTGTGTAATGAGGCGCAAACCTTCGGCAATGTCCTCAATACGTTTCTCATTTAATTTCAATCGATCTAATAAGGAATCGGAGGTACCGTTTTGACGTCCGTGCTCTAAATCTTCATTGTTCGCTTCAATAATTTCTTGATTTCGTTCTATAAGGGCGCTTGCCACCTTCAGCAGTGCATCATTTTTCTGCTTTGTTGTTAACGTATTCAGCACAGCAGACGCAGATTTTGCAAGTGCCGCTTTTTCTCGAACTTCACTCATCACATGACCTCCTAAATGAGTTATTTTAACGATATCCATTCATCGCGGTGTATGACCTCAAGCCGATGAATCCCTTCTAGTTTGTTAACAACTTCTTTACTTGGTAATCCTTTTATGATTTGAAGCTGATCTTCATCATAGTTGACAATACCGCGTCCGATCGTTTGCCGATCAAGACCTAACACTTCAACGACATCCCCCGCGTGGAAATGACCTTCGATACTTTTCACGCCGACAGGGAGAAGGCTGCTTCCTCCAGCGATCAACGCTTCTTCGGCCCCTCGGTCCACAATGAGGCTTCCGAGTGGATTTGATAGAAAACCGAGCCATTGTTTCTTCATAGACAAAGAGGAGAGATGAGTTTTGAAATAAGTGCCTTTCCCATGTCCTTGTAAAGTAAGCTGCATATCGCCAGGCTGAGACACTTTCCCGACGAACACAGGAACTCCGCCCCGGGTAGCGATCTTCGCTGCATCCACTTTGGAACGCATTCCGCCTGTACCGACGGATGAGCCTGCTCCTCCAGCTACGGCATATATTTCATCCGTAATTTCATCAACTTGATCGAATCTCGTTGCATCCGGATTACTTCTAGGGTCAGCACTATACAGCCCGTCTGTGTCGGTAACAATGATGAGATAATTCGCCTTGACTAGATTGGCAACAAGTGCAGATAAAGTATCATTATCGCCAAATTTCAGCTCGTCAACTGACACTGTGTCATTTTCATTAAAAATCGGCACGATGCCTTGACGCAGCAGTTCTTCAACCGTCATATTCGCATTGTTCATCCGCTTGCGGCTGCCAAAATCCGTTCTCGTGAGCAAAATTTGCGCTGTTCCAATGTTATGGGCTGCAAAGGCTTCTTGATACGACTGCATAAGCAGCGCTTGACCTACGGCCGCGGCAGCTTGCTTCTCGTGAAGCACTTTCGGACGAGACGGGTATCCGATTTTGCGAAAACCGGCCGCTACAGCACCAGAAGTAACGAGCAACACTTGGTAGCCTTGTTTCTGGAGCGAGGCCAATTCGTCTGCAAAGAACGAAATCGCCTTATCATTTAAGCCGCCTTCTTCGGATGTCAGTGAGCTGCTGCCTATTTTTACAACGATTCGCTGCATCATAAATTCACTTCCTACATGTAAATATATTGTACTTTATTTGAGCAAAGGGTCACAGTATTAACGGTTAAAATAAAACAAAAAACTTTCATCCTTTTTGCAAAGGACGAAAGTTTTACTTCCGCGGTACCACCTTTATTGATGACCTAACATCATCCGACTTTAAGCCTTGTAACAGCAGGCACTGTCCGAATTTTGAGATTCAGCCGTTCAGGGGTAGGTTCGGAAAAGGTAGACGGTAAATTTTCGCAGCCTTTGAAATTTACTCTCTGGACACTACGGAAATTCCTACTGGCCCCATCATCACGTTTGTATATAGAATGACTTCATTATTTACGATTAACAATATCATGTCATTTTAACCTTTGTAAAGCAAGGGAGAAAGGCTTAATTTGCATGCTTTATTAAAAAAGGTTCAGCTTCCCAA
This sequence comes from Paenibacillus sediminis, assembly GCF_017873765.1. Taxonomy (GTDB): domain Bacteria; phylum Bacillota; class Bacilli; order Paenibacillales; family Paenibacillaceae; genus Paenibacillus_AG; species Paenibacillus_AG sediminis. The sequence continues at coordinate 710,432 of NZ_JAGGKP010000001.1, forward strand.
TTCGCCCTACAGCTTCTCTTAAGCGATCCTCGTCACTTAACAATCCGACACGAACGTATCCTTCGCCGTGTGTACCAAAGCCAACACCAGCTGCAACAGCTACTTTGGCTTCCTTAAGTAGCAGATCAGAGAAAGATACTGACGTATATCCTTTTGGCACTGGAAGCCATGAGAAGAAGGAGCCTTTAGGCTTCTGAGCCTCCCATCCAATTTCATGGAGCGCATCAAATAACGCATCGCGTCTTGATTCGTAACGATGAACGAGCTCGGTAACACAGTCTTGAGACGAAGTGAGCGCAGTTGCTGCTGCCGCCTGAATACCGCCGAACAGACTGACATAGATATGGTCCTGCATCAGATTAATAAGCGAAATGATTTTCTCATTTCCAAGTGCAAAAGCAACGCGCCAACCAGCCATGTTGTACGTTTTGGATAGCGTGTAAAATTCTACGCCAACTTCCTTGGCACCTTCTGCTTGAAGGAAGCTGACCGGTTTCTGACCGTCAAAGCCAATCGCACCATAGGCAAAATCACTTGCAACGACAATATCGTTCTCTGCTGCAAATTTAATGGTATCTTCATAGAACGACAGCGGAGCAACCCCGGATGTAGGATTGTTCGGATAATTTAAAAACATCAGTTTGGCCTTTTTGCGATCAGCCTCTGATATTTCATTGTAATCGGGCAAGAAGTCATTGTCTTTAAGAAGCGGCATAAATGACATGTTCGCACCGGCAAGTGCTACACCTGACCAATAGTCTGGATAACCGGGATCTGGAACAAGACAGAGATCGCCTGGATTAAGCAAAATTTGGCTGATTTGAACAAGACCTGTTTTGCCCCCGAACAAAATGGCTACTTCCTTCTCAGGATTTAGCTTGACGCCGTAATCTTCGAAATAACGCTTGGCAATCGCCTCTTTCAGAAAAGTATACCCTGTAAAAGGTGAATATTTGTGATACTGCGGATTTGCTGCTGCTTCCTGCATTGACTTTACAATATGTACAGGAGTAGGGTTGTCTGGATTCCCCTGTCCTAAATTAATGACATCATGACCGGCCGCTATTTCACGGTTTACGTTTTGAACTAGGGTCGCAAAAAATTGTGTCGGCAGTCCTTTCATGATGTCAGCTGGTTCTATCGTTATTGATCTTTGATTATTGAACTGCACAATATATCACTCCGGTTCGTGTGGTTAAAGAATTAATCTTTAATCTATCACGATTGAACCTACCTGTATAGAGGGATTTTTATTGATGCAGCATTTCTAAGAACGGTTTTACCGGTGCACTAAACGTAAATAAATAAGGTTTATGCTCTGGCGAGAAAACGAGCAGAAGCGGTTTCTCACGAGGACAATAAATAAGAAAAACATCTTGAATCGTAAAATGGAGAGCTGTGAGACTGATTTGATACGGCTGTGCAAGCGGCACTCGAATGAGACTTCCGCATTTTGGAATATTGATCTGCGGAGCGACTCCTTGGATCGACTTCAGCCAAGCAGCCGCCTGCTGTTGAATAGGTACACTATTGGGCACTCGCAGAACTAACTTTTGCTGGGTAATATCATATACTTGAACTTGTCCCGGCGTAGTTGGAGCTGGATGTTGTTGTTCAGGATTCACCTTAACGCTGGAGGCCAAGGCTGTACTTGCAGGCAGGTGCAGGGAAATAACCGCAGCACAAATGAAGAAGCAGAGGGGGATAAGTATCTTTTGAAGTACTTTATTTCGGTGCTCATAATTTGCGGAATATAACATGAATAGGTATCTCCTTTTCGTAAGTCGAATGGGTTGTCTTTACTTTACCTTTCCCATAGACCTAACCATTTTAGTCTTAATACACACTTGCTTGTTATTGATTTTCTGTCACTGCGCACGTATGATGTTAAACAAATGATGAGGAAATAGAGGTGGGGGAGATCCATGACTCAAAATAATAGAACTAACAGAATACATATCGCACTCCTGCAAAGCGACATAGCTATTGGTGAGCCGGAGATAAATAAGCAGCATTTACGGAAATTATGCGAACAAGCGGTATATAGTAGCGAGAAACCAGATGTCATCATGCTCCCTGAAATGTGGAATACAGGTTACGCGCTGGACAGCATTCATACGATTGCCGATATTGACGGAGCGGATACAAAAGCGTGGTTAAGCGAGTTTGCAAGAGAGCATAGTGTGAACATTATCGGTGGATCGATTGCCGAAAAAAGAGGGCAAGACATTTACAATGTAATGTACGCGTTTAACCGACAAGGGGAAATCGTCGCTGAATATTCTAAAATTCATTTGTTCCGCCTCATGGATGAAGAGAAGTATTTATCAGCAGGGGAGAAGCCGGTGACATTCGAGCTCGAAAATACGTCCTCAGGTGCTTCGATCTGTTATGACATCAGATTTCCTGAACTGACTAGAACGCTTGCGCTTAAAGGGGCAAAAGTATTATTCGTTCCTGCAGAATGGCCTTATCCGCGCCTTCATCACTGGAGAACACTATTGACCGCGCGGGCGATTGAAAATCAAATGTATGTCGTTGCTTGCAACCGGGTAGGTACGAGCGGTGATACAACATTTTTCGGCCACTCGTTAATTATTGATCCCTGGGGTGAAATTATTGCAGAAGGCGGGGAAGAAGAGCAAATTATTACAGGGGGAATTAACGTGGAGACAGTTAGCGAAGTGAGAAGCCGTATCCCTATATTTGAAGACCGCAGACCTGAACTGTATTTTTAAGTGATAAATCATTCTTTTGAATTACAGAATGGAAAATATTATAATTATTATAAATGAATTTATTTGAATTTATTTTAGAGGAGAAGATGTGGGAAATGGAAAGTGATAGGTACGTTTTAAATTTGTTTTTGATAGCTTTACTCATTGCATTGACTGCTTTTTTCGTAGTGGTAGAGTTTGCGATTGTTAAGCTTCGAACGAGCAGAGTAGATCAATTGATTGTTGAGGGGCGCAGAAATGCGCTTGCAGTAAAGCGAATCGTAAGCAATTTGGACGGGTACTTGTCTGCCTGCCAGCTGGGAATTACAATTACCGCTTTAGGACTAGGATGGCTAGGGGAACCGACGATCGAAAGCATTCTCCATCCATTATTTAATCAACTGCAAATACCAGATTCGTTAAACGGTGCTTTGTCGGTATTCATCGCATTTTTTGTGATTACGTTTCTGCACGTAGTTGTCGGAGAATTAGCTCCTAAATCGGTTGCGATACAAAAGGCAGAAGCTGTTGCCCTGTTAACTGCCAAACCTATTATTTTCTTTAATAAAATAATGTATCCATTTATATGGCTTTTAAACGGTTCTGCGAATTGGCTCATTCGTCTATTCGGTTTACAGCCTGCGAATGAGCATGAAGAAGCCCATTCCGAAGAAGAACTGCAAATTATTATTAATGAGAGCTTTGAGAGCGGTAAAATTAATCAAAGCGAATACAGTTACGTGAACCGAATTTTTCAATTTGATGAGATGCTTGCTAAGGAAATTATGGTTCCGCGGACGGACATGGTATGTTTATATACGGATAAGACACGTGAAGAAAACTTAAAAATTATTAAAGAAGAGCAATATACCAGGTTCCCAGTCGTTCATCAGGATAAAGATAATATCGTCGGTGTTATTAACACGAAGCAGTTCTTTCTAGAGTATGAAAATAATCCAAATTTAGATGTATCTGCATTAATTCAACCGGTAATGACCGTTTCTGAAGCAACACCCGTTAATACATTGCTCAAAAAAATGCAGCAGGAACGTACCCACATAGCTATTCTGGTGGACGAATTCGGAGGTACGTCTGGGTTAATTACGATAGAAGATATTTTGGAACAAATCGTTGGCGAGATTCGTGATGAATTTGACGCTGAGGAAGAAGCGGAAATTATACAAATTACTGATCATCATTATATTGTTGAAGGCAAAATATACATAACTCGAATTAACGATTTGCTGAACACAAATCTGGACACCGAAGAACTGGATACTATCGGCGGCTGGCTGTATGGGCAAAACAGCGATTTGGCTGAAGGTGAAACTTGGCAATTTGAAGACTTGACGTTTAAAGTAGTGGAACGAGAGACACATCGTTACGTCAAACTAGAAATTATGAAGGCAGTTCATCAGCCTGAGGCCGAAAGTTTGTCTGAGGTGTAAATTTTTAAATTCAGCTCAAAGAAGCAGCATGAGAAAGCTGCTTCTTTTTTTTACATTTGGCTTCAGAAACAAGGCGACTATATGCTTACTGGAAGAGCAACACCTATATTTCTTTAACCGTCTGTAATAATAAGAAAGGAGGTATGAGAAAGAGGGCTTTCAGGAAACCAGCCGCCCAAGGCTGTCATTAAAATCGGTGATCAAATGTACGAAATAAAACTTGGCACATACTGCTGGTCATCAGATTATAGAAATTATCTAAAGAGAATTATTCGTGAAAATGCTCTAAATGTTGGGACAGCTCTTTATGAATTCTTAGTAGAGATTGAATATCTTCTTTAGACATTTTATCCAGTGCAAAAATCATGGCTTTGTAAGAAGGGGCATTTTCACTTGATTTCTTGGAAAGTTCTTTCCCCTCATTTGTCAGATTCAACTTAATTTCTCTGCGATCCGCTTCGGAAATGTTCCGTTCAACCAACCTTAGATTAACAAGTCCATCTACGCTTACACTAACGGTACTCTTTGGAGACATAAGTCTTTCGGTTAATTGCTTCAATGTCAGGCCGGGGAATGAGAACAACGTATTCAGTACCGCTAATTGTTGCAAGGTTAATCCTAGACTTTCAGCATTTTGCTGTGTCAATTTTGATGTAATTTTATTAATGGCCCAGAATGATTGGAAAATCTCTGCTGCTTTTTTTGTTCGTTCGTCATTGTAATCCATTTTACATCCGTCCTTTCTAATATAGTTCATAAATGAACAGTTCATATATGAACTATATTAGATCAGATCGAAAACATGTAAAATTAGTTATCGTTTGTTACAGTTTTTCGAGCGTCTTCTTGAACGTCTCAATGAATGCCTCCGCAGCTTTGGATAAATATCTTCCTTTGCGATAAGCGATGACGAGAGTCCGGTTTGGTACAGGTTCAGCTAGCGGCAAATAGACAGGAATAAATTCACTTCTGCGGGCCCGCGCGATAAATTGAGGGACAAACGTAATTCCCATTCCTGTAGCAACCAGAGATTGGACCGTTTCAATGTTGTTGCTCTCAAAGACGACATTCGGCTCAAAGCCTGCCTGACGGCACAAATCGACTGTAATCGTTCGAAAACCTTGACCTTTCTTAAGGACCACAAAGGATTCATCTTTTAGCTCTTCAATCGATACTCGCATCGATGGCCAATTTGCCGCACGTTTTGCAAGCGGATGGTTTGGCGGAACAGCCAAATCAATTCGCTCTATACCAATCGGTTCATAAGTAAGTGAAGGCTCAGCTAGCGGCAAAGAAAGCAGGCTCAAATCAGTTTGACCGTTTGCTGTCAGCTTCTCCAAGTTCATCGAAGTGTCTTCTAGCAGCGTTATTTCGATCCCTGGATAACTTTCACGAAATGCAGGAAGGACATGAGGCAGCAAATGTGACCCTGTTATTGGCATACTGCCGATAATAACCCGTCCCTTATGAAGTTGAGAAATGTCAGCCATCTCTTGCTTTAATTGTTCTACTGCGTCCATAATTTTCTGTGCATGCTCTATAAAGCTGACTCCAGCATGCGTTAATTCAACCGTGCTTGTGTTCCTTTGAAACAGCATCACTCCAAGCTCCTTCTCCAGCTTAGATAATTGCTGGCTGAGCGAGGGCTGAGCGATATGCAGCTTCTCCGCTGCGCGCGAGAAATTCCGTTCCTCAGCAATTTGCAGCGTGTACAGCAATTGTCTTAATTCCATATGATCACCCTATTGTCCACTTATAAGTTATTCCTATTACTTCTATAGTTATTATATCTTGGAACAATGAATAAAGAAATGATATATTGATTTCAACAAACGGAGCGCCTGAGACTCGGCCTTCGAAATACGTTCGAAACTTCGTGTGGGGTGATATGATGAGTAAAAAGACGATGTATGAAAAAATTTGGGAAAATCATGTAATTCATCAAGAAGAAGGTAAGCCCAGCATCATTTATATCGATTTGCATTTGGTCCATGAAGTAACTTCACCGCAGGCTTTTGAAGGCCTTCGCCTTAGCGGTCGTAAGGTGCGCAGACCCGAGCTAACTTTTGCAACAATGGACCACAACGTTCCAACTAAAGATCGCTACAATATTCAAGACCCCATTTCTAAACAACAAATCGACACACTTGCTAAAAACTGTGAAGATTTCGGTGTCAAATTATTCGATCTCAATTCAGTCGACCAAGGGGTCGTTCACGTTATGGGCCCTGAGGTTGGGTTGACACATCCAGGTAAAACCATTGTATGCGGTGACAGCCATACGTCGACTCACGGTGCGTTTGGCGCCCTTGCTTTCGGTATTGGCACTAGTGAAGTTGAACATGTACTTGCAACCCAATGTTTACAACAAGCGAAAGCGAAGACGCTCGAAGTTCGTTTTGTTGGGAAACGGAAACCAGGCGTAACGGCAAAAGATATGATTCTTGGACTCATTGCCAAGTACGGCACAGATTTTGCAACAGGATATGTTATTGAATATACAGGTCAAGCGATTCGTGATTTGACGATGGAAGAGCGAATGACTGTCTGCAATATGTCGATTGAAGCAGGCGCTAGAGCTGGACTGATCGCACCAGATGAAACGACTTTCGAATATTTGAAAGGCCGCGAGTATGTTCCTCAAGGAGATGCGTTTAACGAAGCTGTTGAAGCATGGAAGAAGCTTGCCACAGATGAAGGTGCTGTGTATGATCGCGTCGTCGAATTCGATGTAGAATCACTCATTCCTCAAGTCACTTGGGGTACAAGTCCAGGGATGGGTACGGATATTAATGGAACTGTACCTAATCCTGCTGATTTCACTACCGATAATGAACGTAAAGCAGCGGAAAAAGCGCTTGAATATATGGGGCTTACACCAGGAACACCGATGACCGAAATTGAAATCGATTATGTGTTTATCGGTTCTTGTACGAATGGACGGATTGAAGACTTACGTGCTGCTGCAGAAGTTGCGAAGGGATACAAAGTGTCTGATAAAGTGACAGCCATTGTCGTCCCAGGATCAGGACGTGTTAAACTGCAAGCTGAGAAGGAAGGTCTTGATCAAATTTTTAAAGAAGCGGGCTTTGAATGGCGCGATGCAGGCTGCAGCATGTGTCTCGCCATGAACCCTGACGTCCTTGAGCCAGGTCAGCGCTGCGCATCTACGTCTAACCGGAACTTTGAAGGTCGCCAAGGCCGGGGTGGACGTACCCATCTTGTATCACCGGCTATGGCTGCAGCAGCGGCAATAAAAGGCCGTTTTGTCGATGTGCGTGATTGGAATTTTAAAGCGGAAGTTGTTAGCTAATAAACGGGCAGAGAGGGGAACTGAGTATGCAACCATTTAAACAATTGACAGGTATTGTAGCTCCTGTAGACCGAGTGAACGTCGATACGGATGCCATTATTCCTAAACAATTTTTAAAACGCATTGAAAGAACTGGATTCGGACAATTTCTGTTTTATGAGTGGCGTTTTGATCAGCAAGGCAACGTAAATCCACAGTTTGAAATGAATAAACCGCGGTACGAAGGGGCCTCCATCCTAATTTCACGTGCCAATTTCGGCTGCGGATCTTCCCGTGAACACGCTCCTTGGGCGATTCTAGATTACGGATTTCAAGTCGTTATTGCACCTTCTTACGCCGATATTTTCTATAACAACTGCTTCAAAAACGGCATTTTACCGATCAAATTATCGGAAGAACAAGTAGAGGAATTGTTTAAGCGTACTGCAGCACATGACGGGTATCAATTAAACGTTGATTTGGAAAACAAAACGATTTCCGATAACTATGGACTTCACTATACTTTTGATTTGGATGAGCACCGTCGTCAATTTTTGCTTCTTGGTTTAGATGACATCGGTCTTACGCTGCAACACGAAGACAAAATTGCTTCATTCGAAGAACGAAACGCAGCTAAACTGTTCGCTTAGTGCGACAAAACTTATAATCTATCAACATTTTTTGATAAAAAATATAAAACTTCTATTTCCTTATCTAGGAGATAGAAGTTTTTTTTGTTATTATGGAATAAATGCGCAACTTTTCATAGTTGATGGCGTTTATTATATCGACTGGCGAACGATGTTGAATGCCAGAATCTATTAACGCCAAAATGCGGCAAATTTAAGAATGGTAGGGGTGAATGATGAAGAAATTTGGAATTTTAATGTTTTTGGTTGTCTTCATGATGGCGTTCCCAAACGCGGGGAGTGCGGCGCAGGTGAAAACATCCATAGTACTGGATGGACAAACTCTGACCCTCCCGCAAGGTGTTGAAGTTGAAAATGTGAATGGCAATGTAATGATTCCAATTCGTGTCGTCGTGGAGCAGCTGGGTTTTAACGTCTTATGGGATCAAAAGACGCGCACGGTAACCATAAAAGATGCTTCAAAGGAAATTAAGTTAGTTGTTGGTCAACAGACGGCGACCGTGAACGGAACTTCCGTTCGTTTAAATGCTTCTCCAATCATTCGCGGAACAGGTACGGTCATTATACCGCTCAGATTCGTCAGCGAACAGATGGGACTCATTGTAGGATGGGATAATAACACCAAAACGGTGTATTTGACAAGCCCTAAAGTAGCAGTCCCACCAACTGGCGGAAATACGGGTGCAGGTTCTGATGTGGGTTCGACAGTTCCAAATGATAATTTAGCACTTGTTAACGGTGTAAGCTTTGAAGATAACCAGTTGATGATCGCTGTCAGCGGCAGCGTGAAGCCTAATGTATTCAAGATGTCTGGACCGGATCGGATCGTCGTTGATCTGCCTGGTTCTAAATACTCGGACACTTTCTTGGCGAATCAATCGGTAAGCGAGACTTTTTCTGGAGAATTAGCGGTAACGGGATATCCGCAAGTTTCGAAAGTTCGCTATGCGAAGTTTTCGGACAACCCTCCAACGATTCGGTTTGTTATTGATTTAAACAGCCCATCCAATTACACAGTCACGGGCGGGGATGGAAATTCCTCTCTGATCGTAGTAGATTTAAATGGAGAGGCCGCTAATCCAGCACCTGATAATCACAACGGCAAAAAAATTGTCGTCATCGATGCAGGGCACGGAGCTAAAGATCCGGGCGCGATTGGTATTAATAATATGCAGGAGAAAGTGCAAAACCTGGCACTTGCTTTGAAAGTACAAAATCTGCTGAAAAATGATCCAAATATTTCTGTCGTCTTGACTCGATCGGATGATACATTCTTGGAATTAAGCGAGCGAGTTAAAATTGCAGAGGATCTAAAAGCAGATATCTTCATTTCAATCCATGCGAACAGCAGTACATCTCCTACTGCATCTGGTGTAGAAACCTATTATCAACGTTCTGAGAGCATTCCGCTCGCGAAAGTGATGCATAAGTATCTAGTATCATCATCAGGACTTAAAGATCGCGGCGTCGCATATGGCAATTTCCACGTTATTCGTGAAACGACAATGCCGGCCGTCTTGCTGGAAGCTGGGTACATAAGCAATGCGGGTGATGAAGCCAAAATGTTCACTGACAGCTTCCGAAATAACGTTGCAGGCGGCATTGTAGCCGGTATCAAGGAATATCTTGGAGTTAAATAGGGGTGTGTCCTTCAAAGGAGGCGGCAGTATGAATAAAAAAATATGGGTAACTGGTCTGTTAGCAATTCTTCTCGTTACCGCTGCAGGCTGCGGACAAAAACCGACAGCTGCGCCAAGTAATTCTGGTTCAAAGAGCGATACTGTACAAGGCCAGTCAAGGGCAGCTTTATCGAATGGAGCTGGAAGTAACACAGAAAGTCAAAAGACTGAAGTGAATAATACGGTTAAAGATAATGCTAATAAAACGCAAAAGGCAATCATTAAAGTTTATTACAATGATGACCAAGCTACTAAACTTGTCGAAGCACAGAAGGAAATTTCGTTTGAGAGCGATATTCAGAAATATGAGGCCGCATTAAAAGCGCTTCAAACGAGTGACGATCCTAAGCTGTTTCCGCTTTGGCCAAAAGTGATTTTCAAAAGTGTAAAGATTCATAACGGTGATTTGACTATAGATCTCACGCTTCCTGATGCAGCAAGACTGGGTTCGGAAGAGGAGCAATTTGCATTAGATTCGCTCAAGAAAACGCTGTTTCAGTTTGAAGAAGTAAAAACGATCGATATTCTTGTCGATGGCAAACAAGTAGACTCATTAATGGGCCATGTAGACTTAGACCATCCGATGAAGCGCGATTCATCACAATAAGGGAAAGCTCATGGCATGTGCCCGAACATGGTAACAGGATTTCATTTTACATAAGAGGTGAAGAGATGGTTTCTAATAATCGAAAATTCAATCATTCAAAAAAAATGTTGTCCGCCATGCTCGCTGCGGCCATGAGCTTTAGCGGTGGTGCTGCAGTCTTCGCTGATACAGCAGGCGCTATACAAACGAGTCAAACCGCACCATCCGTTTCTTTATTCAGCGACGTGAAGAGCGGCTTCTGGGCTGAGAAACATATTTACAAACTGGCTGCACAAGGGATCGTAAAAGGAAACAATGGACAATTTCGTCCTAATGACAACGTGACTCAGCAAGAAGCGATCACGATGGCTATTCGGTTTATGAACTTAGAAGGCTCATTAACGAGCGGTACGAATGTTGTTTTGCCTGACCATATTACAGCCGGAGATTACTACAAACCGTATATTGCACTTGCTTTCCAGCAAAATTTGCTGAATAAAGATGAAGAGGAAGCCGCAGTTAATGCTGAGAAATCCGGTAAGTCGTGGGGAGAGCAAAAGGCTTCTCGTGAATGGATTACGAAAATTATCGTAAGAGCATTAGGTAAAAAGGCGGAGGCTGAAGAGGCTAAAAATACGGCAACTTCATTCGTCGATAACAGTCAAATTTCTGCTTCGGCAAGAGGATACATAAATGTTGCTCTTAATTTGAATCTAACAAAAGGGATTGAAGGCAACCGATTTGATCCATTAGGTTCTGTAACAAGAGCTCAGCTCGCGACCTTCTTCAGTCGTGGACAAGCCTATGTAAATCCAGGCTACAGCAACGAATATGAGGGTGTCGTTACGGGCCTGACAAATCAGAGCATCACGCTGTATGTGAATGGCAAATCTCGCATCTTCACGCTCGGCAACAATACAGTATATTACACAAGTACTTCTGACAATAAAGTGCAGTTCAGCGACCTGAAACTGTATACTAAAGTATCGGTCATTGATAGCGCTGGCGCTGCAGCTTATGTAGAGACGACGGATGCGACTCCTCAGTTGGAAAGCGTCGAAGGTTCGTTCATTCGAGTTGCTGCAGGCAATAAGCTTTGGTTATTCGTAGATGACAACCCTGCTTCATTCACATTTGATTCCGGCACAGTATTCCTAGATCAAAATGGAATTGCGATAAAAGCTGACAATATTGCTCCAGACAGCGAAGTTGAAGTGCAGCGTGAAACATTCTCTGCAGAGAAGAAGCCGATTATTGTACGCGTTAAATCAGGATCTATTAATAAGACAAGTACAGGAACCATTCAATCTGTAGATCTTACCAACAAAACAGTTACGTTGAATGATGCATCAGGAGCAACTGAACAGTATAAATTGAATGATCTTTCTATAATTCGATATCAAAATGAACTATTAAACTTGGATGAACTGAAGATCGGATCGACCGTCAAATATGCAGTTGTTGACAGCGTGATTCAATCGATTGAAGTCACAAAAGGAACAGAATATACGGTGCGCGGTTCACTGTTTGATATTGGTCCTAACCAGACGACCATTACGTACAAAAAAGATGATGGGCTCGATGTGAAACTGCTTGCTAAAGATGTTCAAGTTGTCATTAACGGCGTTGCTAATCCTACGTTAGATGATTTAATTGCGGATTCAGATAACGGCGATCAAGTCGAGTTGACTTTAAACGCTCAAAATGAGGTTACACGCATTGAAGTGCTGAACCGTCAAATGAAGGTAATGAACGAAGCAATTATTGATTCCTATAATCCTAAGACGAAAGTACTTACCGTTTTGGATAGTAAAAAAACACCTCATGTGTTTACGCTTGATGCGAAAACAAAGCTTGACTACGATTCAAAACAACCGACATTAGCAGGTATTGAACCGCAGTTAACTGAGGGGCGTAAAATCAATATTAGCTATATTGATACTCGTGCCCTATCTCTACAAATCGTATACAAATACGAAGGTACATTTGTATCAGCGAATACGTCAGATCGCACGATAACGATTTTACAAGCAGATGGTAAGTCATTGAACCTTTCATATGGATCATCTACTCCAATGGTGGAATGGTTCGGGAAAACAAATGCTGTATTGTCAGACTTAAGTGCAGGTACTAAAGTGGTTGCACTGCTGAATTCGACTCAAACGGCTGTAAGCAAATTGACTGTACAATCCGTAGCTCAGTTTGAAGTCGTGTCTGTAGACAATAACTACCGTGTTCGTGTGAAGGCAAACGGAGTTACTAGCGAGTTCTATATCGATCAGCCTATTATTACTTCAGAAACAGGCCAGTTGATCAAAGCTCCGGATCTTCGTCCGGGTCAAACGATAAACGTTATTCTTAACGGTACGTTACCGGTTTCAGTACAAGTTGTGAAAATTACGGTCGGCAAAGTTACGAATATCGATAGCTCCGGTCAGACCGTTACCGTTCAAAGCGGCAATGGAAAAGTAGAATCGTTTAGCGTAACCGGCGGCGTTAAAGTAGACAGGAGCGGAATAACAAGCTCGAGTGTAACGGCTCTTACCGTAGGAGACCGAGTTGAAGCTCGCAAAGATGTCGATGGCAAGCCTATTTTCAAAGTGTTGACTTCGTCTTCCAAATTATTTTGGAAATATGATACTGCTTCAGGGGAAATTTACGTGAAGCGTGACTCGACGATGGATAACAATTATCGATTCAAAACGGCTTCTGACGTATTTGTTCACCAAGGTGACACGAACTTAACCGTGCAAACTTTGCGAGATAATGATAAAATTGTTTTGTATTTCAACAATGACGTTATTGTTGAGATTGAAAAACAATAGTTCCTTTCTTTCGAGATTAACCGTCCTGATCGGACTGATCCGTATCAGGACGGTTTTTTATGTCGGACGAATCTTCCTTTATAATAAGAACTGTAAGTTTTGTTGTGGGGGGTGCCTGCCATGAATGCTAAGACGGTCCGTTATATTTTGGATACGATCGGTGCAATGTTTCCAGATGCGCGCTGCGAATTGAATCATACGAATGCGTTTGAGCTGACAATTGCCGTCCTCTTGTCTGCGCAGTGTACAGATGAAACGGTCAACAAAGTAACGGCTGATTTGTTTAAAAAGTACAAGACGCCGCACGATTACATAGCGGTACCGCTTGAGGAATTGGAGCAAGATATTCGGCGCATTGGGCTGTACCGAAATAAAGCAAAGCACATTCAAAGCCTGTGCCGGATTCTAATTGACAAGTACGGCGGAGAAGTGCCTAGAGAGCATGAATTGTTAGTTCAGCTTCCAGGAGTCGGTCGCAAGACGGCAAATGTAGTTGTGTCTAATGCTTTTGATGTACCAGCTATAGCCGTCGATACGCATGTTGAACGGGTCGCCAAACGACTTGGGCTTGCAAATTGGAACGATACTGTCTTGGAAGTGGAAAAGAAACTGATGAAGCGAGTTCCGCGAGATGAGTGGACAATCACGCATCACCGCCTCATTTTTTTTGGACGATATCATTGCAAAGCTCAAAATCCACAATGCCCAGAATGTCCGCTCCTAGACATATGCAGGGAAGGGAAAAAACGTATGAAATCGCCCCTGAACAGGAAAGATAAGGAACAAGTTCAGAAGAAAAAGACTATCTAGAAGATGAGGTTGAAAGTAATGAAATGTATTTCCGTTTACACCGACAATTTTGAACAGTTTTCTGATGTATTTGAAAAAGTAATCGTAAGTGATTTTCCTGAGAATGAAGAGCATGAAATGGACGGCGTTACATTTAGTCATTCCGGAGAAGTTCCAGAACATTATTTAGAGAGAATGACACAGAAGCCAGAAGTCGTTGTCATGAAAGAGAAAAATCGCGGCATTACGATTTTGCAGCATGGCAAAGTATTCGAAATTATTATTCCGAAAGCGGAATAAATTAGAACGAATCATAAATAAAGATGGAAGTGGAAGAGGGACCGAAGCAAAGCTTCGGTTTCTTTTTGCATTCAGAACCATTTCCTTTATCGGTTTTCAATGCTAAAATATAACTATTTCATAGAACAGATAAGGAATGCAGCGGATGGAGGGCATGAATGTGCAAACGGTTACAACAAATGCGAGTACGTCCATAGATACGATATTACACAGATTAGAGCAACAATTTATTCATTTTGGTGATCTTTCTTCAGCTGAGAAAATGAGAGATTTACTTCATAAACAGCTATCGGGTGAGCTGACGATTGCGTTTTGCGGTCATTTTTCGGCAGGTAAATCGAGTTTAATTAATCAGTTATGCGTTAAAAAGGTGCTTCCATCAAGTCCAGTTCCGACGAGTGCGAATGTCGTTGCCATTCGTAACGGGAGTCCGCGGGCAATGATAACGGCTGCGATCAAAAATGAAGATGGTTCAAGCAGCTCTCATACTCATAGAATCGAAGTTTCGCTTGATGAGCTGGAGCAATATTGCCGTAACGGTAATAACTATACATACATAGAAGTATGGGATGAGCTGCCGTTTCTAGGAGGTAACGGTGTTCTTCTTGATACGCCCGGCGTTGATTCTACGGATGCTGCTCATGGAATGGCGACGAATTCAGCGCTTCATTTAGCAGATGCTGTGTTCTATGTCATGGATTATAATCATGTGCAGTCGGAAACGAATTTGGCTTTTGCTAAACAATTGTCCGAGTGGGGCAAGCCAATCTATATGATTGTGAATCAAATAGATAAGCATCGGGAGCAGGAGCTTTCTTTTGCACTCTATAAGGAAGAAGTAGAGCGGTCGTTCGAGGCATGGCAAGTAAGGCCCGCAGGGATCATTTATGTTTCCGTTAAGCAGCCTGAACATGCCTTTAATGAATGGTACAAAATGAAGAAGTTGATTGCTGGACTTCTTGCAAAGCGTACAGAGCTCGTGAATCATAGTCTCTACTGTTCAGCTTATTACACGGTGCAAGAGCATCTCAAACAGTATGAAGAGAATCTGCAAGATGAACTAGAGCGCCTTCTTGAGCAAATGGGCGGTGAGGAAGGGGCTGTGAGACTAAAGCAACAGTTAGATTCTATTCAGCAGGAATTTGAAAGGCTGGATCGTCTAATAGAGACAGAGCGTCAGCGTTTTCAAAGCAGTTTAGATCGATTGCTGGAGAATGCGCACATTATGCCTGCAGAGCTGCGTGACGCAGCACATCAATATTTAGAGAGCGCACAAGCGAATTTTAAAGTAGGCTTCTTATTTGCTGGGTCAAAAACAGAAGAGGAGAAAAGGCGGAGACTGAATCTATTCGAGCAGAAGCTGAAGGAACAAGTCAATGCACAAATGGACATCCATGTTCGTAATTTGCTCGTGAAATGGGGAAAGGAATTAGAAATTTGGGGAGATGAAGATGAGAACCGTCTCGATGAAGAACTGCCTGTAATGGATATAGAGCTTATCACCTCACTCGTGAATCCGAATGCGGTTATTTCGAATACATATACGCTCAATTACACTGCTGAGCTGCGCGCCGCTATCATGGCGCGCTACCGCCGTGCAGCCCTCGCGCTCGCGGACGGGCTGCTGGCTGCGTTCGCGCCGCGCGTGACCGCCGCGCGGCAACACCTTGCTGCGCAGCAGGCTTCGCTGCACGCGCAGCAAACCGCCGCCACCCGCTACGCTGCGCTCAAGCGGGAGGCGGCAGAGCGCGCAGCCAGCCTGCAGGCTGGGCTGACTGCGCGGCCAACGCTCACCCCCGGCATCCTGCCGCAGGTGAGCGACGAAGAGCCGCCGCCGCAGCCTGTGGCCAGCGAAGCGGCGGCTCCTGCGCCTGCGCCGGCCGCGGCAAGCCGGCAGCGCACGGCGCTTTCGCCGCTGGCCGCCTCCGGGCGGCGGCAGCGGCTCTACGTCGCAGCAGCGCGGCTTGAACGTGCTGCTGGGCTGCTCGCCCCTTACCCCGCGATGACCGCGGTGGTGAGGGGGCTGCGCAGCCGGGCCGCCGAGCTGGCGGGCGGCCGGTTCACGGTGGCGCTGTTCGGAGCGTTCAGCGCCGGGAAGTCCTCGTTCGCCAATGCGCTGCTTGGCGCGAATGTGCTACCCGTATCGCCGCATCCGACAACGGCGGCGATCAACCGAATTATGGCGCCAGAAGGCGAGTACGCTCATGGAAGTGCATCCGTGAAGATGAAGAGCCGGGAAGCTCTTTTTGAAGACATTGCTTATTCCTTTTCCATATTGGAGTTAGGTGATTTTAAAGAGGGCAGCTGGCTGCAAAGCGTAAAAGAATTGCGTCCAGAGAAGATCCATCCTGCTGGCAGAGCGCATTACAGCTTTCTAAAAGCAGCTGCTGATGGATGGGAGCAAGCCGAGAGCTTGCTTGGAGAAAGTTTCGTCGTCGATATACAAGCTTACCGTTCATTTGTAGCCGAAGAGAATAAATCGTGTTTTGTGAAGCAAATTGATCTGTATTACAGCTGTGATCTAACGGAGCAGGGTATTGTGCTCGTCGATACGCCGGGAGCAGACTCCATCCATGCGAGACATACGGGTGTTACGTTTAGTTATATGAAAAATGCAGATGCAATCGTATTCGTTACCTATTACAACCATGCGTTCTCTCAAGCCGATCGGAGCTTCTTAATGCAGCTCGGCAGAGTGAAGGGCAGCTTTGCGCTCGATAAAATGTTTTTCATTGTAAATGCAGCGGACCTTGCTTCGTCAAAGGAAGAGCTTGCCGATGTGACCGAGCATGTTCGTACTAATTTGGCCCTTTCAGGTATTCATTCACCGCAAATTTTCCCGCTTTCGAGTATTGGGGCTCTGGATGCGAAGCTGGCTAATGACGAGGACAAACTGAAAGAATCGGGACTATATACATTTGAAGAGCGATTCGCTTCCTTTGCAGAAGAAGATTTAGCGGGTCTTGCGGCATCTGCCGCAGCCAAGGATGTTCTGCTCGCCCGTCACAGAGTTGACGAGTGGATAAGAACTGCGCAGCAAGGTCAATTGGAGAAGGAGGCTCAGCTTCAGAAGCTCCAAAGTGATGAATTGAAGGCAGCCGAGCTTATTGCTCAGCTAAAAAATACGGATCTGAGCCGGACAATCGATCGCGAGCTGAGTGAGTTGTTATTCCATGTTCGGCAGCGGCTTCGTTTTCAAATGGGAGATTTAGTGCAGGATTCGTTCCATCCTTCTATCTTAAGGGAAGATGCCGGTGATCTGAAAAAAATATTTATCGCCAGCGGACGGGAATTGATACGGAAGCTGTCAATTGAACTTAGACAGGAACTGCTTGCAACAACTCTCCGTATGGAGCGATCGACCGATCGCAAGCTCAGCGAATGCTTTACCGAATGTGCTGATAAAATCGCTGAATTGTCAGAGAGCCTCATGGTATCGCAACCAGAATCCTATGATTGGACTACTCCAGAGCTTAACGAGGTTCATTTGCCGAGTCCTGTTGATTTCAAGACATTGTGGCCTCTGTTTAAAAATGCGAAAGCCTTCTTTGAAGGCGATGGAAAAAAACGACTGCGCGAAGCGTTGGAAGGTCCTCTGAATGAAGCGGTCGAACGAGCGGTTCATGATGTGAAGCAGCCGCTTCTTACGTTTTATATAGAAGGAAGCCGTAAGCGTCTCATGAGGCTAGGTGATCAAGCCTTAGAACAATTGAATGAGAGCATTCAAGGGATTCGATCTTCCTTACAAATGTCTGAACGGACGGAAGAGTGGGTTCATCTTTCAGAGGAATTGGCTCAGATGGAAGTGGAAATAACGGCTTAATTGGAATTTACAAACGTTTTCATATCCATCATAGGAAAATAAAGGATTATTAAATATTTCAAAATAATCACTCGATTCGTTTAGAGTAATGCCTAATGATCGTAAAATGAGGGGATATCTGGTCGATTATCCCCTTTGCTGTTGTCAATGCAGGGTGATAAACTTCTTAAATGTTCCACATTTTGAGGGTAAACGGTGAATAGGAGGAATTACATGAATGTACTGAGGCAACTGCAGCGCTACTACAAGGAGAAGATGAGCTTCTTGTTATTATCCGTTCTCTGTCTCGCAGCCGCTACTGCGCTTGGGCTTGTATACCCTAACTTACTTCGGAAACTTATTGACGAAGTCATCGTTCCAAAGCAGTTTGATACTCTACCAGTTCTAGCACTCACTCTCATTGCCGTAGTCATTCTGAAAGCAGGGCTTCTGTTTTTACATGGATTTTTCGGCGGACGGCTCGGGAACTATTTGGCGTACCGACTGCGAAATGCATGTTATGAAAAATTGCAGTTTCTCTCGTTCCGTTACTATGACACAGCAAAAACTGGGGATTTAATGTCACGCTTGACCGGGGATTTGGAAGCGATTCGAAATTTCATAGGATTTGGATTCGCCCAATTATTAAATTTGTTCTTTATGGTACTGTTTGGCTCCATGATGATGATGTCCATCAATTGGCAGTTAACGCTAATTTCATTAATTACGATTCCCATACTGACTTTCGTCGCTCTCCGCTTCGAGTCTAAAATCCATCCCGCATTCCAAGAGATGAGACTCGCACTCAGCTCCTTAACGACTGCAGTGCAGGAGAACATTACAGGTGTGCGAACGGTAAAATCATTTGCGAGAGAACCGTTTGAAGTTGATAAGTTCGCTCTTCGTAACGGAAGGTATCAGGAGAACCAAGTGAATGCGGCTGCTTTATGGGCTCGGTATTTTCCTTTTATGGAACTGCTCGCATCTGCTTGTATCATCATTCTGTTAGGCGTTGGCGGAACACTCGTTATTCGGAAAGCGCTTTCTCTTGGAGAACTTGTCGCTTTCTTTAGTCTAATCTGGTACATTATTAATCCGATGTGGAGTATCGGATTCCATATTAACAACTATACGCAGTCTAAAGCTTCGGGAGAACGTGTCATGGAACTGCTTCAGCAACATGTTGATGTTCATGATGAGCCTGAAGCAGTCTTGCTTGAATCGCAAAATGTGAAAGGGCATGTAACATTCGATCATGTTACTTTTGCCTACGGAAATAAAATGCCGGCTGTTGTTGATATTCATTTGGATGCCCCTCCAGGAACAGTGATTGGTATTCTTGGCGGCACAGGATCAGGGAAATCGACCATTATCCAACTGTTAATGCGGGCTTATGATGTGAATCAAGGGGCGATAAAGATCGACGGTATAGATATTCGAAATATTAAGGTGCAAAGTCTTCGCAGTCAAATATCAGCGGTGTTCCAAGAGACATTTCTGTTCTCATCCAGCATTCGAGGCAATATTGCATACGGCCTTAAAGATGTAAGCATGGATGATGTTATTCGCGCAGCACAGTTAGCCAAAGCACATGAGTTCATTATGGAGCTCCCGGAAGGCTACGATACCGTAGTCGGTGAACGGGGGATGGGATTGTCCGGAGGGCAAAAGCAGCGGATCGCTATTGCTCGTGCGCTCCTTAAAAATCCGAAAATTCTCATTCTGGACGATGCTACAAGTGCGGTCGATATGGAAACAGAGCACGAAATTCAAGCAGGCTTCCAAGAAGTAATGCAGGGCCGGACAACGTTTATTATTGCACACCGGATCTCTTCGCTTCGCCATGCGGATGAAATTCTTGTTCTAAATGAAGGCCGCATTGTGCAAAGGGGAACTCATGAACAATTAACGAATATTCCTGGGCCTTATCAAGATGTATACCGTATACAATATGCGGATCATTTGACCCGTGTTTCGGGTAAGGCAGGAGGGCAGGTGTAATCATGAGCACTGAAGTTGTAATCGAGAAAGAGCCCAAGAGTAAACATAAGTCCTCTATTAAAACGGAGGATCGATTCGTATATCAGGATGACGAAGTCATTGATAAAGAGTTTAACTGGGGGCAATTTAGACGGTTATTTAGTTATATGAAGCCTTATAGCAGACAGCTACTTCCTAAAGTTCTAGGTGTCATGATAATAGCGACGATCACAAAGCTGACAGTTCCGTATTTGACGAGTATGGCTATCGATAAAGCGATTAGTCCAGCCTTGTCAGAACCTAGCTTGAAACTGCTCTATATGATCACAGCGGCCGCCCTGATCCTTTATATCATTCAATGGGCAGCAGGTACGTACCGAATCAAATATACAAATATTATTGGACAACGCGTCATCTATGATTTACGTGCAGATTTGTTCAAGCACATTCAGAAGCTGTCCTTTTCATTCTTTGATAAAAGACCTGCAGGTTCTGTACTGGTTCGTGTGACGAATGATGTAAACTCATTGCAAGATTTGTTCACGAACGGTGTCGTCAACATGCTTATTGACTGTATTCAGTTAATAGGAATTGTGATCATCTTACTGTTGATTAACTGGAAGCTGGGTCTTGCGGTCATGTTGACTGTGCCAGTGATGTTCTTTATTTCTACAAAGCTGCGGAGAACGATCCGGATTGCTTGGCAAGATGTACGTGCGAAGAACTCGCGCATTAACTCCCATTTGAATGAATCCATTCAAGGGATTCGTGTTACACAAGCGTTTACGCAAGAACAAGAAAATATGAAATACTTTGACTTGATGAACATGACGAGCAAGAGATCTTGGGATAAAGCATCCGCTATGAACCAAACATTTGGTCCTTTGATTGAAGTTACCGGGGGGATTGGAACATTTATTTTGTTCTGGTACGGAGCTTATTTAATTCAGACAGGTGAAGTGACCATCGGTTTGCTCGTAGCATTTACAAACTATGTAGGCAATTTCTGGGACCCCATTAACAGACTGGGTCAAATGTACAATCAGCTCCTCGTTGCGATGGCTTCCTCTGAGCGGATTTTTGAGTATATGGATGAGAAGCCGAAGGTCGTTGATCAACCGGGAGCTGCCGAGTTGCCGCAAATCAAGGGTGATATTCAGTTTGAAAATGTTGTGTTCGAATACGAGAAGAATCGTCCTGCTTTAAAAGGTATAAACTTGCAAGTCGAAGCGGGTCAATCGATCGCTCTTGTCGGACATACGGGTTCAGGGAAAAGTACGATCATTAATTTGCTCAGCCGTTTTTATGATATAACGGACGGGCGAATTACGATTGACGGATACGATATTCGTGATGTTACGGTACAGAGCCTTCGCAGTCAGATTGGGATTGTGCTTCAGGATACATTTATTTTCTCGGGTACGATTCGTGATAATATTCGGTTCGGTCGTCTAGATGCCACTGATGAAGAGATTGAGGCCGTAGCCAAAGCCGTTCATGCGCATGATTTTATCATTCATCTTCCTAATGGTTACGATACGGAAGTTGAAGAGCGAGGAAATGCGCTGTCTATGGGTCAACGTCAGTTGTTGTCATTCGCGCGGGCACTTCTTGCAGACCCCCGTATATTGATCTTAGACGAAGCTACAGCGAGCATTGATACTGAGACAGAGCTTAAAATTCAGGAAGCGCTGCAGGTGCTGCTTAAGGGGAGAACATCATTTATCGTGGCACATCGTCTGTCGACGATTCGTAATGCTAACCGCATCGTTGTTCTGGATCACGGAGAGATTAAAGAAGAAGGTAATCATGAGCAGCTATTGCAGAAGCAAGGAATCTATTACGGCTTGATTGAAGCTCAGTTCCGTTTTCTGTAAGCATAAGTTCCGGTATTTGTAATATATTTGTGACTTTAAACGATTTGTCACGGATTTTTCATATTTCCCTCGTAACCCGCTATTGTAATCGCTGTGTAAAAACACGAAAATAGAGTTGTAGATTGTCATACTCATCAGGGGGGATATTTGAAAATGTCAAATAGAGTCGCAGAACTGCTTCAAGTGAGGTACTGTGATGGGAATTAGTGTAGAAGCTCCGGTATTGGTCGTCCGTAAGTCTCAAAGTGAAGACGTGGAGTCACTTACACAGCTTATGCGCGAGCTGAAGTATCCTACTACGCTGAACGTTATGCGTGAGCAGATGGAACTGATCGCACATGATCCCATGTATTGTACTTTCGTTGCAGAGTTGGACGGTAAAGTCGTTGGCATGATTAGCTTACGTCATATTACATCACGCGTCCTGCCAGATTCTACTGCGCAAATTACGTCGCTTGTCATTTTTGAACCACAAAGAAGAATGGGTATTGGCAAACGTCTTATCGCTCAAGCAGAGGCGTGGGCAGCCGAACGAGGATGTTCTGAGCTGTTCGTAGCCAGCAGAAGCAGCCGGGAGAAGAATTCCCCTGCATATGCTTTTTATGAGCGCGTGGGATTCGAATTCAACAGATATCGATTTATTAAAACGATGAAGTAATTGAATGAAATTTCACATGACCTCACCCCGAGTTGAATGGGCGTGAGGTATTTTATTATGGCGGCTGTAATGGTTTACATTTAAGAGATGATGGGATAAAATACGTGCATAAATAGGAAAAGAAGTACGAGGGATGAACTAATTCTATGTATAAATTAATTCTGGTAGAGGACGAAGAGCACGTTAGGGAAGGACTATTAGAAGAAATCGACTGGAATCAATATGGTTTTGAAGTTGTTGATAACGCCGAGAACGGGAAGGAAGCTGTTGAAATGATCGACAAGCTGCTTCCAGATGTCGTCGTAACAGATATTCAAATGCCCTTTATGAATGGACTTCAGCTATCCGAATGGATCAGAGACAACTATCCGATGACCAAAATTATTATCCTTACTGGATATGATGAATTTGAGTACGCTCAGAAAGCAATTCGTCTCCAAATTGATGAATATGTTTTGAAACCGTTCTCATCCGATGAATTTATTCATATTTTGACGAAAGTGAAGCGTCAGCTGGACGATGAAGTGGCAGATAAGGAAAATGTTCTCACTTTAAGTGAGCATTATCGGAAAAGTCTCCCTGTGCTGCAGGGCGTTTTTTTATCATCTCTGGTCACTAGTAAATTGCCTGCACGTGAAATACATGAGAAAAGCAGTCTCTATCATATAGACCTAAATGGAACCGGTTTCATGGTCTCAGTCATTAATATTGATGTGGTGAGGCCAGAAATGCCAAACAACATAGCTGCCTCATCAACGCTGAGAGAAACGGGAGAAACTCAGCTCCAAATGTTCGCGGTTCTCAATATTGCCGAAGAAATTGTCCATAAGCATTCGCTTGGGAAAGTGTTCATACATGGGGACCATTTAATCGTGCTTACGATTAGTCAAGATCAGGACCAGGAACTCGTCAGTCAGCGCACGCTTGAAGTGCTAGAAGAGATTCGGCAAAGCGTCGAGAAATATTTGAAGCTGACCGTTACGATTGGTGCGGGGGCGGTCTGTGACACGATTGAGCACATTAATGAGTCGTATAATAATGCCATTCAAGCGCTTGATTATCGCCTTATTATTGGGAACAACAAGGTCATTTGGATTGATGACGTTGAGACGAGAAGATGCGATACCATTTCTTTCGATCAGCTACAGGAACAATCCCTCATTCGCAGTTTGAAAGTAGGTACCGTACAAGAAGCAACGGAAATGATAGACAGCTTATTTGCAGGCCTTGAACAGCTGCCTGTATCGATACAAGACTTTCAAATTTATTTGCTCGAAATATTAACTGCCATCATTAAAGTAGCGAAAGAAATGAACGTCGAGCTCGACGAGATGTTTGGAACGAATATTTTACCTTTTGCCGAAATTTATAAATTTAACAATCCTCAAGAAGCTAAGCAATGGATACTAACGGTCTGCACGAAACTTATGAACAATATTGCGACAGACCGTCAATCGAGCTATAAGAAATTGGTCGAAGAAGCGATCGCGTATATGAAAGCGCATTATCAAGACAGCGACATTTCCATTAGTAAAGTGTGCAAACATCTCCATATCAGCGCAGGTTATTTCAGTAATATTTTCAAAAAAGAAGCGAAGACCACTTTTGTCAACTATTTGATGCAAATTCGAATGGAAGCGGCAAAGGATATGCTGCGTAGCACCGATATGAAGACATTTGAAATCGCTGAGCAAATCGGCTTCTCTGATCCTAACTATTTCAGTTTTTGCTTTCGCAAAAAATTTGGGATCTCTCCGAAAGAATACAGGAATAGTGCTAGAGGAGTGTAAAGATTGAACAAAGCTGAACCATGTTCTCCAACCCGCCGGCTTAGAATGCTGATTGCTCAAGTGATGAATCGTATTCGTCTAAGAAGCATTCAATTTATTATTACGATATCTTTTATGGTCATCACGATTTTAGTTGTCCTTATCGTAAGTTTGATGCTATACAATAAATTTTCGAAGACAGCAGAAGAGAATGCTTATTTGAATATTCAACAAATTATTGAACAGGTTAACTCCAATCTTGAAAACTATGTAAACGGCATGATCGATATTTATGAAGTGGTTGAAGACCAAATCGACAAAAGTCCGACGATTTCAAGTCCGATATTAGCGGAACAGCTGCGTGCTATTCTGAAATCAAGAGAAGATTTGAAGTCGATTGCCTTGTATACTCGCAAGGGCGATCTCGTGCTCAATATTCCTTCATTAATGATGCGCAAAAATACGAGACTCGAGCAGCAGAGTTGGTTCGAAGCAGCCATCCAAAGACCTAAAGAGCTTACATTTTCTTCACCTCATATCGAGAATTTATTCAAAGGTCAGTATTCCTGGGTTGTATCGCAGAGCAGACAGATCAAATATGCCGATAAGAGCGGACGTAAGCAGGATGGAGTGCTGCTCGTCGATGTCAACTTTAAGACGATCGATGAGATTAGTAAGAAGGTTAGCTTAGGGAAGAAAGGCTATATCTATATCATTGATTCCCTTGGCAATATTGTATACCATCCGCAGCAGCAGCTCATTTACGCGGGACTGAAATATGAGAATCTAGAGCAAGTTCTGTCGTATTCATACGGCAGCTATGTCGACCATTCAACAGGTGAGTCTCGGCTTATTACGATAAAAACGGTTGAACCGATCGGCTGGAAAGTCGTTGGTGTCGCTTACACAGATGAGATCCTTACAACAAAGCAAGATTTGAATCAATTTATTTTTTGGGTTCTGGTTGTCGTAATATTGCTTGTATTACTCATCTCTATCTATATGTCTGCGAAAATATCAAGACCGATTAAGATGCTAGAAAAATCGGTTAAGAAGGTAGAGCAAGGTGACTTTAATACGAGGATTAACGTAAAAGGCGCCTATGAAGTGGAACAATTATCTCATCAGTTCAACCTTATGATTGGTAGAATCGGTCAGTTGATGGATCAAATTATTTATGAGCAAGAAGCGAAGAGGAAAAGTGAGCTGGATGTGCTGCAATCGCAAATAAATCCTCACTTTCTGTACAACACCCTAAATTCTGTTATTCGCTTTGCGCAGCGTGAGAAGAAGGAAGAAGTCATTACGATGATTAATTCGCTTTCTAAATTTTTCCGAATTAGTTTAAGTAAAGGGAAGAACATTATTACGGTTCAAGATGAGCTTGAGCATGTTCGTAACTACTTAGTCATCCAAAACATGCGCTACAAAAATAAATTTCAATATAAGATTGAAGCCGAAGAGAAGGCTCTTTCCTGCTTGACGCTCAAGCTGATACTTCAGCCCATCGTGGAAAATGCAATCGTTCATGGCATTGAGATGATGGCAGATGAAGGCTTTATTCATATTTCGGTCAATATTGTGGGAGATAAGCTGCTATTTCAAGTGACCGATAATGGCCTTGGTATGAGTGAGGAGACGATGCAGCAACTATTAACCGGACATTTAAAGAGTGAGCATGGTTCAAGCGTCGGCGTAAAAAATGTGCATGAACGCATTCGTCTCTATTACGGTGATGAGTATGGTTTGCAGTTTGAAAGCGAGCTGGAAGAAGGGACGACGGTCTGTATTTGGATCCCGGCTGTATATGAAGATGAAGGAGGAGGGGTGACGTGAACAGAACAGTAAAATCAACGTTGTGGGTACTCGTGGCGATTTCCTTACTGATCCTAACCTCTTTCTCTTACACTTCGACAAATGATTTGGTGAATCCTGAGAAAGCGAAGAAAATTCATATGATCGCAAAAATGGGTCACGGCGATTATTGGAATGCCGTTAAAATGGGAGCAGAAGTCGCAGCAAAAGAATATAACGTGAATTTAGTGTTCAAAGCGCCAAACAATGAGAACGATGTTGGAGAACAGATCAAAATGATGGGTGAATCGATCAAACAACGACCGGATGCTATTATTTTATCTGCCAGCGACTATATGGCCCTTGCGCAAGTGACAGATGAAGCTGCTTATTACAATGTTCCAGTATTATCCATGGATGCGGAGGTAGCCTCTGCGAAAGTGGAAACTTATATCGGTGCAAATAATTATGAAGCGGGACAGAAGGCTGCCGAGCGGATGATTGAGCTGACCGGCACGGACAGCCAGATCGCGATTGTAAATTTTGTTAAGGGAGCTAGAAATGCGGATCAACGTGAGGAAGGTCTTCTCGATTATGTGGCTAGATATCCCGGCATTAAAGTTGTCGATATTAGGTACAGTGACTCGGATCAGCGTATTGCGTCTCAATTAACGAAAGATATTTTAATAAGTCATCCAGACATAGATGGCATTATTGCGCTTAACGCAGAGGCATCGGTTGGCGTAGGCAGAGAAGTGAAAAATATGGGGAAAGGGGGTAAAGTGAAAGTGATTGCTTTCGATAATCCTCCTGAGAACATGGACTTGCTGCAAGAAGGGGTTGTGCAGGCTTTAGTTGTGCAAAATCCATTCAACAATGGCTATTTAGCTGTTCAGTTAGCGGTAGAAGCGAGCGAAGGCAAGCATATTCCGGACCGTGTAGATACAGGAATTAAGTTGATTGATCTTGACAATATGCTGTGGCCGGAAAATCAAAAATTGCTCTTCCCATTTGTTAAATAATAGGCCCTGACCTGGGGTCTATTTTTTTTAGAATGTTACAACTTGATGAGAATATTTATAGAAAATATGAGAATTTTACATTCGTTTTTTGTTCAAAAGCATCCATAATGAAAGCGTATCCTTTTCCAAAAGGAATATAAAAATACAGAAACTAATTTAGGAGGTCACAAATCAATGAAAAAACTTGCTCCTGTATTACTGGCTGGTTGTATGCTTGGCGGGCTGCTTGCAGGTTGCTCCAGTTCGAGCGACTCCAAACTGCCTAAAGTAGGCGTTGCGATCTACAAATTTGACGATACCTTCATGACAGGTGTCCGCAACTCAATCGCTGAGAATGGTAAAGACATCGCTACTGTTGACATCGTCGATAGCCAAAACTCACAACCAACTCAAAACGATAAAGTTGACTTGTTTATTACGAAAAATACAAAAGCACTGATCATCAACCCAGTTGACCGTACAGCTGCTGGCGTAATCATCGACAAAGCTAAACCTAAAAACATTCCAGTTGTATTCTTGAACCGTGAACCGCTTCCAGAAGATATGAAAAAATGGGATAAAGTGTACTATGTAGGAGCAAAAGCAGAAGAATCCGGAACGCTCGAAGGCCAATTGATTGCTGACTACTGGAAAGCCCATCCTGAAGCTGACAAAAACAAAGACGGCGTTCTTCAATACGTCATGCTGAAAGGCGAACCAGGTCATCAAGATGCAGAGCTTCGTACAAAATACTCTATCCAAGCTATCGAAGATGCTGGCATTAAAGTAGAAAAACTTGCTGAAGATACAGCAATGTGGGACCGCGTTAAAGGTCAAGAAAAAATGGCAGCGTTCCTTGCTTCCCATGGCGACAAGATCGAAGCTGTTCTTGCGAATAACGATGACATGGCACTAGGCGCAATCGAAGCTTTGAAGGCAGCTGGATATTTTAAAGGCGACAAATATATGCCAGTTGTAGGTGTTGATGCTACAGCTCCTGCTATTCAGGCACTTCAAGAAGGAACGCTTCTAGGTACAGTTCTGAATGATGCGAAAAACCAAGGTAAAGCATCTGTCAAATTGGCAACAGTGCTAGCTAAAGGTGAAACACCTACGAAAGATAATGTTGGATACGACATTTCTGATAATCAGTACATTTGGATCGCTTACAAGAAAATTACGAAAGACAACATTGCTGATGCACAATAATGCAATTAATTCAAATTGGTTGTAGTTGAAGAAGTGGGAGGTCGAATGTCTGACCAGGCATTCACCTCCTGATTTCCATAGATAGGAACCAGGAATGAAACACTGTGTGCCTCTAATGGTAAAGACAAAAGACGCAGGGGGCGAAAGATGATGGGTCAAAATGAATTTCTACTCGAATTAAATGAGATCTCTAAAGAGTTTCCCGGCGTAAAAGCGCTCGACGGTGTAACTCTTAAAGTTCGTCCAGGTACCGTACATGCCCTTATGGGTGAGAATGGTGCTGGGAAATCAACATTAATGAAATGTCTGTTTGGTATTTATTCGCCAGATGGAGGCGAAATATACTTGGATGGTCAGAAAGTAAACATCCAAAATTCGAAGGATGCTCTAAACTATGGAATCTCGATGATTCACCAAGAGCTTCATCCTGTCCCTCACCGGAATGTCATGGAAAATATTTGGCTTGGCCGTTTTCCGACAAAAGGAGTGGGGCCTTTCCAATTTATTGATCATAAGAAAATGTACAAAGATACGGAAGATTTGTTCAAACAGCTTGATATCGATTTGAAGCCTGACACGTTAGTTCGTCAATTATCCGTTTCCAAAATTCAATCAATCGAAATTGCAAAAGCTGTATCGTTCAACTCTCGCGTCATCGTTATGGATGAGCCGACTTCTTCACTTACGAGTGTGGAGGTAGAGCACTTATTCCGCATCATTAATGACCTGAAAAAAAGAGGCGTAGCCATTATTTATATATCGCACAAAATGGAAGAAATTTTACAAATTTCAGACGATGTCACAATTATGCGCGATGGTCGAAAAATCGGTACTTGGGCAGCTTCTGAGCTCACAACCGATTTAATTATTTCCAAAATGGTTGGCCGTGATTTGTCTAACCGTTTCCCGGAGCGGCATAATGTTCCCGGCGATGTCATTTTAGACGTAAAAGAACTTACATCATCCAATCCTAAATCATTTAAAAATGTTTCCTTTCAATTGCGTAAAGGTGAGATTCTTGGAATCGGCGGTCTTGTTGGTGCGCAGCGTACCGAATTAATTGAAGCGCTGTTCGGACTTCGAGATATACAGTCCGGATCGATCTCCATTAACGGTAAGGAAGTTAAAATTAAGTCTCCTGGGGATGCGAAGAAATATGGTATGGCTTTGTTAACAGAAGAACGCCGGACAACAGGTATTTTTCCAGTTCTATCTGTACACGAGAACGGTGCCATTGCCAATATTGATCGTTACCAAACGCCTTACTTGCTTCTAGATGAGAAGAAGAAAAGAGCAGAAGTCGATGCAATGATTACGAAATTACGTACAAAGACGCCTTCTACCAAAACATTAATTATGAACTTGTCCGGTGGTAACCAGCAGAAGGTACTGCTTGCGAGATGGCTGCTTACAGAACCAGATATTTTACTTCTTGACGAGCCAACACGCGGTATTGACGTAGGGGCCAAATACGAAATTTATTCAATCATTACCGATTTAGCGATGCAAGGTAAGAGCATCATCATGATTTCTTCTGAAATGCCTGAACTGATCGGAATGTCAGACAGAATACTTGTAATGTCAGAGGGTCGTCTCACGGGTGTTCTAGAAGGCGATGAGGCTACAGAAGAAGAGATTATGCGATTAGCTGCTCAGCACTAAGGCATTCATGGGGAGGAAAAATGGAAATGAATACAAATACAAAAAAACTACAAGGCTTTTTATCGCAAAATGTAATATATATTGTACTAGCGCTTCTCATTATTGCCATTACCATCTATGATCCATCATTCTTAGCCATTAACACGCTAAGAGATATTTTGAATCAATCTTCTACCCGCGTTATTATCGCACTTGGAACCGCCTTTGTTTTGATTACTGGAGGTACGGACCTTTCAGCAGGACGTGTCGTAGGCTTGGCTGCCGTTGTATCCGCATCGATGCTGCAGGTTCAAGATTACGGGAGACGATTTTTCCCTAATTTGCCTGATTTGCCGATCATCGTTCCTGTATTGCTGTCCATCGCAGCAGGTTTGGTCTTTGGGCTAATCAACGGTTTAATTGTAGCTAAATTTAAAGTTCCTCCGTTTATTGCGACACTAGGTACGATGGTTGCTGTATACGGTGTAAACTCCTTGTACTTTGATACAGAGCCTAACCAATCTCAACCGATTGGCGGTCTTCGTCCAGACTTTACGAATATCGGATCAGGCAGCATAGGCAGCGGTTCATTCTCCATTCCTTATATCGTTATTATAGCTCTTGTCGTTGCTTTCATTGTATGGGTTGTCTTTAACAAAACAAAACTCGGTAAAAACATGTATGCTATCGGAGGTAACGAACAAGCAGCTAAAGTATCAGGTATTAACGTCGCTAAGAACTTGATCTGGATCTATGCAATCGCTGGTGCCCTATACGGCTTGGCTGGTGTGCTTGAAGCAGCTAGAACCGGCGGAGCAACGAATAACTACGGTAATATGTATGAACTTGATGCGATCGCAGCGTGTGTGGTTGGTGGCGTATCCACAACAGGGGGTATCGGTAGAGTTCAAGGCGTCGTTGCCGGGGTATTGATCTTTACGGTTATTAACTATGGTCTGACGTTTATCGGTGTCAGCCCATATTGGCAGCTCATTATTAAAGGCTTGATCATTGTGGCTGCAGTTGCATTTGATATGCGTAAATACGCGACAAGAAAATAATATTTTTTGCATGAACAAACCGTGATCCATAATGGATCACGGTTTTTATTTTGTGAGAAGAAATCATCTGCTTGATATTATATAGTGTCTATATTAATATCAGTTCCCTTTCTCTCCCAATATTTACAGGCTGTTTCCATGTATAGTTCATGTTACAATGTGTTCGTGGCCGTAGTTCCCTTGAAGTTCCCACAAAGAACTCTCAACCGAATGAAGGAGGAAAACAAAAAATGAACAAAAACATGACAAAGAGAATCGCTAAGACAGCTGTTACAGCAACTTTAGCTATGGGTTTACTTGTACCGAATGCTGCCTTTGCAGCGCCAAGTCAAACTCAAAATCAAAATCAATATCAAGATATTGACTCGATCGTCGCAAAAATCGTTGAAAATATAAAATCTCAATATCCAGGCGCAAATGTAACAACAGAAAAAATGGTAATTACAATTCCTGGAAAGATGACTACAATGCCAAGTGCACCTGAAAAGACAACGACAAGTGTTCCTAAGAAAACAACAGCAAGTGCACCGAAGAAGCCGGCAGCAACAACAACTAGCACATCAAAATCTCAATTTGCAGCACAAGTGGTAACTTTAGTGAATAAAGAACGCAGCAAGCAAGGTTTGAAGCCGTTGACTGTAGATACGAAACTTGCAGGTATGGCTTATGATAAAGCTGTAGACATGTACAAAAATAATTATTTCGATCATAACTCACCAACGTATGGTTCACCGTTTGATATGATGAAGAAATATGGCATTAAGTTCTCTTACGCAGGTGAGAACATTGCTAAAGGTCAACAATCTCCGCAGCAAGTGATGGATGCGTGGATGAACAGTGCAGGTCATCGTGCTAACATTTTAAATTCGAATTTCACAAAAATCGGTGTAGCTTACTATAACGGAATTTGGGTACAAGAGTTTATCGCTAACTAAACTTTAACACATTATTATTGTTCTAAATCTCACTATTAACATGAGTTTACCGCTATTTAATGTGATACGGTCATTATATTCTTATACCACATGTTTGAAGGTGGAAGCAGGAAATGTGCTTCCATCTTTTTTTATTTATTCGCTATCCAATTTTTGACTAACAAAAATAGCCAATTATTACCTTTACAGGGCGAAATCCTGATGGCATACTTAGGGATGAATTACATTTTATTATATACATATAGGAGGAAAACCATGAGACGTTTCAAAGCAGGGATTGCGCTGACACTTGTGCTGCTTCTTATTTTTGTAGCAGGGTGTCAGTCCGTTGGCGGGCTGGATGTAAATAAGGTGCTTACGGACAACTTATCAGTAAAATCAGGAGAATCAAAACAATCGCTCAAGTTGGAAATTGTTCCATCCGATGGCAAACTGTCACAAGAAGATCAAAAAATGATCGATTTACTGAATTCGATTTCATTAACGATCGACAGTGCTAAGGTGCAAGACCCTTCAAATGTATCCTTAAAAGGTACACTCAATATTGAGAAAAAGGCTTTGCCATTTCATATCTCGATCGATGAGAAGGAAATGCTGTTCTGGGTGGACGGAGCTAAGAAACCTATTTCAATCGACTTAAGCGCAGCTCAAGCCGCAGGGGCAGGTTTGAATACAAAAATCTCCAATGAAAATGCGATAAAAGCTGTTACAGATCTTTATGGCTTCATATTCAAACATGCTCCAAACCCTGAAACGATTTCTGTATCATCTGTGACAGATTCTGTATATGGTGAATCACTCCCACTTACGAAGCTGCATGTTGAAATTCGCGGCGACGAGCTTGTCGGATTAGTAAAAACATTTTTAACTAGCGTATCTAAAGATGAACAAGGTTTGAAAGAACTTATTAATACGTTATATGATGTCTACTACCCAGTTTATGAAGAGCTAAATGCTGAACTTGGTGATGCAAACAGCGGCTTTGGAACAGAAGAGAGCGTTATGAAAGACAAGGAAACCGCTACTCTATACTTCTATAATCAGTTAAAAGAGGCGCTAGATAAGCTGTTAGCTGATTACGATAAAGATGTAAACCAACTGTTTGAGCAATCACCTGAATTGAAAGAAGTGCTCAGTAAAGAAACCGTGCTCAAATTGGATATTTTCGTAGACAGCAAACTTCGTGTACGCAAACAAAATATGGATCTGAATATTCAGCTTCCTAAAGTGGATGGCCTTCCAATCAAACAAATCAAAGTGCACTCTGCGTCCGAAAACTGGAATGTTAACGAGCCAGTAACGATTGATAAAGTCGATACAAAGAACGGTGTATTTGCGGTAAATGAGAACACTATGGACTCAATCAATGGCATTAAGATTCTGAATAACTTTGATCGTAATTCTGAATCTTATCATATGCTAAGAGAAGATATGAAGCTTGGACAACAATTTATCGTGCTTGACATTCCACAAAGTAAAAATGTGAACAGCAGCACTCCTTCACCTAAGCTCATGAACAACACGACATTTGTTCCTCTGCGCTATGTATCTGAGCAGCTTGAAGCTAACGTGTCATGGAATGCTAAGACAAAAGAAGTAACCATTGTAGATGATCTGACTGGATCAAAAATTGTTCTTAAATCCGGTTCCAAGCAAGGTCTTGTTAATAATGCGGTTCATAAGATGACTCAACCTGTAACGATTATTAAAGGATCGACGTATGTTCCAATTCGCTTCGTAGCTGAATCTTTAGAAGCAACTGTGAACTTTAATAGAGAAGAAGGAATCATTACGATTGAACGTCATTAATTAGCAATTAGAGAAGACATCGACACCTCTGCAAAGATTATTTTTGCAGAGGTGTTTAATTTTTATTTATGCGGTGGAAAGGGTAGGAATTTTGTTTTTTATAATTTAGATGGTAATAAATTTGATGTATGGAGTGAATTAAGTCCAATATTCAGCAGAAAAATATCTTATCTCGCAATAGATCAAGATTCAAAATAATAAACTTATAGCTGTTAAACAAAATAGCCTAACCCATGATGGGTTAGGCTATTTAATATGTAGTTGTATGGGGCATGTAGGGGTCGAACCTACGACCTGCCGATTAAGAGTCGGCTGCTCTACCAGCTAAGCTAATGCCCCGCATTTAGCGACAAGAATCATTATACTCCTTTCAAATTATTTGTAAACCCCTTTTTTGAAATTGGTCAAATTTGCAAATTGATGAAAGAAGTTTTATGTTTATGTACATACCAAATATAAGAGGCTAATTCATCATGGTTAATCACCTGCTAGGAGGGGTGCCAATGAACTCATCAAAGACAATATGGATAACAGTCAGTACAATTTCTCTTGTTGCTACATTACTGCTTATAAGCGGATTTATATATGCTGTGAAAGATATCGTTGCTCCTGCAGCGAGCGAAAATGCATCAGAAGCAAAGCATGAAGCAAAGACTCAAGAACCGATGGGAAATAAAAGTGAGATCACGGTTGCTGCGATTGGTGATTCATTAGCAAAAGGAACGGGCGATGATACGGGTGATGGATTTGTTCGCCGAGCAGTTACCCTTCTTCAAGAACGTGATGGGGTAAAGGTGAGGCTTCTGAACAACTTAGCAATTAACGGGCTCACAACGGATAGACTATTATCGAAGTTGGACGAGAAGGGCGTTCAATATGTACTTAAGAGATCCGATATTATTTTGCTGTCGATCGGCGGAAATGATTTATTCCGCGCAGAACAGACGAATCATAGCAGGAATATGCAAGATATAACATTGCGTATCCCAAGTAAGGAAGAGATATTAAAAGTATCAGATACAGCTTCTCTGCGGCTTCAAACGATATTAGGACGGATCCATCAGATAAATCCGGGGGCGAAGATTATATATGTCGGATTGTATAATCCGTTTGCTGACTTGAAACAGATGAGAGAAGTTGGCAATGAAGCTGTGACAGACTGGAACTATAGAGCGGCTAAAATGACTAGTAAAGATAACAACATCATGATCATACCAACCTTTGATTTATTTCAAGAAAATATAAAGAGCTATTTATCGTCAGATCATTTTCATCCGAACGGAGACGGATATGAGCAAATCGCTGAACGAATCATACAAGGAATTCAATAACGAATACGGACTGGGTGAAGCCTCCATATGATAAGTACGAATGAAGAGATTGTATTATCTGTTGAACACATTAAAAAAAAAATAGGAAAACGTTGGATCATTGATGACGTCACATTTGATATAAGAGCGGGCGAAATATTCGGATTTCTCGGTCCTAATGGTGCAGGAAAGACGACGACGATTCGGATGCTTGTCGATTTGATTAAACCGACCGATGGGGTCATTAAGGTGTGCGGGTATGATGTAAATCGCGATCCAGAGCGTGGGCTGAAGTATGTTGGATCGATTGTTGAGAACCCTGAAATGTACACCTATTTGACAGGCTTTGAGAACTTAGAACATTTCGCAAGAATGCAGCCCGGTATTACAAAGGCGCGGATCGAAGAAGTCGTAGAGACGGTTCGATTGACAGAACGGATACACGATAAAGTGAGCACCTATTCGCTCGGTATGCGTCAACGGCTTGGTATTGCTCAGGCTTTATTAGGAAGGCCGAAGCTGCTTATATTAGATGAGCCGACGAACGGTCTAGACCCTAAAGGAATTAAAGAGATGCGTGCCTTCATTAAACAATTAGCAAGCAGCGGCATGGCTGTATTTGTGTCTAGCCATCTGCTCAGCGAGATCCAATTGCTTTGCGATCGGGTAGCAATTATTAGCGGAGGGAAAGTGCTTGCCGTAGGAAATGTGAATGACTTAATTGCGGAAAGTTCAAATTATATCATTTGGGACTTTACACCTAGACAGCTAGGGTTACAAATTCTTGCTTCCAACACTGAAGTGATGATCGTGCGCAATGTTGAATCGGTATTAGATGATTCCGTTATTGCGAATATGAACAAGGACGCGGTCGTTGTTCAGATGCCAGAAACAGCTGTTCCTGCTGCCGTTGCCGAACTGACATCAGCAGGTGTATCCGTCAAATCTGTTCAAAAAGTGACTCCGACTCTAGAACAGTTATTCCTCAGAATGACAGAAGGTGAAGCCATTGATGAATCTCATTCCGCTTATTAAAAATGAGACTATTAAAATCATAAAGAAAAAACGTTTCTACGTCATATTACTCATTTTATTAGTCTTAGTTCCTATTTTTACATATGCGCAAATGCGTCAAGCTCAAAATAACCGTCAAAAATTTGAAGGGGATTGGCGGCTTGAACTGCAGCAAGCGATAACTGATAATCAAAATTCACTAGGGAGCGATCGGGTTCCTGAAGAGTGGAAGAAATACCGCCGGATTTATATTGAGCAGATGCAATATTACTTAGAGCATGATATTAATCCGAATGAACCCAATGGTGTTACGTTCACCCGGCAATTTTTAGACAATTCGATCTCGTTGTTTATTCCTCTATTAGTTACTGCAGTTGCGTCAGACATCGTATCGGGTGAACGGACATCAGGCACGATAAAAATGCTGTTAACAAGGCCGGTAAGAAGGTGGAAAATACTGCTCAGCAAGCTGATCGCGCTAGTGATGTTTATTTCACTCATTATCGTATCCACCGTTATCATTTGTTACTTGATTTCGGGTGCTTTTTTCGGGTACGGAGGATTTAATGTTCCTGTATTTACAGGCTTCTTGCTGTTTGATTCGGACGTAGATATGTCTACCGTTCATGCGGTTACTTCATGGCAATATATTCTCATGCAGTGTGGGCTTACTTGGTTCGTAGGGGTCGTTGTCGGCG
Organism: Paenibacillus sediminis; assembly: GCF_017873765.1. Taxonomy (GTDB): domain Bacteria; phylum Bacillota; class Bacilli; order Paenibacillales; family Paenibacillaceae; genus Paenibacillus_AG; species Paenibacillus_AG sediminis. Next base: position 747,276 of record NZ_JAGGKP010000001.1, read on the forward strand.
TCCTTGCCTTTATGGTGTCTGTACTCGTTCGAAGTACGGCGGCAAGTATTGTGACGATGATGGCAGCGCTCATAGCAGGCAGCATTTTAACGAATATGGCTGCATCTTGGAAAAGTGCCAAATATTTGTTTATGGTTAATTTGCAACTTACGAACTATTTATCAGGTACTCCAGCCCCCATTGAAGGCATGAATCTGCCTTTTTCGCTTGTTGTACTTAGTTTATGGGCACTTGCAGCTTTAATCATCTCATTCCTTGTCTTTACGAAACAGGATATATTGAATTAAAATGGACAAGGATAAGAAAACATCTGTTTGCATTTATTCGTTAGATGTTGGGCTTTTCTACATAACGTTAGAAATTAAAGGGGGAGCATGAATGGTCGAACAGGTCGAGTTATTTGCAGATGGATCCCAGAACGGTGGAAATAATGGCTCGGGATACGATGCTGACGACATTCAAGTGCTCGAGGGGCTTGTTGCGGTTCGCAAACGACCAGGTATGTATATCGGTAGTACAAGCTCATCGGGGTTACATCATCTGGTATGGGAGATTGTTGACAATGCTGTCGATGAGCATCTAGCAAAATTTTGCTCCAAAATCGATATTACCTTACACAAAGATGGTTCTATAACAGTTCATGATAACGGACGCGGTATTCCGACAGGAATGCACAAAACAGGAATCCCTACGCCGCAAGTCGTATTTACGATTTTGCATGCTGGAGGTAAATTCGGCGGGTCGGGCTATAAAAAGTCCGGCGGTTTGCATGGTGTTGGTGCGTCAGTAACAAACGCATTGTCTGAATGGCTGGAGGTGGAAATTTACCGTGATGGTAAAATACACCGTCAGCGCTTTGAATATTGGGTGGATGATCAAGGAATAGAGCATGTGGGCGAGCCAGTGACGGATCTAGAGGTCATAGGCAATACGAATCGTACAGGAACGAAAGTTACTTTTAAACCGGATATTCGGGTGTTTAAAGGCGGGATTTCGTTCAACTACGATACGCTGGCTGAGCGTCTGCAAGAAATTGCGTTCCTGAACTCAGGGCTCAAAGTGGTGCTGAAGGATGAACGATCAGATCGCATGGATGAGTTCTTCTATGAGGGCGGAGCGAGTCAATTTGTTCAATTCTTAAATGAAGAGAAAGACGTTCTTCACGACGTTATACATTTCGTTGCGGAAAAAGACGATATTGAAGTAGAAGTGGCACTTCAGTATAACGCTGGTTATACAGAGACTATCGCTTCCTTCGTAAACTCGATTCCGACTAGAGGCGGCGGTACGCATGAAACCGGTTTTAAGACGGCTTATACTCGCGTAATGAACGATTATGCGCGTAAAGCTGGCCTTTTGAAGGAAAAAGATAAAAATCTTGAAGGTAACGATCTCAGGGAAGGAATGATGGCAGTCATCAGCGTCAAAATGTCTGAAGTTGAATTCGTCGGTCAAACGAAGGATCAACTCGGCAGTGCTTCTGCACGAAGTGCGGTTGATGCGATTGTATCGGATCATATGCAGCAATTTTTAGAGGAAAATCCGCAAATCGCGCAAATGCTGATTAAGAAGGCTATACAGGCATCTAGAGCGCGTGAGGCCGCTCGTAAAGCGCGTGATGAGATGCGCTCGGGCAAAAAGCGGAGTGAAAGCTCGAACCTTGGCGGTAAGCTCACTCCAGCCCAGTCGAAGGATTATACTCGGAACGAACTGTTCATCGTCGAAGGGGATTCTGCAGGCGGGTCAGCCAAGCAGGGCCGAGATTCGAAGTATCAAGCCATCTTGCCTCTAAAGGGTAAGCCAATGAATCCGGAGAAAGCTAAGCTTGCTGATATCCTCAAAAATGAAGAATACCGAGCGATCGTATCCGCGATTGGAGCGGGTGTCGGTACAGAATTCGCTGTGGAAGACAGCAATTATGCCAAAATTATTATTATGACGGATGCGGACACGGACGGAGCGCACATACAAGTGTTGCTGCTTACATTCTTTTACCGTTATATGAGAGAGCTAATTGACGCAGGAAAAGTGTATATTGCTCAGCCTCCACTCTACAAAATTACACAGAAATCCGGGAAACTTGAAACAGTACGTTATGCTTGGACGGATGAGCAGCTGCAAAACTACTTAAACGAATTTGGCAAAGGTTACGAAATTCAGCGTTACAAAGGACTCGGTGAAATGAATCCCGAACAATTGTGGGAAACGACGATGAATCCGGAGGGTCGTACGCTCTTGCAAGTTAAAATCGAAGATGCTGCGAAAGCCGAACGCCGAGTGACTACACTCATGGGTGATAAAGTAGATCCTCGTAAGCGCTGGATTGTAGAAAATGTCGATTTCACAGAGTTTGAGGAATAGAAGGTGAGCGGATGAGTTTATTGGAAAATTTTTTACCGGCCTATCTCGAAGAGGTCGTCGGTGACCGATTTGGTCGGTATTCCAAATATATTATTCAAGATCGGGCCATTCCGGATGTACGTGATGGATTAAAGCCTGTTCAGCGGCGTATTCTGTACGCAATGTATGATTCAGGCAATACGCCGGACAAGCCATACCGTAAGTCAGCGAAGACGGTTGGGGATGTTATGGGTAATTATCACCCGCACGGTGATTCTTCTATTTATGACGGCATGGTAAGAATGGCACAGCCTTGGAAAATGGGTCATGTACTCATCGACGGGCACGGAAACTGGGGATCGATAGACGATGATCCTGCGGCGGCAATGCGTTATACCGAAGCGCGGTTGTCTCCGATTGCTATGGAAATGCTGCGTGATATCGAGAAACGGACGGTACTGTTCAAAGATAATTTCGATAATACGACGAAAGAACCTGTTGTTCTTCCGTCCAGGTATCCCAATTTGCTCGTAAATGGTTCGAGTGGTATTTCTGCTGGTTTTGCTACTGAAATCCCGCCTCACAACTTACGTGAGGTGATCGATGCCGCCATCGCGGTCATGGAGAAGCCGGATATTACGCTTGACGAGCTAATGTACTTCGTGAAAGGTCCGGATTTCCCGACTGGCGGACTGATTATGGGTGAAGAGGGGATTCGCGAAGCTTATCGGACTGGCAAAGGGCGAATCTACCTGCGCGCGAAAGTTGAAATAGAGTCCGTTCGCGGCGGAAAAGAGCAAATCGTCATTACCGAGATTCCTTATCAAGTTGTCAAATCTCGTTTAGTAACCGCGATGGAAAATATTCGATTAGAGAAAAAAGTAGAAGGAATCGCAGAGGTTCGGGATGAGAGCGGGCGAGATGGACTTCGTATTGTCGTTGAGCTGAAGAAGGATGCGGATAGCGAAGGTATATTAGCATATTTGCTGAAAAAGACTGACCTGCAAGTGGCTTACAATTTCAACATGGTGGCCATTGTCAATAAGGCGCCTCAGCAGCTAGGGCTGAAACCAATCCTTGAAGCGTATATTGCCCATCAGCGCGAGGTCGTTACACACCGTACGCAGTATGATTTGGAGAAGGCAGAGGACCGCGCTCATGTGCTCGAAGGACTTGTTAAAGCACTTAACATTTTGGATGAAGTCATCGCAGCGATTAAAGCGTCGAAGAATCGTCAAGATGCGCAAAACAATTTGCAATGGATGTTCGGGTTTACGGAACGCCAAGCGGACTCCATTCTTACTTTGCAGCTTTATCGGTTAACGAATCTCGAAATCACATCTTTGGAGAAAGAACTGGACGAGGTGCAGAAAAAAATTGCAAATCTGCGCGGCATATTGGAGAGCGATAAAAAGTTAGTCAGTGTAATTCGTAAAGAGTTGACGGAAATCAAAGAAAAATACGGGATCAACCGTCGTTCCTCCATCCAAAGCAAGGTGGAAGAGATCAAAGTCAATCTCGAGGTCATGGTTACCGCAGAAGATGTGATGGTAACTCTTTCGAATGAAGGATATATCAAACGCACAAGTATGCTCTCGTTCACAAGGTCTGGCGGTGAGAGAGAAGGTTCAGGTGTGAAGGAAGGCGACTATATTCGCTCTATTCTAGAAGTGAATACACTAGATAACCTGCTCATCTTCACCAATCGTGGTCAGTATTTCTTATTACCTGTTCACCAAGTACCAGAATTCAAGTGGAAAGACAATGGAACGGCGCTGGTCAATGTTATTCCGGTGGCTAAAGAAGATACGATTGTTAGTGTCATACCTGTCAAGAACTTTGATGAAGCCGGGCAATCACTCGTTTTCGTAACGAAGCGAGGACAAGTGAAACGAACGGAGCTCAAAGACTATGAAACGAACCGTTCCAGTGCAGTGGCTGCAATGAAGTTAGCTGCAGACGATGAAGTCTTGACGGTAAAGGTTAGTAATTCCAGTAAAGATATTATGCTGGTGACGAAGTATGGCATGGCCATTCGCTTTAAAGAGCAGGAAGTCAATAGTATGGGACGCGTGTCTGGCGGTGTACGGGGTATTCAGCTGAAAGATGATGACGAAGTGGTGTCCGCGCTTTGGGTAGAAGATGAAGAAGGCGAAATTTTAACAATCACGGATTTGGGCTATGCAAAGCGGTCGCTCCTTCTTGATTATCCTACACAAAGCAGAAGCGGAAAAGGCATGCTGACGTTTGAGTTTAAGGAAGGGAAGCGTGTCCGTCCGAACGGCAGTAGGCTCATTGGCGCATTCCATACGAAGGAAGAAGTTGCATTTACGGCAGCGAACAAACAAGGTGAATTGTTCACCTTCACATCTGAGCAAGCTCCAATTTCAGATCGGAAATCAACAGGTAAACAAGTGGTTCCTGTAGATAAAAATGATGAGTTAGTCGCTGTTTTTGTTAAGCCATAACAAATTGTAATTTTAAATCGGTTTTCTTGTTTCGAAGGGTGAGACGAGGAAACCGATTTTTTTTATTTGCGTATTTATGAGATTTTGGAGGATTTTACCTATTTTTAGCGAACATTAAAGATTAATGGCATAAAATATGGAAGTACAATATGATGCAACCTTGGAGGGGATGACTTGCAAACTTCAGATTTCGCTAAACTATGGACCAAACTGACTAGAGATTATAAATTGCATATGGATAACAATCTTGCGCCCTCATTGACTGAATCTCAATTAACAGTGCTAGAAGTTTTGTTAGATCATGACAAAATGAAACCATCTGACTTCATTCCTTTTTTATCTACAACACCTGCAGCAGTAACGATGCTGTTAGATCGAATGGAGAAGAATGGTCTCATAGCAAGGGAGCGGGACATGAATGACCGGCGAATTGTGTGGGTGTCCATATCTGAGAAAGGGAGACAAGAAACGCTTCGCGGAATTCAAATTCGAGATGAATTTATGTCAGCAGCGTTAAACCGAATCTCAGCTCATAACCAGCAGTTGCTTATATATTTACTTGGCAAAATAACAAGTTAATATACATTTGACAATTGTTTTCATACCTGATTTAATAGAGGTCAGTCAAAAATAATATTTCGTGTACGAAATATTTGAGATTAAATGAAATAGAGGTTGGCATGATGAACGACCCTCAAGATCAACTCCAGAAAATCGTCAATTCTTTCCGTCAATTGCATCAATTGTTTTACCAAATCAGACGGAAAGATTTAGATGAAGTTGGATTGACATCAATTCAATTTATTGTGCTTAAAATTATTAGTGAGAACCCAAATATCGGGTTGTCTGAATTGGCACAGTTAAGCTACATGGGCAACAGTACAACGAGTGGAGTTGTAGATCGCCTTGTTAAAGCAGGCCTTGTCGTTCGGGAGAGATGTATGGAGGACAGACGGTCTATTTCTTTGCATCTTACAGAAAAGGGAGTGGAGCTTAGAAATTTAACCTATTCGATTGGACTTAAGCGTCTGTCACCATTGCTGGAGCTTCCAGCTGATGACATCGAGCAGCTTTTAACCATCCACCAAAAAATGATAGAGAAGTTAACACAGAGGAGAGAGACAGAACCACAATGAACAATTCAAATGCTCAGTCACCGGTTCAATTTAAGAAAGCTCCAATCGTAGCCGCGTTGCTTATTGGAGCTTTTGTCGCGATTTTGAACCAAACTTTAATGAATATTGCTCTTCCAAAGATTATGGAAGATTTAGCGATTAGTGCGAATACAGTTCAATGGCTCACAACAGGATTTTTGCTTGTGAACGGCGTGCTTATTCCAATTACAGCGTATTTGGTAGAGAAGTACACAACAAGGCAGCTATTTATTACTTCGATGATTTTGTTCGCTCTCGGTACATTGCTCTGCGCCGTGTCACCGAATTTTGCATTTCTATTAATAGGACGTTTAGTTCAAGCAGCAGGCGCAGGGATTCTGATGCCGCTTATGACGGTGGTGTTCTTGAACATCTTCCCAATTGAAAAACGCGGTCAAGCGATGGGAACGATGGGGATCGCAATGCTTCTTGCACCAGCCATCGGACCGACACTGTCTGGATGGGTGATAGAACATCATTCGTGGCGCGTTCTGTTCTATATTATTTTGCCAATTGCGATTATTTCTATTATTTTGGGTATTGTGTTCCTGAAAAATGTAACTAGAGTCAGCAATCCTACACTCGATAAAACAGGTGTCCTGCTATCCACCATCGGATTCGGCGGACTATTGTACGGATTTAGTGATGCAGGGAATGTGGGGTGGAGCGATCGGATTGTTATTGCTTCTTTAATTGCGGGAGTCATTTCGCTCATTCTATTTATTATTCGTGAGCTTAAGGTAGAGCACCCGATATTGGAATTCAGAATTTTTAAATATGATATGTTCACTTTGACGACAGCTGTTAATATGATTATTACAATGGCCTTGTATGCAGGGATGATTTTACTTCCCATATACCTGCTAAAAATTAGAGGTTTCAGTCCCTTTGAATCTGGACTGCTGTTAATGCCAGGTGCGATCGTTATGGGGATTATGTCTCCAATTACAGGAACCTTGTTTGACAAAATAGGTGCTAGATGGCTAGCGGTTGTCGGGCTTGCGATAACAGTTGGGGCAACGTGGGAATTCAGCCGGTTAACGGTTTCTTCTACATATACACATCTGCTGATCGTTTATACGGTTCGTTCCTTTGGGATGTCTATGCTCATGATGCCAATTCAAACTGCTGGACTGAATCAACTGCCTAGACGGCTAAACTCTCACGGTACAGCGATGTCTAATACGCTTCGTATGATGGCTGGAGCAGTGGGGACGGCACTGTTAGTCACAATATTTACAAATCATACGAAAGATCGTGTCAAAGAATTGATTATTTCTACAGGCGCTAATCCAAAGGATCTCGCTCAAATGGCGAAGATTACGAAAGAAGCGACGGTTACAGGGATCAACTACGCGTTTGTTGTTGCGACATGGATCACTGCAGCAGCCCTCGTGCTTTCCTTCTTTATTCAGAAGAGAAAACCTGCCGATGAATCCATATCCAATGAAACAGGCGTAACGACAGAAAGTACAGCTCAAGCAAGAGGCTAATCATTATTTAACATAAAAAGAGGTAAATCACGGGAAGATGTGATTTACCTCTTTTGCTATTTTAAGCTCTAATTTGTTCATAAATTCGTTCTGGCCACTCGTTCCAAGGAAATTGGCGCGGCGGAAGTGATGTGATAATAACCTCTTCTTTTGTAATCGGATGAGGGAAGCCGACGACGATTGACCAGAGCGCAATTTGCTGACCTGGTTTATTCAGGTGCGGTCCATATTTTTGATCTCCGTACAGTGGACATCCGATTTCTTTCATTTGTACTCGAATTTGATGCGGACGTCCCGTATGAAGCTCAATTTGAACGAGACTGAATTTGTCGGTGTGTCCAATGACTTCATAATCGAGGATGGCTTCTTTGCCTCCGTCAGTACCTTTTGGAACAACCGAGACGGTATTCGTGCGCACATCTTTAAGTAAAGTATGTGTTAGACGGCCTTGACGCTGTTTCGGATGTCCGTGGACAACCGCCAAATATTTTTTCGTAAATTGTCTAGTGCGGACGGACTCGGATAGCCTGGATGCCGCTTTAGATGTTTTCGCAAAAATCATGGCTCCGCCAACCGGTCGATCTAAGCGATGCACGAGTCCAACATAGACATTTCCTGGCTTGTTGTATCGTTCTTTAATATCCTGTTTGAGCAATGTAAGCAAATCCGGATCACCGGTAGCATCTTCCTGAGTAGGGATATTTACAGGCTTTACAATACCAAGCAGGTGATTATCTTCATAAAGTATTGTTATGTTCGGGGTATTCCCATCTGACATCATTTACGCCTCCCAGCGGCCCAAAATTCCGCATGGTAGAATGAGTCCAGATTTCGTAATGGGCAATCCAATTTCACCGGCTGTAATTTTACCGCCAAATTTCGATTTCATCGTCATGTTCAGCATATTGTTCAGAACTGTAGGTGAAATACCGGTTGTATACGAGTTAATAAGCATGAAAAGAGGATTATCCGTTAGAATCGTTGTACATTCCTCTAAGAACGGATATAAGCTTTGCTCAAGCTTCCATGTCTCGCCCTTCGGACCGCGTCCGTAGGAAGGTGGATCCATTATAATTGCGTCATATTTATTGCCACGGCGTTGTTCACGCTGTACAAATTTAAATACATCATCGGTAATGAAACGAACAGGACGATCGCTAAGCCCTGACAGCTGAATATTTTCTTTAGCCCACTGAACCATACCTTTCGCCGCATCTACGTGCACGACACTAGCTCCAGCGTAGGCAGCAGCAACGGTAGCTCCGCCTGTATATGCGAATAGATTAAGGACACTGATCGGTCTGCCCGCATTTTTAATCTTGTCCATCATCCAGCTCCAGTTCGCCGCTTGCTCAGGGAACAGTCCGGTATGTTTGAAATTCGTTGGTCTGATGTGGAATTTTAGCGGACCATAAGAAATGGTCCAACGTTCAGGAATGGTTTTCTTCATTTCCCACTGACCGCCTCCAGAGGAACTGCGGTGATAGTGTCCGTGAACTTCTCTCCACATCGCTGTCTCATTCGCAATAGGCCATATGATTTGCGGATCAGGTCTACGCAGGACGATATCGCCCCAACGCTCTAGCTTTTCTCCTCCGCCTGTATCGATTACTTCATAGTCTTTCCATTCACTTGCTACATACATGTTGATCCATCCTTCAAAAGTTCATTTAGACTTTATTGTACAACATTGTGGCAGATTGATGCCACCTATAAACGAGAGTACAAAAATGTCACTGCTATATTAGTGGATGAATATGGTAATGGTAAATATGACACGCGAAAGGTGGTAGAACTAGTGCCTTTTAAAACGGGAGAACAATATAGAGAACGATTAGACCGGCTGCAGCATAATGTATGGTTCCGAGGCGAGCCAGTAACAGGAAATATTACAGAACATCTAGCTTTTCGTGGGTTAGTATCCTTTCAAGCATCTCTTTATGACATGCAAAATGATAAAGCTTATCAAGAAAAACTTACTTTCACTTCGGAGGCAACAGGCGATCTGGTGGGATTATCCTTTTTACAACCGAAAACTAAAAAAGATTTAGCAAAGCGCAGAGAAATGATGAGATTATGGGCGGATTACCATCATGGTTTTCTTGGACGCTCGCCCGATTATATGAATACAAGTATAATGGCTTTTTATTCTGCATCTGATTTATTATCAGAATTAGATCCTCAATATAGCGACAATTTAAAAAAATATTTTGAATACTGCCGGGAACATGATATTACGCTTTCACACGCATTTATTCAGCCGCAAGCAAGCCGTTATGTGAATATTAATGATGGTGTGGAGGAGAATTTAGCAGCCAAAGTGGTTGACCAGAATAAAGACGGAATCGTAGTGACGGGTGCATTTCTAATGGCAACGCAAGGCGTAACGGCAGAGGAAATATTTGTATTTCCGCCAGTCTCAACACTGCTCCCCGAAACGGATAGTCCATATACTTTCGTGTTTGCTGTACCTAATAATTTGCCGGGCCTGAAGTTTATATGCAGGGAGAGTTTAGTGCAGGGAGATTCCGCTTTTGATTTCCCGCTTAGCTCGAAATATGAGGAAATGGATACGCTCGTCATCTTTGATCAAGTGCTTGTTCCGTGGGACAGAGTATTTTTGTATGGACATGAGGATTTGGCACACCGATTTGTGATAGAGTCGGGGTTTCATGCGCATGTGTCTCATCAGCTCCTGTGCAAAAATATTGCCAAAACTGAATTTCTGCTAGGAACAATTGAGTATATGGTTGAGACATCAGGCATGTCCAATTATCCTCATGTGCGGGAAAAAATAGCTGAGATTATCGTCGGATTAGAGACACTTAAATCGATGCTCATTGCTGCGGAAATGAACGCTAAGATAGACAAATTTGGAAGCATGGTCCCAAGTAAAAATACGATTCTTGCAGCTAATGTCTTATATCCTGAGCTGTACCCACGTATCATTGAAATCATTCAACTGCTTGGAGGAAGCAGCTTAGTTATGATTCCGTCGGAGAAAGATTTCGAGTCAGATATTGCTCCTTATTTAAACAAATATTTAAAAGGGATGCAATCAGATGCGAAGGAGAAAGTAAAATTATTTCGCCTTGCTTGGGAGATTAGCGCCGGTTCGTTTGGTGGAAGAGAGACATTGTACGAACGATTCTTCTTCGGGAACAAGTCATCTATAACGAGCCGTTTATATGAAGGCTATATGGGAAGAGAGAAATATATTCAAAAAGTGAAGCATTTTCTACAAGGATGAAATGAACATTATAAGAATAAAAGAAGATGTGAGGATCGATGAGTTCAGGCGATGTTTGCATCTTCTTTTGTGTTGGAATTTTAGTTGTAAAAGGTTAAAATTACCATATAGATGTGTTTGAAGCAATTGTATCTTGTAAACGCTTTAATAATTTATAATTGGAGAGGATGATCCAAAAATGACAACAAGTCTAACATCACAACTTAGTCAGCAATTAGCACTTCCAGTAATCGTTGCTCCAATGTTTCTTGTATCTAATCCTCAAATGGTCGTTGAATCATGTAAAGCGGGGATTATTGGTTCATTTCCACTGCTAAATGCGCGCAGTAACGAGATTTTGGATGCGTGGATGAGTGAGATTACGAACAAGCTTACAGAAGCGCGTGAGACATACCCGGCTGGACAAATTGCTCCGTGGGCTGTTAACTTAATCGTGCATCGGACGAATCAGCGATACGCTGAAGATTTGGCATTAATAGAGAAATATCAACCTCCGATTGTCATTACCTCTTTAGGTGACCCTAGTCCAGTAGTGAATGTCGTGCATCAGTATGGCGGACTCGTCTTCTCGGATGTCATTAGCATTCATCATGCTCGCAGAGCCGCAGATAAAGGGGTGGACGGGCTTATTCTTGTCTGCAATGGTGCGGGAGGTCATGGCGGGACGATTCATCCGATGGCGTTCATGGACGCTGTCAGATCATTTTGGGACGGCATTACGATACTAGCTGGCAGCATATCGAGTGGACAAGATATAGTAGCGGCGGAAGCATTAGGCGCAGATTTTGCTTATATGGGTACACGGTTTATTGCAACAAGTGAAAGCTCCGCCAGTCCTGAATATCAGCAGATGCTTATCGATTCAACTTTAGATGATTTGATCTATACCGATGCTTTTAGCGGAGTGAATGCCAATTTTCTCATTCCGAGTATTCGTAAGGCAGGGCTTGATCCAGATACGCTGAAGAAGAAAGATACGGTTGATCTGTCACATCTGAATAGTTCTAATTCGAAAGCATGGAAGGATATTTGGTCAGCAGGGCAGGGCGTAGGAGCAATTACTCAAGTGCAGACGATTCGGGAGCTAGTCCATGAACTAACGGAGGAGTATGAGGATACTCTCTCCAAATTGACATTAAAGCGGAAGTAAATAGAGGATTTCTAGAAAGTATAAGGGAGTTTATAATGACGCAATTTTATGTAGACGAACTAACGAAGCTGCTATCGGCACATGCGCACCAAGAAAATGCGAAGTCTATGAAGGCATACATGAAAAATCATTTTGAATTTCTAGGCATACGGAAGCCGGACTTGAATGCAATAACCAAACAATTTATTAAGGAACACGGCATTCCAACCGATCTGGAACAGCTACTTCATGTCGTCACAAAACTATGGGAGCTGCCTGAACGAGAATATCAATATGTTGCTCTTGAGCTGCTTGGGAAGAAGAAGAAACAATTAACAAAAGAAAACATAACTTTTCTTGAGCGGTTAGTCATTTCAAAATCGTGGTGGGATACTGTCGATTTCATTGCGCCTCATATAATCGGTCATTTGTTTTCAAAGTACCCAGAAATGATCCCGTCTTACACAGATAAATGGATACAATCGAACAATATGTGGCTGCAAAGAAGCGCCATATTATTTCAGCTGAAGTATAAAAGCAAAACGGACACCGAAGTATTATATCGCGTGATTGAAGCTTGTGCGGATTCATCACAATTTTTTATTCGGAAGGCAATTGGTTGGGCGCTACGGGAGTATTCCAAAACAGATCCGACTGCCGTGGTGAACTTTGTTCAAACACATCAATTATCTTCGTTAAGTGAGCGAGAAGCTTTGAAGGTTCTCTATCGAGAGGGTAAGTTATAAGCAGAAAAAAAAGGGAAGACATCGTGTCTTCCCTTTAAGCTGATTAGTTAAGTACAGCGGTCATATGTTCTTGAGTGATTGCCCAGTGTGAAGTGCTCCACACTTTTTCTTTGTCCTTAATCAAGATGATTTGTGGAGATTCGTGCTTCACAGCTACGTCTTCCGCAATTTGATTCGATACCGGACGGGATTCAATCACTTTAACAAGCACATAATTCACATCAGGGTTAGCATTCCCTTGCAAATAGTTTTGGAACTCTTTGAACGCATTTGCGCTCACTGGACATGTCGTACTATGTTTAAAAACAACGACAGGTTGTTCAGTAGAAGATTCTAGAAGAGTGTTCCATTCTTCCAAAGATTCAATTTCTTTAAATTGTGCCACCTAAATGACTCCTTTCATCAATGAATAGCTTGGACAATTGTAACATAAACTGTTACACATTGACAATCGCTATAATTTCCTCATCTAGGTCAAGAGTCACCTGTTCACGGTAAGCACGAATCCCATATTCAGTATATAAATATCGCATAATCGCTTCGATCATATTGGCTTCAATCAGATACTGACTGCGTCCATTGATCGTTACTTCAGCAGTATATCCTGTGTCTTCATCCCAGCTTAGTTCTACCAAGACGTCCGTCGGCTGAACATCTTTGCGCTCTGCCATGTGAAGACAAATCGCGTTAACAATTTCGTCCATACTTAAAATCATAATTAATACCTTCTATATGAATCTGCCGGTTTATGGCGATTTTTGTAAGCTCTAAATACGGCGCGGATGACGATAAAGAGGACATATATCGCTATCATATTAATAAACAGTCCGAGGATGTCGCCCATGAAGCCGAGATTGGAGAATAAACCACCAAAGAGAAGACCTGCGATTCCGCCAATCATTAAGCCCTTCATAAAGCTGCCGCCGCTAAAAAATCCACGACTAGTAGTCGTCCCTGCTCCCGTAGTTTTATTCGTTGAAGTCGTACTGTCTGACTTTTGCACATGACTGTCTGTTGCTTTCTTAGGGGTGGAAGTAAAGGACTTCGTTCCCGATTTATAACCCCCGCTACCACGTTTGGCATCTACCGTTCCTGGAACGGTCATGGCGAAGAACAACGTAAACGCCATAAAAATCAACATTAATTTACGCATGTAACAATGAAACCTCCTGTAAAATGTAGTGTATTGGTGTCTATAGAATTGTAATACGCTCTATTCGAAATTCGGTTTCATTAAGTAATCGAAAAATAAAAAAACGCAGATGGTTGGCATCTGCGTAAATCATATATGAATCAAATTCGTTATTTCGCTTTGTTATATCCATCAATGACCAGTTCAAGCTCGCCAGTTGTTGGATGGATCATCATGCCATGCACTGGAACACCTGATGGAAGCAGAGGATGGTTGTTTATAATATCTACGCTATGTTTAACACCATCATATACGTTTTCAACTCCGCGCAGCCAATTGTTCAGACGAATACCGGAATGCTCTAATGTTTCTAGAACTTCATCTGATATGCCCCGATTTCTCATCTCTTGAATCATGTGCGAAGAGTCAAGGGCTGCCATACCGCATTCATGATGCCCGATAACGATGACTTCATCCGCATTTAATTCGTACAGCCCAACGAGTATACTTCTCATTACGCTGCCGAATGGGTGAGAGATAATGGCGCCTGCCACTTTAATAATTTTTACATCGCCATTTCGCAAATTCATTGCTTTAGGAAGCAGCTCGACGAGTCTAGTGTCCATACAAGTTACAATTACAAGTCTTTTCTCTGGAAATTTTCCTGATATATACGCTTCATATTCTTTATTAGCAACGAATTTCTCATTATGCTCCAAAATTTCATTAATAAGGTTCATTAGTTTTCCTCCTTCGCTTTAACCACGTTTATCAATCAGCTTAATGTTCAATCCGTAGAACTGAGAATCACTATGTAGACGAAAACTCTGCGGCCCTGACTGAATATCCAATTGTAAATCTTCGTCAAAGAAGACAGCTTGGCGGCGATCCATCCAAAATGGAATAGCGCTGCTATCCATCTTCATATCGTTCGGTTCATTCTTGTCTGTAATCCACAGTCCAGGTACTCCACTGACAGCACAGCCGCATCCTTCTGTGTCATATACTAATCGGACGACACCTGGTTGCTGGCCTAATCGCTGCTTAATGGTATCTTCAGCTTGATTGGATAACATTATTTTCATGGGCTTCCGGACTCACTCCTTTATTTCTATGATGAACACCTCGTGTTAAGAGTTGATTATAATCCTTGTAAAAAGTATCATCAAGTGGAGAAGTATAAATTAACAAGTAGAGGTGCATGGGAAATGGAACAATCTGTTAGGGTCAAGTTAGACGCATATAAAGAACTCGTCCGTAAAATAAAGAGCTATTATGAATCATTAGCGCTAATGTACTGGGATTTACGCACAGGAGCTCCGCGTAAGGGAGCTGAGGTTCGTGCTGCATCCATTGGGGTTCTATCCACGGAAATGTTCAAGCTTCAAATATCTTCCGAAATGGAGGAGTACCTGCAATTTTTGATGCAACCAGATGTGTTTCATACATTGTCAGAAATTGATCAAAAATCGCTCAAAGAAAGTAAGAGACAATTCGATCTGAGCAAAAAAATACCGCCAGCGAAATATCAGGAATACACTGAGCTGACTACATATGCCGAAACTGTGTGGGAAGAGGCAAAAGAGAAAGCTGATTTTGCGATGTTTGAGCCTTATTTGAAAAAAATTGTAGATATGCTGCAAGAGTTCATCGAGTTCTGGGGTATTAAAGGCACAAGATACGATACGCTGCTTGATATGTACGAACCAGGCATAACTGTAGAGAAATTAGATCAAGTATTCGGCAGACTCCGTGACCGCCTTGTTCCGCTTATTGAGAAGGTACAGAAAGCAAGCTATGTACCGGAAGCAGGTTTTCTGAATCAAACGTTCCCGAAACAGCAACAAGATGAGTTCGGTCGTTTTATTTTAAGAGAGATGGGATACGATTTCGAAGCAGGCCGTCTGGACGAAACCGTCCACCCGTTCGAAACGACTATTAACAGCGGCGACGTGCGTGTGACGACACATTATTACGAGAACGATGTAGCTAGTGCACTGTTCAGCACGTTGCACGAAGGCGGTCATGCGCTCTATGAACAAAACGTAAGTAAAGAACTAAGCGCTACTCCTCTTGGGGAAGGTACGTCAATGGGGATTCACGAATCACAATCCCGCACTTGGGAGAATATGATTGGCCGCAGCCGTTCGTTCTGGAAACGTTATTTCACTGATTTGCAAAAGCATTTCCCTGAACAACTGAACGGTATAACTGTAGACCAATTTTATGAAGGAATTAATAAGTCTGAAAATTCGCTTATTCGGATTGAATCGGACGAATTAACGTATAACCTTCATATTATTATTCGATATGAAATTGAGAAGATGCTGTTTAATGAAAATTTAAGTGTTCATGATTTGCCTAAGGTATGGAATGAGAAATATGAGCAATATCTAGGTATTAGTCCATCGCATGATGGAGAAGGCGTACTTCAAGATGTGCACTGGGCAGGAGGTTCTTTCGGCTACTTCCCTTCCTATGCTCTTGGCAACATGTACGGAGCACAAATTATGAATACACTCCGTAAAGAGATTACTGACTTCGAATCACTCCTTGAGAAGGGTGAGCTGCATCCAATTAAAGAATGGCTTACGGACAAAATTTATCGTCATGGCAAAATGTTGACGCCATCCGAAATTATTATGCAAGTCACCGGCGAAGAACTGAACCCGGACTATTTAGCTGATTATTTGGAAGAGAAGTACACCGAAATCTACAAATTGTAATTCATTGGAACAACTTGACTTCGTTCAATAGATATGAGGTATAATACCTGCAGGGGTATTTAGCCTCATATTTTTTTGATTCTAAATATACCATATGGGGTATGTGAAGAGGAGATAAATCATGAAACGTAAAATTGTAATCGTCGGCGGAGTAGCAGGCGGAGCAGCAGCTGCAGCAAGATTGCGGCGGCTAAATGAAGAAGATGACATTATTATGTTCGAACGAGGGGAATATGTTTCGTTTGCCAACTGCGGACTTCCTTATTATATCGGAGAGAAAATACAAGCTCGAGGCAAACTGCTCGTTCAAACGGTAGAAGGATTAAATAAACGATTTAAGCTGGATGTGCGCAACTTTTCAGAAGTGATATCTATTGACCGGGCTAATAAGAAAGTAAGAGTGCGGAATGTGAAGGACGGTACAGAGTACGAGGAAAGCTACGATTATTTAATTTTAGCTCCTGGAGCCAAACCAATCGTTCCTGACATTGCTGGCATTCGCGAAGCTGCAAATGTATTTACGCTGCGCAATATTGCTGATACAGACGCAATCACTGCATTCATTAAAACGACAAACCCAAACCGTGCAGTCATTATTGGCGGCGGAGCTATCGGGCTTGAGATGGCTGAGAATCTTCGTGTACGCGGTCTAGATGTGACACTAATTGAAGCGAGTGAACAGGTCATGGGTCCGCTTGACCCTGAGATGGCGCAAATGGTTCACGAGCATATGGTGGGGCATGGAGTAGAGCTTATTCTGAAAGATGGTGTAAGTGCGATAGAAGAAGAGGGGCACATGGTGAAGCTGCAAAGCGGCCGCAATGTAGAGGCGGATCTGATTATTCTAGCGATTGGCGTACAGCCAGAGAGTACACTCGCCAAAGATGCAGGCCTGAAGCTTGGGGTGCGCGGTTCCATTGTCGTCAATAAACAGCTTCAGACGAGCGATCCGAACATCTATGCGGTAGGCGATGCCATTGAAGTGACAGACAAAATTAACGGACAACCTACGGTCGTAACGCTAGCATGGGGAGCAAGCCGTCAAGGGCGGCTCGTTGCAGACCATATTAATGGTCTGCCTGTTCATTTCGGCGGACTCCAAGGAACGGCGATTGCTAAAGTGTTCGATTTGACAGTGGCTATGACCGGAAATAATGAAAAGACGCTAAGAAAATATGGAATGCCTTATCGAACGGTGCATGTGCATCCAGCTTCACACGCGAGCTATTACCCGAATGCGGCCCCGATTGCTCTTAAACTGCTGTTCCATCCAGAGAATGGAACTATTCTCGGAGCGCAAGCTGTCGCATTAGACGGTGCAGACAAACGAATTGACGTCATCGCCACTGCGATGAAAGGCGGACTTACGGTATATGATCTGCCGGATCTGGAGCTTGCTTACGCACCGCCATTCTCCTCATCTAAAGATCCAGTGAACATTGCGGGGTATGCTGCATCGAATATAATGGATGGGCTTGTCGAAACGGTGCAGTGGTATGAGATTGACGAACTGGTGAAGGCAGGAGCCCTGCTCATCGATGTTCGCGATCCAAAAGAGAGAGAAGCGGGATATATTGAAGGATCTGTCAACATTCCGCTAAATGATTTGCGAGAGCGGATTGATGAACTGCCTAAAGATAGGGAGATATATGTATCGTGCCAAGTCGGTTTACGCGGTTATTTGGCCGCTCGGCTGCTGTCAGGATACGGCATTAAAGCTAAAAATGTAGATGGCGGATATAAAACGTACTATTACGGCATAGCTTCACTTCATAACTGCTCCAAATAAAGCTATAATGATTTAGTGTTGCGACTGTTCGGTAAATTCGTTACTGTATAGGGAATGGGAGGTGTACCAGAGCAATGCAATATGATGATGCGCTTAAAAATCGCCTTAAACGGGTTGAAGGTCAAATTCGCGGTATTCTTTCCATGATGGAACAAGAGAAAGATTGCAGAGAAATCGTTACGCAATTAACTGCTGTTCGTACAGCAGTAGATCGTGCGTTAGGCATTGTCGTTGGTACTAATTTGGCTGAATGTGTTCGTGAAGAACTTCAGCAAGGCGGGGACGCGAGTGGAGTCATTCAAGAAGCAATTGATATGCTTGTTAAGAGCCGCTAAGAGGAATTACAAACCAGTGTAAATGATGTTAAAGCGAAGGCTAGCTGAATATTCTCAGCTGGTCTTTTTGCGTATATTCCCATACCTTAACCTTTTTCTGGGCTCATGCATATGATTTAGTACGGCTCATTCTATGAAAGATGGAGGTATGGCAATGAAAAAGAAATTTTGGGCCGTTCTTATGGCAGCTGCCTTGTTAAGTGTGACCTTGCTTAGCGGCTGCTCTAATAACGGTCAAGCAATTAAAGTGAAGGTGGGCGAAGTGACCAGGTCTGTGTTCTATGCCCCCGAGTATGTGGCTCTCGAGAAAGGCTTCTTCAAAGAGGAAGGACTTGAGGTCGATCTTCAGACCACCTTTGGCGGTGACAAGACGATGACCGCATTATTATCAAACCAAATTGATGTTGCACTCGTCGGCTCGGAAACATCTATTTATGTGTATCAGCAGGGCTCTGATGATCCAGTCATTAACTTTGCGCAACTGACGCAGACGGACGGGACATTCCTTGTATCCCGTAATCAAATAGATAACTTTGATTGGGCACAGCTGAAAGGCAGTACATTTCTAGGTCAACGCAAGGGCGGCATGCCGCAAATGGCGGGTGAATTTACACTTAAGAAGCATGGAATTAATCCGCAGCAAGATTTGAAACTCATTCAAAATATTGATTTCGCCAATATTGCAACTGCCTTTGCATCCGGTACTGGGCAATATGTGCAATTATTCGAGCCGCAAGCATCTATTTTTGAAAAAGAAGGCAAAGGCCACGTCATCGCTTCATTCGGTGTGGAAAGCGGACATTTGCCTTACACCGTCTTTATGACGAAGCAAAGCTTCATCAGTAAAAATAAAGATACCGTTCAAAAGTTTACAAATGCCATTCAAAAAGCTCAAATATGGGTGCAAAACCATACAGCTGAACAAATTGGCGATGCGATTTTACCGTATTTTAAAGATGCAGACCGTGACATCATTATTAGCTCCGTGAAACGTTACAAAGAACAAGGTACTTATGCGACCGATCCTATCCTGGATGAAGCAGAGTGGAACAATTTACTTGATGTGATGGATACAGCAGGCGAACTGAAGTCGAGAGTTACGCACGATAAAATCGTAGATAACTCATTTGCTGAGAAGGCGAAGAAGCAGGTTCAATAACCGAAGAGAAGGGGTGAGGGTATGTTACCTATCGTTGAACTGAAGAATATAGCGCACGCATATGTTACTGACCGCGGAGCATCGTTAGCGATTGATTATTTATCTTTATTCATTGAACCTGGGGAATTTGTCAGTCTAGTCGGTCCAAGCGGCTGTGGTAAAACAACGCTGTTATCGATCGTTGCCGGGCTCCTCACACCATCACAAGGAGAAGTGCTGCTTCTTGGAGAGAAGGTCAGCGGACCAACGCCGCAAGTCGGATACATGCTGCAGCAAGACTATTTATTTCCTTGGCGCACGATTTATGAAAACTCGCTTATAGGTCTTGAACTAACCAGCCAGGTGACAGATCGCACTAAAGAAAGTACGCTGCATTTGCTTAATGAGATGGGACTTGGCGCTGCTATCGATTTATATCCTCATCATTTATCTGGGGGAATGCGGCAAAGGGTGGCACTCGTTAGAACACTGGCTACGGACCCCGAGGTTCTTCTGCTCGATGAGCCTTTCTCAGCGCTCGATTATCAGACAAAATTACAGCTTGAAGATCTCATTGTGAAAACACTTAAGGATCGTCATAAAACAGCGCTCCTCGTCACCCATGACCTTTCCGAAGCCATTGCGATGAGTGACCGCGTTATCGTGCTTGGCGCAAGTCCTGGACATATCCGTAAGACGTTTGAAATCCCACAGAACATACGTGACAGCCAACCTTTTTACGCTCGTGAACAAGAGGGTTTTAATGAGTTATTCCGCGAAGTATGGAGTGAGCTTGAAGCTTCAGAGAGGAAGGAGTGAAATAGATGGCCGTTCTCGAATATGCAGAGCAGAAGGATACACAATCCACTTCTTGGATAGACGGTCAATATAACGACTACCTTAAGCAGAAGAGAAAGACCCAAGCATTGGTTGTGACAGCTCAATTTTCAATTTTGGTTGCACTCTTAGTTTTATGGGAGCTGGCGGGCCGATTGAAATGGATCGATGTACTCTTATTCAGCTATCCTTCCAAAGTTTTCAGTTATATATGGAGTGAAATGGTCAGCGGACAATTGTGGCCGCACCTCGCGATGACGGTAGGAGAAACGGTTGTTGGTTTTTTGTTAGGTACATTGTTTGGAACGCTGCTCGCTGTCATCATTTGGTGGTCTCCATTTCTGTCCAAAGTGTTAGACCCGTACATGGTTGTATTCAACAGTATGCCGAAAGTGGCATTAGGCCCAATATTTATCGTCATGTTCGGTGGCGGTTTTACTGCGATTGTCATGACGACGCTGTCGATAACGATTATTGTCACTACTCTGGTTGTGTACAACAGTTTTCGGGACGTTGATCCGAACTATGTGAAAGTGATTCGTAGCTTTGGAGGAAGTAAAAGAGTTATTTTTCAAAAAGTGATCTTGCCCGCCTCATTTCCAACGATCGTATCTACTTTGAAAGTGAATGTAGGGATGTCTTGGGTCGGCGTCATTGTAGGGGAGTTTCTTGTTGCAAAGATCGGTTTAGGGTATCTGATTATTTACGGGTTCCAAGTGTTTAATTTTACATTAGTGCTGGCGTCATTAGTCATTATCGCATTTGCAGCGACATTGATGTATCAACTCGTCGTATATGTGGAAAGAAGGCTAGTACGAGGCCGTTAAATAGACAGGAAGTGTACACAGTTGTGCGCACCCGAAAAATCTTGTACCATGGATTACACCAATTAATGTGCAAGGGACGAGACGTAATACATGGGTTTTCGAGTGATTAAAACGGCAATCGCAACACTATTAGCTGTCATGATCGCGGGTGCTTTCGGCTTTAAAGGAGCGACTTCCGCAGGTATATTAGCGATTTTAGGGGTTGACGTAACACGGAAAAGAAGCCTCAGAACGGTAACGGCGCGATTTTTCGCTTCGCTGCTGGGGCTTTTTTTTGCTTTTATGTTATTCGCTATTTTCGGCTTTCATTTTTGGGTATTGGCTTTATACATACTAGCAGCGTTTCCTGTCATCACTAAGGCAGGATTTAAAGAAGGCATTGTGACGAGTTCTGTTGTTGTGTTTCACGTGTTTACCAGAGCGGAGCTGTCGGTACAATCACTGCTTACCGAAATATGGCTGCTCATCATTGGTCTTGGCTGTGCGATGATCGTCAATTTGATATATATGCCGAAAGCGGAAAGTGAATTGATGAAAATACGCACTCAAGTAGATGACATCTATTCGATCATATTTAAGCAGATTGCTGTGACCCTTCGTAATCCAGAATATGTCTGGGACGGTCATGAAATCATCGAAGCCGGCGAGATCATACAACAGGGGCTTACTATGGCGAAAAAAGCGCTTGAGAATCAGCTTGTCTCTCCAAATGAGAAATGGAATATTTATTTTTATATGCGGAGGCAGCAGCTCGATTCCATTCAGAATATGATGCAGCTCATCTCACAAGTGTATCAGAAGACACCGCAATGTGAGTTTGTATCGGAACTGTTCGAGCAGCTTAGTATAGATGTGAAAAATCCTGCGTATACGGGTACAACTGAAAAACTATTAATCAAGCTCGAACAAGACTTTAAATTGATGGATTTACCAGCTACAAGGGAAGAATTTGAGATTCGCTCGGCGCTGCTTCAGCTATGCAGAGAACTGTCACATTACTTGAAAATCGCAAAGAAGGATAAGACTGACGTCATGTTATAAAAACATGATACTATTAATAATCTCCTTAAGACGCCCATATCGGGCGTTTTTTTATTTTATATTTTGTAAATTTATGCAATGTATAAGCTATTTTCTTTTTCTAATGAAGATTTAATGTAGCTGCGTTATTTTAATTAAGGAATTTTAACTTTTATATCAAATCGCAAATTTTCAAAGAATTTATGTACTCAATTTACTCAGAGAAAAGGAGTGCTTTTATGCAACACCGTCATATTTATTCATCACAACAGCATTTCAAGCCTAGAAAAGGTCGGCGCCGGAAAATATTCAGGGTGCCATTAATAATAATTTGTCTTATTCTGCTGGGCGCAGGGGTATGGTTCTATCTGACACCTTCCGGAACCAACATTCGTTACATGCTTGCAGATACCTTAATCACTTCACAGCATCGCGAATATGCCAAATATTTAATTGGTGAGAACGAACTGAGGAGACGTGTAGCAGATTACATGAAAACGTTCGATAATATGGGTCTTGTAAAAGACAATCATGATGTGAACGTAAGCGGCGCAGCAAACAAAAACGTTAAAATCGAGCCAATCAGTGGAAGAGGATATAAGGGATATATAATGTATGTTTCCGATCCCAAGATGATTCGAGTCGTAACTACGAATAATGTCGGCCGAGGCGAGCAAGTTCTTAGTATGGTAGAGCGGACAGGAGCGATCGCCGGAGTTAACGGCGGTGCTTTTGACGATCCCAACTGGGAAGGGAATGGTTTTAAACCTGCAGGAATCGTCATGTCCGGCGGTAAACTTCTATATTCTTCGGTCGGTGAAAATGATCCAGTCAACATTGTAGGCCTAGATAAAAACGGAATCATGGTTGCCGGACGCTATACACCATCGCAGTTCATCAAAATGGGGGTTCAGGAAGCCGTTACTTTTGAGCCTAAATTCATTGTGAACGGCAAAGGACTTGTTCGTAATGAGGCCGATGGATGGGGAATTGCTCCCCGCACCGTTATGGCACAGAAAAAAGACGGAACCATTATGTTTGTAGTTATTGATGGACGTCAACCCGGATATTCAGTGGGTGCTACTTTATATGATGTGCAGAAGCTTCTGTTAGCGAAAGGAGCAGTTACCGCAGCCAATTTAGATGGCGGTTCATCTACGGTTCTTGTAAAGGACAATCGAGTGATCAATAAACCATCCAGCAGTCATGGAATGCGTTATTTGCCTACTGCATTTTTGGTATTCAATCATCCAGAGCAAGTCGTTGTCAAGAATATTTGGCAGGGCATCGACATGAATCATTTTGACTCTTCTAAAAGGTCGTTTGGCTCAAATTAAATATGTATACCTATTGCGGAAGCGGAGTGGAGTTAAATTATTGGAATTGGAGAATAGGAAATGTTCAAGAAAATAGTGAAATATGTATCTTCTGCTTTATTTTCACCAATAACAACTGTCCGCGGAACCTTCGCGGGCTCACTAGGTTTATTTCTCGGCATGCTACCTTTATTTGGTATACGAACCGTAGTACTGCTGATCATCTCAATACTCTTTCGATTAAATATATTCGCCCTGTTTCTTGGAGTTATGGTGACGATGATCCTGCCGATCGTGCATGTCCTTTCGTTCACCATTGCGGACCGACTCGCTGGTTATGATATATCCTTTTTTTCTTTGCACTATTTAGGATTTAATCATTTGAAACAATGGACAGTAAGCGGTCGTTATCATCTAATTGGAAGTATAATTGCAGGTTTACTCTTATCTATTTTATTTGCACCGTTCTTCCGCTGGCTCTTTAATCTACCGACTCATATGAAAAACAGACCAAAGCAACCATTCATATTCCATGATGAGCTCGGAAGACGATGGATGTTATTGAAAAGGTTTGGACTAGTCATTATTACGCTATCTATATTAGTCGTTTCGGTGTTCGGTATTAGTATTAGTATAAATCCTTTCTTGCCTAGCCTTGGGTTTCACGATGATCAACATCTATCAAAGATAAGTCCTATTAATGAAAAATTAAGTGAAAGCTCACTCATTAAACAGTTAAGAGAGGAAGAACAGAAAAACCCTACACACCAAATAGATTACAGACGTCATCATAAATTTAACTTAGCTAATCAACCACTCAATAAGCAAGAGGTATACGGTTTTTATGTAAACTGGGATGAAAATAGTTGGTTCTCATTAAATCGCAATATAAAATCGATGACTACAGTCATTCCAGAATGGTACTTCTTAAAACCGGATCTGTCCATTAATGACCAAAGTGATAATAGAGTTGTTCAATTGGCTAAAAGTCATAATGTCGAAGTTATGCCGTTAGTCAGCAATTACTACAACGATAAATGGGATTCGGATTTATTGCACAAATTGTTTAGTTCAAAGGCTATGCAGAACAAAGTAATTAACGAGCTGTATCAATCAATCATCAGCCACGGATACTCAGGGATTAATATAGACTTCGAAGGTGTTAATCCCGCTGATAAAAATAATTTAACTCTGTTTATGAGCGCGTTATACAAACAGTTCCATTCTCATGGTCTTCGAGTAACGGAAGATGTGCCAGCTAGCGATCCAGCATTTGATTATGGTGCTCTCTCCAACTATGTAGACCGGGTGATTGTCATGTTATATGACGAGCATTACGCAAGCGGAAAACCAGGTCCAATTGCTTCTGACCAATGGTTTAATCAGAGTATCGATAATTTAGATATTCCTCCGAATAAAATGATTGTAAGTATGGGGAATTACGGCTATGACTGGGCAGAGGATGGCAGCGGTCCAGCAGACATTGTTACATTCGGAGATATCATGCAGGAAGCTCAGCAATCTCATCTTAAGATTCAATATGACGATCAAAGCAACAATCCTTATATCCGTTATAAAGATGGAGATGTGCCTCATATTATTTGGTTTTTGGATGGAGCTACGGCGTATAATGAACAAAAGAGTGTCAGTGAAGATGGACTTAAAGGGGTCGCGGTCTGGAGGCTGGGATCTGAAGATCCGACCATTTGGAATGTGGTCAGTCATCCAGGTGAAGGAATTGAGTCAATTAAGAAGCTAATAAGTCCTGATCCAGTACACTTCTCAGGAGATGGCGAAATTATTAGAATCACATCTGTAGCCCAAGATGGGAGAAGAGATATTAAGCTCGATAACGATGGCTATGTGTCTAATGAAGTTTATTCAGTTTTTCCTGCACCGTTTGAAATAAAGCGATACGGCAAACCAAAGGACAAAGAAGTAGCTTTAACTTTTGACGACGGACCAGACGGGAAGTACACTCCCGAAATACTGGACATATTAAAACAGAACCATGTCCATGCTGCCTTTTTCGTTGTTGGAGAGAATGCCGAGCTCCATCCAGACTTGATTGAGAGAATTTATAAAGAAGGAAATGAGCTCGGGAATCATACGTTTACACATCCCGACGTTGCCTCCGTCTCTCCGCTCCGTACAAAAATGGAGCTCAATGCGACGCAGCGGCTTGTTCAAGAAATTACAGGACGCTCGATGACTTTATTCCGTCCGCCATACGTGGCTGATGCCGAGCCGTCTACACCAGACGAACTCCTGCCTGTTTTGAGAGCGCAGGAGATGGGTTATACGATGGTTGGCGAATTAATTGACCCTGAGGATTGGTCCAGACCTTCGAGTGCAGAGATTGTTAGACGTGTTCTTAGTCAGTTGCCTCAGGGGAACATTATCCTTCTGCATGATGCCGGGGGAAATCGGGACAATACGGTGAAAGCTCTACCGATCATTATTAAAGAATTGAAAGCCAGAGGATACACGTTCACAAGTGTTAGTCATTTGGCTGGGTTGGGGCGGGAAGATGTAATGCCGCCAGTGCAAACTAGCGACAACATGCTTATGATGTTCGATCGGCTTACTTTCACAGCATTATCTGATTGGATAAATGGGCTGACGATATTGTTTTACTCTGCAATTGGTATCGGCATTTTCCGGTTGTTATTTCTATTAGCACTGTCTTATAGACAAAAAAGAAAGTATAGACCGCTTGAACGGGTAGCATATAACCCGTTTGTCAGTGTGGTCATAGCAGCCTACAACGAAGAGAAGGTTATTTCTATGACGCTGCAATCCATTTTAAAGAGCGACTATCCTAACTTTGAAATTGTTGTTGTTGATGATGGTTCTACAGATCAAACAGCTAAGGTGATTCAGGAGCAATTTGGGGGTGACGATCGAGTTCGATTGGTGACCAAACCAAATGGCGGGAAATCCTCAGCGATAAATCGAGGTTTTCAAGAAGCCTATGGTGAAATTGTTGTTGCACTGGATGCGGATACCCAAATAGCACCGGATGCAATATCGTTGTTAGTAAGGCATTTTAAAGACGAAAATGTGGCTGCCGTATCAGGAAACGTAAAAGTAGGCAATGTTCACAATATGTTGACTACATGGCAACATGTTGAATATGTAACAGGATTTAATTTGGAACGAAGAGCTTTTAGTGAAATTAACTGTATTACTGTTGTACCTGGAGCCATAGGTGCATGGCGAAAAAGTATGGTAGCGGAAATTGGTTACTTCAGTGAAGATACATTGGCGGAAGATACCGATATTACGCTTACATTGCTGCAGAAAGGTCATAGAATTACTTTTGAGGAGAAGGCGTATGCATACACTGAAGCACCAGAAGATGTGAAGAGCCTGATTAAACAGCGCTACCGCTGGACGTATGGTACGTTGCAAAGCTTGTGGAAACATCGGAAGGCTCTGTTTAATCGGAAGCATAAAGCGCTCGGTTTCGTGGGGCTGCCTAACATGTGGCTTTTCCAGTACATTTTTCAGTCCCTATCACCTTTAACCGATATTTTGTTTATCATATCTTTATTCAGCGGTCATCCTCTTAAGGCGGTAGTATTCTATGGTATATTCTTCGTGGTTGATCTTTTCACTGCCTACTATGCGTTCCGGCTCGAGAAGGAAAACCCTAAAGCACTTCTCGGCATATTCTTGCAACGCATTATATATCGGCAGTTCATGATGTATGTGGTGTTAAAGTCAATTTACTCGGCCGTAAAAGGGGTTATGGTTGGCTGGAATAAATTGAAACGAAAGGGCAATATCAATTCGCTTCATACCACTGAACCAACATGACACATCTATTGAAGGAATTTTCAAAGCTAGAGTTTCAAAAATCTTAATAATCACAGTTTGAAAAGGTAACAGATATCTATTTCTGTTACCTTTCATTTTGAGTAAAGCCCCAATATACCTTATTTTATGAGTTATGAAGAATAATATTTATTGTATTTATGCTCGGTTAATCAACAAATGCCTATGTCCTGCATACACATGTAGTGAATGATTGTATGGAGGAGGTTCAAAGATGTCATTGAGTCATAAACATTGTAGAGAAATCATTACGAAGGCGATCTGCGGCAAAGGTCGTAAGTTCTCTACCGTAACACATACCGTGACTCCGCCTCATAATCCGACCAGTATTTTGGGGGCATGGATTATAAACCATCAGTACGAAGCGGTTTCTGCCGGAGACGGAATTGAAGTTGTTGGTACTTACGATATCAACATCTGGTATTCCTATGACAAAAATTCACAAACAGATGTTGCAAAAGAAACAGTATCTTATGTAGAACTCGTACCGCTATCTTACTTAGATCCCAATCACCGGGCTTCAACGGTGGAAGTTTCCGCGGAGGCTACGCAGGAACCGAGTTGCGTTGAAGCCAGTGTGTCTTCGGGAGGAGGCAGTGTGATCATCCGTGTGGAACGGGAATTCGCTGTTGAGCTTGTTGCTGAAACGAAAGTTAGAGTCAAAGTATGCACTGATCACGACCATGATTACGAAGATAAAGACTTCGATTTCAGCGGAGATGGATTAGATTATGAAGATTTAGATCCCGATCTTCTAGATGATGAACTGTAGGAGATAAGGAGTAGAAGCATAATTCAATATATGCAGCAGGGGCATCGGCGTAGAGGGCAGGTGCCCTCTTTTTTAAATTCATTTTATATAATTTTTTGCAGCTAGTCCGGGTTCAATCTCTTCAGCCAAAGGATGATGAATTTGATTTGGAACGGTCCCTATGATCTTCGATTGGAACTGGGTAACGATGTCTCTTCGGCGCAGCTTCTGCATTACCTCGTTCGCTTCGCTGCAAGTGAAGATGAACAATCTCATCTAGGTTTACCCTTACAGGAGATTGCACACAAACCTTCGCCTCGCTTAGTCCATGTTATTTGGAAGCAGGAGAAGATCAATAGAGCAGAACGAAATCGTTCAGCAGCGCTCATTTTGAATAGAGGAGATTCGCGTTATCATCGATGGAACCATTCGGTCTGTGATGAGCTCCTTAGATTATCAGGGATTTCATCTAATTTGCAGCCCACAAGCCTCGGAAAGCCGAAAAACTATGCTCAGTCATACATTGTACACGTATTCAACTTGGAAGCCATCGGAATACAGGCAATCCGTTCGTCACATGCGACACAGAAGATGTCTGAATTTTTGGAAATAGACCGAAGCAAATCTTACATTCAGAGCATTGAGCGTACCGCTGTGCGAGCGATTTATACACTGGGTTTAGACTTTGGTGAGGTTGTGCTTACCGCAGATGAGGGGCGTCATTTTATTGTAGAGAGCGTAAAGTCTACGCCTGAATTACACCTAGCAACGGCTCGTCTATATGCTCAAGCGATTCTGAAGTTCGGAAAATTGTATTCCAGCGAGTCTCCTCGAGATAGCTCGATTATGCTTGGCATGGATCCGGAGTTTCTGCTTGTCAATCCTTTTACAGGTAAAATTGCTTCGGCTTCGCGTTATCTCGAAGCGCATGGGGAAGCGGGATATGATGCGATTACACGGAATGGAAAGCGAATATTTCCGATCGCGGAATTAAGGCCGGATCCAAGTGCCGAGCCCAGACAGCTTATGACTCATTTGCTTCATGCACTGCACCGCGCTTCGGATCTTATTCCAGACTCTTCATTGATTTGGCAGGCGGGAGGCATGCCGAAGATTGGGTTTCCTCTTGGCGGCCATATTCATTTTAGTGGAATGGCTAATACCAGTGAGCTGCTCCGTGTGCTGGATAATTATTTAACTCTTCCTGTAGCCGTATTAGAAGGAAGGGAGAGCGGCCTCAGAAGACCGCAATATGGATTTTTAGGTGATTTTCGAACACAGCCCTATGGCGGTTTCGAATATCGAACGCTTCCAAGCTTTTTAGTCTCGCCTGTTGTCGCTAAAGGTGTAGTGAGTGCGGCTAAATTAATAGCCGTCAATTATGAACGGCTTACGCTCCGTCCATTAGATGACCTGAAAATATTGAGAGCATTCTACAATGGTGAGCGTGAGACGCTTCGATATGCGGCTTTGAAAGTCATTGATGACCTGACTTCTCTTGATGATTATTACAAATATGAAGAATATCTCTTGCCCTTTCTAAAAGCCGTTCAAGCAGGAAAACAGTGGGATGAGAAGCGTGATATCCGTCCATTATGGAAGATTTATTCCTCTAAATGTTGAAGACTATCATGAACATAGGTTCTGTTTCTGATATAATAGAGCCTACGAAAGGGAATGGTGGTACAATCATGGCCAAATATACGCCGATGATCGAACAATATTTAAAAGTGAAAGAGGAAGCACAAGATGCGTTTCTCTTTTTCCGATTGGGCGACTTTTATGAAATGTTTTTTGAAGACGCCATTTTAGCAGCGAAAGAGCTTGAAATAACACTTACAGGAAGAGATGGCGGAGCGGAAGAACGTATACCGATGTGCGGTGTACCTTATCACTCTGCAGATAACTATATTCAAAGATTGATTGAAAAAGGATATAAAGTAGCGATTTGCGAACAAATTGATGATCCGGCTACGGTTAAAGGAATGGTAAGACGTGAAATCGTCCGCGTCGTCACTCCAGGTACCGTTATGGAAGGGAAGACACTTGGCGACAAGCAGAACAATTATATGGTGTCTGTAACGGAATCCGAAGGGATGATGGCGCTTGCAGCGTGCGACTTATCCACTGGGGAGCTGTATGTAACCTCGGCGCCTTCTTCAAATAGATGGCTGCAGGATGAGCTCGGCATCTATAATCCATCAGAAATTATCGGGGATACACACCTGTTAACGTATATTAAAGAACAGTCATCAGCTGCCTCCCGTCCTGTCGTATATACGCCTTGGGACAAAAATCGTGAAGATTTAGTGCAAAAGCAATTCGGCGATGCCGTATGGGCAAGACTCGTGGATGAACGTAAAGAGTGCGTATCCAGGCTCATCGCATACTTAAACGAAACACAGAAGCGCTCGTTAGGGCAGCTCACACATATTAAGACTTATGAGCCTGAGCAGTACATGATTCTGGATCCATTTACGCGCCGAAATCTCGAACTGGTGGAGACGGTGCGTGAACGCTCGAAGAAAGGTTCGCTGCTATGGCTGCTTGACCGAACGGAGACGTCGATGGGAGCGCGTCTGCTTCGCCGCTGGATTGACAAGCCGCTGCTTCAGCGAAGCCTTATTGAAGAACGCTTAGAAGCGGTGGACAAGCTGTATCAAAATTTTATTGTACGCGAAGATATTCGCGCTCAACTGAAAGAAATTTATGACCTAGAGCGGCTCGTTGGGCGGATTGCATTTGGTAATGCGAATGCCCGGGACTTAACTGCTCTAAAAGTATCGCTGATGAAAATGCCGATGCTTAAGCAATTGTGCCAGGCATCACCCTCTGCAACACTGCAAAAAATTGCTAAGGATTTCGATGAATGCGCCGATTTAGCTGAGCTTATTGATGCTGCCATTGTTGAAGATGCGCCAATTTCTGTGCGTGACGGAGGCATTATTAAGGCGGGGTATCATGCTCGGCTCGACGAGCTTCGCGAAGCTAGCATTAACGGAAAACGGTGGATCGCCGAACTCGAAGCACGGGAGAGAGAAGCGACAGGCATTAAGTCGCTTAAGATTGGTTATAACAAAGTGTTCGGTTACTATATCGAAGTCACCAAATCCAATATCGGTTCTCTGCCGGAAGGCAGATATGAACGGAAGCAAACGCTAGCAAATGCAGAACGATATATTACACCGGAGTTGAAAGAGAAAGAGTCTCTCATCTTGGAAGCAGAAGAGAAGATGGTTGACATCGAATATTCGTTGTTCGTTGAACTCCGGGGCGAGCTGAATAAGCAAATTGAAAGACTCCAAAAGCTTGCGGAGAAAGTGGCGGAAGTCGATGTGTATCAATCACTTGCCGTCGTGAGCAGTGAGCATTCATTCGTCAAACCAGAGCTAACAGACGGTTATGACTTAGTGATTGAGAATGGTCGTCATCCAGTGGTGGAAGCCGTTATGAAGGATAGTTCATTTGTATCTAATGGCACTTCGCTTACGAAGGATGATGCGAACATTCTGCTCATTACCGGTCCGAATATGGCAGGAAAGAGCACTTATATGCGGCAAGTTGCGCTGATCGTCCTCATGGCGCAAATCGGCTGTTTTGTTCCAGCCTCAAAAGCGACTATTCCGATGATTGATCGCATTTTCACCCGGATTGGCGCTGCGGATGATTTGATAGGGGGGCAAAGTACCTTTATGGTCGAAATGGCTGACATTCAAGTGATGACGGAAAAAGCGACATCACGCAGCTTAATCATTATTGATGAGCTTGGTCGTGGGACATCGACCAGTGAAGGAATGGCGATTGCACAAGCTGTTATCGAGTTTGTTCATGATACGATCGGCTGTAAGGCGCTTGTATCGACTCACTTTCATGAGCTTGCTCATTTACAAGATAGTCTGCCTAAACTTCGCAATTATAGTATGGCTGTACAAGAGAGCGGAGATAAAGTGCTCTTTCTTCGTAAACTAATAGAGGGCGCTGCAAGCACAAGCTACGGAATATACTGCGCGCGTCTTGCTGGGCTTCCAGAAGAGATCATTGATCGTGCTTACGGTCTTCTTCAAAGTCTGGAACAAGGATCGCTTGAGGCTGTTAGTGCGACAGCCGAACAGAATATGGGTCAGCCGAAGAGTATGAACACCGAAGAAGTGAAGGAAGAGGCGGCTGCCAAACAAGTAGTTCAAATGTCTATTTTCGATGAAGAAGAGATTGCAACTCCTGACCATAAAATAGAGACTGCCCTTGATCACGCAAGTCACCAAATCGTTGAGCTTGTTAAGAACGCTGACATTATGAATATGAGTCCACTGCAAGCAATGCAATTCCTTAATGAACTTAAGATGAAGGCTATTAAACTGTAATTTATGCTGACGAAAGAGGGGGGATTGTCTTGGGTAAAATACACGTACTTGATGAGCATATCGCGAACCAAATTGCAGCGGGTGAAGTTGTTGAGCGGCCGGCTTCCGTAGTAAAGGAATTGATTGAAAACTCGGTTGACGCCGGGAGTACTCGAATTGACGTCTACGTCGAAGAAGGCGGACTTCAATTGATTCGTGTCGTTGACAATGGACTCGGTATCGATCCTGAGGACTGTGAGACTGCCTTTTACCGTCATGCTACGAGTAAAATTGCGCATGGAAGAGATTTGTTCCAAATTCGCAGTCTCGGTTTTCGCGGGGAAGCATTACCGAGTATTGCTGCTGTCTCGAAAGTACAATTAATCAGTTCAAACAACGATGATGGGATGGGCAGACGCATTGTCATTGAAGGCGGAACGTTTAAAGTGAACGAAGATATTGCTGCCCCTCGAGGTACTGATTTTACAGTACAAGAATTGTTCTACAACACACCTGCCAGATTAAAGTATATGAAGACGGTTCAAACTGAACTTGGACATATTTCCGATGTGCTCTACAGAATGGCGCTCGCGCATCCTGAAATTGCATTTACACTTCGTCATAATGGAAATATGCTGCTTCAGACCGTTGGCGGCGGCGATTTACTGCAGGTGATTGCGGCCATTTATGGCACTTCTTCTGCTAAGGCGATGCTCCCCATTGAAGGAGAGAGTCTTGATTATAAAATTAGCGGATATATTAGCCGTCCTGACTTAACACGGTCTAATCGAAATGCGATGTCCACCATTATCAATGGACGTTATATTCGAAATCACGGACTCAATCAGGCAATTCTGAGGGCATTCCATACCCTCTTGCCGATTAATCGATATCCATTAATTGTTCTGCAGCTTGAAATGCATCCATCGCTTGTAGACGTTAACGTACATCCAGCGAAGCTGGAGGTTCGCTTTAGTAAGGAGAGCGAGTTGAACGAATTCGT
The DNA here is from genome assembly GCF_017873765.1 of Paenibacillus sediminis. Taxonomy (GTDB): domain Bacteria; phylum Bacillota; class Bacilli; order Paenibacillales; family Paenibacillaceae; genus Paenibacillus_AG; species Paenibacillus_AG sediminis. The sequence goes on from NZ_JAGGKP010000001.1 coordinate 780,910, forward strand.
CGAAAACTGCATACGCTCTTTGCTGAAGCAGCAAGTACTTATTCCGCAGGTAATGAACCAACCGATTGGGAAAGGAAATAATAAAGCATTTATTCAAGAACAGTTCCATTTTGCGAAACCAGAGGTGTCTGTTTCAGAGAATGTATCAAGTTTGACCAAAGAGAACTCATGGACTCAGCAATCAGAATTGACGGAAGCACCTATTGAACGAAATAATTCGTATCAACAGAGCGCTGCTTCCAGCAGTCAGACTGGGCCGAATTGGAATGATCGGAATGAAGGCAATTTACGTTCCAATGATCGAACCTCTTGGAGCGGACAAACTGTTAGAGAACAGGCTCCTGCGTCGATGTACCGCACTTCTGCTGCCCCATCTCCAGAACAGTTATACGGCACAGGGCAAGAGATGCCGGAATTACCGGCTTTCCCGCAGCTTACACTAATCGGACAGCATCATGGTACGTATTTGATAGCGCAGAATGATGAAGGGCTGTTCCTCATCGATCAACACGCGGCGCATGAACGAGTTAATTATGAATATTATTACGAGAAATTTGGCAAGCCGGAAGAGGCGTCGCAAGAACTATTACTGCCGATCACACTTGAATTTACGCCATCAGATGCCGAAAAGCTGAAAACAAGACTTCATTGGTTTGAGCAGGTAGGCGTTTATCTAGAACATTTTGGCGGTCAAACATTCCGTGTCATTTCTTATCCTTATTGGTTCCCGCAAGGAGCGGAGGCGGAGTTGATTGAGGAAATGGCCGAATGGGTGCTGCAAGAAAAGGTTATTGATCTAGCCAAATTAAGGGAGAAATCATCCACTTTAGTGTCATGTAAAGCTTCAATTAAGGCGAATCAAAAAATAACGATGCAAGAAGCAGAGGTGCTGCTCGAACGGCTTGCTGCCTGCAAACAGCCGTATACGTGTCCGCACGGCAGACCCATTGTTGTCTCCTTCTCGAGTTACGATTTGGAAAAAATGTTTAAACGCGTCATGTAAAAAATAGACACCGTAAATACGGCTCAGGCAACGTGGATTTGAGATGCGGGTATGAAGTATATATAATAATTGGAGGAAAGAATGATTATTACAACTGGGGACGCTCCTGCGGCTCACATCGTAGAACGAGCCAAGAAATTGGCGGCTGAGACGGGAGTGAATTATGTCCCGCGTAATAAAATGTCTCTTGCTAAACTCAAGCAAAAATATAACGATGATGAAATTATCGTTGTTGTAGAAGGCGGTGCAAGACTGTTCAGCTCAAGCGGCCAGTCTCTGCATTTTCACCCGAGCATGGGATTTGTGAGAGCGAAGCGACTGCTGAAAGGCGAGTCGGATCCTATGCTGGATGCAGCAAGAGTAGAGCCTGGGGATATTATACTTGATTGTACTGCAGGCCTCGGGACAGATGCGATTGTCTTTGCTTTGAAAGTGGGAAGCAGAGGGAAAGTGATTGCATTGGAGAGCTCTTTGACATTATACACAATGCTGAAGGAAGGACTTGAGCATTACAAGACCGGATTGTACGAAGTAGATGAGGCTATGAGGCGCATTGAAGTAAAGAGAGCGCATCACCTGACGATTCTAACTCAGTTGCCAGACAATAGTGTCGATGTCGTTTATTTCGATCCGATGTTTCGCGATCCTATAGCAGAGTCTTCTTCGATTAAACCGCTTCGTAAGTATGCCAATCATGAGGCATTGCACATAGAATCAATTCGGGAGGCATGCCGTGTTGCCCGTAAATGTGTCCTCCTAAAGGAGAAACGGGATAGCGAAGAATTCGAGCGACTCGGATTTAAACAAATGAGCCGCGGCTCTTCTAAAATCGCATACGGAGTGATAGATGTTGACATCAGGTAACAAACCGAGGCTGCTCGTCCTTGTAGGACCGACGGCAGTTGGCAAAACGAAAATGAGCATTGAGATCGCTAAAGCTTTTCATTGTGAAATCATATCTGGGGACTCGATGCAGGTATACCGCCATATGGATATCGGAACGGCTAAAATTTCGAAAGAAGAAATGCAAGGCATTCCGCATCATCTCATCGATATTCATGAACCGGATTATCCATTCTCAGTTGCTGAATTTCAGGAGCGCTCTAAAGAACTTATTGAGCAGATTACAGCGCGCGGTAAATTGCCCTTTATTGTAGGAGGGACGGGACTTTATATAGAATCCGTCTGCTATCAGTTCCAGTTCTCAGAAGCCGGAACTGATGAATCCTTTCGTAATGAGCAGTTGAAATTTGCAGAAGAGCATGGAAATGAAGCTTTGCATGCAAAATTAAGGGAAATTGATCCCGAAAGTGCAGACCGTCTGCATCCGAATGATCAGAGAAGAATCATCAGGGCACTGGAAATTTATCATTTGACAGGAACGACACTTTCCTCTCAGCTCGCAGCCCAGAAGAAAGAATCTCCTTATGATCTGTGCATCATCGGTTTGACAATGGATAGGCAAATGCTATATAACCGTATTGAAGAGCGTATAGACGAAATGATCGAGCTTGGACTTGTGGATGAAGTGGATTCGCTTTTGAAAAGAGGTTATTCTCCGAATCTGGTATCGATGCAAGGTCTTGGATACAAAGAGATTGCAGCCTATCTGCAAGGCGAGGTCTCGTTTGAAGAAGCGGTAGAGTGGCTTAAGAGGGATACAAGACGATTTGCAAAGCGGCAGCTGTCATGGTTTCGTCATATGAAAGATATCCACTGGGTGGATGTTACACAAACGGAAAATTTTTCTACGGCTTTTCAGGAAATACGTGATATAATAGCAGGAAAGTTTCCTATCAATCTTGAATATAATTCAAAACAATCTAATGAATAGTTGGGGGTACGGCAAATGAACAAGTCCATTAACATCCAAGATACGTTCTTAAACCAATTGCGTAAAGAGAACATCCCTGCCACAATATTTTTGGTGAACGGTTTCCAAATTCGTGGAACGATTAAAGCGTTTGATAACTATACGATCGTTGTCGACACAGATGGTCGTCAACAAATGGTATTCAAACATGCAATCTCTACCTTCACACCTCAGCGCAATGTATCGCTCATGCAAGATACATCTGCTGAAGAGTAATCTGATTTGAAACTTTTTTATCGTTATTTCGTTTAAACGTATAGGAACAGGACCGGAGCAACCTGAATAAGGTTGTTCTTTTCATTCCATGACTTGTAGGCAGAAGGCAGATGACTACAACTGAAAGGAAGTCAGGAGGTATCATGGCTACACAAAGACCGTCCCGCGTGGACAGAAATAAAACAAAATCGAAGGAAAAGACGAGTACGAAGAAAAGAATGTCACCAAAACGCGTTCTTTGGACATTGTTTTTCACCGTTGCATTCGCCGTATTTTGTGCGATTGCAGGATACTTGTTTATTTTGTTAAATGGTGAAAAATTGTGGCAAGAGAACAAAGATAAGCTTACTCTGTATGAAACGTCTAAAGTGTACGATCGAAACGGCAATTTGATGGGCGAGCTGTCGCTTGATAAAAGTGAGCCAGTTCAGTCGGATCAAATACCGAAGCTGATCAAGGAAGCTTTCGTTGCTACAGAAGATAAGCGTTTCTATGAACACCAAGGGGTAGACCTACTCGGGATTGGCCGCGCTGCCGTTAAAGACGTGATCGCAAGATCAGCTGTCGAGGGCGGAAGTACCATTACACAGCAGCTCGCGAAAAATATGTTCTTATCTTCGGATAAAACATTTTTCCGTAAAGCGACAGAAGTGTCGATTGCGATGGCTCTTGAACGCAATATGACCAAAGATGAAATATTGACGATGTATTTGAACCGGATTTTCTTCGGTCAAAGATCGTATGGAATTAAGGCAGCCGCTAAGAAATATTTCGGTGTAGACAACTTAAATGATTTGAAGCTTTGGCAAATCGCTACGCTCGCAGCTATTCCGAAAGGCCCTTCAAAATATAATCCGATCAGCAACCCTGATCTATCAAAGGAACGGCGCGGAGTCGTTCTGGAGCTCATGTATGAGCAAGGTTATATTACGAAAGAACAAAGGGACGAAGCTAAGGCTGTTGATTACAATTACAAACAACCTAAAAAAGAGCAGAACTATACAGCTTATATGGATTTTGTCATGCATGAAGCGGAAGAGAAAACGGGATTATCTGAGGACCAGCTTAACCGCGGCGGATACAAAATCTATACGACCATGGACTCAAATGCTCAGAAAGTGATTGAGCAGAAGTTCGATGATCCAAATTATTTTGAAAAGAGTAAAGATGATCAACTTGTTCAAGGTTCCATGATTATTCTGGATAATCAGACTGGCAGCGTTATTGCTCTTGCTGGCGGACGAGATTACGCTCAAAAAGGGATCAATCGGGTTACTGATATCCGCAGACAGCCAGGGTCGGCGTTTAAGCCAATCGTTTCTTATGCTCCTGCGCTTGAGACAGGAAAATATACGCCGTATTCACTGTTAAGTAATGAGAAGCAATGCTTTGGCAACTATTGCCCTCGAAACTTACATGGATATTCTCATTCAGTAACGATGACAGCAGCGCTTGAGGAGTCGATTAACATTCCATCTGTATGGCTGCTTAATCAAATTGGAGTAGATAAAGGGTACAACTTTGCTAAAAGTTTAGGCATTACGCTCACTGATGAGGATCGCAACTTAGCAATCGCTCTGGGCGGACTCAGCAAAGGTACAAATGCGTTAGAGATGGCACAAGCGTACACCGCGTTTGCCGACGGCGGTATTGCACGTCAAGCTTATTCGATCAAGATGATCAAAAATAATGACGATGATGTTGTTTATCAGTATAAAGCGCCGAAAGAAAAACGTGTGATGAGTGAAGAGTCGGCTTATAATATGACAACGATGCTCGAAAATGTAGTTCAGAACGGTACAGGTAAAGCTGCTCGTTTAAATCGTCCAGTTGCTGGTAAGACAGGTACGACACAACATGGTATTCCAGGGCTGAAGAGCAGTGCGAACCGCGACGTATGGTTTGTCGGTTACACACCTGAATGGACAGCAGCCGTGTGGATGGGATATGACAAACCAGATAAGGACCATCTTCTTAAAGAAAGCAGTAAACGTCCTGCAGCATTGTTCGGGGCTGTGATGGGAGAAGCGCTCGCAGGTTATCCTGTCAAAGATTTTGATAAACCAAAAGGCTGGGTTGCCCCAGAACCTCAGAAGCCTTCAGTTCAAGCTGTAACAGGTCTGAATGCGTCATATAACCATGACACCCAAACGGTATCTCTGACTTGGAACCCAGTAGAAGGAGATCATATCGAGTACAGAGTGTATCGTAAGGAAGCATCGGAAGCGGGATTTACTCGCATCCTAGATTCTTTATCAGCACCCGGAGCAGAGGATCTTAGCACAACGCCAGGTCACTCTTACGAATATTACGTAACGGCATACAATCCGGATGAAAATGTAGAGTCTGATAAATCAAATATCACTCAAATAACGATTGAAGGACAAGTACAGCCGGCACAGCCACCTGAAGTGCAGCAACCTGCAGACAATGGAAGTCTTCCTGGAACGCAGCCAGGTACGACAGATGGCAATAACGCTCCTGTCGGTAATGACTCTGGCCAAGGCACCGATCAAGGAACAACGAATCCAAATGATTCTGGTATCGGTAATGGAAGCGACGGCAATGGCAATGGCAATGGTAAAGGCCGAGGACATGCCGATCACGGAGGAGATACAACTGCTCCAGGGGATGGTACAGGAGCAACACCTGGCAACGGTACTGGAACACCAGACGCAGGTACAGGAACGACAGCGCCCGCCGATCCAGGGTCAGTCAATAACGGCAGTGTTCCTTCATCAGGTGATAAAACTTCTACCGGACAAAATTAAAATAATTGATCAAAAAGTTCTAATCCATTATGGGTTAGAACTTTTTGTTTTTTGAAGCGTCCTGCAGTTAAACTCCGGTCAAGCAATATTCTCTTTTGAGTGTCTTTGTCAAATGTGGTAATCTTAAACTACCAATGATGGAAAGGGTTTTTTCCATGAAGCGTAAATTTGCGGATCGGGCGAATTGGCGGCGAGTTACTCATCGTTATTTCGATGCCCATTATTTGAACAATGAAGATTTTACTGGTTATTTAGCACTGTACAAAATATATGATTTGAAGGAACCCCTGTGGAAAACGTATGGAGCCCATTATTTATGTATAGCCGATGTTGGATATTGCTGGCTGCAATATTTTCCGAAGTCAGCAAATTATGTGGTTACGGCAATTTTTGACGATAAGCATCGCATTGTAGAGTGGTATATCGATATATGCAAAAGGCAAGGGATTACAGATCAGGGTGTTCCTTGGTTTGATGATTTATATCTCGATATTGTTGTGTTAGAGAATAGAGAACTGTTTTTACTGGATGAAGATGAACTGGCAGATGCGCTCGAGCTGGGAATTATTACTGATCACGATTTTAAATTGGCATGGCAATGTGCTGAGTCTGTCATCAGTGAAATTAGGAATGGAACGTTTCCTTATTTTGAGCTCTCTTTAAAAGATCATATCACCTGGTTTCAAAAATGAGGCGGGAAACTGCTAATAACGTGCATGTAGATAGAATACATTTGTAAGAGTAGTCAGCCCTGTTAGATTAAAATGAGGTGATGGAGCGCATGCACGGGCGAGTAATGGCCACAAATGATCGATCAGAGAATAGACCTTCAAGACAGATTAATGTCATATTACGCAATCAAGAGCCTCCCGTTATTTCCCAAGCAGTTCCTGATACGGAGCCTGCACCGATTCAAAAAGTGATTCCTCAGCAAAAAGGTTTGTTCGCAGACATTCAGAAAGAACTCGATCAACTCGTAGGACTAGATAACATCAAGGAATTAATATACGAAATTTATGCTTTGCTTCAAATTGGTCAAATGCGCCAAGAAGCAGGTCTTATAAGCGGCAACCAAGTATATCACATGATTTTTAAAGGGAATCCCGGAACCGGTAAGACAACCGTTGCAAGGATTGTAGCTAAGCTGTTTCAAAAAATGGGTGTTCTGAATAAAGGGCACTTGATTGAAGTGGAAAGAGCGGATTTGGTTGGGGAATATATCGGTCATACAGCGCAAAAGACGAGAGACTTAGTCAAAAAGGCGCTTGGCGGCATTTTGTTTATTGATGAAGCTTACAGCCTAGCTAGGGGCGGAGAGAAGGACTTCGGTAAAGAGGCTATTGATACGCTTGTAAAAGCGATGGAAGACTATAAGAATCAGTTCGTTCTCATATTAGCTGGGTATTCAGGAGAGATTGATTATTTTCTGCAGATGAATCCTGGGCTTCCATCTCGTTTCCCGATCCAGGTAGAGTTCCCCGATTACAGTATCGATCAGCTCATACAAATTTCTGAAATTATGGCGAAAGAGCGGGACTATATCTTAATGCCTCAGGCGATACTCAAAATGAAACAGCATTTGCTTCAAGAAAAGTGCGAGACACTCTATGCATTCAGCAATGCTAGATATGTTCGCAATGTTATAGAAAAATCGATACGGCAGCAAGCGGTTCGTTTACTTGCTCAATACTCAGCAGGTACGCCGGGCAAGCTGGAACTGATGACAATTCGGATCGAAGATTTGAAATTTGATAAAAAGTAAGAGATAATAAACGTTTGTAATTTATACAGTGAAATCAGATGTTAAAAATAAAGGAGCAAACATCCCTTATGCGAAACTCCACGTATGCAACCAATGCGAATGTTCAGGATCGGGCAATTTTAGTCAGCCTAGTGACACCTGATGTTAAGAGATCAGGCATTAATCCGGAATATTCGCTGCAAGAATTGGTGAAACTGGCCGAAACGGCTGGGGTAGAAGTGTTAGATATTATAACTCAGAACCGTGAAACGATAGATTCGAAATGGTTTGTTGGTAAAGGTAAGGCTGAAGAAATAAAATCACTTATTGATTCTCTTGAGGCGAATACGGCTATCTTTGATCAAGAGCTGTCAGGTGCGCAGGTTCGTAACCTGGAAGAAGCATTAGATGTGAAAATCATTGATCGGACACAGCTTATTCTAGATATTTTTGCACAGCGGGCTAAGACGCGGGAAGGGATTATTCAAGTTGAGCTTGCTCAGCTTACATATTTGTTGCCGCGACTTTCTGGCCATGGCAAAAATTTGTCGCGTCTTGGCGGCGGTATCGGTACACGCGGTCCAGGGGAGAGCAAACTCGAGACAGATCGCCGTCACATTCGAGGCCGCATTAGTGATTTGAAACGGCAGCTTGAAGAAGTGACGCGGCACCGTAAGCTGCATCGTGAACGCAGGAAGAAGAGCGGGACTTTTCAGGTTGCGCTTGTCGGGTATACGAACGCGGGCAAATCAACACTGCTTAAGCAGCTGACTGATGCAGATGTATACATTGAGAATCAATTGTTTGCTACATTAGATCCTACGTCGCGTACGCTTGAGCTTCCGAGCGGGAAAGAAGTCGTTATTACAGATACCGTAGGCTTTATTCAAAACTTGCCGCATGACTTAGTTGCTGCATTTCGTGCAACGCTTGAAGAAGCGAATGAAGCAGATCTTATCTTGCATGTCGTTGATGCGTCATCAGAGATGCGTGACGATCAAATGGCAGTGGTACAATCGATATTGAACGAGCTAGGGGCAGGAAATACGCAGCAAATTACGCTTTTTAATAAGAAGGACGCTTGTACTCCTGAACAGCTTCAACTCCTGCCTTCAGGAGAGCGGTATTTGAAAATTAGTGCATTTGATGAACGTGATCTCGAAATGGTTAAAGAAGCAATTCAAAATGAAATTATGGGCGACACGAAGCAATTTCGTATACCTGCAGATCGCGGGGACATTACGTCTATGATTTATAGAGTAGGTGAAGTGCTCGATCAGCACTTTGACGAGTCCGATATTATATATGAGGTTCGGGTACAGAAGGCCGATTATGATAAATTTGGCTATATGCTTGAACCGTATCTTGTTCCTTAAGGAATTCCTTAAGCGAATTTAGACCGTAATGGCAACAGGGGAGTGGAGAAATAGTGGCACAATTTGCAGTAGAAATTGAACTATGGAAACAACAAGTTGAAACCGAAATTGAGGGTAAACTGAAAGAAGTAGACCGAATCGTCGATCAGAACCAGTGGAAAGTCATTGAGGCTTTTCAGAATTTTCACGTGAGTGATTTTCACTTTGCGGGATCGACGGGATATGCATATAACGACCGCGGACGTGAGGTGCTAGACGAAGTGTATGCAGAAGTGTTCGGAGCTGAAGCTGCGCTCGTAAGACCGCATTTTGCCTCAGGTACGCACACCATTGCAACAGCATTATTCGGGGTGCTGCGCCCAGGGGATGAGCTTTTTTACATTACTGGACGTCCTTACGATACACTTCATAAAGTGATTGGACACCCTGGTGACGGAACAGGCTCTCTGCAAGACTATGGCATTACATATCAAGAAGCAGCGCTGCTTGATGATGGTACGGTCGATTGGAAGGCTGTAGAAGAACGTATTCATAGTAAGACCAAGGTAATCGGTATTCAGCGTTCGCGCGGATACGACTGGCGATCCTCTTTTACCGTAGAACAGATCGGTGAGATGGTTAGACGTGTTAAATCAATCAAGCCGGACGTTATTGTGTTCGTCGATAATTGCTACGGAGAATTTACGGAAGAGATCGAACCGACGGAGGTCGGCGTTGACCTTATGGCTGGTTCGCTTATTAAAAATCCAGGCGGCGGACTGGCGGAGACAGGCGGATATATTTGCGGTAAGAGAGAGTATGTTGAACTGGCATCTTACCGGCTGACTGCTCCAGGAATCGGCGGAGAAGTAGGTGCGATGCTTGGTACAACACGAGGGATATTCCAAGGGCTGTTTCTAGCGCCAACACTAGTGGGACAGGCTGTGAAAGGAAGTATTTTTGCTGCTGCGATGTTTGAGAAGGTTGGTTTCAATACGAAACCTCGCTGGAATGAGAAGAGAACAGACTTAATTCAAGCGATCAAATTTTCTAGCAGCGAACATTTGATTGCATTCGTTCAAGGTATTCAACTGGCGGCTGCGGTAGACAGCCATGTGGTTCCTGAACCTTGGGATATGCCGGGTTATGAACACCCTGTCATTATGGCAGCTGGAACGTTCATTCAGGGCGGCAGTCTTGAATTATCAGCGGATGCGCCGATCAGAGAACCTTACATCGGGTACATGCAAGGTGGACTAACATATTCTCATGTTAAATTTGGTGTACTCAAAGCGTTACAAACGATGAAAGATAGAGGTTTGTTGTGAGTATACCTAACATGTTGTTGACATAACGTATTCGTTAAATGTACAATAGAAGTGAATGATTAGAAAATTGGAAGGTTGATGGATGATGGGTGACGATATTCGTAGAAATATGGCCTTGTTTCCGATCGGTATTGTAATGAAATTGACCGATCTGTCTGCGCGGCAAATTCGCTACTATGAACAGCATCAATTAATTGTGCCTGCCCGTACATCAGGGAATCAACGCCTTTTTTCCTTTAATGATGTTGAGCGTCTGCTCGAAATAAAAGCATTAATTGAGAAGGGCGTTAACATTGCCGGTATTAAACAGGTGATGAACCCTGTGTCTAAGGAATCGGAGGAAGCGACTGTCATTACACCAGATACGGAAGTGAAGCGCAAGGAATTGTCGGATTCTCAGCTCCATCGATTGTTGAAGCAGCAACTCGTTTCAGGAGAAAGACCGGGGCAAGTATCGCTAATTCAAGGGGAATTGTCTCGTTTTTTTAATAAAAAATAAATGGTGCGAAGGGGAGAGTGTACAGTGAGTTATACTAAAGAGGACATTCTGCGAATTGCTAAAGAAGAGAATGTACGATTTATCCGTTTACAGTTTACGGATTTGCTCGGTACGATTAAAAACGTCGAAATTCCGGTTAGTCAATTGGAAAAGGCACTCGATAACAAGATGATGTTTGACGGCTCTTCCATTGAAGGTTATGTACGCATCGAAGAATCTGACATGTATCTTTACCCTGATTTAGATACATGGGTTATCTTCCCTTGGGTTACTGAAGATCGCGTAGCACGCTTAATTTGTGATGTATATATGCCAGACGGCACACCTTTTGCAGGTGACCCTCGCGGCATTTTGAAACGCTGCTTGAAGGAAGCTGAGGAAATGGGTTTTACGTCAATGAATGTAGGCCCTGAACCTGAATTTTTCCTTTTCAAAACAGACGATAAAGGCAATCCCACGATGGAACTGAACGACCAAGGCGGTTACTTTGACCTTGCGCCAACCGATTTGGGTGAGAACTGTCGCCGTGAAATCGTATTGACTTTGGAAGAGATGGGCTTTGAAATTGAAGCTTCTCACCACGAAGTAGCTCCAGGTCAGCACGAAATTGATTTTAAATATGCAGACGCGCTGAAAGCGGCTGATTCGATTCAAACATTTAAACTCGTTGTAAAGACAGTTGCTCGTCAACATGGTCTGCATGCGACATTCATGCCGAAGCCGCTCTTTGGTGTTAACGGTTCGGGGATGCACGCGCATCAGTCGCTATTTAAAGGGAATACGAATGCTTTTTATGATGAGATGGACGAACTTGGACTGAGCTCAGTAGCTCGTCAATATATGGCGGGCATTCTGAAACATGCTCGTTCATTTGCGGCGATTACGAATCCAACTGTGAACTCTTACAAACGTTTGGTTCCAGGCTATGAAGCCCCTTGTTACGTGGCATGGTCTGCAAGTAACCGAAGCCCAATGATTCGTATCCCTGCATCGCGCGGACTCAGCACTCGGATCGAAGTGCGTAATCCAGACCCTGCGGCGAATCCTTACTTGGCATTAGCTGTTATGCTGAAAGCAGGACTAGATGGAATTAAGAATGAACTTCCGTTGCCTGCTCCAATTGATCGCAATATTTATGTGATGACGGAAGAAGAGCGTATCGAAGAAGGTATTCCAAGTCTGCCTGCTGATTTGAAAGAAGCTCTAACTGAACTTATCAATGATGATGTTATTATTGAAGCGCTCGGCGAACATGCAATCACTCATTTCTATGAATTGAAAGAAATTGAGTGGGATATGTACCGCACGCAAGTGCATCAATGGGAACGCGATCAATATATTACGTTGTATTAATCCGCTTGTGCGAGATACAAAAAAGGAAGTCTAATAATAGACTTCCTTTTTTGTGTTTGGTTGATATTAATGAATATCGCGGAACAAGCCAATCACTTTACCAAGAATTGTAACATGCTTAAGTCTTAATGGTTCGTAAGTTGGGTTCTCAGGCTGTAAGCGTACGTGATCCTTCTCTTTATAAAAGGTCTTAACGGTTGCTTCATCCTCTTCTGTCATCGCAACGACGATATCTCCATTATCGGCTGTTTGCTGCTGGCGTACGATAACGTAGTCTCCGTTATGAATGCCGGCTTCAATCATACTGTCGCCTACAACAGAAAGCATGAACACTTTCTGGTCTCCAACAAAGTGCTGAGGGAGAGGGAAATAATCCTCAATATTCTCAGTTGCTGTAATGGGAACACCCGCAGTGACTTTACCGACGACAGGAATCCGGGCAACTGTATGCGTGAATTGGTTGCTGTCCTCAGATTCATCTTGACCGAGAAGTTCGATGGCACGCGGCTTCGTTGGGTCACGCCGAATAAGACCTTTCTTCTCTAGACGATCTAAATGACCGTGCACTGTAGAGCTGGAAGCTAGTCCAACAGCTTCGCCGATTTCGCGAACAGAAGGGGGATATCCTTTCATTCGCACTTCGTTTCTTATAAATTCTAATATCGCTTGTTGCCGACTCGAAATTTTCGACATACCGTATCTACCTCGCCTAGTAACGTTTGGTAAAATTATAACATAGAACTTCCGTTCGTACAAACATAAGTTCTAAAAATTCTTCGAATAAGAACAATTGTTCGAAAAAACTATTGCACAAAACATATGTTCGTGTTATATTATTGCCATGTGATAGAACAAATGTTTGGGTAGGTGTTTATGTTGAGATATAGTTCATATCAAAGTATTTATGAGTCCAATACAACGAGTACTAATATAAGGAGTACCAATTTTAGGAGTAATAGTGATAAAAGGTTCGGCAATTTGAATAATCAGGCAGTAGTTCATTCATATAAGAGTATCGTACATAATAGATTTTTAAGCAGTACTGTTGCGAAAATTTTTATACTCACGATGATCCTGATCGTCACTTGCACGGGGATGGTTAGTGCATTTGCTGCATCCGATCGTACTGACAGCATGCCGCTAGACACGATCGTTGTCCATTCGGGTGACACACTTTGGGGCATTGCAGAGAAATACAAACCAGCTGGGTCGGATACTCGAATATATATAGAAGGAATTAAAAATAAAAATGATCTTAATGGGAGTCAAATCGAAGTTGGAGACGTTTTGGTTTTACCTCGTTTTAAATGATTAGAAATGGAAGAGAGCTTGTTAAGCTGCGAATGGAATTCGCTTGCCTTGACAAGCTCTTTTTATCATGGCAAAGTAAATATGTTATAACGAATGGAGGGGAAACCATGGATATAGATTTGTTAGTTGCGCGCATTAACGAGCTTGCTCGTAAACATAAATCAGAAGGGCTGAATAAAGAAGAGCTTAAAGAGCGTGCTGAACTTCGTGAAATTTATTTAAGTAACATCCGCCGTAATTTCCGTCAACAGCTTGATTCTATTGAATTTGTTGATGATGATAAAAGCAAACCTAAGAAAGTTAGCTTCAAACATTAGTGGAAGAACATTAGGGATGATACCTTGAAGGTTCGTGAGCGAGAGGTATCATTCCTATATTTTTAAACAAATTTGAACAGAGAGTGCTCTTAGGGAGGATTATTTATGTCAAGATCTTGGGAACGAAAGGTAAGGCGCAATAGTCAGCAATTAAGCAAACAGCGCAAAAAACATGGATTACCTGCCACAGGAGCAGGAGTCTCAGCGGGCGATGTGTATTATGGACGCAACTTTATTTTCCCGATTACGCTTATTGCGCTAGGGTTAATTTATTTACTGTTAGGCATTTATTCCAAACCTAAAGAATCAATGTGGGTGTACTGGTTAACGACGGGGATGTATGTCCTGCTCGGCGTTATGATCTTTGTTCGCCGTCCTTATTTGCGTGTCGACAAAAATACACTGGTGACAACGAAGTTTAATCGTCAGCGTTTCTTAGAAGCACAAGATATTGTGAAAATTAGCGTGCAATCGGGTTCGGTTGTGATTGAACATAAAAATAGAGGCGGAAACTGGGTGTTTACTCGCCTTATTAATCGCTATGATATTCAAGCTATGGGAGAACGTCTTGAACGATTCGCAGCTGCGCATAAAATTCCTTTTGTAAATGAAGCAAAACAATCATCATAAGAAGAATTGGGGAGAGAATCGATTATGACTATTAAAGCGGTTTGTTTTGATTTAGATGATACGCTTCTATGGGATGAACGAAGTGTCCAGGAAGCTTTTGAAACAGTTTGTCAGGTAGCGGCGCGTATTAAAGGAATCGATGCTGTTAAGCTTGAAGAAGCTGTACGTCAACAGGCAAGAGAGCTTTATGAGTCATATGAGACATTTCCATTTACCAAGTTGATTGGCATTAACCCTTTTGAAGGATTGTGGGCGAACTTTACGGCTGGTGAACAACCGGAATTCCGTCAACTGCAGCAGCTTGCTCCTGTATATCGTAAGGAGTCTTGGAGACGAGGACTTCTTCAACTGGGAGTAGATGATGTGGCTTTGGCAGAACAGCTCGCAGAACAATTTGCAGCAGAGCGAAGATCTCGTCCGCACGTATATGAAGAGACATTCCGCATTTTGGAAGAGCTGAAGGGCAGCGTGAAGCTTCTCCTTCTAACGAATGGTTGTCCTGCACTGCAGCAAGAGAAATTGGATGGCGTACCACAATTATCAGCTTTTTTTGATCACATTGTTATTTCCGGGAAATTTGGGGTTGGCAAACCAGATCCCTCAATTTTTCATCATGCATTAGAGCTTTTGCACATTAAACCTGAAGAAGGCCTAATGGTAGGCGATAAATTAACAACGGACATTAAAGGCGCGAATAGCGTAAACATGAAGTCCGTATGGATAAACCGAAACGGAAAGAAACGCAATGATGAAATTATTCCAGCTTATGAGATTACTCACTTATCCGAACTGCATCACATTATTGAAAGTTTGAATTAAGAATAATCATTTGTTGATGGACTGATATTTGGTGCCTGCGACAGAGGAGTGTCGATGTGTGAAAAGAAAATGGCGGCTTCATTTAATGCTCATATTTATAGTCATACTAATAGCTGGCTGCAGCAATTCTGCAGGTGCTGATGATCTAAGCCT
Organism: Paenibacillus sediminis; assembly: GCF_017873765.1. Classification (GTDB taxonomy): domain Bacteria; phylum Bacillota; class Bacilli; order Paenibacillales; family Paenibacillaceae; genus Paenibacillus_AG; species Paenibacillus_AG sediminis. The sequence continues at coordinate 796,279 of NZ_JAGGKP010000001.1, forward strand.
TGAACCTATTCAAGCAGTAGTGACCATTAGTCCTCAGCAATTAAAGACTGGGCAACTGGTTACCTTTCAAGCGAAAGTGACTCAAGGCTCAAAGGTTGTAGACGATGCGGACAAAGTTGAATTTGAAATTTGGGAAGTCCAGAACGTCAACAACCGTGTAAAAGTTCCCGCAAAACATACGAAGGACGGCATTTATACGCTGGACAAATCATTCTCCAAAGCAGGTACATATCGAGTTTACGCACATGTGTATGCGCATGATCAGCATACAATGCCGCTCACTGAATTTACGATTAACCCATAACATAACAAAGCCCCGCCTTCAGTGAAGACGGGGCTTAATATTTAAGTAATCAATTAAATTATGCCTTTTGGAAAGTTGGATCTTCATATGGATGAGCTACCCAGCCGTCTGTTTCAACGAACAACCTAACCGCAACCACTTTGCGGTTTTCCATAAGAGTGAAGAAATGAGGTGTGTTCTCTGGCACAGAGATCAGGTCCCCTGGTTCCAATTCAACATCGAAATAACCAACATCGCCGGCGCCTTTAATAATAAAGATACCGTTTCCTGAAATAATTGCACGGATTTCATCTTCAGAATGAGTATGGATCGATTCGAATTTTTTAAGAAGCTCTTCAATATTTGGTGTTGCTTCTGTTAATGTAATAACGTCCCAAGTACGGTAACCGCGGCGAGCAACCAAATCTTTAATTTCTGTATCAAAAGTGTTAAGGATTGCATTTTTTTGATCGTCTGTTAAATCAAATTTGTTTTGCAACTCAGGGGATAATTTAGAAATATCCCAATGTTCATATATAACTTCTTGAGAGTTTAGAAATTGACGGACATTCTCGTCACCTGTGATGCGTTCATTCGTATTGCGAATTCGAATTTGTGCCATCGTATATTCCCTCTTTTCCACTTGGATTAATTTGATTAGGTTATTTTTATTGCTATTATATAGTAAAAATATTCGGATGTCGATGAATATTTTCAGCCGTTAATTACGATCATTCCATACATTAATGTTTCGCTTATATTCGGTTATGCGTTCTTTTTATCTTTTCTAATGTTGACGATTCTGATAAACTAATTGTTAACGTTTTGCGGGGGGAATAGAGATGAATAAACCTAGCTTGCAGCAATTGATGAAAGAGCGCATTTTAATTCTTGACGGTGCTATGGGTACGATGATTCAGCAGCGAAATTTGACGCCGGCAGATTTCGGCGGTGAAGAATTAGAAGGCTGTAATGAAATGTTAGTGCTCACTCGCCCTGATGTCATCCAGAGTATACATGAAATGTACTTAGAAGCGGGCGCTGATTTAATTGAGACGAATACGTTCGGAGCAACTTCGGTTGTTTTGGCGGAATATCATATAGAAGATAAAGCGCGTCAAATTAATTTAGAGGCCGTGAAGTTAGCTCGGGCTGCAGCGGACAAATATAGTACGCCTAATCGTCCGCGGTATGTGGTTGGTGCTATGGGGCCGACAACGAAAACGCTCTCGGTGACGGGAGGGGTTACGTTTGATCAGCTCGTGGAAAGCTATGAAGAACAAGCGCTTGCGCTGATCGAAGGCGGAGCAGATGCATTGCTGCTCGAGACATCTCAAGACACCCTGAATGTAAAAGCAGGCTCGATTGGGATTCGGCAAGCATTCGACAAGACCGGAACGACATTGCCAATTATGATCTCAGGTACGATTGAGCCAATGGGAACGACATTAGCCGGACAAAATATTGAAGCGTTCTATATTTCTCTTGAGCATTTGAATCCGATTTCCATCGGGCTTAACTGCGCGACGGGACCGGAATTTATGCGCGACCATATACGTTCTTTGTCGGAAATCTCTAAAGCGGCTGTAAGCTGCTACCCGAATGCTGGACTTCCTGATGAGAACGGTAACTATCATGAGTCTCCTGATTCTCTTGCACAGAAAATGTCTGCGTTTGCTGAGCAAGGCTGGCTTAACATTGCGGGGGGCTGCTGTGGGACTACACCAGCACATATACGCGCTCTGGCCGATAAATTGAAGGATTATACACCAAGAGCCATTGCGGGAAGTCATCCGCCTGCATTATCGGGTATAGACCCTGTATATGTGGAAGCAGAGAACCGGCCTTATTTTGTTGGCGAGAGAACAAATGTCCTTGGATCGCGCAAATTTAAAAGACTCATAGTCGAAGGTAAATACGAAGAAGCTTCTGAAATTGCTCGCGCGCAAGTAAAAAACGGTGCGCAAGTGATTGATGTCTGTGTCCAAGATCCAGATCGTGATGAAGCTGAAGATATTAAGAAGTTCCTTGAACTGGTCGTTAAGAAGGTAAAAGTGCCGCTGATGATCGATACGACCGATCCCAATGTCCTTGATCTAGCCTTGAAATACAGCCAAGGTAAAGCGATAATTAACTCCATTAACTTAGAAGACGGCGAAGAGAAATTTGAAAAAGTAACGCCGCTGATCCATAAGTACGGCGCAGCTGTCGTTGTGGGTACGATTGATGAAAAAGGACAGGCCATCTCTAGAGAAGGTAAGCTGGAAGTCGCTAAGCGCTCATATGATCTTCTTGTACATAAATATGGCCTCAATGCAGAAAATATTATTTTTGACCCATTGGTGTTTCCAGTAGGAACGGGTGACGAGCAATATATCGGGTCTGCAAAAGAGACGATCGAGGGGATTCGGTTAATTAAAGAAGCGATGCCAGAATGTCATACGGTACTTGGTATTAGCAACGTGTCCTTCGGTCTGCCTGAAGCGGGGCGTGAGGTGCTTAACTCGGTATTTTTGTATGAATGTACGAAAGCAGGACTTGATTACGCCATCGTCAATACAGAGAAATTGGAGCGCTACGCGTCTATTCCAGAGGAAGAACGGAAACTTGCGGAGCAATTAATTTATAATACGAATGATCAGACGTTGGCTGATTTCGTAGCGGCCTTCCGGAATAAGAAGATTGAGAAGAAGGAGAAAATTTCGAATTTAACCCTTGAAGAACGTCTCGCTTCTTATGTGGTTGAAGGTACTAAGGAAGGATTGATTCCTGATTTAGACGAAGCGCTTGGTAAATATTCACCGCTTCAAATTATTAACGGACCTCTCATGGCGGGCATGGAGGAAGTTGGACGTTTGTTCAACAACAACGAACTCATCGTTGCAGAAGTATTGCAAAGTGCAGAAGTGATGAAAGCCTCGGTTGCGTATTTGGAACCTTTCATGGAGAAGAACGAATCTTCTGTCAAAGGGAAAATTATGCTCGCGACTGTGAAAGGCGACGTCCACGACATAGGTAAAAACTTGGTGGAGATCATTCTCTCCAATAACGGATATGAAATTGTGAATTTGGGTATAAAAGTACCACCAGAGCGTATTATTGAGGCATATAGACAGGAGAAGCCAGATGCAATTGGTCTATCAGGTTTGCTTGTAAAATCAGCTCAGCAAATGGTTATCACTGCACAAGACTTAAAAAATGCGAATATAGATGTACCGATTTTGGTAGGGGGAGCTGCGCTCACACGGAAATTTACAAAAACGCGGATTCGCCCTGAATACGATGGACTCGTGCTATACGCGAAAGATGCAATGGATGGACTGGATCTCGCCAATAAAATCATGGACCCGGCTTCTCGTCAAAAATTAGCTGAAGACGCACAGGCAGAGAAGGAAGCGGATGAGCAGCAAACTGCAGGATCCAAACCACTTCCAGAGCTTACAAGAGTGATTCGCTCGAACATTTCGTCAGATCATCCAGTTTATATTCCGCCTGACTGTGAGCGGCACGTGCTGCGGAATTATCCAATCTCTCATATTATCCCGTATGTGAATATGCAAATGTTGTTAGGACATCATTTGGGGCTGAGAGGTAAAGTAGAGCAAATGCTGGCTGAGGGTGATGAGCGAGCGGTTCAACTGAAAGAGACCGTGGATCAAATTCTACAAGAAGCGGTTAGGGATGGAATTATTCAGGCGCATGCCATGTATCGTTTCTTCCCAGCTCAATCTTCTGGGAATGATATTCTCATTTATGATCCAGAGGATCATACGAAGGTGATTAAGACGTTCACTTTCCCGAGACAACAGACAGAACCTTATCTGTGTCTCTCTGATTTCTTAAAATCAGTAGACAGCGGTGTGATGGACTATGTCGGCTTCCTGGTAGTCACGGCGGGTCATGGAGTGAGCAAGCTGTCTTACGAGTGGAAAAATAAAGGGGATTACTTACGTTCGCACACGCTGCAAGCTGTCGCTCTCGAAGTAGCGGAAGGGTTAGCAGAACGGGTACATCATATGATGCGCGATACGTGGGGATTCCCAGACCCAGCGGATATGACGATGAAACAGCGGCATGGAGCGCGTTATCAAGGGATTCGGGTGTCATTTGGTTACCCGGCATGTCCAAATCTCGAAGATCAAGAGCCGCTCTTTGAACTCATGAAGCCAGAAGATATTGGCGTGAACCTGACAGAAGGGTTTATGATGGAACCAGAAGCTTCCGTGTCTGCTATGGTGTTCAGTCATCCTGAAGCGCAATATTTTAACGTAGAGAAAGTATAAAGGAAAAACCCTCCGAGGATTCGGAGGTTTTTCTGCTTGAACCATAGAAAGAAGGTGAAATCGGACATGGAACTGTATTTCTTAGGAACGAATGCTGGGGTACCATCCACCGAACGCAATGTAACGTCGATCGCGCTCCGGTTGTTAGAGGAACGGAGATCGTTCTGGTTGTTCGATTGCGGGGAAGGGACACAGCATCAAATCCTTCGTTCACCGCTAAAGCTTAGCAAATTAGAGAAGGTATTTATAACGCATTTACATGGAGATCACCTTTTCGGTTTGCCTGGACTGCTCTCAAGCAGAGCTTATCAGGGCGGTACTTCGCCTTTAACAGTTTATGGCCCCCCTGGGCTTAAGACGTATTTGGATATTACGCTAGAGCTTAGCCAATCGCGTGTGAACTACGAATTGATAGTAGAGGAGCATACTGGCGGTGTCATTTTTGAGGACGATACATTTAAGGTTGAAATGGCGTTATTAGACCATCGAATTGACAGTTATGGATATCGTGTTACGGAGAAAGATCGGGCAGGGAAGCTTAATGGTGAACTGCTAGAACAATTTGGCATTAAGCCAGGACCGCTGTACGGTAAATTGAAGAATGGGGAAAGTGTTGAAACGCCAGAGGGCAGAATTATTCATCCATCAGAAGTGATCGGGGAACCGAAGAAAGGAAGAATCGTTACGATATTAGGCGATACAAGACCATGCTCGAACGTCATTCCGCTCGCCGTAAACGCTGATATACTCGTGCACGAAGCAACCTTTCTTCATGAACTGGCCAAGACGGCGCACGAATATCATCATAGTACAGCGCTGCAAGCTGCTGAGGCTGCCAAAGAAGCGGGAGTAGGACAGCTGATTATTACTCATTTCAGCTCACGTTATAAGAATGAGGAGGAACTCCTTAAGCTTCAGGATGAAGCGCGATCGGTATTTCCGAATACTTATACCGCTAAAGAGCATGAGCTTTATCCAGTGCCTGATGGGATACGGAAATAAATTATTTTCCGGGAAAGCGCAGGAATTGACAAGTTACAGCAGAAACTTTTTATGATACGGAATTAAACTTCGATTTCCTTCGACGCAGAGTGTGGTTTGTTGACAAGTAACTTCAAAGTAACTTTTGTATGCACACATCAAGTTGCCCGATGGTTACATGAAGAGCGCTATATTATGTATGAATAGGTCTGTAATTGTTGAAGAAAGGTATCGCTATTGGATTGGTTTTACTAAATAATGCGATTAATAATTAATGCAATAAAATACATCACGACCAAACAGAGTTGTCATCTAAGCATTATAAGGAGAGAAGGGGATCGATTTGCGCTGGTTGTATGTTATTTTATTGACGCTCACAAGTATGCTATGGGGCGGTAATTTCGTATCGGGTAAATTTGTCGTTGGGCATGCTGATTCGATGGTGCTGACTTTTCTAAGATGGGGCATTGCGAGCCTCGTGTTGCTTCCTTTTGTATGGATGAAAGAGAAGAGGATTATTCCACCTAAGTCAGCGTGGCTGGCACTTATTGTGATGGGATTGACTGGCGTTATTTTGTTCAATTTATTTATGTTCTGGGCGCTGGAGAGAACGAGTGCAACGAATACGGGACTGCTTTCAACGCTTAATCCTTTGTCCATTGTTATATTCAGCTTTCTGCTTCTCAAAGAATCGATTCGTCCGCGCCAAGTGGCGGCGATGATCATTTCCCTATTCGGCGTATTGATTGTATTGACCGAGGGACATCTAGAGTACTTACTGCAGCTAAATTTTAATGTTGGGGATTTATATATGCTCGTTGCAGTCGCGACCTGGGGAGTGTATTCGGTAGCTGGCAAAAAAGCGCTTAAGTACGTATCTCCTTACATGTCGACGTTATGGTCAGGTATACTGGGGACGATCATTTTATTTCCGTTCTGCATTCTACATTTTGAAATTAGTAACCCGATACCTAGTTTTTGGGGTGCTGAAGCCTATATTAGCGTTGGGGGTACGGTACTCGCAATGCTGTTCTGGAATATCGGGGTGCAAAAGCTCGGCGGAACAGCTTCAGGCATGTTTCTCAATTTAAATCCTGTATTTACGGCATTATTTGCATTTATTCTTCTGGGTGAGCAACTGTTGTTGTCCCAAGTTGTGGGTGCCTCTGTGGTCATTCTTGGTGTCATTTACTTTAACTATGCAGGCAAACAACAGTTAGCTAAGCGTGGAAAGGGTGAAACTACATGGGAGCATGGAAAGGGTATTTAATTGATTTAGACGGAACGTTATATCATGGTAATCGTATGATCGAAGGAGCGGACAGGCTTATTCGCTGTCTGGATGATCAAGGAATTCCTTATCTTTTCGTTACAAATAACTCTAGCCGAACACCTGAAGAAGTCATGGTTCATTTACGAAAGATGGGTATACCTGCCCAAATAGAGCATGTATGCACGTCTTCGCTTGCAGCGGCACAATATATCGCATCACAAGCGCCAAGCGGCAAAGTGGCTGTCATTGGTGAAGAAGGACTGCGGCATGCCCTTCAGGGGGCAGGGTTAACATTGGTAGAGAATGACCCACAATATGTAGTTCAAGGCATTGATCGTACATTTACATATGAGAAGCTGACGCAGGCTTTGAGGTGGATTCGTAACGGGGCGCAGTATATTTTAACAAATCCAGATTTACTTCTGCCTACTGATGGCGGATTAATGCCTGGAGCGGGAACGATCGCTGCATCGATTGAAGCAGGCTCCGGGATAAAACCGGTTATCATTGGCAAACCTTCCTCCATACTAATGGAATATGCACTTCATCGAATCGGACTGTCCGCGAATGAAGTGGCTGTCATTGGTGACAACATACGAACAGATATTGCTGCTGGCGCAGCGGCCGGTTGCGGCACCATATTAGTGCTTACAGGAATTACGACTGCTGACAATATGCACGATCATATGCAGATCACTCAGGTAAAGCCGGATGTTATTTGGGACAATTTAAACCAATTCATTGATGCACTTTAATCACCTTTTACATTTTACAATCGGAACTATGGACTGAAAGGAAAGATGAACATGCCGGAATTGCCGGAAATGGAAACATACCGCAAACTAGTTTCTCAAGAAGTGCTCGATTTGCCTATTCAGAATGTTATAGTTAATCGAGAGAAGTCAATTAATATAGAGTCGGAACAATTCATTAAGGAACTTGTTGGAAGAAAAATTATTTTTGTGGAACGCAGGGGAAAGTACCTTGTTTTTCACTTGGATAATGGGGGACGTCTTCTGCTTCATTTAAGACTTGGCGGCTTGATGTATGTAGGAATGGAAGAAGATCGCCCTGATCGAAATACACAAATCAATATTGAGTTTGCTGGTAAAACGCTTTATTTTATCGGCTTAAGACTTGGCTTCCTTCATCTGTTAAGTGCCAAACAGGTCGATGAGGAACTGGCAGATTTAGGACCCGATCCATTCGATCGTCGTCTCACTGAAGACCGTTTTGTGAGCTTATTGCAAGGTCGGCGCGGTTCATTAAAGACCACCCTGATCAATCAGCATATCATTTCAGGGATAGGAAATTGTTATTCGGATGAGATTGCTTTTGCAGCAGAACTTCGGCCGGATGTGAAGCTTCAAGATCTCTCAGAAGAGTCTCTTAGACGACTGTATACTGCGATGCGATCTGTACTAACGGAAGCAATAGAGGGAGGCGGTTATATGGAGTTGCCGCTTACGGTTCATGACCAGCTTACTGGCGGTTATAACGATCAATGTAAAGTGTATGACCGTGAAGGGGAACCATGCGTACGCTGCGGTACTGCTGTGGTGAAAACAGAAATTTCTGGCCATAAGGCGTTTTATTGCCCGAATTGTCAGCATGACCACTAATTTTAAAATTGGCAGTCATATCAGTATCCGCGGCGGATATAAAAAAGCAGCGCAAACAGCATGGGAAATCGGAGCAAACGCTTTTCAATATTTTCCGAAAAATCCGCGCAGTTTAAGCGTGAAAACGATAGATTACCGTGATGCCGAAGGTTGCCTTCGATTTTGCCGGGAAAAAGGAATTGTAAGTATTGCGCATACTCCATATCCGTCCAATTTAGCGGTCAGTCGTAAACATAGCGATTTGTTTGGCAGAATCGTCGCCTCGCTCCGTAACGATTTACAAATTGCTGAAGCTTGCGGGTCGCTTGGTATTGTTGTACATTTTGGAAGGTATAAGGAAGCCTACGGGGATCCGCTTGACGGATATAAAAACATTATTGAATGTATCAATGAAGTGCTGGCGAATTGGGAAGGTTCGGCGAAATTACTTATTGAGAATCAAGCAGGCGATCATGGCGGCATGGGAACAACATTGGAAGAGTTGGTACAAATCCGCAAGTTGTCAGCTTCCCCGGAGAAGATCGGATTTTGCTTAGATACGTGTCATGCCTTTGCGGCAGGGATGTGGGCGGAAAATGCATGGGATGCCTTTTTAGATAAAGGAAAAAATCTTGGCTATTTCGATCATCTCATTGCGATTCATTTGAACGACTCAAAATATCCATATCGTTCTCGTAAAGATCGGCATGCGCGTGTTGGGACGGGTTATATTGGGGAGCGTGGATTTAAGGAGATGCTTCGTTATCCAGAGCTGTCCTACATTCCTCTTATATTGGAAAGTGAAGAAGGACAAGACGGCACTCATCGTGAAGATATCTCCCGCGTTCGCAGTTGGGTAATTGAAGCAGAGTCGCATTAGATGACATGACGATGAATGCTTCGTCAGTTATGATTGAAAGTAGGATGAATGATGATACACGTCTTTATGGATGATATGCGCAGGTGCCCCGCTGGGTTTACACTCGCACGAAGCGGAGAAGAATGTCTTGAACTGCTAAGAGAATGCGAAGTAGGTATTCTGTCGCTCGACCATGATATGGGCCCGGGAGAAATGACAGGTACCGATGTTGTGGCGGTAATGATAACGGACAAACTTTATCCACGTGAAATATATTTGCATACATCCAGTTTGATAGGTAAACGGAAAATGTATGAAATGCTTTATGAGCATAAACCAGAATATGTAGTGCTGCATGATGGACCGATGCCGCATTCTGTGTTAACTCAAATTGCCGAAGGTGAAGTAAGATGAAGGAAATGGGAGAGAAGGAACTGTTTGAATTGATCGAAAAGGGGAACGATCCGGCTGCTGTTTTCTTGTATACGCCTTTTTGTGGTACGTGTAAAATGACAGAAAGGATGCTGGAAGTGGTGGAGCAGCTCATTTCAGAGGAGATTATTTACCGTGTCAACGTTAACATGACGCCAAATCTCGTAATGAGATATAAAATCAGCAGTGTTCCTTGTATTATGCTTTTTGATCAAAATCGCGATCATGATCCGAAGCTTCTCTACCAGATGAACTCAGTACAGCACCTATTGGCAGAGATAAGGGGCGTGATTGAATGATTTCTATGGATCATATCACTTTACTTCGAGACAAACGACCTATTCTTGATGATGTCACCCTACAAATTGCTTCTGGCGAACATTGGGCGATCTTGGGTCGCAACGGCTCAGGGAAAACGACACTGCTTGAAATGATGACAGGCTATTTGTTTCCGACACAAGGTAAGATTGAGGTGCTTGGCAATACGTACGGCAGTTGTGATGTTCGAGAAGTACGTAAACAGATCGGATATATCAGTCAGTCTTTGCTTGAGAAATTAACACTTTCAGATCCGGTCTGGGAGGTTGTAGCGACGGGTGCTTTTGCATTTTTACGATTCTATCAGACGATTCCTGATGAAGTAAAATTACAAGCGATGAACCTTCTCGCAGAGATGAATCTTGGACATGCTTCGAATAATCCGTTAGGGACACTTTCCCAAGGGGAGCGAAAAAAAGTAATGCTCGCTCGTTCGCTGATGGCTAATCCGCGTATCCTTATTATGGACGAACCATGTGCAGGATTAGATCTGTTTGAACGTGAGAAAATGTTGGTTGAAATCGATCGTCTTCGTCAGCGTGACGTAACCGTTGTGTACGTTACCCATCACATCGAAGAAATTGTGCCTCTATTTACTCATGTCGCTCTTATTCGAGATGGCAAACTAGAGGCAGCAGGCCCCAAAAAAGAAGTATTAACAACAGAAACACTATTAAATACGTATGAAATTCCAGTTGATTTAGAATGGTCCGGAGATCGGCCGTGGATTAAAGTACGGAGTGGAGGTTAACCTCATTTGGATAATGAACAAATAACTAGTAATGACACCCGCGAAGGACATTCCAGATTTATATGTACTGCAAATCATGGATTTGCCCCTTACGCACAAGAAGAATTACGGCGTTTATTCGGAGCGGTCAAGAGCACGATGCTGATTTCAGGTGAAGTGTTCTTGGCAACACTCAATCGCTCAGCTGTGGAAGCAATAGAGCTCATTTCCGAGCATCCGCCCATTTTCCTTCGTCATATTCAGCCCGTTCAGTTTGAACAAGCGATTGTTAGTGATGAAGGAAATGATTCGCAGCAGCAAGCGCTCGAGGCGATGATTGCATTTCTATTAAACCGTAAAGATACTTATGGACTAAGAACGACCGTACAAGTTCGAAAATCTGGAGACAGCCCATATGAAGGGAGTCCAGCTGAATTGAAACAATGGGTGCAGGAGCAGCTTGCTTCAGCAAATATGGAATTCGCCCTGCGCGATGCAGATGTGATCATTTCGATTTTTGTTTCAAAAGATAAATTGTTTGCAGGTGTTTCTTCGCCAGAAGATAATTTATCCGATTGGAGCGGGGGAGCTATTCGTTTCCAAAAGGAAGAAGGACAAATTTCGAGGGCGAAATTCAAGCTGCTTGAAGTGGAGAAAACGTTTAACATAGATTTCACCAATTTCCGGAATGCGCTCGATATTGGAGCAGCACCTGGAGGATGGACGTCTTTTCTTATTGAACGCGGAATTCATGTGACAGCTGTCGACCCAGCAAAGATGCATCCATCGTTGATGGCTTCACCGCAACTTACTTATTTCAAGAAGAATGCAGCTGATGTAAAATTTAAAGAAAACCAGTTCGATTTGCTCGTATGCGATATGAGCTGGAGTCCGAAGCTGATGGTTAAATTGGTTACGGATCTGCTATATGCGTTAGTGCCTGGGGGAACAGCTATTGTGACCGTGAAATTACTGCACAAAAAACCGATGGCAGTTATTCGTGAGGTCATTCAAGAGTTTGAAGATGCACGTATGCAAATACAGAGAGCGAAGCAGCTTTTTCATAACCGCGACGAAATTACGTTATATATGATCAAATATTAAATTTTATTAATGTAATTAAATATTTATATATTGAATATAAGAGCAGAATGATGAGAATCAAAAATAATGCTTTACATTTTGTAAAAGCTTGATCTATAATGATTCCAAAATTATACAGACGATGATAAAAGGGAAAGCATCCCGAAGAAATGTAACGTTCAGTGCATAGTGCTGAACGACGATACAACTTCGGGTGCTTTCTTTTTTTTGCTTAAAGAAGGAGGTGTCATGTTGAAAAATCCATCTAAATTAGCACAAGGGATGCTTCTGGGAGATCGCTACCGAATTACTAAGCAAATTGGAACTGGGGGCATGAGTCATGTGTTTGCCGCGGAAGATATGAAGCTGCCTGGGAAGGTATGGGCTGTAAAGGAAAGCGTATCTACACCAGATCTCTATCACAGAGTCCAGGATGAAGCGCAAATGCTCATTACGTTAAAACATTCGAAATTGCCCCAAATTATCGATTTTTTTCCGCCAGATGAGGATGGTTATACGTATCTCGTCATGGATTTTATAGAAGGGGTGACACTGACTCAATATTTACAGAACTTTCGTGATAAAGGGTCCGTACAGTTGATTGTTCATTTCATCGATCAGATCTGCGAGGTGCTTCAATATTTGCATACCCATGAACCACCGATTGTCTTTCGCGATTTGAAGCCTTCTAATGTGATGATCACTCCTTCAGAGGAAATTCGGCTGATTGATTTTGGGATTGCACGGAATTACAAACAAGAGCAGCACGAAGACACAGTAAAGCTCGGAACGTTAGGTTTTGCGGCTCCAGAGCAATATGGCGGCAGTCAAAGCGACCCGAGGTCCGATTTGTATGGTTTAGGTGCTATGATGCTGTTCATTGCTACAGAAGGCACTTATACAGAATGGGTCAACGGCACAGATAGGTTTATTCGCAAAGATTGGCCGAGCTATCTGCTCCCAGTTATTCGCAAGCTGCTGGAATATGATCCGGACGACCGATATCAGTCCGCATTAGAGGTTAGGTCAGCTCTTCAAGATCCTAATCAAGTTGCTGCAAAACATAGGAGAATCGTACCCGCAGGCACACAGGTAGTCGCTGTCATAGGAGTAACTCACGGTGTAGGGACAACTCATACGGCTGTTGCCATCGCACATTTCTTATCTCGGCAATATTCAAAGGTTGCGATTGCTGAGCTGGGCGGTAAATCACAGGCCTTCTATCGAATTCAGCAAATTGTCGAGGATGCAGGAGATTTCAGGCTCATTAGCCGTCAATTTGAGATCGATGATATTCATTATTGGAGGCAAGTAGGGGCAGGGGACATTCTGTCCTTATTAGGAGGCGAGTACAGCTTTATTGTTCTAGACTTAGGGGCTTACGAGGATAACGAGCTTTTTGAAGAATTTTTAAGGTCTAATATTCCGATCGTTGTGGGCTCAGGCGCCGAATGGCGGCAGCAAGATATGATCTTATTTTCAAAGGCGTTAAGCACTCATTCGCAGCATAAATGGAATTACTGTATGCCGCTCGCACCATCGAAAGCTGTTCAGCGGTTGAAGAAGGAGCTTAGCAATCAGCGTGTATACGGTCTGCCGCTGCACCTGGATCCTTTTGACCAGGATGATGCGATGGACGAAGCTTTGGGTGAAATATTTAAAGGATACCTTCCATCTTCAGTGAAGCGTAGACGGTTTTGGTTTTCGGCAAAATGATGAAAGACATGCCAAGAAAGGATAATGATCATGTCAAAAATAAGACAGCGCACAAAACATTTAATATACGCGGGACTCATTGGAGCTGCGATCGTAGCATTATTTTTTGCCGGGTACATCATTTACAGCTTGATGCATGCCCATAATATCAAAGAATCGATAAGACAGCAGTATGAGGGTGAGATTGAGGCGATGAAGCAAGCGGAAGAGCAGCAACGTCAGTCATTAGTTGATGTATGGGTTCCAGTTCGTAATATGAATTCAGGGGAATATATCAAACAAAGTGACTTACAGGCGATACAGCTGCCTAGAGCTAGCGTACCTGATAATCGAGTACTGAAGCGAGAGGATTTAGTAGGGAAAGTGTTAAAAATTGAACTTCATAAACAGACACTGATCACTAAGTCTATGATTTTCGCTGAAGAACCGACCCCTGCAGATCTTCGTAACCGAGAATTAAGCTCGATTGGACTTCCTTCTGATTTGAAAAATAACGATGTCATTGATATCCGTATTCAATTTCCTACGGGTCAAGACTATATCGTTTTATCTAAGAAAAAGATTGATAAGCTCGCATCTCCGACGATGTGGATTCAGATGAATGAAACGGAAATTTTATTGCTCTCAAGTGCTTTGGTTGATGCCTATTTGCACAAAGCAACATTGTACGCTCTTACCTATGTCGAGCCACAAATGCAGGATGAAGCGATTCCGACTTATCCAGCGAATGAGGAAGTGCAGAGACTTCTTAACAGTGATCCGAACATCGTGAAGAAAGCGGAGCAATATTTATCAAAGCAGATACGTGAACAATTAGAAGATGACTTGGAAGCACAGATGCCTGTATATAATGCTCCTTCTAGTGTCGTCACTCCTGAACAATCACAAGCGGCGCAATCAGTACAACAAGACAATCTTCCTTCCACATCTATGGAAACAGGGGAGCAGGGTCTTATATTTAAGGACCAGTCTGTTCATGAGCAAGAAGCAGTGGAACAGATGACGGGTGTCGGAGGGGAAGCAGAATGAAGCGATGGCTGTTTGCAGGCATTTGTGACAAAAGTGATTTCATTCTGTATGTGAGTAAAATATTGGCGTCTGCCGGTCATAAGGTACTTGTCGTCGATGCTACAGCTCGGCAGAAGTACATATACAGCATCGGAAGTGTGGATTCATACATGAGCATCACACAATTTTCAGGCTTCGATGTGGCGATCAGCTTTCAGTCAAATACTCATTTGGAACAATATTTATCTGAGGAAGAAGCGGGGATTGAACAGTACGACTATGTGCTATATGACATCGACATCGTCAGCTTTTGTTCAGAGGTTTGCTGGCAAGAGGCAGAAGGTCGGATTTGGCTGACTACGTTTGAGAGGTATTGCGTGGAGAAAAGCGCTGCGTGGTTTGAACAATTGCTCAGTGAATACAGCGGTCTGCAATCATTAAGCCCTGCATTAAAGTTCAATCAAGTGTATCTGAACACGGTAGACTGGCATTTTGAAGAAACGTATATTCATTCTTTTGTAGAGCATCTCCCATTTGAGTGGGACACAGATGCGGAGCAAGTTGTAATACCTTGGGATGAAATGAATTATGCCATTAAGCTCGAGAATGAGTACAACAGAACATTAAGAATGAAGCAGTTATCCCATTCATATTTGCGTGGGCTTAGTGCACTAATTTGTCATTTGTCCAATATTCAGGTAACAGACATTAAACGCGCGATTAAGGTTTCCAAGCGTGCGGGAAGGGGAAGTTCATGAGTAAAGTATTGTTTTGGAGTCCAGTACAAGGCAGTGTTGATTCAGCATATTATATGTCGGCTGTCTCTATGATGATTAGTCTTGAGTATCGACTACGGTTGCTCGTAGGCCATACAGGAACACAAGGGTCAAGTATTGAGGAAGCTTTGACGCTTAAGGATTCACTGTATGATTCGGCGTTGCTATCGTTTCGAGACAGCGGGGTCGATGCGCTTGCAAGGCTTTGGATGAGTCACAAGCTAACAAAGGATAATATTGCCGATTATATGCATTCTCTTCTTCCAGAAAGGTTGGATTTGTTAACCGGCGGAGGGCAAGGGACTTCTAACCATGTATATGACAGTGAACAATTGATCCAATCTATATTACATACAGCAGGTCACTACTACGATTTACTTATGATTGATCATTCACCTAGTACGATTTCGGCTTCCACAACTGTATTTCGTGAGGCAGACTTAATCGTTGCTTGTTTACCTCAGAACATGCGGGTACTCGAATCATTCTTTTCTCAAAATAGTTGGCCAGAAGCAATGCATGGTAAACCTTATATTGTTCTTATCAGCAACTATGATGCTGAGTCGAATAGCAATTTACAAAATATAAAACGGCGCTTCCGATTTAAAGGTGCGATATTCGGTATTCCTTACAATACTCAGTTTATGGACGCTTGGAATGATCGTGATTTGGTCTCTTTCTTTAAGCGGAATTATCGGATGGAGAAGAGAGATTCAATTGGTAATTTTATGTGCAGTATAAGGAATTTGGGTAAAGGTATGATTGAAATGCTAGGGATGGAAGTTACTCTGAGGCAGTTTGAGAAGGGGGCGTAAATGATTGGCGGATATAGCTAACCTGCTCCTAATCTTTCTCATTCTCCTTACAGGAGCATGTCTATTGTTTCTGTTATTCCGTCAAACGGCTAGTTCTTCCTCTGAACAACGTGATCCTCACATTTCGTATTCTTTAGACACTATGACATCATACATCAAAGAAACGCTCCATGAACTTAGTCATAATCAATTGACGGATCTTGGGTTACATGAGGAAGAATATAGACGGAGATTGAATAAACGGTCCGAGTTAAGGCGCGCTTTAAAGGGGTGTATTTCTGGAGATGTTCATGACAAACGGTATGTTAAGGAGTTTATTTCTGGTTTACTTCGAAAGTCATATGGGCTTAACGAGCAAAACATTCATTTTGCCATTCCTTTCGAGGATATCAATGCATTAACGGATCAGGATAAATTTGAAATTATATTTTACATCTATCAGCAGCAATATCAATACGATGCACTTACGAAGCTAATTGATAAGTACAAGCTAGATCAATTAAAGAAGTCTTCGCCCTTCGAAGATCAGCCTTCGTACGTTGTGACTAAAGAAGAGATCGACCATATTTTTCAAAAGGAATACCGTCCTCTTCAGTTTGAAGAGAAAGTGCAAATCGTAGTGCAGCGTATATATCAGCATTACAAAGGATTCTCGGTTGTGGATGACATACGCGATCAGCGCATCGATGGTGTCAGCGGAGGGGTCAACGGTATACCAGGTGAAACAGCTTGGTCGCAAGGTGATTTAGCGCTTTACACGAAGCAAATGATCCATCCCGATCAATTGCCTGCAAGAGGATGCGATAGCGTGTGGATATTTTTTAAAGGCAAATCCATTCATTTATCGTTCTTGTCTTTCGGTACAGATCTAGAGCTAAAGCGTGTTTGTCAAAACATTTATAAATACAATCACCCTGGTCAGTTGTCGGAAGCGAACGGCTATAAAGTGAATGAAATGAAGGATGGTTCGCGCGTCGTCGTTGTTAGACCGCCATTTGCGGAATCATGGGCATTTTTTGTGCGGAAATTTGATGTCCCCAATGCTTCCTTAGAGCAGTTAATTAGTGACAACAATTCAGAGCTTCCAATAGCACTCCTTACGTTCCTTATGAAAGGCAGCCGGATTACGGCAATTACAGGCGCTCAAGGATCAGGAAAAACGACACTTCTCATGGCCATGGTCAAACATATTTACGCATCCTACACACTTCGCGTGCAAGAGATGGCTTTTGAGCTCCATCTTCGAAATATTTACAGTAGACGGAATATTTTAAGTTTTCGGGAGACCGAAAATGTGACAGGTCAGCAAGGACTAGATGTGCAGAAGAAAACTGACGGAACCGTCAATATTTTGGGAGAAGTAGCTACGGATGAGGTCGCTGCATGGATGATTCAAATGTCACAAGTCGCCAGTTTATTTACGATTTTTACGCATCATGCTAAGACGTTTCGCGATTTGATTCATTCATTGCGAAATTCACTGCTTAAGAC
This sequence comes from Paenibacillus sediminis, assembly GCF_017873765.1. Lineage (GTDB taxonomy): Bacteria > Bacillota > Bacilli > Paenibacillales > Paenibacillaceae > Paenibacillus_AG > Paenibacillus_AG sediminis. The sequence goes on from NZ_JAGGKP010000001.1 coordinate 813,928, forward strand.
AGGAATGTTCCATGACGAAATGATTGCAGAGCAGCAGGTCGTTAATGTCATTAACTTTGATGTCCACCTGAAGCGGGACGCTAATGGTCAGAGGTATATCGAACGAATAACCGAGTGTATTCCACGTATAGAGGAGCAGTTTACGCCGTTTATAAATCAAGGAGGAACACTTAAGCAAATGATGGGGCAGTTCATGGAAGTGAGCTCGGAATTTTTTCGTAGATCAGTTCATCGTTCTGCCTTTGAATCTCGAAACATTGTCGAATATCGGAACGGCCAGTATGTTGCGGTCAATCGAATTTCTGACGGAAATGTATCACAGATGGCTGAACAGATGACTTCAGACGATGCTAGATTGTTTAGGCAATTTGTGCACAAGTATTGGGGTGAAACGAATGAAGCTTAGCCATACAATACTCATTTATATACTGTGTTTCTCTCTAACCGGACTCGTCCTAGTCTGCTGTGGGCTATTATGGCTGCAGCGGCGAAAAGTGAGAGTTGCTCAGTCTGTTTTATTTCCGAAGGAAGCGGGAACTCAGCATTGGAAAGCAGGAATGACCTATTTCTTACAGCAGTCGTATCAGTACTGTATGCGGGTGGCATTTCTCCGTACATACGTGTTGAAAATTCGCAAGCGACTGTCAAGCATTCACGCATTCGATGAATTTCATCTTCGCAAAGAAACAATGAAAACGACGTTTATCGTACTTGGCACGTTGACTGCTGGCTCTGGTTTATTGTTCTGGATCAATCCAGATGTAAGCTTTCTTCCAGTTATATTCATTGCTGCTATTGTCATCAACGGACTGCTTATTGATACTTTTGTCAATCGACTAGAACGAAGATTATTAACGCAAATGGTTGATCTTGTTGCGAATGTGCGGCACCGGTATCATCAGCATGGTATGGTCGAAGAGGCAATCTATGAAGCTGCCGACACGTCACAGTTTGAAATTACGAAGCATGCCTACCGAATCTACGAAGCTCTAACTTCAGTCCATCCTGATGAAGAGTTGGAAAAATACTATGAGACAGCTCCGAATCGCTTCTTGAAAGCCTTCGCTGGAATCTCCTTCATGATTATGGAGTTTGGCGATAAGTTGAAGTCTCAAGGATCGATCTACTTACAAGGATTAAGCAGTCTTACAAAGGAAATTCAGCTTGAAATCTTACGCAGAGATAAGCTCGATTATTTACTTAAGGGGTTGAATGTGATTGCGCTTGCTCCTGTTTTTTTTACAAAGCCGATTGAACGGTGGGCTCGAGGCAATTTCCCGGCTATGGATGATTTTTACGTCAGCAAACTTGGGCTTGTTACGAAAATGTTAATCTTCGTTCTCATTATCGTGTCGTACATTTTATTGCAAAAGCTTCAGCAGTACGATGAAACGATATACCGAGCGGGGAGGGAACGCAAATCGTGGGAGCAGCGAGCAGCTTCTTGGCGATTGTCGAGATGGCTGATTAAAAGAATCGCGCCCCATCCTCGCACTAGCGCTTATTTTAAAATCATTATGCTATTGCGGGATACCAATGCAACGCTTCGTTACGAGTGGTTGTACATTAGGAGAGCAGTTCTGTTTATTGTTTGCTTCAGTGCGTGCTTTGTTACTTGCATCATTTTACATGAGCACGCTAAGACACAAATTTTGTATGCCCCCGTAAAAGATGAAATGCTCTTTGGCAAAATGTCGCCTGAGCAACAGCAGCTGGCACAAACGTTAAGTGAACGAGATCGCACTGTAATGAAAAAGGTGCATATGTCAGCTAATGCATCTTATGAGGAAGTCGCAAACGTAGTTAAGACTAACAGTGAGAAGCTGTCTAATGATGCGGTCATAGAGCAAACGAATCGTGTACTTGGCAAGCTTAGGCAGTGGAATAACGAATATTTTAAATGGTGGGAACTGCTGATTTCTATCATTGCAGGCCTTATTGGGTACTACATACCGCTATGGCTTCTCTATTTTCAAAAAAAGGTTCGTTATATGGATATGAGACACGAGGTTTATCAATTTAACACCGTTATATCGATGCTCCGCGAGATGGAACGGATATCCGTTGAGAACATATTAGAGTGGATGAATCGGTTTGCTATCATTTTCAAAACACCAATCCAGAAGTGTCTTCTCCATTATGAGCATGGTGCCGAGATGGCTTTAGAAGAAATGAAAAATGAAGTGACTTTCACGGAATTTGGTCGCATTGTGGACAAGCTTTTACTTGCTGTCGACAGAATTCCGATTTCACAAGCGTTCGATGATTTAGAAAGTGAAATGGCTTTTTACTTCGAGCAGCGAAAGCAACAATATGAGCAAACGATTAACACGAAAGCGACTCTAGGCAGAATGATTGGATTTACACCGATGTACGCGTTAATTTTCTGCTATTTAGTCATTCCGCTGATTGGAATGAGCTTTACGCAGATGAATGAATATTACGATCAGATTCAAAAAATTTAATTAAATCCATTGGAGGTCGGAATCGAATGAATAACGCTTCAACAGCTTTAAAAGTAGCCGCGGGTATATTTCTTACCATCGCACTTATTACGATCGTAGTTATATTGTTTATTTCTGCTCAAGAAGCTACAAAGACGGCACAAAACAACTTCTCAGACATTCAAACTGAATTATCTCAAGCAGCATTTACGGTATATGATGGCACAACCATTAGCGGATCGCAGGTAACGAACGCTCTGCGGAAGTTTAAAGGTAAGGATCAGTTTGGGATATTAGTGAAAACCGGAAAAAACAAAGTTGTTGGAACTTGGTATGGAAATGTACTAGAGGATAATCCAAACAGTTCGATCTATGGTTCGGTTATTGGTAATGGAGCACCAGTTTTTAAAAGCGCTCTAGATGAAACGAGTAACGATTACGTCAATCCCAGCGGTAAATTTAAAGCTGAAATCGTTAAAGATAGCTCCAATGTGGTACGTGGGTTAATCTTTGTGCAATCGTAACACGAATAAAGTTCAAGACGCTGAAAGTCTCCTCTATATAGAGGAGACTTCATATAAAGGCAGGTTAGATGATGTCAGAAACTACACAAAGAATGCTTTTATTAAGTGTTGCTCTAAGTTTGTTTATTACTGCTTGTGTGTATACTCTTCATCTCGGTTCACAAATGGATAGAGCATTATTGGTAGTAAGAGACAATAATTATGGGCAGAAACGCTCAGTTCAATCAACAATTGAAATGACTGACCCAGAAACCTATTCAGGGGCTCAAGTGCTGCAAAGTATCGCGCAAATTAAAGAAAATGGTGTAGCGATTAAGGTAGACGGCCATATCTTTCCCGAAACGACGGATATAAACGACGTAGATGTGTCTCTACTCGATCTAACTAAAAACTATATCGTATCTTACATACGAAATGGCTCGGGGAAGCTTATACAAATTGTTTTCAACAAGCGTTAGGAGAGGTGGCTCACGTGAATTCGTTGTCTAAAGTGTTTGCGGCAATTATTGCGGTGCTGCTGCTCTATATGTTTCCTACGACCCAGGCGGCAGAACGACAGGACGATCTTTCGCAAATGGTCGTGTACAATTCACTGACTCAATTTGTAGATGCAGTTCGAACAAAAGGGTATTTAACGCCGATCATGTATGAGGATTTTATAACTGAAATGAATGCAACTGGGGGGACTTATCAAGTTGAAATGGAGCATTTACACAAAAAATATCATCCCGAATATAGTGATCCCGCAAATCCGAATACATTTGAGGATAAATTCAGCGTTTATTATGATGGTTTCTATACGGAGAAGCTGATGAATGTACTGTTTCCAGACAACAATGAACCAAAAGATAGTGACGACCGAAAATATAAGTTTAATGTGGGAGACTTTTTTACGGTTACTGTGAAGAATACGAATCGAACAATATCTTCTGTACTAAGAGACTTCTTAACAGGATCAAACAGAGGGGATGGGACAACGATTGCTGTTCCTTATGGAGGAATGATTCTGAATGAAGATTACTGAGTTTGGGCTTGTATTTGTGATTATCTTTTTGCCGTCGTTTGTTATATTTGGGTACCATGTCAATGACCAACAGCATGTCAATCGGTTGCTCGTGCAATATTCAACTGCACTTAGAACTGCTACACAGGATGCAGCGAAATCATTAGATATTAACGAGATGCAAGAGTACGAATCGAAATACGAATCGTTAAAATCATTTAAAGCCGACAAGGACAGTGCGTTGAACAGTTTTTTGCACACCCTCTATTTAAATTTCGGAATATCTGAAGACTCTTCAGCTCAGGAAGCATTGCTCAGGTTTATTCCAGCCCTTATTGTCATTGATTATGATGGATACTATATTTATGCGGCTTCAGAATATGTGAATGATAACGGGGAGACGATAATTTCCCATGAATGGTCTCCTAAGAAACCATATGCTTATGCGGATAGAGATGGGAACAGCGTACAGTTTACTCTTGATTCCTATGTAACTGCGTATGGTGCGAACAACCAAACGTGGTACCATGGATTTCAACATGAAATACAAGGAACGAATACGATACCGTTGCTTCAAGATGCAGATACATTTGACCATGTGCGTCGTTCAACGATTGTTACGAGTATTCAAAATGATTTGGCATATTACATTAATAAGCACAACGAGTATGCTTCAAGAGTCGGAGTGACTTATGAATTTACGCTTCCGACCATTTCTCAGGAAGAATGGAACAATTCCATTGATGACATAGGGATTATTGCATTTATACAAGGGATGCCTGTAGGGGATCAATATTTAAACAATTACGCACTGGGAAGCGGGAGATTAGTGAAGAAGCCGGTCATTTATGGGGCAGTAGACGACGCAACGGGGTTGAAATATTACTATCCAGACAGCTGCAAATTTTCATATCGGGTGGAGCAGGCTTTTAGCAGCAAGAAGGAAGCTGCGGCGCAAGGATACTATGAACGAAGCTGTACGAATCAGTGAAATTATCTAATGATTTTGACTATTCAGTCAAGCTCAATCCTATGTTACAATAGATTCTTGAATGTTCAAAAATCTGTATTTAACAAAGGACTCAATAGATAGGAGCTTGCATTATTATATGAGTTTATTGACTGTTGAAAATGTATCCCATAATTTCGGGGAACGAACTCTATTTAAAAATGTATCCTTCCGGTTACTTGCCGGTGAACATGTTGGTTTAGTGGGTGCTAATGGTGTTGGTAAATCTACTCTAATGAATATATTAACCGGCCAATTGCTCAAAGATGAAGGAAAAGTGGAGTGGACACCGAAAGTTCGCTACGGTTATTTGGACCAGCATACGAAATTAACGCCAGGTAAAACGATCCGTGATGTTCTAAAAGATGCATTTCTACCGCTATTAGAGCTTGAAAAAGAAATGATGGCAATCACGGAGAAAATGGCAGATGCTTCACCAGAAGAGTTAGAAGTACTGCTCGAACAAATGGGTGAAATTCAAGAACAGCTTGAGATCGGCGATTTCTACATGATTGATGTCAAGGTTGAAGAGATGGCGAACGGTTTAGGTCTTAACGCTATCGGTTTGGATCGGGACGTTGCATCGCTTAGCGGTGGACAGCGTACTAAAGTATTGCTGGCAAAATTGCTGCTTGAGAAGCCAAACGTTCTTCTTCTTGATGAGCCTACAAACTATTTGGATGTCGAACATATTCAGTGGCTTACCAATTATTTGAAGGAATACCCGTATGCATTCATCCTTATTTCACATGATACGGAGTTCATGAATCAAGTGGTTAATGTCATTTACCATCTTGAGTTTGCGAAGTTAACTCGTTACTCAGCTAACTACGAGAAGTTTCTTGAAATGGCGGACATCAATAAAAATCAACATATTGATGCATATGAGAAGCAACAAGAGTTTATTAAGAAGCAAGAGGACTTTATTCAGCGCAATAAAGCTCGTTATTCGACTTCAGGACGAGCGAAGAGCCGTGAGAAACAGCTCGAACGTATAGAACGGATTGATCGACCTCAAGAAGCTCCAAAACCGACATTCCAATTCAAAGAAGCGCGTGCCAGCGGAAGAATGGTATTTGAAGGCATTGATTTTGAAATCGGATATACACATCCGCTGCTTCCCAAAATGTCGATGACGATAGAACGTGGAGATAAGATTGCTATTGTCGGCTATAACGGTGTAGGTAAATCGACATTGCTCAAAACGATACTTGGCAAAATTCCGCCGATCAGCGGTAAAACGTATCAAGGGGATTTCTTATACCCTGCTTACTTCGAACAAGAAGTAAGGCCAGGCAATATTACGCCAATTGACGATGTGTGGAATGAATTTTCACATTTGAATCAACATGAAGTGCGTGCTCATCTGGCGCGTTGCGGATTAAAGAATGAGCATATCACTCGTCCGCTGAACATGCTGAGCGGAGGCGAGCAAGCGAAGGTACGTCTTTGTAAATTGATGATGCGTGAGACGAACTGGATCTTGTTTGACGAACCGACGAACCACTTAGATGTCGTTGCGAAGGAAGAGCTTAAGCGAGCATTGAAAGAATTTAAAGGAACCGTACTGCTCGTATCCCACGAGCCTGACTTTTATGAAGATTGGGTTACGAAAATTTGGAATGTAGAAGAATGGTCTACTAAAAAAGTTTAATCCTATAAATGCAATGAAATGGCTGTGCTATTGCTGAGATGACAATAGACAGCCATTTTCTCATCTGTATTCAGCATATAGCCAACAGTTTGTTTCATTTGTTATATTGATGCCAAGTGCAGCGCTTTAATGAAGAAGGAGGCAAAGGCGTAAATGGGCAATTCAGATGAAAAATCTATCGCACCGAGCACAAAGCCCTCAGCAGGGGAAGTTCATCAAAAAGACCGTTATTCAAGACAAGAGCGCTTTACTCCGATTGGGAAGGAAGGGCAGCGTAACATTGGTAAGAGCCATGTGCTTGTGATCGGAGCAGGAGCGCTTGGCACAAATATTGCTGAAACGCTCGTTCGTGCCGGTGTTGGTCATATTACGATTGCAGACCGAGACTATGTGGAATGGAGCAACCTGCAGCGCCAGCAGCTGTTCTCGGAAAGAGATGCGGAGGCAAGAATACCGAAAGCAATCGCAGCCAAAGAACGTCTGACTGCTGTTAATTCGTTAGTCACCATTGATACATATGTAATGGACGTAACACGGAATGAAATAGAAGATCTAATAAATGGCGTCGATCTTATTATGGATGCCACTGATAATTTTGATATTAGGCTGCTGATCAATGATATTTCGCAGAAGCATAGTATTCCTTGGATATATGGCGGATGTGTAGGCAGCTATGGCATTACGTACACCATTATTCCTGGACATACGCCTTGTTTAAATTGCCTGCTTGAGACCGCACCTCTAGGAGGGGATACTTGTGATACTGCTGGCATTATTCCTCCCGCAGTACAGATGGTCGCAGCCCATCAAACAACGGAGGCGCTGAAACTGCTTACGGGTCATGTTGAGGCGCTTCGGACGACCCTCTTGTCATTCGATTTGTGGCGTAATGAACAATTCGCTATTCATGTAGCCCACGCCAAAAATGAGCAGTGCTTATCTTGCGGATCACATGCGACGTATCCTTACTTGTCTGCTTCTAATTTACAGAAGAGCGAAGTGCTATGCGGCCGCGATACAGTACAGATTAGGCCCGCAATTCAGAGGCAAATTAATTTACAAGCCGTGGCAGAGCGTTTATCTGATCTAGAAGAAGGCACAGTGGAGCGAAATCCGTTTTTAGTTTCTTTTACCGTGGGGGAACATCGGATCGTTATTTTTCAAGATGGAAGAGCACTCATTCATGGAACGAAAAATATTGCAGAGGCAAAAACGCTGTACCATAAATATTTTGGCTGAGCGCATGAACTTGACCTGACTTTGAGAAACTAAATAAGATGGAACTGAGAAAAACGACAAATGGCAGGTTGAGGTCCGTGAATGAACAAATTCTTATCGTAGAGTCGGATCAAGATACAGCAAATAAAGTCATCGCGGGTTTGGTACAGAGCGGATATCAGGTACATCATCTAAATAACGGAATGGATGCGCTTGAATATTTAAATGACCATGAAGTTGACCTTCTCATACTGGATTTGAAACTGGATGGACTTAACGGATACGAATTGCTGCGAAGATTATGTGATTCCAAGCAACATCTATCCTATCCTATTATGGTTCTTACAGCACAAGATACGACGAAAGATATTGTGTATGCTTTCGACTGCGGAGCGAATGATTATTTAATCAAGCCATTTCAGATGGCAGAGCTAAAAGTAAGGGTTCGAAATTTACTTGCGATTTTTGGCAGGAATCGGGGGAACAATGAGAATGTCATTCGTGTGGGTGATATCGTCATTGAACCCAAGAGAAAACAAGCCAAACGAGATGGAGAGCTTATAAACCTAACCCCTAAAGAATACGAACTTCTATTGTGTCTTGCAAGTCATGCCAATCAAGTGTGCACGCGTGAATTAATTTTGCAAGAGGTATGGGGTGTTGATTTTCAAATAAACACAAACGTCGTTGATGTGTACATTCGTCATCTTCGTCAAAAAATAGATAAAGGCCGCCCAGTAAAACTAATTACAACGGTTCGCGGGATTGGATATATGCTTCAAGAACCGTAAAATATAAAAAAAGCTGATGTCTGCAATTATACGCGACATCAGCTTTATTCATGTTACTCTCGGATAAATCAGATTACAATACTCGGCGAGCTTTTAAATACGTTCTCTTCCAAGTTCCTGAGTTGAGATCAGAAATCGTTACACCAGGAGCACCGTATGTGTGCAAAATTTTACCGTCACCAATGTACATCGCAACGTGAGTTACATTGCTTCCGTTTGCACGGCTCCCGCTGGAGAAGAAGACAAGATCGCCTTTTTTCAAGTTAGCTTTAGATACTGCGTAGCCAGTTTTTGATTGTTCTACGGAAGAACGCGGCAACTCAATGCCAAACTTGCCGTAAATATGTTTCATAAATGAAGAGCAGTCAAATACACTTGTCGTTTTGGTAGAAGCGCCAAATTTATATGGCGTACCCATAAATGATTCACCATAATTGATAATGCTGTCAGCTAGTGTTGTTGTAGATGTGCTATCAGCTGCAGCAGCTTTATGAACGCCCGATTCAATTACCATCACACCTGACAATCCGATTGCCACGGACAACCCTACAGCGACCACTTTTTTGAGTATCAGTTTGAACATGCTGTATTACCTCCAAAAAATGTTTTCTATCAGGTTCGTTTCAAAGTATAACAGCTTTTGAGATTGCTAGTTTTTGGTTAGATCGGCGCAAAGGCTTGTCTGCCATGGGATTGCAAGCATTTATTAAAAATGCATTAAAATATTACAAAATATTAATCATAACTATATTGTTACTGTAACAAAAAAAGAAAAAACCTTTGATTTCTCAAAGGTTTTATAAAGTAATAAATTTAAGTTTATCGTTACAAAATTGTTACTTTTTTCTCTTCAAATCAATCATGACTCTGAATAACGAGCAGCTGTCCCTCTTCAATGGAAATCGTACCTGACTCATGTATTAACTGATTGCTGATTCCAAGCGACTCGCCGAGCATTAAAGTGGCGTGATCAAGTGGATACATGAACCCAGATAATGTTACACCCTTTACAGTTGAAGTAATTGGAAGTAGGGACACGTATGTATAACCTCTTTTTTCAATAGTGATGATATTGTCGGTTAAAGTAATCCAATTATGAGCGTCTACAATCGAAGGGCGAATGTTCTTTTGCAGTGCTCGTATCATCATTTGAATGTTAGCAAGCGTATGATCAAGGCGGGTTCCAGTTGCACCTAATAAAATGATTTCATCAGGTTCTCTAGACAGTGCGATGTTAAAAGCTAATTCGGTATCGGTCAAATCCTTGTCGATTGGATCACAAGTAATTGTCTTAATACTTTTTTCTTGAATTAACTTCAGATCTTCGATCCCTACTGAGTCGAAATCTCCTACGGATACGTGCGGTGAGATTCCATTTTCTATAAGAAATAACGCTCCTTTATCTGCCCCAATAATGTAGTCTTCTTGCTTTATTTCATGTAAAAATAGGGGACTAAGTTCCCCCCCGGTAAAGATCAGTATTCTTTTAGAAGACAACGGATTACACCCTTTCTGCGTATTCATTTCATGACCAGTATAATTCAGTTTTCAGGGTTGTACAATTTGATAAAAAATGAATAAAATAAATATAACGTCAATGGAGTGAAAAGAGGGTTGAGTGCGCTTGGAAATGCACGTGTTTGACATATTCAGTATTATTGGAACGATAGCTTTCGCGATGTCAGGGGCATTCGTAGCTATGGAAGAGGATTATGACATACTTGGAGTTATTGTTCTTGGTTTAGTAACTGCCTTTGGCGGTGGAGTCATTCGAAATGTGCTTATTGGCGTTCCAGTCACAACATTGTGGACTCAGCACTTGCTTATTACACTTGCTGTGATTTCGATACTCATCGCTTTTGTGCTGCCTATGAGATGGATTCAACATTGGAAGAGGACAGAGGTGTTCTTTGACGCGATCGGTCTATCGGCATTTGCCATCCAAGGCGCACTGTATGCAGTGGATATGAAGCATCCGCTGAATGCGATTATTGTTGCAGCAGTGATGACTGGGATCGGCGGTGGAATTATCCGCGATTTGCTCGCAGGCCGTAAGCCTCTTGTGCTGCGTGATGAAATTTATGCAGTATGGGCGATGGTTGCTGGGCTATGGGTTGGACTTAACGTATCTAATACTACGATTGGACTTCTTTGTTTATTTGTGCTTGTTGTCGTATTTCGGATGCTGTCCGTCTACTACAAATGGAAGCTCCCTCACAGAACACTTAGACCGGTTGGAGCAGGAAACGTCACTGCTTCACATAATATAGGTTCCAATCAAAATCATGACGTGCATTTATAGAACGAAAGGGAAGTTAATACATATGATTCACGTGTTATTTGTTTGTTTAGGTAATATTTGCAGATCGCCAATGGCAGAAGCGGTTCTCCGTGACAAGGTAAAGAAGAATCAGTTAGATCATCTTATTAAAGTTGATTCAGCTGGAACTGGTGACTGGCATATTGGCGAACAACCGCATAAAGGAACTCGCAAAATATTAGAAAGCAACCGTGTCAGTTATGAAGGGATCGTCGCTAGACAGGTAAAATCCCAAGATTTTGATAAGTTTGATTACATCGTTTGTATGGATAATTCCAATGTACAGAATGTCCTTAAGCTTACAGGCAGTGAGAATGCTCATATCATCCGTTTCATGGATTTGCTGCCAAATGAAAAGCTGAGGGAAGTACCAGACCCATATTATACCGGCAATTTTGAAGAAGTGTACCGTCTGGTTGATGCAGGATGTGACGCCTTGTTAGATATGATTCAGAAAGAGCATTCGTTAACGAGTCATTAAGATTAGGAACGCAGCTATTTATACCAAACTATTTTTAAATTATCGTTATGATCTATGGTAGCTAATAGAATGTCTTGTATGTCAGTATGGTATGTCATTTTGAGTTTATTCTTCAGCCATTCTTCGTCTTTTCCAGTCTGATGAAGATTATCGTGATCAATGGTTCCTTCTTTGATGATTGTTGTTGGTAAATCGAACGGCTGTGTTTTTAAATGCATCATTTTAGCTGTTACAGCCCCGTACTTCGGATCGAGGAAAATAGATATAGTACCATCTGGTTCCCATAAAGCGAGCGCAACTTTGTGAACCTCTTCGATTCTTTCTTTTCGCAATTGGGATAATAAAAAGTCAATGGATATTCTAGCTTTGTGTAAGTTTTCATAAATGATGCGTCCGTTCTTGATGAGTGGAAAGGGAGAAGGATCGAGAAAATAGCGAATCCTGTTCCACTTCAATGAAGCAAATACACTAACGATGTACAGGATGACCAAGGCCGACATCGTGATCATGGAATTTGTGAGCGATAACCGTTCATCAGACAGAGGATGCGCGATAATGTTGCCGAGCATTAAAGCCATAATAAAGTCAAGTAATCTAAGCTGAGAAATGGACCTCTGGCCCATAATTTTAGCTGCAAATAGTAAAAAGAAAAAAGAAATCACAGCTCTGAGGATCCACTGCAATACCGTGAGTGATTGCTGACTGTTCATAAACTCCATTTAGAATTCACATCCTTACGATTTGGATTCAAATGGTAGTATGGTCTGACGATGGTCTGATTATCAGGTATTTATTTATATGAAAGAAAAAGTAACCCCCCTTGAGCCCAAATTCAAGGGGGGTTACACATTGCTTATTGATATATGACTCTACTCCAGAAAATATGCGAGCGCTGACGGAAGTTCTTTTTGCCAAAAACCCCATGTATGCTGGCCATCTTTCTCTTCATAATATACGCTTGCTCCGCGTTCCTCTAATAAGCTCCGAGTTGTTCGGTTTATTTCTACAAAGTTGTATACTTTTGACCCAGATTCAAATGCTGTCTCCTGCAGTCCAACAATCATGAAGATAGATAACCATGATAGATCCGTTTCTTTAGCGATAATCTCTCTGGAAAGATCGTAGTAAGCGCCTGAGAGGCTAATGATTTTCGTGAACAGATGCGGATTCTTCAGCGCTAAATGAAGCGACACACAACCTCCCAAGGAGTCTCCCGCTAAAATCCGATCCGGTCTCACAGGATATTTTTGTTCAATAAAGGGAATGATTTCTTCGGCAAAGCATGAGGTATAAGCATCAAATCGGCTCCCGAAAGGAGCGTATTCGGAAGTTCTCACTTCCAAATCAACATCAACACCTACAATGATGAAAGGTTCAATCCCTTCATCCATAATCAGTTGATTTGCAGTAGTCGCAATCCGTCCAAAATTGAAAAATTGTTCACCGTCCTGGCAATAGACGACAGGATAACTTAAGAGTTCGTTATATCCAGGAGGCAGGTAAACGCGCAATGTTCGCTGTTCGTTTAAGTATTTGCTTTCAATGACTTCTTTAACAATAGTACGTTTTAAATAGCGAGAATCGGTCACGACTGTCACCCTTTTTGATTATTTTTTTGCAATATAAGACACAATAATTAGATGTAATCCATATTTGGTGGCAAATGGATATGTATGCGAATTGTATCGAACTGTTATATAATGATTGTTCGTCTGTTATATAAACAAGAAAAAATAGAGTCAATGATCTACGCTGTCGTCTTTGACGAATGGATTACAACAGGTGTATAATAATTCTATAACAGCGGAACTTGATATTCAAATTTTTTATTGAGGTGAAGATAATGAGCAAGGTTCCTTATGAAGTGTATACGGAGGAAGTTCAAGCGTTATCTGTACTTTCCCCGGAAGGTGAAATCGTTAACAAAGATAAATTGCCGGAACTCACCGATGATCAATTAAAAGAAATAATGTATCGCATGGTATTTACTCGTACTTGGGATGATCGAGCTGTTAACTTAGGTCGTCAAGGCCGCCTTGGTTTTTATGCGCCAGTATCGGGTCAAGAAGCAACGATGGTAGGCAGTGAATTTGCTCTGCAAAAGGATGATTTTATTGCTCCTGGTTATCGTGACATGCCGCAAATCGTATGGCACGGATTGCCGTTATATCAAGCATTCCTATACTCCCGCGGACATCAACATGGTGGTCAAATCCCTGAAGGTGTAAACGTTCTCATGCCGCAAATTATAATTGGTGCTCAAGTGCTGCATGCCATGGGTATTGCAATGGGCTACAAATTGAAAAAACAAAAACAGGTTGTTATTACTTACACTGGTGACGGCGGTTCTTCCGAAGGCGATTTTTATGAAGCACTTAACTTTGCTGGACGATTTACTTTGCCTGTCATTTTCTTTGTACAAAATAATGGTTATGCAATTACAACTCCTTTCTCCAAACAAACAGCTGCATTGTCAATCGCACATAAAGCAGTAGCTGCTGGTATTAAAGGTGTTAAAGTGGACGGTATGGATGTTCTTGCTGTTATTAAAGCGGTTCAAGAAGCTGCGGAACGCGCGCGTAATGGTGAAGGGGCTACATTAATCGAAGCTGTTACATATCGTTTCCGTCCGCATTCCTTGTCTGATGATGCTTCGAAATATCGTACGAAGGACGAAGAAAGCGAATGGAGCATTAAAGATCCAATCGTTCGTTTCGGAAAATATCTGGAGAAAAAAGGTCTCTGGACTGAAGAAGATACAGCGCGTGTGAAAGAAGAAGCAAAAGCAACAGTAAACGAACAAATTAAAAAAGCAGAGCAAACTGAAAAAATGACAGTTGCCGGCTTGATCGACTCAATGTTCGAGAAAACTCCAAAATATTTGGAAGAGCAAAAAGCTGATTTTCAATAATAAACAGCTTTTCAAGGATTGACGTGAACTGTGAATGTTTAAGGAGGAAATGAAGCAATGGCACAAATGAACATGAAAGAAGCAATTCGCGATGCAATTCGCGTAGAATTGAAACGCGATCCAAACGTCATCGTATTCGGGGAAGACGTTGGTAATGTTGGCGGTGTGTTCCGTGTGACAGAAGGTCTGCAGAAAGAATTCGGGGAAGAACGTGTATTTGATACTCCGCTTGCAGAATCTGCGATTGGCGGGATGGCTGTAGGTCTAGGTATTCAAGGCTTCCGTCCTATTGCGGAAATTCAGTTTGTCGGCTTTATTTTTGAAGCACTAGACCAAATGTTGGTGCAAGCAGCGCGTATGCGTTACCGTTCGGGCGGTCGTTACAACGCTCCAATCGTATTCCGTACTCCATTTGGCGGCGGCGTTAAAGCGGCGGAACTTCATACCGATTCTCTAGAAGGTATGATTGCGCAAACTCCAGGGATTAAAGTGGTTGTTCCATCTAATCCATACGATGCAAAAGGATTATTGATTTCGGCAATCCGTGACAATGACCCTGTATTCTTTATGGAGCATTTGAACTTGTACCATGCATTCCGTGCAGAAGTTCCTGAAGAGGATTACACTATTGAGCTCGGCAAAGCAAACGTCGTTCGTGAAGGTTCGGATGTAACAATTATTTCTTACGGTATGACTGTTCACACTTCGGTGAAAGCTGCAGATGAGCTTGAGAAAAAAGGAATTAAAGCTGAAATTATCGACCTTAGAACTCTTGTTCCGCTTGATATCGATACGATCGTGAATTCTATTAAGAAAACAAATCGTGCAATTGTTGTGCAAGAAGCGCAGAAATCTGCCGGCATTGCAGCAGAAGTTATTGCACAAATTAATGAAAAAGCAATTCTTCACCTTGAAGCCCCTGTACTTCGTGTAGCAGGTCCAGATACGGTGTACCCTTTTGCGCTAATCGAAGACACATGGCTTCCTACGCCAGCTCGCATCATTGCAGCTGTCAACAAAGTCATGGAATTCTAAAGTAAGGCATTTTTTAGGGAGGTTATGCAAGTGGCTAAATTCGAATATCGTTTCCCTGAGTTAGGTGAAGGCTTACACGAAGGTGAAATTATTAAGATGCATATCAAACCGGGCGATAAGGTTACGGACGATGACATTATCATGGAAGTACAGAACGACAAAGCGGTTGTCGAAGTTCCTTGTCCGGTGAATGGTACAGTTCAAGAAGTGTTCGCTAAAGATGGTCAAGTGTTCCGTGTCGGAGAAGTTGTTGCTGTGATCGATGCGGAAGGCGATGTTCCTGAGCAAGAAGCACCAGGCCATGGCGGCGCAGAAGAAGAAGCGGCTCAAGGCGGAGCGCAAACTGCACCAGAAGCAGCAGCTCCAGCAGCAGCAGCACCAACACCAGTAACAGTTCCAGCAACAGCTCCAGCAGCTCCGAATAGAGAAGTATTGGCTACGCCAAGTGTTCGTAAATACGCTCGTGAACTAGGAATCGACATTTCTTTAGTTACAGGGACGGGCAATAATGGTAAAATAACGAGAGACGATGTAGACGCTTTCAAAAACGGCGGACAACCTACAGCTCCGAAAGCAGCAGCGGCTTCTAATAACGAGGCTGAAAAAGCGGCTCCAGCAGATATGGCAACAACTGTGGCTGTGGATCCACGTGCAGAAGAAGAACGTGTACCATTCAAAGGTATTCGCAAAGCGATTTCAAACGCTATGGTTAAATCCGCATACACAGCACCGCACGTTACGATTATGGACGAAGTGGACGTAACGGAATTGGTAGCATTCCGTACTCGAATGAAACCAATCGCGGAGAAAAAAGGCGTGAAATTGACTTACTTGCCGTTCATTGTTAAAGCACTTGTCGCGGCTTCCCGCGAGTTCCCAGTGATGAATGCAATGATCGATGAAGAGAATAACGAAATTGTGTACAAAAAATACTACAACATCGGCATCGCTACTGACACGGATAACGGACTTATCGTTCCAGTCATTAAAGACGCTGACCGCCGGAGTATTTGGATGATTGCAAACGACATCCGTGACCTTGCTGCTCGTGGTCGTGAAGGTAAACTTAGCCCGGCTGAAATGAGAGGAAGCACAATTTCGATCACGAATATTGGTTCTGCAGGCGGTATGTTCTTCACTCCAATTATCAACTTCCCTGAAGTTGCGATTCTAGGAACTGGACGTATTACTGAGAAACCTGTCGTGAGAAACGGCGAAATCGTAGCTGCTCCTGTGATGGCTCTGTCCCTCAGCTTTGACCACCGTCTCATCGATGGTGCAACTGCACAAAACTTTATGAATTATATTAAATCATTGCTTGCCAACCCTGAGTTACTAGTTATGGAGGTGTAATTACTATGGTAGTAGGAGATGCTTCACTAGACATTGACACATTGGTAATTGGTGCGGGTCCTGGCGGTTATGTTGCCGCCATCCGTGCTGCTCAGCTCGGACAAAGTGTATTGATCGTGGATAAAGCTCATGTTGGCGGTGTATGTCTGAACGTTGGATGTATTCCATCCAAAGCTCTTATTTCTGCAGCGCATCAATATGAATCGGCAAAACACGGTGACGCTTTTGGCATCACCGCTGAAAATGTAAAAGTTGATTTTTCTAAAACACAAGAATTTAAAAACAGTGTTGTCAAAAAATTAACTGGCGGCGTTAGCGGATTGCTGAAAGGAAACAAGGTACAAGTGTTTGAAGGCGAAGCAATGTTCATTAACCAAAATGAAGCTCGCGTATTTAACGAACACGAGTCACCTCGTTACCGTTTCAAAAACTGCATTATCGCGACAGGCTCCCGTCCAATTGAACTAAAACCATTCCCATTCGGCGGTCGTATCCTGTCTTCAACTGAAGCGCTTAGCTTGCCTGAGCTCCCTTCAAGCCTGATCGTCATCGGCGGCGGATATATCGGTGCCGAGCTCGGACAAATGTACTCTAAATTTGGTACCAAAGTAACGATTATCGAAGGCGCAGATACCGTTCTTCCAGGTTTTGATAAAGATATGACACAGCTTGTTGCTAAGAATATGAAGAACACAGGCATCGAAATTATTACGAATGCAAAAGCGGAAAGCGCTGAGCAAACGGATAAAGATGTCACTGTTAAATATTCCGTGAACGGCGAAACGAAAGAAGTTACTGCGGATTACTTACTTGTAACGGTTGGCCGTCGTCCAAATACAGACGGTGAACTTGGTCTTGATCTCATTGGTATTGAACTCGATGAGCGCGGTCTTGTTAAAGTAGATCACCAAGGTCGCACGAACATTCCTCATATTTTTGCGATTGGAGATATTGTTGCTGGACCAGCGCTTGCACACAAAGCTTCGTATGAAGGCAAAGTGGCAGCTGAAGCGATTGCAGGACTTCCTTCCGTTGTTGATTATAAATGCATTCCTGCCGTAGCCTTCACAGATCCTGAATGTGCAACGGTTGGTTATACAGAACAACAAGCTAAAGATAAAGGCTATAAAGTGAAGTCTTCTAAATTCCCTTATGCTGCGAACGGTCGTGCGTTGTCACTTAACAATGCAGACGGTTTCGTGAAACTGATCTCTGATGAAGAGACAGAGCTTGTACTTGGCTGCCAAGTGGTAGGAATAGAAGCTTCGAACCTTATCGCTGAACTTGGACTCGCTATTGAAATGGGTGCTACACTCGAAGACATCGCTCTTACGATTCATGCACATCCAACACTAGGTGAAATTGTAGCAGAGACAGCTGACTTGGCTTTGGGTCATCCAATCCATATTATGGCTCCTCGCCGCTAATACGATATTTTAAAGGAAGAGACAGGAACGTATTGAACTGCACCCTATAAAGTAGACAGTTTAATAAAAAGAGATGCTGCTATCTACGCAGCGATGAGATGACTTCGGTAAGCTGCCGAAGTCATCTTTTTATTTTCCATTGCTTTCTGGTCGTGTTATAGTGCTCCATATATTCATCAATCATGTACTTCAATTCTGTTAAGTTACGTGCTTCCTTGTAATCTACTTCATCTTTGGCCAGATCCATATATTTGGAATATGATCTACGCAGTTGCACCTCCAGAGTATAAAATACCCGATTCAGTGTTTGTCAATGAATTAAAGAAATCTGTTGCTAAGAGTATTTTAGAAGTCAAATAATGTTCTAATTCCGAAATGAGTCTGCCTCTGTTATAATATAATGAAATGGATTTCGATTATATGAGGTGACTAATGAAAGCGTATTTGGATTTACTTAACGATGTCTTAGAAAATGGTGTACAGAAACAAGATCGTACAGGTACCGGCACAATTTCTGTATTCGGTAGACAAATGAGAATGAACTTAGCGGAAGGATTTCCTCTATTAACTACTAAAAAATTGCACATAAAGTCGATTGTTCATGAGTTGCTTTGGTTTTTGAGCGGCGATACGAATATTAAATATTTGCGTGATAACGGAGTAACCATTTGGGATGAATGGGCAGATGAAGAAGGAAACCTAGGCCGTGTGTACGGAGCTCAGTGGAGAACATGGCCAGGCCAGAACGGACAAGTTATTGACCAGATTTCGAATGTCATTCACCAAATTAAAACAAACCCTGATTCCCGCAGACATCTAGTCAATGCATGGAATGTCGCTGAAATTGATACGATGGCTCTGCCGCCATGTCACTACGCGTTCCAATTCTATGTGGCGGAAGGCAAGTTGTCATGTATGTTTCAAATGAGATCAGTAGATACGTTCTTGGGACTGCCATTCAACTTGGCATCATACGCTCTGCTAACCCATATGGTTGCTCAGCAATGTGATTTGGAAGTTGGCGATCTCATTTGGACGGGCGGCGACGTACACATCTACTTAAATCACCTCGAGCAGGTCAAGTTGCAGTTAACGAGAGAGCCTTATCCGCTTCCGCAATTACGAATTAAACGCAAGCCGGACTCTATTTTCGATTATCAATTTGAAGATTTTGAATTCGTAAACTATCAGTCTCATCCTGGCATTAAAGCGCCGATTGCAGTTTAATAGGTTGCATACAAAACAAGCTACTCTTTAAATGATAAAGGGTAGCTTGTTTTATTCATGATATGCTTATCTCAAAAATCTGTTGTTTTCAGATCTACGGTGATATCATAAAGTAAAGAAGCAGAAGAAAGGGTCATGATAACATGAGTGTATCTTTAATATGGGCAATGGCTCAGAACGGAATTATTGGCGTTAATAATCGTCTGCCATGGCGTTTACCGGCGGATATGGCTTTTTTCAAAGCTCAAACGACAGGTAAAACAATTGTAATGGGACGAAAAACGTGGGATTCACTAGGCGGCAAGCCGCTTCCCAACCGTCACAATCTAGTGCTGACACGAGACTCGTCATTTCAGGCAAATGGGGCTGAAGTGGTGCATTCTATTGAGGAAGCTCTTACATATGCTGAACGGGGTGAATTGATGGTCATTGGCGGGGCTCATATTTATGAGCAATTCTTACCCTATGCGGATAAGCTCATCGTTACGATCATTCATCATGATTTTGAGGGAGACACGAAATTCCCGCCTGTGAACTGGGATGAGTTTGAAAAGGCTGAGGAGATCCGAGGGACTCGAGATGAACGAAATGACTACGATTATGATTTCGTAACATTTATACGCAAGATGTAAAAAATGCAAACTATTATACCGTTTGTCCATTTAATATCAAATCTACCTGATGCTAATATTATTGAAATATTGACTGGATAAGCGTTTTTAATAGGGTGACCATAAATATTTTATTGAAATGAGATCGAGTACTGAATCACATTAGTTTGTTTTTGTGATACAATGGGCATTAAAAAATTCAACATGGAAGACGGATGGGGGAACGTAACATGTCAACACCTACAGGCTTTATGGAATATAAACGGCAGCTGCCAGTGGATCGTGATCCGATTGAACGGGTGAAAGACTGGGAAGAATTTCATAAACTTTTGTCGGAAGATGAGCTTCGTACGCAAGGTGCTCGATGTATGGACTGTGGTACACCATATTGCCATACGGGTATTGATATGACAGGAGGTACATCGGGTTGTCCTGTACACAACTTAATTCCGGAATGGAATAACCTCGTATACCGTGGACTTTGGCGTGAAGCGCTTGAGCGTCTGCACAAAACGAACAATTTTCCAGAGTTTACGGGCCGTATTTGTCCTGCACCATGTGAAGGTTCTTGTACAGTTGGCTTGATCGATCAACCTGTAACGATTAAGTCTATCGAACAAGCGATTGTTGACAAAGGATTTGAAGAAGGTTGGATCGTTCCAACACCTCCTGAGAAGAGAACGGGCAAACGCGTCGCTGTTGTAGGTTCAGGACCTGCGGGCCTTGCCGCTGCGGCTCAACTGAACAAGGCAGGTCATTCGGTAACCGTATTCGAACGTTCTGACCGGATTGGCGGTCTATTAATGTACGGTATTCCATCGATGAAGTTGGATAAAAAAATTGTACAGCGTCGTGTTGATTTGCTTGCGGCAGAAGGTGTTGAGTTCGTAACGAATACCGAGATCGGCAAAGATATTCCTGCTAAGCAGCTAGTTGACGAATATGATGCAGTTGTATTGTGCGGCGGAGCTACTAAACCTCGTGAATTCAACATTGAAGGAAGCAATCTTAAAGGTGTTCATTATGCTATGGACTTCTTAACAGGAACGATTAAGAGCTTGCTAGATTCTAATCTGGAAGATGGCAATTATATTTCTGCTAAAGATAAACATGTAATCGTTATCGGCGGCGGGGATACAGGATCTGACTGTGTAGCTACATCTCTTCGTCATGGATGCAGAAGCGTCACTCAGTTCGGCACACATCAGAAAGCACCGCTAACTCGTGATCCAATTAATAACCCATGGCCGCAATTCCCGAATGTGTATACGCTGGATTATGCACAAGAAGAAGCTAAAGCGATTTTTGGCGAGGATCCTCGCGAATTCTCGATCATGACTACGAAATTTGTAGGCGACGACGAAGGCAACTTGAAAGAGCTGCATACCGTTCAAATTCAGCGTAAAGTGGATGAAAATGGACGTAAATCCTACGAGCCTATTCCAGGAACAGAGCGTGTATTCAAAGCAGACATGGCTCTGATCGCAATTGGTTTTGACGGACCTGAACAAACACTTGCTCAGCAGCTTGGACTCGAAACAGATCGTCGTTCCAATGTCAAAGCGAAATACGGACAGTATAGAACAAATGTTGATAAAGTATTTGCTGCTGGTGACATGCGCCGCGGACAAAGCTTGGTTGTATGGGCAATCAATGAAGGACGCGAAGCAGCTCGTGAAGTAGATAAATATTTGATGGGTTCGACGGTTTTGGTATAATAGTTAATAGACATGAAGCACATGGGGCTGCGCTTTAGCGCGGCTCCTTTTTATGTGAATTGGTGAATGACGTACGGCAACTTTGCAGAGGAGGCACAATTGGGATATGAAGACCCTTGTAATTGCTGAAAAACCGGATATGGGGCGAACAATCGCTGCGGTGATTGAACCTAAAGGGAAGAATAATCGGACCTACATAGAAGGGGAGCACTTTATTATTACTTGGGCCATCGGTCATTTGATAGGTCTAGCAGAACCTGATGCTTATGATGCAAAATATAAAAAATGGAATATTCGCGATCTTCCAATCATTCCAGATCATTTCAAGATCGTCCCGAATCCGAGGACGAAGGATCAGCTTAAAGTGATTGGAGAACTGGCGAAACGTTGTAATCGCATCATTAACGCATGTGATGCGGGGAGAGAAGGACAGTACATATTTGCACTGATTGAACAGCATCTTAAGCTGTCAATGCCTGTTCAGCGTTTATGGATTTCAGACCTAACAGCCGAGAGCATTGCTCAAGGGTTCAGGGAACTACGAGATGGGACCGATTTTGACAATTTAACTCGAGCTGCTAGAGCCCGGAGCGAAGCAGACTGGTTAATAGGGATGAATGCTTCCCGCGCCTTTACGACTAGACATAATACGTTGTTGTCCGTAGGAAGGGTTCAGACACCGGTCCTTGCACTGATCTATGATCGGCAGAAAGAAATCGAAGCTTTCGACTCGCAGACGTTCTATGAAGTGAAAGCTCAGTTTGCGCAAGGAGATCGAACGTATCAAGGGACGTGGCAAGGAGAGCGTCTTACTTCCAAGGAAGCAGCGGAAGCAATCGGTACGAAGGTGAAAGGGAAGCAAGGGCAGATTACGAGCTATGAAGCAAAGGAGACGAAAGAGTATCCTTATAAACTGTATGATCTGACATTGCTTCAACGTGAAGCGAACGCGAAATATGGCTATTCTGCGAAGAAAACGTTAGATATTGCACAAGCGCTTTATGAGAAACATAAAGTGATTTCTTATCCGCGGACGAACTCGAACTACGTTACAGAGCAGAACATCGAAGGCATGCACAAAGCGCTTCATATGCTTAGATCCACGTCGTATGCAAAGCTGGTTGAGGGTGCAAATCCGGGGCTTGTCCATAAACAAAACAAAGCATTATGTAATCCATCTCGCGTAGAAGATCACCATGCCATTTTACCTACTCTCAAAAGAGCAGGGACGCTTAGTAAAGAAGAACAAAATATATATGATCTTATCATTCGTCGTTTTCTATCTCACTTCTATCCTCCAGCTGAGTATAAACAGCACACGGTCCTTACCGAAGTAGAGAGTGAGACATTTAAGACTAATGTGAAGGAGCTGCTCTTCCTTGGTTGGAAGGTTGTTCTTGAAGGACAGCAGGATGAGAATAAGACAAGCAAGAGAAAAAACAAGGATAACGATGAAGACGATAGTGAAGAGCTAGTTGATCAGCCTTTCCAAATGAATCCGAATGAGTCCGTTCTCTGTAAAGACAGCACCGTCAAAGAGAAAGCAACGCAGCCTCCGAAAGCCTATACGGAAGGGACGCTGCTGAAAGCGATGGAGAGCGCCGGTAAACAAATTGAGAACGAAGAATTACGTGAAGCGATGAAGGAATCAGGACTTGGTACGCCAGCTACCCGAGCGGCAACGATCGAACGGCTGAAAAATGTCGGCTACATTGAAATGCAAGGCAAGAAAATTATGATTACGCCAAAAGGCCGAACGGCAATTGAGCTCATTCGTCACGCTGGGGTTGAACTGCTTACTTCGCCGGAAATGACAGGACAGTGGGAGCGCAGGCTTAATCAAATTTCCAAAGGCGAGGCAACACAAGAGAAGTTTATGGAGAACGTGAAGCGATTTACGATATCCATTATCGATAAAGTGAAAATGCAGGCACCGGCTGAACTCGCTTCCTTCGGTGATGTTAGCCTAGGGAAATCTTCGAATAAACGGACAGCGAGAACATCTGGGACAATGACAAACAGCAAGAGAGCAAGCAGTGAAACGATGGCTAAAAGCACTTATTCTCCTCTAGCACCATGTCCGCGTGAAGGCTGCGGCGGTCAAATCATTGAGGGCCGCAAAGGCTACGGATGTACGCATTATAAACAGGGCTGCGGATTTGTGATTTGGAAGGAATTTTCAGGTAAGAAGATAACGGGGACGATGTTGAAATCGTTGCTTGAGCAAGGTTCTACGAAGGTGCTTACCTTCAAAACTGTACAGGGCGATTTCAAAGGACGAATTAAGCTTCTGGACCGCATGTCAGGTAAACTTGAAATAGAACGAACGGAATAATTAGAGGGAGCCCCAATAGGGCTCCTTTTTTTGTTTTTATGTCATTGTTCAATCCCTTGAAAATTAAACTTAAATGAATGGGACAACAATTCGTAATACGGATGTGATGATGAGCAGATGTTATATCTGATTATTTTTGTGGTTACATTGATATGGGGATTGAATGGAATTATCGATCGTCAGGCACTTTCGACAGGACATCCGATCGAAGTTAATTTTGTTACTACTCTTACCATGATTATTGTGGTCATGATTTACTTTACAACAGCCAAGCTATCGGGAATACCCTTTCATTTTTATAAAAATACGGTCGTATTTGCGATCCTGAACGGAATATTAATCCCTACTGCCTATGTGATTTTTTTGTTTGCTCTTTCTAGAGCAGGATTAACAGCAGTAGTCGCCATTACATCTACATATCCAATTATTACGTTCATCTTGGCAGTTATGTTGTTAAATGAACCTGTATCAGTAAATAAAGTTTTAGGCATTATATTGGTTGTCGCAGGACTCCTAATATTTATTAAATAACGAATACAGAGAAACGGGGTTGTATATAGTGCTGCTCTATGTGGGCAAAGTGATTTTACTGTTTAGTATATCCGTTGTAGTGATAAGGCTGTTAGGAAAGGCTGCACTTGCACAATTAACCCCTCATGATTTAACCGCTATTGTATTTCTGGCAACTTTAGCCGTCACGCCGCTTATTAGTGAAGATATGGGGCGTGCGATTATTGGCATAGTGGTGGTTACAATTCTTCATATTATTTTTTCTAAGCTGTCCTTATTTCGATGGTTAAATCGTCTGTTAATCGGTGAACCCACTATATTGATCAGGCATGGAAAAATTATTAAGCAAAATTTAAAACGAAGCCATTATTCGTTAATCGAATTGTTAGCAACCCTTCGAGCAGAAGGATATCCAGATTTAAAAAATGTCGAGTATGCTATATTAGAGCCTACCGGCGATATAAGTGTCATTCCCAGCAAAGACTCTATTCTACTCACCCCAAAACATTTAAATCTAGATGTAGAATATGAAGGGATGCCTATATCCTTAATTATTGAAGGGAAAATTCAGCATAAAAACTTAAATTTAATTGGTAAAGACGCTGAATGGTTGAAAATGAAACTTGAACAAGATGGATACCATAAAATGGCTGATATTTTTTATGCAGCAGTCAGAGATACGGATGAGTCTTTAATTATTGATACTGGTAAAGAATTTTCGTAATGAAGTACATAAAGAAGGATACCAGAATAAAATTCCGGTATCCTTCTTTATCTTGATCAGCTGCTTTGTTCCACTTTGGAACGAATGCTCTTATGAATAATTTGCGGAACATCTCGCAGTGAAGAAATGGTGTATAGTTCTGACCGATGAGTCACATCGAGCTCTACGATATTATATTGCCACTCGTTAGGCTGCTGTAAATAGATCGCGTTAATACCTGCGGTCAGTGCTGGTGCAATATCGGTACGCAGAGAATTGCCGATCATCCATGTGTCATCGTGTTTTAATTTATGTTTCTGGATGATGCTTTGCAGTGCATCTATATTTTTGTGTTTATGAATGAAGATTCGATCATCGAAATAATTAGAAAGCTTGAGTCTGTCAATTTTACGCTGCTGAACAGTGGTTTCTCCGCCTGTATATAAAATCAGAAAATGTCCTTCATGATGGAGCTGATCTAGTGTTTCAACCATCCCTGGGTAAGGCTCGAATTCTGCATCATATACGCTCATCCCAAGTTCGGTCAGCTTCGCTTCTTCACGTGGATCAACGATACGGCCATGAAGCAGACTGAAGTAGCGGTATGTGTCAACAAGCGACTGCGGAAAATGATGGCTTGCAAAACCGAGATGATGTACACCTTGAATATCAATTTCAATTTGTTTTTGCTTTATTTCCTCAATACTTACGTTATATGGCATAAACCATTGGTGAACGAGGTCAAAGAACTGATGTAATACTTCATCAAAATATTTATTACAATAAATAAGCGTATCATCAAGGTCGAATATGAGTTGCTGATGGTTCCATTTCATCTTGCTGTCACTCCTTTTGGCTAGATAAGCTAGTCATTATTGGTGTATATAAGTTTCGAGAAACATTTGCAATTCCGCTGCTCCATCAGGACGGATACTGAACTTTTCAACATCGCCGTGGGTTAAATGTGTACGAAGCAACCCTGCTGCACGCAGCATCAATAAATGATGGATTAACATTTCTTCAGGTTTGTTTAAATCACGAATCATGTCTGTCAACGATTTGGGCTCGTCTGCTACATAACGCAAAAGGCGCAGACGATCGGGTTCAGCTAGTGCGTGAGTAAGACGCAATAGTACCTTTGGCGGTTCTTCTTCATTAGACTCAGCTACATCCACAGGATATTGGATGAGTAGCATCTCTTCGCAGAAGGAGTACATATTAATAGGTCTAATATGGACTGTTGGGAAGAGTACGACTTCACGGATCGATGGGTTAGGTTCTATGACCACTCCTCCTGAGGCATATTCTATAAGTGGTTCAGGGTCCATTTTATGAAGTAACGATTTCTTCTCACTAGCATCTTCTTCAATGAGTGCTGTAATAGAGCTTTCTACATGACGAAAGTAGTTCTCGTACCACAGATGAAGAAGAGGAACATATTGATTTCGGATACGTACGGCATTTTCATAAGATAAAGAAGGGATATACTTCCTTACTGCTTCAAAGAGTGTACTTTCTTTAGCATGAGCAAGATCATCTAAGAAAGCAGTGATTCCTTCATCCTTCGTCCGCTGGATCGCCCACACATAGAGAACATCATAATCTTCAAAGGGCCACTGGGCAGCTTGTATCAAGGATTGATGAGCATCAGCCGGCAGAGAAGATTCGACTTCTGTGAGCCAGTTCATACCGATATCTAAGTTTCGAATCCATTTTTTCGTTGTATACACCATAAAGCTGCCGAGCAGATCATAGACGGGGGAGACATCTATTTTTAATTGATACCCCATGAATTTGTGTACCCTCCCAAAATATCGATAATCATTATTCTAATTATAATGGTTTTATTATGTCTTGTCTTGTAATCAATTGTCTACTATAATGTGTGATAGTTTGCTATTAAACGGTTTATATATTTTTATAGAAATGATACTTAAGAAAAGTCGTCAACGTATTGGCGATTTTCTTTTGTTTTTACACAGGAGGATTACGTTTGATTACAGGAGATGTTGCTGCATCAAGGTCAAATTTTAAGGCTCAATATTTTATTCTTATTGCCGTTGTAGTCGTTGCAGGATTAAGTCAAGGTTTGCTCTTGCCCGTTCTCTCGATTTTCATGGAGCAGATGGGTGTTTCGTCGGCTGTGAACGGCATGAATGCTGCTGTTCTGTACGTTGGCTCATTTGCGATGATACTCGTCGCGGAACGATTGCTAGGATATACGGGTTTTAAAAAACTGCTTATCGGCGGTTTATTGCTGGTGACTAGTACGTTGCTGCTCTTTCCGCTCATACCCAATATTAAATTATGGTTTATTCTGCGTTTGTTAGTCGGGATTGGTGATAGTGCACTTCATTATGCGGCACAGCTTTGGATATTATTCTTTACCCCTGCACATCAGCGGGGGAGAGGGATCTCTCTATATGGTATGTCCTATGGACTCGGGTTCAGCTTAGGACCGCTTGGAATGAAGCTGCTTCAATATGGAAATATCGTACCTTTTGCAGCTCTCGCCCTTTGCTTTGTGGTGATGATTGTCCTTGTCATCTTCAAGTTGCCGAACGCGAAGCCGGAGAAGAGCGAGCGAAGAGAAGAGACCACTCGTAGATTTAGCCGGACGTATATGATTGCATGGTATGCGCTTATACCTGCCTTTTTATATGGCTATATGGAAGCTGGAATCAACAGTAACTTCCCAGTGTACGGTCTTCGTACGGGATTACTAGAAAGTCAAATTTCAACGCTCTTGCCGTTTGTCGGCATTGGCGGACTCATCTTGCAGCTTCCGCTCGGCATGCTTAGTGACAGATTTGGTCGAAAAAGAATACTGATGACGGCAGGCATGATTGGCGGGCTTGCGTTCTTACTCGTGCCATTTGCCGGAACTCATTTTTATGTTGTAATGATTCTGCTCATGATTGCTGGAGGAATGGTAGGCTCATTCTTTTCCCTGGGACTTGCATATGCAGCCGATTTGTTGCCGCGTGTGCTGCTTCCTGCTGCAAATGTCGTTGCATCGTTTCATTTTAATGCAGGCAGTATCATTGGACCCAACATTGGCGGCTTAGGCATGCAGTATATTTCTGTACCGAGCTTTTTCATCATCATGGGCGGTTGCTATATCCTATTTTCAACGATTGGTATTTGGTATAGGCAACATAATAATCATGAATAAAAAACGTCTGTTCGCATGGTAATTCATTCTTTTTTCCAATAAACTAAAGATTAGAGGAAGTTAAGGAAGAGGAGAGTACGGACAGATGATTAAAGTGGAACATTTAACGAAAAGTATAGGTCCGGAAAAGCGCCTAGTACTTCATGATATTAGTGTTCAGATTGAACAGGGTGAAATGATTGCGGTTGTTGGAGGCAGCGGCAGCGGTAAAAGTACACTGATCCGCTGCTTGACGCTTCAGGAACGTTGGGACAAAGGTTCTTTTATTATCGATGAGGTCGATGTTCTGAACAATAAGATAAAGGGTAAGCTTAAAGTGAGACGGGAATGGGCTTATCTTGAACAAAATCCGTACCTCAATCCTAATCGAACTGCTCTCAAAAATGTATTGATTGGACGAGCTAGTCAGACGCCTTGGTGGCGCATGCTTACGGGGATGGTTCGCTCGGATGATTATATGGGTGCGATGGATGTACTCGAACAACTAGGTTTGCTGGATAAAGCTCATCAAAAAGCAGGCAGTTTGAGCGGTGGTGAGAAGCAGCGAACAGCGATTGCCAGGGCTCTTGTTCATGGAGCGAAGGTAATTGCTGCGGATGAGCCTGTAATTGGACTTGATCCAAAAACGGCTGCATCTGTGCTGGATACATTAAGAAAACTGTGTACAGACCAGCAAATTACAGTGATTGCAGCGCTTCCTATCGAACTTGCTGAACGGCATGCGACAAGAATATGGGGACTTAAAGATGGTAATCTTGTTCTGGATGTTAGCGGCAGAAAGCTTACTGGACCTGAGAAAATGAAGCTATAGACGGTTAAACCATATAGTAAAATAGATTGAACGTGTAGAAAAGAGTGATGCTGTTGTTAAAATCAAAATGGATACGAGCCTTGCTAGGCTGCGTCATCCTGCTTATGATAAGCGGCTGTGAGTTAACGATGGACCCGAAATCCCTTATGAAAACGCCGGAGCTCTCGGTAGACCGCGAAAATATAAAGAGTGTCATTACAGCCCAGCTGCCTGAAGGATCGACGATCATCAGACCGCGTGATGCTACGAATACAAGCTCCATTCGGATCACAGACCTGAATCACGACGGTATCAATGAGACGGTTGTTTTCTACGAAACTCCAGATGATACAGTTCGGATTCATGGGATGATTCTTGAGAAGAAAGGCAATACCTGGATGAAGCAGCTTACTTTCGACGGTGAAGGTATTGTTCTCGAATCTTTTGAGCTTAAAGATGTCACGAACGATGGTAAAATAGACATTGTCGCAGGATATTCAAGCGGCGATGACGAGCTACAAAAAGGCCTTGTCGTCTACACTTATAATGGGAAAACACTTGATAAAGAGCTTGAGCTTCCCTATACGAAGTTTGTGCTGGATGATTTGAACGGAGATAAAATTAACGATATTTCCGTAATCTCATTAAAAAGGAATGAATACGCCTCCGTAACCGTTTATCAATATGACAGCGGCTTTAAAGAACTGGACAAGCTTCAACTTGATCCTTATGTAAATGAATTTTACAACGTTGTATCCGGCAATGTTGCTAAAAATCGTAAGGGACTTATATTAGATACTTCTGTCGGTACTCATTCAGCCTACTCACATGTCATCGTGATGGAAAATCAGAAACTTATCGATGTACTGCCACAAGATCAAACGTTTAAGGATTATCAGACTTATAGCGGCGATGTAAATGGCGACGGCATTTTAGAACTTGGACTGCTTGAAACGCCGAAAGGATGGGAGTACGTTTCTTTCGATGAGATCCCGTGGCTATTCTCTTATTATCAATGGGATGGTGAGAGCGGTCTAAAATTCGTGATGCAGCAGTATCGTGATTTGAAAGGTCGATTTTATTTTAATTTTCCGAAAGAATGGTACAACAAGGTAACTGTAGATCCGAAGTCCAACAAAGATCAATATTTGAAATTCGTAATATATGATACCGGTGAAACGGTGGCAGAAATTCAATTTTTCTCTTTATCTCAATGGGAGCGCGTGAAGAGTAATTGGGAAATGATTGCGCGTGACAATGATAAGGTCATTGGATTTCGCAGCAGTAAAGAGCTGAAATTAGGTACGACAGATAAGTAGGAAGACCAGATTTTCGTGACGGAGAGGAAGGAAGAGAATCGTGAGCAAAGTACTCATTTTAGAAGATGAAGAATCTATTCGCAGTTTTATCGTCATTAACTTGAAACGTAATGGCTTTGAGGTTATTGAATGTACTGATGGGAACGAAGCCTATCGACTATTAACGACGGTTCCAGATATCGATATCGCTCTGCTCGATGTGATGGTTCCGGGCATTGACGGGTTTGAAGTGTGCCGCAAAGTGCGTGAGACGAATGAACGTATTGGTATTATTTTCCTAACGGCAAAAGTTCAAGAGCAAGATAAGGTATACGCACTGTCCGTAGGCGCAGACGATCATATTAGCAAACCTTTCAGTCCTACGGAGTTGATCGCTCGTATTCACTCACTGCTGCGCCGTGTTAATGTATATCGTGAGACAAATGCGAAGGTGTCGTTCTCGAGCGGTCCGTTTACCCTCGACTTGATCTCGAAACAATTCAAGAAGAATGGCAAAATGATAGAACTGACACCAACTGAATTTTCTCTTATTCAATTTTTCTTTGAGAAAGAGAACACTCCTCTCAGCAGAGATGTGCTGCTTGATCACGTGTGGGGCAAAGAATATTTGGGCGATCCTAAAATTGTGGACGTGAACATCCGCAGATTACGCCAAAAAATTGAAGACAATCCGTCAGAGCCGGCTTATTTGCAAACCGTATGGGGTCACGGATATAAATGGAAAGGCCAAGGTCAATGATTAAAAAAGGCATAGGGCGTCTTATCGTTTTACACTACTTTTTTGTTATATTTCTTGCACTTTTGCTCGTAGAAGTTATTTTCATCTTTGCTATACGTGCTTATTACTACGACAGTATATTCAATCATTTGTCCAATCACGCGGCACTCACAAGTTCATATTTTCAAAAATTCGTGAACTTAGATTCGGAAGAGGAATATACTTATTTGCCCGAAATGCTGAAGCTGTTCTCTCTAGATAATACAGAGCTGCAAATTATTGATAAGGATGGCAAAGTACTCATTAACTCAACTGGATTTGAAAACGATCGTACGATTCAGACGAGCGATATTACGCAGGCGTTAGCAGGCAATGTTGGCAGATGGATTGGCAGGCAGCCGGGAACAGGGGAACAGGTTATGGCTGTGTCCAGTCCTTTGCAAATCCGTGGTGAGAAGCTGTATATTATCCGGTATATTACTTCACTGGAGACGTTAAATGAGAAGCTGCTTAATATTACGTTCTTGGCTGTTGGTATTGGAGCAGCTGTATTAGCTGTGGTACTCATGTTTAGTATTGGACTGGCCAATTCGATCGTGAAGCCGATTAAGAACATTACAGCTGTCTCCGCCCAAATGGCACAAGGCAATCTGGATGTTCGTGTTAAAGGCGAATATCGGCATGAGCTTCAAGAGCTTGCTTCGACACTGAATTTCATGGCTGATCAAATTGTGCACAGCAACCAGATTAAGGATGATTTCATATCGTCCATATCTCATGAATTGCGGACTCCGCTTACCGGCATTAAGGGTTGGAGTGAGACGTTAAGTTCTGGCTCATTTGATCCGGAAGAGACGAAGATGGGGATGCAAATTATTACGAAGGAAGCGGATCGACTGATCGGCTTAGTTGAAGAAATTCTCGACTTCTCGAAGCTGCAACAGAACGAAATGAAGCTGGTTATAAGTCGTGTTAATCTGCGTGAGCTGTTACAGGAAACGATTCTTAACGTGTGGACCAAAGCTGAACAGAAGCATATCAAGGTGAAGCTTACAGGTGAAGAAGAGCCAGTCTGGATAAATGCAGACCCAAATCGGATGAAGCAAGTATTTTTGAATATTGTGGATAATGCAATTAAGTTCTCACATGAAAATTGTTGGGTCAATCTGAATTTGAAAAAATATGATCACGTTGTCGAAGTGGCTGTACAAGATACCGGGATTGGTATAAGCGAAGAGCATTTAATGAGAGTGAAAGATCGGTTTTTCCAAGTTAACCCTCTTAACGGGGGAACAGGTCTTGGACTTGCAATTACGCAGCAGCTCGTCGAGTTGCATGGGGGACATATGGATATTGAAAGTCAGCTTGGCGTCGGCACAACGGTGACTGTTATTTTACCTCTGTCAAAAGACGACGTTACGGAAACCAACCAAGACAAGATTTAGTGATGGGAGAGGTAAGTGATCAGATGAGAGCATTATTAGATTCAGTCGATACACGAGCAGGATTATTGCAATTTTATGAAGCAGGTCCAGAGGATGGCCAAGTTATTCTTGATATGCTCCGGGAAGCAGCTGAATGGATGGTTGAAAATTCACTCAGACAATGGGTGCCTGAAATGTTTACGCTTGAAGATATCTTGGGTTATTTCGATGTGAGGAAAGTATATCTTGCTGTGCATGGCGGCCAGCCTGTGGGCATGTTCACATTGCAGCAAGGAGACCCCGATTACTGGCAGGAGCGAAATGATGATCAGTATGCGTATTTACATCGTCTCACAGTGCGTAAAGCATTTAGGGGTAATGCGTTTAGTAGGCACATGCTGCAGTTCGCTGAGAGGCTGGCTTTAAGCCAAGGTTTAAAGGGACTAAGACTGGACTGTGTTGCGCATAATCCAAAGCTGAATGCTTTCTACCAATCCAATGGTTTCCGTTATATGGGTTATCAAGATATGGGATCGCGCTTCACTAATTTGTACGAGAAGAATCAGGACACAGATCCTGATCGGATACAATTGGTTTATTTCAATGAACATGATGTTGCTTTACTAAAAGAGTGGAGTTATTCCCCTGAGTTTCAAGTACAGTGGTCTGGAACGGGCTGGTCATTCCCGATTACGACAGAAGATATGGTTGCCTATCTAGAAGATGCGAATAATCCAGTTACTTCCTCCAGGTTGATCTATTCGGTTGTACATGTTGAGACCGGTGAGAAAATC
This sequence comes from Paenibacillus sediminis, assembly GCF_017873765.1. GTDB lineage: Bacteria > Bacillota > Bacilli > Paenibacillales > Paenibacillaceae > Paenibacillus_AG > Paenibacillus_AG sediminis. Next base: position 847,422 of record NZ_JAGGKP010000001.1, read on the forward strand.
GGTCATATCTCTCTTGCGTCGATTGTTAGAAAAAACAAATCGGCACGTATCGGTAGAGTTCTGATCGGCAATCCAAGCTACCTGGGCAGAGGTATTGGCCAGAAAATGATCGAGGAAATGCTTCGTATCGGATTTGATGCCCTTCATCTTCACCGAATTACTTTAGGGGTGTTTGATTTCAATACTTCTGCGATCCGCACGTATGAAGCAGCAGGTTTTAGACAAGAAGGACTGTTCAGAGAAGCCACACTCGCTGGCGATACGTATTGGAATAAGATTGAAATGGCTATATTACGGCGTGAATGGGAAGATTTGAGAAGGCCGAAGAGGTTATAAAAAGAACTGGTGTCTGTAATGTACAGGCGCCAGTTCTTTTTATATATGTGACTCTGTTTGGTATAATAGTGAAATAATAGATATTATTGCATAAGTTGAGGAGTTGGGTCATGACTTTGAGAAGGATTGATTTACGAAAGTATCATGTCTTTAGAAGAGTGTTGGCAGCTGCTATTTTATTTATTGGTGCTTCATTTTTGATCATTGAGTTATTGGTCATTTCACAATTCAATGCGAACGATCAAGATATCTCAGATGTAGATTATGTTGTTGTTTTAGGAGCTCGCGTAAAAGGTACTCAGTTATCCTTGATATTGAAACAAAGACTAGATACTGCCTTAAGCTATGCAAGGATTAATAAGGACATACCGATTATTGTATCAGGAGGTAAAGGTCCTGGAGAAGATATTGCCGAAGCGACCGCGATGAGAGACTATTTAATCAGAAATGGGATCTCTAAGGATCGGATCATTCTAGAGAGCCAATCAACAAGTACGAAGGAGAACCTATTATTCTCAAAAAGGATCATAGATGAAAAGGGAATATTAAAACCTAGAATACTTATTGTAACAAGTGACTTTCACATGTTCCGGGCGAAAATGTTAGCGAAAAAGATTGGTTTTATCCCCTATGGGATATCGAGTCAGACACCTGCTTATTATAAAATGATATTTATGACCCGAGAATATTTTGCGATGATTAAAGCGATTATGTGATGGTGCTGAGTAAAAAGAAGTAGACCTCCCGTGAGTCCGTCAGCTACGGAGGTTACCCAATGCTTTTCATAAATACATCTAGTGTAATATTTGCTAAGTATGATTTAACTACCGGGAAGGTTGTTTACAAAATGACTCAGAAATTTTCTGATCCAGAGTCAGGCTGGACAACAGATCTTCAAAATGGTGTTTCATTAAACGAACTGGTGAACTGCTGCAGCAACGATGAGTAATTTCACCTTTCTTCGTTTCTTCGTTTTATAAGATTTAAACCTGGTATTTTATATTTATTACTCCGGAAGAATTAACAGCTCAATAATACGAAGTTTTGAGATGAAGGAAGGAGTTATAACCCAATGAAAAAACGGTTCACTAGGTTTGTTTTAATCACAATCTTTTGCCTATTCCCCCTAACAGCGCATGCCTCAACGGATTCCAATTCATCTTCCAACATTAAAAACTTTGATATTGCTTCTTTGGTGAAGTCTGATGGCTCCTATTGGGTTTGGGGCAATAATCAGTCGGTTCCTACTCAAATTCAAGGACTTACGGATGTAGAAGTATCGTTCTCTGACGGGCTCATTATGAAGCAAGATAACAGTGTATGGTATTGGGAAAGAACTTCTAATTCCGCTTCCGTACAAATTTATCCTGTAAAGGAACTGAACAATATCATAAAGGTCTATTCTATGTGGAACGTAGCAATGGCTCTAGATGCCGATGGAAGAGTATTTATGATCCCTAGAACGGATGGGAAGTTGGATATAAAACAAATTGCACAACTTTCTGGTATTGAAAATGTGGCGGACATTAGCAGTTATTATGAAGTTCAGCAGCAAGAGTGGGTGCAGAGATGGGTGTTTTTGAAGAAAGACGGGACCGTATGGAAAGATGAGAATTCTTTAAAATCATTTGAACCTATTCAATCTTTAGATCACATTGTACATATTGATGAGAACATGGCATTGAAAGAGGATGGAACTGTATGGTCATGGGCGACTGAATTTACAGCGAATGACACGTTAACTGATCCATTGACTGCAACAAGAATAGATCATTTATCGAACATTCAGATGATTAAAGTGAGTGGATATTATAAGCTTGCTGTTGATCTTCAATCACACCTTTGGTTTTGGGGCGCAACCGTTACTGGCTTTTCTGACGGAACAACCTATCATAATCAGCCTGTCCCGCTGCAGTTGAGGAGTATTACAGACGTTAAGGATGCTTTTATCGTTGAACGATCTTTGATCGTGCTGACTGGTGATGGGAATTTATATGAGACGTCTATTAACCGGGAAACGATGCCCAATAATCCAAGCTTTAATCTCCTAACGTCGAATGTAAAGCAAGTCAAAGCAAGCCTGCGGCATATTATTCTACAGAAATCTGACGGAACCTTGTGGGGATGGGGTGTTAACAAGCATGCTGAATTAGGAAACGGAGATTTTGATTTCATGCATACTACCCCAGTACCGGTGCAAAAGGCGATTTCTCTTGAGCTCAACAGCGAACCAGTTCCGTTGACGAATGGTGTAGTGATTCGTAATGGGCAAGCGTTTATTCCGATTCGTTCCATTTTCGAAAAACTTGGTGCTGCTGTCACTTGGGATGCAGAGAACAAGATAGTTACGATAAACCGTTCTGAGCCTGGTAAGGCTTCGATCACGCTTCAAATGAATTACATCTTGGATGAAACGAAATTAAATGATTCACTCGTTGTGATGCCAAGTAAACCTTTTAGTGTAAATGGTATTTCGTACTTGCCTTTGCGTTTTATTAGTGAATCTCTCGGAGCTAAGGTCGAATGGGTGCAAAAGGAAGATAAAATATCAATTACGATGCAGTAGAATGATTGGTTATACGGAGAGACATGTGTTCCTTTGACTGAGAGCGATAACGCTATAGTCAATATTTACATTTAAGTGCTATTAATGGTAGTATTGAAAAAATAAACGCTATGAAGAGAAGAGTAGGTAAATTTAATTATTTACAGAGAGCTCCGTCCGCTGAAAAGGAGTAATAATTGTTTATCGAACCAAGCCTCTGAGCATCACATTGGAACCGTACTGATTGGAGATAGTGTGACAGGAGCTCCTGTTATAGAGCAAGGGTACACGCATATCTTTGAATGCGGTACCTGATAAGGTTAGTATGGTGACATACTAATTAAATGGGGTGGTACCGCGACTTGCATAATCTCGTCCCCAAGACGAAAGTCTTGGAGGCGGGATTTTTTTATTGACCAGAAGGAGGAATTTAAATGACTTTAAAAAGGATCCTAGAATCCTGGAAATATCCTTCCATTCTACTAGTTGGGATTGGGATAGCAAATGTTGGTGAATGGATTTATTTGATCGCACTTAATTTAATCGTGCTTGATAAGACGGGCTCGCCTCTTGCGGTATCAGTACTATACATACTTAGACCATTGGCTGCTTTATTTACAAATGTATGGGCTGGAAGCTTGATTGATCGAATAAATAAACGTAACTTAATGGTTAGCTTAGATTTAATTCGTGCGATGCTGATCTTCATTCTACCTTTATATTCTTCCATCTGGTTTATATATTTCATTGTACTCTTCATAAATATGGCAAGCTCTATGTTTCGGCCAACGTCCACAGCTTATAAAACAAAGCTAATTCCTTCTGAACAAAGAAAGCAATTTAATTCTCTCTACAGCTTAGTTACTTCTGGTGGCTTTCTCATAGGTCCAGCGATCGCAGGAATGCTGTTTCTAATAGGCACACCTACATTGGCGATTTATGTAAATTCGATAGCGTATTTACTATCTAGTATTATTACTTTGTTCATGCCAAACCTGGAGAAGGATATGACCTGGGAATCACCAACTCAAAAAATATCTTTGGAATTGCTTAAAGAAGATTGGCGCATTGTACTGAATTTTAGCCGTCATAACGTTTATATCATGATCATCTATCTATTATTTAGTTGCGTGATGGTTGTAATGACCTCAGGAATAGATTCGTTAGAAGCAGCATTTGCTAAGGAAGTGCTTCGTTTAACGGATAGTGATTATAGTTTTCTAGTCAGTATAGCTGGGGCGGGGATTGCTGTCGGTGCTCTTGTTAACACTCTATTTGTAAAGAAGATCTCAATTCCATTTCTCATAGGATTCGGGGCGATATTTGTGTCAGTCGGTTATATGGTTTACGCTTGTTCAAATTCTTTTTTTATAGCTGCAGTAGGATTTTTTATAGTTGCATTTTTTATTGCGTTTGCGAATACAGGTTATCTTACCTTTTATCAAAACAACATTCCTGTTGAATTAATGGGGAGGATAGGGAGCGTCTATGGATTCATTGAAGCTATATTAGTGATTGTGGCAACCATTTTATTCGGTACAGCGGCGCAGTTTATTTCTATACAACCGGTTGTTATTGCAGGAACTATAGTCATGTTGATTCTAGCCATAACATTATGTATGACTTGTTTGCAACGTTCAAAAGCCGATTTCTATCAAATATCCATTCAAGACGAGAACGTTAAAAGTTATTGAAACTTATTGAAACTTCTATCTGAACATGAAGGTAAACGTGCAATCGATCAATTCTGTTCGCTTGAATTCGTTTTATTACCTTATTTAAAAAATTCTATATATGAAAAATTCACAATAGTAAACCCCAAAAACAACACACCCTTGATTCTATATAACATATTTCTTCATTTCAGCACACCTTTGTTACCTTAATAAATTTTAAAAGAGATAGGAAAATGAACTTGTCGAATGAATCTATTAAAACATATAATAAGTACGAACAATATTTCATTTAACAGTGATTCGAGTATTAGGAATCCAAGTTCATACAATTCGGGGGAATAATCAATGAGAGTGGAAAAAGATTTTCTGGGCTCAAAGGAAGTACCATCGGACGCTTATTATGGAATACAGACACTACGGGCGGCGGAAAATTTTCCGATTACCGGACAGCGATTGCATCCGGAATTAATTAAATCGATGGCCATGGTAAAGAAAGCAGCGGCTATTGTCAACGTGGAATTAAAGCGCTTACACCATGCGAAGGGGCTAGCCATTGTACAAGCAGCTGATGAAGTGATAGGAGGCAAATGGCACGAACAATTTATTGTAGACCCTATTCAAGGGGGAGCAGGCACTTCTATAAATATGAATACGAATGAGGTCATCGCGAACCGTGCGTTGGAAATTCTAGGCAGGGAGAAAGGGAGCTATGCGGATATCAGTCCTAACTCTCATGTGAATATGGCGCAATCGACGAACGATGCGTTTCCTACTGCTGTTCATCTCGCTGTGCTGACTATGATTGATAAGCTGCTCGTTACAATGAGAGAACTGCACCTTACATTTCAAGATAAAGCGGCTCAGTTTGATTCGGTAATCAAAATGGGGCGGACTCACTTGCAGGATGCGGTTCCGATCAGGCTCGGACAAGAGTTTCAGGCTTATGCTCGCGTACTCCATCGGGATATTGAACGTATTGAACGAACGAAACAGCACTTGTTAACGATCAATATGGGAGCTACTGCGGTTGGAACGGGTCTAAATACAGATCTTCGCTATATCGAACGAGTTGCTCAAATACTCGCAGAATTGAGTGGTTTGCCGGTAGTACCAGATGAACATTTGGTTGATGCCACTCAGAATACGGATTCTTATACGGAAGTTTCTGCTGCGCTCAAAATATGTATGATTAATATGTCTAAAGTCGCGAACGACATCCGATTAATGGCTTCCGGACCATATGCAGGATTGGGTGAGCTTTCTCTGCCGCCGCGTCAGCCCGGTTCTTCAATTATGCCAGGTAAAGTAAATCCCGTGATGTGTGAAGTGATCAATCAGATTGCGTTCCAAGTGATCGGTAATGACCATACGATTAGCCTTGCTTCAGAAGCAGGGCAGTTGGAACTGAACGTCATGGAACCTGTACTGGTGTATAATCTGCTCCAATCCCTTGAAATTATGAACCAAGGTTTTCGAGTATTCCGAATTCACTGTGTCGAAGGAATTGAAGCTAACGTGGAGAGATGCCGGGATTACGTTGAGAACAGTGTCGGAATGATTACTGCACTGAATCCTCACTTAGGCTACGAGGTAGTATCAAGAATCGCGAGGGAAGCCATTACGACAGGTAGATCAGTTCGTGAGTTATGTCTGCTCTATAATGTCTTGACAGAGGAAGAGTTAAACCTTATTCTTGATCCTTACCAAATGACGAAGCCAGGTATAGCAGGTGAAGCATTATTGCATCGGAACTGATTTTATATCATATAAAAGTTGTTCAGGAGCACGCTGAAGCAGCGGCTCCTTTTATTATTTATCACTGTAAAACGACACTAACTTTTAACACCACATTATAAAATTTCACTATATGAAAAATTCACAATAGAAATACATAAAAATATCCCTCCCCAGATACAACCCACATATTAACTCATTAAGTTCACCTTAATTCCAAATCAAAATGAATAAAAGTTGCACTTTATTCTTAAACCTGTCAAGAGATATTTTGAGCAAAATAAAAAAGGATAACTCTCTACGCACCGACGTAGTGGATTATCCTTCATTGCCCGTCATCCTATATTATTAGGAAGGCAATCCTTCTGCACGCAAGCGGCCTGTTTTTTCGTATACTTCTTTCAGTATTCTTGGCGGCTGTGTACGTACAACTGGTTTAGCTTGAACCGTCTGATTTGATCCGATGACGATAATATCACCAGGTTGCCCTTTGATTACCGCACCTTCCTTCACGACTGCACCTTCTCCGATAATAGCATGTTCGATATAAGCATTGCGCCCGATCTTCGCATTTGGCATAATGATGCTATCTATCAGCTTTGTTCCTTTACCAACCTCTGCACCGCAGAATACAACGGATCGCTCAGCTGAGCCTTCCATCATGCTGCTGTCATGGATTACAGACATGTTTCTTGTCTTCGAAGGACTCCAATTGCAGCTCCAATCTCTTGTATACATTGGCCATTCCCGTTTGTATAGCTCAAGTTCGTACATTTCACTGAGCAAGTCCATATGTGCTTGCCACAAGCTTTCTACCGTACCTACATCTCGCCAATATCCTTTAAAGGAATATGCGTAAAGCGGTTCTTCTCCACTAAGCATCCGCGGAATAACATCCTTGCCAAAATCATGACTCGATTGTACATCCTCGGCATCGACAAGAAGGTGTTCTTTTAAGTATGACCACTTGAATAAGTAAATGCCCATTGAGGCCAAATTACTTCGAGGTGTAGCTGGTTTCTCTTCAAATTCGGTAATCCGAAAATTCTCATCAGCATTCATCACGCCAAAGCGATGCGCTTCTTCCCAACTTACTGGTATAACTGAAATGGTTGCAGAAGCATTATTCTGCTTATGGAAATGAAGCATTTGTCTGTAGTCCATGTGATAAATATGATCGCCGGATAACACGAGAACATGCTCAGGACTATGCTGATCGATAAATTCGATGTTTTGATAAATAGCATCTGCTGTTCCTGAATATGGATTTGGACCATTTAAGTAAGAGGGAAGCAAGGTTATTCCATTAATTCCGGATCTAGATAACCTCCATGGTTCTCCTTCACCGATATGTTCATGCAGTGACTCAGCCTCATATTGTGTTAGCACGCCAACTGTTTGAATACCAGAATTGGTACAGTTGCTAAGAGGGAAATCGATTATTCGATATTGTCCTCCGAATGGGACAGCCGGTTTGGCTAAGTTTGAAGTAAGCGGTGCTAATCGGCGTCCCTCTCCTCCAGCAAGCAGCATGGCAATGCATTCCTGATTGTTCATACTTCATTTCCTCCCGATAATTTGTCAGTGAATTACACTCATGAAAAGCGATAATGACTACATGTAGGAGTATATTGTGAAAAAGTTGAAAAAATTCAAAAAAATTTTGAAAAAGACATTTTTTATTTTCATTTTGACTAAAATGTATTAATGATCTATTTTCGATCCCTATAAAAGTAGGTGAAATGATGTCTAATTATCAGAAAGCCAATATCTTTTCTCCCGAAACAGTCTATTTGTTTCATGAAGGAACGCTGTACCATAGCTACCGTATGCTTGGCGCTCATCTTGTGGAGGAAGATAATCAGCGTGGAGTTCGTTTTTCCGTATGGGCTCCGAATGCGAAACATGTTGGAATTGCCTCGGATTTTAATGACTGGAACGGGGATAATGATCCTTTATTTAAGATACCCAATTCAGGCATTTGGACTCGTTTTTTTCCGGGATTAACAAATGGAATTATTTACAAATATGATATAACTGCTTTGGATGGACAACGGATGTTAAAAGCAGATCCTTACGCCTTCTATGCTGAAGTTCGTCCTGCGACCGCGTCTATAGTACAATCGATTGAAGGTTACGAGTGGAAGGATGCCGCTTGGAGACACCATCAAAAAGCGCCGTATCAAAGGCCGCTTAATATTTATGAAGTTCATTTTGGCACATGGAGACAAAAGAAAGACGGTTCATTCTACAATTATAGGGAGATGGCCGATCTACTTATTCCGTATGTAGTGGATATGGGGTATACCCATATAGAAATTATGCCCCTAGCTGAACATCCTTATGACTTATCTTGGGGATATCAATGTACAGGTTATTTTGCCCCGACAAGCCGTTATGGCAAGCCGCACGATCTTATGTATTTTATTGATCGCTGTCATCAAGCAGGGATTGGCGTCATTTTAGATTGGGTTCCGGGGCACTTTGCTAAGGATGAGTATGGATTAAGATTATTCGATGGAACACCCCTTTATGAGTATGCGGATTCACTCAAAGCGGAGAAGCCAGGTTGGGGGACGTTAACGTTTGATTACAGCAAGCCGGAAGTTCGTTCTTTTTTAACTTCGAATGCGATGTATTGGTTTGATATGTATCATATCGATGGACTGCGCGTCGATGCGGTTACAAGTATGCTCAGGCTCGACTTTGAAAAGAATGAAGGACAGTGGAGGGCTAATGAACACGGCGGCAAGGAAAATTTGGAGGCAGTAGCTTTCCTCAAGCAGCTGAATCAGGTGATTTTTCATTATTACCCGCATGCACTGATGATGGCGGAAGAATCTAGCGCATGGCCTAAAGTAACAGCACCTGTACATAAGGGTGGGCTAGGGTTCAATTATAAATGGAGCATGGGCTGGATGAATGATACGTTAAAGTATATCGAACAGCCATTTGAACAAAGACCGCATCATCATTCACTGTTAACATTCCCTCTCTTTTACGCTTTTGAAGAAAATTACACGCTTCCCTTGTCTCATGACGAAGTCGTTCACGGCAAGAAATCGTTGCTTAACAAAATGCCGGGAACGTACGAGGAGAAATTCGCAGGATTGCGTGTATTGCTCGGATATCAGATGACTTTTCCAGGTAAGAAGCTGTTATTCATGGGCGGTGAATTTGGCCAATTTATTGAGTGGAGAGATGAATATGAGCTTGACTGGCTCTTACTTGATTATGAAATGCATCGCAAGATGCTAGCGTATACGAAAGCACTTAACCAACTATACTTGCAACACAAAGCATTGTGGGAACGCGATCATGAGATGGGAGGATATGAGTGGATTAGTCCGCACGATGCATCTCAAAGCGTCATTTCTTTTATACGAAAAGGGAAAAAAGCAAACGATACCCTTCACATCATTATTAACTTTTCACCGGTGGCTAGAGAAAATTACAGAATTGGTGTGGCAAAGGCAGGAGAATACGTTCAAATATTTAGCAGTGCCGATGAGAAGTATGGAGGGGCAGGGGTGGGGAATTTACCTCTCCTTCAATCGGAGAAGAAAAAATGGCACGATCGGCCAAACAGCTTGGAATGTTTTGTACCGCCGCTTAGTATAACAATATTTAAAAAGGTAATCACTCAGAATTATAGGAGGAAGTACTCATGAAGGTACTGTTTGCTGCGACGGAAGGGAATCCTTTTATAAAAACAGGTGGACTGGCGGATGTTATTGGAGCTCTCCCCAAAGCACTGAAACGTGCCGGAGTAGACGTACGGGTAGTTCTTCCAAAATATCGGGGTATACCGGAAAAATATAAGGATCGGTTGAATACAAAGGCTGTCATTCAAGTGCCTGTCGGCTGGAGAAATCAATATTGCGGCGTGATGGAAATGGACTACGAAGGAATTCCGGTTTATTTTATCGATAACGAATATTATTTCGGCCGTGACGGCATTTACGGATATATGGACGATGGAGAACGGTTTGCCTTTTTGAATCGAGCGGTGCTTGAAATATTGCCAGCTATTGATTTTCAGCCTGATATTATTCATTGTCATGATTGGCATACAGCGATGGTTCCTCTTATGCTTCAGGCTCACTACCGTCATAGGCCTTTTTACCAGAACATAAAGACGGTGTTTACAATACATAATTTACTTTACCAGGGTATATTTCCATATGAGGTGCTTGGTGATTTGCTTGAGCTGGATAACCGGTATTTTACCTCTGAAGGGGTGGAGTATCACGGTAATATTAACTTTATGAAGGGCGGTATCGTATATTCGGATTATATTACGACGGTAAGCCCGACATACTCGCATGAAATTCGAACTCCATTTTTCGGTTATGGTCTCGATGGATTACTGCGATCGCTGGGGCACCGAATGGGGGGGATAGTGAACGGTATCGATACGGAAATGTACAACCCATCTACCGATCCTTATTTATATACGCGTTACCGCAGCAGCTTACATAAGAAAAGAGCGAACAAAATGGAGCTGCAAAAGAGACTAAATCTACCGATCAAATCAGAGACACCGCTTATTGGTTTGGTTACTCGGTTAGTTGAGCCAAAGGGCCTTGATTTAGTGACATGTGTCTTGGATGAAATTTTGTATGATGATGATGTACAGTTTGTTCTACTTGGCACGGGGGAACCTAAATACGAGCATTGGTTTCGGGAAGCAGCACATCGACATCCGAAGAAGCTGGCGGTTCAGATCACATTTGATGAAGGGTTATCGCGTAACATTTATGCAGGTAGTGATATGTTCCTGATGCCTTCAAAATTCGAGCCTTGCGGGATTAGTCAGCTTTTGGCACTTCGGTATGGAAGTGTTCCCATTGTTAGAGAAACAGGGGGGCTGAATGATACTGTTCACGCTTATCACGAAACGACAGGCGCAGGCAATGGATTTACATTCAGCCATTATAACGCTCACGATATGATGTATACCATTCGCAGAGCGTTATCATTTTATCATAGGCCAGATCACTGGAAGCAAGTTGTAAAAAATGCGATGTCAGGTGACTACAGCTGGGAAGCTTCAGCTAAACAATATTGTGACATTTACAATCAACTTTCTGCTACTAAATAAAAATAAGCCTGCTGAAGTAATGACTTAGCAGGCTTGCTTCTTGAGCTATTACAGTTGTCTGAATAAAATACGAAAACCATACGGATCAAGACTAATGTTCATCATCCCTTTATCAGGTGCAACCTTTACATCAGACAGGGCATCTCGCCAATCACTCGTATCCATCGGATGGGTTAGGGTTCGTTTCTCAGCCGTATTATTCATCCATATCGTGTAGTGAATACGGTCATCTGAACGTTCATATATAATACAAGGGTCATTTTTATCGGCTTTGAGGAAGCGAAATCGCCCTTCACGAAGCGCTGCATGTGCTTTTCGAAGGTTGATCATCAGCTTGTAGAAGTCATATAGCTCGCGATCTTGTTTGCTTGCGTCCCATTCCATTGACTTTCGGCAGTCGGGGTCATTTTGCCCGGTGAGTCCAATCTCATCTCCGTAAAAAATACAAGGCGTGCCCATATATGTGAAGAGGAACACGACAGCAAGCTTCATCCGTCTCTTGTCATTATCAAGTCTTGTCAGCAGACGTGGGGTATCGTGACTACACAGCATGTTGAACACAACTTCATTCGTTTGCTGCGGATATCGCATGACGAGAGAGCCCATTGAATTTGCAAATGCATATCCATCCATACCGCCGCTGAAAAATTGCACCACTTTATCTGCAAACGGATAGTTCATGACGGAATCAAATTGATCTCCCATAAGCCAGTTTAAGGAATCACTCCATACTTCGCCTACAATGTAGGCATCTGGATTGGCCTCTTTAACAACACGTCTGAAATCCCGCCAGAAATGATGATCAATTTCGTTGGCTACATCGAGCCTCCATCCGTCAAGCTGGATTTCTTGTATCCAATATTGTGCTACGTCCAGTAAATACTGTTTCACTTCAGGATTGGCCGTATTAAATTTTGGCATATTGCCAAAAAATCCAAACGTATCATAGCTGGGGATGCCGTCCTTCACTTCAGCAGGAAACGTGTTGATGTGGAACCAGTCTGCGTACTTCGATTTACCACCGTTCTTCAGCACATCTTGAAATTGCGGGAACTGCTCACTGCAGTGGTTAAATACGGCGTCGAGTATGACGCGAATTCCTTTATCATGACATTGTTTAACAAGAAGCTTAAGATCCTCATTCGATCCAAAATGGGGGTCAACCCGTTTATAATCAATCGTATCGTATTTATGGTAAGAAGGAGACAGAAATATAGGGGTGAGGTAAATTGCATTAATTCCGATATCAACTAAATAATCTAAGTGATCCATAATCCCTTTTAAGTCACCACCAAAATAAGTACTGCGGGTTGGATTACTTCCCCAAGTCACTGTACCTTTCGGATCGTTACTGGGATCGCCATTTGCAAATCGCTCAGGCATAATCTGATAGAAAATAGCTTCCTTTGCCCACTCCGGCACTTTGAATACGTCAATTTCATGAATATACGGAAATTCATAGTAACCGGCAACTGGAATAGGGGGTGTCATCGACAACCCGTTATCAAGAATGTAGATTGATTCTGAACCAGCGGTAAATTTGAAGATGTAAGACAACCGCTTATATTTGGGCTTCACTGCCGCATCCCAGTAGTCGAACAATTCATCTGAAGCCGCTTTCTGCATTGCGATCTCTACGAACGTTCGTTGCCAATCATATTTATCACCCGTTAAAGCGGAGACACGCTCCACATCATCTCGTTTCGTACGGACACGCAAATGAATTGTAGACGGGTCATACGCATAAGCCCATTTATCTCGCGGAACGTGATATATTGCTTCCCGAAGCATAAGAACACCCCCTTGAAGGAGTATTCGTCATTCATTTGTGTTTTAAACGTCGATTAAGTCGGTAAAGTCAGATTAGTATGAACTGGAAATATTATTCTTTGCATATTCATGCATCATCATTTATAATAAACAATCATTAAGAATGCTTTTAATAGGGAGAGAAAAATATGAAAAAGTGGGTCACACTAACACTGTGTCTGCTTTTGGTAAGCAGCGTTTTAGCAGCCTGCGGACAAAAGGAAGACACTTATAACACCGTTCAAAAAACAAAAAAAATCGTACTTGGTACGAGCGCTGACTATCCGCCATATGAATTTCATATGAAAGTCAATGGAAAAGATCAAATCGTTGGATTCGATATTGAGATCGCGAAAGAAATCGCGAAGGATATGGGGGCCCAGCTTGAAATTAAAGATACAAGCTTCGATGTTCTGCTTAACGAGCTGAATTCAGGTAAAGTGGACATGGTTATTTCGGGTATGAATCCTACACCAGAACGGAAGAAAGCTGTAGACTTTACAACAACATATTATAAAGCTGAGCAAGCTGTGCTCGTACGTAAAGGCGATGAAGCGAAGTACGATACAATGGATAAGCTTGAAGGCAAGAAAATTGGTGTTCAAAAGACATCTGTTCAAGAAGGAATCGCGAAAGATATTAAAAATGCGAAGCTTACATCACTTAGCAAAATCTCTGATTTAATTCTTGAATTGGAATCAGGACGTGTTGATGCACTTATTCTTGAATTGCCTGTCGCGAAATCTTATGTAGCAAATCGAGACACGGTTGCTATCGCGGGTGCAAACCCTAAATGGGAAGATGATGGATATGCGATCGCTGTTCGAAAAGGCAGCCCTAAGTTCGCTGAAGCTATCAACAAAACATTGGAACGTCTTAAATCCGAGAACAAAATTGATCAATTTGTAACAGATGCCAATCAATTAGTCGGTGCAAAATAATTACGAAATTCACTTTCAGAAAATAGCGATATTCATTCGCTATTTTCTGTTTTTTTGAGAAATAGGAGGGATAATTTGGGACTCTATTCGTTTTTCGTCGAAAATATTGATTACTATATTACTGGTGTGAAATACACCCTATTACTTTCGGTTGTTGCTGTCGTTCTTGGTTTTATTCTTGGTGCGGTTTTTGCGCTCATGCGCTTATCCAGTATTAAAGTTCTAAGCTGGATTGCAGCTGTATATATTGAATTTTTACGCGGCACACCACTGCTGGTTCAGCTTCTTATTATTCATTACGGCTTATCCATCTACGGGATTAACTTCCCGCCATTAGTGTCAGGATCGATTGCGCTGTTCATTAATAGTTCAGCGTACTTAGCAGAAGTATTCCGAGCTGGGATCCAAGGCGTTGACCGTGGACAGATGGAAGCTGCACGTTCTCTTGGGATGACAAAGGGGATGGCAACTCGACATATTATTTTGCCTCAAGCGATTAAAGCTGTTCTTCCTGCGATCGGTAATGAATTTATCGTTATCATAAAAGAATCCTCGATTGTGTCGATCATTGGTGTTATGGAAATTATGTATAATGCGGAAGTGCTGCGCGGCAGCTTGTTTGAACCGATGAAGCCGCTGCTTATAGCTGCGATCATTTACTTTATTATGACATTCAGTCTGTCTAAGCTGCTGGGTGTGTTCGAAAGGAAGTTGAAAACAAGTGATTAGCGTTAAAGGACTCCATAAATCGTATGGTTCGCTAAATATTTTAAAAGGTATTGATTTAGAAATTGAAAAAGGTGAAGTTGTCGTCGTTATCGGACCGAGCGGCTCGGGGAAAAGTACGTTTCTTCGCTGTTTAAATTTACTCGAGCATCCAACAAAAGGTGAAATTAAGTTTGAGGGCGAGTCGATTACAGACCCTAAACATAATATTAACGCAACTCGCCAGAAGATGGGGATGGTATTCCAGCAGTTCAACCTGTTCCCGCACAAGACGGTTCTAGACAATATTACACTTGCACCGATCCAGGTGAAGAAGCAGTCCAAGAGTGAAGCAGAAGCGATCGCGATGGACCTCTTAAGAACCGTAGGACTCGAGGACAAGAAGGATGCGTATCCAGCAATGTTGTCTGGTGGTCAGAAGCAGCGGATTGCCATTGCGCGTGCTTTAGCGATGCAGCCTCATGTGATGTTGTTCGATGAACCGACGTCAGCGCTTGACCCTGAGATGGTAGGTGAGGTGCTCGACGTCATGAAGAAGCTTGCCAAAGAAGGCATGACAATGGTGATTGTAACGCATGAAATGGGCTTCGCCCGTGAAGTAGGCAGCCGTATTCTATTTATGGATGGCGGTGTCATCGTTGAGCAAGGAACGCCTGAGCAATTGTTCGGTGCGCCTCAGCATCCTCGTACGCAAGATTTCTTAAGCAAAGTGTTATAATTGTTGCTAATACGTTTTAACTTAGGGCTCTCCACAAGTACCATCTAAGGTGCTTCTGGGGGGCCTTGCTATTTGTATAAATAAATAGTTACGAAAATGTAATCTATCTAATTTTAATAGAATACGCTCAAATACTTGTTGTTTAAGGCATTTACCATCATTTACTTGCGCACAGGTTACAAAATTGTGATATATTTGTTTTCGCCGAAACCTTTGAAAGAAAGGTGCGGGGGACTTTTTGTGGTATTGTGGCCGGTCTTACGACCATAATCCTGGGGTGAATCGCATATTGGATGCGTAGGGTTGTATCCTCAATCCGAATCCGACAACTAACTCCGCAGGCTAACAAAAGGAGGATTTATGAAGAAGATTAAGAAGACAGTCTCAGTAATGGCTGCAATGCTAGGTATAGCAATGGCTTTGCAGACCGCTCCAGCACATGCTGAAAGTATTTACAAAGCTAAAGAAGGGGATACTTTCTATTCTCTATCGAAAAAGTTCCATGTAAATCTAAACACTTTGATGAAAGCAAATCCGAAAATTAAACCAACGAACATTTATGCTGGACTTAAAATCGTTATTCCTACTAGCAGTAAACCAGCTACAATAAAAGCTGCTTCTACTGGCTCTGCTAAGATCATTTCTGCAAATAGTCATGTTGTACAAGCTTGGGGCAAGACGTTCAACTACTCGAAAATCATTAATGTAACAGCGACTGCTTATTCTAGTGACAATAGTGAAAACGGATGGGGTCCAGTAGATTACTTTGGTAACCCTTTGAAACTCGGAACAATTGCTGTTGATCCGAAAGTAATTCCACTAGGTACGAAAGTGCTTGTTACGGGTTATAGTCATCCGAATCTGCCGAAAACTGCTTTTGTTGCCGTAGCTTCAGATACAGGCAGTGCGATCAAGGGTAATCGAATTGATATCTTTATCCCTGGCAGCAAGGCGACTGTAAATGAATTCGGATTCCAAGATGTGAAATTGTACGTAATTAAGTAACTTATAAAGGAGTGGGTATCGTTCTCAATGAGTAGGGTACCCGCTCCTTTTTACATTATGATCTATTTGGCTCAATATCAAGAAGCTCTGGTAACGTAACAAAGCGATAGCCCATACCTTTTAATTTCATGATGACATTCGGCAATGCTTCAATTGAACCTGTTAAATCCGATGTTGTTCCGCCGCCAGCGTGCTGTAGGATAATCGACCCTGGTCTAACTGCACGTACAATATTCCTCTCTACTTTTTGCTTGTCAATTCCTTTCCAATCTAGCGAATCGACATTCCAGTTGACGACGATGAAGCCGTTTTGCTTCAACCATTGAAGTTGTTCTTCATTAATTTCTCCGTAAGGCGGCCGAATGAACTTTGGCTTGTGTCCAGTTATTGTACTCATGATTCGATCCGTACGTAGAAGCTGTCTTTGAAAATCATGAAGAGATAACTTGGTTAGAAGCGCATGATTGTACGAATGATTACCTACGATATGGCCTTCTTTAACCATACGCTTCACTAAATTCGGGTGTTTCTCTGCACGTTCGCCTACGACAAAAAAGGTAGCTTTAACGTTATAAGATTTCAGAACATCAAGCACTTGTGGTGTAAATCTGATATCAGGAACATCATCGAACGTCAGGGCGACTTGCTTGACATGAGGTCCTTGGACGAGGAAAGTGTCAGCATATTTACGGCGGAGTTGGCCAAGAGTCGGTTTGTCATTTTTTTTGTGATGCAGCTCATGAAATGTACTGTTTGCTATTGCATTTGCAGTATGTATGTTTCCTCCAATGAAGAAGATCGTTAACAAGAGTACCAGTAACCGAGTCGGCATGGTGTCATTCTCCCTTCCGATTGTTTTATAAATCATTGTTATGGTATTTCCTTTATTCCTTCGAACTATGCTAATGGTGTTTATTTTTCGAGATATCCATCATTTTGGTGTATAATAGTAGAACACTTTGATTTTATTCATTAGTGATGTAGTACAGTTAAGAGAGGATGGATGATTATGGCGGAGTTATTTACTCCTTATACTATAAAAGGTTTATCGTTAAAAAATCGGATCGTCATGCCTCCGATGTGTCAATATTCTGTTGTAGCAGAAGACGGCATACCTAACAGCTGGCATGAAGTTCATTATGTAAGCCGCGCAGTAGGCGGGGCAGGGCTTATTATCGTTGAGATGACTGGAATTCATCCAGATGGCCGAATTACGAATAAAGATTTGGGTATATGGAGTGATGCTCATATTCCTGCATATAAGAAAATCATCGATGAAGTTCATCGTTACGGTGCGAAAATGGGTATTCAACTCGGGCACGCTGGCCGTAAAGCTCTTGATGCTGAACCCCCCGTTGCGCCTTCTGCAATTCCATTTAATGATCAATCTAAAATGCCCCATGCTCTGACAACAGCTGAAGTGAAGGAGCTTGTTCAAGCTTATAAGCAAGCAGCGATTAGAGCAGTGAAAGCTGGGTTCGATACAGTTGAAATACACGGGGCTCACGGCTATTTGATTCATCAATTCCATTCTCCGCTCACGAACAAACGTGATGACGAGTATGGTCAAGATCTAGCACTATTTGGTGTAGAAGTCATCCAGGCCGTGAAAGAGGTCGTTCCTGCAGATATGCCAATCATCATGCGTGTATCCGCCAAAGAATATGTCGATGGCGGTTATGATGTTGACTACATTACGGAAATCAGCCGGCGTTATCGTGATGCCGGGGTCGATATTTTCCATATTACTTCTGGCGGAGAAGGTCCAATCGGGTCAGGAGGCAGACCTAACTCAGGTCCGGGTTATCAGCTAGACTTGGCAGAACATATTAAATCTAAGCTAGGTGTGCCTGTGATTGCCGTTGGTCGGTTGGAAAAATATGAAGATGCGCAGCAAGCTGTCACAAAAGGTGCTGCCGATCTCGTTGCTGTTGGACGCGGAATGTTGAATGATCCATACTGGGCGCTGCATGCAGCCGTAGCATTGAAAGGTAAAGCGGACGTTCCTGAACAATATGTACGAGGGTTCTAATACCCTTAGTTAGTTCTGAAGAAGCAGTGCATTTGGTGTACTGCTTCTTATTTGATCTTATTCAATTTTTTCGTTAAGATTTTGAAACATCATTACATCTCTCACGTAATACATATCAAACAACATTAATTTTTTTTCTTAGGAGGAACCAATACATGTCTATTTTCAAACGTTTAAGAGATCTTACTTTGTCTAACGTATACGCACTGATTGAGAAAGCAGAAGATCCAATCAAATTGACCGATCAATATATTCGTGACATGCAGGAAGATCTTGAAGATGCCGAGAAAGCAGTTGCAGCGCAAATTGCTATTGAGAAAAAGTTCAAACAGCTCTATGAAGAACAAGAAGCACTTGTGAAGAAGCGCGATGAACAAGCTCATCTTGCGGCTCAAGCCCAAAATATCGATCTCGCTCGCCGTGCGCTGGAAGAGAAGAAAGCGGCAGAACAGAAAGCTTCGGAATACAAAGCAAGCTACGATCAAAACAAGGCAGCTGCTGATAATCTTCGCAGTAAACTAGAAGAGATGCGTAAGCAGCTTACAGAAATGAAAAATAAACGTGAGACACTCGTTGCCCGCTACAATGCAGCGAAAGCACAGAACGAAATCAACAAAGCGATGACAGGCTTTAGCAGTGATACTGCGGCAGCTGGACTCAAACGAATGGAAGAGAAAATGATGCAAATGGAAGCGCAAGCTGAAGCAAGCAATGAACTGGCTTCCAAAGAAAAATCACTCGATGATGAATTTGCGACGCTCGGCAAAGACAAAGCGGTGGAAGATGAACTTGCTGCGCTGCTTAAACAATACGAGAAGAAAGAAAACGAATAATATCAACTATTAAATTGATCGGAATATGCGAAGGGGAGACAGCAGGGAACGTTTCTCCTTCGCTTTTGTCTGAGAAATGCGATGTTGATTAATGGAGGCTGTAAGCGATGAGTATGGACATTATATGGGCTATATTATTATGGACGGGTTCAGGTGCCCTGTTACTATTTATATTGATGTATGTAGATTCACTGTTTACGAAGTATAAAGATTTCATGGAAGTAAAGCAAGGGAATATCGCCGTTACGATACGTCTGGTGATGAAGCTTTTAGCACAAGGTTATATTTTATCGGTATCCATCTCAACTTCAAGCCATTTAGGCGAAGCGCTTATCGTCTCAGCCGTTTCGTTTGTTATTTTACTCATTTTAGAGAGCATTGTTCGTCTATTGATGAATTCCTTAGCAGGACTTAATCTAGATGAAGGCACGCAGAAAGGTATTGCGGCTTATGGCTTATTTGCCGGGTCGCTCCATATTGTAGGTGCGTTAATTATTACTGCTTGTCTATAATCATAGACTCTTAATGGAGTGTAATAGATCAGGAAGCTTATGACTGAAGGAGTTTTTATACATGAGTATGTGGAAACGAATTACGAATATTTTTGCCAAGCCTGAGCCGCCTAAAGCTGAAAAAAGTATGCTCGCGCTTGGACCTGGGGACATATGTGAAGTATCGCTAGTTACTTATGAAGTGGTGGGAAGAGTTCATAATCGGAGCCGTAATGCTGTCGTTCTAACGCTGCAAGACGGCAACACAATCGTTTATCTTCATATTGAAGAGCGAGAGACATTGCAATATGCGCTGTATACGCCAATCGATGGCCGTCTCGATTCTCCCGAGGAAGTGCCAACGACGATTGAACTCGATGACCGCAACTATTATTTAGATGAACAGTATTTCGGACATGTGACCGTAAATGGACGAACGCCGTTTATGCAAGGCGGCGAGCAGCATGTATGGCAATATCAATCGGATGACTATCATCTTCTGCGCATTGAATGGCAGAACGGACGCTTTATGCTGTATGAAGGTGAAAAAGTGATTCCAGGAGATGTGCAAGTGATTCGAGCTAACTAGAGGAGTGTATTAAATTGAAGAAGCGCTCTCTATTTGCGTTGAAAATAGCGATCATATTCAGCCTAGTCTTATCTTTGTTAAGTGGATGCGGCAGTCCTGATGTAAAAGATACTTATCCGCTTGAATCAGTTAATAAAGATGGTAGTTCGACCTCTTACGTATACCGGGCGGCAAATAAGAACGTACCTGAAGTGGCGTCTGAACTCGCAAATCAAAAAGAACCAGAGCAAATATCCAAGCAAGATTCAGACCGAATGTTTCTTGTATACAAGGATGAGATGATTAATGTACAGAAGGATCCTAAAAATCCAAATGATGCGTTAATCGAAGTCGATTCTATTCAATACGTTAAGAACAATTATGATTCGAGCTTTCTGCAAGGATATCTTACTGCGACACTAATCGGTCATTTATTTGATGGTCTAGGCAGTCTAGGGAAATATCGCGGCTACTCAAGCGCAGACGTATATAAACCTAAGACGCAGTACCATATTCCGACGGACAATGATAAGAAGCTTATTCCGCCAATGACGGTCGAACGTAAAGGATTGATCACGAGACGCGGGATGAACTCTGATTCATCATCAGACAGAGTTGGATCAGGCGGAAGTATTTTTAGTAAAGGGAATACAAGCAAAGGAACGATAAGCCGAGATAAGGACAGCTCTAAATCGAGCATCTTTGGCTCACCTAAACGATCCTATTCAATTCCAAAGACGAAGTCGGGCTTTGGGAAAATATCTAGAAGAGGCCGAAGGTAGTAGTAGAAGAGAGCGCACGATCAAGTATCGTGCGTTTTTTTATGATAAAATCTATATCACAAATTTTAGTTACATAGTTAGAAAAATCATATAGAATACTTCCGTCATAGAAATCCACATCTCGTCACGACTATATCTAAGGCTTCAATGAGCTTAAGACTAGAACAACTTACGATGCTGATTATGGTACAATTACAATCAATAACTACTCATATGAGGAACAATATGATTATATTTATAATTGGCCATTTTTGGAGGAAAGACATTAGATGGAAAAGAATTTAACAGGACCTTCTAAATTTAACCGAACTGCGGTGAGCGTATCTGAAGCGCAAGCTTTAATCGTCCCCTATATAAACAAGAGTTTAATTGAAACGATCCCTCTGATTGAAGCACATGGACGGACGTTAGCAGAGGATGTAACCTCTCCGCATCCTTATCCTTTTTTTCGGAGATCCGTGATGGATGGATTCGCAATACATAGTGATGATACATTAAGCTGCAGTAAGGATGAATCGGTATGGCTCGAAGTGGTCGATGAGATACCATGCGGATTTACATCATCGGTACCTGTTGGCAGAGGCCAAGCTGCACGCATTATGACAGGTGCACATGTACCTGATGAGACGGACGCTGTAGTGATGCTAGAAATGACAGAGAATAAAATTGAAGATGGTAGAACGTATATCCGATTACAACAAGTCGTAACGAGCGGAACAAACGTAACACCTATTGGGTTCGAGCTGGATGAAGGCGAACTCATCTTACAGGGAGGACGGCAAATATTAGCGGGGGAAATGTCAGTCTTAGCGACCTTCGGTATTCATCATGTGAATGTATATCGTCGTCCAACCGTTGCGATTTTCGCGACAGGAACAGAGCTGCTTGAACTTGAAGACCCGCTTCAGCCAGGTAAAATACGCAACAGTAACAGTTACATGCTCGCATCACAAGTGAGAGAAGCTGGCGGAGAGCCAATTATGCTGGGCAGTATTATGGATGACTTGGCGTTAGCAAGGTTGAAGGTGGAAGAAGCTCTCGAGAAGTATGACCTTGTTGTGACAAGCGGCGGTGTCTCAGTAGGTGATTACGATATTATGGGGGATCTCGTTCGTCAAGACGATGTGACAATGCTGTTTAACAAAGTATCGATGCGCCCAGGGAGTGTCACTACAGCTGCAGTTAAAGGGGGCAAGCTGTTGTTTGCCTTATCTGGTAACCCAGGTGCGTGTTTTGTTGGATTCGAGCTGTTTGTAGGACCGGCTATTCGCAAGATGATGGGTGTGAACAATCCATATTTGCCAGAATGGACTGCGGTTCTTGGAACGGATTATAACAGAAGGAATAGTTTTACCCGATTTGTCCGTGCTCGTTTAGATATTCGGGAAGGTATGCTGTATGCATTACCTGCGAATATTGATGAATCCGGCGTGATGGTTACGATTAAAGACAGTGACTGTCTCATCGTCATTCCACCAGAGACGGAGGGTATAAAGGCAGGGGAACAAGTTAAAATTATTAAACTGCAAGGAAATAGAATGTGGTAGGCGAAAGGGCAGAACTCGAAGTATCGGCTTCGGATTCTGCCCTTTTTAAGGTATATAACTTATTCAGCTCGTCGTTCAATCGCTTCGGACATCGTTTTATCGGTAAGATGCGCGTATACTTCCGTCGTTTCTGTTGAGGCATGACCAAGCTGTTCTTTTGTCTTATAAATATCGTTCTGTAAATAATAATCGGTAGCAAAAGAGTGTCGCAACTTATGAACGGTTAAGTAAGGCTTGCCAAAACGTTTGGCGTACTTAATAATCATCGCTTGAATGGCTCGTTTGGTCATCCGTTTGCCTTCCTTTTGTCCGTTAGGAACAGCCAGGAAGAGAGCCTTTTCCTTCTTAGGAGCATGATAGCGAGTTTGCCGTAAACTCAAATAATGAGTTAAATCATCTCTTGCCTGTTCCCGGAAATAAACGGGGGTTTTAAATGTCTCGTCGTTATTCCCCTTCCGGAACACATGCACCATTTTATTGCCTAAGTCTAAATCATCGATATTCAAATTAACAACTTCGGATACACGCAGTCCCGAGTTCAGAATGAGGCTGGCGATGCAGGCATCACGTTCCTTGTTCTGTTCATGGGCATAAAGGGCTTGCTTGTTGTTTGAAACGTCCTGCCCATAGCCTTCATGAATATAGTTGATGAAATCAATC
The DNA here is from genome assembly GCF_017873765.1 of Paenibacillus sediminis. GTDB lineage: Bacteria > Bacillota > Bacilli > Paenibacillales > Paenibacillaceae > Paenibacillus_AG > Paenibacillus_AG sediminis. The sequence goes on from NZ_JAGGKP010000001.1 coordinate 870,929, forward strand.
AGCTCATCTTCCTCAAGAATTTTCCCCTTTAGTTTAGCCGCAGTATCTTTAGGCTTGTGTATACGTTTGATCTCGACCTTGGCCATAATATTCCGTTTAAGCAGCGGATAGAATTGATCGTCTTCTGCAATTTGACTTAAGTAATGGAACAAAGAGCGAAGGGACGATAGCTTACGGGAAACCGTAATGCGAGAATTCGTTCCTTCTGTCCGGGTCGTTAAATAGAGCCGATAGCTTACTACATTCTCCATATGGAGCACTTCTAATTCCTCTAGCGTAACTCCTTGGTTAGAGGTAGCTGCCGATAAACCTTCTGCCCGCAGCCAGTTGAAGAACTGCTCATAATCTCTCACATATTCTAGTAACGTAGAAGGGGAGAGGTCGGGCAATTTATAATCTATGAATTGCTGGACAAACCAAGGCATGCCCAGTACTTTCTCATCGAGCTTTTTGCGATCTAACACCTTCTGTATATTCACTGAGCAACACCACCTGACATGATACATGGATTCATTCATATATTGTACCATATTCTTATCGATGAAGAAGCTAGATTTATAGTCATTGTTGGATGATATAGATATTATTAACGGTATAAAATATTAATTGAATGAGTAAATTAAAACTCTATTTTTAGGTTACATAAAATCCGTTTTTTTCACTAAAAAGATATAATCTGGTTCTCCTCGCTCTTGAGGTACAGTTAACACCTCTACATGACTGAAATCTTCTTGCAGCCTAGCTACAAACTCTGGTGAGGCAGTTGCGCTCCAGAATGTTAGACATCCTCCATCCGTCAAATGGCGAGCAGTGAGTAAAATGCCCTCATGACTGTACAGCGACGAATTTTGTTCATATACTTTCCAATCTGGGCCATTATCAATATCGAGACAGATCAGATCAAACTTCGTTTCGTTATGCTCTAACCAATCGATTAAATCTGCATTTACAATGTTTGCCTTTGGATGACGGGTAGCATGATTGGTGATGTGTGCGAGTACGGTATCGTTCCATTCAATAATTTTAGGCTCGATTTCAATAACCGTAACTTGTTCCACACGGGGATCTTGAGTGGCTTCTTGCAGCGAGTATCCAACACCTAACCCGCCGATTAGTACGTGTCTTGGATTTTGGACCGCCTGCAGCGCACTTCGAACGAGAAGTTTCTCAGACTCTCCATTGTAAGTGGCCATCAGAAAAGTACCGTTGCTAATGACCTCATAGTTTGAACCGCGGCGCTGCAATTGAATTTCCCCACGTGTACTAACAGCGCGTTCAATGACAACAGCGGCTTCGTGGAAGTCATTCATTTTTATCACCTCTAAATTTTTTTGTTCATACGTTTTTTGGCACATAGTTTAAGGCAAATATAGTGAACATATACTGAAAAGTCAAATCCCATTAAAAAACTATAAATTGTTGCGATTTCGCGCTATAATCTTGATTGTACATAGTAATTTAGGTTATACTTTACTCGCCAAAAAAACGAATAAGGAGTTAGATGATGGAAAAAGTACTTATTTTCGGACATAAAAACCCAGATACCGATACGATTTGTTCCGCTATTGCATACGCTGAGTTGAAATCCAAATTAGGATGGAATGTTGAGCCTGTACGTTTAGGCAATGTGAACGGCGAAACTCAATATGCTTTAGATTATTTTAAAGTGGAAGCACCTCGCCTTGTTGAAACTGTAGCAAACGAAGTGAAGGACGTTATTCTGGTCGATCACAATGAACGTCAACAAAGTGCATCTGATATTGAGCAAGTTCGCGTCGTTGAAGTTATTGATCACCATCGTATTGCGAATTTTGAGACAAGCGGTCCTCTATACTACCGAGCTGAGCCAGTTGGCTGTACTGCGACGATTCTAAATAAAATGTACAAGGAGAATGGTATTCCGATCCGTAAAGAAATCGCAGGATTGATGTTGTCTGCAATCATTTCCGATTCATTGCTGTTCAAATCACCGACTTGCACGGGGCAAGACATCGATGCAGCTCGCGAACTAGCTGAAATTGCTGGTGTAGATGCTGATAAATACGGCCTGGACATGTTGAAAGCCGGAGCTGATTTGAGCGATAAATCAATTGCAGAGCTGATTTCCCTTGACTCTAAGGAATTCCAAATGGGCAGCTCCAAAGTTGAAATTGCACAAGTAAATGCTGTCGATGTTAATGATGTTCTTACTCGTCAATCTGAACTAGAAGCGGCTCTTTCGGACATCATTGAGAAAAAAGGATTAGACTTGTTCGTCTTTGTTGTAACGGATATTTTAAATAACGATTCTGTGGCGATTGCATTAGGTCAAGCAGCGAATGCTGTTGAGAAGGCATACAACGTGAAACTAGAAAATAACAAAGCTGTTCTAAAAGGCGTCGTATCCCGTAAATCGCAAATTGTACCTGTGTTAACAGATATTTTCAATAAACAATAAACGAGAAATCTCGAATACTCGGATATAAAAGAAGAAGGCTTGCTGGGCATTGACCTAGCGGCCTTCTTTTTTTGAGAGCTTTAAAGGTCAGATGAGCGGATAATTCAGAACGTATTCAGGATTTGTGTAAAAGGGAGGTCTTGGTCCTATTCTGGGCATCGGCCACGTATAACGATTTGAATCATATAGCATCTGGACTTTTTCGCTCGAATAATTGACTAACAACAATATGACTCTTGGATTAAATTCATATAACAATGGGATCGCCTCCTAAACATATATTTACGCTTTACCTTATTCAATGGCTTATCACGTGAAGCAAGTACCTATAAAAAAAATGATGCAATTGAAACATGCACTGTATAGGCATTTGTTACATACGGTAAATAGAATAATGTATAGGAGGCGTCCCATGAAGCAAGAAGATCAAATGGATAACATGCAACAGTTGCAGCAAATGCAGCAATTGTTTGAATATAATCTAGTTACTCATCCGTATCCGATGTACCCCAATTACGGTAAAATAACGCGTTACGAGGAAATTCCAATGAACTTGCCCGAACAGCGACAGCTGCGTCATCCTGGCGTGGAAGGGTTAATGGTTCCAAGACCGATCATTGAGAATCCGAATTACAGAGGGAGCGGAAAATTAGTCGGGAAGGTGGCATTAATCACTGGAGGTGACAGCGGTATTGGTGCTGCAGTAGCAATTGCGTTCGCTAAAGAGGGCGCTGATATTGCCATTTCTTATTTAGACGAGCATGAAGACGCTCACCGGACTAAATCGAGAATTGAGCAGCTCGGACAACGTTGTATTTTAATGCCAGGAGACTTACGCGATAAGAAGCAATGTATTGCTATTGTCGAAGAAACTGTGCAGACATTCGGTCGCCTCGATATTCTTTGTAATCACGTCGGTATTCAATTCCAACAATTGAGTTTGCTCGATATTACGGATGAGCAGTTCGATGATACGTTTAAAGTAAACATCTATTCTCACTTTTACACGACAAGAGCCGCACTGCCTTATTTAAAACCTGGTAGTTCCATCATCAATACTTCTTCTGTAGTAACTTATGTAGGCGAGAGGCAAATGATTGATTACACAGCTACGAAGGGTGCGAATGTGGGCTTCACACGCGCTTTGGCAAAGAACGTTGTAAAGCAGGGGATAAGGGTAAACGCTGTTGCACCTGGACGAATTTGGACACCGCTTATTGCGGCGAGCTTTTCTTCAGATCAGGTTGCTGTGTACGGAGCCTCTAATCCAATGGAGAGGGTAGCACATCCATTTGAGCTTGCTCCAACCTATATCTACCTTGCTTCTGATGATTCACGCTTCGTTACGGGTCAAGTTCTTCACGTGGACGGCGGAGAATCTACACATTCATAACAATGATTAATGTAAAAATATAAAAACAACCCATCAGCAATTGATGATGGGTTGTCCAATCATAACACAATATTAGAAGCTTGCAGCAAGTTCTTTTACTTTGTTCAAGCCTTCTTCGATGATTTGTGCAGCTTTATCAGGGAATTGGTTGTGACCTTCGATAATAACTGTGCTCAAATCAGTGATACCAATTAGACCCATGTTGTTTTTTACAAATTTAACAGCCATTTCAGCTGAGCTCATAGGACCTTCAGAGTATACGCCGCCGCTAGCATTTAGCAAAGCAACTTTTTTGCCTCCTGCTAAGCCGACAACGCCTTGTTCCGTATATTTAAATGTAATACCTGCTTGGTCCAGGTAGTCAATGTAAGTGTGAAGAACAGCTGGTACAGACATGTTCCAAAGTGGGAATGCAAATACCACTTTATCTGCAGCCATAAATTGGTTCAAATATTTAGTAACCGTTGCTGCTGCTGCTTTTTCTTCAGTAGTTGCTTCAATGCCTTGACCTGCTTTCCACATACCGTTGATATGAGTAGCATCGTAGTAAGGCAGGTTTTCTGCGAATAAATCAAGTTCAGTGATTTCATCCTGTGGATGAGTAGCTTTGTAGGTTTCCAAGAAAGTGTGATACATTTTCACACTGACAGATTGTTCAACATCGCGGTTGTTAGCTTTGATGAATAAAACTTTTGCCATTATGTTAGTAGCTCCTTCTGCAGTAAAAATTATTATTAACTTACGTAAATATAGTATAGTACTAAAATAAATTTGTCAACCACAATATATAAACTTAATATTATATTAAATTAAGATATTTAATAAGTTCATGATATAAATTTTCATCCCGGCTTTTTATTACATACTCAATTGAACAAGATTATATGGAAATCGCCTCTATCGATCGTCTTGAACAAAACAAAGGCTATGGCAGTTTGTTAATAAAAGAAGTGAACGGCTAGGGAGTTACATATAGTTCATATAAACATAGTAATTGAGGCACGAAAGGTCAAACCGCAAATTCCTCTTATCGGTAACTATGGAATACCTATTGAGCATGAGATTGAGTTAGAAATGAACCTATAATTAAAGATAAATAGACGATCAATAAAAAAGAGCTTGTTTCCTAAGCAAGCTCTTTTTTATTGATGAATTATTTAAGACTGTAAGTCTTGCAGTACACGATACAATATGACTGCTGCCTGAGCTCTCGTCAAAGTACCTAGCGGATTAAACCTATTGATATTGGTACCTTGGAAATATCCTTTACTAACGGAAAAGGATACTGCCGACCTGGCTTCGTTTGAAATTTCGGATTGATCTTTAAAAGTAAACTGTGGTGCAGTTTCTGATAATTTTGCATTAAGTGCTTGAGCAAGCAGTACTGCCGCTTGTTCACGCGTTAACATATTTCTTGCTCCTGGCTCTGCAACTCGTTCTGCCCATGTCTTGCCTGTACCGAGCAGACGGTCAAGCATTGTTAAAAATTCAGCTTGATTGACTTGATCATTCGGCTTGAACGTTTGGATAGAATCCTTACCGGTTACCAGATAATGAGCCGAAATGACTCCAATTTCATTGTTCGCCCAATGATTGATTGTATCGGTAAAAGATTTCGCAATTTCTGATGCAGTGAATGAACCAAGTCTGGAAGAGGTAAACTGGACTGCTTTATCATCTGTATAATTTCCGGCTTTGAAATAAGACCATTGTCCAGATTCTATTAAATTGAAAACACCTACTTTATGACGATCAATGAAGTTTGCATTATATAGCGTAAGCGTAATTGTGATTGGAGTGCTTAAATCATTTTTACCGCCTTTTAGAGTAAGTGCGGTAGCAACGAATTTTCCTGTTCCACCTACAGGTGTAGAAATTGTACCGCTCTTGTCTGGTGATGTGAGGGAGAGTGACAGTGTAATTCCTCCATCTTTTGTTACGAAATCAACAAGACCTTTAGCAGGAATAAGAACTTTAAAACTACTGCCTATGAGCAGTAAATCTTTATTAGACTTTTGTAACAGCTGAGCTAATTGGCTTTCTATTCGAATTTCAGTTTGATGATATGAATCGAGCGAAATGTCGCTGATATCCATGTTAATTAATTTAACATCAGCATTTTTCAATTGTTCACTTATATACATGCTGTCGATGGTCAACACGGCATTATGCTGACCATTTACTGTGGAGTCCGTCAACGTTCCAGCCTTATATTTATTACCGACTGGGGTAGGAGGAGTACTAACTGATCCGGTAGAAGGACTTGAACCTGTTCCTGGGTTTGTTCCTGGATTAGTACCTGAACCAGGGTCAGTACCATTTCCAGGATCGGTACCTGGATCAGGTTCTATTGCTTTATAGACCTTAATGCTTAGAGGCTCTGAAGCTTGTACGCTAATTTCTTCGTCTTCTTTGTTATAAAGTTTTACATTCGAAAGTGTAAATGGGTAATTATTTTCTTCTGAAGCCGAGAAATTCATATGTGCAAGTGAACCATTGTATGCTCCATCAGTTAGTTTAAGCTCTATATTCAGTCGCTTTTGTCCTGAAGGTAGATCTTCTATTGTATAGATGAAACCGCCAGGTTCTTGATATACAGCTTGCTGTACACTAGGATCTTGATATACATCTTGCTGTACAGTAGGAGAAATGTTGTTCATAGTAATTTTAGAGTCATATTGCAGGCTAAAAGAAGCCGAATAGACCGCATCGGTCACAGAGAAATTCACGTTTACATCAAAAGGTTCCTTCGGCTTAACCTCTAGCTTGGAAGCTGATAAGTATACTTGATTATTGACTACTTGTTGATTGATCACCTTAGCAGGTGTCAGAAGGCCATTCCCTACTGAGTCGTAAACGAATAAATAGTAAGTATTTGTCCCTATCTCTACTGGTACGTCGATGTTAAAATGACCATTTGGATCAATCGTTCCATCGACTTGCTCGATTCCTTGCGCTGATTGCACCATAGCAGTTACTGTTACAAGATCGTTAATATCTGAATTGATATATTGTAATTGTAAATCGTCGGTTATTTCTCCAGAAATCTTACCTTGTGATGGATTGTTCGGATCCACAATAACACGATCACTATCCAGGCTAAATTCAGGAGCTTCTAAATCGACAAGGAAGAAAAAGGCCTCATCTACTAATAGTTCATCTGAATCTAGAATATAAGGAACAATGGCGTAAATACCACTCGTCAATTTAACTTGTCCATTTGGCGTGTCAACGGTTCCGTTCCAATTGAATTGATAGTAATTCGGCTGATGAACAGGACTTACAGATGATGAATCATAAGTACTACCGATTGGTTCACCAGTAACTCCGTCAAAAACGTAAAATGTAAAGTTACTGAGAGGTTTATTAACAGCGAATGCAACATCAGTCGTATCTGAGACACCGTCTCCATTAGGTGAGAAAACAGTAGACGACATATCGAGGTCGGACATTGGACTGAGTGATTGGCTATCACCAACAAACACACTAAATGGAACATGTAATTGGTGTCCTGATGATGCTTCAGTAAGAACGAGTTGTCCATCATACACACCATCTGAGATTCCGGGAGGAATATTCAGCGCTACTGAAAAAGGTGTACTTTGTTTATCTTGAAGCAAATAGACGTTGTCTTGACTTGGTTGTAGTGACAATCCATTGTTGGTGTACCAGGCAACGTTAACATTATAAATTTGAGCCGTGTTACTAATGTTATCAATCGTTAATTGTTTACTTACCGTGTTACCGGCGAATTGTTGACCGAAAGATATGCTTCCCGTGTAGTATTCGTCATTTGTTCTATCATTAATTTGACTAGGAAGCTGTTCTCTAACTTTAACAATGGCTTTTGCTTCAGAACTGTTTAATAAGTCAACACGTCCTGAGCCTTGCTCGTTTACAGTGTAAAATTGGTCTTGACGATTTTTAATCGGTACAGCGTTATTTGTTAACAGTGATTTAAGTTGATCCGGATTCAATTTCAGACCTTCATGTTTCGTCTCTTCAAGCATGAGTGCGACTGCACCTGTAATGTGCGGGGCTGCCATACTTGTTCCTTGGGAATCCTCATACGCATTATCGTAATTGCCATCATAAGAAGGAATAGAAGAGCGGATGGCTACACCTGGGGCTGTTATGTCAGGCTTAATCGTGAAATTGGGCAATGCTGGACCTCTTGAACTAAAATCCGCAAGCCGATCTTGCTCTTGAATAATAGAGAAAGTGAGGGAAGTATCTTCTTTTTCAATTGCATCTTTAAGAGCGAGACCATCTGCCTGTGTAATGGTATATGTCGGAACATAATTCCCTGGAGCACCCAGTGTTGCTGCAATTTCTCCTGGCACGTTGTTGTAAATAATTAGCGCTTTAGCTCCTGCATCTGTTGCATTCTTAGCTTTTTCACCGAATGAAATAGAACCGCGTGAGACGAGAACGGTCTTATCTTTGACATCTAATCCTTTGTAATCATCTTTTTGGCCCAAATATGCATATACAAGATCAAGATCTTGGTCAGTTTCCCCTAACGTTGGGGAGTACGTAGCTATTTGAGCATAGATGGTACCCATGTTTTCTTTTTTGAAAATCGGTGTATGAAGCGGAGGGGTAGACGCGCCGACAGAAATGGCAAGCTGCGCGGCACCTGGACTGCCAACCGTTTTAGCAGCTGGTCCAGCATTACCATTCGCCAATACAACGGTTACACCGGCTAGAGAAGCGTTGTCTGCTGCGATTGAGTCTGCGGTATATTGATTGTTCAAGTCTGAGCCAAGAGATAAATTAATGACATCAAGGCCGTCTGAGACCGCTTTTTCTATCCCAGCAATAACATCTTCGCTTGTACCGCTGCCGTATGGTCCCAGTACTCTATACACATACAAATCTGCGGCTGGAGCAATACCTCTAACCCAACCTTTACCGTCATTAGGATGATCGGGATCTCCTTGACCAACGATTGTTCCTGAGACATGTGTTCCATGAGTGGTCTCATAAGTTGTACCGTCTTTGATCGGTTTTGTAGGATCAGGTAATGTTTCCATCGGATCGGTATCATTATCTACAAAGTCATATCCTCCTTTGTAAGCTCCCTTTAAACTAGGGTGGTTATAATCGACACCTGTATCAATGACACCTACTTTAATTCCTTCTCCCTTGTAACCTAAATCCCACATTTTATTGGCACCAATAAAAGGCGCACTTTCATCCATGTAAGGCTTAAATGCGGTTGAATCATCAACGGGAAGAGTGTGATACTCAACATTTGGATAAACCGCCTTAACACCAGGAAGGGTTAGCAATTGATCTACCTGATTTGCAGGCAATGTTACAGAATATCCATTGAAAACTTTGGAGTACTCCCGTTTAAATGTTGCTCCTAGTTTGTTGTATGCAGCAGATTGGAAAGTAGAGTGTTCTAAGCGAAGAGTATTACTATGGCTGGTTATACTTGAGCTTTTACTTGAAAGCGATTTGGCTTCAAACACCTTCAGCGGATCACTTGCTAGTTCTACAATTACGGTAATGGGTTGATCGTTGTTGGTAGATTCTACGAAGTTTTGCGGCTTCTGTGGAATTTGGAGCGTATCAAGCTTCAATTTTGCATCATGAGGAGGAGTCAGTTTAGAAGTTACTTTGATTTGGGCAGTGTCTGAAGAGGAAGGATCGGCATTGGCCAAATTAGGTGAAATAATCCCAAGTGTTAGAATTACACTGAGTAAAAAACTAAAATAGCGACGTATGATTCGTGTCTGATTTTTCAAACAGGCATCCTCCTTTTAACATCATTATTAATACAACAACTGAGACGTCTACACGAGAACTTTAGACTTCTAGCCCCCTTTCCCATGTGAAAGTAAAATACTAAAAATATTAACCTAAATCATCTTGATATTTTACCAATATTTATAAATATTAGGATGAGTCTAGAAAATCAATGACCATAGTCTGAAACTAATCAATTATTGTTAGAGTTTAGATGTCAAACTAAGTAAGAAAATGAACTGAATAGAAGATTCGAGTCAAAATGCGATTAAAATCGCAGTTTTTGAAATTACAAAGTCAACCTTTATCGGAGCAATAATGATTTTTTTCATTTATTTTTCGTATATATGAAAACAGGCATCGTCACAATTCTACTTAATAAGAAGCAAGGGGAAATCTCTTAAAACTCCTTCCTTTTGAAAACCTATTTTGGTTAATACATGGCTAGAAAAACAAGCGAATATTCTTCAGCGTCGACTTCTGTAATTTCTCTTAATATCAGCCTTTCAGATTCTAATACAGGAAACACTTTATCACTGCTATTAAGTAATAATTAGCAATGAATTATTTTGTTTATATAATAGAAACTTACTTTTAAGAGAGAAACGACCATAGTCAACATAACATTAATTATGTAAACCATGTTATGTATCTAATCTCTAAAAATCTCCCGAATTGATGTAACCTAATATATTAAATTGCAAATCATAGAATATACGAACCAGACATGGTACAATAAAAAGGCCTAAAAAAACAGCGCATAACATAAATTATACGCTGTTTTAATTTAAATTGATTTTCTTTTCAGCAAATGAGCACTATTCCAACAAAATTAAAGCCATATATTCCTATTTTACTAGATGATTACCAATGACATACATAGGAGATGGAGCAAGACATGAATGATATGATTAATGAACAATATGAGGAAGAGTTAGAAGCATTCGAGATTTGGATGAAGGATGCTGGATTTACAATACATACCCAGAAATCGTATTTAGGAGATGTCCACCAATTTTTGTCTTCCTTAAAAGGTAAAAGTTTGGAACAAGTGAAGAAGATTCACGTACTCTCATTTTTATCTTCGATACGAGAAAATGGAGTGAGTGACGCTACGCGGAACAGAAAGCATGCAGCGATTACGAGCTTCTTCAAAGCGTTAATTGAACTCGAACTTGCCGATCATAATCCGGCTTCAGGTGTGAAGAAATCTAAAACGGAGAAGAATCGTGCTCCGATTTATTTAGATGAGAGAGAAATTCCGCGATTCTTGCAATCCGTACAAGGTAAATATCGCACACGCAATCTAGCAGTCTTCCTGCTTATGGCTTATATGGGGCTTCGGGTGGGAGAAGTTCATGTGCTTAATTTATCAGACTTTAATCCAGAGCGGCGCACCCTTAATGTATACGGAAAAGGACGTAAATGGCGGACGCTTCCGATACCTGAACCCGTCAATGAAGTGCTGCTGCAAGCTATAAATGAAAGACTTGATCCGTGGCGAAAAAAAGAAGAGGCGTTGTTCATTTCGCAAAAAGGGCGCAGACTGTCCATTCGGTGCATCCAGCAAATTGCTGCGGAGACGTTCGATCGCTTTCAAGAAGATGTCCCTGTACAGCAGCGGATACCATATTCTAGTCATAAGCTGCGGCATTCTTTCGCAACGATGCTGCTGCGTAAAGGAGCTGATTTACGTACCGTTCAAGAACTCCTTGGACACTCGTCAATCCAGACAACAACTGTCTATACGCACGTCACAAGCAGAGAGAAAGAAGAAGCGATCGCAAAACTGCAAGTGGTCGTACCTATTTGATCATGAACGAATTCGCATGAGTAACGTAATAAATATTATGTAAACTAAGAGGAGAGACATCATGGATTTTCAGGTTAAGTATTTATCATTCTTTGTGATCCAAGTAGAAGGTAAGGATGGGCAAGGGTCCAAATCATATAAGCATTACCAAACGCTTGACGGATATGAGTATGTCGATAGTGAAATTAAGAAGTTTCTAGATGGTGAGTTTACTCGGATCAGTAAGCGCAAAGTGGAGAAAAACCCGAATTCGGAACAAGCTCCAACGAAGATCGGCAGATTTATTGTAGAACCTGGTCATGAATTATCGAGCAATCCTAACTTTAACTTATTTACTCGGCTCCGCGCCTCTGATGATAAAGAATCATTTAAAAATGCGTGTGACGATTTAGTGCGCAGTTATCTCGATACGAGCAGTGTGAGAGGCGGGGCATTGATTATCGCACAAACGCAGCTCATGACGCATCAAGACGACCCGATTATTTTCGTCATGAAATGTGATTTCGAACAAAAAATTGCCCGTATTTCCGACGAAAAGAGCTTAGTTAGTGAAGTGGAAATGGCGATCAGCGCCAGAAATATGAAGTCCATTCAATACCCTTACATGCCAGAGGAAGGGATGTTAGAGGAATGGGAATTGAAAATACATCAATCTTCACATGCTCGGTATTTTGAAGATTTCCTTAAGTTTGTTACGTACGAGCAGTCTATTCCTGAAATCGTGAACGAACATGTGATGGAATTTGTACAGACGTATGTGGAAGAGAAATGGCCTGATGCATCCCATGAAGAACGGCAGCAGGAAGAACGAGAAATTGAGCTATGGGCTGCGAGTGATAAACGGGATATCCAAGAGAAATGGGAGCCGGTGCAAGTGGCCGAAGCGGCAAGCCGCATTGTCGAAATTAAGCCGGAAATTGAGATCAAATTCAAGCTTGGAGACACGTATGTGAGAGGATTTCTCGCAGATTACGGTGATAAAATCCATATTACGAAGCTTCATGGCCGTTACGCGGTTATTATCGAAGGAGATGCATTTACATTCGATAAAAGTTACTCGCCTGTGGAGCTGCTTCAGCCTGAAAGCTTTCAAGTGGTTGCAGAGCGACTCATTCATAAAGTGAATGATGACCAAGAGGAGTAGTTCATTCGTGAATAAAATAATACCGTTTACCAAACGCTATCTATGGGGATTTACAGAATCTCTATATAGACATTACAAGGAGAAACGGTATGGTCGATTTATCTAGTCCCTTTAAACTAAAAAGCTTGGAGTTAAAAAACAGAATTGTCATGCCGCCAATGTGTCAATATTCTGTTATGAATAAAGACGGAAAACCTAACGAATGGCACTATGTTCACTATGTATCCAGAGCGGTTGGTGGAACAGGTCTTATTATTATGGAAATGACAGATGTTGAACCTGACGGACGTATTACTGACAATGATTTGGGATTATGGTCTGACGATCATATTCCAGCCTTTGCGAGAATTATATCTGAAGTGAAGAAGTATGGTGCGAAAATTGGGATTCAAATTGCCCATGCTGGCCGAAAAGCACAGGATGCAAAAGTTCCTGTAGGCCCTTCAGATATTCCAGTGGGCGGAGTACACGATGTCGGAGCGAAGCCAAGCCGATATAAAGTACCAAGACCGCTTACAACCGATGAAGTGAAGGCGATGGTTATCAAATTCCAAGATGCGGCCAGAAGAGCTGTACAAGCTGGTGTAGACACGATCGAAATTCACGGTGCTCATGGTTATCTCATCCATCAATTTCATTCTCCTGCGATAAATAATCGGAAGGATGAATATGGACAGGATTTATCTAAATTTGGAGTTGAAGTCATTCAAGCGATGAAGAGTGTCATTCCTGCAGATATGCCTTTAATGATGCGAATTTCAGCCGTAGAATATATCGATGATGGATACGACCTGGAACATAGCATCGAAATCAGTAAAAAGTACAAAGAGGCTGGAGTCGATATATTCCATGTATCTACTGGCGGCGAAGGCCCTCCAGGGCAAAGAAAACCGGGCAATTATCCCGGTTATCAAGTTCCGATGGCACGAGCATTCAAACAGACATTTGACATTCCCATTATCGCGGTCGGAATGTTAGATGATCCTGTATTAGCCGGGTTCGTTCTGGCAAGCGGTGATGCTGACCTCGTTGCCGTAGCGCGCGGTATGCTGAAGGATCCGTATTGGGCGGTTCATGCGCTTGATGCACTCTCCAATCAAGGAAATGAAGCAGCTCCGAAACAGTATCAGATTGCTTATAAATAACAAAAATGATGAAGTGAATACACGGCTGCCGACTACATTGCTAAAATCGCATTAATTAATGCATAATTTTCCTCCTTTAGCAGACAATACGGTGAACAAGGGGGCATAATCCATGTGCAGACGAATGTCGTTAGCAGCTGATTTGAGAGAGGTAACGGATTATTTTCAAATTGATCAAGTGATGTTTCATTATAAACTGCGGTATAACATCAGCCCGACCCAGAATATGCCGGTTATCGTTATGCAGAACGGGGAGCGGCTATTAGATGATTTTCGGTGGGGGCTCGTTCCTTATTGGGGTAAAGATGCGGTCAATGCTGAACTCGATCGCGTTCATGTCAATCCAGCCTACCATCATATGATTGGGCGTCAGCGATGCGTTATTCCGTGCAACGGGTTGTATTATTGGCGTAAGGTAGGGAAGAGGACTTACCCGATGAGGGTGATCACCAGCAATCAAAGTCTATTTGGTATCGCTGGCTTATATGAAATTTGGAGAGATGCTCGCGGTGAACCGATTCGCACTTGTTCTCTCGTCATGACGGACACGAATACGCTCATTAGGGAGTTTGGCACACGAATGCCCGCCTTTTTATCTCCTGAAGAGATGAATATTTGGCTTGATCATGACATCACTGATATGCGAATACTACGTTCGTTGCTTCGTCCTTATCCTGATGCTTGGATGCATGCTTATCCGGTATCACCTGTAATAGACAATGACTTATATGACAACTCAGAATGTATTCAAGAGATGAATTTAAAGACAGCATGGGTGAAAAATTAACGAAAAGCTTGAAGGGGCCGTTCTCCTGTGGAATAGCCTCTTTTTTTCATGTCACATCATATTTATTGGTATTGACTATTAACGGGTAACGATGTAGTTTGATAGATAAATGTTGTTATCGAGAGAGGACTGCATACATGTTCAGCATATCTTCATTGCTATTATTTATTGGCGCAGCGATTCTACTTATTGTAGTGCCTGGACCGGATCTCATTTTTGCAATAACCCAAGGAATATCAAACGGCAAGAAGGCAGGTGTATACACCGCTCTAGGCTTAAGTTTTGGCAATATCATACATACCCTTGCTGCTGCCCTTGGATTATCGATCATTTTCCAGACGTCAGCGATCGTATTTAATGGGTTCAAAATAGCTGGAGCACTTTATCTATTCTATATTGCCTACAAATCCATTAAACATCGGAAAGAGCCAATTTCAACAGACTCTAAAGTGGAAGCGAATCATAAAGGTCTGCTCATGCGGGGCTTTATGATGAACATTTTAAATCCGAAAGTAGCCATTTTCTTTCTGACGTTCTTACCTCAGTTTGTGAATACCAAGTATGGTCTTGTACCGTTACAAATGATCATTCTAGGGGTTATTTTTATCATTCTAACAGCGATCATATTTAGTACGCTTGCTTATTTTGCGGGGACATTCGGACAAGCCATTATAAAAAGACCCAGGTTCTCGGAATATACAAACATTGCAGCGTCGATCATCTTTATAGCGTTGGCTGTTAAGCTCTTGTTAACTAAGCAACCATAGAAAGATGTATATACTCATTTCACAATTGGTCGGTAGTCCTTAATAGGATACCGCTCAATTATTTTTACATAGGTTTACATAACTTATTTTATGTTTACTAATTTTAACTTCCATTATTTGTTGAATGACACGAGGTACCCATATGTTAGATAATATATAATTAAGACTTTGAAGCTGATATGCGTTGAAGTGTTAAATTCACATTCTTAAAGGAGAGAACAGCATGAATCTATTTCGTAAAAAGCCGATTGTCGGCACCAACTCTTCAGATACAGCAGCTGGGGAACATTTAACGAAAACACTTAGTGCATTCGATCTTACAACGCTTGGTGTCGGGGCGATCGTAGGTACAGGGATTTTCGTGTTAACAGGTGTTGCAGCCGCCAAGCATGCAGGTCCTGGGCTCGTTCTGTCCTTTGTGATCGCGGCCATTGCATGCGTATTCGCTGCGTTATGCTATTCAGAATTCGCATCTTCTGTACCCGCTGCAGGCAGTGCTTATGCGTATAGTTACACGGCTTTCGGAGAGCTATTGGCTTGGATTCTTGGATGGGATTTAATTTTGGAGTACGGGCTTGCGGCTTCTGCCGTTGCGAGTGGCTGGTCTGGCTATTTCCAAGGATTATTAAGCGGATTTAATATACATCTGCCTAAATATTTAACAAGCGCATATAACCAAGCTGCGGGAACTTGGATTGACCTGCCTGCTGTCATCATCGTTCTGCTCATTACGCTGCTCCTCACATCGGGAGTTAAGAAGACAGCAAGATTCAACACAGTAATGGTCGTTATTAAGTTAGTTGTTGTTTTACTATTCATTGTTGTTGGCGCATGGTATGTGAAACCTAACAACTGGACGCCATTTCTGCCGTTTGGATACTCAGGTGTAGTTACAGGAGCAGCAACTGTATTTTTTGCATACATAGGGTTTGATGCCGTATCAACGGCTGCAGAAGAAGTAAAACGTCCGCAGCGCGATGTACCGATTGGCATTATCGCATCGCTCACCATTTGTACGATGCTTTATATGGCGGTATCTCTAATTTTGACAGGGATTGTGCCATACGCACAATTAGATGTTAAAGATCCCGTTGCATTTGCGCTTCAGTTCATACATAAGGACTCTATCGCCGGTTTTATTTCATTAGGGGCAATCGCGGGGATTACAACGGTTCTTCTCGTCATGATGTATGGTCAGACACGATTGATTTTTGCAATTTCCAGGGACGGGCTTCTTCCGAGAGGACTATCTAAAGTTAGTCCTAGAACACACGCGCCAGTGATAAGCAGCTGGATTACTGGCATAATAATTGCTCTGTTCGCAGGAGTTGTTCCGCTAAACAGGTTAGCTGAGATGACAAACATTGGAACACTATTTGCTTTCACAACTGTATCTTTAGGTATCATTATTCTTCGCAGAACGAATCCGGATTTAAAACGGGGCTTCAAAGTTCCACTTGTTCCGTGGTTGCCAATTCTAAGCGCACTGATCTGCTTCTATCTTATGCTTCAGTTACCACAGTTTACATGGTTTTGTTTTGTTTTATGGCTGCTTGCAGGTTTAGTTATTTACTTTAGTTATGGATATCGTCACAGTGTACTAAATGAACATACAAAGAGATAGAAAAAATGCGGACCTTATCGGTCTGCATTTTTTATACTACCTATTTAATGTTGTTCTTCGCCTTTTTTTCGTACGACTAACATGAGGATAAAAGATATGATGACCACTCCTAAAGTCCACAGCCAAGCGAGCCCCATATGGTCCGATTGGGCAGCTACATAGATCGCGGTTGGAATCGTTTGCGTCTTGCCGGGGATGTTGCCAGCGATCATCAATGTTGCTCCAAATTCACCGAGAGCCCGGGCGAATCCTAACAGATACGCCGTCATCAATGACCTCGCAGACAGCGGTAATGTGATGAACCGTAAAACCTGCCATTCACTAGCTCCGCTTGACCGTGCTGCATCAACATAATCTTGCTGGACAGATGAGAATCCAACCTTTAGGGTTTGATAAACTAGCGGGAAAGAAACTACAACGGCGGCGATTACCGCAGCTCCCCAAGAGAAAATAACCGTTCTTCCATACAACCATTCCAGACTCTGTCCAATCCAGCTTCTTCGCCCAAGCAGCATTAGCAGAATAAATCCGACTACGGTCGGTGGAAGGACAAGAGGCAGCATAAAAGTGGTTTCAACAAATGTTTTGCCGAAAAAACGTTTGTTCGTCATCCACCATGCTGCGGAAATTCCAAGTAATAAGACAATAATGCTGGCGATGAGACTAACCTTTAATGATAGCCAGACAGGGGTTAAAAACGACTCCCAATCGATCGTTTTTATTAAATTACTTAGATGCAATAAATCCATATTTCATGAAAATATCTTGCGCTTTTTTCCCCTGAAGAAAATCATAAAGCTTTTGCGCTTCTGATAGATGTGTAGTCGACGTTATTATTCCAGCAGGGTATTGAATAGGAGAGTAGCTATTGGGATCTACAGAGAAGGCTACTTTCACTTTCTTAGACGACATTGCATCGGTTCGGTATACAAATCCGGCATCGGCATTACCAGATTCCACGTAGGTGAGCACTTGTCGAACATCTTTGCCAGGCACTGTTTTTGGTTGCAGTGAATCCCAAAGACCAGCATGAATCAGTGCATCCTTCGTATATGCTCCTGCTGGAACAGTGCTCGGATCACCAATCGCTATGTATTTAAAGTCCGGTTTCGAAAGGTCTTCCGCCTTTTGAATTGATGTTTTGTTATCCGAGGATACAATGACCACAAGCTTGTTGCTTAGCAGTACCGACTGTTGATTCTTATCAACCAAATGATGATCTACTAAAGTGTTCATATTCTTCGTGTCCGCCGATATGAATAAATCCGCGGGCGCTCCTTGCTCGATTTGCTGGCTCAAAGCTCCTGAGGCCCCAAAGTTAAACTTTAAGTCTATATCTGGATGTTCTGACTCGTAAATGCTTTCTATTTCTTTCAAGCTGTTTGTTAAGCTTGCCGCAGCGGAAACGATAAGTTCGGTCTTCTCAGCTGCTGTCGTGTCTCTATGAATTCCGCAGCCGGCGGGTAACACGAATAACGTGCTTAGTAAAGTTAGAGAGACTAGACGAAACATAGTTCTTTTTAGCAACTGCATTCCCTCCTATATATTTAGTTATATCTAGTTATGTTTAGTTATAAATTATATGTTGTCTGAATGCAACAAATTCCTATGTTGTAAATAATAGATTGAATCTATTGTTCTTAGAGCATAAGATAATAATAATTAGAAGAATAAGGATCGTTTTCAAGCTGAATCCATTGGAGGCTTTCTATGAGTCAAGATATATCGTATACAACAGAAGAGATCGCAAAGCTCCTTAAAATATCAAAATTAACGGTTTATGACCTGATAAAGAAGGGAGAAATCCCGGCATATCGGGTTGGTAAGCAAATGCGTGTGGATGCATCTGATTTGGAAGCCTATAAACAGAAGAAAAAAAGCTCAGGCTCAGTAAAAGAGATAGCATCGGAAATCAATGCTTCTCATAGTGCCCCAGCAAGCGCACAACGTTCATTAGTTATTACTGGGCAAGATATGAGTCTTGATATATTAGCCAAATATATGGAATCGCAAATGAATGACATTCGGCCGCTGCGCTCTTACGTGGGGAGTTTAAACAGTTTAATTTCCATGTACCGAGGTGAATCGGACATCGTTAGTACACATCTGTGGGACAGTGACAGCGGGGAATACAATGTTCCGTACATTAGAAAATTGTTAGTAGGATTTTCTTATATCGTTATAAATCTAGCATATCGCAAGGCTGGATTCTACGTAGCCAAAGGCAATCCAAAACAATTATTAAATTGGTCTGATTTGACAAAACCAGGCATTCGAATCGTGAATCGGGAGAAGGGCTCAGGAGCGCGTGTACTCTTAGACGAGAAGCTTCGGATTCATGGTATTTCGCCTCACAATATTGCTGGTTACGATCAGGAAGAGAGCAATCATTTAGGTGTTGCAGGAAAGGTGTCGCTTAAGGAAGTGGATGTTGGCGTTGGGATTGAGAAGGCAGCTAACATTGTTGGGGTCCACTTCGTTCCGCTCATTCAGGAGAGGTATGATTTGGTCCTATTAAAAACACCTCAGAACGAGGATATTATCCAAGGGATCAAGCGCATTTTAAAATCTGATTCGTTTCAAAAAGAACTCAGTTCCGTTAAAGGATATGACCTGTCCAAAACAGGCGAAGTCATTTTTGAAACATAAACGGTTAAAAGCGATTTGAATACTGGTGGCTATCTCGCTTCACATACGGTCCGATGGAATGGCTATGGAGGAGAGGCACGTATGCAGGTTATAAGGATCGGCTGTTCATGAGCGGTCAAGGCAGTCGGAAGTATTGACGTTTCATGAGCGGTCTGAGAGGAGACGTGTCTATGAAATGGTGGTTTAAATTACTAGGAGCCATGTTAATCGTTCTAGTATTGTTATCAGCTTGCAGCTCGAATAAGACAGATGCTCCTCTTGTTAGGCAAGAGGATGAGGCATTAGATGAAGGTCAGACGTTAACGGTAGTTACTCCAGAGCCTAGCAAACAGAACGAGCAGCAGTCGAAATATCAAATCCAAACAAAGCTTACAGATTTTCATCTGTTTAGCGATCATTCAGGTCTAGCATGGGGAGTTACACGCAATGCGCTTCGTTTATATGTGACTGAGGATGATGGAAAAGAGTGGACAGATATTTCACCTGCAGCGTCAGTTCAATTCCCTTCAGTACCGGAATACGGCAAAACGCTATTTTTCCTCGATCGGCAAAATGGCTGGATTATTCGAAATGCTCTTGGAACGAGCGAAAGCGTGGTCCTTCATACTACCGATGGAGGTCTGCACTGGAAAATTACTTCTTTACCGAATTCAACGAATGTAATCGCAATCGACTTTGTAAGTCTCAAACGCGGCTGGGTTATGACCTCTGCAGATTCTGCAATGGGAAGACAAGAGAAAGCACTGCTTCGTACGAATGATGGAGGCTCTATATGGAAAAAGACGATGCAGAACACGGGGTATTTTAAAGCAGAGGCCCCGACCTTATACGCTATACCTCAAACCGGTTATTTGGTAGGAATGACATTTACGAACAACGTTCGCGGCTTTGCACTGACTATGGAAATGAGATCGCCTAGATTGTACAAGACGGAGGATGGAGGCAGGACGTGGACAAGTATATCTTCCTTTGAAAGTGAACCTTCACTCCAGACATGTGACGCCCTCCAAGTGAGAAGTCCTCAGCTTTGGGATAGCGAAGGCGTAAAGGGGTTGATCACGGTTGGCTGTAAACGCGGCGATGAGACGAAATTTATTAATTTCGTAACTTCTGACAGTGGAGTGCATTGGAACAACGCTAACATCTCCCTCGGTTGGCAAAGTGGAGTTAATGAGGAGGTACCGCCGACCTTTTTGAATGAAATGGAAGGATGGTACATAGAGCAAGGAGCGGTCTACCATACGGTGAACCAAGGATTGATATGGACTATTCTGCCAGAAAGCAGGATATTAAAGGATCGAATAGCAGATTATCCGTCAATTGTTAAACTACAATTTATCTCTTCAAATGTCGGCTGGCTGCTCATCGAAAATGCAGAGAAAAAGCGGTCACTTCTGCTGCAAACCCGCGATGGAGGATTTAGCTGGAAAGTACTTTGAGTTGACTAATTTTGGATATAGAGTACAATAGTTCTATGATCATTGAACAAATGTCTATAGACGAACAAAGAGTAGCTATTTTTAAAGCTTTAGCAGATCCAACACGATTACAAATCGTTCGAACGCTTTACCAGAACAAAAAAGAAATGAGCTGCGGAGAGGTAGGTGAACAATGCGAAGTTTCAAAGTCGAATGCATCTTATCATTTCCGAACACTTCGAGAAGCGGGTCTGACTACGCTTAGAAAAGATGCACAGACGAAATATATCCAATTAAATACTGAAACTTTCGATAAGTATATTCCTGGATTTCTAGATACGCTGTAATCCAGGTTTCTTTTTAAACAGTAGTTAAATAGTTATTGAACTAATGAACTTAAGGAGAGACGTTTATGAAAAAAATATTCTTGTTGTTCTTCTTCATCATGTTTGTCATTGGAACTGATTCCTTTATATTGTCACCTTTATTACCTCTTCTTCAAAAGCAATTCCATGTGGATACCGGTATTTCAGGATGGATGGTCAGCTCATATGCTGTTGGATATGCTCTATTCGCACTCATTGCTGGCCCATTATCTGATCTTCTGAATCGAAAAAAAGTCATGTTGTGGGGAATGCTCGCTTTTTCAGTGTCTACCATGCTATGCGGTACTGTACACAGCTTCTGGAACATGAATGTGTTTAGGTTTGCAGCAGGTGTAAGTGCGGCTTTTGTCACTCCTCAAGTGTGGGCCTCTATTCCAATTCTCGTTCCTAAAGAAAAGATTCTGAGAGGGATGGGCATTGCAACTGCAGGGCTCTCTATTTCTCAAATGCTGGGGCTTCCGATTGGCAGTTATCTAGCATCTATTCATTGGTCGGTACCTTTCTTCTGCATTGGTTCAGTGTCTATAATACTCTCAATTATCATTTTCTTGTTGTTCCCGGATATTGTTCCTAATCGGCAAACCACCCAATCGTTTACTTTATTAAAGCAATACTCACGTTTACTGAATCGTAACATGTCAAGGCTTGCTTTTCTGGGGTATTTCATATTTCAGCTAGGCAATTTCGGCGCATTTTCCTTTCTAGGGACATGGCTTTCGGATCAGCATCATCTCACCATTTCTCAAATAGGAAATGTGATGTTATTTTTAGGACTTGGCAACACGGTGGGAAGCTTAGGGGGCAGTACGATCGTACATTATTTGGGTAAGAAGAGAACAATGTATATCGGGATTTGTCTATCAATCCTTTTGTACATAGCACTTCCTTATGTGCCTTCAACAGCATACATAAAAGCGGATTTAATGGCAATCTTCATCATTTGGGGTACGTTATTTCCTTTAATGATGAGTTTACTTCAAACGTTATCTGACACTTCGAGAGGAACGATTGCGGCTTTGGCAAACGCATTAATGTATTCAGGGACGACATTTGGAGCAGCGTTAGCAGGTATTCTGTATACGAATATGAACTCATTCATTTCCATTTCACTATTTGCTTCAATCTGCTTCTTCGTGTTTATATGTTTATTTGCAACTAGCGGAATAATGCGTTCATATAAAATAACCCGTTAACCTAACAATTTCCGGAGAGTCCATGCATATACATAAAATGCGAATACGGTAGCGGAAAGGGTGATATCATGGGGCTGGAATCCATTTGGATGTTTGATTTTTTCGGTAATGTAATCCCATTCTTCTTTGTCGTCATTTTGGCAATTATTATAATTTCAGCTGGAAAAGGAATTTATCAATGGAGCAATAATAATAGACAGCCATTACTGACCGTGCAATCCGTCATTGTCAGCAAACGTATGGATGTCAGCCATCATCATGATCAAGATCATACGGTCAGCAGATCACAAACCCGGTACTATGTCACTTTTGAAGTCGAGAGCGGAGACCGTATGGAATTCGGCATAAGCGGGGCAGAGTTCGGGCAGTGTGCCGAAGGAGATGAAGGTAAGCTTACCTTCCAAGGAACCCGCTATTTAGGATTTCAGCGTACGATGAAGGCATATGCGCATCCAGAAGATCACACCGGATATAGACGCGGCAATCCGTAATAAGAGACTGCCTTTTGGCAGTCTTTTTTGTCAATAAATTCACACATATAAGACATGCACAGATCAAATTGTTATGTTAGTTTGGATACAGAACTGCCTTAGATGACATCCAACCATTCATGTTGTAAATTATTTTAAATAGGGCAAATTTGTTATATAAGGAGGGAAGACTTAATGGCTTTTGAGTCTAAAGTTGTTATCGTCACAGGGGCGGCACAAGGGATTGGACAAGGTGTTGCCAAAGCGTATGCTTCTAAAGGAGCGAATGTCATATTAGCAGATATACAAGAGGAAATGGCGCAATCCGTCGTTAAACAAATTACAAGTGAAGGCGGACAAGCTATGTTTATCCCCTGTGATGTACGGAGTGAAGAGCAAATTCAGAGATTGATGAACAGAACTGTAGAACAGTTCGGTACAATTGACATTCTCATTAATAACGCTGGAATTTCCCCGTTTAAGTCACTATTCGACCTTAAATTAGAAGAATGGGATCACGTGCTCAATACGAATGTTCGCAGCACATTTCTATGCACGAGAGAAGCTGCATTACATATGCGAAGTAATAAAAATGGTGGATCGGTAGTGAACATGTCATCAACTCGTGCGCTCATGTCTGAACCGAATGCAGAGGCGTATGCAGCCTCCAAAGGGGCGATCGTTGCACTAACCCATGCCATGGCGATATCTCTTGGTGAATATGGAATCCGCGTCAACTGCATCAGTCCTGGCTGGATTGAGACAGGTGATTACGGGGCACTTCGCGAAGAGGACCACAAACAACATCCTGCTGGCCGGGTTGGAGAGCCCATGGATGTGGCTAGAGCTTGTCTGTATTTGACCGATCCGAGCAATACCTTTGTCACGGGAATTAACTTGGTGGTAGACGGCGGTATGACGAGAAAAATGATCTACGAGGAATAGATAACATTTGGAGGTATACTCATGCGTTTCGTGCGTTCTTTACTTATTCCAATGCTCTTAATGATTCTGTTGTTTCCGCAGATGACTTCTGCTCACTCGAGGCTTATGTCTTCAGATCCAGAAGCCGGTTCTACAGTTACAGAGTCACTTAGCAGCATCACACTTCAATTTAATGAAGATATTGAGCCTTTAAGTACCATAAAGGTGACAAATGTACAAGGAGAGAAGGTACCGGTAAAAGTAAGTGTGACGGGTTCGAAACTTAGCGGGTCTCTTGATCACCCGCTTCTAAATAATAAATACACGGTTACATGGAAAATTGTTGGCGGAGACAGTCATCCTGTTGAAGGTAAGTATTCTTTCCTCGTAAATGTTCCTGAAACTGCCTCTAATGGAGATCAGACACATTCATCTAGCGATCAAGGAATAAATTCGACAGATGTGGACCATGCAGCCAATGATCCAGTGAAATCGAACATGAGCAGTGTACCCGATGTCGTATTGCTTGCCTCGCTTCTCATTGTCATTGTTGGTATGTACTATTACATAGCTAGAAAGAGAAGAAAATAACGATGTATTACTGGCTTGGCGAACCATTTCTATACTTGTGCTTTGCACTTCTTACTGGAATTGCCATATTAAATATGATTCCGAACGCTTATAAACCAACTCTAAGCATTCCGAGAGGGGTTGGGTTCATTTCGGCTGTTGGTGTTGTTATTTTTTCTTTCTTGCCGGTGCTGCGCATCATTTTGTTTTTTCGTGAAGACATTGGGTTCTGGGCGTCATTTAACAGTGTCATGTTCTCTTTCAGAGAAGGCAAGGCGTATTTGTGGACCGCAGCGCTTAGCTTGGGTTCAGCACTCATTCTTCGTGATCGGTCGCTATCTTCCAGACGTTTGTTCCAGGCAGCCACTGTTCTGTTCTTAGTAGGTATTGTTGCATCGCTGGCAGTCTTTAATCATGCTGCTTCTATTAAAGGAGCTGTTGGCGCATTTACTTTTGCCCTGCATTTTGGAGCAATGGGAATTTGGGCAGGAGTTTTGCTCATTACAGGATGGTTTTCGAAGGAGTATTCAAAGTGGAATTCATTTCTAAGATGGTTTCAGCCTCTGGCGATGCTCATGATGTTTATTATTTTGGGATCAGGTATTTACTTGATGCTCGCTGTTGATCCTGAGTATTTCAATTCATGGATGCTGTCGTACGGACAAGCGCTGCTCGTTAAGCATCTCCTCATCATGCCACTGCTTGTTATTGCCTTTGTAAATGGATGGCTGCTCAAGCGAATAGCAGGCAAGAATGCAAACTTCGATCCACGCCCCTGGGCGAAGCTAGAAGGGGGATTTATTTTACTCATTTACATTGTAACCGGATATATGAATGTACAGCCTACTCCACATGACGTATCAGTAACACTACAAACGACGAATCCGTCGAAGCTATACTTATTGTTCCATCATGGAGCAGCATATGCAAATCGTTCACTGCAGCTCACATGGAATAGCGGGAGTATTCTCCTTTGGCTTATGGGCTTATTGCTGCTAACTGGAGTTATCTGGTTATTTCGCCAACGCAGAAGCAGCGTTACTGCTTTCATTTGTGGTATGCTATCCGTTGCTGCATTGTACTGCGGCTTTATGTTATCAATCACATGAATATCTTTCGCAAAGAATCCTAATCCCACAGCACTCTAATTAATGAGACTGTGGGATTTTTTGTGTTAAATCAGTCAACTGATTTCTGTCACCCATTAGGCATTCGCACATATATTATATTGTCAAAATATAGAGAGTAAGGAGGAGCACCGGTGGCCGTCATAAATGCGAATTCAGAAGACCTTAAACTACTCGCACGCTTAATACGGGCCGAAGCAGAAGGAGAAGGAGATCTAGGCATGCTGATGGTAGGGAATGTTGGTGTGAACCGCATTCGTTGCAATTGTCTTGATTTTGTAGGTCTGAGAAGTGTAAGCGACATGGTGTTTCAAAGCCCTGGAGGATTTGAAGCTCCCCAAAAAGGATATTTCTACCAGCGGGCTCGAAGTTCAGAGATAAGACTTGCGAGGAGATGCGTTAATGGTGAACGACATTGGCCTGCAACTTATGCACTATGGTTTTTCCGTCCCACTGGTGATTGTCCGCCTACGTGGTTCAATCAACAACTTTCAGGACGATATAAGTCGCATTGTTTTTACAGCCCAACCTACGACGATTGTCCTGGCGTATATTACGGATAACAATGAAGGAGGAAATGAAACGTAATGAACCAACCTAGTAATCCAAATCAATCCTACGGTCATCATGTTGGCCAGCCCCAACCAGAAGTTTACAGAGAAGGCATTGGTCAGACACCTAAAATGCCTAAAATGTCTAATATTGGAAATGTCCCAGGAATGGGCATGCAGCAACCAGCAGGCATGATGGGGCAGCAAGCAGGCATGATGGGGCAGCAAGCAGGAATGGGAGCTTATGCACCAAGCGGCGCTCAAATTACTCCTACGGGAACGGTAATGCCTACTGCTGGGTTTGAGCAGTCCTATATTGAGAATATTTTGCGACTTAATTTAGGTAAGTTTGGAACATTCTATATGACTTATGAAGGGAACAATTCATGGAATGCAAAAATATTTCAAGGTGTGGTGGAAGCAGCAGGACGTGATCACATCATTATCAGTGATCCGAAAACCGGAAGACGTTATGTTCTCCTTATGGTAAACTTTGACTATGCTACCTTTGATGAGCCACTCACCTATCAATACCCAGGAGTCATTGGCCAACCTCCTACAAGACGTTAATTTTATCTTAATGCATAACATAAAGATGACGAGGCTGTACATTCCTATTCATAAAATAAGGTCCTTCTATCCATGAGATGGAAGGGCCTTATTAAATTTTTGCAAGTCCGCAACGGTTAATACTGTCATACACTGATGGATTAATGTGTAGGCTAGAATAATATAACCTTTGTTATGAAGGAGGTGAACCTATTCGCCTTCGATCTTCAGACCATGAAGATAAAATCTGATGAAGCTTGGTGAATAGGAGCGGAAATTGAGCAGTGACCCTTTACCGAGATTGCTGAACCAATTCATGAAGTGGTTCGGAATATCGCGTGCATCAAACTCAGATTACGCTGAAGAAAAGATTGAACATCTAATGAAGGAAATGAACCATAGCGGCCTCATTGAAAGTACAGAACTTGCGCTTTTTAAACATATATTCGAATTTGCAGACAAGACAGCACGCGAGATTATGATCCCACGTACTGAGATGATTTGTTTATATGCACATCATGCGATAGAACATAATTTAAGAGTCGCATATGAAGGAAAGCGAACCCGCTACCCGATATGTCAGCCAGATAAAGACCACATTATCGGCTTTATTCATATTAAAGACTTGATCCTTTGGGGGAATGGAGATGATTACTCT
Source organism: Paenibacillus sediminis (assembly GCF_017873765.1). Lineage (GTDB taxonomy): Bacteria > Bacillota > Bacilli > Paenibacillales > Paenibacillaceae > Paenibacillus_AG > Paenibacillus_AG sediminis. The sequence continues at coordinate 898,291 of NZ_JAGGKP010000001.1, forward strand.
ATATCCATTCGTCCCATTATGACTGTACCTGATTCAATACAGATCAGTGCTCTTCTTAAACTGATGCAAAGGGGCAGAACACAAATTGCGGTTCTCATCGATGAATATGGAGGAACATCAGGACTCGTTACACTAGAAGATATTATGGAAGTCCTCATTGGTGAAATTCAGGATGAGTTTGATGAAGATCGGCCCGGAATCGAATTAATTGAAGAAGGAGTCTACTCCATTGACGGGTTAATGTTAATTGATTCTGTGAATGAACGTTTTGGACTTGAGCTCAGCTCTAATGACTATGATACGATCGGCGGGTGGATGTATTCTCGTATTGAAATCCCACCTGAAATTGGAAAGGTTGTCTCATTCGATGAACATCTCTTCATCGTGGAAGAAGTGGATCATAAACGTATTTCTCGCATTCGATTGTTGAAAGAACAAATGCAACATATGCGGGAAGCGGGAGCTATATAAAAAAATTTGTTTAGCATCTATAACCTTTGTATCCTTTCTGTCGTTTATATGTTGTAATGATATAAATTCGATAGAAAGGTGTTGTGATTTACATGGTACGTATGAAGAAATGGTTTCAAGTGAGCACTGCGTTCATTCTAGCAATGAGTCTAGTTATGGTTTTCTCTTTATCTGCCGAGGCAGCGCCAGTGGCGGAAAGCGGAGCCTTAACATCACCACCGCCGATCGAGTTCCAAACGAACAGCCTAAATTCAAGTTTCCAGTATTTGTATGATGGATCAAACTCGTTTACGAATTTAGGAAATCTTCAAGTTAAACTAACGGGAACAACATATGCTTACGATGTCGTAGATAGTATCGGTGTTGATATTACACTTCAAAGATGGACAGGAGCACAATGGGTCGATGTGAGTACCATAAATAAGTCAGGAACGAATGTGGCTACATATTCCGGAGAAGGGACTTGGAGTGTAACGAGCGGCTATTATTACCGAGTCAAAACGTTCCACTGGGCAAAAGAAGGGACAGTTAAGGAATCTAGTGCGCTTTATTCTTCATCAGTTCTCGTAACAAATTAATATCCAAAAACAAAAAGTGCCTCAGGTCCATCGTTGGATGAGGCACTTTTTGTATATTATTTGGTTTTCTTAGCTATCTCAATTAGTTCATCTCTAGATAACTGTCCGAAAATCTTAACATGAATATCGTTAACCATAAACTGAATCGAAGAGAATTTAGAACCATCGATCGTTAAATAGGCTTTAGAGTCCTTCGATAATTCGATCTCTTCCGTATGATTCGTACCGCTTGATGTCTGAACTTCGTTTAATTCAATTTGGTCAAAAATAACTCTGAATTGGTTACCGTCTGAAGACTTATAAAACAAAGTTGCTTGACTTGACAGTGTCTTATTTGACTCAAAGAGCAATTCAACATGGTCGATTTGAAATTTTGCTGGTATATACGAAAGCCCAGGCAATGTAAAGGAAACCTTACTCTGAGCCTCGCTGAACGGTACCGTTTCAAACGATGAATTACCTTCTTTGATCATTGTGGCAGAAGGTTTGTTCGGATCTTCTACTGCTTCAGGTGGAGGAGGAGTCTTAGCATCTTCTTTACTCAGAGCATTATTCTGATTTCCAAAAATGACACTGACCATTCCATCCCCAAAACTTTGAACCCCTTGGTAAAAAGGAGATAGAGCTTTGGTTACAACTGGTGGACTGAATAGTACAGCTCCGATTAACACAGATGCAGCAACGACAGAAATCATCCGAATTCCGCGTAACCGATTTTTACGACGATTCATGGATTCAATTTGACGCTGTACTTTCAACCAGGATGATTTCTTAGCATCTTCAGAAGTTAAGTAAGACACTGATAAAGCTTGTTCGAATGATTCATCAAACAACTTATCAAATAGTTCATCGTATTTTTCGTTTTTCATCGGTTACACCCCACTCTCTGTGTAACATTTTTTTAATACTTTCCCGAGCTCGGAATAGACGCTGCTTAACAATTTCTTCAGTCGTGTCTAGCAGCTCAGCAATTTCTTTATACGACAATCCTTGCTTCCAGCGAAACTCAATTAGAGATCTATAGTCTGCCTTCATATTTGACAAATGGTTTAGGATAGACTGTTCCATAAGTTTCGTTTCGACAGCATTTTCTACGGAAGCTGCCGCTTGCGTCATCGGTTCTACATTAATAAAAACACTGTCACTATCTAATTGGTTACGGTGTTTTTTATTTTTTCTCAAATAATTAATCGCTGTATTTTTAGTGACGACTTTTAACCAAGCTCTAAGCTTTACTTCGTTATCAAAAACCGGTTTGTTTTGAATGATTTTAATAAATGCATCTTGAATGATATCTTCTGTGGCCGCATGGTCTTTTACAATATAGAGGATAATTCCGTAGACATACTCGTAATATTCGTAATAGACCTCTTCTTGGAGCGCTTCACTTAAATCATTAAAGCCCGCGGCTAGAAGGAGTTGCAGTCGATTGTGCATGACAATCCCCTCTCCAGGTACTCGTCCCATAATCCATTTTTTTCATATCTATAACGTATTTTACACTATTTTCATGAATCATGGTGAGAAATTATACTAACCATGTAACAAAATGTATACATTGATTATCTTATATTTAACAAGATTAATTATTAATGCTATATACAAATTAATACAATCCTACAAAATAGCTCATCCTAAGCATAATACGCTAAAACTGGAGGTAGTATGCAAATGAGCAAAAGGATACATTTCATCACCATTTCTGCCATAACTTCATTGGTCGTTATGACGTCAGCATGTTCGGTAAGTCATCCATTTGGTACGAAGCAACATTCGAAAGCGGAGCAAATTCAGACTAAATCGATGAATGTTCAGGAAGTTCTCATTCCCCTTATGACAAAAGGAACAGTGTCTTATGTATCAGCTGATCAATTGGCTAAAGCACTCCATTACCATTCTAAGTGGAAGGAAGATATACATACTTTCCAAATGGGTGAAGTTGATCCCGTATATTCGTTTACAGCTAATTCTCTGCATGCAAGGAAGGCTGGACGATCGATTCGTCTGTCAGAGAAACCTATGCTCATTAACGGCAAGATGTACCTGCCTGTAACAGCCGTGAGTGATGTATTTAAGAATGAGATCCAAATGCATGTTAAAGGGAATAAGCTGGCTTTAATTGCGAACCGTTCTAAGGCGATGACGATAGAACAAATCGATAAAAGGGATGGACATATTCAGATTCGGGTGCAGGGAGGAGAGACATTTTTTAAAGATGATCCAGCAGATCCGTATAACAACACAGTTTCCCTGAAGTCACGAGCCATCGAATTAACGAAAGCGAACACGAGTGCCAACCTGACGATGGAAGAACCTGCTAAGCAAGTGGATATGAATGCATTAATCGAAACCGCCAAGCAATATTTAGGTGTTCCCTATGAATTTGGAGCAGAAGACTACGATAGGAGCAAAGCATTTGATTGTTCTTCATTTACACAATATGTGTATGGTAAATATGGAGTGTCTTTACGGAGAACTGCGCGTGATCAGGCTGAGCAAGGGATTGAAGTGGACCGTCAAAGTTTAAGAAAAGGAGATTTACTGTTCTTCTCCGTCCCAGGGCGGTTTGAAACCAATGACATCGTGGGGCATGTCGCTATTTATATGGGTGATGGTCAAATGATTCATACGTACTCCAAAGACAAAGGTGTATGTATTTCAGAATTGAATCAAGGTCACTGGGCAGACAACTATATGTGGGCGAGAAGAGTGGCTAATTATTAAATAGTAAGGTCAAACAGTCACAATAATAAACAATCAGTCCGTTATTCTATTCGAATGGCGGGCTTTTTATTTTCAATTAAAAGAGTTAGTGAAAATATGCAACGGTAAATGCTATTATGGGTTATATGTTTCAGAAAATGCCGTAATCGCATACATCTTAGGAGGAATCATGGTTTACGTCGCTGCAATTATTTTTCTACTTACACTATTCTTTGTAATTTGGCAGCCGAAGGGACTTAATATTGCTTGGTCGGCTGCAGGCGGTGCAATTCTTGCTCTGCTATTTGGAGTTGTTGATCTTGGGGATGTACTTGAGGTTGCGGGTATTGTATGGAATGCAACACTAACATTTATAGCCATTATTCTTATATCTCTCGTACTCGATGAAATAGGCTTTTTTGAATGGTCTGCTCTTTATATGGCTCGGCTTGCAAAAGGGAGCGGGAGACGCATGTTTGTCTATGTCATTCTGTTAGGAGCGGGTGTATCTGCATTTTTCGCCAATGACGGCGCCGCACTCATTCTGACACCGACCGTTCTCGCAATGATGCGTGCCCTGGGGTGGGACATACGGTATATCGTTCCTTTTGTCATGGCCAGCGGCTTTATTGCTGACACATCTTCGATTCCGTTTACGATCAGTAATCTAGTAAACATCGTTTCGTCAGATTTATTTGGAATTGGTTTTGCGGAATATACGATGGTTATGTTGGTGCCTAATTTGTTCTCTATTGGAGGAAGTATTCTAGTACTCTACTTATTCGCAAGAAATAGAATTCCACTAATCTATGATGTGAATGCGCTGAAAGAGCCTAATTCGGTTATTAAGGATAAGCAGTTATTCCGCATTTCATGGATTATTCTTGCCATTCTTCTCATGGCCTATTTCAGCAGTGAGTTCATGAATATTCCGGTATCGTTTATTGCTATGGCTATTGCTGTTATTTTTATATGGCTTGCGCGTAAGAGCGAAGCGGTTCATATGAGGAAAGTAGTGAGGGAGGCACCATGGAACATCGTTATTTTCTCGATCGGGATGTACGTCGTTGTCTATGGACTTCGTAACGTTGGAATGATGGATGGGCTTGCTAATATTATCGAGCAATTCGCGCAGCACGGGCTTTACGCGGCCACGATTGGTATGGGCTTTCTCGCTGCATTGCTGTCATCGGTGATGAATAATTTACCTACAGTCATGATCGATGCTCTGGCTATTCAGTCAACTCATACAGAAGACATCATGCGTGAAGCATTGATATATGCGAATGTCATAGGATCTGATCTTGGTCCGAAAATTACTCCAATCGGTTCTCTTGCAACGCTAATTTGGCTTCATGTCTTGGCGCGCAAAGATGTCAAAATAACGTGGGGATATTACTTTAAAGTGGGAATCACACTTACGTTACCAACGCTGTTTATTACATGTATAGGACTTTACTTGTGGCTTAAAGTTGTTCATTAGAATAATTCAAAAAATTTCCATAATTTCATATTGCGCTTGAGAGTAAAATGATTTACTTTTAGAAGTAAAGGAGGTGCAGATATGGTTGACGATCTACAGCTCAATGTACCGCTACTGCGGCGCCGTGTTCCTAATCTTACGACAGCGGCACGTGCAGCCGGACTTAGACCAGCAACTGTATCTAATTTATGTACGGGAAAAATCCCCGTTGGCCGAGCAGAAGTGAGAACACTTGTAGCTCTTGCTTCACTCGCAGGTTGCAGTCTTGACGAACTTATAATAAGAGGGAGTGTTGTAAGCATGATTGAGACAGGTATTAAGGCGCTCGATTTGTTAGCTCCGTTAGTTCGAGGCGGTATGGTCGGTTTGGTAGCACGTCCGAATATGGGACAGTTAGTGCTTCTTGCTGAATTGATGTATCGGATGCAAAAGCGCGGATTTGCTACTGTTCTTTGGCGTCCGGAACAGGATGTGCCTGGTATGAATCACGTTATTGACCAATCAGAATATTCCTACAAGACGTTGGCAGAAATTGTGGACCTTATTGTAAGTTTGCGTGATGAAAAGGATATATTGCTTGCAGCAGATCGTACAGTCGTATTGTCTGGTGAAATATTTGCACTTCGTGAACGATTAAAAGAAGCTGGAGCTAGACCAATCACTATTGCGCTTGTTGATATTAAAGGTGAGGCGGCTGATGAAGAAGCGCCTTACGGACCATTAGACACGCTTTGGCAATTTGATACTGATCTAGTCAGCCGTAGTATTTATCCAGCCATAAATCCGATCTCCTCAACGTCAACGGCATTAGAAGGCGCACATTTAGATGCACTCCATTTGACGATTCAGCAGAGAGCTCGAAAGCTGCTTCGTCGTTATCGAGAACTGCGCTCCCTAGTTACTTCTCGAGGACTCGAGAAATTATCTGAATCGGATGTACAACTTTATGAGCGTGGAGTTCGACTAGAAGCTTATTTGGCCCAACCATTCTTTGTCGCAGAACCTTATACGAAAAAACCAGGTGAGTGGTTATCGCTATACGATACTTTAGATGATGTCCGCCGCATTTTAGAGGGCGCGGCAGATGGCATGGAGCCTGCTGAGCTCTTCTTTAGAGGACGATTAGAGCTTGTCGTTCAATAATTGAACTCCCCGTAAATAAAATAAGCCTTGGAGGTTTACTCCAAGGCTTATTATTATCTTCTCTTTCGAAATGATTGCTTTTTAAGAGGTATTTCGATTTCTTCAGAAGGGGAAGATAAGCTGTTCACGGTCGCGCCTTTACCATCTGCAATGGAGAGAACAAAGACCTTATATGCGACACCTGATCGAATTAGAGCACCAGTAATATCTTTATCAGAAGAAGTTAATGTAATTGGCAGTTCGTCAGTTTTTTTAACGGTTTTGTAATTATCTGAGATGACTTTGTTAGCATCAGATAGCGAGAAGTTCTCGCTATCTCCAGAGGGTACAACCATTACCTCATAAGATGATATGCTCGCTTCATTCTCTGGTTTATTAAAGTTGATCTTAAAGCTTGAACCATCTTCATCGAGTACAGCAGTCACTTCGGATACTGGCGCTGCAGCTAAATTCGGTAATGTAAATTGAGCAGATGGGCCTGCGAGAGCGTTAATAGCACTGATTTTTCCATCGGCTACAGATAGAACAAAAATTCGATAGGGTACTCCTTTGGCAATAGAATTTCCTTTAATATCTTTGGATGTGTCAGGTAACTGCTGATGGATGTCCTCACCTTTTTTCGCTGCTTTGGTGTAGTTTTCAGCAGTTACGAGATTTGCGTCAGCCAATTTAAAGTCATTTGAATCAGCAGACTTCACAACCATAATTCTGTACTCGGCAATATTCGTTTCGTCTTGTGCTTTGTCAAAGCTAACCTCGATATCATGGGCGTTCCCACTGTTTCCAACCACTTTCGCCGATACTTTCGTCACCGCAGCTGCAGCAGAGTTGTTTGCAAGTGTTATTTCTGATGACGGAGCCGACAATTCGTTGCTGCCCGCATAATTTCCATTACCGACGGACAATACAAATACTTGATAGCTGACGCCATTCTTAATCGCCTCTCCATCTACATCTTTGGCCCCAGATGCAAGCGCTTGACTAATGTTATTTCCTGTTGCACTTACGATTGTATATCTTGAACTGGAAACATCATTTGCTGCCGAAAGATTGAATCGATCCGCATCTGCAGATTTTACGACCAAGATTCGGTAATGACTAATATTCGTTTCGTCATCAGCCCGATTGAATGTAACGAGGAGATCTCGGCCGTCATTATAATCACTTACGTCACTGACTTTCAAGTTGTTAACAGGATTAATGTTGAAATTGTTCGTTAACGTTATTGCAGGTGATGGGGAGGACAGTGCATTATAGCCGGAGTAATTCCCGTTACCTACAGCTAGGACGAAGACACGGTAGCTGATTCCATTTTTAATCGGTGAACCATTTACATCTCTCGCAGTCGATGCTAGAACTTGACTGATATTATAACCTGTTTTTGGAACGGCTGTGTAGTTGGAGCTGGATATGCTGTTTGCGCTAGAGAGATTAAAGCTGCCTGCATTACTTGATTTCACAACCATAATTCGATAATGGCCAATATTTGTTTCGTCATCTGCGCGGTTAAACGCAACAAGTAAATCACGGCCATCATTGTAGTCACTTACGTCAGTTACAGATACATTAGTGGCAGGATTAATGCTGTAATTATTGGATAATGTAATCGCTGGAGAATAAGAGGACAGTGCATTATAATTTCCGTAGCCTACAGATAAGACAAAGACACGGTAGCTGATTCCATTTTTAATCGGTGAACCATCTACATCTCTCGCAGTCGATGCTAGAACTTGACTGATATTATAACCTGTTTTTGGAACGGCTGTGTAGTTGGAGCTGGATACGCTGTTTGCGCTAGATAGAGTAAAGCTGCCTGCATTGCTCGACTTCACAACCATAATTCGATAATAGCTAATATTAGATTCATCATTTGGACGGTAGAATGAGACCACCAAGTCACGGCCATCGCCAAAATCATTTACATCGTTTGCCGTAATATTGTAAGCAGGGCTAACATCATAATCATAATTGTAATTGTAATAGAGTGTAATTGCCGAAGAATACGAGGACAAAGCGTTGTTTCCTTGATAATACCCAGTACCTACAGCCATGACAAAGATACGGTAGCTGACCCCATTTGTAACGAATGAACCGTCAACATCTCTAGTGTTAGAGTTGAGTGAGACACTGATGCTATAGCCTGTTTTAGCTACTGTGGTGTAGTAATTGCTGGATAAAGCATTTGCCGCTGCAAGATTAAAATTGTTTGCATTACTGGATTTCACTACAAAAATTCGATAAGAGCTTATTTTGGACTCATCGGATATTCTGCCAAAGCTAACAAACAAATCTCGACCGTCGCTATAATCGCTTATATCATTTACGTAATTAATAGCTGGAGATTCCATTGCGTTTTTGCCAAGCGTGATTGGAGATGAACCGTTAGATAATTTATTCGGAGCTGAATTTGAATTGCTGCTTACAGAAAGAACATAGATCGTGTAAGATACACCGTTCTTGATCAAATCTCCCGAGGTATCTCTTGAATTCGAACTGAGCTGAGTTGCCATGGTTGATCCTGTTTTGTTAACAATGGTGTAGTTAGATCCTGAGACGCGGTTCGCCGCGCCGACATCAAACTTATTCGCATCTTTCGTCTTCACCACCATAATGCGGTAGTTACTGATGTTTCCATCATTTTGCGGCTTGGTGAAGCTAACATACAGATCACGACCATCCCCATAATCACTCACATCACCTGCATTTACATTCGTAACAGTAGCAACAGGGGAACTAGCTGTAATCGTTACTCTCTGAGAAGCATTTGAAAGCGCGTTTTGGTTGTATCCTCTGCCTACAGACAGTACATACACGAGATAGGTGTTATTCGCTCGAATTTGATCTCCGTCAACATCTTTCGTCTGAGAAGAGAGAGATAAAGTAACATCCTGACCTTGTGGTACAACGTACGTATAATAACTGGTTGATAGAGCCCTAGCCAAATTAAAGGTGGAAGCGTTAGACGATTTAACAACGAGGATTCGATATTGATCTATGCCTGACTCCTTGGACAATTTAGGAAAACTCACTTCCAGATCGCGCCCATCTCCCAGTTGACTAATAACCCGTGCATTGACGTAAGATACGGGGTTTACTTGGTCTAAAGTCGTAATATATACACTTTGAGCCGCAGAGTTCCAATTTACTTCTTCGCCAAGCGCTTCACTGACGAATCGAACTGGAATCATCGTTCTTCCATTTACACTTTGGGCAGGAACATCCAATGAAACGATACTGTTGTTAATCGTCGCTGTGTTTGAACCGATTTTCAGGACAATCGTTGTGTCATCCTTAATTGCGGTTACAATCTTCGTCTGCTGATTCCACAATACCTGTGCATTTAATGCTTCGAATATGGCCCTTAAAGGCAGCAAAGTACGGCCTTGAACCATGATTGGCGCTTGATCTGTTGACAGCTTAACACCATCAATATAAATACTGATCGCTCTGGCTGCCGTAACTGGCGTTTGGAGTATAAGGGAAATCACAAGTACAGATGCCAAAAGCATTGACCATATCTTTCTCACACACTCATCCTCCTTTTTTATTTTACAATAATTACAATATTTTCCTGCTCTACTCTGACGTATTACGAGTGCTAAAAGTTACCTGTTCTCAGAAAAAAATTAGTGGAATTTATATCGCTTACAAAACTCAGACGATTTTGGACATCCTTATATCATGGGTATCATTAGACTTTACTGAGAAGAAAGGATGTTACAAGGACATGAAAGCTGTTACTTATCAAGGCATGAAAAAGGTTAAAGTTAAAGAGGTTGAAGATGCGAAGATTCAAAGGAAAGATGATATTCTTGTTCGGATCACAACAACGGCGATTTGCGGTTCGGATTTACATATTTATCATGGGTTCGTTCCGGGAATGTATGATGATTATGTCATTGGTCACGAACCGATGGGGATTGTAGAGGAAGTAGGTCCTGACGTAACAAGAGTAAAGAAGGGTGACCGTGTCATTCTGCCTTTTAATGTCGCCTGCGGGGAGTGCTTTTATTGCCAGAACCAAATGGAGAGCCAATGCGATAATGCCAATAGCGCCAAGGATACAGGCGGTTATTTCGGATATTCGAATACGTACGGCGGATATATGGGCGGACAAGCAGAGCTGCTGCGTGTGCCTTATGGAAATTTTGTACCCTTCAAAATTCCTGAAAACGCAGAATTAGAAGATGAACAGTTGTTATTTTTATCAGATATTTTGCCTACCGCTTATTGGGGAGTTGATTATGGGGGCGTGAAAGCAGGCGATACCGTTATCATATTAGGCTGTGGCCCAGTAGGACTGCTCGCTCAGAAGTTCGCATGGCAGAAAGGCGCAAAACGAGTAATCGCCGTTGATCATGTCGATTATCGACTTCAGCATGCGAAGAATACGAACAATGTAGAGACGTTCAATTTTGAGAAATTCGATGATATTAAGATGCATCTTAAAGAAATCACTCAAGGCGGGGCAGATGTTGTCATTGATTGTGTAGGTCTTGATGCAAAGAGAACACCCGTTGAGACGGTCGAAACAGCACTTCGGATGCAAGGCGGATCGCTCAGCGCCTTCAATATTGCTGTGGATGTCGTACGAAAATTCGGAACGATTCAAGTTGTTGGCGTATATGGCCTTACGTATAACATGTTCCCATTCGGCAGCTTGTTTGAACGGAATATTCAGCTCAGAATGGGACAAGCGCCGGTTATTCATTATATGCCTATGCTTTATGAACAAATTAAGAGCGGTAAGATTGATCCGACCGATATCATTACTCACCGCTTGAAACTTTCAGAAGCAGAACATGCCTATAAAGTGTTTGATAAGAAGCAAGAGAATTGTATTAAATGTATACTTAAGCCTTGATCAACATTGACAGGCAGACAACTATGAAATAAGATGTTCATATATACCCTACGGGGTATTTATGAACATCTTATTAAAGAGGAGTAATGAGCATGAGTGAACATATCATTCCAGAGTGGTCTCCAAAGGAAGTAAATACAAAGCTTAAACAAGGTGAGAAATTTGTCATTCTCGATGTAAGAGAAGATGAAGAGTGGGAAGAGGATGGTCACATCGCTGAAGCTAAGCATATCCCGCTTGGTCAGTTGCCTGAACGCCATGGTGAGCTAGATCGTAATCAGAACATTGTAGTCGTATGCCGAAGCGGTGGCCGCAGTGCTAGAGCTTGCGAATATTTGGCATCATTGCAGTACAAGGTCATTAATATGCCTGGTGGAATGTCACACTGGGATGGGGAAGTCGTATTTGGTAAGTAACGCGATATTGCCTTAGGGAGAGGTGCTAACGTCTATTGAGTTTATCGAGTGCATTGAACGTTATTTTAGTTGTGATTATTGCTTGGACAGTATACCGAACGTTTGCACCTGTTAAGGGACTAAAACAGCTGAGGGAACAAGATTTCAGAAAGCAATACGAAAATGCGAAACAGAAGAGATTAATCGATGTAAGGGAAACTCATGAGTTCTCGAGAGGTCATATTCCAGGAGCTATTAGCATTCCATTGTCCCAACTATCGAGAAGATTAGGAGAATTGCCTGTCGATCATGAAATTTTCTTATATTGTCAAAGCGGTATGCGTAGTAAAAAGGCAGCAAAGCTACTGCTAAAGAATGGTATACGCGAAGTGGCTCACTTGAGCGGCGGTATATCCGCGTGGTCTGGTGAACGGACACGATAGGTAAGACAGGAGGGGAATTCTTTGCAGTTTGTTAATCAGTTAGAAGAATTGAAAGAGACTATAGGTTCATCTCAGGTTGCTTTATTATTCATCAAAACATCAAACTGCGCTGTATGTGAGAGTGTCTATCCGAAAACGGAACAGGTGTTATCTTCATACCCGTCAGTTCATGGTGTTGCTGTTTCGATGGAAGAAGTACCGGAAGCATCTGGAGAGTATCTTGCTTTTGCTGCACCAACGATTATTTTATTTGTGGAAGGTAAAGAGGTCTACAGACAATCAAGGTTCATTATGATGAAGGATCTTGAACATAATGTAAGCCAGTGGGTTGAAGCGATGGCATCATAACTACCCTGTCAATTGAATACCTTGTGAATGTCGATTATTTTTCGGTTGTTGACATACCCTTATAGGTAGAAGCTATTGAATAAGGAGGAACAGGAGGTATATCTCGTGTTGACAATATTCGGCGTGGTCGTTATTTTGCCTCTATTTATGTGGTTTTATCAACGCGTTGTACCCATTAAAGAAGCAAAATGGATTAATACCCAACAGTTTGAATCATTAATTCAATCTAAGGCCGAAATACAAATCGTAGATGTGCGTGACACGTTGGATTATGATAAGAAGCATATTAGTGGATCTATCAATATCCCTTTAGGCCGCCTCAGTTTTGTGTGGCACAAATCGATTCGTAAGGATAAACGGATTGTGATCACCTCTTCAAGAAGAGCAGATCAGATACGAGCAGCTCGGAAATTGAAACGGGCAGGATTTACTGATATGTATATTCTCTGTACTGATGTGACTCATTTGTGTGAACAAACAAGGTCTAAGCTTTGTGCACAAAGCTTGTAAAACAAAACCGTAAGCATGTGGATTTGAGAGAATCCATCGCTTACGGTTTTATTGTTCTACGAGTTATACCTATGAGAAGAAGAGACGAAGAAGCATCATCGTTACAACGCCTACAATAACTGTTCCAAGTAAGCTCCGTGTTATAATCGCAACAGCGAACGACGGCAGAGAGGCGAGGATCGTTAACACATTACTTGTAAATGAAAATTTATTACCTGACATAAATAACTCCTGTGCGAGCAGGGATGCCATTACAGCGATCGGAACGTGATTCAGCCATCTGAGTCCCCAATCGGGAATTTGGATACGGCTAAATAACATAAGCGGCAGTACTCTTGGAATAAGCGTAACGATAGCTGCACCAATAATAATAAGCAGAATTCCCCATCTTACTTCCATTTCTCAATCACCATCCCAATTGTTGCTGCAACTAATGTCGCGATGATTATACTCATGCTGCTTGAAAGAAGAGAACTGAAGACAATAACGACAGCAACTGCGGCTGCGGCAACGATAATGTCTGTTCTTATTCGTTTTCTACCTAGCATTTGAAGGACTAACAATCCGATGAACATCGCTGGCAGTGCAAAATCCAGTCCAAATGCTTCGGGGTTTGGAATCCATTCTCCTAAAAATCCGCCTGCTACATTTCCTGCACACCAGTTCAAATATGCAGTCACGTTCAGTCCAAGCATCCAGAGAAAGCTGCCTTTTTCTTTGCCTGATAATTGATTAATCGCGACTCCAAACGTCTCATCTGTAAGCAGTGAACCTGTAATCACATTCTTCCATAAAGGAAGGTGACGGAAATAAGGTGATATAGCTGCGCTCATCAGTAAATGGCGAAGATTAATGAAGAAAATGGTGAAAATAATCGCCGATGCTGGATGACTAGCTGCAATCATCCCTGCGGCAATAAACTGGGCAGAGCCGGCATAGAGCAGAAGACTGATGAGCACAATTTCCATAATGCTAAGTCCGGCTGTTTTTTCTACTACGCCTGCTGCAAAGCCAATACTCAAATATCCAAGTAAAGTAGGGATACAGTCCTTTATGCCTTGCAGAAACAAGGCACGGTTGTTATCCTGTGCGGTTAGTTGTATGCGATTTAGCTGCATATTAGATGATTCCTCCTGCTGTGCCGTTCAGTAGATTCATATTGTTAATAATATGAAAGAAAATCATATTTTTGTCAAACGTAAATTCTATTAGGTAGACAGTTAATGAAATACTGTGAAGAGTGGGCTAAATCGATGGATTTCAAGGAGATAAGAATTAAATCCGGAGGAACCAAGTAAAACGATTAGACAAATCTAAAACTTTAAATTTATAGTGTTTGGACTAACGCAATATTTTAATTGTTTGATGATAAGTTATTACCTGATAGATCAGGTTAGCAGCAGCGTGATTTTAAAAAGAAAGAATAGTAGATAAAAAAATGATTAATTCGGTTAAAAAAGCAAAGTTTTAAAATAGAGAATTATTTGTAAATTTAATACATAGGAGGAAGTATGTTCACTCCAATTCCGTTAAGCAAATCAGAAAAGTGTGGTATTGGTTATTGGGAGGGATTTAGCCCAAAGTTAAGGCGAGATATAACCTTACTAGGCGATCTCGAGTATGACCATTGGCTTTTTGTTGAAACCAACCCTAGTATTAGTAATTATTGTGAAAGACCCACTTTAATTAAAGCTATAACTAACGGGAAAGTTGTTTACTTCAAGACCCATCAGAGAAATCCTGGTGTAAAGAAAAAAACATGTCTCATACTGTCATACACGATCACGAAATCCGCTCCAATCAAATACTCCTTTCGAATAAAAAACTTCTTCTTATTTCCATAGTTTCAAACAGACTCCATCCAATTGATAGCGACCTGTATTTAATATCTCAATTTATAAATAAAGAAAAGAATTCTTTGTATCAACTTAAGCAAAAGTTTAAGAATAGAATCCCCGATATAAGAATCACAGAAGCAGTCTGTTGGTTAATATTTCAAGGGGAAGTGCAAAGCAATGTGAACAAAGTATCAATAGGGTCATAACGCAGGAAACCGTTCCACTACGTAATATTTCAGAAGATATTCGCACCAAGTTGCCAAGCGTTGTCCGCTCAAGGAAGGCTGCTACAAAGAAGGCGCCAAAAGCAAGAGCTATTCCGTAAGCATGAAATTCGATGAACACACGGAACAGATGGCATTCCAAGAAACGGAGTACTTCAAGGAGAAATCCAAGGAACGCTACAAAATTGAAGCAAAAAACAGTGAACTCAAACATGGACACGGGTACGATGTCGCCACATCCTCGGGTCTGTTTGGCATGGAAATGCAAGGGGCAATGACCAAATTCGCTGTCAATCTAAGAAAATGGAGGTGGATGTTTTTTTTGCGACTTGTGCGAGACTCCCGAAGAAAACACGTAAGTTCTTCAGTGGCCTCAACGCCTTTCCGGTATTTTTTTTCATCTACATCATATATCGCCTCCATTGTCATATTCTATCAATGATTGTATAATTCTGGGGTGTGATAGTTTAATAGAACTATGTAATAAGCACTAACCAAGTGCTTGAACAAAGGCAAACCCGTACGAAAGTCGGGGACGCAAAGCCACGGGTCTTACGTCATGGATTCTTTGATGGTCATGACCAGACAGCCGGGTTACTCAGGTAGCTTGGTTTTTTGCGCAATTTTTCGTTATTAAGAGGAGGGTAATAATAAAATGAAGACACGGTTGCTAGTACTTGGTATTCCGCTATTGTTGGTAATTGCTATCGTAGCGTTTCTTTCTTTGCCTTGGATTCTCATATTCATAGGTATTCAATCACAACCAAATCCTCCACGCCCAGAAATCACATATGGAGAATTTCCGTTTCGTTTGGAGTATGAAATTAAAGGAGAGCGAAAGGTGATTCAGGATACTTTAATATGTGAATTTGATGGTTTTGGTGCAGATGAAGGGCGTGGGAAATATCGCAAGTGGAAGAAACATTTGGCTAGCGGGAATGAGAGAATAACATTACTAGAGGTCGATCAAACACAAGAAATATACTATTCTCCAGGTAGCCCAAACTATTATATGGGTGATTTGGAAAGTAGCGGGGAGTATCGGCACGGTTTTCCTGATGCTTTAATTATTGAACGGGATGGTAGATTTACTAGCAATAGATTAATACGAGCAGACGAGTTGCTTAATAAATACCACATCAAACTAATAAGCTGGAATCCTTCCCCACCGATCAAGAATACTTTTAAATGATAATATTTAGCCGCATTGTGATCTCCTTCGCTCTGCGGCTTCTTTTTTTGCTATGCGTTCTGGATTGTCCCGCCACCGTTTGTGCAACGCAACAGTAAGGAAGTCGCCGAAAAGAGAGAGCTAAGCATAGAAAATATAGTAATGGCAACGGCAACGGTAACAATGGCAATGGCAGTGGCAAATGCCACACCGTACCGCCAGGATTCATTCCACCGGGACTTGCCAAGAAATGTGGCCAGTACGATGAACCGTATCCGGACATGCATCCGGGAGGTCCGAGAGATGGCTGGGAGAAGCAATACAAGAAGACCCATTGGGAGCTGAACTACACCAATGACGTGAGTCTGGACCTGCCGGAACCGCTGCAAGTCACGGAAGCAGATGAAACCAAATGGAAAGAATCCTATGTTTACGGAGCAAAAGGCGAACCGTTAAGTATGACATATTTGCCGGCCAATGATCCAAACAATGGCTGGGAACCGGCACCAGGCGAAGGCGGAGCAGAACCGGGCACACAACCGAAGACGCTCTGGTACATGCAGGATGCCCTTGGCAGTGTAATCGGTCTGGTAGAAAAAGACGGCCGCGTCTCGTCCCGATATCACTATGATGAATTTGGCATTCCGCTGGACAGCAAGAAGTTTGACCTGAACTGGCCTGGGCCGGACAATTTGTTCGGTTACACGGGATTGGGTTATGATTATAACAGCGGATTAAGCTATGCAAGGGCTCGGTATTATGAACCTGAGATAGGGCGGTTTGTTAGTGAGGATACGTATGAGGGGCAGATTGATAATCCTCTGACACTTAATCTTTATACGTACGTTGGGAACAATCCGTTGATTCGATGGGACCCAAGTGGTAACAATTGGGTTACCAGTGGCTTGAAAAGGGTTTCCCAAGGTCTACAGAATGCATGGGATGCAACAGTTGATTTTGCAGATACTGCCCAGAAGGCTGCCCAACGCAAGGTGTGGAGGACCGCTGCAGAGGAAGGGATCAGAGGAGTATACGGATACAATATAACAGCAGATTTATTACTACATTCATTACAAGATGAACCAGGAACGCTGGTCCTTGGTAATGATTCGTATGCTGCATCGCAAATTAAGCAAGACCAGTCATTCAACAAACAATTAGAAAAATATGTTTACAGTATGGACGCGTTTAAGAATGGAAATACATTGAAAACTTACTTTTCATCTACGTTTAATTCAGGAGATTTGGAAGCCGCAATACACAATTATGATATGAATGTTTCTGGTTATAGACAATCAGACGGACCTGGAAATTATACTTCACTATGACTGATGTATACGACTACACTGAATTTGTTTTGCCATCAGACGACAGATACGTGGATAATCCGAAAATTTGGATACCAAATGATGCGGCTTATTTATCGCAAAAGAGTGGTGCAATAGTATCGTATAAGTTAATTATTAACTTTACTATGACTGCTAGTAATTAATTCTAAGGAGTAGAGCGATGAGGAAAATAATTGTAATTGTTGCATTAGGAACTCTAGTGTTAGTGATATTGAGTGGTTGTAAAAATCAATCTATGTATCCCATTGGAAAGGATACAGTCGTAGCAGTCTTGGATGGAAAGTTTCAAATCGGGAAATTTTCAAGTGGAAAAAAATTAGAGGTGTTTGATGAATCTGGAGATTCTACGGTATTGGATGACAATGTTATTAAATACAAAAAGGTGAATAAAATTCTATATGTTATTGGTGATAACTTTACAGTAATAAACGGAGAAAAAAATACATGTACACAATTTTCATCTTCAAATATAAGTTCAACTGCAAAGTCGGAAAATGGAACTGTTATGACCTATATTGATAGCTATGACAAATTTAATGATGATGAGAAGAAAGTGTTCGATGAATTGAGGAAGTGAGAGATTTGACTACATGCGAGTGTAACAACTCCATGTGTTTTTCTTTTTTTGAAACATATATACCCGCCCCGCACCAGACCTATAAGCTGATTTGTTGCATAATGGTGTGCGTTGAATTATTTAGATTCACACCGCAACATGCACCGATTATTAGCATTCAATGAGGAAGTAGAGCAGGGGATTTTCAATACTTTGGGACACTTTATCTGACACTAATTATTGAGGATGGGCGGGGGCAAAGAATACATAGAAGAATCATCTTCATAAAAAGTTTCTAATAAATACTGATAATAGACACTTATATAAAGTATACGGATAGCAATCATAGAGGATGATGATCTAATATGACCTTTGTTTAATGTATCTTATGATACTGTTCTATTCTTCTATCTGTATTGTAGTTGTATATGTGTTCTTCTTTACTATATGTTTAACATGCTTGAATGATTTGTCTCCGTACTCCCCGCCCATAGGGCTACGCCCCGCAGGCGGGGGTTGTTTGATTAGCTTGCATTTGAACTTAACAAGGTGCCGTTAGGAAACGGCTCACGTTCTCCCCCGCTAAGGGGAAGAACTGAAAGGTGACTATGAGGTATCCGTATCACCTTCAAGACATCTAACGCGCCCAGGTATAGCTTTACCGCGTGGATGGTACTCTCCATCTCTTTGTCAGGGTTCTCTGCCTATAATGCACTATGACGGTTAATCTGGGAAAATGTATTAGCCTCTTACGCCTCCCACCGACCTTTAATCGGGTCGGTTATTTAACGTGTGCTACCGAAAATCCACGTTTACCCCTCTATTCGATTACAAGTCCTTACTTATCTTTACGTATTGATTTCCATGTAGTTTAGTACAAGTTTTGAAAATGTTAGATAGCTCATACTTTCCCACTGACAAAAATATTAATGGCTGATGGCCCGCACCAACCTGCTTGAATTTTTTCACAGAGGAATCATATGCCCCCCGCCATTAAATCCGAGAACTGTTGATTTCCTAGGAATAGGGGGGGCTATTTGTCTTGTTCTATTTAGCAAAATAACTGTTAATTCAAAAGCAAAAATTATATTGCAATGTTCACGATTATGTTTGCATATAGCCATTAAACCGTTCTTTGACAACTGAATTGCTTTGATCTTCCCGCCCCGTCGATTCTGCGAGTGCGGGAAAGCACGATGACCGCAGAACGTTACGAAAACTGTAATTAACGAAACGGAGTGATCGAATGAGGGGACGTGTAGTTGGTTATGTTCGCGTATCGACGCAGGGACAGGTTAAGGAAGGCTATTCACTTGGCTATCAGACAGAGGAAATTAAGCGGTATTGTGCCCGCCACAACATTGAACTGTTGGATATCTACAAGGATGAAGGCATATCAGGGGCAAAAGTAGACGAAGACGAGCTAACCGTAGAACGCGAGGGCTTGCAGGAAATGCTGTTCGATCTAAAATGGTGGGAAGTCAGTCATATCGTCGTTCTAAACACAAGCCGCCTATGGCGGGCAGATATGGTCAAAGTGCTAATTCAGCGGGAGCTAAAACGGTACAAAGTCGATGTGAAAGCTATCGAGCAGCCCCAATACAGCATCTATGCCCATGACCCGAATGATTTTCTTGTGAACGGCATGGTGGAGCTATTAGACCAGTATCAGCGATTAGAAATCGCCATGAAGCTAAGCCGAGGGCGGCGTAAAAAAGCGCAGGAGGGCGGCTATGCGGGTGGCAGAGTGGCGTTCGGCTACTCAACCGTTAAAGGACAAAAGACGCTTTCCATCGACCTAGAACAGGCTGAGACGGTACGTAGATTATTCGGAATCAAATCCGAACATCCATCTTGGTCGCTTTCGCAAATTGCAGCAGAACTGAATCGGGCGGGGCATAGAACGGTACAAGGGAAGCCCTTTACGAAGGTGCAAATCAAGCGAATCCTAGACCGTGAAGACTTTTATCGAGGCATGTATCGTTATGGGCAGATTCAATCCAAGGGGTTGCATCAGCCGATTATTTAGATTTCTGTAACTTAACTTACTGCGCTCAATGACGTATAGGGCAAATGAAGGGGAATAAATGATCGCTAACGTATCTTTGCGGCTCGACCGCTCGAAACTGAGGATGCGACTTTACTCTCCACCATCATGAGGATTTTTATTGTGGGTTGATGTAGTGAAAGAACAGTTAAAGGTTATATTTGTAGGCGTTGATCTGCATAAACGTCATCATACGGCTGTTTTTATGGACTTCTGGAATCAAAAGCTTGGGGAAATCCAGTTCGAGAATAAACCCGCCGCCTTCCCTGAACTTTTGGCAGTGGTCAAAAAACATCTAAAACGCGGAATGACCGCGATCTATGGATTAGAAGACACTGGCGGCTATGGCAGGGCATTAGCTGTGTTCCTAAAGGAACATAAACAGATCGTTAAAGAAGTTGAATCCAGCGTTAGCGAGCAATCGACGCAAATCGCAAGCCATTGTCCATAAATCGGATAGCTGGGATGCAGAATGCGTGGCACGTGTGCTTAGAGATGAACTCCATCATCTGCCTGATGCCAATCCTATGGACATCTATTGGGCAATCAGCCAGCTTGTCACAACACGGCGAGGGCTAGTGAAGGGTTTATCTTCTCATGTCCGTAAATTGCATCAGCAAGTCGCTTATCATTATCCGAGTTATCAGCTCTTCTTCTCAGAAGTGGAGGGCAAGACCGCGTTGCAGTTCTGGAAAACGTATCCCGCCCCTCATCATCTGGATGGTGTTGGTGCAGATAAGCTGGCAGAGTTTCTACGAAGTCACAGCAATAACGGCCTCTCTACGAAGAAAGCGAAGCAAATTCTAGCCTTGATTAAACAGGACGGGAATACGCGGCGGGAATTTCAAGAGAGGCGGGATTTCAACGTGCAGAGTATTGTTCGTAGTATTGTGTTTAATCAGGAAGAGATTGCGCGTGTCGACGAGCAGCTTAAAGAACAGATGAGCGAGCTTAACCTGAAACTAGAGACGATGTCGGGGATTGATCTCGTAACGGCGGCTTATTTTGTTGCGGAGATTGGAAATGTACATCGGTTTGAGAGTGCAGATAAGCTGGCAAAATATGCGGGAGTTGCCCCACTTCTTATCGGTTCAGGTGACAATCATCGTCATCGGAAGAGCAAACAGGGGGATAGGGATTTGCACGAACTGTTCGAACAACTAGCAGTTCGGCAAATTGCGGTTACGCGGGGGAAGAAAGAGCCTCGGAATCCTTACTTCCATCATTATTATGAGCAGAAACTAGCGGCGGGCAAGACGAAGAAGCAGGCGTTGGTCTGTATCATGCGGAAACTCGTAAATATCATCTATGGCATGATGAAGGACGGTACAGCGTATAAAGCCCCTCCCTGAAGAGGAGGCGGGATGATATAATGGGTGGTAGACACCCCTCCTAATTTTTCCAATATGTTCGCTTTATAAACTAGGATACGTATAAGGGCAGTCTGTGGAATCCGCAGAGTCGATGATGCAACATTTAATGATATTGGTAAAAAAGTTAAAGGTGCAAATGACTGGAAACTTGATAATATTCTCACAGGTTCAGAAGGATTAAAAATGGGCGTATATTCAAGAGTCAAAGATGGAACAACGGAATACGCATTGGTTAACAAAGGCTCTGACTCTTGGGGAGATGCGGCCGAAGATATTCAACAACCAGCAGGTTGGTCAAGTGACATGTTCGATTCGATTTCTAAATCGGAGTATTTTGTGGTTAACCATAAGGATAGTGAAATAACTATGGTGGGGCATTCAAAGGGCGGTGCTGAAGCGATTGCAAATGCAGTTAAAAATAATAAAAATGCCATTACATTTAATCCCGCAATACCAAGCTTACGATATTATGTTTCAGGCGTCGAGAAATATACTGCAAACTTAACCAATTATGTAGTTACGGACGAAATTTTAAATAATACGTTTGGTGAGGTGAAAATTGGAAAAACAGTTTATTTAAAAACGCAACATAAAACTAAGTGGTGGTACTCACCTGCATTCAATGTTTTGCAAATGATAAAAAATCATAAAATGGATGCAGTAATAAGTGCTTTGAAGGAGGAGAAGTACAACTGAAAGAGAAAAAAACATTATTAATCCTAAGCATACCGTTGTTGTTGGCATTTGCAATCATAGCATACATTGCTTTGCCTTGGTTTCTCATACTGATAGGTATTCAACTAGAACCGAATCCTCCACGCCCTGAAATCACACACGGGGAATTTCCATTTCGCTTAGAATATGAAATTAATGGAGAGCGGAAGGTCATTCAAGATACTTTAATATGTGAATTTGATGGTTTTGGTACAAATGAAGCCCGAGGTAAATATCGTAAATGGAGAGAAAGATTATCCAGCGGAAATGAAAGGATAGCATTGCTAAAAGTTAATAAAACTAAGGAAATATTCTATGCTCCAGGGAGTGCTAATTACTATATGGGTGATTTAGGTAACACAGAGGAGTATGAGCCTCTTTTCCCTAATGCTTTATTTTTTGAAAAAGAGAGCAGCGGGACTAATACTGGAATAATTCATGCGGATGAATTATTTAATAAATACCATATAAGATTGATAAGTTGGGATTCTATCCCACCAATCAAAAATAATTTTAAATAATCAATCCTAGTCACAATACGACTACCCCTCGTATTGTTGACCTTAAAATCCAGCCCCGCCACCCTCTACCACAAACGAGACTAACCTCTCGCTTGTGGTTCTTTTTATCATTAAATGGTTGCTCTCCCCCGAGTAGCAGGTGTTTCAAATACATTTCCAGCATACGAAATATATATGAGTAATAATGGAGGTGCATATGGTGGAGGTTATCAATCTCTATACCAATATATGCCTTCTAGTAAGTCTCAAGCAATTGGTCTTTTTGACTCTATAGGTGGTACACTTGTAATTGATAATGCTAAGTGAGAGTGGTGGTTTATTAAATGAGGTTTCTTTTTGCTCTATTCTACAGTTTAATAGTAACGTTATTAGTAATACTAGTTATTGCATTTGTAGATAATCAAATAACCGATATGATGTCGTTTTTTGGATTTTATATTATATATGTAGGGTTGTTTGGTTCTTTGGGATGCATGATTGGAGAGGTTGTATACTTCTTATTGTCAAAACTTAAAAAAAGAATAGTCGTGATTGAATACTTTATTTATTTGATTCTTGGGTTAATGCTCGGAATAACTCTAGAAATTACTTCAACCGTTTTTGAGGATCATTTAATAATATTCCTTACAGTTATTGGTGCTATTTCGTTCTATGTCAGCAGAAATTTCGTTAAGCAAGAATGGATAAGGTAGCTATAAAATATGCCACATGCGAGTGTAACAACTCCATGTGTTTTTCTTTTTTTGAAACATATATACCCGCCCCGCACCAGACCTATAAGCTGATTTGTTGCATAATGGTGTGCGTTGAATTATTTAGATTCACACCGCAACATGCACCGATTATTAGCATTCAATGAGGAAGTAGAGCAGGGGATTTTCAATACTTTGGGACACTTTATCTGACACTAATTATTGAGGATGGGCGGGGGCAAAGAATACATAGAAGAATCATCTTCATAAAAAATATGTATCCAATTAATTAAATGATACTGATAATACGCCATTTTAATTAAGAAAAATAACCTTGTCTACATCCTACATCAGAGGGGTTATTTTTTTTGATTAAAAACCATCCATAATGGCGAGAATGCTGTTATTACTGTAGTTATGGAGATGTCGAGGGACAAGAACTTGATCCCATTGAAAGTCGCTATTTTAGCGGCTTTTTTTTGTCGGTACAAGTTCTTGTCCCGAGTCGAGGACAAGAACTTGTACCGAGTCGAGGACAAGAACTTGTACCTATTACCGTAAAGGACAAGAAGATGGTCCGATTACCGATTAGATAAGTATTTAACTACTTATCACTGCTCTAAGTAATTAAGCTAACCGGCAGTTATGAGCAGTAAAAAATTATATATACGAGCGAAAATATGTGCTGTACGATGGATTTAATTCCATGTTGAGGAGGAACTAAGTAATGAGTGGAATTTCTCCTGTAATCCCGATGCTGGCAGTACATGATGCTAGCCAAGCAGTAGACTTTTACAAAAATGTTTTTCGTGCAGTAGAGGTTAGCAGAATGGTTACAGACGAAGGGAAAATTGAACATTCCGAGGTTCAAGTAGGAAATGCCCCCATCATGATTGCGGACGAATTTCCTTGGAACAATCGTGCGGCAAAATCGCTTGGTGGCACACCTGTAATTATCTACTTATACGTCGATAATGTTGATGATACAACATGATCTAGCTGGTGATAGTCCAACCGAAGGAGGGACCAAGCCACCTTCGTAGCTAGGATACTTGCGTATGGCGAAATCTGTGCGTAAAAGCGTATCGACAAAAGTATCTGTCAGAGACAGGGCGAGCAACATACCGAGCCGTAACATAAAGTGAATTCTACCGCATCCTCAAAAGGCCTGGTAGGAGGGAAAAGAAGAAGCCGAGTCTCGTGTATATAGACGAAGGCCAGGGAAGCTGTGAAGAACTTGGAGCAACAGCGAAGAATCCTCATGTGTAAAGGAATCGGCATAGACCCAAGTTCGACGTTGGACTCTTCTTATTATGGCTTAAAGGGACATCAAGTGCATATACGATTTTTTGAAGATTTACAAGCGTACTGTTTTTCTCCGCGCGTTCGACTCCACCAATAAACGAGTAATGAAATCCAGCTTTTTACACCTATTATCAGTTAAGTTACGAATTTCTGAATTGAACAAATAATGCAGATAATTATTTTTTTATTAAATTTTTCTATTTTTATGCTATTATGTTTTAAAACATGGATATTTAAAGGAGGATCTTAATGAGGTATTTTACTAGCTT
Source organism: Paenibacillus sediminis (assembly GCF_017873765.1). Taxonomy (GTDB): domain Bacteria; phylum Bacillota; class Bacilli; order Paenibacillales; family Paenibacillaceae; genus Paenibacillus_AG; species Paenibacillus_AG sediminis. The sequence goes on from NZ_JAGGKP010000001.1 coordinate 923,288, forward strand.
TCTCATAATTATTCCCCTCATCTTTTTAAGTGGCTGTAATTCAAGTCAGGGAGGAAGTAGCGGTGACTGGTCATCAAATTTTGTAGTTTGGCAAGGGAATATGTATATATTTAATGATACAACCGTTGAAGAGGTTGATGAACAAATAGGTAAAATAGAAGAATACTCTGATAATGAAGCTAACAAGTTTTCATCAAACATTTTTTCGAATATTTATGATGTTGGAACTGAGATTTACAAAATTAAAGACACCTCTACTGATGAGGCTATTGCAGTAAAGATTCAAGATAAATACTTCAAGGGAATAAACAGAGGAAAATACGGTTCATAAGAACTAAAGTTATCTGAACGAGATTATTACTAAGAACTCTTCATGTTTCTCGCTCACTTACTAAATCTTATATCGTCTGATTAATCTTAATAAACACGATTAATCAGACTTTTTTGTGCTTTTTTGTATTTAAATACATATTTTGTATTTACACTTCCGTTTTTTTGTTATTTAATAGAATTGTATTACAAAAAATGGTAGATGGAGGTATGTTTGATGTTCAAGAAAATTAGTACTTTATTGTTGAGCTCCTCACTATTGTTCTTGTCGGCTTTATTTGTCCCCACATCTGCTAGTGCATACAATCTTCTAGGAGGGAAGTATGGTGTTACAACCATAGGTTTTAATTACCAAGGAACTTCCGCTACTTACAATTTGGCTACAGCAACGGGAATTAGTGCTTGGAAAAACGCTAATGTAGATGTAAGTTTTGAATCACATAGTGCTGGAGAAACTAACACCATACTGTTCTATAATGATAGTTATGGTGCCAACATTGGCTGGAACGCCCAATGTGCAAACAAACCTGTTCATACATCAGGCACTTATACTAAGTCTATTATTGATTTTAACACTAGTACTATGGATAGTATGTCTAATGCACAGAGACAAGGTGTTTCTGCCCACGAGATTGGACATGCCCTCGGTTTAGATCATGTATCGGATAAATACCAAATTATGTGTACTTGGGGTGATGGCAGGGTTGCTACTTCTCCTGGTAGCGATGATATAAAAGGTGTCAACTATCTATATTAATTTAGAAAGGTAGGGATTATATTATGATTAAGACCCAGAGGAAAACAAACTATTTGATAATTGCAATTTCTTTAGTGGTCCTTTTTGGAGTAATAGTTGCAACCTCCTTACAAACAAATGCCGCTAAAATAAACAAAAAAGTGATAACGCATTTTGATTTAACTGAAAGTTTTGACTCTATAGAGAGCTTGGAACAGAGTGCATCATTGATTGCAAATGTGAAAGTGAATTCATCTAAGAGTTTCACGTACGGGAATGTTGTATTCACCTTATCAAATGTTTCGGTAAATAAAGCATATAAGGGAGAAGCTGATAAAACAATTAATATTTTAGAAACCGGCGGAATTGGGGAGGATGGACTTTATTACACCGTAGAGGGAAATGATGTTTTATTAAAGAATCAGCAAGCAATTGTGTACTTAGAGAAGTATGACGGTCCAATTGCTGAAAATGCTTATGTTATTAAAGGGGTTTATGAAGGTAAATTTAAAATTCAGAACGGAAAGTTACTACCTCCTAAGGAAACTAAAGGAGATATCCAACATGTAAATAGTATTAATGATTTAAACCTAGAATAGTATACCTAAGCCCCATCTTCGTTTTTTGGGATGGGGCTGTTTGTCCGTTGACATAAAAGTGCCTACATTAACATAATCCCAAAAAGCCCGATTCTTGGGCTTTTTTATTTTTATGTCGGTGTTTTTTTGTCTCATTAAAAAAATGCACAAATGTGCCTACATTAAGTAAAATTGACGCAAATATGCCCACATAACGATACCTTAGGTACTTCAGCAGGTCCAACGGGTTTTATTCTTGTTTATTTTTGTTATAACAAGGAAAAAAATCGAAAAGGGCGGCAAAGGGTACAAGTTCTTGTCCTTTAACGGTACAAGTTCTTGTCCTCCGACAGGAGAAGAAGAGAATAATGGAACTTTTTTAGCCGGCTCCGACGTGGGATAAAAAAATACGAACATATATTCACAAAACCCGTATTTTGTACATATGTCTATAAATCAATTAAATACCACGCCCTATATGATATATATACATTATATCCCCCTGTTTTGTAGATGAAAAATAATGCAAAATAATAAGTTTGATTAAACAAGGCTGCCGTTTACAAATCGGCAGCCTTGTGTGGTCGTGTTTAATTTTTAACTGAATTCCAAGCATTTATAAAATCATTAATAGTTTTAAATCGTTCTTCTCGTTCCTTACTAACTGCTCGTAAAGCGACTTCGTAAAGTGATCTATTTGCTTCCCATTTTGAAAACGAATGATCCATTTCGCCACCAAGTAATCCAAAAGCGATAGCTCCCATCGTGAAAACATTCGTTCTTGCATCAATAGGTGAACCTAATATAAACTCTTCCGGAGATTTCGAACGTCTTGCTCCCCAAAAGTTCTCTCCCATGTCATTTACGGAAGGTGCAACCTGTAGAAGTCGATGTCACAGATCCTGGTTAAATCCATTGAAAAATCATACAGTTGTGTGCTTGCGAAATGACGTCGCTCTGAGTTCACGTATTTGATTAATAACTTAAATGTTTCAGGGGATATCCGAATGAACTTGATTCGTCGCTTAAAGCTGCCTTTATTCGTAGCAGCTAGTTCATGGATATCCGAACGTTTTCTGTAATCCCCAACGGTAAGCTCTAATATCTCAGATATTCTCGCCCCTGTTTCAAACATAAATCTGGTTATTACTTCATCCCTTAGTCGCCAACCCCGAGTATCCCCAGCCTGGTAAATGCGGTATGGCAGATCCCAATCTCCAATGATCTCAGGTACCCATTCTTCAAATTGATGATCTTAAAATAAGAATCTGTTTGTTTTCTGAAAGATAGCGGTTCCTCGGTACCTGCCGCTTTGGGCATCCTTGGTCTGTTCCCCCTTTCCCCTGGTTGTTCAGAAACACTATCATTATATTCTAAATCGATAAGTGGATTGGCCTGTGTATACTTCTTTAACCAATAGAAGAATGGCTCTAAGGTGTTTAAATAAGCGATTACGGAACTCTCACTGATCCTGTTGAACTGATCGTGATAAAACTCTGTAAGAGGAATGAACGCCTCCTTCTTATCGTCAAAAACAATGAGACGGTATTTGCTGTTCACTCCTTCAGGACAATATGCATGAAAAAACGAAGCCATTTCCTCCACTACCTCCACCTCTATTTACACAAAAAAAGGACATTTCCGTTCCAATAAAACGGATGTCCACATATGATGTGTAACACTATATGAAAATACAGTAGAATCATAGGCTAGTTCTTTCGACCAACACAATTAATTCGGGACGTAACCACTATCTACAGCAACAATTTGTGGAGGCTTGACTGGGAACAAGCCCCCGGTTTGGAAACCGGGAGCATCGTTCATTCGATGCAACTGTAATCGGTCTTTGAATCTCTGCGGACGGGCTATATCCCATCATTGATTAATTCTTCCGCCAGCTGGACCAGTTGCTCCCGGGTTAGTATGCGATCCCCATACGTCGTTAGCGTATAATATGCATCCCGCTTCTCGTCGTACCAGTTGAGATAATGGTAGCTAACGTTCTCTTTCTTTACATCGTTGTAGACGGCCGCCCTGCCCTCGATCTTAAACTTGTCTGTTTGGTTTTCAGATTCTTGCTCTACCCTCATAGTACCTCCCTGCAGCAGCGTCATCCCGAAGTCGACGTAGGCGCGGCCATTGGCATATGTAGCGCCCACCGAGCCCGCGTCCGTCCACGGAAGCTTCTTCGCGAAGAGGCGTTGCCCCGCTTTCGCCTGGTTAGCCTGATTTATCAATTCACCAAGCGTTTGCCTGTAAACGGTCGAACTTGTTAACGGATAGTGGGGACTCACGTTACCGTATTTCAACGTATACCCTTCAACCTTCTCCGGCAGCACCGTCACCCCGGTTCGGCGCATCTCCTTCACGAAATCGGGGTAGGAAGTAAACCGTCGCTCCTTGACAGCGAAGTGAAGCAGGTCACTGCTGCTCGAAGCGTCATCGTCGTTCTGGCCCTTCACATAATAGGCCACCAGCTCGCCCGACTTGGCTGAATTGAGTGCTTTCCATTGATAAGGATCCCACTGGGCCACCGGCTCCGGAGCAAAGTATTCCGGTTCGTATTGAACTTTAACCACGTCTGCCGCATTGCGAATCTGGATCCACTCCGAAGCGGCGTAAGCAGAGGTCGAAATAAGCAGCATCGCAAGTAGCATCGTCAGTGCTCCCGCGCGATTCATGAGTCTGAACCCAAGCCAGGACCCGCCTCCTTTTCTACTGCCAATCCGCTCCATCACCCGGTCCTTGACGTCGATAACTGGTAGCCGTTCATCGCCGGCGGCAGCCCTGATTAGATCTTCGTTATCAATTTGGATTCCTGCACGCTGCACAAAAACCCCTCCTTCGTCATCGTTTCCCGAACTTTCGATTTGATTTTCTCCATGCGCTTATGCAGGGCATTAGGGCTGATGCCCAAAATGCCGCTCATTTCTACATAGGTCCGTTGTTCGAAGACCCGCAGAACGAGCAGATTGCGTTCCTCCAGCGACAGCTTCGACAACGCCGCGGCCAGCGGGTAGCTATACAACCGCTCCTCAAACTCCTGTTCAGCTCCGGCCGCATCTGACCCGGGCTTAAGAATGCGCATCGCTAACCGATGCATTCGGCGTCTGCGCAGCAGATTAAGACAATGGTTGCCCGCGATGCGGTACAGCCAAGACGAAAAGCTTGCGGCAGGCTTGTACCGGTGAATGGACTCGTAGGTTTTAATAAAAATATCCTGAACCGCATCCTCGGCATCCTGTCTGTTTCCGAGCAGCCGGTAGCAGTAGCGGAAAATCGGCTGCTGAAAGGTCTGGACAATATTCGCAAACTTCTCGCGATCCCCGTTCTGCACGCTGACGATTAGCGTGTCTATGCACAGCGTTTCGGATTCATGCTCCTGTGACGTCGCCGCCACCTCCTTGCTTCGTATTACACTATATAACACATAGCACCCAAAAAAGTTCCTGAACCCACGATCTACAAAATATTGATACGGAATTTACGGAAAAGTTATCTTTATGAGTAACGGTTTCAAGCCAACATCCAACTAATTATTTTGTTCCGCTTTACTGCCCGTTAGCTTAATGAAATTGCATGGAAGCCCAGTTAGATATTTATCTAATCGGAACATGTTCTTGTCCATTTCGGCAATCGGTACAAGTTCTTGTCCCACGACACATCATGACTAATGACTCTATTTTGGAGATATTCTCATTTATTTGATCCCATACAAAGTCACTCATGTAGTTAAACTCGTTTTCCTTTTTTATCGGGAGTTTAGGTCTGTCTTCCTGATATATTAAAGATCTTACCGGCTTTATCGGAGCCTCTTTCCAGTCATAACGCTGCATATAATACAGGAAATTTTCAAGGCTAGCGACTTTTGAACAGATGTAGCTATTAGTTGGATCTTGACCTCAGGTATATGTTCAAAAGAAATTGAGTGATTGTATGGTATCCCCAGTATTCTCACATCCCACTTATCCTTATCTAGTTCTTTTAAGAAATCAACCTGAAGGTTTAATCTATTCTTTCCATACTGATTCTCAACTGAGAGAATTTTATTCTTTTTCATTGGTTGATTCCCCCCTTCTTTTCTTTTACAGTATTAGGGTTTTTTCGCTGTTCCGAAATGATGTAATTTGTTTTCAATATGGAGTCAATCCAAATTTTTTTACTAATCCAATTCTGAGGTTTTGAACTGTTTTTTCCATAGTCTAATAAGACTATCTTAATGGCCATTGTCATATGTTGCATTGGAATTTCAAATACGCCTTTTAAATTATATTGCTGGCGTAGGGTAGTGAAAATTTCAAAGATCTCCTTCGAATAATTTTGAAGTCTCTCCCCTGCAGCAAATGCCTCTGGAAAGTAGTATCGTGTAAACGACCATCCACTCCCGGCAGGAAATTCACTTAATTCGTCGTAACATTTTAAACATACATGAATATCTTCCAATGTTCTGATGCCAATGAATTTGTGTTCTTCAATCATAAATCTTTGAATAATTTGATCAGCTTGTCCATGACTGAATACCAGCTGCTGAGCATTTAATTGTTCTTGGCCAACTAAAATCAATACAAGAGTTATATTTAATTTATCAAGTTTATTGTAATAATCAATCAGCCATTCATAGTACAGTTGTTCTAAACATTGTGCTTCATCTATGAATAACAGAACAATTCTGTATCGGTTTGCATTTCCTTGCTGATGCAAGAAAGCAATAAGTCTATTCCTTTTGACACTGGTTTTACCGGTAAATGCAAAATCATGTCCCATGTCAGACAACAAAGTCTCAAGGAATATTGGTAGGAATTTGATAATCCTCTGTTTCGACTGGATGACTTCCTAGAGGAATATCTGGCCTTGTAGAAGAGCATCTGACTCTTATTGATTTTTAATCACTTTTGCCACTTGGATCACCTATTTTAACAATTTGTTTTGAATCTCCTCCGTAGTTCTTCTAACTCTATGGCCATATCATCGCTGGTCGTATCAATTGTGATTTCGTTATCTAACACGGTTGTTAATTCATCATTAATTTCTACAGGAGGTAATGATTTTTGTTTATATCTTTGTCAAGTAGCTAATTCATTACGTGGTTTTTTATATGAAGTAGAATTTTCCTCTAGCCAGCTTTCAAGTGCATCAATTGGAGATGTCACATCGTCAAATTTAAGTTTATCCTCACGCACCAATTTATTAATGGTTTTTCTCGTTCGTAAGGTATGAGGCATACGCCCCCATGGACCTTTTGCTTTTAAATAATCCAATTCTTGACCATCTGGTAAGTACACCTTCAATATTGAGATATCATCAATATTTACATCCACAATCAGCTTTTCACCAACTAAACTGAAATTTCTGGCAGGCAATGTACTGGAATAAGGGACTCCCTCGTAATTAATATGTGGACGCTTTCCGGTATTCTTATTCCCTTGAACCACACGCGTTGTTTGCAGGGAGAAAAAGTTTGACTCCACTCTTTCTTGCTCAGATAGTTGTCGAGGGATCATGTCTTGATACTTTATTCTCTGTTCCATGGCTTCTAAAGGACTAATACCTAAACTGGAATGCAAGGATGTATTATAGTTGGCAATAGCAACCTCAATTAGTTGTTCCAACTCCTCTGCTCTAAATACATACTTTTTAGCAATTTTCTCAGGATTATTTCTTCTGGGATCTTTTGGGTGGCTACCGGTTGTCATCCCAACCCTGTGAATGTAATTACTCTCTAATAGCCCAAAAAATCGTTCAATGATCGCGCGACCTTCAGTAGACTCGGAAAATAAAGTTGTAGACTGAGAAAATATTTGACAGCCTATAGCTCATCCGCTGTATTATCTTCTGAATATGGGATGGAATGCCGGTGTCAAGTTAAATTCGAATATCAGAATTTCTATTGACGTCATAAAAATTTTATGCTTTCGACAAAATTCACCTTACAGATCACGTTAATAGTGGTAAAAGTAGATTGAGTTAAAAAATTGAAGGATTGAGATGATGTTGAAAAAGTTATTCAAACCAGCGACGGGTACGGCACTTGCAATTCTTGTTTTTGCTTCTGCATCGGCAGCTTACGCTGCTGCGTCGGATCATGCCATCAGCGGCACTGTATACACCGGGGCGTCAGTAACCGCCTACATCATTACTTGGCTTGTTTTTTATCATCTACTTTTCGTATTACAAGAATCTTTGCCTCTGATTGCAGGATGGCGGGAAGCTGTTCCTTGGCTGGTATTCGCCGTGCCAATGTGCCCAACTTTAGGTATATTAGCAGCGCTGTCACATAGAGATGGTATTATAGGTGATATATGTATAACTTCGCCGATCATCTGGTTATTACCAGAAGCTCTCAATGGAGAAAGCCCTAGAGGATTATCCGCAATTGCAATTGTTATTCCAGTACTTTTATTGTTCTTCTTGCTATTAGGATTGGAAAGAGCCAAAAGAAAAGTGTCTATGACAATAATAGTATTAGCATTAGCTACACTTGGTACATCTAGCTTCTTCGTATATCCAATTATCAAGAGTATTATTCATTAATAATCAAAGAAAGAAAAACCGAGGGTCGACTATTCTAGCCCTTTTTGAATGAACTATAAAAATGCCCACTTGATGGTGTGAAGAGTTTGTAGATCAACATATGACTGGGGATATCGACATCAGCTATTCGTGGTAAAATTAATGCAAATAAACTAATAAATAACTCTACTTTCACTTCTCAGCAAATCATTGTGTGAAAGTTGAGTTATTTAACATTAGCATAATTTGAGAGGATGAGAAACTTGCACTATCTTAGTTTTACACTTGATCCATCCCCTATCATTTACTTAGCACTTTTCCTTGTAATAGTGCTTATATATACAAGTTGCATGTTAATTTTTCGAAAAAGAAAACCATTGGAAAATCACATATTTACCTTACTTTTCACTTTATACTTGTTAGGAGTGCTGAAATTTACATTTACACCCTTAGTATTGTTTACTAAATATCCAGTTCCTTTACGGTTGAAAAATTTTACAACATAATACCGTTAAAAGCAATTATGACTGCAATAGATAGGAAATATTGGATACAAATTTTCGGAAATATAGTCTTACTACTACCAATGCCTATATTCGTGAAGCTATGTTGGAAAGATATCAATTTCAAAATTATTTTTTTGGTTTGTCTAGGAACATGTCTGTTCATTGAATTATCTCAATTTACTTTAGATTTCATTACGGATTACCCCAACAAAGTTGCAGATATAGATGATGTAATTCTTAATATGTTAGGAGTTTTTATTGGTTGGATGTTTGCCATGTTGTTACGCAAGACTAATTTAGTTAAAGAGTTACTTCAAGAGAATCTACCAAGTTGAACCTTTTTAGCATAGCGTATGAAATACGCTTTGTTAGCGGAACTTATAATTTGAATTTCGGCCTATATAAAGTCGTCTAATTTTCCTAATTTTTTGAAGTTTTCGTAATTTGGTTGTATATACTCTTCCATCCGTTCCAGCTCCTTTTATTTTTGATAAAACATTAAACCTTTCAACTGAATTCAAAAGTTTCCATCTCGCAGTTAATATATTACTATATGAATAGCCATCTCTATTAAAAGGTGATAAACATCAATAAGCTGCCCCTAAGTCAAGGGAAGACAGCTTATTGTTAAGCAACCTCTATAGTGTTTTTAGACGGTTTAGTTCTATTTTACTCTAACATACGCATTATTATTCTCTTATAGTAGACTTGAGCTATATCTATCTTCTTTCCTAGATCAGCATCTAACTTGAAGATTATCGATGGTAAACTCAACTCAATCATTTCATCGATCTGTTTCCATTTTGGTGCAACAGCAAGCCTTGCCCCTTCTTCAGCAATGGCTAACCATTGGTGTAAATAATTTTAAATTAACTCTATAGTGTAACGATTCAAAATTTGATGAAATACTGGCCTACTATCAACATCAGAAAAATTCATTTGAGAACTCAGTATGTTTTTTATGTAATCAATCTTCTTTTCGAATAACTTTGTAATATATGATTTTCCATCATTGTTAAAGTCACCACGCTTAAACTCCTTTATTTACCTTGAGAACAGAAGGCTTTTAATTTAGTTATTCAAAGCTATTCGCCGCATAATATCAACCGTTACAGAAGAAGTTGAGGTAGCCTTCGTTGAGCTATAGTCAGATAAGATACCGAGCCTGCCGGAAGGATGTTTGGCAGGCTCGGTATGTTGTAACAGCAATTATTGCAGAATAAGGGCTTCTCGTTTCTTATAATCAGTTTGCACCAACCACTGGGTGTGGCACATACGGCTCTTCCAAGTGTGCAATTTCTTCAGGCGTTAACTTCAATGAAAGCGCACCTACCGCATCTTCAAGGTGAAACGATTTTGTAGCACCTACAATAGGTGCTGTTACCGGTTGTTTTTGCAATAACCATGCAAGTGCGATTCGAGAGCGGGGAACTCCATGTTTTTCAGCAAGTTCCGCTACGCGGTCCACAATCAATTGATCAGCATCACCCATCGCATCGTATTTTCTTTTTTGAACTTGATCGGTTTCGGAACGATGAGTTGTTTCCCCACGATCACGTGTCAATCTTCCTGATGCAAGCGGACTATATGGAATCACTCCGATTTTTTCTTCCCTACATAGAGGCAGCATCTCGCGCTCCTCTTCACGATATATGAGATTCAAATGGTTCTGCATGGATACAAACCGTGTCCATCCGTTTTTCTCTGCCACATGAAGTGCCTTTAGGAACTGCCACGCATACATCGCTGAAGCACCAATGTATCTTGCTTTGCCAGCTTTGACCACATCGTGCATGGCTTCCATGGTCTCTTCAATAGGCGTAGTGTAGTCCCAACGATGGATTTGATACAAATCCACGTAGTCGGTTCCCAGTCTCTTGAGGCTTTTATCAATTTCACTCATGATTGCCTTGCGGGATAACCCTGCACCATTAGGACCTTGATGCATGCGCCCCCAAACCTTCGTAGCAAGGACAATTTCATCCCGATTAGCATAATCCTTTAGCGCACGACCGACAATTTCCTCACTTGTTCCATCTGAATATAAATTCGCCGTATCAAAAAAATTAATTCCCAGTTCTAGAGCTTTTTTAATAACTGGACGGCTATTCTCTTCATCAATTACCCATGGGTGAGTCCACCGTTCTGCTACACCAAAGCCCATACAACCAAGGCAGATTCGAGATACATCCAAACCGGTGTTTCCAAGTTTCGTAAACTCCATGACTGATACACTCCTTAACTCAAATTTTCAACGTTCTTGATGTGTAGGTCGAATAATCATTTCATTAATCGCTACATCTGATGGTTGCTCTATTGCGTATGTTTTGATACGAGGCAGCAGTATCAATCAGCCGATATCCCGCCATAATCGCGTCATAAACGGCTTGTTCACATTCAGTTTGATCTGCCATCTGAAAAACACCAAAACCGAGTATAGGCATCTCAACACCATTGTTCAAAATTACTTTTTGCATCTAAAATCCTCCAGTTTATTAAGGATAATTTTCTAGATCGATTTGATCTTATCCATTACATCCATAACGGGCATCCGTCGCCGCGCTTATTCTTATTGTGCACCGGATGACAAAGAGACCGTTATCCCATTCGTGTCAAATGCTTGCCTAATCCTCTCACTACCACTTATGTAACAGATGAATATGAATTATAATCAATTTATAAAGATTGAAGGATAAGGAGGATATTATGTCGGAAATAATATCTAAACAGCAAAGTGAGCTTGCCAACATTATTAAGCGTTATGCAGAAAAAGATGGTGTTCACCCAACCGCTATTCCATCCTTATTTTTCATGCGTCAGTCGAATGCGACAGAACCAAGCCACGGAGTTTATAAGCCTTCCTTTTGCATTGTGGTTCAAGGTGCTAAAGAGGTATGGCTGGCACAGGAGCGCTTTAAATACAATCCTGCGGATTACCTTGTTTCATCAGTTAACTTGCCGGTTACCGCCCAAGTGACTGAAGCCACTTCCGATGTTCCATATTTAGGTTTCAAACTTGAATTTACGGCGAATCAAATTCTAGAGGTTTTAGGTGATTCTAAAATCCGGGTAGGACCGAAAGAAAATGCTAATCGAGGCATGTTTGTTAGCCGGATGGAACTGCCTTTGTTGGATGCGGTCATCAGGTTAGCTCGTTTGCTGGACAACCCAAAGGATATCCCGATACTTGCGCCGCTGTTTACGAAGGAAATTCTGTATAGGGTTTTGCAAGGTCAGCATGGGTCTACGCTTGAACAAATTGCAATAAAGGGCAGCTCTGCCCATCAAATTAAAGACGTTATCGAACATATCACGAATAACTTTGATAAGCCATTTCGAATTGAAGAGCTTGCGGAAAAAGTGAATATGAGTGTTTCGTCGCTTCATAGGCACTTCAAAGAGGTTACTGCTATGAGCCCGATTCAGTTTCAAAAACAACTAAGACTTCAAGAAGCGCGGCGCCTGTTATTATCCGAATCAACAGATGCTGCAGATGTCGCATTTCGGGTAGGTTACGAAAGTCCATCGCAATTCAGCCGTGAATATTCCCGTATGTTTGGCTTCCCACCAAGAGAAGATATAAAGCGCCTAAGGGCGTAACCAGAATCCGCCTTCTTGGGGGTTCCAACTGCGTGTATCAAATAACACTGACTGATTACCAAATGTCAAGTTAATCAAAATCGTACAAGTAGCTTAATAAAACAAGGAGCAGTTGCACTCCACAAGCTGCTCCTTGTTTATTTTTCGTCATGTAGGTCCTGTCCGCTTGATTGAAACCTTTGAGAGATGGCTAGCTTGGTGTCGTCGCTGTAACCTTAATCCGAATTCATTGCCGAACGGGATGAGCCATCACTACATTAAACTGCCCGTTAGCTTAATGAATTAGCGGGAAAATTGTTTAGATACATGCCTAATCGGTAATCGGTACAAGTTAGTGTGACACAAATATTACGCTTCCCCAGTCCGTTCCATTTACAATTCCGTACTCTTCAACAAACCGTTTTGTTCAGCTGTATTCATCAATTTTGCAATGGAATCCAGCGCAGTCTCGCTGAACATGTACCATTGCCCCTCCACAGCGTCAAAAATCAGCACTTTCGGATAGCCTGCCAATTGTTCTTCCGTGAATCCGTTGAGCCCAGATGGACCACTCAAAGTATAAGGATCAAAACGTTGGACACTATGTCCCGCCGTATCCAGAAAATCATATTGACCGGTTTTCGTATACCACCCCAGAGTATTCCAATTGTCATTCCACCCATAATTCGTCGGAGCATCCACCTTAGCACCTTTATTCGACTCAAAGAGGGCATAAATCTCTTCGTTATAACGCTTGCCACTGAGCTGCTGCCTGTATCCGCCTATTACCATGTGGTATTCATACTGCAAAGTTGTCACTTTAACGCCATTGATGATCAATGGTGCGGTATCGACCGTAACCGTACTCTTGCTGTAATTGACCGTACAGCCGAACGTTTCTGCTATAAAGCGAAGGGGAACGAGGGTGCGATTATTATGGATGTACGGCTTTGCATCCAATTGCAGTGTCTTTCCATCTTTCACTGCGGTGCTGCTGTTCAGTTGCAACGTTACTTTTATGTCATTTCTCGTAATCGTCACTTCCGAGCCCGACCAATCGACCACAGCCCCCAGATTTTCGCTGATCACGCGCAAAGGCACCATTGTACGACCGTTCTTCATCTCAGGCTGTACATCGGATGTAATCGCAACGCCATCCATGATAATCGGATGACTCTCTGCCGCATGAGCAGGCACCGATGCAGCAATGAGGCTTAGAGCGAGTGCAGTGCTAAGAATAATTTTTTTCATTGTGTGAATCCTCCTCGTACATAAGATTTTGCAATGCGCAAATTAAGAAATTGCATCATGATTCAGCATGATTAGGTGTAGACCATTGTAAAAAGAACAAACTAAATGATCCTACACTATTTACTAGCGCTACTAGCTTACTTCAGCCTGTCTTGTTTTCTTGGGTCGGAAGATGCTTCGCGTTTTTTTTTTTGATAAACATTCTTCTTGTTAATTACATTCTATGTCTAAATACCGGATTTGTAGTTGCCATAGAAAGCCTTCACCCTTCTAATGATATCATGTTCTTCAATGTCCCCAAGAATATCGTCTGGTCAGAATGTTCGATCCGAATAACGTACAGCTAATTATTCTAATGAGAATACGATAAATGTGTTATTCAGCATTTTGACTGCTATTTTTTTTGAGGAATCAATCCCCTCGATTTCGTATACCTCTTTAGTATATTTTCCATTTTAAGCTAATGCTTCTCCTATTTTCTTACCGATGGCAGTTGCTTTTTCTCCAGTTGCCTTATATAGTTCGCCATTAAAATGAATCTCACTAGGAACGTTGCCAATTTCAACATGTTTAGAAGACTCGGAAGAACAGCCTGTAAAGCTCAATATTAATACAATAGAAATTAATAAATACGATATAGATTTACACATAAGTAAACACCTCTCCTTTATCCTTCCTCAAGCCCTACCCTTCACCCCGTAAATCAAATACTGCACTATCCGGTACTAGTATAGATAGACATATTCCATACATTGATTTGATAGATCTATTTAAAATTCACACATTAGTCCGTACATGGCATCAGCAATGCTTTTGGTAGACTCTTTTCTATCATAGTTCTTAATTGAGTCCAGTCAGGAACCCGATTATCATTTGCCCCTCCGATGCTATTTTAAGCCATTGATAGAAATAATTAAGACACAGTTCAACTGTGACTTGATTTATGATCCAGTGAAACAGCCCCCTATTATCCATTTCAAAGAAATTCGTATGATTATCTTTGAAATTCCAGAATGATACTTTTTATTAGCTCTGTTGCAAATTCTTAACCTAAATACTTTCTTGGATTTGTTTCATCGCACCTTTGATTCATGTAAAAATGTTCTGTTTGTAAAAGAGTATGCTTCCAAAAAACATAAGCGTAAGCATATGGGCAATTGGTGGAAATTCACCAATATCCTGTTTTTCAATTCCTGAAGCATGAGTAAATTCTCCTTGCTGAGCAATTCGGCCAATAGCAAAAATCTGAACCGCTTAACAAGAAAAAAAGACCGCCGCAGCGATCATGATTATTAACAAAAGTCCCCGTTTGTTCAATAACTATCTTCTCTAGAAGCGGTCAAATACTAAATTTGATTCCGTCCAGCGATTAGTAAGGTTTTCTCCACCAATAATGATTTGATTCTTATTCTTATCATTCAGAATTAGATTTACAGGGTAATCCTCAATATACCATTCTTTATCAGATCGAGGATATAATCGGCGAGATACTCCATTAGGATCTACTAATTTATATCCACTAATTGGTTCCCCAAATATTTTCAAACTTAAGTCTAAATCTTTATTTCTAAATTCACCTAATGGAAAGGTAGAGTGAGGTTCAGGGTGATATTCAAGATTACAGAACTTAAGTAGGGAGTCCTGATATTGTGTCCAATCTCCTCTGGTTACTTCTAAGGATAGCTTAGGGCAAGGAGTATCTTTAAAGAGTTCTCGTACTATCTGATCATACTCTCTTAAGAATTGGTGATAAGCTTCTTCACCGTAAGGTTTGTCCTTATAATAGGGATTATGCCGATCCCGTTCCCACATTAATCGAAAGAATATTTCCCCTCTGACTTTCTTAAGATGTTCAATCTGATTCTCAACAGATTCACGATATAGATAGACTAATTTAGGATTTAAACTCCCTACTATGTCCCAAAGTTCACCAACAAACGCAAAGAGCTCTTCTTGTGGAGCATCAACTAACTGAAAAGAAAAAACTTGATATTGAAAGATACAGCTATCTAGGATAAATACCTTTTCTGGTTGTTTAGCCGCTTCCTTAGCAAATGCACGCCACTTTTCTAATGCAACCTTCTTATAGTCACAAAGTGAAAAATTCCAGACGTCTTTTTGCTTGAGGGCTTGAAACGCCTCTTTAGAAAATAATTCTTGATAGTGCCATTCCACCTCTAGCAAATCAATTCCCACATAATTATCACGTTTTTGAGCTATCTTATCAATGCCTCTTGCTATATCGTATTTATTGCACCATTGTTCATATTCTTCTTTACTTAAGCAAGCTTCGTTAAAAAATAAAACAGGATGAAGTCGAAGCATTTCATGAATCCATCTGGTAGATTTACCACTCCTTTCAAACTGTCTATAAAGTAGTCCAGAGTTAGTCGATTTACCTGCTCCTGGTAATCCTTCTAAAAAAATAAGCATCGTTTTCTCCTGTATGAATTAAATTATTAAAAATTTAAACCAAATTATTTATAAGTTCAACAAAAAGGGGGCAATTCCCTTTTTCAAGTATTGCACCCGTTTGCCATATGCAGTTAAAGGGAAATCCACTTCCATCTTCCCATTCGGTCATCAATCCTAAAAAGGCAATTAAAGATGCTGATCTATACCTAAAATTGCTTAATATGCTATAATTAGAAAAGTAATTAATCTTCTAATTTTTACTCCTTTGTATTTGTTCGAATTTCGAGTATTTCGCATAACGTTCTTGTATTCACGACGCCCCACCACCTTAATGTCACACGAAGTGACTGGCCGCAATGCGCTTAGGTGGTGCGGGTGTGTCCGGCTGGATATACTTCCTGCTACTGAAATGCAGCTTCGAATCTACTTCTATCTTCTGCCGGACCGAGGGCCGAATGGCCCGCAGAGTGAATATGGTGTAATGTGAAGTCATTGCCATCCTCGATTAGGCCCAAAAAATATCATTTCTATCTATTTCCATTAGTTGTTTTTCAAAATGTTCATCTGGTTTTATGTCATTCACAAAATGACATTTATTCTTACTATCTTGCCAATAAACCTTCCAGAGTAATTCTTCTAATCTTAGTTGGGCAATAGGATACTCAAATCGTTTCCCCATGTATCCTGGTCTTTCTTGACTTAATGTGACTGAATTGCCCCTAAATTTATAATGAATTTGAAATTCACTTTTGAGATGTTCAGGAATTTTTTTGTCGATATAGTTATCAAGTATTTTTTCAATTCTCTTTTTAGTAAAGGCATCTAGCACTTTTATCACTCCGGGATTTTAATGATTAGCAATGATTTCGCATAACGTAAGAATATTTACGACGCCGAGAGCCCTAAGTGAACGTATGTGAACGGGTCGAAGACTTGGGCTCACAGGTGTGTCCCCTGAATTAGCTTCTTCGAAAATCCATCGGGCGGACCGAGGGCCGAATGGCCCGAAGCGTGAATGTGGTGTTATGCGATGCCAGTACCACCTTGAATAATCTTTCACACTGTGTTGTAGTTCTTATGATCCCATAAGGATTCTTTAAAGTAACTGATCGGTTCCATGTAATCTATTGGTTTATGAATCATTCTGTTCAGCCATTTCAAGCGTTCAATATTATCGTAAAAGTCATCTTCAATAAACCATGTAACTTCTTTCATTGTTCCAAGGACACTTCTATTGTTTGTCTTCGAAATAATTACTTCTGCGCCATACGCTAAATATCTATTGATCAAACTTTCATTAACCCCCTCTCGGAGTAAGTATTCCCGAAGAGTTAACATGAATTTATCTTTCAATCGCTCTATTTGCCCTGTTCTTATTCCATCAATGATAATAGCTAATCTAGTTAAATCGTTCACAAAGACAATGTGTTTTCTTTTGTTCAAGTTATATATATTTACATGCCAGCTTAAAAACGGAGCTACACTGAATTCTTCAACTGGAGTTGTTTTCATGTCTTTCAATAATTCTTTAGTAAGTCTTAGAGTAAGCATTCTGTTGTTCCCTTCTCGCACTGGTTTCGCATAACGTTCCCGTATTCACGACGCCGAGAGGCTTAAGGCCACGAAGTGGCCGGTTCCGACAGGACTTAGCCTCGCAGGTGTGTCCGCCTGATCCACTCCCCCCAATTCCATCTGGCGGACTGAGGGCCGTAAGGCCCGAAGCGTGAATACTAAATGTTATATGACGTTCTTGCCTTCATCGAATTACTATAGAAAAGTTTTGTTTTCGATTATGTTTCTATAGGTTTTATCTCCTCAAGTTCCCATTTACTAAACCTACTTTTCTTGTATGAAATAAAATACTGTTCATTTTTTTGAATCAGCTCCGTTATAATTTTAGGTATTTCAATTTGTCTTTCTCTTCCACTCAAGTTTTCAATTATTATTGTTCCTCGATTAATTTCTTTAATTGTTACGACTTCTGCTGTATATCTTGTTTCAGATGCCCAAATTATCCCGATAAAAACAACTACAGTAGCTAAAAGTGAAATCAAAATTTTCTTCATATCGTTACCTCTAGCATTTTAGTTTGCTTCTAGTAAAACCCTGTCTTATTCTATTCATTCGCCGTATGTAGTGATTGAAACATTACACGGACAAGTCATTTGACAATGATCTCCAATGTATTTTTCTTTTGATCTTAATCCGCACTTGCAAGTATGTCATATAACGTTCTCAGTATTCACGAACCCGAGAACCTTAAGTGACCAACGGGAACGGGTCGAAGACTTAGGCTCGCAGGGTTGTCCGGCTGATTCCACTTCCTCGCTTCTCAACATCGGCCGGATCAAGGGCGCAAGCCCGCAGCGTGAATACGGTGTTATATGATGGCATGGCCTTCTTGAAACAACCTCAAAAATCTCTTGCTTTAATTCAATTGAATTTATCCTTTGATTAGTCCTTTAATAAGCCCTAAAAATAGTCCTTTACCAAAGTCTTTAGTCAGTCCTTTGTTTTGTTTTTAATCAGATTTTTTCTTCGAATTACTATCTGCCTGTTTCTTGCCTTTATATATTCTATAAATACTTAAAGGAAACCAGATAACCCCAAGAAGTAAACTTGATATAATTGAAATATATAATAAAGGAGATATTGTACCGTCTCCCACTGGCCCCGTTTTTGGTTGTTGAAGTGACCTTAGTTCAAAAGCAACTAAAAATATTAAAAATATAGATATTATAAGAGTAATATAATTCCGCATCATTGAACCCATCCCTCAAAATTAAGATTTGCCATGCTTTCATATAACGTATTATTTGCGAAAAACTTCGAAAAAAGTTACTGATTAAGTTGGATTTACGAGTATCCTCTTAATTTATATTACTATAATTAGGACACACATGTCATGATTTTCTACCTGTAAGAACTTTATCCCATTCCTGTAGCTTAAAAGAGGTTGCTGGTCATCTATTCAGCTATCGTACTCCGTTTACTCAATGGACTCTAGTCTTCTGCTGCTCATATGTATCTTCTTGGAGTTACATAGTCGGTTTCGTTGCATTACTATTATTAATGCCAATTCCAATTATCAGGTGAGTGTTAAAGTATTAGTCCGGATGTATCGAATTGGTGCGGTTTTGTTTTTAATACTTAACAACCGGTAGGATCAGTAAAATAAATATTAGACTATCCCCTTAGATACAAGAGCGGTAGCCATGGACCGGAAAACAAAGTCCTAGACTGCCGCTTATTTATTTAACTGATGTTTTCCGTTAGCTTAGTTTCCGATGAGTTCAAGAACAAGATCTTGGAATGCCCTTCCCAATGAATAATTAGCCTTCATTGCGGTATGGTTCCCCATATCACTCTACTAATAGCGAATAAATTAGGCACCCTTCCTTAAGTGCCCGCTGAAAAAACATACTAAACCGCTGAATGGCATGCCTATTGATACCACCTATTCAGTTCATCACTAGATAACGCTTCTAATTTTCGAATTTGTTTTGTCTTCATATCATAACGATACAAAGAAAATGTATTGGATGGTTTTCCAGAGGCCCAATCAATAAATTTGGAATTATCTTCCCACTTACCAGAACCGACGCCGATAAAATCTTGATCTGAAATAATATCCAATGGAGAATCGTCGTTAACGGAGTAAAATGCTATATTCTGCTGACCTATTTGACCAATAGTAAGAGCGATTGTATCGCCATTAGGTTTCCATTCCAAAATGGAGACGATTAAGGGGTTGCAGCCACATTATTATGTTCCAGATTTGAACAAGCTGTTAAAAATAACAATAACCCTAACAACAAGCTGGATAATTTATTTGGCTTCATTGTTTCACCCTTCCACTTCATATTTTCTCGTGCCTTTCTGATAACGTTTCCGTGTTCACGATGTCCAAGCGGCTTAGGCAACGTAGTTTCCGGGTCGTCAGACTTAGCCGATTTGATGTGTCACCTGATTCCACTTCTCCGGAATTCCTCTTGGTGACCAAGGGAGCGTTAGCGACCGGTTTGGGAATGCAATGTTAGCAGATGTCCCCGACTTCGTAGATACACTTTCAAAAATTGTTCTTTATCCAATCTCTAATCCAATCTTTTATCTACTTAATTAGTCCTTAATGGTAGCGTCAATATTTTTGTGTAAATGGAAAAGTACTTCTCCAGTAGCATACTGAATTAATTACGTGTACTAAACATTGCTGCTAACTCAGCACGAGCTCTAAGCCAATATGGCAACGTGTGGCAAAGCGTTGGTTGTAATTTTCAAACTGGGAAACCAGGAATTTCTCTAATGCCTCCTCGTGTGGAAATTGCTCCTTACGCTTCGTGTATTTCTTAATTTGTTTGTTGATCGATTCGATCAGATTTGTTGAGTACAAGCTTCTCCAGATCGGTTTTGGAAAGCTGTAGAAAGTGAAGATGTAGGGATTGTCGAACAGTGATTTGGTTGCTTTTGGATAATTGGACTTCCATTTGTCGCAGAAGGCTTGAAGTGCTGCTTTGCCAGCTTCTTCATTTTCTACACGATACACCGATTTGAAGTCCTCGCAGATCTCTTGACGATCCGCAACACGTACTTTATGGGCAAGATTACGAGCTAAGTGTACACAGCAAGTTTGGTATTTTGCATGCGGATACACTTCTGCAATGGAAGCTGGCATGCCCTTTAGACCATCAGAGATAAACTACAAGACTTCCTCCGCACCACGTTCCCGAATATCGTAGGAGCTCTTTCCATACGAATGCAGACTCTGTAGGCGCTAAGGTGTAGGCAAGTTGCCTGAATGAAAACCAATTCGGTCATACTTCTCATAATCTAGAAAAGCGGTTAGTTCGGTCTCTATAAGGTGATTCATGGATATTTCTAGATGAAAACGAAATACTTCGGTCACATCTTGTTTGGTCACTAGTGCTTGGACTAAATCTGTTGTATCCGATTCATAGGGAAGGCCTCTTTTCTATGGATTGTTGTCTGGTAACTCCATTCTACTAGAAAAGGCCTTCCTTTTTTGCTATTCAGCTATTTACACATAATATTTTACGCTCTCAGATTTTTTTCTGTGTAATTGTTAATAGTTTTTTAATGTTACTCTAATCTCACTATATTAATGTTATTTTAACCTCAAAATAACGTGTTTATAAATTGAGGGAGAAATAAAAATTAAGTAGTGGGAAACCACTGCAAAGAAAGGAATATATGTATGGAAGCGAACCAAAATAAATTGAAAATCCTACTTAACAAGGTGCCAGAAGTTACTATTTTCTTCTGGATAATCAAGGTTTTATGCACAACTGTCGGTGAAACATTTGCTGATTTCCTAAATTTCAATCTCGGATTTGGTTTAACTCTCACTACAATAATTATGGGAATAGCGTTTTTTATTGTATTGTATTTTCAATTCAGAGCAACTAAATATGTTCCAGGCATTTATTGGCTAACGGTTGTGCTTATAAGCGTATTTGGAACGTTGGTAACTGATAATTTGACAGACAATGTCGGAATACCTCTTGAGACTAGTACAGTCGTTTTTTCCGTGCTACTAGGATTAACTTTTCTTTTTTGGTATCTTAGTGAAAAAACACTATCGATACACTCGATTTTTACAAGAAAAAGAGAAGTTTTCTATTGGCTTACCATTCTTTTCACATTTGCCCTTGGAACGGCAGTCGGCGATTTATTTTCCGAACAACTCGGTCTTGGTTACCTTCACACAGGAATAACAGTCATTATTATAATAGCTATCATATTGTTAGCGTGGAAATTTTTGAAACTTGATGGGATACTAGCGTTTTGGATTGCGTATATTCTTACTCGTCCGCTCGGTGCATCATTAGGAGATTATCTATCTCAACCAAAAATTAATGGCGGGTTAGGTTTGGGGACAACAGTTACTAGTGTAATTTTTCTTATAGCTATTTTAGCGATAATCATTTTTCTTGCCGTTACAAAAATTGATACAAAAGCAGAAAGTGAACCAGCAGAAGCAAACCAAGCGAATGGAAGCAAGAAAAATGTTTTGACGCAAACCGTTGTGGTACTGTGTATTTTCTTAGCTGTTGTTATAGGCGGTTATGTTGGGTTAAGCCAAAATATAGCAACGCAAGCTGGTTCTACACAACAAGCTACATTAGCTGGACAATTAACTGATTTTATTAAAATTGAAAATGATATACTAAAAAATGTAAACTCAAATGACTTTGCTTCAGCGAAAAAAGGGGCTGACGCTTTGGAACATCAATGGGATACATCGGAGCCTAAGCTTAGAAAAATAGATGGTGCAACATGGACGAAAATTGATGGAACTATTGACGTTGTATTGGCAGCAGTTCGTTCAGGAAACCCTGATGCCAGCCAGTGCAAATCTGCACTTAACAATTCACTTAGTATCTTAAATGGGGCAAATAAATAAAAATGAAAAACGGTCGTCTATTCAGACGACCATTTTTCACTTGATTATGTCAATATCTGACTTCGCATGACTGCCCGTTAGCGTAACGAATTTAGTCCGTTATTATTAAAAATCCGGACGGATGTCGAATGACAACGGGTCGGACTAATATGCTTTAAAAATTAGCACTCTATTCTTTCGGTTTAGTCCATTATTGAACCGCAAGTCAGACCCACTAACATCATATTGAATAGAAGAATACGTTAAGGAGCAGATGCCTTGAGCAAACTGCAACTTGTTAACAGTTTGCTTATGTAAGGCTCGTCAACTTGATTCGAAAGGAAGAGAATCGGCATTCAGAGACTGTTTGGTTTTCAACAAACGTTTCGCAAAAAAAGTGAAAAGTATCAAGGAAAACGCAACTGACACGGCGCTGACAGCGAACAATACTTGGTAGCTTGTGTACTGGGAGACCCAGCCTAGCATGATCGCACCTAGACCGATGCCAAGGTCATTAGCAGTCGACATAGAGGCGTTGGCAACTCCTTTACGGTCCGAACGGGCCAGACGTATGGTTGCCGCTTGAAGAGCCGGCTGCGCGGAACCGAAGCCGATACCATATAGAACCGCCGATACTAGCACGCCAATCAAACCGGTCGAGAGGCTCAAGACAATCAATGCACAAATCGTAATCACAAGTGCCGGTACAATGACAAACACCTCTCCGTACCGATCAGAAAGTTTTCCCGAAATGGGACGGCTGAGCGCAAGTGTTGCAGCAAAGGCTAGAAAAAACGCGCCGGGATTGACCTGGATCGAGTCAGCTAACAGCGGAACAAAGGTGGTAATGCCGCCATAAGCGATAAACAAAAAAAAGACCGATGCCGCAACGGGCAAGACCGATTTTTCGAACAATTCGATTCTTCTTGCGCCCGTTTGCGGCCGGAAAGGCATTTTTGCACCAAGCATCAGGAGCAGCGCTGCCGTAGAGAGGACGACGGCGAATAAAAACAAAGCGCTGTACGAAAGGTTCTGTGTAACCCAGATGCCGAACATCGGGCCGATTGCCATAGCCAGGGTCATGGACGTGCTAAACCACCCCATTCCCTCTCCACGGCGGGTGGATGGTATTATATCCGTAATCGCTGTGATCGTGGCGGTTGTGGAAACGGCCCAACTCATCCCGTGCAAGATTCTGAGCCCCATCAGAACGAAAATTCCCCCAACCCAGTCATACATATACATCGCCAAGATGAAAAGAAGCAGCCCCCAGACGATAAACGAACGCCTGCCGAAGCGGTCTAGCAGCCCGCCGACGAGCGGTCGGAAAATAACGGCGGACAGCATAAACGCGCCCATCGCCAGACCGACCTGCGATTCGTTGCCTCCCATCTGTTTGATGAACGGCGGCAACGTCGGATACAACATATAAAATGCGTTGAATAGGAATAGGTTTCCTAAAGTCATCAGAATAAACTGCTTCGTCCATAGGCGTTCCACTGTTCTTTCCTCCTCCGCACCACTATTACTGAAAACCAATTATTGGGTGAGGGACATACGGTTCTTCCAGAGACGTGATTTCTTCAGGTGTTAATTTAATTGAGAGAGCAGCTACCGCATCTTCGAGATGAGACACTTTCGTCGCACCGATAATAGGAGCTGTTACCGGTTCTTTCTGCAGCAACCAGGCAAGTGCGATTTGAACGCGGGGAATGCCATGTTTTTCTGCTATTGCCGCAACCCGCTCCAAGACAAATCGGTCGGTATTTGCTGTCGCATCGTATTTAGCTTTTGCAATTTGATCGGTTTCGGAACGATGTGTTGTTTCCTGTATATCACGCGTCAATCTTCCGCCTGCAAGCGGGCTATATGGAATCACACCGATTTTTTCTATCTTGCAAAGCGGCAGCATCTCCCTCTCCTCTTCACGGTATATGAGGTTCAAATGATTCTGCATCGATACGAACCGCGTCCATCCATTTTTCTCAGCTACATGTAACGCCTTCAGAAACTGCCATGCATACATGGCAGAAGCGCCTATGTATCTTGCCTTCCCTGCCTTTACCACATCATGCAAGGCTTCCATTGTCTCTTCGATGGGGGTATTGTAATCCCAGCGGTGAATTTGGTACAGATCTACATAATCTGTTCCCAGTCTCTTAAGACTTTTATCAATTTCACTCATGATTGCCTTTCGGGAAAGTCCGGCACCGTTTGGACCTTCATGCATGCGGCCATTAACCTTCGTTGCGAGTACAATTTCATCACGATTTGCATAATCCTTTAAAGCTGATCCGATAATCTCCTCACTTGTTCCGGCTGAATATACATTCGCCGTATCAAAAAAATTGATACCAAGCTCCAAAGCTTTTTTAATAATGGGACGACTGCCCGCTTCATCAAGTACCCATGGATGAACCCACCCCACTGCTGTACCAAAGCCCATACAGCCAAGGCAAAGCCGTGACACATCCAAGCCTGTATTTCCAAGCTTCACATATTCCATTCGTCTGTACACTCCTTTTTCTGATCATATAAAGAGGTTTACCGTTTGGAGTTAACTACAAGTTAATTCGAAAGGCTTTTTTAAGGATCGCCGATGCCCTAATCATTCTTGATGTATTAATAAACTTATGTCTATAATTATAAACAGATACTGAACATCAACAATTGTTAAATGAGCTTGATTTGTAAAGTAATGAACAGTTACTTGATAATTGTTAATTATTAACGAAAGATTGGTGACCACCAATTGGCTAAAGTGGATCGAAGAATACTCAAAACGCAGGAAGCGTTAAAAAAAGCTGTTATTGAACTGATGTCAGAGAAAAATTTTGATGACATTACGATACAGGATCTTTCCGACAGGGCGAATGTGAGTCGCGGGACCATTTATCTTCATTATTTAGATAAATTTGATCTGCTGGATAATCTCATTGAAGAACATATAAACGTTCTAAGGGAAATGTGCAGAACGGCATCCGAATTGGATTTTATCAAAGCGACTCTGATGTGGACCGAATACTTTGAACGTAATTATTCATTCTTTTCAATGATGTTAGCGAGTAAAGGTGCCCCTTATTTTCGTGGGCGGTTTCTTGACTTACTTATCGAAGAATTAACGAATGAGGTCGATGTAACCAAAGGTAAGAACGAGAGGTTAAATGAAGATCTTCTAGTTAGGTTTGTTGCATCTGCTTACGTAGGGGTTGTGGAATGGTGGTTTACTAATAAAAAGCCTGTCCCCCATCATGTCTTGGCAGAACAACTGGGGACATTGCTAGAGAGAAATGTGTAATCGAAAATCTGACTGTAGCTCAAGCACCACATTGGTCTTGAGTTTTTTTCGTTTCTTGGGAAAAAATGAGGTGTTTTTTATCCATGTTAGCCATCCCCCGTCATTTGAATAGACCACGATTCGGCGGAGACAATTACGGCCTGACGACGTTTTAAGGTTCCTGGTCACGAAATCGCCGGAGTCGTAACAGCAGTTGGATCGGAAGTTAGACGGACTGAGTGTATTCTGTGGGTACTTCCGTTTGCCGATAGGATCTTGTATTCCATAATATCAAGAACGACAAAACCACAAGAGCCAGACATACCCAATAAACATGACGAAACCCTGCAAACTGTGCAATGACACCGCCCCCCAGATTGCCCACTAACCTTCCAATGATGGACCCGTTGGTATAGATGGTTGTGGACAGCCCCGGCGAATTAGGCAGCAAATCCGTGAAATAGCTTAGCCCATTGCCCATGATAATAGCCACAAATGTTGCCTGAAGAAGCTGCGCAGCAATCAGGTGCCAGGACTGAGTTGATACACTTAAGAGGATGTAATAGATAATCGAGATAAAGCAGCCGTAAATCATCAGGGCATGGTTCGATATTTTTCTACTCAGGGCACCGAGTACAAGCATAATTGGAATTTCCAAACCAGCAGAAATACTTACCACCAAGCCGACATCCGCATGCGAGCCCTGAAGCTCATTCACAATAAACAAAGGCGTGTTGATCCCATTAATGGCATTGACCGCAAACAGAAAGATAAAGGCGATAAGAGGAAGTCTGATCTGCCTGCTTTTAAGCGTATAGGTAACTGTACTTCGTCTCTTCCTGATATTGTTTTGAGCCGCTTTTCGTTCTTGCAGAAACAGGAATACCAGAACTGTAATTGTAAGAAAAATCGCAGATGTCCCCAGAAACAGCCCCTTGTACCCAAACGCTCCCAAAATTAATGTCCCGCCTAATGGTCCTATTAGGAACCCGAGAGATACAAGAGAACGTAGTGCAGACATCGCAAAAGTCTTGTCATCGGATTTGCTTGCATTTGCCGATTCCTGTGCATAGGCATAGATTTGCGGCATGGCAGCAGCCCCTAACCCATTAAAAAGACTTACGGCAATCAGTAGAATAAAGAAGTTATGAAATACTAAATACGAAGCATACCCCAAAGCAGATGAAAGCATTGCTGAAATAATAATCCATTTTCGGTCCAGTCCGCTATCCGAACGTTTAGCGATGAGCGTGTTCACCACCACGCCGCTTATTGAACTCACCGCCATGAAAACACCAAAGGCTCCCGCACTCATTCCAAGATCTTCTGTACAATACAAAGATAAATACGGCATAGTAATAGAAATTCCGATGCCGACCAGCAGCATACAAATGACGAATAAACGATATCCTTTGATCGCAAACAGGTTTTTTAACCGTGTATACAACCTTTTCGTCCTCCTTAGAGCTCACCAAATGACCTGATTTACGTTCTCTCATGGATGGAAGGACAACGGCAATTCGGTAAAGTACGCCTTTGATATTTACATCATCATTGCATTTCATTCTTCGATTTTTTTCTTATAAAGAAGCGAGTTTGGCATTAATCCGGCATAATTGATTAATACATCGATTTGTCCAAACTCTTTAAGAGCATACTTGGCTAGCTCTTACATTTGTTCATGCGAAGTCACATGTGTTACTTTATAGATCGCCTTTCCACCATTACTATTCATAAAATGAAGGATTATCTCTCTAAGGGTATCTCCAAGTTTTAGGTATTGAATATATTAATTTTCTGATTCGTAATCAAAATCATCATCATGTGCAACGTAAGGGTGGGGATTGTTTTGAATAATACGTGCTGCATTTAGTCCAATCATTTGAACGGGTATGGATGTGTTGCCGTCTGGCAAAATAGGAGAAATGGATAGATCGGCTACTTTAAGGTTTTTTGTCCCGAAGACATCAAGTAATTCATTGACAACTCCATCTTGAATGCACTTCGCCATTTTACATTGCCCGCCATAATGGTAAAAGTTCGAATAAGAAGCCCTTACATAATCCCCAAGCCTTCTTCTTTTTTCTACCTCATCAGGAATAGTAAAGATCTCCTCGGGTGGGTATACCACTTTATGAATACCACTATTATTGATTCTAGCCTCCCTAATAATATTGTACGTGTTGATATATTGATCCACCATGAAATTTAGATCATTTGTATTTGACTGTAATGGATTGAAAGAAAACGATGGAAGGGCTTCAGGATCACTATGAGCTGCCATGATCGTCCCCCTGCTTCTTGGATCCAGATCGATTATGCCAAAACTCATGATATTGGTAAGCTTAGTAAAATCTAGTTCCCACCCATTACTAGCTACATCCTGAGCAGGAAGAAAGATTGGCGCAGGTGCTCCTTGCAGCTGCAACCGGCGGCCCTCCAAACTATTAACATGCTCTGATTTAAAAGCTCCTAAGGCAATAGGCTGATTTGGATCGGCTGCAAATATCGGTAATATCTGAGATGTATCCACCTCGACTCCAAGGCCGGCATACGCTTGAGTTTGCAGATTGTGACCTACGTTTGGATTTTCAATCAATGGTGTAATTCCTGCATTAATCAAATCACAGGATTTTCCAATCCCTGACCGTTGCAGAATGACGGAGGAGAAAAATCCTGCAGAAACGATAATACCTTTTCGGGCAAACGATTTATGAGAGACACCGTTCTTGACATACTCGACTCCAATGGCGATCATTTTTCTTTCCTTTTTCTTAAATAAGATTTTGTTCACCGTCGTTTTAGCGAAAATGATCAGCCTCCTCTTTCCAACCCCCAGCTCATCTGGATGAAATTCATTACCTTGAGTTACAATACACTCATTTAAATACCCCGTTGCTGTTGATGAGCGGGTAAGGGTACTGCCAATTTCTTTCTGGATAAATTGGTTTTTATAAAAAGTACAGTCTCGTACTCCTGTGTTATAGTCCACGACAATGTCGATGTCCAATACTTTTGCTGTTGCATTTGTCAGTGTTTCGATAAGCCCATTTGGAGGAATATGCTGCTGCCTAACAAATATCGGTCCCTTTCTTCCTCTTTCGTTCGGACTTTGAGTTTGTCCCGTATAGGTTTCATTTTCAATAAACAGGGGACGAACTTGATTGTAGCTCCATTGATCGCTGCCAACAAGAGCCGCCCACTCGTCATAAAGTTCTCTACTCCCACGGACAGCAAACATATAGTTAACCTCTGAGCTCCCCCCAATGACACGCCCATTAATCGTAACAAGCTGCCGCTGAATAGACGGCTCTAATCTAGATAGAAGATTGAAGGCAAACTTATTATCACTTGACAAAGAAATGGCGTTTAAAATGTTCGGACTGCTTAACAGAGCCGTACTATTTATTCCAGGCTCAAGAACAAGCACGGAAGTATGTCGGTCATCCGTTAATTTCTTTGCTACTACCCCGCCTGCTGTTCCGGCACCGATTACAATATAATCAAAAACATTCTTTTTATACTCTTCCTTTTTTATTTTATGTCCCATTAATCTCTCTACCTACCTTCTTGTTAATTATTCACCTTCTACTTATCAAGATATGTAAACAGGTTGTTTTTTGTATAGGTAGAGCTATTAGAATAAACTTCTCATATTTAACCTCAGCACCATTCATGTTACTTCAACAAATGAAATAAGTACGGTAAGGGTCCCGTAATTTTAGAGACCAGACCCATTACAAACAAGGTGAGAAAAACGCCAAGGAACACAAGTAATAATGAAAGATATAGTACTAAACTAGTATAGTGGTCTGAATCTAATTGAAATAAAAGAATAATGTAGAGTACTAGAGTGAAAGAAAAGGACAATAAAACTTGTTTAATTACACTTCTTAGCACTATACAGTCGTCGCCTTAATAGAGGCTGAGTATCACCTACATACTTATCGAAATTTTGGTATCTTTCCATTAGACATGCATACCCTACAGAAAACGAATACCCTTCTTTCATCCAGCTTTCAATGGTCGCTCATTCAGGGTGTTTCCAAGTTTTGGTCTATATTCTTCCATAATTTTCAGGGTATGATAAGAAGTAGATTTGGACAGAAGGGAACGACATGTGATAAACATTGGAGACTGCAAATCAAACCCATTGCCCGCAGTGTCAGGCTCTGATTCCGACCTCGCAACGTTATAATATGGTATGACCATTGTAACTGGAATGTTAATCCGGAGCCGGAAGATTTTCAGCCGAAGAATATTTTGAAAAAGCATATTCCGCCCAAAGCTTGTTGGAGACGGTAATTCGCAACGGTATCATGAAGCCCCGATTGACAGGTATAAAAATAGCTGCGTTAACCCTCGCACTGATGGTTCATGCGGTGAGTCTTGGCTTGATTGCCGCAGGTTGTTATTTATTGATCAAGCATTACACTCATGTGCCTCTGCTAATCATCGGCGTCATTTGCATTCTCGCCGCATGGCTCGCACGCCCCCGGACGTACAAACCCAAGAATACACTTTTGTCACGCGAACAATTTCCAATTCTCTATCAGATTGTAGATGAAATTGCGTCAGCGATGAACGCTTACCCGGTATCCGAAATCTATATCGATGAAGATTATAACGCTTTTTTTGCCAATGCAGGTTTTAAACGCCGAAACATTTTAGGCCTTGGCATGCCCCTTATTCTCTCGTTAAATAAACAGGAACTCGTAGCAGTTATTGCTCATGAGCTGGCCCATGGTATAAATGGAGATTCAAATCGGGGGTTTGTGCTGAATTCCGCGATTCGTACATTAGTCGTCCGCACCTTTGTTCGATGAATTTCGGCAGCGTTTGGAAGATATCCCGGATAGTGAGCATGAAAGAATGAAACGTCGTGACTTGCTGACCGGATCAAGACTTGATGCAACACATCCTCCTATCGCCAATCGAATGACTTTCATTGAATCTCTGGAGATTCTTGAACCGCTGTATCAAATGACCGAAGAGACCCACCGACGGCTAATGGAAGAAATTTCACCATTAAAATCGCCCATGGAAGCGGAAATATTGGATCGTTATCGGAGCTATTTGTACTACTAAGAGCTAATAAAGATCCTATCCTCCTTTCTAATAAGGAAGAAAAATACAAATACAAAAAGCGCAAGAACGGTAAGGTCACTTCTTCAAGCAGTGTCTTATTTAAATTCGTTGGCTATTGAGCTATCGTAACCGTTAGTTTAACTATCGTATACCATTCGCAGAATTTTGATTCTTACTGAATAGCCTGCGGTTATCACAGGTATGGAAACTTTCAAATTAACTACCGCGGAATTCTGAACCTTCCATCCCTATTGTTTCTTGCTTAATCTAAATATTGCTTTTAGTGACGATTAATCTTTCATCTTCCCTGACAGGGCCAGCTCTATTTCAATCCCGCACAAATAAAAAAGGACGCTGGTTAGCGTCCCGTCAGTTTAAGTGCTCTCTATAAAAACCGAGTCTGTCCCTGGTTTTTTTGGTTTTTAATTTCTTTCTTCAAATGAAGCTAAATATTTTATTCCTTTTTGCCCATCATATTGGCCTTCCCATTTTGAAACGACAATAGCTGCTAATGAATTACCCACTACATTTACTGTTGTACGAGCCATATCTAAAATGCGATCTATTCCAGCAATGAAAGCTACCCCTTCTATAGGAATGCCGACTGATCCTAATGTAGCCAGAAGTACGACTAAAGAAACGCCCGGTACTCCTGCAATTCCTTTTGAAGTAACCATTAATACTAACACTAAAGATATTTGCTGTGTAAGAGACATGTTTATTCCATACATTTGAGCAATAAATAGTGCAGCAATTGCCTGGTAAAGCGTAGAACCATCCAAATTAAATGAGTAACCCGTTGGAATAACAAAAGAAGTGATAACTTTTGGACAACCGAATTTCTCCATTTTTTCAATAATCTTTGGCATTACAGCTTCAGAACTTGCAGTTGAAAAAGCTAACACAAGTTCATCTTTTAATATTTTCAATAGACTAAAAATATTTACTTTAACCAACTTAGCTGTTAAACCAAGTATGACTAATACAAAGAATATCATTGTTGCATATACCACTATAATTAGTTTACTAAGTGGAATTAATGAGGATATACCGAACTTTGATACCGTCACACCGATTAGTGCAAATACTCCAATTGGAGCTAATTTCATTATATTATTTGTCATATTAAACATCGCTTCCGATGTGGCTTGAAAAAATTGAAGAACAGGTCTCCCCTTCTCTCCAATCGCCGCAATACCTAATCCAAACATGACAGAGAAAAAAATAATCGCTAGGATATTCCCTTCCGTTAATGCAGCGAAAATATTTTGAGGTACGATATTAATAAAAGTATCTGCCAAACTATGTGACTCAACCTCTTTTTCAGTGGAAAGATAACTTGAAATATCGCCTTTTGCCAGCGAATCCAGATGGATGCCTGTCCCTGGTTGAAAGATATTCGCTGCTGCTAAACCAATCACGATTGCGACCGTGGTAATAATTTCGAAGTAGATGATTGTTTTTCCGCCGAGTTTACCTACTTTTTTAATATCACCTGCACCCGCTACTCCGACAACTATACTAGAAATAACAATTGGGATTATAATCATTTTTATTAATCGAATAAATATCGTGCCAATGGGTTGCAAAAATTTCTCTACAGAAGGATTTCCGTAGAATATGGTCCCCAAAATAATCCCTAAAATGAGACCAATTAATATTTGCCAAGCTAAACCTAACTTTCTCAATGTAAATACCCCTCCGTAATACTTATGATGTATAAAAATGATACTAAATTTAAACCAATTATCAAAATACAAAATCTCCCAGTTTTTAGGCTCGTCCTTTAACATATTAAAGGAGATGACTGCACATGGCTAAAAGTTCATCCCGTAAAAAACGGGAAAAACTGACTAGAGAGAAAGGCTACGATCTTCATACTTTAAGGCGCGGAGGTCAAAATATTCAAATTGACACGACGACGAATAGTACGAAAACAAAAATGGAAAAGCAACATCAAAATAAACACAAAAAGCGCTATTTGTCTGAATCCGATCAGATAAATAGCGCTTTTATTCTTCACTTTCAAATTCTGAATCAAAGCTTGAACACCAGTTCAATTTTCTCAATTGCCCAGTCCAATTCCACTTTTGTTATGACCAAGGGAGGAGCAAAGCGGATGACATTTTCGTGAGTTTCTTTACAGAGTAAACCGTGTGTTTTCAGTGATTCACAATAAGGTCTTGCTGGTACATGCAGTTCAATGCCGATAAATAAACCTCTGCCTCTGATTTCTTTTACAGATGGTGAAGAGATGTTTTGAAGTCTTTTCAAAAAGTAGTCTCCTAGAGTTCGGGATTTGTGGGCCAAGCTTTCCTCTTCGATCACCTCAAGTGCAGCGATCGCTACTGCGCAGGCTAGTGGATTCCCACCAAATGTAGAACCATGACTTCCCGGGACAAAGACGTCTAAAATATGTTTATTTGCGGCTACAGCAGATATAGGAAATACGCCACCGCCTAGAGCTTTCCCGAGCACATACATATCGGGGACAACCTCTTCCCAATCACATGCAAACATCTTTCCGGTCCGTCCGAATCCCGTCTGAATTTCATCTGCTATAAAGAGCACATGATTCTCGGTACAAAGGTTCCGTACCCCTTTTAAATATCCTTGAGGCGGAATAATAATTCCCGCTTCTCCTTGAATGGGTTCAAGCAAAATAGCGACCGTATGCGGAGTAATTGCTTGTTTCAATTTATCAAGGTCTCCATATGGCACGATCGTAAAGCCGGGCGTGAAGGGTCCAAAATTTGTCCTATATTCTTTATCGGAGGAAAAAGAAATCGCCGTCGTCGTTCGACCGTGAAAATTATTTTGAGCAACAATGATTTCGGCGGCATCTGCAGGTACACCCTTTTTTTCATATCCCCATCTTCTCGCTGCCTTGACAGCGGTTTCAACAGCTTCCGCTCCTGTATTCATGGGTAAAATCATGTCCTTTTGAGTGATGAGGTGAAGCTTCTCATAAAACTCGCCCAGTCTGTCATTATAAAAGGCGCGAGAAGTAATAGTTACTTTATCAGCTTGGTCCTTAAGCGCTGCAATAATCTTTGGATGCCGATGACCTTGGTTCACGGAAGAGTAAGCACTTAACATATCCATGTAGCGGTTGCCTTCCGGATCAGTCACCCATACGCCTTCGGCGTGGAGAATCACAACAGGTAATGGCTTATAGTTGTTGGCACCGAACTTTTGCTCTTGTTCAATATAGTGGTTTGAGTCTTTCATAAGAACCCCTCCCCTTCTATACATTTTTAAAACAATTCGTTAATGAGTGATACGACAATTTCAGCGGTTACATTACGTTCATCCAATAGAGGATTCAATTCTACAAACTCAGCAGAAACGAGTTTATTCCACTTACATACTTCTTTTAAAAGATAAGCAGTTTCTCTGTACGTTAATCCACCTTGGACCGGCGTGCCCACACCTTTGACTAAGTAGGGCTCGAGCACGTCCAAATCAACACTAAGATGGATATAATCTACACCATTTTCTTCAAATTTACGCTGTAAATCATCCATAATGCGTGCGATCCCGTGTTCTTCAACATCGCAATTGGAATAACAGGTGATATTTTTTTCATTTAGCAAAGCAATTTCACCTGGATCTAAATCTCTCACACCGATAATGACTACATTTTCCGGCTTTATTTTAGGAGCGAAATGATAAATAGATGTTAATCGTTCATCACCTATTCCTATATTTATGGCTAGCGGCATACCGTGAATATTACCTGACGGGGTTGTTTGTTCTGTATTTAGATCCCCATGCGCATCAACCCAAATCACACCTAAGTTTGAATAGTTTTTAGCCACGCCAGCAATCGTACCAATAGCGATACTATGGTCCCCGCCAATAATTAACGGAAAGGTTCCTGATTTAATGACCTGATCTACATCCTTTGCGATCCTATTTCCAGTTTCAATAACAGAGGATAAGTTTTTCAGTACAGGATTTTGCGCATCTTCGACTTGAACCAAGCCAACCTCTTTTTCGGATACGTCATAATTTTTTCGCTGTAAGGATTCCATAAGACCCGCATATTTAATTGCCTTTGGTCCGAGGTCGCACCCTCTTCGATGTGAGCCTAACGTAAATGGTACATGTACCACACTTATTTTCTTGTTCATTACGGTCACCCCCAGGGGATATGACTATCATTTAGTAAAATTGATAAAATGTATCCCTCCTCAAAGCTTCATGCTATAGATGTTATGCAAATTCGAGCCTCAAAATCACCACCCCCAAGCCACTGAAGAGTACATTATCCGTAATCCATCGTTAACAAATTATGCTGGAGCTTGTAAGTAAGATAACAATAGATCAGCTTTTCAAAAGTTCGGTGCTATAAAAAATTAGTAGACTGACTCTTATGAAAGCGTTATCATATAATTGTAATAATTTCCAAATATTCTCAGATACTTCTATGATTTACTCTTCAGCAGTTTGACTCTATCACTCTGTTAGGGAGGTGTTTTTTGAAATCATGTTTTGAAGCTTCTGAGTATTTACATTGTTTATTCTATTTAAGGAGGATGGCAAAGATGATTAGGTTAAAAAAATGGTTTTATGTCCTATGTATCTCTGCTCTCGCAACAGTTACTCTGGTTTCCTCCACACCTGCTCAAGCAGCTACAAGCATTAATGGCACGATGATGCAATACTTCGAATGGTATTTGCCGGATAACGGCACACTTTGGACTAATTTGGGCAACGATGCCGCACACCTTAAAAATATTGGAATAACAGCTGTCTGGATACCGCCTGCATACAAAGGTGGAAGTTCTAGTGATGTTGGTTACGGGGTTTACGACAAATACGATTTGGGTGAATTCAACCAAAAGGGTACTGTACGCACAAAATATGGAACAAAGAGTCAGTTGACTAGTGCAATTGGCACGCTGCATACCAACGGAATTCAAGTGTACGGTGATGTCGTTCTTAATCATTTGATGGGTGCCGATGGTGTTCAACAGTGGCAAGCGGCTCAAGTCGATCCGTAGTGAAAGAGAAAGAGGATCCGCACGATGGATCCTCTTTTTATTTTGTTGCAATAAATATTATGAATACCTTCAAGATCATAAATCGAAGCACGATCATTCGAAATGAAACATAAGATATCCCATAAGTCAAATGCCTATTATTGAATGAGAGACAGGGGAATAAAGTGGCGACTTCTTATATGGACTATTCTTCACCATCCGCACAGTTTACGTATGATTTAAGCAACAACACATTTTATAAAAAAGATAATCAGAACTATATTAATGTTCTCTCCATCAAACAGCTGAACACACTACGAAATACCTCCCTGCTAGACATTTATCTTAGCACGGGAAACGTCATTGAGCCTCATATCCATCAAAATGCTTCTGAATTGGTATATTGTATTTCAGGCGCGGCCGTCGTCTCCCTGATTAACCCCTTTACGAAAGAGCTTCGCAATTTCCCAATTCAGCCGGGCCAAGTGGCTAATGTTCCTCAAGGATGGTGGCATTATGAAATTGCTTAGGTTGATAACACGCATTTATTGGCCGTATTCGATGCTCCTATTCCGGAAATTATACCTGGTTCCGACCTGCTTCGATTGACGCCAGCGAGTGTGTTAGCTCATACGTATTGTCTCAATGAGGCAAAAGTGAAGGATACGTTGGCACCTATTACACAAACTGTATTTATTGGACCGCCAAGTGATTGCAAGTCAGGTAAAGTTGCGACCAATCCAGCATATGTGAATCAGGCATACTACAATCAGTCACATGGTCAACAACATCGTCAAACATTTGATTATCCGCAGCAACAGCCTGTCATCGGCAATGGATGGGGATATCAAAAATAGGCCGCGATTTACGCGGCCCTATACTTTCACATGTTCTATAGTTCTGTCATACGTTTCGCCTACAAAGTTTCTATTCTACTCACTGCTCAAGAACCTTTCAATTGCTGCCGCGACTTCGTCGGCGTCATCCCCTTCAATCTCAACCTTTAGCATTTCACCCTGTTTCACAGACAGCTTCATTAATTGAATAATGCTTTTTCCATCGATCTTTGTATCCTTATAGATAATATGGATGTTGCTCTCATATTGCTTCATCTGTTTTACGAGCTCAGCTGCGGGACGAGCATGTAAACCGTCTGGCCTTAGGACGATAATATCTTTCTCTACTCTCATCTTTAATCACCTTATATCTTCTTTTCAAGCAACCTGGTTTGTTCGGCCACCTTCAATGCTTCTTCCAAATCGGCACCACATCCAGACTCAACTGCAGCAGCGTACACACCCTCCACTAAAGGCGCATCTGCAATCTTGACGTTCTGTGGATTCCCTAACATATCAATAGCCAATTCGGCATTCATCAAAGCACTGCCCAAATCAAAAAATAGAATGACGCCTTTATCCGAATACACACTTTCAATCGCTTCTTTTATCTTGATCACACTAGTACCAATATCGTTATCCTCTGTACCGCCGGCGATTGCAATCGGAACGTCCGGTTCTACTTGAGAAGCAATCATTTTCAGACCATAAGCCAAATCATAACTATGAGAAATGAGCACAAGTCCTACATATCGACTCATTTTGCCTCATTCCCTTCACCTAACGTTTCAAATAATGCTTCAAACAAAAAGGATGATGATACCGCCCCAGGATCGAGATGACCGATAGAACGTTCTCCTAGATAGGCAGCACGCCCTTTGACTGCCTTCATTGATTTCGTTTTCTCTGCTTGCTCCCAGCAATAGGAGATTGCTTCTTGCCAATCGATGTTTTCTCCTTTTTCCTGTAAATAGTCTGCAAGAGGCGTCCATACATCGAGCACTGTTTTATTGCCAACCTCAGATTTTCCTATACCTTTTATGGCCTCAACAGATTTGTGCAGAAATTGTGAGAATTCAGAAACTGTAATTTCCTTTTTCCCTTTAAGTATTGCCCCGCCTTTAATGAAAGCGATTCCATAAATAGGCCCCGATGCGCCGCCAACCTTTTGGATTAATGTGTTACCAATCGTATGGAATAATTGACCGATGTCGTCCGTTTCTAATGTTTGAATGTTATGAACTACTTCCTGAAAACCGCGGGACAAATTAATACCATGATCCCCGTCACCAATCGCTTGATCTAATTCTGTTAAATAGTTTTTTTGCTTCATAATCTGTTCGGCTGCCCTTACTATCCACTTCGTGAGCTGATTGAAGGTAATTGACATTTTATCTCTTCCCCACCAAAGAATTTAACGATAAATATTACTTCCAACCTAGCGTGTCGGCTTTCGCATCCAATAACTCAGTTAACTCTTCGTCCAATTTCAGCACCGACACCGAACATCCGGCCATTTCAAGCGACGTCATAAATTCGCCAACGTACGTTTTGTGTACGATAATTCCTTTACTTTGAAGCACTTTGCCTATCGTTTTGTTCATCACATAAAGCTCCATTTGAGGTGTGCTACCTAGGCTGTTGAGCATAACTGCGACTTTATCATCTGCCTGCAAATTCAGGTCATTAATCACCAATGATAATAATTGATCAGCTACAGTGTCAGCACTCTCTATTTTCGCACGATGCGTCCCTGGCTCACCGTGAATGCCCATTCCGATTTCCATTTCATCTTCAGGAATTTCGAAGCCTGCTTTACCTGCAGCGGGAACTGTGCAAGGTGTGAGCGCCATTCCCATACTTCTTACATTATCGATTACTTTCAAGGCGACTCTCTCCACTTCTTCCAGTGAAGCGCCTTGATCGGCAATAGCCCCGGCAATCTTATGGACAAATACGGTACCCGCAATTCCTCTTCTACCGGTCGTATAAGTGCTGTTCTCCACCGCAACATCGTCATTGACGATGACTTTGGTCACTTGGATGCCTTCCGCTTCGGCCAATTCCGCAGCCATTTCGAAATTCATTACATCACCGGTGTAGTTTTTAATCACTAATAATACTCCTGCTCCGCCATCCACCGCTTTTATAGCCTCCAGTACCTGATCCGGTGTCGGTGAGGTGAATACTTCTCCGCATACTGCGCCATCAAGCATACCTTTTCCTACGTAGCCTGCATGAGCCGGTTCATGACCGCTTCCACCGCCGCTTACCAATGCTACTTTCCCATGAACAGGTGCATCTGCGCGAACGAGCACGCTTGTATCCGGGACATTCTTTAGTCTTTCAGGGTGAGCGTATAAAATCCCATCAATCATGTCACGTACAACCTGCTCCGGATCATTAATCAGTTTTTTCACAATAAACGCCTCCTTATTTTTTTGGGGTCTTCGTTATATGTTCATGTGCCCGCATGAAGCATTTGCGCAGCAATAATGGCACATTCATCTAAGGTTGTTCTGCTTAAGATTTCTTTGATCTCAGAGGACCTTGCTACGCTCATGCTCAGTTTAGCAATCCCAAGACCGATCAAAAATTCCGTAAACTTCGGATTACCTGCCATTTCACCGCATACGCTGACAGGAACTTGATATTTTTGGCCTGCAGATGCGACTTTAGCGATAAGCTCAAGGACAGCTGGATCTTCTTCACGATACAAATCCGCGACAAGCGGATTCGTGCGATCAATGCCGAGGGTGTACTGTACCAAATCGTTGGTACCTATACTCACAAAGTCGCAATGTCGAATAAATGATTCGATATTAATCGCAGCACTTGGAATCTCGACCATGATTCCAACGGGTATATTTGAATCATAGGAATGTCCCTCTAAAGTAAGCTCACTCATAACCTCTTGCAACAATTTTTTCGCTTGAAGCACTTCTTGTACATTGCAGATAAAGGGGAACATGATTTCCATCCGCCCATAATGACTGGCTCTTACCAAAGCCCTCAAGTGAATACGAAAAGCTTGTGAATGGTACAGAGCAAGCCGGATGCCTCTTAAGCCTAGAAAAGGGTTGGTCTCTTGACTAACCGTCAATTGCGGAACTGCTTTATCTCCGCCAATATCGAACGTTCGGAATGTGACCGATTTTTCTCCTGCTGTACTTAAAACTGATTTATAATACTCAAACTGTACTTCTTCACTCGGTAAATCGTTATGTTCATAATACAAATATTCCGTACGAAATAACCCGATTCCATCTAGTTGATAGCCTTCAATGTCTTTGGCATCAACAGTCTTGGCTGCATTTGCGAGCATATGGACTCTAGTCCCATCACGCAGAGCAGCTTTTTTGTACCGAAAAGAATCGATATAGTCCTTATGTTTACTTGAGATTTCGAACTTATGATGAAGCGATTGTAAGGTTTGCTCATTCGGTTCGATAATGATCAAGCCGCTTTCCCCATCGACAACAATTTGGATTCCGTTCACAATCTCATTTATCACATTTCCTAGACCGAGTACCGCTGGTTTACCTAAGGAACGCGCAAGAATTGCCGCATGGCCGTTGCTTCCCCCTTTACCAGATATTACCCCTATGACCTCTTTGGCCTGTAAATGAATAATATCGCTCGGATATAACTCATCCGTAACCAGAACCGTACCCGGAGGAAAATCGATCTGTTTCAAATTACCTTCTATGACGCCCATCATCAGTTGAAGTAAATTGTTGAAATCTCCGGACCTTTCCCTCATATAGTCATCAGTTAGTTTGCTAAATTGTTCAGATAGGGTGCTTAACCCTTGCCGAACGCTATCTTTAAGTGATACTCCTTTCTTCTGCAGCTCTTCAATCTGTTCTATTAAATAATCATCTTCCAATATCAATTGATGCATTTCAAAAATGGATGCTTCTGCCTGACCAATATTATTCGCGATTTCAGCTTCCATTTGCTGCAATACTTTCTTTGTTTGTTCAATGATTTCACCAAGATTAAGATGATCAACGTCTTCATGTAGTTCATTGAATGACAAAGGATTATTTCTTAGCCAAAGCGCTGTTCCCATTACAATTCCCTGTGATACTCCTATACCTTTATACATCTTTTCCACAGCAAATCTACCACCCTGCACCCAAAGATAGTTAAATTGCTCCGAGATACACACATCGATGGTGAAAAAATAATTACTTGTTTACTAATCTATATGTACCAGTTTTCCGATTATCACAATACTAAAATCAGAACAGAATTGTGCATATAAAAAACCACTATCCATTTTGGTGGAAAGTGGTTGTCCATTTTTCTATTACTTATTCATTTCTTCCAGTTTGATAATGGTGTCCTTGAGCCACTGGCGCTCAACTCGGCTCGTTTCCCTAGCGATATGTAACATTCCATGACGGAACAGATCGTGATCTTCAGTGTATTTAATTAGAGTTCCATTATTAGAAAAAAAGCTCTTCCCGCCCATCAAAAAGTTCAAGCGGCGTTGTAAAACGTTGATTTGAGCTTGTGGTTCCAAAAACTTGAGGAATGCGAGTAAAGTAAAAAAACGATTTCGGTCTGAAATATCCATTTCTTCTGGATCAGCTAACTCTTTCATTAGTTTGGCGACGCCTTCTTCGGTAAGATAGAGAACCATCTTCTCTTGACCGTTTTCACCAGGTTCTCTTTTTTTTACCAAGAACTTATTCTTCTCTAGGCGACTAATCGCAGGATATAAAGCACCGTCACTTACTGGCCGAAAATGACCGGTCAACATCGTTAATCTCTGCTTCAATTCATATCCATGCATTGGAGATTCATGAAGAAAACCTAGAATAGCAAGTTCTAACATAAAAATGATCGCCTCACAAGTGTATTTATTAAATCGAACTGTTAGTACGTTTCCCTAACCGTACTGACTTTGTGTTAAAAAGAGTGAGACTTAGCAGAAAAACCGCTAAAGCCATCAATTGAAATAGTATCATAACAAGGAGCATTGGCATAGCTCCCCAGCTCTGATACAGTGAAGTACCCAAGATGGGTCCGAGCAATCGTCCGCAATAATTAAATACATTAATAATTCCTTGATAGGCCCCTTTGCGGCCTTCTGGAGCATACTGAGATGCAAAGGCTGGAATCGATGGCCATACGATGACTTCCCCGAGAGTCAATGACACCATGCCTAATAAGAAGAACAAATAATGATCATGGAAAGAAACTAAAATGAAGGATAACAAAAACAATCCTACTCCAATCACGAACTGTGATAGGGCTGAATTTAGACGTTCATGAATGAGTTTGTTAAAAGGTTGTAACCCCAGTACGAGTATACCGTTTATAGTCCAAAGAAAGCTATATGAGCTTGTCGAAAACCCTATATCGTTCATGAGCACAGGTACGGTAGTTTGCCATTGAATGTAACCGATCATCACAAAGGTGCCGCCAAGTCCTAGCAGAAGCAAGGGGATTAAGCCCCGCATTTGAAACATATGTCCATCTTTGCTTTCGGTAATGACTTTAATTTTATTACTCATTAAATTAGGTAATCCAGTGAAAGACAACATGAGTGCACTTGTAAAAAGCAAAGACATAACGAAGAATGATATGCGGAATGAATAAGAGGATGTAAGCCCCCCTAAAGATGTGCCGATCGCAACACCTATATTTTGAAAAATATAGTTAAGATTATAGGGCTTCTTTCCGCCTTCAGGCCAAATCATGCCCGCAGATGCACTAATAGAAGTGAAAATGACACCAATGAACATGGTCATAGCCACAAAAGCGATCAGGAAACCTAACCAATATTCCAATCCAATCATTAAGAAGCTGCTTATAACAATGATAATTAACGCACTAATCATTGTCTTTTTACCGCCAATACGATCAAACAAAACCCCGCCCAGCATACTTCCCAAAATACCTGCAGCCGCTTCCGCCGATAGTACAATCCCTGCAGTACTTACAGATCGATGAAGCACCTTAGTGACGTAAATCATAGTCAAAGGCCATAAAAATGAAAAGCCCGCCATAATGAGTAATGCACATACTGATAAAACCCAAACATGCTTCGGATATTTCAAATCACTAATTATTAACATAAATCCCACCCTTTCAATACCTCTATTCGATGTAATAATATCTCGATTAGAGGTATTAAGTCAATGGGTTTTCACTCTAATTTTCATCTACCACAGCAAAAAGACCGCCGAGACGGTCTTTGTGTAATTCACAATATATAACGTATAACTAGTGTTAACTTCCCATGATTCCGTGGAGTACAATATCTCCAACCATATGAGCTACTATTGCGTGTTCCAGACCCTTTTTCCAGTAAAGCCATCCATAAATAATGCCCGCAATTGAATTTAAAACAATGACTCGAATGATCATAATATCAGTTAAGCTGCCAAACATAAGCTTCGCTGCCGGCAAGTGCCCGACACCAAAGAGTAAAGCCGCAGCAATGATTCCAATCCAATATACGACTGCCCTTCTGCCAAACCACTTAGAAAGCACCCAAATAATCAGAGTGGCGAGAAACAGCCTTAACAAAACTTCTTCAAAAATACCTCCTTGAAACGCAGTAAGCATACCTTCCCACCACTTTACCTTAATTGACGGCAAATTCTCATTAGATAGTAGCGGCTTGAATATTCCGAGTTCCAATACTAACACAATCGCTGTAGCTGCTAGCCCCCATCCAATTGACTTCAAGAAGCTATTCATTGAAATTTTAGGTATAGCTGTTCTCGATACAAAAGCTCTTAAAATAGGCGAATCTAATCCTATGTACTTCCCTGTTTTAAGTCCAACTAAGGCTAATACGAAAGCAACGATCGTCCCTTGAACGGTCTGCAAGGTTAAAATAAGCGATAATGGAACGTCTAACTGAACTAGTTTATCCCCCAATGTAGCCTTGACGTAAGGCAGTCCGGTTATAAGGCCAAATAGTGTAAGAAGTGCTAACAACCCGGCTAGCTTTAAATCAATCCATTTTTTCATGATACAGTCTCCTTCTGTAAACAAATTTATTTTTTTATTATCATTATCAATAATGATAATAATTGGGGTATAGAAATTAGTCAACTGTTTTTTGGAAATACATTCATTTATTGATAGGTGTGAACTTATCTTTATTGAGATTAAAATACAAAAAGGCTTTAGAATCTTCTAGTGATTCTAAAGCCCTTGTATTTTTAAGAAATAGTGGTTTTTGATCTTCGCTTTAACCTTAGTACAAGGATAAGTCTGATCACAAAGTAACAAATGACAGCTAAAATCCCACCAATAATAACAGCCCCAAGCAACAACTCAGCACCTTTGTGTAATACACCTCTAGCCCATGTCCATTTATGCGAATACGGATCAAAGTTATTATGGAGCAAACTTTTTCCGATCTTTAATTCCAATGGTGCTAATGGAATGTATACAATCTTTGTAAAGAAATAGCCTACTAATGCAGATGTCATACTATACTTCAGTAACCTGACAATAACAAGCATTAGCACAAAAGCGATTCCTACTGTTGGTATAGTCAACATTTCTGAGATTACCCCGATCGCAAAGCTCATTGCTACTAGATGCGGTCCTGCAGGGTCATTGAGCAACAAGTGCCAATTACTCTTAATTTTTGTCTTCAACTTGCTTAAAAAACCTTTCATATGCCACCACTCTCATTGCTCTTTGTATC
Organism: Paenibacillus sediminis; assembly: GCF_017873765.1. Lineage (GTDB taxonomy): Bacteria > Bacillota > Bacilli > Paenibacillales > Paenibacillaceae > Paenibacillus_AG > Paenibacillus_AG sediminis. The sequence continues at coordinate 967,466 of NZ_JAGGKP010000001.1, forward strand.
ATAAAATATAGCATACCCCATACTAGTGACCATCAGTAAAATCATCTTCTGGCGGGAATTGAGGTATTACTCTCTCATGAATCATTTCATCTTTCTTTCGTAACGTACAAAAGCTACATTACCAGTATAAACGACTAAGATTAAAAATGTATAAGAAACATTTTTTTGCCTGAAATCGTCTACATTAGTAGACATACTGAAAAGAATCTCGAAGCACAAGTTGAACGAGATGGGTACATATCTAGTTAAAAAAGACCTTGAGGGAGTTTATCCTTCAAGGTCTCAACATTCAAAAGGCGCTCTTCTCTAGAATTCACATGTTTAATAAAATAGATCGATCAGACTCATTCACCAAAATCCACATTGTGGTAAACATGTTGAACATCTTCTAGATCTTCTAACGCATCAATCATTTTTTCGAATTGTGCTTGTGCGTCTTCTGGAAGTGTTACATAAGTCTGCGGAAGCATTGTAAGTTCAGCTACTGTGAATTCAGTAATTCCGACATTTTTGAAAGCTGCTTGCACTGCATGGAACTGATCTGGTTCCGCATAAATGATAACTGCATCATCTTCCTCTATAATGTCTCGCACGTCTACTTCTGCTTCCATTAATATTTCTAACACTTCTTCTGCTGATTTACCCTCTAAACCAATAACAGCTGTGGCATCAAACATATATGCTACAGATCCGCTTACCCCCATGCTGCCGCCATTTTTACTAAATGCAGCACGCACTTCTGAAGCGGTACGGTTCACATTATTTGTCAGTGCGTCTACGATGACCATGGATCCATTGGGTCCGAAGCCTTCATAACGAAGTTCGTCATAGGTTTCATCCGAATTACCTTTTGCTTTTTCAAGTGCACGGTCAATGATCGCTTTCGGTACATTGTACGTCTTTGCACGTTCGAGTACGACTTTTAAGGTTCGGTTCGATTCTGGATCCGGTTCACCTTGTTTAGCCGCCACATAAATCTCGCGTCCAAATTTTGCATATATACGACTCGTATTTGCATCTTTTGAAGCTTTTTTTTCTTTAATATTATTCCACTTACGACCCATACTTTTCTCGCTCTCTTTCCAACATGAATTACATAATCGGTCTTCTATATACCCTTGTTTATTATATATCTTATAGGTCACTTGAACAAGTTGAAGTGCTACAATTATGGCAAAATAGCGAAACTAGCTAAAGTGATTGATGACCTCGAGCGCTTATAACATCAACTCATTTGCATTGGGTGGCTGAACTGACCGCCGTTTACTAGGAACATAAATAATAATCGCTATAAATAACAATGCTGACGCAAGCATAGGTACCGACAAAATTTGAATGGCTTGCACTAATCCGCTTCGATCTGAAATGGTGCCGACGATCGTAGTGCTGAATACATCTCCGAATAGATGCATAATAAACATGGCTAATGCTTGAGTTGTATTCCAAAGGGGTCTATAAGATACATCAAACACAATAGCTGACGCAATACCAACGTGCCACATCATAAAGAAAACAGAAGCGAATAGAAGCGGCAAACTTAAAACTTGCATTCCGATTGCGAGACAAATCGCAGATAGGAGCATTGCTGATGAGACTGTGTATATTCGGCCTCTCGGATTACGTTTCTGCCACATATCTGCAATCATCCCGCCGAGCGGTGCACCAATTAAGCCTGCAACAACAATGAGTCCTCCGGCTACTGTTCCCGATGAAGCAACTGAAAATCCGAAAGACCGATGCAGCAAGCTTGGACCGAAATAAGCAATGGCGCCGAATGCAAATGCTATCCCTGCATAACCCAACGAGGACAATAGAAATGGAATATTCGAAAAAATTTTGATGACGTCTCCTTTGCGGATTTCCAGTCTTCCTTCTCCCTTAACCTTACTGAAATCAACATCAGGCAGTCTCCACGTAAGATAAGCCAGCAAGAGTCCTGGAATCCCTACAATTGCAAAAGCCCACTCCCAACCTAATGAGGAAGCGATGGCACCGCCTAATGTCACCCCAAGCGCGCTGCCGATCGGCAATCCCAAATTAAATAATCCGAGTGTTTTGGCACGCTTGCCTTCAGGATAAAGGCCTGAAAGAATCGAACTGCCTGTCGTCACAAATGCCGCTTCACCTATACCAACCAAAGCTCGAAACAGGTACAAAGAAGAAAAGCTCCATGCAAATGCCGACCCGATTGTGGCTATACTCCAAATTGCCGTACCAATTGCAGCCACCTTATGAGGTTTCCAGCGGTCTGACCATATTCCGAAAGGAATCGCTGTAATCGCATATGTAATCATGAATGCCGTTCCAAGCAGGCCCGCAGCAGCATCATTAAATTTAAAATCCTGTTGAAGGACTGGCAGTACGCCCGAGGTCACATTGCGGTCTAAATAATTTAAAATATTGAGCAGCAAGAACAGAAAAAATACCCGCTTCGCATTCATCAACAAAACTCCTTTTTCTTGCAGTTTACTCTTGAATTGTTTTCTTTAAGTAAAAAAAATCCAATAATTTCATTTTATTTCATGATAATAACGGTTTCAATCAATAAAAAACAGACCGACTATTTACATTCCATGAATCAGCCTGTTTGCATAGACATCGTTAAATTATGATTGAATATCACTTAGCTCCTCAAGCGAATTACGAAAAATGCTGGCACTTTGTATTTGCTCTTCCGTTATGTGTCCATAATTTAATAGCTCTGAATAAAATTGAACATCAAGGAGAGAATCCCCCTGTATACCACGATTCGCATCAGCATAGAAATGTTTCTTCCAGTAAAGCTCAGCTACAACGTATTTTCGAGCATTCCCATCATTCTCTAATTGATCTTGTGCTTCTCTTACGATGCAGCAGAGAGAGTAAATATCCACCATATGGTCTGCTATTGACTTCAGTTTGTATGTTAGGTAGTCTTTTGGCTGCTGAAGAAGATAAGTTAGATTATCGTTTAAGATGGTCAGTTGATTTCTGAGCTGCACGGCGAAAGGCATCGATAACGAATGAGTCAAACCGTCGATAAGGACATGCATTGTTCGCATGAACAGTTCGTGCCCATTCTCTTTCTCGATCACTCGTAGTAAGTCTAGGGCTAATATATTCGAAGACCCCTCCCATACGGTGGTGACCTGTGCATCTCGAAGCAGTCTAGGTGTAACGTATTCTTCGATGTAACCATTCCCCCCATGAATTTCTATCGCCGTATGAGCGGCCTCCACTGCCTCTTCTCCTGTCCGATATTTAATAAGTGGAATCAGAACCCGCGACATCACTCGCTCTTCCAGCGTTGCAGTTCCATTTATCACCTTGTCAAAATATTCGATCATATGAAAAACAGCACTCGTACTCACTTCGACATCTCTAAGCTGCGAACTAATCATTTCGCGTACCATCGGATATTGGGTGATGTTTGCTCCAAAGGCGGCTCGGTTTTCGGCATAATACACGGCTTCATGAAGCGCCCTGCGCATAATACCAACGGAAGCGACGGCATTGCATATACGTGAAATATTGAGTGCTTCGGCCATATATTTAAATCCGTTTTCAGCTTTTCCGATCAGATAGCCCTCTGCGCCTTCCAAAATAACTTCCGCTGACGGAACTGCATTTACGCCGAGCTTTTCTTTTAATCTACGAATATAAATTTGATTCTTTTGTCCATTTGGCTTGATCCAAGGAACAAGGAACAATCCGAGCCCTTTAGTTCCCTGCTTCTGATCATCCACTCGAGCGAGAACCGTGGCCACCATGGCGCCAGCGTTGCTCGCAAAAAATTTCTCCCCGGTTAGAGTGTATACATTCTCCTCTCCATCTACTTTTACTGCCACTGTTCGATTTGCTCCTACATCAGAGCCCCCTTGTCTTTCTGTTAACCACGTAGCACCTTCGTAAAGAGTCTCATAGTCTGTAGAAGTAAGTCCCGTTAGATAAGTCTTCTTCTGGTGATCATCACCAAAAGTATCAATTAAATAAGCAGCTGACATCGTAAGCGTAACTGGGCAATAGAACCCGGTTTCGGATTGGCTAAGGAGATAACCCATCAAGAAGGAATACATATAGGGGACTGTAGTTCCCAATTGTTCTACGGGATGATACAGGTGACTGACAATTCCCGCTCCGTATACTTCAGCCACAGTCTTTTTATAACCATCATTCGTTACAATCTCTGATATGTCTTCGCCTAAGCGGTTATATTTCTTAAGTTTTGGTTTCCCTTCTGCGTCCGTATAGGCAGCCCTGTCGTCTATCGGACCAGCCACTCGTTCGCCAAAAGTCGTTAATTGCTCCATCGCCCATTTTTGCATAGATGGGGGGAGGAAACGCTGTACATGGTAAATGAGATTGGGGTCTGTAGTGAAAAAGTTCTTAGCAGATTCTCTCGGATGTGGAATATTATCTGAATATTGGCGTTTATTAATTTCCGCTTGAATATTTCTCATGATCACATTCCTCCTGTATCATTTTCGTAATACGTGCTTCAGAATCTTGCCATTTGAATTGCGCGGAAGACTTGGGATACATTCCACAAGGTGAGGTATTTTATAATCAGCGATTTTCCCTTGTAAAAAATGATGTACTTCTTGGCGCCAATCCTTCACACTTCCGCCTTTGTTCCACTCGTCCTCCTTGATAACGAGGCAGGCCTTGATGGATTCACCCCATTCTGGATGAGGAACACCAACCACAGCCAATTCCTGAATAGCCGGATGTTGTCCAAGCACTGTCTCTATTTCTTTGGGAAATACGTTCACACCGCCTGTTATAACGACATCTTTCTTCCGATCAATAACCCAAATAAAACCGTCTTCGTCCACTTTAGCAAGGTCACCGGAGTACACCCATCCGTCTCTTAACGTATCTTTAGTAGCCTCAGTATTTCGAACATATTCCTTCATATTCCCTTCGCCGCGAATTCGTATTTCACCGATTTCATCTGGCTTGACAGACACGCCATGTTCGTTAACGACTTCCAGCTCCGTAAATAATACACCTCGGTTTCCAATGCTGCCTACTTTGTCAGGATGCTCTGCATGGAACAAACAAGCTCCAGATGGACCCGCTTCCGTCAAACCATATACGCTGACTAATTTTTCTCTTCCATAGCCTCTTTCCATGCTTTGTGCCATTTCCGTTGATAGAGGGGCACCGCCATAGATCCAGTACCGAACAGAAGATAGATCATATTCCATGAAACGCGAATGCTTCATCGTCAACAGATAGGCAACAGGCGCTCCAAAAAAATGAGTTATTTGCTCTTTTTCAGTGAGTTCAAGCAGTAGATCTGGTGAGAAGGCAGGTGCAAGAACTTGAGTTGCTCCGCTGATAATACCTGCGATGAATAGTAAATGAAGGGGTGCGGAATGACTGAGAGGCATAAGCTGCAAAATACGACTGTCGTGCTTGATGTTCATTTCAGCGATCATCATCGTTGCTACGGTTAAGAGATTTCGATGGGTAAAGAGAACGCCTTTTGGCTTCCCTGTGGTACCCGATGTATATAAAATGCTGACCTCATTATCTTCGCTAAAAGTATGTACAATTCCTGTAAGCCCTTTTATTTTGTGCTCTGATTTGCTCAGAGTTAGGCTTGATAGCCCTATCCAATTGTCGGAACCTGCCCCCGTGGTTATTGTGATGGCAACGTTCGTACTCAAGCGGATGTCCTCTACAGTGAGTAGAACAGTGTCGTGCACAATGATTCCTTTTGCATTTGAATGCTCCACAATATATGTAACTTCATCCTTTGTAGAACGGATGTTTATAGGGATAATGATAGCCCCGCAGCGAATTACAGCCATATACATGACGGCGAATTCGAGGCAATTCGGCATCATCATCACTACTTTATCGTTCTTGTCTATTCCTAGGGAGTGTAAATGGTATGCCATACGATTAGCGGTGTCTTCCCATTGCTCAAAACTAATTCTGTCTTGCCCCATGATAAGAGCTTCTTTGCACGGATACTTACGAGCATTCATCGATAAATAGGCTGAAATGTTCACACCTAATTCCCCCTCCATACTTTATATTGAAATCCGTACGCTGCATACCTAGAAAAATGTACTGTCTATTCATTATATTTTTCAAATGCGTAAGTTAGTTCAAGATAAAAAAATAGAGCACTCAAGATAAGTGCTCCACAACGAACAATTTATATAAAATGTCAACGTTTATTCTCTTCGCAGGCGGTATGTAAATCAGGAAGATGTTTTCTGATATTAATCGGTTTAAAGTTCTCCTTCTTCACAACAACATGTGAGGTGGACCCTTCTATACAAAGTTCGCCTTGCCCATTATAGATCTCATAATTGTAAATCACTTTGAGTCCTTCATATTGTTCGATCCAGGTTTTAACGAGTGCCGTCTCACCATATCGGAAAGGTTTTTTATATGTTAAATTCACTTCGAGAACGGGTATTAGGAATCCTCTTGATTCTATTGACGGATAACTGATTCCGATGTCATCAAGGTATTTCGTTCTAGCTAGCTCAAACCATACGAGATAGTTGGCGTGATGAACAATTCCCATGGCATCTGTTTCCGCATATCTAACGGGTACTTCAACTTCACATATAAACAAAATGAATCCTCCTTAAACTTATGTATTCACTTCATTATACATGTTCCAGTTATAAATCGTAATCATCGAGCATTACAGCTTAGTTCTTAAGCACACAAAAAACACTGCACAAATCAGAAACTTCTCTCTGTTTATACAGTGTTTTTCGTTATTTGTTTCTCAGTTTCATTTAATGTGTTCAGGAATTACTCCTTCATCAAGTTCGCCGTCAATTCCTAAATAATAACGTCTAGTTGGCTTGAGGTCATCATCAAATTCATATACAAGAGGTACGCCCGTTGGAATATTTAAGTTGGCAATCCCGTCCGAAGGAATGTTATCCAAATATTTGACAAGTGACCTTATCGTATTCCCATGTGCAGAAATAATGACCCGCTTTCCGTCTTTTATAGCAGGTACAATTGTTTCGTTCCAATATTGCAATACTCTTTCGCCGGTATCTTCAAGATTTTCCGTAAGAGGAAACTCGCCTTCTTTCAGGTCTTTATACTTGGGATGAGAAGCCTCATATCTTTCATCATTTTTATCGAGTGCCGGAGGTCTTACATCTGCAGACCTTCTCCATAGATGAACTTGTTCTTCTCCATATTTTTCGGCAGTCTCCGCTTTATTGAGCCCTTGTAACGCACCGTAGTGTCTTTCATTCAATTTCCATGTCTTATGGTCAGGAATCCACATCAGGTCCATCTCGTGCAAAATAATCCATAGCGTTCTTATCGCTCTCTTTAAGACGGACGTAAAAGCAACATCAAATTCAAATCCATTTTTTCGCAAAATGATCCCGGCATCTCTTGCTTCGTTAAGTCCATTTTCGGATAAGTCTACATCTGTCCAGCCCGTAAACCGATTCTCCAAATTCCATACGCTTTGACCGTGACGAATTAATACAACTTTGATGGGAACTCGCTCCTTTCGATCCAGAAGGTATACACATTAGTATCCAAAGTATTCGTTAGACATATGTCATTATCCTGTACGTATCTCTGTATCTCCCAGTAGAGTGCACATTATTCAATTTTGGATCAATCGAAACCGTCAAACATTTCGACTTATACCCAACACTTTTTTTTGTTCCGAAACTGGCCATATTATGCTTCTTAGTATCACACCCAGCATACCGAGCGCGCTAGTCACAAGACCGATCAGCACGAATGCGTTCCCCGCTCCAGAAGAACGGATGAGCATTCCGCCTGCAAACGGAGCTGTCAGCATAATTAAACTAATAATCGTATTTTGAATGCCGAATATGCGCCCAGTCATGTCCGCAGGCGTTTCTTTTTGCAGTATATAGTTTTGCGTCACCATATACAGCCCGTTTCCAATACCGATCAAAACACCATAACCGAGCAGAATGCCCGTCTCCGTTCCCGATCGGGAGCTGCCCAAAAGGAAAATGCCCATGCCATGGTTCCGGCAAAAGAACCGAGCAACACGCCCGGCATGCCCATGGTGGCAGGGATCAGCGCGAGAAGAAGCGGGTCAACGTCCCATCGGTAAGCTACCAACACCTGAATGGCTAGCATGTCGAACCAGTCTCCGAAGGAAGCGAAGGCATAGGCAAAAAATATTTGCCTGAAGTTTCGGTTCGACAGCGCTCCCAAACGAATCGTTTTATCCATGGATCATTCCTCCGATATCGAGATATGAAATGATCATAACATTTGAATGTCAGAGGAATATCAGACAGGTGCCAATACACTTTCGATGACCTGTTCTAACTCTTGCTTATGTTTCGTCAGCTCGTATTCCTTATCAAGTGCTTTGAAAGCCGCTTCATATTTGCCGATTAGTGCGGCTTCGAGCGCATGATGTTTTAAAAAACAGCTTTTCTCGGACCGGAATACCGTTGACGCCGATAAACCAGTTGATGTCCCCCTGAATGAAACGCATATACATTCGATAAAAAGGGCCAACCTCGAAACCGAGCACCTCTTGCTGGGTAGAGAGCGCAAGCATTGATTTTCCCTGACCGAATAAATGATATTTTTTGAACATGTCGCTTACGGCTTCCTTCATGTCCTCGTCATTCATCGAAGGATTTTCCATCCGCCTTGGTTCACTTACAGTAAGGCTGTATCCATATCCCCGTACCGTATTGATTGCAATGCCGTCCCAATGTTTAAGCTTTTTCCGTAGCCTGTAAATATGGTCGTCGACCGTTCGTTCCACAGGATATTCTAGCGGCCACACTGTATCAAGCAGTTGTTCTCGCTTAAAGGCCTGATTGCGGTTATCGTACATTCCGTTTCAAGTTGACATTCAGCATAGATCACAAAATATGAAGTTACATTTATCATCTTACCAAGATTGAAACAGTTAGACGATACCAGGCAAATAAAAAAAGCATCCCCAAACTGCTTTAGGGATGCCAGATTTCATGTATAACACAAAGATTCCAACTTTGAACTCATACTGCTCACTTTACTAATGAAGACAAATGATAGCTTAATTTCTGCTGCAGCATAGCTGCCAGCTCCTCTGCTGTGTCCCACGCAAGTGGACGTATCTGATGAGATGGAATGACTTGATCCAAATGACTGCGCTTCACCGTGAAAATGACCGGAATATTCATGCCGAGCGCATAACCCGCTGCAAAATATACCTCTGGTGAATGACTGGTTAAATCCGCGATAATAAGCTTACTCTCGGAAATTTGCTTAGTAAAATCATTATCGCGATTGGTCTTATTCGAATGATTCACTAAAATGGGTTGATACCCGCACTGTTCGATTCTTGGAAGCACCTGTTCAGACCACTGGGCAGACAATTCATGATCGTCCCCAAGTAAAACGGAGCATGGCTTTAACTTTCGCCCTCCAGCTCTGGCAGCAGCTTCGCTCCAACCTTTGTCGGTAAGCTTAAAGGTCATGCCTTCCCTTACGATGAATTGGTCGTTTCGAAGCTGATCAATAATATAGACAAGCTCTTGTAGATTGGGAGAATACGTCAAATTATAGCTATGAGCAAGCGGCTGGATGACAACAGGTTCTCCCGGTCCCTTAGAATGTCTGTACATATATTGCAATAACCGACTTCCCTTTTCCTCAATGGTCATCGGTATGTTCGGGGAATTAGCAATCGTCTCTAAATCATCCATCGATAACTTCACCAGTTCATCACGATCTGTCATCTCCCGAATGTAAGCCGATATGATCGGAAAGAGTTGACGTTTCTTTGCATGGGAGTATGAATGGATTAGATCGTAGCTGCTTCTCAAAAGTTGATAGGAACCTCCAGGTGAGCAGTGACAACCTATATATTTATCGTAATCACCATTTGATTCTATAGGAACAAGTTGATCACAGAATAAACAAAGTTTTTTTATCATGACAGTTCACCTCTATCTAACACCTTACCAAAGATAAAGTAAAATGTTGATAAGAAGATAATTCCTCTCACAAGTTGAGGCTAGATATTTCATTATCTTGCTTTTACATTGAAGAAGGGGTACAAAAGTTCGCATTAGAGGTTATACTGTTCGTGGAGGTGAACGGAAGATGGAGAAGCAAATGAAGTGGGAACCTGAGAAATCTATCGGAATCGTAGACGATGAAAGTAACTTAACAACACAGGAAACTTTGACGGACGAAAAATGGCAGGCCATCATCCATAATGATCATTCTTACGACGGACATTTTTTTTACGCAGTGAAAACGACGGGAATTTTCTGCCGGCCGTCCTGCAAATCAAGACCTCCTAAAAGAGAAAATATCTGTTTATTTCGCACCGCCGATGAGGCCCTGTCTGCAAATTTCCGTCCATGCAAACGATGCAAACCTACCGGTCAACGATTGCCGGATGAGGAGTGGGTTGCTCTAGTGAATGATTATATAGATAAGAACTACATGGAACATTTAACGTTGAACCTACTCGCAGAACGAAGTCATGGCAGTCCATATCATCTGCACCGGACATTTAAGAGAATCAAGGGCATCACTCCGGTAGAGTGTATCCAGCAAAAACGGATCGAGCAGGCCAAGTATCAGCTAGTGACTACCGACAAATCGATTGCTGAGATTGGCCAGAGTGTGGGATTGTCAAATACCCCTTATTTTGTAACTCTGTTTAAAAAGAAAACTGGCTACACCCTAGCATGCTACCGTCAGATGCAGAATGAAATCAGAAGCATAAGGAAGGTCGAAAATGAAAAATGAAATGAATTCACCAATTTTTTGGACGTTATTAACCTGCAAAGAATGGAACCTGCATATCGCGGCTACAACTGAAGGCCTTTGTTACGTGGGTTCTAATCATCAATCCTTTGAGGAAATGGCGAGCTGGGCTAATGTTAGGTTTTCGAACAGCATTCAAAAACCATCTTCAGTTCGCGCAGTTGGAGCGGGACACTGTCATGTTGAAAGAAGGTATACAGCAAGCGTATGAAGACGAAATATGTATATAAAACTCCTTATACAGGCTGTTCGTTCGGATGTACTTACTGTTATGTACGCAAGATGCCAGTATCGAAGTTCCGAGAAACCCGCAGTACCCTTGTTCGCAGAGATATTGACCTGTTCCTACGCCTTGGCAATAGGGTTCGTATCAGTATAAACGGTGGAAACCGATCGTGAAGTGGATCCGAACCCTGACCACCTCTCACCTATTCAAATGAAATTTGCCACAAATAAATCGAAGCTACTGAACCGAAAGGCGAATATCTAAGACGATATTGCTCAAACTGCTCTTTTGTAATAGTACTTAGTCCGTACAGTTTCATCATACCGCGGCGAATGGCTATATCGCCCCAGCTGACTACGTCACGACGTTCCATTGCATGGATAAGCACCATTTCGGCGGTCCATTTACCAACACCGTTCAATGTCATTAGCTTTTTGATGACTTCATTGTCTGACAAATGATTTAGACCTTCTAAATCAAAACCGCCCTGGGCAATCGTTTTAGCAATATTTTGAATGTAAACTGCCTTTTTCATCGACATACCGCATTTTTGAATATCATCAGCGGACTGCATAGCGATATTATGCGGGGAAATTTCTCCGAATCGTTCCTGCATCCTTTCCCATATCGTTTGGGCTGCCTTAGCCGAAATAAGCTGACCCACAATGGCATATACAAGCGCGGCGAAAAGATCAGGAATAATGACACGTTCAACTTTGCCCATTCGTGCCATCGCTTTCCCGAGCGTTTCATCCGCGCTTTTCAAATAATCGATTTCTTCTTGACCATAATCAAAATATTTTGTTCTCACGGTTTGCAAGTGTACATCCTCCAGATGGGGGCAGTGATCATACCCAGAAGTTTTTTTTGCTCTATAACATCTATTATACTTGCTTCGGCTTAGTGCCGGCCACTTTGATCCCCCGCGGCTTGCTCCCATTAGAATCAGGTTCAAGCGTAATTCCAAATCCATCAATCTGTACATCAGGATCTAATAATTGATAGATTAATACCCCTCGCCCATCCGAACTCACTCGGAAAGTACCGCAATTGTAACGTTCATCTCCATGCAGCAGCCACACCTGATACACATTTTTTCCTGTCGTTGGATGGAGACCATTCATTGTAATGATCAATTTTTTCGTTTGGCCTTGACTCACTAACGACACGTTTCCCTTGACATCTGGCATATTCGAGGAAAAAGAGTACATAGGGAAATCTTCAATCTCTTTCATAGGGATGTGTAATGTACTCCTATTCCCCGTTAAATATCCGGCATGTAATGCATCCCATTTCCACGCTCCCAAGAGCAACAATACTACAACTGTCATCGAAGCATAGAATATTGGTGATTTCCATACCTTCGTAAAAACGAATGTTTTCCTGTTGGAATACATCTGATGTTGAACAGATTCAGGCCTAAATATGTTGCTCATTACTTCCTGTTTCAAATCATTCGGGACAGCAATTTCGTCCATATCCATGGGCAATACCTCCCATATTTCCCGAAAATCATCCCACTCCTGGCGACAAGAATGACAGTAGTGCAGATGACGTTCGAACTGAAGCCGTTCAATCTCTGTACATTCACCTGTAAGTACGTCTAGCATTAGATCACATTCCGGCAATTTAGAGTTCGACATCCCGCACCCCTCCTTGGGCCAGGCCCAAATGATTTCTTAAAATCTTCAACGCAAGATGTAATCGACTTTTTACCGTTCCAAGCGGCTCATTATTCTGTTCAGCAATTTCACTAAGTGTAAAGCCCTGCCAATATATGCGTTCGATTAATTGTGCTTGCTTCTCGTTTAACTCCTGACAAGCTTGCCTGATGCGCTGACGCTGCAATTGCTCGATCACTGTTTCCTCTGTCAGTTCGGCCGCTTCCACTGCTCTGAAATCTGTAATATCTACCAAATGGTTCTTTCTATTCTGAATCCGCAAATAGTCAATGGTAATATTGCGGGTGATCGTGATGAGCCAATTGACGAACTTGCCTTTGGCAGGATCAAAGCTCAAAGATGATGTCCATAGGCGCATAAATACGAGCTGGACGATTTCTCTGGATTTCTGTTCATCGCGTGTTGCCTTCATTGCAAAGGAATAGACCAATTTTACATATCTATCATATAATTCTTCTAGAGCAAAACGTTGTTTATCATGAACCCTTCGCATGAGTTCAGCATCCGATATGACGTCCAAACCCTCTTCACCTCCGGCGCTTACCTGCTTATTTACGGAAAATCATCTTCATGCTGCATCAGTACTGTTACTCATTTAAAAGTTGCTCCCGGCTCGATAACATACCATGAATCTTGAACGTCCTGACCTGTCACATCACCGCGCTTATGATCGCCGGCATAATAATATAGCGGATGCCCTTTGTAAGTCGTTTGGTTAGCTCCGTCCGAGCCTGTAATTTCTCCAAAATCCGCAGCATTAAATCCCGTTGGAACAACGATAGTGTCGGCGTGGAAAATCGGCCATAACTTCAGGCATCCTCCGCTGCAGTTACTCGTATTTGGAGTATCCTTTGTAAAATAATATAACGAATTCCCGTCTGCGTCTGTCAAATAATTTCCGAGATCCTTATCTGTGCCGATCGCTATAGAGTATTCTGGTGATTTGATGACAAACCAGGCATGCTCGACATCTTCTCCATTCGTATCTCCTGCCTTTTTGTCTCCAGCAAAATAGTATAATGGCCATCCTTTATAAGTAACCTGCTCTTTGCCATCTGTTCGTTTGAAAACTTTAAAATCGTCCACATTTAAACCCGCTGGCACCTGAAAATTTGTTTTGCTGAAAATCGGCCAAGCCGCCAAGCAGCCGCCTTGACAAGCGTTCGGATTTGCCACGTCTTTTGTAAAATAATATAAGGTCATTCCATGATCATCAGTTAAATAGTCACCCAGTTTCTGGTCAGTCATCATATTAATACGGGAATTGGCTAACTTTTCTGTCTGCTTCGCTTTGAGAGCTCCTTTTGCAACAAGCATATCAGATAAAGTCTTGCTGCTTCCTTTCAGTTTAAGTGACAATGTTTGAACGACTGCAGTTGCTATATCTCTATTCACAAATCGATGACGATTCGAGACGGTATAAATCCCGTATTCTTTAGCGAAGGAGAGCGTATCCGCATAAGAGAAGTCAGATCCGGATTCATATCCTAGCGCAGACAGCATCACTTTATAAAATTGTTGTACAGTAACTTGTTCCAGCGGTTCAAACTGATTGTTCCCAGATCCCAACCATTCCAGATTAGGGTGAGCCTTTAAATAGGCGAGAATCGGAAGATTAGAAGCTCCTACTTGACCAGCATCCGCAAAATTATCTGTTCCTTTAAATGCTCTTGCTTCATCCCCTAAGCCTTTGAGCCGCAAATAAATAATGGCTGCTTGCAAACGTGTCGTTGACTTCATTAAGTATTCAGGAGTTAGACCTTTCCCATCTCCCAATAGTACACCCAAATCCTCGGCCGTTTTCACATCAGATTTAATACTAGCACCGGTTGATGTATTTTCCGCAAATACTGATGTAAAAGGTAGAGCTAACAGTACAATTAGGATACTTACTCCAAATCCGAGCCATCCCCAAATAGTTTTCTTGTTACTCATTGATCGTTCCCTCCCATAAATAAAATGTATTCATTTACAGGTAACGAATCATTCGCCCAAACGGTTTGTGTTCACAGAAAATAAATGATTAGCATTGATGAAAAACTCAAATGAAAGGACCCGCTTCAATGGTGAAGCGGGTCCTTCTTTCTCATCAATGAATATCGTATCAAATTGCCCAATTTCCCTTGCGGAATACAGCCTCTATTGTTCCGTCCGGCAGCTCTCCGTCGATATCGAGTTCACTAGAGCCTATCATAAAATCGACATGAGTGAGGCTTACGTTGCAGCCATGTTGAAGAAGCTGCTCTTGCGTCATCTGTGTGCCATTTTCCAGGTTGAATGGATACGCGCTGCCTAGAGCCAAATGACAAGAGGCATTCTCGTCTACGCCTGTATTATAGAATATGCGATTTAGATTCGAGATTGGTGAGTTATGCGGTACGAGCGCTACCTCGCCCAAATAACTCGCTCCTTCATCCGTGGACAGCAAATTTTTCAGATGATTCTCACCCGATTTCGCAGAATACTCAGTTACTTTGCCATCCTTGAAGGTGAACTTGATTTGATCAACCAGTTGTCCGTTCAAATTCAGCGGCATTGTGCTCGTTACATAACCGTTTACACCACTGCGCTTAGGCATTGTGTACACTTCTTCAGTCGGCATATTGGCTACAAAATCATGCCCCTGCTGATTCTTACTTGCGCCTCCACGCCAAATATGACCGTCCACCAGCTCGATTTTCAAATCCGTACCTGGTGCACGGTAATGCAAGCTTTTATATTTTTTAAGGTTAAGTTTCTCTTGCATGTCCTTAAGCTGACTTAAGTGCTTCTTCCAATTCTCCACTGCGTCACCGCCATCCACGCGGTTCATTCGGAAAATGGTCTCCCACATGACGTTCATTCGCTCATCTTCGGGATAGTCAGCAAAGACTTTGTTTGCCCAAGCTTTCGTAGGCGCTTTAATCAAGCACCAGCTGATCTTGTTATTTCTTGTGTAATTGGAGTAAGCGCGTCTTGCGGCTGCTGCGGCCTTCGTCGCTTGAGCGACTTTGTCCGAATCGATGCCCTTATACAGCTCTGGATCAGGCACCTTAATCGTCAAAGTAGCTCCGCCTTCTTCCGCAAATTTTTCAAGCATTTCGGCTCTCCATGAAGGATAATAATCAAAAGTTCCGTCTGCTCCGTATTCGAAGCGGCTGCGTGTAATTTGATCATCCTCGAAGTCCACCTGTACGTATTTAGCTCCAGCTTCATATGCTTTTTTCACGATTAGACGAGTAAAATCCAGTGTCTCAAGTGGTGCGGTCACCATCAGTACCTGCCCCGGCTGAATGTTGACCCCCACTTTAACGACCAATTCTGCATATTGTTCAAGTGATTTCTCAAAATCTCTCATCCTAGTCAGTCTCCCCTTAATGTCATGATATGTATAGTTTCAATTACATTCATCATATGCTTCTGTTGATTTATTTGCAAAGATCGTGAGCAAGACTTTCCCGTGTAAACCATTAACTATTCTTTATGAGTCTACCTGTAAAGTGTCCAATCGAAAGAAGTAATGCACCGCATAAGAATCCGACGGGTATACCGAGCAGCGCTATTTTCCATGTTATTAAACTGTCTCCAAATAACCGGTAGTAGGCATACACCGAGTATGGAAGAACGATGATGATCGAAGTGAGCACCCCTGGCGTATATCTTTGAACATAAATGGCCTGACCTATATGTGTGAACGCATGTAAGAAGAACACCGCTAAGGCTCCTGCAAAAGGCAACATGGAACCGCCGTGATCTACAGATAAACCGGCACTTACTGCAGCGTATGACACACCGATCAGCATAACGGATACGGCTACTGCAAATGAAGCGGTGCTCATACTAAAATTTCTTTCCATGACGTTAACCATTCGGGCAGACAACAGGTTATACAAGTGTGCACGATTGCGCTTCATCCAGCTCTCAACCATTACGATTTCTTCGAGGTCATGAAACATAAACGCGATCGGGAATAACCATATCACAGTATGAATGGATAATAAGTGGTCTAACCATGTAATCATCGACATCCCCTCCACAGTTACTTTTACATCTGGAAAATATTTCTGTCAATCGATTTTAGATGAAATACGAAATAAAAAAAGGAAAAGCCAGCCGCCATTAAAGGCGTGATCTTTTCCTTTTATATCGCAGTAATATAACTACGATCACTTTGCTTGATGTACTTTAGGAATCGTAAAATTTACTGCTTCTCTTTTTTGTTTAAATATGTTGCTTGTTAAAAGCATACCTGCTAAGACAATCAACCCTCCCCATATTTGAGCTTGGTCAAGATGTTTGCCAAGTAACAGGTTGATGACTGCTGTATATATTGGAATCAGATTCAAGGAGATGCTTGCCTTACCCGCCCCAAGACTACGAACAGAGATGTTCCATAATACAAATGCGCACACAGAAGCAAATAGAGCAATATATACGATTCCAGCTATTCCGTGAGTAGTGATCTTATTGAATTGAAGAGGCTCATTAAATAGAAACGGAAGCATCATCAAAACACCGATACACGATGATATCGCTGTAGCTGTAATGGGCGGCACTCCTGTCATTTTTTTACCCATAATCGAATAGACAGCCCAGCTTAGATCAACCCCAAGCATAAGTAAATCTCCCTTATTATAGTTGGTATAAAGGATTTGCAGAGGATTACCCTGCGTGAGTATGACAACTACACCGAAGAAGGAGATGATGAGACCCATAATCTGAACAAACGTCATTCTCTCTTTCAGTAGGAATACAGAAAGAATCATAATAATTGCCGGATTTAGTGCGCTGACCAGAGACGCATTTGTAGAAGAAGTATATTTTAACGCTGAGTAAGTAAGGATGTTAAATAGAACGATCCCCAATATCCCCATGAAGGCTAACTTGAGCCAGGATTGCTTTATAACCATTTTCCAATCAGGCTTTTCATAAAAGTGGGCAATAGGAAACAGAATGACGATTGAGATCGCCCAACGCAAAAATGTAATCCATAGAGGTGTAAACTCCGTCACTACATATTTGCCGGTCACCATATTGCCAGCCCATAATAAGTTGCATAATAAAAGAAATAACCAGTAACGTAATTTCATCGTCTTATTCCCGCCTTAATCTCATGATGTCCTATTCACTATAAAACAACGAAAATAATTGTTCAATTCAATGATATCAATTATAATCATAGTTATTATCTATGGATGAAGGTGTGAAGAGATGGAACATCGATTGCTTGAATATTTCTTGGCGGTCAGTGAAGAGCTGCATTTTACGAAAGCTGCAGAAAAACTAGGTATTTCCCAGCCTACACTCAGTCAACAAATTCGACTACTAGAAGAAGAACTCGGTACCCCTCTCTTTCAACGTGTTGGTAAGAAGAACTATTTAACGCAGGCAGGACAAATTCTGCTTAACCACACTTATCGTGTGTTCAATGAATTAGAGCAAGCTAAAGCGGAGATTAACGGACTCAAAGGAATGCAGCGAGGTAAACTAAGCATCGGCTGCTCAGGGAATCATCTCCTTACGAATTCCATTATTTCATTCCATAAGGAGTATCCTGGAATTGAATTGTCTGTCATAGAGTTGGCAACGGAGGAAACACGCGAAGGGTTGTTAAATAATCGTTTAGACTTAGGAGTTGTTTTCTTGCCTTTGAAGGATGAGCAGCTGGAAAGTATTCCTTTGTATCAGGAAGAACTTGTCCTCGTCGTATCACACGAACATGAACTTGCTGCTGAAAAATCGATAAAGCTTGAATTTTTAAAAGACATTCCCGTTATTTTATTGCCTAAAAAATTTCTCGTCAGAAAAATGATCGATTTCTACTGCAATGAGATTGGCGTAAAGTTAAAGCCGATATTAGAAATGTCTACTCTGGAGTCTTTGCTGCAGATGGCAACTCATAATTTTGGTGCCACAGTGGTTCCGCGATCTTATATGCAAAACAATCAAAATAACCAGGTCCAGCTAATTCCGATCGTCGATCCAATCCCTCAAAAACAGATCGGCGTCGTATACCATAAAGACACCTATATGAGCTCTGCGATTAATGCGTTCATTCATCATTTAACCCGAAACTTCAAATCCAGCACATCATTTCTCGATTAGAGCCTCCCTATTTGCTCTTCGTCTTTAATAAATGAATAAGTACATTCAGGGGCTGGGACATCCACTTCTTCGGATGGGTTAGTAATTGAAGATTCAGCTTTATGTCAGGATGAGAAAAGTTCAACGCCGCCAATTCCCCTCTCTGAATCTCTTGCTCTACGACCATCATTGGCAGAAGTGCAATTCCAAGTCCACTCATGACACAGCGTTTAACAGCTTCAGGATTACCTAATTCGAACCCAATTCGGTATGGGACATTATGCTCTCTTAGAACTTTCTCCAGCATAACCCGATAATTACAACTCTCTTCTGCCATAATCCATTCAGAATCATGAACATCTGTTATTTCTATTCTCGATTGCTTTACAAGTGGGTGATCTGGATGAGCGGCTATAATGAGAGGTTCTTCCTTAATCTTAATGCAATGGAGGAGGCTGTCTGCTGGCTTATCATCTAATAGTAGACCGATGTCGTATTCGCCTTCTCTAACATTCATGATGAGATTCGATTCAGTATTAGGCTTAAGTTTAATCGTCAATTCAGGGAATTGCTCACGCAAATGTTGAATCATTGAGGGGAGATAATAAGATGCTATAGAATCTGTGGTGCCAATTGAAAGTGTGCTCCCTACGCTCTGCCCTATCGCCTCCATTGATTCGTCATATAGATCAAGCATTTGAATAGCTACCTTAAGCAGGGATTCGCCTGATGAAGTTAGTCGAAGCTGCCTGCCGAACCGTTCAAACAGCCTAACCCCATACGCTTTCTCCAGCTTTTGAATTTGCGTTGTAACGCTAGACTGCGCATATCCAAGCTCTTCAGCAGCACGCGTGAAGCTTCTACGCTCGGCTACCTCACGAAATGTCCTAAAATATATAAGCTCCATCATATCACCACTATCAATATTATTGATATCCATTATTAATTATTATAGATAACGCTGATGAGAATAACCATGATAAAGTAAAATTATTACAAATCAAGGAGGTTATTCTCTGATGAACGAAAGAAATTTAAAAGGAATATTTGTGCCCGTCGTTACTCCTTTCCAAACGAACAACGAGCTTGATTTAGATTCGTATCAGAAATATTTAAGAAGCTTATTGACGCATGAAATTCAAGGATTAGTCGTGAACGGTACGACCGGTGAGGCACCAACGGTATGTTGGGATGAAGTAACTTCTCTAGTAGAATTAACGAAGCATACAATGAAGAACAATCCTATTCCACTGATCGTTGGAACGGGTACCAATGATACAATGAGCACTTTGAAACGAACAGAATTAGCCGCAGAGCTGGGTGCTGATGCTGTTCTTATTGTCGTACCTTATTATAATCGCCCCTCACAAGAAGGGATTGTGGAGCACTTTCGCGCGGTTGCTCAGGTTGGAATTCCAGTCATTATGTACGAAGTTCCCTCGCGTACAGGAGTACGAATCACTCTAGATACGGCGAGAACCATATTAGATATGGATGGTGTCATCGGACTAAAAGATTGTTCCGGCAACACGGAGCTTGTATCTGAATTAACACGTCTATCCTCAAAACCTGTGCTTTGCGGGGAAGACATCTATTTTCATTCCATGTTAACTGCAGGCGCATCTGGAGGGATACTTGCTTCGGCCAGTATAGAAACTGCAAAGTTCCTCCAAGTTTTCCGTCTTGCCGAGGAAGGAAGAGATTTGGAAGCTATGACTGTATTTGAATCAATGGTGCCATTCATACGTTTGTTGTTCAAGGAATCCAATCCATCTCCTCTAAAATGGCTCCTAGCTCGCCAAGGACTCATTGCATCTGATCATGTTCGTCTGCCAATGAGTGTGATTTCTTCTTCGCTTCAGGAGGAGATGGAGCAAATGTTGGTATCGAATTTAAGTGGGATTATGTAAAACGGATTCCATAAATTGCGTTGAAGAAGTGCTTCATTTGATGAGGTCCTTCTTCTTTTGATTTTGCATGAAACAGCATAATCGCTCAGAATCATTATGGTGTAAACCAAAAGAATGAGATAAATACGATCCATGCCCCTTTATAGAGAAACTCCAACATTAACATATTCATCACTTTTCTGTTTCTGCATAGAATACAACTCATTATAATAGCCGTTTAACTCCAGCAAGCTTTCATGGTTGCCGCTTTCGATAATTTCTCCATTTCGAATGACAAAAATTGTGTCAGCGTTCATGACAGTGGAAAGCCTATGGGCAATCATAATAATCGTTTTATCGCGATCAATTTGGTTAATGGATTGCTGTACAAGCTGTTCACTTTCATTATCAAGAGCACTTGTTGCTTCGTCTAATATGATCAGCGATGGATTTTTCAGAAAGACACGGGCGATGGCAACCCGCTGCTTTTGACCGCCTGAGAGTTTTACGCCCCTCTCTCCAATCTCTGTATCGTATCCATTAGGTAATGCCATGATAAAATCATGAGCGAAAGCTTTTTTCGCGGCGGTGAAGATTTCATCATCCGTTGCATCCAGCATGGCCATCTTAATATTATCTTTGATGGATGAACTGTATAAAAAATTGTCCTGCGTCACAATCCCCATATGAGTCCTCAAACTGGATATTTTGTAGTCCTTTATATTCACTCCATCAATGACAACTTCACCCTGAGTTACATCATACATCCGGATTAATAGCTGTAAGATCGTACTCTTACCGCCGCCGCTCTCTCCGACGAACGCATACGTCTTCCCTTTTTCAAGCGTAAAGGATAGGTTTCTAATTACTTCGTCATTCTCATGGTAAGAAAAAGAAACGTTGTTAAATGTAATGGATTGCTTAAATTGCTTTAACTCCACAGCATTATTTTTCTCTATGATTGTAGACGGAATGTTAAAGAAATCAAAAATTCTTTGCAGTGCAACATTGCCTTCTGTAATGGCAGGAAAAGCTTGAACCAAAGCGGCAACTGGACTTCTCATTTTATCTACATAAGCGAAAAATGCGATTAAACTGCCAAGTGTCAAATGTTCGTCGATGACAAACAGACTTCCGGTTAACACAACAATAAAAGGTGTCATATCACTTAACACGTTCACTAAGGCTAATGTGATTGCATTTAATTTCGCTTGCTTATCTGTTAAAACCTCGTAACGTCCTAGATGCTGATCTAGTTGCTCTTTGTCTCGTTGTTCTGATGCAAATAATTTTGAAATAAACGCACCTTGAATAATTTCAAATATAAATCCGTTTAAAACAGAGCGATAATTCATCATGTTGCGAGTAGACCTTTTGAATTTTTTTGAAAGAAAATGAGCCAGCGTAAATTGAAAGCCGACTAGAAATACAGCGAGGATCGTAAGCTCCACATTTAATGTAAACATAACGGTAGTGACAAACACGAGCACAGTCATTTCAATCCAAATGTTCGAGAAAACAGCCGTCATGTATCCTCTTACCTTCTCAATATCGTCGAAAAAGCGCGTACCAATCTCTCCGCTCTTATTGTCTGCAAAGTATTTAGCATCGAGTGTATGGATTTTCTTGAATGCATCCTTACGAAGTGCTTTGATGATATTGTTGTTTGCCTTATGCATACAATATTGCCTTACGTATTCCATAGGCGTTCGAATGAGGAGAAAGACAACGAGCATAATGGCTGCAATAAATATGATTTGTTCTATTTTATCAGCACGAGATAATGATTCATTATGGAGCAAATGATCAAATATGTATTTGAATATCAAAGGTACACAAAGCGGGATTAGGAATCGGAATAAGCTTCCGACAAATCCCCAAATATACAGACTCGCTTCTTTTTTTACATAAGGTAAAAATTGTCTAAATTCGCTCAAACCCATATCTCCTTTACGCAAAAGCTTAATCTCCTGCACGTTCTGCACACATAATATAACATACCTATATGGGGTATGTAACCAGTGATTCCAAAAAAAACTATATACGAGAATAACACACATGATCGCGCAAATAATGAGCAGGTTCACGCAAAAATATGAAACGCTAACGCAAAAAAGAAACCATCCCAAAATGACCGTGGGATGGTTTCTTTCTGACTTCTATATTCAGTCAACTTCTCTTATCACTCGGATACACTAGACCTATTTTTTCACGGACTTGATCCATTACTTGCATCGTAACATACGAGTTCTGATGAGAATTATTATGCGACTCTTTTTTACCTTGATGAATTAAGTCGATAAATTCTTTTGCTTCATAATACATTGGCTGATGAGCTTGGTCGACTGTTAATTTTTCTACTGTACCGTCGTTGTAGCGAATTTCTACATTTTCGGGAGTATGAATTTTATCAATAATTAGACAGCCTTTTTCTCCTTGAATTTCGGCTGGCAAATAAGAGTTGGTTATTTTGGAATACATGACGACTGCATCTTTATCGTCATATTTTAATAGTACGCTTCCTTCTCCATCGACACCTGAATCCAGCATAACGCTTGTTGCTTCAATTTCCTTAGGAGCACCAAACAGTGTAATTAAAGGATACAGGCAGTATACTCCAAGATCCATCAGAGAACCGTTCGCGAATTCAGGATTGAATGCATTAAGAATGATTCCTTCTTTGTATTTATCATAGCGGGAGGAATATTGACAATAGCTTGCAAAATAACGGCGAATAGGACCAATTTTGTGCAGATGTTCTTGAATAACTTTAAAGTTTGGAAGCAGTGTTGACTTCATGGCTTCCATTAACAAGACGTTATGATCTTTCGCTGCTTGAATCATTCTAGCAACTTCAACTGCATTAGCAGCCATAGGCTTCTCACATAAAACATGTTTGCCATTTTGTAAAAAAAGAATCGCTTGATCGGCATGGTATGAATTCGGAGTAGCTATATACACGGCGTCAATTTCTTGACTTGCTGCCATTGCTTCTAAACTTGTAAATAATTTAGTAACTCCGTATTTACTAGCGAATTGCCCTGCTCTTTCACTTGTGCGAGAATAAACTGCTGCTAGCTCAAATCCTTCTACTGAACTCGCTGCTTCGATGAATTGTTCTGTTATCCAATTAGTACCGACTACGCCAAAACGAACCATTTCTTAAACCCCTTTTCACTCTTAACATACGTTTTATTATACAGTCGTTACGCTTGAATTGACGATATTAATTATACACGTGAAATGAAGACAGACTCCCGTATTTGCTGGCAAGCCTCACGACTTTGTTGCCTTTTTTCTCCCGTGTTCCTCAGGACCTACTTTTTCGACAATGTCCATGTTATAACTTTCTATATTGTTGTATATACATATCTGAAATATTCTAAACAGCGAGAAAGCACCGCCAGTTATGCGATGCTTTAAAGTTCAATTCTAGATAAAGCGTTTATTCAGTTTCTATGCTGCCATTCGTGTCATTTGCTGAGAATAAACAGGACGTAATGATTGCGAATCCCGCAGCATTCTGTTTTGAATGTTCGAAATCGCAAGAACCGGCTCCATTTCCCCTAGTCTTAGCATTTCAACAAGCAACGAGATATTTCCCTTTTGGTAGGCAAATGCAAGTGTTCTTAAGTAAGCTCGCAAGTGTTCTTCCTCAGGCAACGATAATTCACTTTTTTCGAGCTCTTCCCTTACTATGCTAAGCGACTGACGTGACCGATAAAGTGCTGCTTTTACCGCTCCCTCGGTCATATCAAGCATGTGTGCGACCTCCGCATTGGCGTATTCAAATACATCTCGCAGTAAAAATACAACTCTTTGCACAGGAGACAAATGCTTGATGATGGCTTGAAACACAAGCTCAATCTCAAACAGTCCATGATCCGGCATGGTGAATTTCAGATGTTCTTCACTATGGATCCTTGCGAAGACAGCTCTTCTCCTCATCTGATCAATCCAGTTGTTCTTCGCAATTCGCATGAGTAACGCTTGAGGATTCGTATGTTCTAGTCCATGAAAAGATCCGAATGCTTTTACCCAAGTGTCCTGTGCTAAGTCCTCGGCATCTACATTCGACTTTGTGAGAAACAGACAATATCGATATAGCACTGATTGCAGCTCATCTAAGTGACGAACTGCTGTCTTTGCTTCACTATTTTCTATGATCATTAGGTATACCCCTTCCATGAACATTTTTAACTTTGTGATGAGAAATTTTTTCCATCTCCCATATAAACGAATGAGTTCATATAAAAGATACGCTGTTTAATGAATTTATTTATCTGTTCTTCTCCCGTATCCTTTAGCGTATGTTCTTCGTTTACGAATTGAAAGTCAATTGATGGAAAGTAAATTGGAGGTATGAAAATGAGTGTCTATGTTCCTTATGTGGTCGAGCAAACTGCGCAAGGCGAAAGATCGTACGACATTTACTCAAGATTGTTAAAGGATCGTATCATATTCTTGGGATCAGAGATCAATGATACTTTGGCTAACAGCATCATTGCTCAATTATTGTTCCTTGCCGCGGAAGATCCAAATAAAGAAATTTTTATGTATATTAACAGTCCAGGCGGCGCGACTTCTGCAGGCTTTGCAATTTATGATACGATGCAGTTCATTAAACCGGATGTGCATACCATTTGTACTGGATTTGCTGCATCATTTGCGTCTATCTTACTGCTTGCAGGTGCGAAAGGCAAACGTTTTGCGCTGCCAAACAGTGAAATTATGATTCATCAGCCGCATGGCGGTGCTCAAGGGCAAGCCAGCGATATTGCCATCAGTGCTAAACGTATTTTGCAAATTCGTGATAAAGCGACCCGCATTACAGCCGAGCGAACCGGGCAGCCGTATGAAAAAGTAGAAAAAGATATGGACCGCGATTACTTTATGTCAGCTCAAGAAGCACTGGAATATGGGATTATCGACAAGGTCATTACATCTTTATAAGAAAGAGGCGACGGTATGTTAACAAACTTATTAGACCAGAAAGTGACTGTCCATTTTACAAATGGCGCAAACGTAAGCGGTGGAGTATTGGAACAAGCCGACGACAAGTTCGTTGCCTATCGAACTGATTATGAGTTGTTTTATATCCCCATTACGTCGATCCAATCTGTGTCAATAGATAACGTCAAACGGCAGCGTTCAACCATCGGATTCTCTAGGTAAAGTCAGAAAAAAACCGCAGGACCTTATCCTGCGGTTTTATTACGTTGAACAAAATATGAAATGACAATGAGAAGCAACACTCCAGCTGTAATCAGTGTTCCAACAAGAGGAGTTGTCAGAATAACCCCTATAAGAACACCTGTAAGCGTCAGCAGTGTGAGTCCCGTCGAAATTTTCATGCCGTATTGCTTGATATGGGAGAGTACAAGGAATATCCACATGATCATTACGGTATACCCAGGGAACACCATTAAATAATCGAACGTATGCCCTTTGGCAAAGAAAGCAACGATGACACCGATATATAGAAATATTGTACTGAATAGTATCGCTCGAACAGGCACATCATTTTTCGATAATTTCGCAAAAAATTTCGGTGCATTTCCTTTTATCGCTTGTTCATAAAAAGAACGGCTTGATGAATACATCCCTGTATTTGTAGCGGATAATACGGCAGTTAGCAGCACAAAATTCATGATTGCATCCACATATGGAATACCTGCTTGGGCGAACACTTCAACAAACGGACTTTGCGTCACTTTGGAGAGTCCATCCCAAGGAACGAGGCTAAGGATAATAAATATCGGTAAAATATAAAAAATTAGAATACGTACTATAATGCTCCGCGATGCTTTTGGAATCGTTTCTTCTGGATTTTCTGTCTCCCCAAGAGTCATTCCTATCATTTCGATTCCGCCAAAACTAAACATGACAACAAGCATTGCAGATACCATCCCTTTAAAACCGTGCGGGAAAAATCCGCCACGACCTGTTAGATTATGCGCTACTTCATTTACCGAAGAATGTGTACCTAATACAACAAATCCTAACAGTACAAATAGAACCAATGTCGCAATTTTAATCCCAGCAAGCCAATATTCAGTCTCGCCGTAAATTCTCACTTGGAACAAGTTAATTGCAGTCATCACTAATGATCCGATGAGTGCTAACACCCATAACGGTACATTCGGAAACCAAAAGGATAAAAAGGACGCAGCGGCAGCCATCTCGGCAGCCATCACAAGCACCCAATCTAACCAATAGATCCACCCAACGGTATAGCCAACACCGTTCCCTAAAATTGGTTCGATTAAATCCCTTAAACTCGTTGCCGTTTTGTTCTTGAGAACAAGCCCTGCCAAACTTCTCATAACAACAAGTAATATTAGCCCACCGATTACGTACGTAAGCAGCACGGAAGGTCCTGCCATATCGATGGAAGAGCTGGATCCTTTAAAAATACCTGCCCCAATCGTTCCGCCCAGTGTCATCATTAAGATGTGACGCGGCTTAAGATTTCGCTTCAATTCGTTCATTTTCCTAATAACTCCTCATCTGCTCTATTCTAAGCTAGTCTGTATATTTCCCAAAAATTTATCGTACGAGGAATATGAAAGAAATGCAAGAGCGATATGGCGACAGGAAGAAATTTCAAATCCGCAGAATATTTTATCATCAAATCATAAGGATTTCTCTGATCTCATTCTCAGTGAGTGAAGAAATAGCTTCCTGTCCTGATTCGATCACTTCTTCGATCAAGTTCTTCTTTTTCTGCTGGAGCTCGTACATTTTCTCTTCCACGGTACCGTGAGCAACTAGGCGTATCACTTGAACGACGTTTTTCTGTCCAATACGATGTGCTCGGTCCGCTGCCTGCTGCTCAACAGCAGGATTCCACCATAGGTCATAAAGGATGACGGTGTCCGCTCCAGTCAGGTTTAGGCCCGTGCCGCCAGCCTTTAATGAAATGAGGAACACGTCTTTCTCCCCTGCGTTAAATCTGTTGCCCAGTTCTACACGCTCGGAGGAAGGGGTACTGCCGTCTAAATAAAAATAAGGAACACCTTGGCGGCCCAGCTCTCGTCCGATCAACCCCAGCATCTTGGTGAATTGTGAAAACACCAGTATTCGCTTCCCAGTATTCAGGCACTCCTCCACGATTTCCAGCAACTGCGCGAATTTCGCTGAACTTCCAGTATAGCCTTCAACGAATAGCGCAGGGTGGCAGCAGAGCTGGCGAAGACGAGTCAGACCAGCTAGAATTTTAATTCGATTCTTCTCGAAGGTGTCATCGTTCAGAAGCTTTAGAGTTTCCTGCTTCAGCTTAGCCAAATAAGCTGCATAGAGCTTCTTCTGATCAGGCAGCAATTCAGAAGATTGTATGGATTCAATCTTGCCTGGCAACTCCTTAAGTACATCCATCTTCAAACGACGCAGCAGAAATGGACGAGACCTCTTCGCGACTAGTTCCCTCGGCAATTCGTTAAATTCCTTCCTTTCAGGAAACAACTCAGGGAACACAGTATTATAAATAGACCATAATTCCTCAAGCCTATTCTCCACGGGTGTACCCGTCAGAGCAAAGCGATACCGAGCCTGAATCATTTTCACTACCTGTGCCGTCTGAGTATAGTGGTTCTTAAAGGTTTGAGCCTCATCCAAGATAAGAATGTAGAAGGATTGATCAGCATACAGCTCGATATCAATTCGGAGCAGTGGATATGAAGTGATTAGAACGTCCGCCTGGGATAGATCCCTTAGAAGTTTACTACGCTCTACTTTGTTGCCATCAGCGATGACAGTCCGAATCTCTGGTGCAAATTTGCTTAGTTCATTCCGCCAGTTATACAAGAGTGAAGCGGGGCAAACGATCATCGCTGGCTTCTTCAAATTTCTGATCTCTGGAAGCTCTGAAACAATAAACGCGATACTTTGCAGTGTCTTTCCAAGGCCCATATCATCAGCTAAAATACCGCCAAAGCGATAATGAGCTAATGTCTTCATCCACTGGTAGCCGTACATCTGATAGTCTCGAAGCACATTCTCCAGACTGTTCGGAATAGGGAAATCCAGATTGTCCGGATTCCTCATATTTTCCAGAAAGCGGCGTAATGATTTACCTAGAGTAATAGTATTTCCTTGCTTGTCATAATCGATCAAACGGAGACCATTCAGTGCGGGAAGATGAATTTCCGAACCTTTCACATCCTTGCCCCGTATGCCCATCTCGTTCATAAAGCTTACGATTTCTCTAAACTTCTCGCTTTCGAGAGGTAATAACGCTCCATTAGGAAGTCGATAAAATTTACGATTCTCATCTAAGGACTTTAACAGCTTGCTGATATCCGACTCAGGAATCCCCTGCATATCAAAAGTAAACTTTAGCCAATCGGTTCGATCGTCCACATCAACCATAATCTTTGGAAAGATATGACCTGTATAAATTCTTTCTTTTACAGCTGTGGTAGCATAGACACTCACAAGCTTCTCAAGATTCGGCAATATATGGTACAAAAAATAATATTCAGAGTCTTCGTCCTCCAAGAAATACCCGCTTTCTGTCTTGGTGAAATCACCCTGATCCATAAGCTCAAGGATCCTGCGCTCGAGTTCCCCGTCCCGCATAAGGATTTGGCCTTCAGTACGACTATGTTCGGCTCCTTCTAACGGATTCATTACAATTTCACCATATTGAAACTCAAGGCTCGCGAGCAATCTATCTTTCACACGGTCCAAATAAAGTCTTGCCTTTAGCGGAGTATGCACTATCCGATCTGAAACGGCCTTCGAGATAGTCACTCTGCCCAGCTTTATTAGAACAGGTATTCCCTTTTCCATAAATAGCTCCATTTGATCTGCCGGTATTAGAATATGATGCTTGCGTGACCTTTCAAGCATACTCTGCAAATTCGATAATTGCTTACATTCCTCCGATTTAAGCTTGAACAACTTCCCCTCGAAGAGGACAAGTCCATATGCTTCCATGACAATCATCTTGTCCAAGCCTTGAACGTTCAACCGATAACCATGTCCTTCTGGGTGTTCAAACGTTAAGTGAAGTGGGCTTGATTCATCAGAAAATCGGATACCTTCATATATTAAACCATTCTGCTCAATTTTTACGGATGGAACATCGGTGAGCAGTGGAAATAGAGCCTCCCAACTTGCAGGAGGAATCAATAATATCCGTTCTCCGCTTGTGCTGTTGATCCGAAAGGAATAATGGCCCATCGTTTCACGATACATCTGTTCATTGTGATAAATTTGAATTAATTGCTGAATGATCGAATAATCTTCTTTTCCTAATCTATGAAGCTTCGGATCATAAGTAAAATGTCTAGAGAACATATAGTCCTCTCTCCGGTCCATTTGATTTAGAAACTCTCTTATTCGCTGTACAATATACAACCGCTTGACTCCGGTCTTCATCTCGATTCCGAACATATACTTCCGGTCGCCGTATGGGAGGGGTCTCATCGTGAACTCTATATTCAGAAGCTCCCTTGTATCGTAGATAGATTGTAAGCTGCTCGTACTTACTCGCCTGTTGTCGTCGAACATTTGAAGCATTCTGCTTACTAGCCTTTTGTCTCCTGACGATGCATCTGTAGAAGCCATATTTCGATGCTCTATAACCGGAATATCAAGGATTTTTAGAAGTACGGCAGCGACATGTTTGCAAAATAGGTCCACTGGATCGAACTCAAGACAGGTGCAGTTTGCATCAACATTTTCATTTTGATTCATTTGTACAGTAACGCTGTAATCGGTATCGTCATCTGCAACAGTGGCTTCGTAGATAGAAGTTTCCGGATCTGCACTACCCAAAGCGACTTTACCAGATTGATATAAGTCTTCCCCATCTTCATAAGAGAACCTGCCGCTTAACAACCTAATGGCCTCTTTAGTCAACTGAAAACGCATTCCTTTGTTTCCTTCCTTCTAAATATAAAAATGACATCCCAGAATTGTTATAAGTCCTATAATAACAGAACATAAAGAAAATAAAAAAATCCCATCTCCAAGTCTGGTGATGAGATTTTCACCGAAAATAGTTGGCTCCCCTTATTAGGACTGGATATGCTCGCCCCGTTTCTCAAGATTTCTGGCTGTAGGACTCTTTTCAACCTTCTCTCGGTCTTTAAACGTCCCCATTAAATAATCAAAGCTAGGATTTGTCACGCCAAACCAATAGTTTTCATTATTAAAATGATGCCATAAGTGTACTTTCTTCATCCATTTCCCCCATTTTGTGACGGGCTGGATAGGTCGATGTGCGATATAATGCTTCCATTCATAAAAGAGAAAGAACAGCATCATTCCCGTTAAAAAAGCATTCGTTATGATCCATTTTGTTGTGATGACATAGACGATCGCCCCTACAATCGCAAAATTAGGAACACTGTACCAAAGCGGCAGAAAAAGCAAGTGCAGCTCATTTGGATTTGAATGATGGTCATAGTGTAAGCGCTTTAAAAGTTTTAGAAAAAATGGATTTTTAGGTGTTTTTAAATGGAATAAAAATCGATGTGTAAAATACTCGCCTGTGATATAAGTGACCATCCCTGCAGCAATTGCGATCCAAATCGCAGCACTTGACATGTTATATACGGTAAAGCACGTACTTAAAAGAAACAAAGTACTCATGACCATGACATCAGGAAATGTGATAAACTCCTTCAGATATTTAGCCTTCATCTCTATTCCCTCCTACTTTTTTGATTCCAAAGAATAATACTTTGCTCCATCGTATCTCTCACGATTCGTTCTGTTTGAGTAGAATCTCCTTGAAGCACAGCTTTTAGCAAATTTTCATAGTACTCCGCTGTGAATTTTCGATTGGACTCGGAATCAAAATACTTCGTTGCCATGTTGATGTAGAATGAATCAAAACTATTCATGATGAGCAGATAGACCGGATTTGAAGTGAGGCGTACAAGACCCTTTTGAATGTCCCAATCAAACCGGGCATAGGATTCAGGATCATCTTCTACTTCATCAAGATGAGCGAGCATTGCGATAACCTTCGCCTGATTTATAGTTACTGCTTCACGAGTATACGAAGGCGCTAGCAACAATCTTAGCTCCAATAAATAAACGACAAACTCATCAGGCACAGCATCGTGATGTTGAATGATATTTTCGAGAGTTGTTAAATTCCCCTTCCGCCAATAGTCATTCACGATCGCAGATTGCCCTCTCTTCATTTCGATCCAGCCATCACGGCATAATCTTTGCAACGCTTCTCTTACTGTCGGTCTGCCTACACCAAAATCATTCGCTAAATCCCGCTCAGATGGCAAGGAACTGTCAACTGGGAATTTATTTTCGATAATTGCTTTCACCACCTTTTTCTCAATCATATCCGAGGAGCGTTCTCTTACTGATTTCTGCTTCATCATATTCACCTTTAATACACTTTGGTATGACCAGTCATTTATACTGGTATTACCACTCATATTAGAATATTTTTCCATCTTATTCAATGGGAAATATTCAAATCCTTGAACTTAATTCATTTAATACATCTTATTACACAAATGTTTATTGTTTTAAACACTTATCTTACTATTAACAATAGGAACAGCAATTTTCTTAAATAAGGAGCAGGTATCGCTGTGGACGTTTTATTTCTCATTGTAGTAGATATCATATTGCCCGTATTTTGGCTTGTAGGTGTTGGCGCGTTTCTCCATAGAAAATTCAAATTTGATATTAATACTTTATCTAAACTGACTACTTATTGTTTAATGCCGGCAGTCACCTTTTTGAACATTTATGAGAGTAAGCTGCAATGGGATTTGCTTTTGATCATCGTTGGGTATTTAATGTTATTAAGCTTAACCTTGATTATCATATCTACAGGAATTTCTAAACTCGTTAAATTTGATAGAAAACTTTCCTCCATTTTTAAAAATAGCGTAGTACTCAGTAACTCAGGTAATTTTGGACTTCCTGTCAGCCAGCTCATATTCCACAATAACCCGCTTGGTATATCCGTGCAGATTGTTGTAACGATATTTCAAAATCTGTTAACTTACACCTATGGTTTGCTTAATTCAGTCTCCGTTCACCATAATAAAGGTTGGAAGATCGTTTTGGAGTTTTTAAAAATCCCCACTCTATACGCTGTTCTATTAGGCTTCATATTTAATTCTCTTACTATTAAAATCCCTTTATTTATAAAGAATCCATTAGACAATGTATCTAACGCTTTTCTGGCAATTGCACTGCTTACACTAGGTGCGCAAAGTGCCTATTTGAAAATAAATCGAATACCCTTGATCCTTTCTCTCAGTGTTATTGGTCGATTAATCATCTCTCCGTTAATTTCTCTAATTATCATTACATGCTTAGGAATTGAAGGTACGGTTGCACAAGCTTTGTTGATCGCCAGCTCATTTCCGACATCAAGAAATACTGCACTATTTGCTTTGGAATATAATAATCACCCTGAATATGCTGCACAAACTGTTCTAGTATCGACTATTCTAAGTAGTATTACGGTTACTATAGTTGTTTATATGGCGAAGATTTTGTTTGGGTAATGTTGAATACAAAAAGAAACAATCCCGCTTCTAAAAGAAACGGGATTGTCTTGTTATAAAGTAATTTCGCAGTGAACTAAGCGTAGCGACGATCGGCCCCATAAGCGACGCCATTGCTCCAGTCGCAGCCGAAATCATCCCCATTCGGCCGCCTACAATGGAAATTGTCACTGCAATACAAAAGGAAGCGTACAATCCAACCATTGGGTCTACTCCAGCTAAAATGGAGAAGGCAATGGCTTCCGGAACAAGAAAACTCCACTCCTTATCTATTGTTTTATAGTGAAATAGACCATATACCTCTACCCCCTATGACATAAAAACCGCATGTCAATGACATGCGGTCAACAATCGAATTGTTTTACTCTTGAGTCTCAGAGTCTTCCTTACTTAACGATAAGAACACGATAATAAGAATAAAAGCAACGAGTGCTAGAAATGGAATCGTAATAAAGCCGAACCAGTTAATATAATCCTTATTGCAAGGTATACCCATCGTACAAGGCAATACCTTAGCAAGTAGAGGAATTTTTTGCTCCGAATAATGATAAAGCGAGATTAAGCCCCCAATTACACTTAGAGGAAGTATATATGGAATGATTCTCCGATCATTTTTGTAGCAGGCAATTCCGAGCAAGATGACTTGCGGGTACATAAAGATTCTTTGAAACCAGCATAGTTTGCATGGCATGAATCGCAACACTTCACTTAGATAAAGGCTGCCGCTGACCGCTAAGATCGAAACGAGCCAGGCCATATATATTCCATATTGTTTCATGAAAGATCGAATTGTCATTCTACTCACCTTTTTGCGCAGATTCGATTGCAGCTTTCAATTTCTCGTAATCATTCGCTTGTTCAAATTTAACACCGTTAATAAAAAGTGTCGGTGTGCTGTTCACAACATTTTTATTAGCGAAAGCCGTTTGTTCGTCGATATCTTTCTGATATGTCTTCGATTTAATATCCTGTTCAAGCTTAGTAAAGTCGATTGATAGTGCTTCCTTGCGTGCCAAATCTACTAGATATTCAGGAGTCGCCCATATCAAGTTCTCGTCTGGCTGGTTTTTATAAATGGCATCGTAATACTTCCAGAAAGCGTCATTGTTCTGATGAAAAATGGATTGAGCTGCTAAGGCCGCTGTATTTGAATCGGGTCCAATAAACGGCAAGTTCATGAAATAAAGAGATACGATGCCTTTATCAATGTAATCCGCCTTTAACTTTGGCTCAATCTCTTGGCTGAAGGTTCTACAGGATGGACATTTAAAATCTCCCAACTCGACAATTTTAACGGGAGCATTCTTGTCACCTATTGTCGGCAAATTCGTATAGTCAATAGCAGTGATATTCTCAGTAGCCTTCGGCTTAAATATAATCATCGCCGCGATGATAACAACTATAATTGAACCAGTAATCCAAAGAAGTCTTCTCATTCTCGCCTGATCTTTTTGTTTTTGCTGCATGCGCTGTTCCTTGTAGTTCTGTTTCTGTTTTTTACGATGATTAGATGACATTAGATCTCATCCTTTTCTAAAATTAATTATAATACTGCTTGTACCGTATATCTCTGTCATATGATAATATTCAATTTCGCACCTAAGAAAAATAATACCTGAAGATCATAGCTGCCGTAAAAGGACATTTTGGTGAAATATTAGATACATAGACGATATTCCCTATAAATCCCTTCTCTAAAATTACTTACGCTACTTACGAATAGTAGTGTTAAGCGAATTCAATGTCAAGACAAAGTCCCACCCTTCATGAATGAGAAGATATCTTTCCTTCGCAAAATAGATAAAAAGACTTCCATGCTTTTCGTATAGAACGGTGTAGATTGTGTGATTAATGAAAATTTACGGGTTACAGGAGTTTCGTCTAGCTCAAGTATTTTTAAGGTGCCAAGAGAGATTTCTTTTCGGACAGCCCAGTGGGAAAGCATTGTAATTCCGAGCCCGGCTTCTACAGACTCTTTAATAATTTGTGTGCTCCCAAATTCCATGATGTTATGAGGATATAACTTGAACCTGTCGAACATTTTTTCCGTCGCCTCTCGAGTTCCCGAGCCCAATTCCCTTACGATCCATGTCTCTTTATTTAATTCTGATAACCGAATTTTCTTTCGAGCAGCGAGTGGATGTTTCAAAGAGACAATGATATACATGAAATCCTCCGCAAAAGGCTCCATATATAACCTGTCATCTTTAAACTCCCCTTCTACAATGCCGACATCAAGACCATGACTGACTACCAAATCTTCAATTTCCTTTGTATTTCCTATCGTGATCGTTGGCTTGATCAGCGGATAATGTTCGTGCATATAAGCCAGAATGTGCGGCAGAACGTATTCCCCATATGTATAGCTTGCCCCTATAGATAAATTTCCACTTGCTGTATGCATTAACTCATCTATCAAATACTGCATGCGAGCATACTGTCCTAATATTACCTTTGCATGATGGTATACAATTTCGCCCGCTTTATTTAATCGCACAAATTTATTGCTTCGTTCGAGTAATTTCGTTCCAACTGTTCGTTCAAGCGTCTGTATATACTGACTTACTGCAGGCTGGGTCATATGCAATTCCTCAGCAGCACGTGTAAAGTTCTGCTTCTCTGCAACGGTAACAAAAACAAGCAGCTGTTGATCCAATTTTAATCACCTCAATCTATTTCAATAAAGCTTCCATCTTATTATACATATTTACTTATGATAATCATCATAATGATTTATTTTTCTTATTTGATTGTTTGCTTTATGCTAAAGATACCGATAACGGAGGTGACATTATGAAGAAAGAATCAAATGAAAACTTTCCACAAACAGATGATTCATTGTCTCTAACTCATTCAAATAACAAGCCAAACAAATTCTCATCTATCGGTTTGTGGGCTGGAGGAATTGGGTTTACGTTTATCATTGCACTGCTTGGTTATGGTTTAGGAAAAGTACCAGGGTTTAGTCACGTGGGTCAACTTGCGTGCGCCATTATTATAGCTGTAATCTATCGCCAATTTTTTGGATACCCTGAACAAATACGAGCAGGAATTCAGTTTTCAGCTAAAAACATTTTACGTCTAGCCATTATCTTGTTCGGTCTTAAACTAAATATCGATATTGTGCTTCATCAGGGATTAGGCTTACTCGTACGTGATGCTGGCACCATCGTGTTCTCCATCGCTTTAACGGTTTTGATCGCCAAATGGCTAAAAGCAGACGCTGCTCTATCATTACTTCTATCCATTGGTACTGGGGTTTGCGGCGCAGCTGCTATCGCAGCAGTATCTCCAATTTTGAAAGCAAAGGATGAAGATACAGCGATTGGGGCAGGGATTATCGCTTTGATTGGTACCATATTTTCAATTGCTTATACGATAATTAGACCCTTTATTCATCTGAAAGATGTACAGTACGGTATTTGGTCTGGTGTAAGCCTACATGAGCTTGCCCACGTTGCTTTAGCAGCAGCACCTGCTGGACCTGACGCGCTCGCCATTGGTTTATTGGCCAAATTAGGGCGCGTGTTCTTACTTGTTCCACTAAGCTTTATTTTAATGTATTGGATGAAACGAACTGATAAAGTTCAAAAAGGTACGAGAATAGAGTTCCCATGGTTTTTAATTGGATTTATTGTTATGAGTATCATTGGAAGCTATGTGCTCGGAAAACAAGTATTCGTACCACAACATGTCATGAACCATATTTCAAATATCACTACGTTTGTTTTAACCATGGCAATGGTTGGCCTTGGACTGAATGTAAGTCTAAGTGATTTGCGCACAAAAGCTATGCGTCCCCTCGCTGCCATGTTAATTACATCAACCCTGTTATCAATATTCACCTTTGTTTCTATCTGATCTCAAAGGGATAGAGAGACGAAACACGGCACCGCTCGGGGTTCCTCTGCGAGCCTCGATCGTACCGCCGTGAGCCTCTATGATAGCTTTAGCAATGGCAAGCCCAATCCCAGTTCCACCTTGTTCCCCTTTGTAGAACCGACCAAACACCTTCTGCTCCTCTCCCGGAGCAAAACCGCGACCATCGTCCATACATATAATCTCTACTTGATTCGAACTTGCAGTTACATTTAGGCGGACACTCGACTTGGCATATCGTATCCCATTCCCTACAATATTTAAGAACACCCTTATCAACTTCTCCCGGTCAAACTGCCCTTCTGCTTGCAAGTCCCCATTTAAAATGAGATCAATGCTTCTTTGATCTGCTAATCCTTGAACAAGGTTCAGAGCATCTCCGATTACATCTCCGATCTTCATCACTTCAAAATGCAATTGGTCTGACGAATGTTCAAGGCGAGTCATATAAATCAGTTCGTCCACGACGCCCTTTAGCCGCTGACATTCAGATACAATCAAGTCTAGACTTTGTTCTGCTTCTATGCCTTGCACTAAGCCATCTTTTATTGCTTCTGCATTTCCTTGAATCGTCATTAGTGGGGTTTTCAGTTCATGAGAAGCATTCTGTAAAAATTCCGTTTGCATACGGTCATTCATCTGAAGTTTTGAAGCCATCTCGGTGAAAGATTCAGCAAGATCTCTTATTTCGTCTTGCGTATGAACCGTAATTTGAGGCATCTTCTTTTTGACCGAAAAATTTCGCATTCCTTTGGCCAAATGATGTATCGGCTTTGTAATGGTTCCCCCGAGTACATATCCCATTGCAATCGCAATCAGGCCTCCGATAAGCA
The DNA here is from genome assembly GCF_017873765.1 of Paenibacillus sediminis. Taxonomy (GTDB): domain Bacteria; phylum Bacillota; class Bacilli; order Paenibacillales; family Paenibacillaceae; genus Paenibacillus_AG; species Paenibacillus_AG sediminis. The sequence goes on from NZ_JAGGKP010000001.1 coordinate 1,005,293, forward strand.
AACTGGCTAACTGAGCACCTCGTAAGAGACGGTTCAAACCATTAACATCTTTAATTTGTATGGCCAGCAGCATGTTCCCTAACAGTTGTCCATTTTCGGATTGAATCCTTCTCCTTTCTACAAGGTAAGATTTGTTGTTATTCTCATTTAAACCGAGTAAAGCTCGAATTTCACTCTTGTCAGCATTTGTGTACAAAATTTTGTTGTTCCTATCTGTAATTATAATTTGCGACGTGATCGCTTGACCAACGAGCTTTAGCTTAGCACGTTTAACCATGCGTTCCGCGACAACATGGTTTGAGAGCACATCTGTACCTTTAAATGATAAGGCAATTGCTTCTGCATCCGCCTTCATTTGACGTTTCGCTTCGTTTATAAGATATCGTTCTGAGAAAGCGTGAAACGACAATGAGGTGACGATTAGGATAGTTAAAATTAGTATTACATTATTCAATTGTATTTTAGTCCCAATCTTCATATTAGACATCAAGACGGTAGCCGTACCCCCAAACGGTTGTAATTTGTACACTGGAATCGTGTTCGGACAGTTTTTTTCGAATCCGTTTTACTAAATCATCGACGAGCCGCTCATCCCCATAGTAATCGTAACCCCATACTTTCCGTGTCAACTGCTCTCTAGTAAATGGCAAGCGAGGATGGTCCGCCATAAATTCAATGAGCTCATATTCCTTGATCGTTAGCTTGATTTCCTGACCATCCTTTAGCAGCATTCGTCTCTCTTTATGTAATGTTAAATCGTTCAATTCTATGAATTCGGCATGAGGTGGCTTCCTCTCAAGTCTTCTGAAAATGTTCTTTATGCGAGCGACGAGTTCTCTTGGACTAAATGGTTTAGACAAATAATCATCTGCACCGATCTCTAGCCCGAGCACCCGATCTATCTCCTCGTTTTTAGCGGTTACGAATATGATCGGGATATCGCATGTTTTACGTATCTCTCTGCACAGCTCCATTCCGTCGATACCTGGCATCATAATGTCAAGGACAATTAAATCCGGCTTCAGTCTTCCTATTTCCGTTATCACATTAACTCCGTGGTCAAATAGCGTGACGTTATAGCCTTGACTCTCTATATATTTTTTTAAAATATCTCGTATATTCTTCTCATCGTCAACAACAAATACATGTTTCATAAAATAACCGACCTCCTTCTTCGCTTTATTATAACATCATAAAAACTTATATAATGGAAAAAGGGACAGGTTTCCCTGCCCCTTTTCTATTTGATACTGTTTTCCGCATTTATTTTAGGATATCAATAATTTGGTCGTACAAGCCAGCCTTGTCCGTCAATTTCCCGTTGATTTCACCGAAAATGGATATCACATTGTTAATGCGAGCTTGCGCCTGTCCGGAATCACGGTCTTTTACCGCTTGTTTAAACGCCTTCATTTCATCCTTCATGTTGCTCCAAAGATTGTCAAGATCCGCATTGACGGTATGGATTTGCTTGCGAACAGCAGCAGCTTCTTTTAACGCTTCTTTATTTCCATTTTCTTTCGCTGCTAAGGTAAGATCAATAATTTGATCTTGCTTCTGTACAATTTGTGTTTTCGTCTCAAGTCTAGTGATTCGTAGGCTGTTGATTTGATGAAGCTCATCTTGAAACTCTTTCAGCAGCTCAAATTTCTTGACAGAAGCAACCATTTGGCTCGCAGCTGGATCGGAATTGTCAGTTGGCGATGCAGCCGCAAATGCACTTCCTGCACCCAATAGCATGAGACACATTAAAAGAAATACAACTTTTTTCTTCATTCGTTCATTTCTCCTTCATCGTTTGATTTTGACTTACAACGACAGTATAGAAGGAAATTGTGGAACAATCCGTTTATAATTATGGAAAAAGTGTGTAAAAACGAAGACCGGCTATTCATTAAGTTAATATATCCACCCAAATTTTAATAGCTGTTGCTGCAATTAATACCGCAAGACAAACACGTAAATATTTCACATTCAGTCTTCGGCTCACAAAGGAACCGAGCGGAGCTCCGAGTAAACTGCCTATTACAACAAATAATGTTGGCCAAAATGGAATGCCGCCTGCGGCAATTTTCCCTGTCATCCCTCCAACAGCTGAAATAAATACAATGGCCAGTGAAGAGGCAACAGTTACGCGAGTTGGGATTTTAAGCACCGTTAACATAATGGGAATGAGCATAAAGGCCCCGCCTGCTCCGACAATACCCGAGGCAATACCGACTAAGAAAGCACATGCTGCAGCGATCCAAGGATTAAAGCGAATCTGCGCAATATTAAAGTGTTTCTTTTCACCGTGGTTTGGAAAGAGCATTAAAATAACAGCAATAATAGCTAGTACTCCATACACAATGTTAATCGTTTCGTTCGGCAAATAATTAGAGCTCAAACTGCCAATTAAACTGCCGACCAAAATGCTGATTCCCATATTCATTACAAGTCTCTTATGAACTACAGGCCCTTCATCTTTTGTCTGAAATCGATATGCCAAAACACCAGCAAGCGATGAAAAAAAGACTTGAAAAATACTAATATCTGCAACCTCTTTCGCACTGAATGAATCAACGTTAAACCATACGGGCACATAAAGCAAGAGAGGATAGTTAATAATTGCACCACCGATTCCAAGTAACCCAGAAAAGAACGAACCGATAAGTCCAATGATGAATAAGACAATGTGTTCCATTATTGTAATACCCTTCCTTCGATCGATGTATAAATTCATTGTATAAAAGGACGAATAATTTCTCTCTGTACGCAGCAGATTTTTTTATGTATAATAATACCAAGTAAACTGATGAGAATTGAGGTGCTTGTGCTTGTTTACTCTTCTTAAGAATTTGTTTACAGAGCGATGCCCTGATTGTAAGGATAAATTAATATCTCGTCGTCATAGCCTTTTCATTGAAAAAACCTGTCCAAATCAACATTATACCGAAGAAATTTACACCCATCTAGGTGTAAGAATCATTTATAAATAGTTACACCCCTTACGGGGTGTTATTTTTTTCAGTGAAATCAATAAAAAAACCACCCTTTGCGGATGGTTTAATATGATTATTCCTTTATTACTGAGTGATTCATTTCGCTCCAAGCTGCTTGACCGATTAGGCCTAAACGCCATACAGCGACACCTTTTAGATGATAACGTTTGGCAAGTCCAACTTTACTGTTCACAGACGTTGCGTTCTCGCTGGCAAGAGATATACCTAGAATCAGTTTGTCTTTACTCGTCTCCTTCAGAGCAAGCCTAATCGCCTCATCCACTTTGTTCAGCGGCTCAGGACTCTTCTCATCTTCGTACGCGTAAGCCATAATGATCAGGTCGTCAGCCAACTTGCCAAGTGTTTGATAATCATACCCAGAATACGAGCTGTTCAGAGGATGAAGAACGACACTCAGTTTAAGATTGGCTCCGTGCGCCTCTTCGGACATTCTCTTGATGAACGAATTATAGTCTGATCTAGCCTTGACTTTATCCCCGCTTAAACCGAGTCCCTCGAAGTCCAATACTATTCCCTTAAACCCTTTATCTGTTGCAGTATTTACGATACTTGAAATTGTCTGCTTCTGAAGATTTTCATCTTCTAATATTTTCGTGAGCTCGTGATTAGAATCTACAGAGTAGACCATAAGATAAGGCTCTGCTCCCTGCTGAGATGTATCCTGAATGATCGATTCAGGAGTTACTTCACCTGCAGCTTGCGGCCATTTGTAATCCTTGCCTTCTAATGTGAATTGTCCGTTAGCATCAATGCGGCTCCAGCCGTAAGCGACAGAGTTGAAGTCTGATATTAATGAACGTTCATTAAATGAAGATAACGCATAGAAACCTAGTGTATACATTTTCTCCTTCGGAGATGTGATCGAAACCGTGCGGGTTTGACTATCCCAAGCCACAGTCGCTCCAAACTGCTGGCTGAAAAAACTAAGCGGTATCATCGTATTGCTTTGGATCGTTTGCGGAGCCGCAGCTAATGTTACGGTATTTCTATTTACGATTGCATTCTTACTTCCCAACGTAAGTACTACTTGTTGTGTACCCTCATCATTCTTTTTGAAAGCTGTTATTTTGTGTTCTGCTTGATTCCACGTCACCGTAATACCCAGCGCCTCAGAAATGGCTCGGAAAGGAACCATCGTCGTCCCATGAATAACTGCAGGTTGCACGGGAAAAGGCAGCGGATAACCATCCAGCATAATGGCAACTTGACTGGCTTCAGCTTTCACATGATTACTCTGCATAGCAGAAGTGCCACTTAAGATAAGGATACTGCACAGCAAAAATTTCCCCAACAATTTCATCTTGATGTCTCCCATCATCAAAAATCAATTTTTAAGATTTAATTATCCCTTTCATTTTACCATAAAATTACTATATTTTCTAATTAATGTTCTAAAAAAGAGAGACTCCCTATCGCGTTGTGATAGTCGTCTCTTAGAGTTCAATCGTATAATTTCCTATTTTACTTACGCTTCATTGCTTTCGGTTCGGTGCCCTCTGCCAGCGACTCCCCGAATTGTTCAAGTCTGGTAGGTGCGGCGGCCGGTCCTCTTTTCTTCGGTTTACTGTTTCTTCCTGTCATGACTGTCACCTCCCCTTTCTTAACATGAGCTTAAAGATTCATTTTCATGCGTTAAGATTGACATCTGTCATCGTAAATCCAAGACCGCCTTCTATACGAGTTTGAAAAGGGAAATGTCATATCCCTCATTATTATTTCCAAATGAATAGAACAAAACGAGCCTATAGAATCATTTCTATGGCTCGTTTTTTATTGTAGGATTTATTCTCGTTTTGGAAGCAACTGCACATATTCATCAGAAAGGCCCATCATCTTCAATACGTAGTCATAGTCTTTCCGATATGGAGTAATATCCTGGACAGGCTTCAACGTTTTCAGCGAAGTTGCTGTTCCATCGTCAAATCCTTTGCCAGGAATGAACAGGACATCATCATTGATGAATGAACCCGTCGGCAAATAGTATCGTATACCGAACGCGTTATGATTAATATTAAGAAGATCGTGTCCGAATGCAACAAAGTGCTCTTTCTTAAGTGAGATACCCATTAGATTAGCTACAGTCGGTAAAATATCGAGCTGTCCACCTACTTGGTTAATTACTTTGCCTTTATTCTCACCAGGCAGATGAATGATCAACGGAATATTAAACCGACTCACAACTGGATCATACGTAATACCAAGCTGGGAAGATACCCAATTTGGATCGTTATCCTGCGGCTGCAGACCGAAATGATCACCATATAACACAAGAACGGTATTGTCCCATAGCCCTTCTTGTTTCAAACGTTCTATAAAAGTCCCCAGTGCATAATCCGTATAATTGATCGCTGTCAAATAATCTCCAAGCTGTGTCCCTTTCAGAGAATCAGGCAACGTTATCCGCTTGCGATCGTCTGGCACTTGAAACGGAAAATGACTGGATACGGTAACAAACTGCGTGTAAAATGGTTTGTTCTTTTTCACGATATCCGATATTTTTTGAGCGCCTACCCGGTACAGCTCTTCGTCAGAGGCACCGAAATCGTTAAAATGATCGTTATTGTAATATGGTTTATCAAAGTATTGGTCGAAATGCAGCGCCGGGTACAGCTTAACCCGATCCCAAAAGGTTACACTGTTGACGTGAAAGGTATCCGCCTCATATCCATACTTCTCAAGAAGCCGCGGCAAACTTGGCAAAGCTCTGTCTCCGAAACCGGTCGACATCGGGATCGTTCCTGTTGGATAGATCGATGTGTTCGAAATAAATTCAGCATCGGACGTGTTACCTTGACCAATTTGTTGAAAGATATGCGGGAAATACAAGCTGTTGTCAACTAGATTATTCAATACCGGAGTCAATTCCTGACCAGCGAGCGACAAATGGATTGGGAAGTTCTGGAAAGCCTCCATCTGTACAATGATTAAATTTTTACCTTTAGCTGCCCCGAAGTAAGCTGGCGTCTTGGTCGCTGATGAAGCGTCTTGATAAGCGTACGTTCCCTCAAGCTGATTGATTTTTTGAATCGTATCTTTAAGGTTGCCGTTCTTCAAGGCAGTCGCTTCCTTGGTCGTTTTAATGGCAGCTGCCACTTGATAATTCAGAAAACCAAGGTTTTCCGCTTGCACAATTTCATTAGAAATGGAACTTGCAAGTTGAATATAACGTTCGGATAAAGTAAAACAAAGAATGGCTGCTAAAATGACTCCTGTCTTCCAAACGATATTTCTCTTTGGAACCCGATTTTCCTTGTTCCTTCTCAAGAACAAAATCCAAATAATCGCAGTGATAGCTAGATCGACAAAAAATACGTAGTAGCTTGGTTTAATTGTAGATTGTACGCTCGCTTGGATTTGCATCACCTGATTCAGTTGCAACAGCGCTGTATAGGTTGGAACAGATCCGAAGTGCGCGAAATAGACCGTTGATGAAAACAAAATAAAGGACATGATCAAATTTAAGATCCAATACACGATCCCTTTCCATCTAGCTGACGTGACAAGCTCAAAAATACAAAGAATTGCCAGCAGAGCAAGACCATCAGCAATTGTTCTGCCCCATAATATTTCATTGAATAGAAAATATCTGAGAAGTATTAGTTTTATAAAAATCAATACAAAAGTATAGAATAATGGCTGAGTTTTCAGTAACTTTATTGATAACTGTTTCATGACTTTCCTTTCAAGAATACTTTATTGTTCTTTAGTTCGATTTCTAATGTGTCTCTTTGTTCCATTCCGGAAGTGATGACACATATTGATCGGACATACTAACCAGTTTGTGCGCGCGTTCATATTCATCTTTAGTAACTTCAGGCTTTGTACTTCGTCCGCCTTTCAACAAATATGTGGTGCCATCTTCAAATCCTGCCCCAGGGACAAATGCCCCCTTCTCAGTGATGAAAGAACCGGACGGCAAATAGTAACGTTCCGGAATAATATTGTCATTATGATTAAAGAGATCCTGCCCGAAATGTACCTGATTGCTCAGTGAAATGCCTAATAAATTCGCGACGGTTGGATAAATATCCGATTGGGCTCCAACTTGTTCGTACACATGCGGTGCAGCACCTGGAACGGAGATGACCAGCGGAATGTTCATCATATCAGTAAGCCCGTATTCACGTCCGTAGATTTCTTTCATCAATGATTTTTCAGTATTATTTAACGAATAGATCGGTAGTCCCTGATGATCACCATATAAGACAATGACACTATTATCCCAGACGCCGTTCTGTTTAAGCTTAGCAATAAATTGACCTAGTGCGAAGTCAGCATAATTCTGAGCTTGGATATAGTCGCCAACGAGTGTTCCTTTGTAACGCTCAGGCAACTGCATCTTATATTTGCTCTCAGGAATACGAAAAGGATGATGTCCCGACATCGAAATAATCTGTGCATAGAAAGGTTTACCGCTCTTCTGAAATTTCTCCAGTTCATCAGCTGTTAAGTTGTACAACACTTCATCGGAAGCCGCAAATGAGACCGGATCGGTCTTTCCGAAGAAACGGTCATCGTAATATTTGCCCCAACCGAGCGCCTTGTACAGCTGATCCCGGTTCCAGAACAACACGTTGTTCGTATGAAAGGTTGCTGTTTGATAGCCATTTGCGGCGAGTGTTTTCGGCATGCTAGGCAAGTCTTTATCCGCGTAGACTTCAGAAGCTGCACCGTTCGGTGGAACGTAAAGAGATGTGTTCACCACGAATTCGGCATCAGCTGTATTTCCCTGTCCGACCTGTTGGAAAAAATGCGGAAAATAAAGAGCATTCCGTACAAGTTTGTTCATGTTAGGTGTGATCTCTTGCCCATCAATTTTTAAATCGATTAGAAAGTTCTGAAACGCCTCAAGCTGAATAATAATAACGTTCTTCCCTTTCGCCGCTTGCCACATGACAGGCTGCCCAGGATCTGATTCCCCTTTTACCTGAGCAATTATCTCTGGTGTTATCGACTGCGGATTAACCTTTACGTCCTTAGATGATGCAAATGCTTGATAGACTTCGTAATTGATAACGCCCATACTTTGTGCTTGCTCTAATTCGTTCATCGTATCACGATGCGGCAGTACAAATGCTCCGCTGACGACAAGAGCGACTACTTGTCCGGCTGCATACAAGCTGCGATTTTCACGAACAGATAACCCCTTCCCCCAGTTACGAACACGCCGGCTCCACACAAGCAGGATTGCAAGTAAGACGATATCGACAAATATGAACAAATAGTATGGATCCATCAGTGAAATGACGCTGCTGTTCACTTCCGACACTTGGTTTACTTGCCTTAACTCATGGTAAGTGACGATTACGCCGAAATATTTATAATACATAATGACGGCAAAATAGACAGCAGTAAATAGAAGATCCACGATCAAATAGGTGCCTAATTTACGCTTATATAAGAAACTCTCGATTAAGCAGAAAACAAACCAAACTGGCGGAATACCCGTCACGAGCGTCATCCAAAAGGCTCCACCGCTCGGCTTGAACACAACGCCCCATACGATCAGCAATTTCAAGAGCATAAGGATGGTAAAGAAGACAAACGGCTTCAGAAGCAGACTCTTCCACTCTAATCTATTGTCCAAAATCAACATCTCCCGTTCTATCATGATCCAATTATATCATTTGCAAGAGCTATAAAGTAAAATGCGCCCTCATCAAAACGTACGGTACACGTACGGATCGGACGGAGTATCAATGTTATTCCATTGACTTACTTTGAGTACGGGAATCGTCTGTTTGAATGGCTGATAAAACTCCGAAGTCAGTGTCCCCGTGACATGAACCCACTCATCGTCTTTTAAATCAATATCTTTCGGAAACTCGACTAGCATCCCGAATACGCCAGAATCGGCTACACAATGTATAAATCCGAAGCGGAATACGAAGTAATGCTTCTCATCCACCTGCTTGCCTTTATAGATGAAACCGTTAAATCCGATTGTTTTTCCCATAAACTCATTTGGAAAATTATAAACGGCTTCCAACCCTTTAAGGTAATCTTTATCGGTTAAATTGATTTCTTGTCGGCTGCTAAATTGTGACATCTCCGTATGTGACACTTGCTCATAGCCTTCTTTACCATAAAACACACTGGTATCTGGCTTCAAAAATTGATGATATCCAGGGTTGTCTGCTGAAGTATCAATGCCTGGAAACGAAAAACCTTTTGCATTCACAAAGCTCGAGTCCAGCGTCTGAACCGGAAGAAATATCCCCGTTAAAATTGGGAAGATTAAGATTACGTATCCGAGCAAACGTTTCAACTTAGATGATTCACCATGTGAATGATCGTGACCATGTGAGTGCACGTTATGATGATGTTCGTTATCGTGCATGTGTTCATGTTCATTGTCAGTTTCTCTACGCTCCTTCAAATAAAGGCGAAGAAATTCGAAAATAAACAAAATCCCTAGAAGAACGATGGCACTAATCGAAAGATAAGCATACCTCGTATTTATATATTTATTTAAATTCCCATTTAGATGGAGCTGCAGAAACATAAAAGCAAAACCAGCTAATATATAAAGCCGAATCATCCAAACAACCTCCCTACAACTAAGGATGCCAGCAATGTAATGCTTGCGACAAGAGCAATGAGAACTGCGACAAATTTTCCTTTAAAAATCCCGAGCAACATCAGTGTATTCTTAATATCGATCATCGGACCGAAGACGAGAAATGCTGACAGCGAACCAACGGAAAAAGTACTGCGGAACGAAGAAGCGATAAACGCATCAGCTTCCGAGCACAGTGACATAACGAACGCAAGTCCGATCATGACAAGGGATGACGTTACAGGGTTACTTCCCAGATGAATAAGCGAAGAAGTCGGAATGAACGTCTGCATGCTTGCAGCAATAAATGCACCAAGCACTAGATACTTACCAACGGAAAAGAACTCCTCAATCGCATGCTGCATGACATCAAGCAGTTGCCCTCCTAACTGAGGGTTGGCTGAATGCGCTAACTGTATCTCGCTCGTCGCTGCCGTCTCGGCTATCATTTGCTCCACATTTCGAAACGGAAGTTCGGGAAAGATAAACGAAATAATAATGGATACGATAAACGCTACAACGATCGCCATGCCTGCACGTATAAGTGTCATTCGCCAGTCATTGCCAAAAGCAATGTATGTTGCAAACAGAACTATGGGATTAATGATCGGGCCTGTTAGCATAAAAGCAATACCGGCGTTTAAAGGAACACCTTTGTGGAGCAGTCGCCTTGTAATCGGGACTATACCGCACTCACACGCGGGAAAAAACAATCCAACAGCGCAACCTAATAGTGATGATAGGTAACGGTTGCCCGGCATAATTCTAGCAATCCATCTTTCTCTCAAAAATATTTGGATCACACCCGAAACAATGACACCAACCAATACAAACGGGATCGCTTCCATGATCATACTCAGAAAGATGGTGTTTAATTGAAGAAAAGTTTTCATGAATACCTCCGTTAATCACGCGCGTAAAAATCCAACATAATTCATTATCTATCAAGTTATTTAGAAAATCCAACTTTGATAGTTTTAAGTTCATTTTCTGCTTGCATTATAAATGAACGTTACTAATTTTGCATAAAAAATTGTTACTGCGATAAACTAACTCATGCTGTTATTTTGATCAAGGAGGTGTTGACACGTGGCTAATCCGCAAAACAAAGCATCCAAAGCTGACGTGCAATCTACCAAGTTAAACCAAATGCCTGTCCCAGGTGTAAATGATACCGAATTCAGCGCAGAAGAAGCGGCAAAAGTATTTAAAGATAATCCATCCTCAGGCAGTTCAGATCAAAATCAGAAATAGTTCAAATTTCAAAGAAAATTTAAGCCCGGTTCCTCTCGGACCAGGCTTAATTTGTTTGATACATGAGACCATAGAGTGGAGGTTACAAAATGAAAAAATTGCTTATGTCAATTCTCTTTAGTACACTGCTTTGTTCAAATATATTCACTGCATTTGCAGATGATTCTTCAGTTCAAAAGGCGCCCGCTCAAGATTCTACAATCCAGAAAGAAGATCAAGATAAAATTAAAACGGAATCCTATTCGCGAAGAGGCGGATTTAGATCACCAAGCAGATCATTCACAGGTGGATATGGCGGCACCAGTCCTGGGTATAGAACAGGACCTAGAGCTCCATCACCGGATATTACCCGTCAAAGGCAGCCTTATGTAGGACAACCTAATACAGGCAGCCGCTGGGGAAGCTTCTTCGGTGGTCTGGCAGCAGGCACATTGCTTGGACATATACTGCATCCTTTCGGTGGCTATGGTTACGGCTATGGTTACGGAGGCGGAGGTTTTTCAATTTTCGGTCTTATTTTTTGGGCAGTTATTATATACCTTGGGTATAGACTGTTCCAAAAAATGCGGAGATGAAGACCATGAAAATATTATTTAATGAGCAGGATGTCATCAATTCAGTCTGTGTGTTCACTGCCGAACGATATAACGAGGTCATTCGTAATTTAGAAGCTGAACTATTATTTGAAGAATCAAGAGGCATTTATGCGACAGCAAGCACAATAAACGGGCATCGAATTTATGAAATTACAGAACAAGATATTGTTGATGGTACAGCAATCTATCTAGATAAATACCATAATTTCGACCCCAATACACTGTCGATAGAATTGTTTTTTGATCAAGATAACGGTGTATCTGCCGTCATCGAAGTTGTTCAAGAATAAATAAAATAAAACCGCCACGCTGGCGGTTTTATTTTATATTATTTATTGAGGTAAGGGCAACGTTCCTCTCATTGGGCGGGCAGCAAGTGCCTGTGAAATTTTATTTACGATACTAGCCCCTGTGTCGTTATCAGAAACGGAAATTCGGTCTATTTGCATATCGTGATCGTAAATATCAGAAATACCGTTTTTAATAACGAATCCATATCTCATTCCAATTTGAGCAGCAATTTTCATAACGGTTTTGTTCGTGACTCCATAAGGATACGCAATGGCATCAACGTGGTTGCCAACATGCTTTTCAATTAAATTTTTGGCCAGCAAAAGATCGTCGTGAACGCGTTTCTCATATTGAGCTTCAGTCTCCGTCTCTCCATCCACTGTTATTTTGTTCGTTAACACTGGCACCATCGTCGTTTTTTTAAAGAAGAGAAACCGTCTTGAAGTATGCGGTATTTCATAATGCAGATTGAAGGTATGGTTTTCAATATCAACAAGTCCCGAATCGTACATTTCTTTGGCTTGCTTCCAATCAAAGTGCCTGCTGAATCCTGGCTTCTTGCCAACATCATTGACAATAACAAAAATAGTAGCCTTCATGCCGAGCTTCTTCAAAATTGGAAAAGCAGAATCGTAGTTGCTCTGATAGCCGTCGTCAATGGTAATCATTATCGGCTTTGAAGGCAAATTCTTTTTACCTTCAAAATAAAGCGTTAAGTCGCGATCTGAAATGGTCTGATAGCCACAATCTTTTAAATATTTAAGCTGCTTTTCAAAATCAATTGGCTTCACATTCGAGTGACTGTTCAGATTATCTACAAAATCGTGGTACATAAGAACTGGAATACGTACCGTTGGTTTTTCTTGAGATTTAACAAGATTAGTGCTTACTTCGAATTTGCTTTTTGGCTCATTCGGTTCAAGTGTTGATGCCTTCAATCTCGCTTTTATGAAAAAAGGAGTTATAAGCAATATCATGCAAATTGCGATCCAAGTTGACACCTTTAATACTCTTCTCATCTTACATTCGTCCTCTCAAGATGTTATATCTAGATTGATTTTTACACATAAGCACATGGTTTTGCAAGCTCACGTTAATAAGTGACGTTTTAAAAGAATTCTTTCGTTTTTACAAGGAATTTGTAAAAGAAGGTTGATGCTAAAATGTTGTAGGAAAGGAAAATAAACGATGAACTATGATCCTTTGCATTTCCCCTATTCTTCCCGTAGAACTCCGGTTTATGCCATTGGTATGCATTTGACTTAGCAATTTCGATAGCTTCTGGATTGATTTCTAAAATTGAATTGATAAAAATTCTAATCTGATATGACAATCACATTCTGCTGAAGACGGTATTCGGTTGGCGTAAGCATGAATTTTTTACGAAATACTTGTGTAAAATGGCGGACATCCTGGTACCCAATCCGATCAGCAATTTCCGCGAGCCTCAGCTTTGGATTGAGGAGTAATTGTCTCGCTTGCTCAAGCCGCAGGGAAGTAACATACTCTTTATAACCTTGACCCATTTTCGCTTTAAATAGTTGGCTGAAATAGACTGGATTTAAGAAAACAACGGAGGCAACTTTCTCAAGTGACAAATCTTCATTGTAATGTGTCTTAATATATTGTAGAGCAACCTCTATCGGCGTTTCGGCTGTGCCCTTAAAATATTCGTAATCTTGCGCAGCGGAAGCATGTCGCATTTGGGTTACGACCTTTGGAACAGACGCGAAGTCATGAATAAGTCCTGAATTAACAATTTGAAAAGGCACCTTCATATAATGTCTAAGATGCTCTTTCAGCTTCTCTTGCAGCACCATAATGGGGTAACCTTTATCTAGCTTCACAAGACCAAGCAAGCTTTTCCGATCATAACTGACAACAAATCCTTTGCCATATGTATCAATCAGTTCGCCAAGTACATTTTCAACAATAAAATGATCGAGATGTATACTCTTGTCTTCAGGTTCCATTTGGATCATAACCAAATAAAACTCAGGATAATCTTGAACAAACGGTTTAATATCGATGTTGCCAATATCAAGTCCGGAAGCGAGTCTTTGAAATACGGCTTCGCGCAAATATTTTAAGCTTGTCTTGAGCAGCTTGCTGTCTTTACTGTGCTCCGTCTCCTGATCGATCTCCTCTTTCAGCATGTGTATCAATTCGATCACTTTATTTTTACCGAGCGGTTTAAGTAAGTAATCCCTTGCTCCGAGTCTAACTGCCTCCTGCGCGTATGAAAATTCCGAGTGTGCAGAAATAACGACCCATCTCACATGTGGATACTTCCGCTTTGAGATTCGCATGAATTCAAGCCCATTCATTCCAGGCATCAAAATATCCGTCAATACGATATCAATTGGTTGTTCACTCATCATTTTGACTGCTTCTTCCGTTGAGGCTGCCAAATAAATATGATAATCTGGACAAGCCTTCTTGATCGTACGTCTGACCCCTTCGCGAATTACGCTTTCATCGTCAGCAATGAGAATATTCATGCCTCCATCCTCCTCTGTGCCTCAAGCGGCATCACAATGACAACCGTTGTCCCCTGCCCTGAAGCGCTTTCAATCTGAATTCCGTAACCGTCGCCATACATATGCCTTAGTCTGCGCTGCAGATTTTGTAGACCAATTCCGCCCTTCCCTTTGCTGCCTGACTGCTCGTTATGGATTGATACCCGCAAATGATTCAGCTTCGCTTCATCCATTCCTCTGCCATTGTCCTCAATCATAATATTTAGAGTTTGCCCTTCTTGAGCAGCATGAACTTTCAGTACACCAGTTCTACTTAGCGATTCCAGTCCATGTTTGACTGCATTTTCGATAATAGGCTGCAGCGTCATTTTAGGGAGTCTAAAGTTCATCCACCGTTCATCAATACTTACATCTACCGTGAGCCGCCCTTCTAACCGATATGAAATGATCGTTAAATAATGCTCAATTTGCTCTACTTCCTCGCGAAGCGTCACTTCCTCCTCCCAATGGCTGCTGTAGCGGAACATATGAGAGAGAGACAGTACGACCTCGCCCAGCTTGTCCTGCCCTTTTTCGTCCAGCATCCAATAAATCATATCAAGTGTATTATATAGAAAATGTGGGTTCACCTGTGATTGGAGAGCATGAAGTTCAGCTGTTCGTTCACTGACCGACGATGTTTTGACCCGCTCAATCAATTCTTCAATTCGGGTTACCATCTGGTTAAACGAAGCCACTAATATATTAATTTCCTGATAAGATGTTACATTCAATACGCCTCTGAAGTTTCCGATCTCAACATGCTTCATTTCCTTAATAAGTCTGATTAGAGGAGATGAGATTGTGCGAGATACGATCGAGGCGATCAAAGTGGCCACAAGAATGAGAACCGTAACTACAATAGCCAAATATCGCTTTGTCTGCGTCAACTCAACATTCAAATCTTGATTTGGAGTTACACTGACCACAGACCAATCGGCGAAAGGAAGTTTAGAAGCAACGATAAGTGAACCGTTTCGCTGCTCGACAATGACATCTTTCTCTTCACCTGGAAGCGGTATATCGTTAGGTAAAAGTTCTGCATCTGATGAAGTCGAAGATACGACTCGACCTCGATGAGAAACCAAGTAGACTTTGCTATGTTCTCCAAGCCTCAAGTTATTTAATGCCGATAATATCGGCTTAGGATCGGTTTCATATAACACAATGCCAATAGGTCTGTGCTCGTTCAGATCGTAAATTTGACGTCCAAAGGCGAAGACAGGCCGCTTCTCCATCTGATCGATAATCGAATGCGGGTATACGCCAAGCCATACCATTTTCCCTGTGGAATCATGGATTTGATGGTACCAGTCCGAGTTCATGTAATTAGGGTCCACAACGTTCATATAGTTGCCGTAATTATATATTTTCCCTTTATCTGTAATGATATGGATGCCTACTAAATCGTCACGGGAGTAGAAAATGGCACCGATAATATTGGTGATCGATTGCTCATTAATATATTCAAGTGCAGGTTCGTGCGTCGTCTCCGATAACAGACGGACTAAATCAAAATTGTTACTGATTGACTTGGACAAACTGTCGTAACCTTTGGATAAGAGACCAAATAAACCAACAGTTTGTGATACGTTTTTTTGTGATAAGTCACTTATTTTATCATGATACTGCATCGTCGTACGATTATAGAATAATAGACTTATAATGAGTAAAATCGCCGACATGCAAAAAAGAATAAGTAAAAACAACCGATTGTGAATGGAATTGAACCCGCGTTTCATAGGATGTGACCTCCTTCATTCGATGTTCTTACTTATTCCTATTATCGTTCTTCATGAATCAACTGTTTATAGGCTATCTATTAACCTTTCACTGCGCCAGCAACCATTCCTTTTGTTATTTTCTCGGAGAGCAAGAAGTAGATCACAATTACCGGCAGAGCTCCAAGCACGAGAAACGCTCCGATATCACCGTAATTGACCGAATATTGGCTAACAAATGAATATACACCAAATGGTAGTGTCTTCAATTTCTCGGAGGAGATAAAGGTCGCAGCAAGAATGTATTCATTCCATATGTTAATGAACGTCAGGATGCATACAGTCATAACCGGCGGTACCGAGATGGGTATAATGATGCTTCTGAAAATGCGATATACACTAGCGCCGTCCATATAAGCCGACTCTTCAATTTCATGAGGTATCGATCTCATAAACCCATTTAAAATGAACACAGCAATCGGCGTTTGAAAAGCGATATACGGCAATATCAACGATAAATGAGTGTTTATAATCTTCCAAGCAAAATGAATATTTATGAAATAAAAATGAAAATGAAAGTTATCTAAACCTAATACCGAAGGAATGTTCTTAAAGATAAACATCAATGGAAGCAATGTGGCCTGAAGAGGAATCATCATACCTAGCAGAAAAACAGTCATGACGACTTGGCCATATTTCCATTTGAAACGAGCGATCGCATATGCCGTCATTGAACTAAGTAAAATGACAAATAACATGGTAACTCCAGTTACGAATACGCTATTGAAGAGGTACTGCAGGTAATGGCCTGCTTCATAAGCTTCTTTATAATTCGTCCATTTCGGTGCAGCGGGGAACGAAAAAAAGCTGCCGCCAAGAATTTCTTCATTCGTTTTTAATGAATAGAGCAGAAGCCAAAATAGTGGATAAATTTGAGTCACAATTAGAATCGCAAAAAGAAGAAACACGATCCCTTTTTTTATCTTTTTCATTACCGTGTCCTCCTTCTAGCTTACCTTATTTTCAATGCGTTTGAAAACAAAATTAATCATCACTGTGAAGACAAGGCAAATCACAACTAGGAATGTTGCCAGTGCGCTTCCGTACCCATATTTCATAGATAAAAATGACATGTTGTACATATAGGTAGATATCGTTTCTGTCGCATTTGCGGGTCCTCCGCCCGTCATAACCATAATGAGATCAAATGCCTGGAGAGATCCGATAAAAGCGAGAACAATCGAAATTTTAAATATCGGAACGACCATAGGGAACGTAATATAACGGTCTGCTTTAAAACCGTCAGCTCCGTCAATTTTAGCTGCTTCATAAATTTCCGAAGGAATATTCTGGACTCCTGTAAATTGGATCAAAAGGTGGTAGCCGAAATACTGCCAAAGTGAAACGAAGTACAGACAGAACATTGCAATTTTCGGTTCGGTTATCCAGCTATGCGTCCAGCTTGTAAGATGCAGACTATTCAAAATTCCATTAATCATACCGCCCATAGAGGCCGGATTATAAATCGTTTTCCACAGTTGGCCAATGATTACAACCGATAAAATAACCGGGATAAAATAGATAGATACTAGAGTATTAGCCCTTTTCACATATCGATTGAGAAGGATCGCCATCATTAAACAAATTGGAATTTCTGCCATGGAGAATACGGCGTACAAGAGTGTTCTTCGAACCGATGGCCAGAAGACTGGATCGTCAAATAGCATTGTCTTAAAATTAGCTAATCCGATAAAATTAGCTCCAGAGATTCCATTCCAATCCAGCAAAGCACTATACAAGGAAACCAATATAGGAATAAAAACAAGGCATACATAAAGTAGTAAACAAGGCAGTACGAAGACGGCTATCGTACGCGCTGGCACCTTTAACACATTCACGATCTCGCCTCCTCACAATGTCCAAATATGTTATCTAGATTGCTCCCTATACAAAAAGCTCGATGTAAAGGGGCTGTCAAAGCCCCCTCGCATCGACACTTTATATTCATTATTTGTTATTAGCTTCAAACGCAGATTGATGCTCTTGTGCAACTTGACTTGGATCTACTTTTTGGACGAACAAGTTTTGAATGCTGCTGAGGTGGATCTGAGCAGTTGCAGGATTCATCGTATTATCGAAGGCCAAATCTCCGCCTTTGACATTTTTGAACAAATCGAGTGCACTGATTGCAAGATCGGAATAACCGGCAGCTTTGAAATCACCATCTACTTTTTGTCCGATACCGACAGCGTTCTTCAGATCAAACTCTGCTTTAGGAAGATTCGATGCGAAGAAATGTAAGAAATCTTTCGTTTCTTGTAAATGATCGCTGTTTGCCGATACTGCAAATGCGCTGCCTGGAGCTAGCATATATTCGTTCACGTCGCCTTTTCCGTTAACCGTAGGGAATTGGAATACGCCAACTTTACCTGCAACTGGCGAAGAGTCGATCGCTCCAATCTCCCATGTACCCATAATATACATGGCTGCTTTACCTGTTTTGAAAATGTTTCCACCTGCGTTGTAATCAATAGATGTTGCACCTTCTTCAAATGCTCCAGCATCTACTAGCTCTTGGAATTTAGCTACAGCTTCTGTGAAGGCTGGATCGTTGAATGTTTTCTTCTTGTCCAGTACGTCCTGCAGGAAGCCTGGCCCGTTGTTCGTGCGAAGAAGAATGTTCATGAACAAGAATGAGCCTGTCCAGGAATCTTTTTCACCAATAGCGATGGGTGTAATGCCTTTAGCTTTCAACGTCTTCACGTCTTGGAGAAGCTCGTCGAACGTTTTTGGCGTATCGGTAATACCGGCTTGTTGGAACAACTCTTTATTGTAGTAGACGACCTCAATGTTGTTGCCGTCTGGCAGTGCGTATACATTATTGTCAAAGCTGTAGTAATCAAGAAGTCCTTTTTGATAAGTGTCTCTCAGTCCATCCTTGTCCAATATATCGTTTAGCGGCGCAAGCAGTCCTGCATCGACAAATGGCTTCATTTGTGCGGCAGGGTTCACGATTGTAATATCAGGAACTTCTTTCGAAGCCGCTTGCGTTTTCAGTTTCATTTTTTGCTGGTCTGTATTTAAGGAATCTAGATCAATAGTGATGTTCGGATGTTCCTTCTCATACTGGTCTACAAGTTGATGAAGCATTTTATAAGAAGGTGTTGTCGAATCCGGATAGATGTTCTGGAATGTGATTGTTACCTTTTTGTCGGATGAGCTTGTTGGCGTTGATTCTGTTGAACTGGTTGAAGATGTGTTTGAAGTAGAGGAATTGTTTGAGCTTCCACACGCTGCTAAGCTAAGCGCCAATGCGCTAGCCAAAATGACTGCTAGTACTTTTCCTTTTGCCATTTCTAAACCCCCTATATATTCAAAAGATAGGTCTATTATGTTTTATCAGTCATTTTTCAACAATGTGTGAAATTAAGAATTGATGTTTACTTTTTTAAGATCATGTTGAGCGTTTTAAATACTCACTGTATTTTGACAACTTCTTTCCTCTGCTCATATGGTAATTTTAACGATACAATCCCCTCTTCATTAACGATGCTGTCGCCGACGATTTGTTTATAACCTGTTTGAGTTATTTTACCGCTTAGATTGATACGGCCGCTTGTCTCGCTACTGCCGTCTCCGAACTACTCATCCCCCTTTGGATGATCAGCTCCTTTTTTTATTAAATGAGTCCCATTTCTTTTAAATTTCTGTAGCTGATGGCTAGACTCTCAAACGGATCTCTTCGACTTTGGTCCTGTTCGACAATTAACCACTTGGTCCCTACTTCTTCAGCAGCACGAGCGATGGCTTTAAAATCTAATATACCTTCACCGATTTCTGCAAAAAATTGATCTTCTCCATCTTCCACGTCCTTAATATGGAGAAGCGGACACCGGTTCTTAAGCTTGCTGAGGTACTCCGTTGGTTCTTCTCCGCCTCTCTTTACCCAATAGGTATCGAGCTCCATTTGAACGAATGCCGGATCTGTCTCTCGCAATAAAATATCTAGAGCATATTCGCCATCATAGCGTACAAACTCCCAGTTATGGTTATGATAGAGAAATTGAACGCCTCGCTTACGAAATTTCGCTCCGATGACATTCATTTTTTCTGCTTTTATCAATACATCCTCTTTCGAGTTGAATCGTAAGGACACAGCAACATATCTACCGCCGTTCACCTCATCAAGATAATCCGAGATCAAATCTGGATCAAAATCTAACGTATCGAATCCTGCATGGGTACCAATAACCCTCAATCCTAAGCGGTCCAAGATCGCTTTCTGTTCGGAGATCGCCATCCCTTCAGGAGGACATCCCAGTTCAATACCTTGATAGCCGATCTGAGCAATTCTCTCGAGAGTGCCTATATAATCTTTGACTAGAGCTTCACGCACTGTATAGGGCTGAACAGCGACAGGAAACTTGTTCATTTGATCGCATCCTTTCTAATTTTCGTGATGGTCATTCTTATGATTCAGCTACAGATCCAGCGTATTGTATTTCAGTCCTAGAGGAAGCGGCGTCGGACGTTCGACTGTCGAGTCTAGTTTTACGTGCTGTTCAGTCTTTGAAGCTTCGAAGATGCCAAGTGAAATGTCGAGTACATGCCGTGCCAATCTTCCGCTCGCCCGATGAGGTCTGCCTGATTGAATGGCATAGGCCATATCTGCGATACCCATTCCACGCCCTTCTTCAGAAAAGGGATGGGTATGTGGAATTTCTTTGACCTGTCCATTTGGGAACTGGATTGATATTGTACCGCCGAATAAATTGGGATCTGGAACGAAGAAATTGCCTTCTGTCCCATAAATCTCCATCCGCGGAAAATAACCAAATGATTCTTTGGCAGCTTGGAAACTTGCAACCGCTCCACTTTGAAAATCGAGGACTGCCGTTACGTTCGTCGGAGCTTCTACAGGAACCGATTGACCAAATGCAGGTGATTGGGGATTGTTAATGACAATCTCTTGATTCAGCTGGCTAGCTGAACCGCTTACTCGTCTCACGGGGCCGAGCAATGCGATTAGAGCCGTTACATAATATGGACCCATATCGAGCATTGGATCTCCGCCAAGCTTCAAGAAATTTCGGAAATTTGGATGCATGCCGCTTGAAGAACTTCCCATTATAATCGTGGCGCTTGCAGCGTAAGGAGTACCAATCCATCCATCGTCAATCAGTTTGATACAGGTCTGAATGCCTGCTCCGAGAAATGTGTCCGGTGCACATCCCACAAGAAGTTCTTTGGACTCAGCTAAGGCAAGCACTTCATCCGCATCTTGACGGTTTAATGCAAATGGCTTTTCCGTATATACATGCTTCCCGGCATGCAGAGCCTTCAAATTTACCGAGGCGTGTGCGGCTGGAGATGTAAGATTCAGAACGATTTCAATTTCAGGATCTGCGAGAAGTTCGTCAGGGGTGTACACACCTGGAATTTGAAACTCTTCTGCTCTCTTGCGAGCAAGCTCTGGCACGAGATCTGCGACGGCCCTAACCTCAACGATGTTCCCAAAAATGCTGGTTAAATTTTTTAAATAAACGCTGCTAATCACTCCGGTTCCGATAACACCAACCTTCACTTTACGCACAAGAATCAACCCTTCTTCCTGATTATAATTAGAGACACAGCTTCGCAATCATTTCATCAACCATACTATGAATATGTATCTTTTGATCATAGAATTCGTGAATCAAACAACACTTTCCTTTATATGTAAATCATATTATGATGAAATTGGACTTGATCGACAAAAAAAAGACAAGCACAGCTTGTTCATTCAAGTTGTGCTTGTCTTTTCATGTGTCATTGTAAAAATCGATTACAGTACGAGTTTCTTATAGGCTTCTGTAGTTAGCACTCTCTTGGCACCAATATATTTAGGAGCAAAATAAGTATTGCTAAGTGGCGTTATCGTAACTCCTTTAGAGGAGGATGCCTGTGCAAATTTACCATTACCCACATAAATACCGACATGAGAGATGCCAAAACCTAAAGTGTTGAAGAATACTAAATCTCCCTTGCGAAGCTGAGATTTAGATACTGCCTGTCCCATATGAAATTGAGAAGCGGCCTGGTGAGGCAAGTTTACTCCAAACTTGCTGTAAACAAATTTGGTGAATCCAGAGCAGTCGAAACCGCTTTTGGATGCTCCTCCCCATACATATGGCGTTCCAATTACATTGTTAACAATGTTGTCTAGTTTAGAATCGGCAAATGCACTGCCCGCTCCTGTTGAGAGCATCATGACTAAACCTAATGCTGCTGCAGCTATTTTCTTCTTCAAATTAGACAAACTCCTTCCTGTGCCTGCGAGGTTAGCTTAAGGATTCGGTTGAAGGTTCCCTATGATCCCTCCGTTGCAAGATCAATTCACCCATTGAGGTCGGGTCCCCCGCTTCTCGGTGCGAAGAATTCGGCTATTATTGTGTGTTGCACCTAAAACAAACGACTTTGAAACAAAAGATTTTGAAACTTCGTTACAGCAAAGATTACAAATTTGTTACTATGTAACTGATTACAATTTTAACAGCCTATTCGATAAAATTCAACTTTCGCTTCGCAAAATTCCCTAGAAAATCTTGTGTTTTACTAGGTTCAATAATGAATATCAGATCAATTAATCGTGGAATCAGGTTGATATAAGAAATATTGGACATATAAAATATGAAAAAATTGTTAACGATGAAGAGTATAAAAAAGAAAGGAGACGTGCTTTAGCACAACTCCTAATGGTTAATTCAAATCCTTATCATATACGCTTTTTATTGTATCCGCGCTCGTTATGTATCGGCAGATAACGCTGGCGCAAGCCCGCTAATCGCCAATCGAACCACCATAGGCACTTGGGAGACGTTTGAGCTAGGAACGACTGCTGACGGGAAGAGGACACTGAAGTCGATGGCAAATAATCTATACGTATGTGCAGATGATACCGGGAACAGCCCACTCATTGCAAACCGAACTACTGCCAGCGGATGGGAAACGTTCGAAATCATCCGGTGATAACCTCTAAAGCCAGTCTGCTCAAAATAAAAAATCCTAATCTTTTGATTAGGATTTTTTATTCATTTGCTTACTCGGCCGCATCCGAAAGATGTTCTCTGCAAAAAGCTTCTACTGCTTCGATCTCATCTTCTTCAAGATCAAACTCAACGAATTTATCGGTTGTTCTTTCGTGAATTTCGTATTTCACAATACCTGTCCGCGTTTCTTCATCGCCATATATAACTCTTAGATATAATCCATTTTCGGAAAATAATTCATCATCCTCATCGACTTCAATATCGAGAATGAATTCATAACGTTTACCAGAAATAATTCCAAAGGGATCTTTGATTAGTTCAACACTATAAGACTTGATCGTTAACATCCATTTCATCCTTTTCTAAGTAGTCACTGGGTCCATCTGTCCATTATACCTCAAATGGTCAACTAACATTATTTTTGGAAATAAATCGTATTTGCTATTCGTTCTAAAGCTTCTTCTAATATGGACTGTGGACATGCGAAATTAAGTCTCATAAATCCTTCTCCACTCCTCCCAAACATAGTGCCTCCATTAAGAAGCACTTTAGCTTCCTCTTTCACACTTCTTTCGAGTTTATCAAAGCTCTCTTCTACTTCTCGGAAATCAAGCCATGCCATATATGTCGCTTGTGGTTTGTGATATTTCACCTTTGGCATATGCTTCTTAACAAATTTGTTGATAAAATCGGCATTTGCATCCAAATAAGTCAGAAGCTGTTCCAACCATTCTTCTCCTTCCGGGGAGTATGCTGCTATAGTAGCCGTCAGCCCAAACAAATTCACGCCATGTATCGATGATTTCTTCAATTCTTCATCAAGCTTCGCTTTTATTTCAGGGTTTGGAATAATAATGTTAGATGCCTGCAAACCAGCTAAATTAAATGTTTTGCTTGGTGCCGTACAAATAATCGAATGATTTGCAAAGGATTCCCCTAGTAACGCGTAAGTCGTATGCTGATTTCCCGGTAACACAAGATCGCTATGAATCTCGTCTGAAACAACAATCACGTCGTTATCGTTACATATTTGCCCCAATCTTTGAAGCTCTTCTGCACTCCATACCTTCCCTACCGGATTATGCGGATTACATAAGATAAGCAGCTTTGTGTCTGGGTCCTTCGCTTTTTGTTCCAAGTCCTCGAAGTCCATTTCATAAATCCCATTTTCATTTTTCAATGCGTTATTTGCTACAATTCGATTATTTTGTACGACTGTATTGGTGAATGGATGGTACACAGGCTGCTGAATAATGACTTTATCCCCTTCTTTGGTGAAAGCTCTTATGATAAAGTTCAGTGCTGGAACGACACCCGGCATCAAAGTAACCCATTCTGACTGGATCTCCCATCCGTGTCTTTTCTTCATCCACCATTTCAATGCATCATAGTAATGATCGTTTGGAAAGCTATAACCATAGATTCCGTGCTCTACTCTTTCTTTCAATGCGTTAATAATCGGAGCAGCACATCTGAAGTCCATATCAGCAACCCAAAGCGGGAGTCCTCCCTCAGCATCAAAATCTATATGTCTTTTTAAATATGCCGGATCCCATTTCACAGAGCTCGTTCCACTTCGATCAATAACCTCGTTAAAATCATATTGCATAATGATTCTCCTCCCCAATATTAAAGTTTCCATATAAAGAAGCCAGGGGTCTCCCCTAGCTTCCGAGTATTTATCAAGTTAAGGAAACTTCTTAATACCCATAACATGATCGAGAGGAATATAACCGATGTTTCTGCTGTCGTTGCTATTATTTCGGTTATCTCCCATGACAAATATGTGGTCTTTGGGAACAATCCATTTTTGATTCGAAACAAAATTCATCGTTTCTTTAAGATAAGGCTCTTGCAGCGCTACTCCATTTCGGTATACTTTATGATCCTTAAATTCCAAGACATCCCCTGGTTTCCCAATCACTCTTTTGACGTAAAAAGTATGGTCCTCTTTAGTGTTCTTCCCCATTATAAATTGAATTAACGGGTGCTCAATAACACTGTCCTTAAAAGAACGTTTTCGGTCGATACGACTATCGATCACGACAATATCACCATAATCAGGCTCTTTCGAAAAGGTATGTGATAATTTCGATACATAGATTCTCTCCTTATCATGTAAGGTCGGATCCATGGAATGGCCATCAACCTTGTAAGGTTGGAAAACAAATATTCCGACGAATAAAGTGAGTATAAAGCCAATTCCAATAGAGCTAAGCCAAGTTCCTATCTCTTTTAATACTTTCATACTGCACGTAACCTCTTTCCTTTTGATAAGCAAATTCTAGCACAAATTTTCCTAATCTACTAATTATCCTCAGTGGGTCTCAGCAACCTCCCCATTGTATCAAGTCACTGTTCACTGTATTTACTAATTAATTTCTCTCAACATTAGATAAATCGGATTCTTTAATTCCTTAATATATTTATTCGTGAAATCACCTATTATTTCCTTTGTATGTAATGTATATTGAAGTACTATCGATCAATAAAAAAGCCGCGATATGCGGCTTTTACACTCTTATCTTTCACTAGTCGAAATAATGATCTGATTCGTCTTGCTATCCCATTTTGCTTCATAACCCGTTAATACTGCTAAATTAGCCAATGGGAACATGACGGTTTGCCCTAAAAGTCGAGAACTCGTAATTTGGGCGGCTGTTCCATCAACCATGAGTACATTCGAAAGCGGCTTATGAGTTATTGTTCGATCTTCGGTTAATATAGTGATCAACTGGGTTTCATTGTTCCAATGAACTTCTTCTCCAAGCAAAACTACGATCTCTCTAAGAGGAACAAAGATGCGGTTATTTACACGAATAAGCGGATTACTTAATTTCGTAACCTTGCCGTCGATCACGATCTCCCCGTCAATAACCTGTGTTCCTATTTGATATCCATTTTTTTGTGCGATCTCATTAAACGATAAGCTTGATGAAGTTATGATGACGGTGGTGTTCATTTTCACTTTCGGAAAGAGCCAATGAATATCGTCGTTATGCATCCGTATGCAGCCGGCACTCACATATTTTCCGATTGATTTCTCATTATTATTACCATGGATCCCATAAGTTGTTCCTTCTGTACCATTGACTTCTAGACCTAACCAACGATCTCCAAGCGGATTGCGAGGGTCTCCTCCGGGTATCTTTTCTTTGTAGTAAGGTCTGTTTTTAATTTTGGTTACAATTTTGAATTTTCCTTCTGGGGTCAAGCTTTTCGTTTTTCCAGTAGCTACAGGAAACTCCTTTACCAGCTCACCGTCTTGAAAGAAAGCTAGTTTATTCGTTTTTTTGTTCACAATAATCAAATCATTATTGGTTTCCTCCGCATTCGCTCTTTCTCCAAAGGGAATGACCCACATTAAAAGAAAAGCCAGTGTGAGTAAGACGCTTCGCTTCATATGATGAACCAGTTCACAAACCTCCTCTCATGGTGCACTGATAATCAATATATTAAGGAACCGTCTGTCTTGATACATGGACTAAATATAGAAAAAAAGACCGCTGAACGGATTCAGCAATCCTTGGTCTATCCTTATTAAATGTTTATTATTAGGACTTCATTTGAGGAGAATTCGGGGAGAGCTGCATGAACTCAATCCGATTGCCATCCGGATCTTTAACCCAGCATTGCCAATTGTCATCTTTACCCCGAGAAGGTCCAGAATCAAGAGGGATTCCATGCTTATGCATATGTTCGGCAAGTTGCTTTATATCCTCAACTTCAAGACACAAATGTGAAAATCCAATAGAATGCGGAGGTAAATCTGGTTTATGTTGTCCTCCGTAAAACAGCTCAATAAACTGCAAACCAGCTACTCTGATATAGACTATCCATGGCTGACCTTCATCGTTCTCAATTTCAAAAGCTTTTGTAAATCCTAATACATCACAATAAAAGTGAAGTGATTTATCCATATCCGACACATCAAAAGCGACATGTCCTATCCCTCTAATCACTGCTATCCCTCCTTTTGATCCAACGACCATTTAAATGGTCATCATATCTACAAATTGGTGTACTGGAGTCTTCTCCAGCTTCTGCTCATCTTGAAAGAGTTCCAATATACCCGTGACCTGCTTAGAAGGAAACCGTGTCTCTAAGTTCTGCTGAAACTTAGCTTCAAGGAGCGGAATTCCTTCTGCTCGTCTTCGGCGATGCCCGATCGGATATTCCGTTTCAACTTTTTCCGTTGAGCTGCCGTCAGTGAAAAACACTTGAATCGCGTTTGCGATAGACCGTTTACTTGGGTCAAGATAGTCTTGTGAATACCTAACGTCTTCTACCGTCTCCATTTTGTCTCTTAACTGATCGATACGCGGATCTCTTGCCGCAGCATCTTCATAATGATCCGCGTTCAAGTCACCATGGAGAAGACCAATAGCAACCATGTACTGAATGCAGTGGTCACGGTCTGCTGGATTATTGAGTGGCCCTTTCTTATCAATAATGCGAATGGCTGATTCATGTGTCGTAATGACGATTTTCTCGATTTCATCAAGCCTGTCTTTGACCTGAGAATATAGCTTCAATGCGCATTCAACAGCCGTTTGGCCATGGAATTCTGCAGGATAAGCGATTTTAAACAATACATTTTCCATGACGTAGGAGCCGTATGGTCTACCTAATCTGAACTCATTTCCTTTGAAAAGTACACCGTAAAATCCCCATGTCTTTGCTGTCAGCGCCGATGGATACCCCATCTCGCCTTTCAACGCCATGAGCGCAAGTCTAACCGCACGGCTCGTCGCATCCCCCGCCGCCCACGATTTACGCGAGCCAGTATTAGGGGCATGCCGGTAAGTTCGCAGAGCTTGACCGTCAATCCAAGCATTGGATATAGCGTTAATGATCTCATCCCTGCTGCCTCCGAGCAGTTTCGTTACGACTGCAGTCGAAGCTACCTTCACCAATACGACATGATCTAGACCAACACGGTTGAAGCTATTCTCTAGTGCGATAATCCCTTGAATTTCATGTGCTTGAATCATCGCTGTAAGAACATCTCTTACTGTGAGTGGAGCTTTTCCTTCGGACACGCGAACTCTGCATATATAATCAGCGACAGCCAGAATGCCGCCTAAATTATCCGATGGATGACCCCATTCCGCCGCCAACCATGTGTCATTATAATCAAGCCAGCGAATCATACTGCCGATGTTAAATGCAGCCGTAACAGGATCAAGTTGATAAGACGTTCCCGGTACTTTCGCACCGTTAGGCACAACCGTTCCAGGAACAATAGGTCCTAACAGCTTGGTGCACTCTGGATATCGCAATGCTAGAAATCCACAACCTAAAGTATCCATTAAACAGTACTTGGCGGTTTGATAGGCTTCCTCGCTCTCGATCTCAAATTGCAGGACATAGTCAGCAATATCAACGAGCACTTTATCGGGTTCTGGACGAACGTTACTGATATGTGAAGACATTATTTTTCCCCCTGTTCAAAGTAATGGATAGTCAGATCCTTTGCGACAACGGTATCCAGATGGTTGGTTCAGGACCAATATATTCGGCGCTTGGACGAATCAATTTGTTGCTTGCCCGCTGCTCAATAATATGAGCTGCCCAGCCGCTAGTACGAGAAATGACGAAGATCGGGGTGAACATGAGCGTCGGAATGCCCATTAAATGATATGCAGAAGCGCTATAGAAATCGAGATTCGGAAACAGCTTTTTCTCTTGCCACATGATGGTTTCAATGCTCTCCGATATATTGTACAGTTTCATTTGTCCAGCATCTTTGGAAAGCTCTCTTGACCAATTCTTTATGATGTCTGACCTTGGGTCGGATACAGAATAGACTCGATGTCCGAATCCCATAATCAACTTCTTCTCTATAAGCATATTTCGAATTCCCGCTTCGGCTTCTTCTGGCGTATCGAATTGCTCGATCAGCTCCATTGCCGCTTCATTAGCCCCTCCGTGCAGTGGGCCGCGCAACGTGCCAATACCAGCAGTAATTGCGGAATAGAAATCAGACAAAGTGGAGGCGGTAATGCGTGAAGCGAACGTAGATGCGTTAAATTCGTGCTCAGCGTATAAAATCAAAGAGACATCCATTGCCCTCTCATGCAGCCCGCTTGGCTTATACCCGTGAAGTAAATGGAGGAAATGACCTGCAACGCTCGCATCATCTGTCTCAGTAGTAATTCGTGTTCCTGTGTTATGAAAGTGATACCAGTAGAGCAGCATCGAACCAAAGGATGCAATTAATCGATCGGCGATGTCCTGCTGTGTACGCTCCTGACCCTCCGATTCCATCGTGCCAAGCACAGAGCAACCTGTACGCAGCACATCCATGGGATGTGAATTCGAAGGAAGCTGCTCCAAAATGGCTCTAAGCGGCTCAGGTAAATGACGCAGCTTCTGTAATTTTTCCTTGTAATCTTCCAACTCTTTCGAATTAGGCAGTTTTCCGTAAATGAGTAAATAAGCCGTTTCCTCGAAGCTCGCATACTGCGCTAAATCCGCAATCGAAAATCCGCGATAATTTAAACCTTTGCCTTCTTTACCGACAGTCGCAATGGCGGTCTGCCCTGCGACTATACCTGCTAAGCCTCCGGTTTTTTGTATAGCCATTGATCTTCCTCCTGTTCTTTTGCAAACAGTTGATCCAGCTTTTTCTCATAATCGTGATAATGCAAGAAATCATATAATTCCATCCGAGTCTGCATAAGATCGATGACATTTTGTTGCGTTCCTTCTGCACGAAGAGCGTGATAGACTTTGAGAGCTGCGGCGTTCATGGCGCGGAATGCTGAGAGAGGGTACAGCACTAGACTAACTCCTGCTTCTCTTAATTCGTCGATAGTGAACAGCGGGGTTTGGCCAAATTCCGTAATGTTCGCAAGGACTGGAACTTTAACAGCATCTGCAAACTGCTTATACTGATCCAGCTCATGAATAGCCTCTGCAAAAATCATATCCGCCCCAGCCTCTACGTAGGCAAAGGCCCTTTCTATAGAGGACTCCATCCCCTCGGAAGCTACCGCATCCGTTCGTGCCATAATGACAAAATTGGAATCGATTCTTGCGTCCACAGCTGATTTAATGCGATCCGTCATTTCATCGGTACTTACAATTGCTTTATTCGGCCTGTGTCCGCACCGTTTAGCCATCACTTGATCTTCAATGTGTACCCCTGCTGCTCCGGCTTTCTCCATTTGCTGAATGGTGCGAGCGATATTAAAAGCACTGCCGAACCCCGTATCTACGTCCACAAGCAGTGGCAGCGTTGAAGCGTTCGCAATCCTCCTTACATCCTCCAGAACGTCGTTTAAGGTCGTAATTCCAAGGTCCGGCAAACCATAGGAAGCATTTGCAACGCCTGCACCCGACAAATAAATAGCCCTGTAGCCCACACTTTCCGCCATAATGGCTGTGTATGCATTAATAGTTCCTACAACCTGAAGCGGCTTTTCCTCTGCAACAGCTAAACGAAATGCAGTGCCAGGAGAACGATAACTACTCATGGTAACACTCCTTTGATAGAATATAATGATTCAAACGATTACTCCTGCTAAAACACGATATGACTTACGAGTAGGACATATTCCGATCTGTTCAATTCAAATGAAAACTGAAAAACCCTCTGCTTAAATGTGCATCTGGTTGCAGGGGGTTCTCTTCAGTAATTTATCATCAATATTTTCTTATCAGTCATTATATGACCAGCCCTCCATTAACTTCGAGCACGGTACCATTCACGTAATCGGATTCATCTGACGCTAAATATAAATAGGCGTGAGCGATATCAGACGGTCTGCCTAAACGATGCAGCGGAACTTTATCCAGCATGAGCTGCAGCACCTTATCCGGTACATTCGCGACCATGCCCGTCTCTACATATCCTGGAGCGACTGCATTCACACGAATTCCTTTATGACCGAGCTCTTTCGCCCATGTCTTTGTCATGCCGATGACACCCGCTTTCGTGGCTGCATAATTCGTCTGACCAATGTTCCCATGCATGCCAACGATAGAGGATGTGTTAATGATCTTCCCTTTTCCTCGCTCGACCATATAAGGAGCAATAAATCGAGTGCAGTAAAAAACCCCGTTCAAATTCACATCAATGACCCTCTGCCACTGCTCAATAGACATTTTGGTCAGCATGCTGTCCTGAGTAATTCCCGCATTGTTGATGAGTATATCCGGTGTCCCCCATGATTCAATGACAGCCCTGGCCATATGCTCTACGCTTTCCGCGCTCGACACATCAACCTTAACGAACATCGCACACTCATCAGCAATAGCTAGCAGTTCGTCTACCACCCTTTGACCAGCCGTTTCATCATAGTCAGCAACACACACCTTGGTGCCTTCCCTGACGAATAAAGCAGCTGTTTCCCGTCCAATTCCGTTGCCGCCTCCCGTAATGATGGCAACCTTGCCTTCCAGTCTCATACCCGTTCCTCCTCATAGCTGTAAATTGAAATGATTATTGTTCTTTCAAAAAGTCAGTCATATGCTGCAGCAACAGCGGCAAATTATCAATCAGCGGTGAATGACCGCAATTGTCCATAAGTACTGGCCGAGCGCGTTCACCCAAATCTTCTAAAATTTCTTGGAACATCTGCTCTGTAATTACCAAATCGTTATTTCCCCGAATTACAAGCGCTGAAGCTTGGATTCGGTCTGCCGCTCGTGTCCCTTTCGCCGCCTCATTATCGATGGAACTAATGTTAAATATATTCAATCCATGATAGATATCAGCTAAATTCCGCTGAGTCAAAATATCATCTAAGTATTCCTCGTATCGTTCAGGGTCAGGCTTATTTCCGTTATAAACAGCAAAGTCAAACAACGACTTCATGAACGCTTTATCTCTATTAACTGCAGCAGCAGAAACCATTTGTGTTCTAGCAAGCTGTTCGATCCCTTCTCTTGTCGTAATTCTCAGGCCCAGGTCAGGCAGTCCTTGCTCGTTATCGTAATAGAATGGATAGCCTCGTGTAGACATCGATGCCAACAATATGAGCTTCTTCACCTGCTCTGGATAGTCCGCGGCGTACTGCATCACTACCCCGCCGCCAGTCGACCATCCAACCAAATGGAACGAGCTCAGACCGAGCGCTTCCGTGAACATTTTCAAATCGCGGCTGTAGTCTGTTAAATCTTCAATAGGACGATGATAGGTAGAAATGCCAAATCCCCTCAAATCTACTGCAAATACTTTAAATGCAGAGTCGAGATTTTCAATGACAACATCCCAATGCTTTGACGAATTCATATTGCCGTGTACAAGTAATACAATCTCATCGCCGCCTGCTCTTTCCCTGTAGCCCATTGTTTCCCCGTTTGGAAGTTCAATTGATTTCAATGCGATGTCCACCATTTTCTCATCCCCATTTCAAAGCGGTAGCGCCCCATGCATAGCCGATACCGGCACTGACAAGGACAACTAAATCGCCGCCTTTAATTTTTCCTTGCTGAATACCGAGCTCTAGACTTAATATTTGATCGATTTGACCAATGTGACCGTATTCATGTAAGTAGATAGATTGCTCCTGCTTAAGGCCAAGCTCACGAAGTACATAATCATGCGCTGATTTCTTCATGTGAAGAATGCCTAAATATCCAATATCTTTCTCCGAATACCCGCTCTTTGCGACGCATTCCCGAATCGATCGAAGAAAGTTATCCATCGATTTCGTTTCAAGACGCTGCTTCATCCCTTCAGGGTTAGGCACATCCAGGAAGTTCAATCGCTGCTCCAGAGCCTCTGATGTCATCGGTCTCTTGGTGCCGCCGGCGCGCACTACCACATCCTCAGAGAAGGAACCGTCTGTAATGAGATGACTCTCTAGCAATTGATTCTCTCTATACCCTTTTTGGAGCAAGATTGCTCCGCCGCCTGCCGCGAGATTGAACATAAACCGAGTACGCGGATTGTCGTAATCGATCAAATCTACGTTGCGGTAGCCGCCTGCAAGCAGCACCGTTCGAATCTGCGGATCAGAAAGCATCATGCTTTTCGCAACCTTGAGCGCCATGATCGTCGTCCCACAGCGAAGAGCAACATCGAACCCCCATGCGTTCTTGGCACCGATCTCTTCTTGGAGCTTAAGTGCCGCCGTCCATACGGGGTATTCCTTGTGTTCCTCGCCTATATAAATAACGAGATCGATATCCAGCGGGTCAAAGTTTGCCTTCCGAAGAGCCTCTCTGGCTGCACGGATGCCCATCTCGCACGTATGATCATCTGGTCCGGGTACAGGCTTACGGGTAATTCCCATTTTGTGTTCAATAACGTCTTGGGGAATACCAGACACTTTACTAATATCACTACTACTCATATGCATGTCTGGCAAATAGATTCCCGTACTTAATATACCGATAGATTCCTGTAAACTAGATGCTTGTAGAATAGACATACGCTCTACCTTCTTTGCAAAATATGTTCAATAAACTTCATCGCATCAGGAAGCGTATGGACTACGATTTCATCCTCGCCCTGAACATGTGTAACCCGAATGCGCCACTGCTGCTCAAATGCACCACTTTCCACTGCACTGAACCTCAGTACAAAAGAGGAGACCGTCTGCGGCTCTACCATGGAACATCATCTCGCTTCCCTAACGGAATAGATGTTTTCTTTCGCTTCAACCATAGCTTGAACGTCCCTGCAATGCCTAGCGGGAACACCATTACGACGAGAATGTATAATAAACCGAAGAAAATAATCCATCTTTCAAAAATCGGATGCACTTTAGCCAGACTCGTTAACAATTCGTGTGCCAGCTCAATAAGTGCAGCACCAATCACTCCGCCGTACAGTGTGCCAATCCCGCCAATAATTGTCATTAGCAGTGCGTCCAGTGTCGTATTCATAGAGAACACAGAAGTGTTCACAAACCGCAGTGTCATACCGTACATTCCACCACATAAAGCTGCGACGACTCCTGCAACTACGCTGACGATCACTTTGTAATGGACGACCTGATAACCCAGTGATGCAGTTCGTTGTTCGTTCTCACGAATCGCCTGCAATACTCTGCCTAGCGGAGACTTCGTAAACCTTCTAAGAAGCAAGAAAAATAGAATCATAAAGACGAGCGCAAAGTAATAGAACGTTGTTCGGTCTCGGAAAAAATCTGGAATGGGAAACGGGAATCCATCATTCCCTTTCGTGATGGAGCGCCATTTCTCAGCAAGTACCGTAAATAGTCCTGCAAAAGCGAGTGTCAACATTGCATAAAAATGACTCTGTAATCGAAGTGTCAATATTCCTACTATATAACTAACTATGGCTGCCAACACTACACCAATGAGCAGAGCTAGCAGCAGCATCCCCATCGAATCACCAATTTTGTACATGACAATACCGATCGCATAGGCTCCAATTCCAAAAAACATGGCGTGACCAAATGATACAATTCCTGTATAACCAAGCAATAGATCGTAACTCATCGCAAATACGGCGAAAATAAATATTTTAGACAGTAAGATCAATGTACTGCGTGAATCATTCATAAACGGATACGCAGCGAGCAGCATGATGATCACAATAGGCAGAAGGCCTATTGTGTACCGCGATATCATTCGCATTGACGCCTTCACCTCTTCAATCCATATAGTCCCGAAGGTTTGATTAGAAGTACGAGTACCATGAGCAGCATGTTGACCGCCAAAGATAAATCAGGTACGTAGTACGCCATGAACGCTCCAGACAATCCAACGAGTACAGAAGCAACTGCAGAACCCTGCACTGAACCCATACCGCCAATGACGACCACGATAAACGCCAATATCGCAAACTGCATTCCCATTTCAGAGAAGATAACACCTGAGTACGGTGCTAAAAGCACACCGCCTAATGCTGCCATGCCAGCACCCAGCATAAAGACAATCGAGAAAATTCTCTTGATGTTATAACCGAGCGCCTGCACCATCTCCTTATTCAGTACGCCTGCACGCACGACAAGCCCAAGCTTCGTTCGGGTTAGCAGCAATTGTATTCCTACGAGCAATAAAATGCCGACAATAATAATAAACAACCGATATTTAATTAGAATGATCCCTCCCAGTTGCCAACTTCCATCTAAGTAAGGAGGTACTGCAGCGTTTAATGGATTTGGTCCCCAAAAGACCTTTAGCAGCTCAGAGAGTACGAGCATCACTCCAAGCGTCACCAAAATTTGCTGCAAGTGATTGCCATAAATCGGGCGAATGATCCAACGCTCTAAAATAAAGCCTATTGCAACTCCTCCAAGTACGGCTCCAACGACAGCCAGCAAGAAGCTGCCTGTACTTACATAGACCCATACACCCATATATGCGCCCCATGCGAATAATCCGCCATGACTGAAATTGAGTACATCCATAAGGCCAAAAATCAACGAAAGACCGGATGCCAACAAAAAGATCAGCATTCCTGTGGCCAGTCCATTCACTAATAAATTGACGATGACATCTAAGTTCATCCTTCCAACCGCCTTTACGCAATCCCCAAATATTTTTTACGGGCGTCTTCGTCTTCTTTAAGCTCCTGCATCAAGCCATGATGTACAATCCTTCCTTCATCCACAATATAAAATCGATCTCCAATTGTACTTGCCATGAAAAAATTTTGCTCAACCAATACGACGGTCGTTTTTTCCTTCATTTGCTCGATGGCTTGCATCACTTTCTCAACCATGATTGGAGCGAGTCCTTTACTTGGTTCATCCACGAGTAACAGTTCATTGTCACCTACATATGCTCTAGCAAGTGCCAGCATTTGCTTTTGACCGCCGCTTAATAAACCGCTCTTCCGATGCCACAGCGTCTTCAAATCAGGAAATAAATTTAATATCCATTCCAGCTTCTCCAAGGCAGACTCATCTCGCTTCAAGATGGAAATACGCATATTCTCCTCGACGGTCAGATCTTTGAAAATTCCCTGATCCTCAGGTACGTATCCAATGCCCCTACGTGCAATTTCATATGTAGGCAAAGAACCGATGTTTTCCCCTCGAAAAGTGATTTGTCCTTTAGAAATCGGACTTAGCCCCATAACCGAGCGCAGCGTTGTTGTCTTACCTGCTCCGTTGCGTCCGAATAGAACAGTGATTTCCCCTTTTAGCACCTCAAATGAAATGCCTTGCAAAATGTGATACTGCTCGATATACGTTTCTATTTCCTCTACCTTAAGAAGCGTCATCGTATAGCCCTCCCAAATATGCTGACTGAACGAGTTCATTGTTCATAATGTCCTGAGGCGAACCGCTTGCCAGCAGCTTTCCGTTGAAGAGGACGGTGACACTGTCTGAAAGGTCAAGCACCATGTCCATCTTGTGTTCAATCAGAAGGATGGTCTTATCCCCCTGTTCTTTAATGCCACGCAGTACGTCAAGAATCGCAGGAACCTCTTCAATGGATATCCCAGCTGTCGGCTCGTCAAGGAGCAGCAGCTCCGGCTTCAGAGCAAGCAACATAGCGATTTCTAATTTACGTTTCTCACCGTGAGCTAAATGTTTCGCTAGCGAATCTCTCTTTCCGTCCAACATAACGGACTTAAGATAATGAACAGCTTCCTCTTCAAACTGTTTAAATCTTGACAGTGCTGAGAAAAAATTAAATCTGACTCCAGCGCTGGATTGAACGGCCAATCGCACATTTTCAAGCACTGTTAAATTGGGGAACACGTTCGTAATTTGAAACGACCTCCCCATTCCCATCCTCGTTCGAAGAGGAGGAGACAGATGTGTAATATCTGTCTCCTTGAATAGGATCGTTCCATGGGTCGGCTGCAATTGTCCGCTTAGCAGATTGAAGAGTGTTGTCTTGCCTGCACCGTTCGGTCCAATAATGGATTGAAATTGGTGCTTCGGCACCTCTAGGCTTACACCGCTTACGGCCGCTTGACCGCCGAAATCAATTGTCAATTCGCGGGTTTTCAGGATAGACTCCATGAGATCACCTTATTGAATTATTTTTTGTTCATTATAGGAGGCGCAGTTTCATCCATCGACATTTCACGCACGAGCACAGGAACCGGATAATCATAGCCATCCTTCTTCTCAAGCTTGATTGCATATAACGTTTGCAGAGCTTGATGATCTTCAGGACGGAACTTCATCTGACCTTTCGGTGTATCGAAAGTCATTCCTTCCATCGCTGCAATCAGCTTATCTGCATCCGTATCTCCATTCGTCTTCTTAATCGCTTCAACAATAGCAATGGCTGCGGACATGCCGCCAGGAGTGAACAAATCAGGAACTTCACCGTTAAACCGTTTTTTATGCTCTTCAACCAACCATTTGTTCACATCGTTCTGCGGCAGCTCGTAGTAATACACCGTAAAGCCTTCCATGCCTACAAGATCGTTCATCGTTTTCAGTGCCGCAATATCAGGAGCACCCGTCGATATTTTGATGCCTTGATCCTGCACCTTCATATCATGTATTTGTTTCCAAGGTGAGTTCGCGCCTGCCCATACAACGAATAAATAATCAGGCTTCGCTTGAATAATCTTTTGAATGTTAGCTGTGAAGTCTGTAGCTGTTGCATCCGCATATTCTTCATCTACAATCGTTGCACCCAGCTTCTCAGCAGTCGCTTTGAACGCTTTGATGCCGTCGCGTCCAAATGCACTGTCAGGAGCAAAGGTTGCAATCTTCGTGCCTTGCTTAGCAATGGATGCTGCACCTGCCACCGCATCCTGCGAGGAGTTGCGCGCCGTACGGAATACGTACTTGTTCCAGCTCTCACCTGTTATGCTGTCAGCAACAGCCGGCTCAACAATGATCGGCTTCTTATATTCCTCAGCCAGCGGCAAGACGGCCAGTGTATCTGCTGAGCTAGAAGATCCGACTAAGAAATCAACCTTGTCATTTTCCAAGAGCTTAGTCGCTTTCTGCACTGCAACATCCGATTTCGTCTCAGTATCTTCGACAATAAATTGAATTGGACGTCCATCGACTTCTCTAGTTCCTTGTGTTGCATAATCGAGTCCTAGTTCAAAGCCTCTAGTTGTTTGTTTGCCATAACTTT
Source organism: Paenibacillus sediminis (assembly GCF_017873765.1). Lineage (GTDB taxonomy): Bacteria > Bacillota > Bacilli > Paenibacillales > Paenibacillaceae > Paenibacillus_AG > Paenibacillus_AG sediminis. The sequence continues at coordinate 1,043,248 of NZ_JAGGKP010000001.1, forward strand.
CAAGGGCTCCTGTCATCGAAGCAAGTACGCCAATCTTGATCGGATCCTTCTCGGTTGAAGCGCTTTCATTTGTGGCGTTTGTCGCAGTACTTGTGCTGGTTGTATCAGTACTTGTATTGTTATTTGAGCTGTTACCGCCTCCGCAAGCTGTTACAAACAGAAATGCTGCAGAGAGAAGCGCCACGCTTCCGCTGCGAATCCATTTTTTATAAGACATTGATATATCCTCCTTAACGACAAGATGGCTTTATCATAAGAGAGGATGGTTACAAATGAGTTACATCTGAAGCGAGCAGAGATTCGTAGAGTTGTGTCGTCGTTGTCATTGGCTTGACGCCCAGCTCACGTTCCAGTACACGTACGCATTTCTGGTACCACTTAATAGCCAAATTACGGTTACCCAGCGCACAATGACATAGCATCAAAAGACGATATGCTTCTTCCCAGCACGCATCCTTCTCGAGTATTTGTTCACAGTAATGAACCGCTTCTTCGCACCGCTTCTGCTCCCAATAATAATGAACTAGCCGCTCGGCACCGCGTAGATACAACACCTGAAGACGCTCTCGCTCTTCTATGCTCCAGTCCTCATACCGCCGATCCGGCATATAATCCCCTTTATAAAGGGCAAGTCCTCTCTCAAGAGAATGAATCGCTTTCTGAGTATCCTTCTCCTCAAGACCGCTGCGAATCCAGCTTTCAAATTCGATCACATCGAGTTCTAGACCGGAAGCAAGATTTAGTCCATAAGCGCTACCATGTCTTTGAATAAAGAACGGCGTTGACCTGGCTCGCCGCTGCGGCTCTAGCGTTGTATTTAAAGCGTTTAAGGCGACCTTAAAATCCCGGTTAGCGGCTTTTTCAAGAAGTTCTCCGAATAGTAGAGTGATAATCTCTTCTTTCGGAACAAGCTGATCTCTTTTGTTGACGAGCAATTGGAACAGCTCCTTCGCTTTACCGCGCTGCCAATTTTTCTCAACGATAGGCTTATTTCCGAGCCACACTTTAAAATCACCTAGTGTTTCAATACGAAGTGTATAACCAGGGTGATAGGTTAGCTGCTCCAAACCGAGCTTGGTGAGCAGGACGTTCACATAATGAGATTGAATATCCTGTTTTTGAGCCTCGATAAGAAGCGGCGCCAACTGCTCAATATTACGAGGTCCGAACAGCGTTCTTTTTTGTATCAGGAAATCGTACTGTCCAGTCTGTGCCTGCTTTAAGAAGCGTTCCATGTAGACCAGGAAATCGTCTCGCCTTTCTTCATGATAGGCAAGCAATGCTTGCCAGAGAAGTGTTACCGTAAGTCCGTAGCTGTCTCCGCACTGCATAAACCGCTCGTAACATTCAGCAAAGAACACGCCTGCTTTGCCATACTCTTCTTCATAGTAAAAAGAAATGCCTATTCCTAAACGAATTAAAGTGGACAGCCATTCATCCTTCACCTTCTCCGTTTCAGCTAATGCTTCTGCACTATACTGATTCGCCGTATCATGCAGACCCTCCCGGGCATAGAGAAGTCCGAGTCCCATTAAAGGCTCAGCTCTTCCTCTCGATACGTTAAGCCGCTCCATAATGTCCAGTGCTGTCTGATAGCAAGTAAGCGCTACCGAAAAATCATACTTCGGAAGCAGCTGCGCCGCATGTCCGAGCCTCATCCACCCGCATGCTTCTACAAAAGGAGCCTTCAGCTGAATGCCTTGCAGCATACCTTGCTGTGCTAGACGTTTTGCTTCCTCAGGCTCACCAAGCATTGCCTCGATTAGGGAGAGAAGTATATCGGCTTCCCGATGAGAACGAGGTAACATATGTTCACCCTGTAACGATTCAGTGCTTTTAATAAGTTCAATTATTTTTTTCGATTGCTTAAGTCTTCCAGTTCGAAGATGAAGTCTGGCTTCAAGTAACTCTTCTTGAAAGTCGTGCTGCAGACTGCGGCATCGCTCATACCACACCTCAGCATCAACAGCACGCCCCAAATTAATTAAATTTTCTGCCATTAGGCTGTATTGTCTAATCAAATGCTCTTGTTCACAATCGTCCAGGCTCTCGAGCAAGTCGATCGCTTGCGTCAATAACGCTTCTGCTTTACCAGGCTGTATCGTGTCTAGATAAATTCTCGCCTGACCCTCAAGCCCGAAGCTGTGACTTAGTGAGTCTCTTGCAGCATTTGCTAGTTTCTCACCTCTCACATAACATTCGAGAGCCAGGTCATAAGCTGAACGATAGCGATAGATGTCTCCTTCATAAATCCACAGTAAATAACTGCGGTCTTTATACTCTTTTGGCAAGCGATTAATTTTCTCAAGCAATCCTTCGAGCTGACCCTTTTCCAGCATCATTTTTCCGAAATTTTGCAGCAATTCAGAATACCGCTCCCACTCCTCAATTGTTTCGAGGTGGGATAATGCTTGCAGTTCAGCATTTTTCATAACATAATACTCTGCAGCCTTTCGGTTCAGTTCAACAAATAATTCATTTTTGCGAGCTAACTGACTTAACAGAAAATCCCGAAACAGTCCATGGTATCGATAGTAGCCCTCACCTAGGTTCACGATGAACAGATTATGCGTGGTAATCACATCAATTATGTCCTGAGAATCTTGAGTTGACAGCAAATAGTTGCATACATCAGCATTCAAATCCTCTAAAACACTCGTTCGCTCTAGAAAATGCTGTATACTCGATGTCTGTTTCATCAGCACTTCCATAGCTAAAAATCGAAATAAATCGCCCATTGTATCTGAATAATTCGACAGAACGGTTGCTACGTCACTTCCATCAAGCATTAATCGTTGCCAAATGAGCTGAACCGCAATCACCCAGCCTTCTGTAACATTGTATATTTGAATCGCTTCTTCCGGCTTGAGTTCGTATTCATAGTAATCCGTAAATAGAACTTCTATTTCTTCTGCCGAAAAGGATAAATCTTTTTCATCCAGTTCAAGAAGATCTCCCCGTACTTTTAATGTGGTTAAATAATCCCAACCCGGACCTGTACGGCTGACTACTACCAAATGGAATCCACCTGGCAAATGCTGAATCAAGTAGTTCATAAAGGTGTTAATAGCATCTGACGATCCTACTAAATGATAATCATCGATAACAAGCAGGCTGCCTTCGGGCAGCAGCAAAAGCTCGTTGATAAAAGTCTCACAGAGATTCAAAATGTCATTGCTTCGAGTGTAAGGCTCCTCATCGGAGATTATGTCAAGCAATTCCGCACCAAATGTCGGTTGGATTGAGCGAAGTGAGCAAATCAGATAATGAACAAATGGAATTAAATCATCGTCATGCGTGCCGGCAGAATACCAACTAAAATCACCCGGTTCAGAATGCAAATAAGAAGCAAGAGCGGTACTTTTACCATATCCCGGACCCGAATGAACGAGCGTCATTTTATACTGTTTCATTCGTTTCAATTTCTTCGTCAACTCAGCTTTGTGTAATATTTGCGTTTTCAATTGCGGCGGCGTTAATTTCGTCTTCAAGATGAATTTGTTGTTCTTCATCGGCAACGCTCCCGTGATGATTTATTTCCTATATTTTACCATAACTATGATCATGAATGATGCGAATTTTATCGATTTTGCCAACAGCTGTTTTTGGCAGTTCTTCTGCGAAGACGAAACGCTTTGGTATTTTATATTTTCCAATCGATGCAGCGCAATATTGCTTTAGGGTTTCTTCATCGAGATGAGCTCCGCTTTTAAGTACGAGTACAGCTATTACCTGCTCTCCCCATTTTTCGTCTGGAATGCCCACTACCGCCGCCTCTTCTATATATGGATGCTGCTGAAGCAAGTGCTCGACTTCAAGTGGATATACGTTTTCTCCGCCGGTAATAATCATATCTTTTTTACGACCCATAATGTAAAAGAATCCTTCGTCATCCCTTCTTCCCAAATCTCCTGTATGAAACCATCTGTCCGAGAAGGCTTCTTCTGTCTCTTTAGGCAGATTCCAATAGGAGTGAAATAAGTGGCCACCCTTCAATAAAATTTCCCCTACTTCACCAACGACCGCTGTCTCCCCGTGATTATTAACAATCTTAATATCATTCAGCATCATCGGCATACCGACTGAGCCTACATGTTTAGCCGCTTCCGAAGGATCAATGAAGAAATTGTTAGGTCCTGCTTCCGTCATCCCATATCCTTCTTTAAATGCAAGTCCTTTCGAGGCAAAAGCTTCATAAATTGTATGCGGACATGGTGCACCGCCAGACAGGAATGTGTGCATGGTTGGAAAAGAAGCTTCAGCAAACACTTCGGATTGTGTAAGCATGTGATACATCGTCGGAACAAGAAGCACGAGCGTGCAACGTTCACGGCGGACGATCTCGACGAACGTCTCAGGACGAAATGACTTACAGACGATAACCGTCCCGCCGATTTGAAGAATAGGCAAAGACAACGCATTTAATCCGCCTGTATGGAACATAGGCATATATGTAGGCGTGATGTCTCTTGATGTTAAATTCCAACTAACAACCGTATTTATGGCATTCCAGAACATAGAGGCATGAGATAACACAACCCCCTTCGGTTTACCTGTGGTGCCGCCCGTATAGATGATCGAGAGTGGATCGTCCATTTTCAGTGCAGGATTCGAGGTTGGAGCTGCAGTCATCCTAATGATGTCATCGTACTCCTTGCCTGCTGCTTTCATAAGTTTGAAATGACTCTCTTGAACTTTCGTGAGCACATTTCCGTTTATTTCGTCCAAGTCTGGATGAACAGCAATAACTTTAGGATCGCAGTTATGTATGATATAATCCAGCTCGGGTGCTGCAAGCCGCCAATTTAGCGGAACGAAGATCGCACCTAACTTGGCGCAAGCGAATAGCATATCAAAATAACAGACGTCATTGGGAGATAATAAGGCTACTCTATCTCCTTTCTCGACGCCTTGACTTTGCAAATATGCAGCAATGCTTAGAAAGCGTCTATCCATGTCACGATAGGTCCATCTCTCTCCGGTTTGTCCATCTACGACAGCAATGTGACTCGGATTCAACCGACATCGTTTCTCAAACCAATTCACCGTGTTATCCATACATATCCCTCCATCATGCTCTTCCTTATACGTACTTTCAGTTAACATTAAAGCGGTTACATTTAAGTTACACAGCATGATTCATGAACAAAAGATAGAGCCAGCAAGCATCCAATCATGCTTGCCGACTCTAGAATCAGCTCTTAGAACCTCATTGACATAAAGCCCCTTGAGTTGAGTTATATAAATAGAAACGGAATGAGGAATAACAAAGCAATTGACGCCCAAGCCAATGACCCATATCCATATCCATATCCATATGGATAACCATAACCAAAGGCAGAAGTTTTGGCCTTGTTCATTTGTTCGATCATTTGTTTTTTTGCTTTAGCCGGCTGTAAAGATAAGACTGTTGCCCCTGCATATGGATTATCAAAGAATAATCCATCATTAGTTGCATCCCTAACTGTGCCAACCACTTGTGTACCGTCATATAATACTGCACATACTGGACGCCCGATATATGGTCTACAGCCATCTGCTGAAATCGGATTGATGAACTCCACTCCAATTCCTCCCTTCTAAAGTAATCTATTTATATTATTCGTTTAGATAGCGGTTCGTCATATATACATGTACCTGGGTTTTGAATTTTACGGAAGATTACCCATGTGCACAATTTTTAATGATACATTTAATAATTGGAGGTGCATTGAAAGTTGAAGTATGATGACATTGTTGCTGCCATCGGAGAAGGTGCGGCACACCCGGGCGGATTCGAAAGCACCCTGTTACTGCTTCAGGATTATGACATTCCGATAGAAGCACATATACTAGAAATCGGCTGCGGAACAGGGAAAACTGCCTGCCATCTAGCCCAGCTGGGCTATAATGTTACAGCTGTTGATCGTAATAAAACGATGCTCGAAAAGGCAAAAAAACGATCCGAAATGCTTGGTGTCCATGTCAATTTCAAAGTAGAAGACGCCACTTCGTTATCATTTGAAGATAACCAATTTGATGTCGTATTTGTTGAATCTGTAACCATATTTAATGATGCAGAGGCGGCTCTAAAACAATATTATCGAGTATTGTCTCATGGAGGATGGTTATATGATCGGGAATTGTATCAGGAGAAGCGTCACCCCGAGCTAATCGCTAAAATGAGTGAGCTGTATGGTAATACCTATTTGCCAACTTACGGCGAATGGAAACAATTTATTACTTCTGCTGGATTTGTAGATCTAAAGGTATGGAATCCTCCGCAAGGTTCTCGTAGTCTATTTGAAACTAAAAATCAAAACAGAACGATAGACCCGCTTCAAATCATCGACTTTGATGTTCTTCTTGATCCCTCACTACCTCACTTCTTTGAAAAAAATGAAGCATTTATTACTCAATTTTCCGATTATTTATCGTATGCTGTTTTTATTGGGCAAAAAAAAATAGTTGCTATATAATAAATTTCCCTAGAAGCGGCATCATCGTCTGCATCACGTTAAATCCGATTCGGATAGCTGGGAAAATTCTACCCCAATTCATGCCGCCCGATCCAGAACCCCCATTATACGCAGACGAACCATTAGGAAACGAATTGAATGATCCACTGCTATTTCCTCCGAAGCCGAATAAAGATCCTAGAAACCCACTGACCTGAGCTCGTTCTGGTTCCTTTCCTTCCTGCATTGCTCCATCGCCTCTCACGCCGTGAAGGACTACCTCTCCATTATTAATGTCAGCTACTTTCCCTACGTAATAGCTTCCGTCATGAAGTACCACACAGACCCACTGGCCAATCCATTCTGATTCAACGGGCTCCGGTACGCGCTTTTTTACCATCTTGATCCCTCCAACCATAAATTTGCGTTTACAGAATCATATGCGCTTATTTCATTGCACGCTTGTACGTTTGGAACTCCATTCTTTCTTGTAGGACATATCATTGAAAAAGCTGCCATGAGATATGATCTCAGGCAGCTTTATGTATAACCTTATTATGAATTAAATTTTCCTTCAAAAACAACTTTATTCAGCGGTTTGCGGCCGCTTGGGATTTCGCGTTCTTGAAGTCCAGCAGGAAGATCGCTCTTATCACCTTGATAGCCAATCGAGATGACAGCATGAAGTTCAATATGATCTGGAATGTTCAGCAGCTCACGCGCTTTATCTCGGTCAAAACCACCGATTGCATGTGTGGACAATCCTAGCATTTTGGCCTGTAAAGCCATGAAGCCCCAAGCTGTTCCTGCATCAAATGCATGCGCCCCGTTAGGATCGCCATTCTCTCTTAGTTTGTCAGAAGCAACCAAAACGAGCACAGGAGCTTTGGTAGCCCACATTTTATTAAAATCACCAAGAAAACTGTGAAAAACTTGTAACTGTTCTTCTGTTTTGGCAACAATAAAACGCCACGGCTGATCGTTAAAAGAAGAGGGTGCCCAATGAGCGGATTCAAGAATCGTATTCAAATCTGAATCGGATACTTTTTGACTTGAGTAAGCACGAGGTGACCATCGATTCAGGAACAATGGAGAAACAGGATTTTCTGATTTCCGGTTAGCTTGGACCTCATCAGTGAGTTTTTCGAGGACAGAATTCAACATACTCATTAAATGCACACCTTTCTAGTTGGAATTTACAAATTTTAATATATCACACTGTATATTCGTTAGCAAATATATAAAATAAAGACCCGCGATGTGCGCGAGTCTGAATTCTTCCTTAGAAGAAGCTCTCTATTTTGGAAATTTAGTTGGAAAATTTTTGGTTTCTTTGTCTTTCTCTTCTTCCAAGTCGAGAGGAAGTCCCACTTGACCCATTTTACCTTCACGAACGTCGGCATACAGCCTTTTAAGCCAAATAAGCTCTGCTTTTGCATGTTCGTACATGCCAATCATAATATGTAGAGCACTTCGCGGTACTGTTTTAATATGCTCTTCATATACTTCATATGCCAAATTGACACGGTGCTCCACCTCACGGATGCGATTTTCTAATATTTTTGCAATTTTCTCTTGATCTCCATGACGTGCAAAAGCTAGACCGATATACATGGGGTGGTATACCGGCTCAATTTCTTTAAATTTCTGAAGCAGCAGCTGCTCAAACAACTGTCTTCCTTTTTCTGTTATATGATAGATCGTTTTATCGGGACGATTGCCGCTACGCACAACTTTTACCGCCTCGATATACTCTCCTTTGGCCAGTTGGTCAACTGCATAATACAGTGAGCCCATTTGAAGCTTCGTATGCGAATCCATCGCACGATCCTTCATCATAATTGTCATCTCATAAGGATGCATGTCGCCTTCTAGCAACAGTCCCAGAATGCACAATTTCATGGACATAATTTAAGATCTCCCAGATGCAGCAGAAGCGTTCTTCCGCATTTTCACGCGATCGCCAGGCATTGCAAATACGAAGAGCAAAGCTAAACCAGCTGGCACGAGTGCCCACAAAAATGTATGTGCGATCGATGAGGACAATGCAGTTGTTATTTTATGAAGCACCTCTGCAGGTATTTTGGCACGGTCTGCTTGTGAGATGAACGAGTTTCGATCAGAAGCTCCTTGCACCGCTGCTGCCGAACCGCCGAATAATTCAGTTGCTTTATTCGTAAAACTATTGCGCTGAATAATACCGAAAATCGTAATACCAAGAGTCATTCCGAAAGAACGAAGGAAAGAGTTGGTTGAAGTAGCTGCTCCCCTTTGGCGCATATCGAAATTGTTAATGGATGCCATGCTGAGTACGGAGAATGAGAATCCAACTCCGAATCCAGTCAAAATCATATATATTGTAACGAGTACTCGAGCTGTATCTGGTGATAATGTTCCAAGGGTAAACAATCCAATAACGAAACAAATCGCTGAGAACGTCATAATGTTGCGGAACGACGTTTTTGTTGTTAAAAACCCGCCTAGCTGGCTGCCTACTACACTGCCAAGCATCATCGGCATGAGGATAAGACCTGAGTTCGATGCCGAATCCCCGAAAACCCCTTGTACGAAGATCGGAATGTACACCGTCGCGACAATAAAACCAGCGCCGTAGAGCAGAGCAACTGCGTTGCTTGAAGCAAATAACCGATCTTTGAACATCTTAAAGGACAAAATCGGTTCAGCTGCCTTCGTCTCAGCAAACAAGAACACAATGAATAGCAAGGCAAAAGCCGCAAATAATCCAAGAATTACAGCCGAATCCCAAGCGTATTTCTCGCCGCCAAGCTCTAGAGCGAACATTAGACTGACAACAGCTCCAACAAGTGTAATCGCGCCAGTCCAGTCAATTTTTTGCTTACTGTGCTCCATCGATTCTTTATAGTAGAAAGTAATGAAAATAAACGACAGGATACCAATAGGTACGTTGACATAGAACACCCATTCCCAGCCGATATAATCTGTAATGTATGCTCCAAGCAGTGGTCCTAATATACTAGATGTACCGAATACGGCACCGAATAATCCCGTCATTTTACCGCGTTGCTCAGCTGGAAAAACATCATAGACGATTGTAAAAGCAATTGGCATCAGCGCACCGCCGCCGATTCCTTGTATCGCACGGAAAATACTTAACTCTACGATGCTGTTAGCCATGCCGCACAGCGCAGAACCTGCAAGAAACACAATTAATCCAAAAATAAAGAAACGTTTACGGCCGTACATATCGGATAGTTTACCGAAAATAGGCGTACCTGCCATCACTGCAACCATATAAGCGGAAGTTACCCAGACGAACTGTTTGCTTCCTCCTAGCTTCTCAACAATGGTGTACATCGCTGTAGCAACTATGGTATTATCCATCGCCGCCATTAAAATACCTAACAACAGCCCTGCTACGACCAGCTTAATGTTTGTTTGTTTATCATGCATAGGTTATTAGCCCTCTCCTTCTTATGTAGATGTTACTCAAATTTGAATAATATCTATGACTACTCATTATTCTATTCAAATTTGAATAGGTTAGCAAGAAAAATTTTCAAATTATTGCTTGTGCCCAAAAAAAAAGAAGCCCCAATTAAAAATTGGACTTCTTTGTATCTTTATCATTTAAGCACGTTTTCTTGGCGTTCTATTAACGAAATAGATGCTGACTAGAATTAATATGAGCCCGACTAACAAAGTCATCGTAAACGGTTCGTTCATGAAGATCGTCCCGATTAAAATCGCTACAAGCGGAATTAAAAATGTGTAAGAAGCAATCTTGCTGGCTTCCCCTGAATCAATCAATTTATAGAACACAATCCAGCCGATTGCAATTACAAATATCGAAATAAACAGCAAACAAATAATATATGATGCGTTCCAGCTAATTTCAGACCAGCTCTCCACACCGGAACCGATGATTGTCATGAACAGTCCGCCAACGATTAGCTGAATAGTGACCAGCCAAATCGAGTCTACCATTCCACTCGTTTTCTTAACATAAACTGTTCCTAAAGCCCAGCTGAGTGCGGAACCGAGAGCAAGCAATATGCCTGGAATAGAAATATGACCTGACACACCGCTGCTGCTTATAATTCCAACTCCAGCAAAACCGAGAATAAGTCCCACGATTTTCAATCCGTACATCTTTTCTTCTAACCACATCCACGAAAAGAGACCAACGAGTACCGGTTGCAGGAACACAATAGCTGAGAACAGACCTGCAGGCAAGTATCTAAGACCGATCGTTTGAAGACCGTAATACAAAACGACGTTAAATAAAGATGACAGTAAATAAATGTACCATGTTTCTCTTAGATTCAGTTTTTGAAATCTAGGTACAGCCACAATTAGCAAAAGCAAACCGCCCAAAAAAGTTCTCATTCCTGAAAATAATACTGGCGGCGTGTACTGCAGCGCAATTTTAGATAAGGGCCAGTTTACTCCCCAGACTATAACTAAAAACGCAATCATAAGTATCGTTTGCGTCCGAGAAAGTTTTCCCATGATGCTTCTCTCCTTGTTGATTCAAATTCACCTAATGATAATACACCTATTTGTTGAAAAAGGAAATGACAAACTTTCACAAGCGCTTTCACTAATGGGCAGAAATATCCATATCATGAAAGATTTCAACCCCAACAACCTTAGCTCACAATTTGAACTAAGGTTCTTGGGCGATAGAGTGCGTATAAGCTTACTTCATTCCAATAGTGTTTAATGAAGCAAACGCCGATGGACCAAATCCTTCACTAGCTTCTCCTACTGGCATGTTTACAGTAATTCGAAACGCTCGACCGTTGAACTCTTTAATGATCACTTCTTTGGTCAACTTCGTTGAACTCGCCAGCAGGAACAATTTAGCATCACGCATGGATTGCATTATTTCCACACCTTTAAGTTCATGTACTTCTCCGACTTTCTTTAAAGTACTTTCAGCATCCTTTTTAAGTGTATCAAGATCGTAATCTTTTGGAAGAAGTTCTAGTTCCGCATAATAATTGTTGTCGTAATTCATCATCAGCTTATCTTCTTTAAATGTGAAGCCGGGTAACACGTAAAGGTAATAGTCGTTACTTTCAGCAAGTTTAGCTTCTCTTGTCTCTTCATTTCCTTCGATTGTCAGCTTAATATCCATTGTTTTAGGCAGACTCATTGATTGTTGATCAGCGGCTTGTTTTTCAATTTTTGTAATAAACAGCTGCTTAACCGTATTTACGCCTGAGGTCGTTGTTTTCTCGTAGTATTCGAATTGAACGTTGTCCTTCTCTTTAATGTTACTTAAATCTACGGTCTCCCCTTCCAGTTGAAATGCCGTCGATCCTTCTGATGTTTGGATCTCAATGGAATGACTGTCGATTTGTCCTACATATATGCCGCTACCTTGTTTTATTTCACTTTTCGTTTCTTCAGGTTGTTGTTGCTGATTGTCCTGCTCATTGTTTTGCCCATTATCTTTGGCAGTGTTATTGTCCTCAATGACATTATTGCTTGGAGTCGTTTTTACCTCGGGCTTCTCGTCTTTGGAACACGCAGTTATGGAAATCGCCAATATGATTACTGCCGCTATGCTCAGTGTTTTCTTATTTATTTTCATGGTGTAAGCACCTCCTATCTTCCTAAACGAGGAAGTATAAGAAAAAGTTACAAATAAAAATAGCCCAGTTCTCCATGTATGGGAAACTGGGTTATGTATTTATTTTTGATTTGGTCGTATCTGACCGGCATGAATTTCAGCATTCATATAGTTCTCATACTCAACAGGTGAATCCGCTAGTCTGCGGAGCAAAGTAAGCTGACCCACATGTGTCATCGCATCCGCTAATGGCCCATGCAGCAGTTGCTGGACTGTTCTTTTCATCGGAAGAGTTCCTTCCTCTAGCACCTGATCCAGCTGTTCCAATGTGTCATAGAAACGTTCGACTTCTGAATTCCAACTGTGAAGATTTCTAAACTCGTCTAAAGAATATTCTTTGTAACAACTAATGACGTAGGCCATTAGAAACGTCATATGGTTAAGTATTTCTACGGGCTGACGTACCTCTTTGCCAATATTCATGCTAGGATAGTGGTCCGGGGCGCCTTTAATGGCCTTCGTCGTTCGATAGGACAGTGCAGCCAGAAAGTGTCTGAACATTTGATTATCCATCTGCTTAAGCCTCCAAAATTAGATTATTTGATTATATCTATAATAATGTATTCAACTCTTATGTTCGTTCAAATTTAATCTTCTTGATAAATAATTGGATAAAAGCTAATGCAATGATCGAACAAATAAAGCAAACAGCCCAAGCATACAAAACGAACTCCGACGCACCCATTTTACGTTTAGCAAGAAGAACATCTACATTTACTCTGAAGTACCGGATGCGTAAAGCAGAAAATCGGTGAAAGCACAAATGCTGATAATATGTAATGATTTAATGCTGCTTTCACAAAACGGGTTATTATCTAAAATGTTCTTGCTGAGCTTCCTAGCCTTTACGAGTAGAATCAGAAATGGGATTGCAGTTAAATATAAAAAGATTTCTATCATTAGTAGATTGGATGTGCTCACATGATTTATCGCTGTATATTTGTCGACTATAAGCGGCAGTGTAATAAATGCAATTACGGTTCACCATCGTTAACGATATAAAACATCAGCATTGTTAGTTTGCAATTTTATTCGTAACATGATAATAATAAGGATTATTAGACCTTTGAATCGAGGAATATGGAATGGAACATTTTTTAAGCGAGCTAATTACAAAATACGGATATATTGGCATTTTTACTGCTTTAGCTCTAGGCATTGTAGGCTTACCAGTACCAGACGAACTGCTGATGACATATGTTGGTTACAATGTTTATCTAGGAAGAGTTTCGTATCCACTCGCATACATAAGTGCAATATTAGGAGCAATGACGGGAATAACGATTAGCTACATCATTGGCGCTAAATTAGGACTCCCTTTTCTTAAAAGATTCGGTCCGAAAATTCGCATCACCCATGAAAAAATTGAACGCACTCATAATCTGTTCGAGAAATATGGAAATATTTTATTATTCGTCGGTTATTTCATTCCAGGGGTAAGACATCTAACTGCTTATATGGCAGGGATATCAAGTTTAGATTTCCGTAAATTCATGTTGTACGCTTATTCCGGAGCCTTGGTATGGGGTATTACCTTTATTTCACTTGGACATGTTCTAGGAGAAAAATGGTACTTGGGAAGAGAATACATTCATCGATACGGTCTATATGTACTTATTCTGTGTGTTATTGTTGCCATCGGTGCTGTTGTCTATTTCAACTTCAAGAAACCGAAGGCAACATTATAAAGATCTTGGAAATGAACCATCTCAAATACATATCAGAACAATAATCCATTACTAACCTCCACTCTCCGGGATTAGTTATGGATTTTTTAGTTTATCATTGCTTCCGAGCCTTCGCCCAAGCTCCCATTGTAAATCGTACAGAATATTCCCGAATCTAGCTGATCGAATACGATGAACACCTTGCCAAGACTTTGCAGCCAATCGAAATCCTTATTTTCTCTCCATTTAAAAGAAACATCGCCTGAATTCCAACAAAATACAGCTAAGAACATATTCTGTTCCCAGCTGCCTTCTATTAATGAATGAAAGATAACAGATTATTAAATTTTCCCATCTTCTGTGATCACTTCGTATGGATCGGTATCTGCGCCAAGCGCATCCTTCACATATTTATTGTAAAGTTCAATTAAATAATGCTCTTTACCTAGTGTTTGAAGCTCTTTATTGACCCAATCTCTAAGCTCAGTGTTGCCTTTCTTCACTGCTGGCGCAATCGGTGCTTCCTTCTCTAACTTCTCATCAATCAGATGAAATCCCGGATTATCTTTCGCCCAGCTAATTAGAATGAAATTATCTTGCGCATAACCGTCGCCGCGTCCATCTTTAAGAGCTTGAAGCGATTCTGTATTTTTATCGTATTTTATCAATTCTACGTCTTTACGATGCTCGGTAAGGTAAATATCTGCAGTCGTTCCTTTCGTTACGATGATTTTCTTACCCTTTAAATCGTCCAGTGTTTTAATCCCGCTTTTATCAGATACGAGTACTTGCGTAGCCACTTTCATCGTTGGATTTGTAAAATCTACTTGTTCTTTACGCGCATCGGTTACAGTCATATTCGCCAAAATCAAATCGACCTTATCACTTTGTAAGTATGGAATGCGGCTGGCTGGTTCAACAGGAACGAATTCTACTTTCGACTCGTCTCCAAGCAGATCTTTCGCAAATCTCTTCGCGAGGTCATTATCAAACCCGATGTAATTCCCCTTCTCATCTGTGAACCCAAACGGCGGCTTATCCGAGAATACGCCAACAATCAATTTACCGCGTTTCTTAATGGCATCTAAGCTGCCAGCAGCCGATTTATTCCCTCCATCTGCGCTATTTCCGCAACCAGCCAATACTCCGATTAACAGCAGTGCGGATAAAATCAAAGTTCCCAACTTCTTCTTCTTCATTTCCCATCTCTCCCTTTTCCGGTCTCTACTTCAAAAAATTGATTCAAAAACTGCTGAGCTCTTTCACTTTGCGGATTCGTAAAAAATTCGTCTGGACTCGCCATTTCACGAATTTCTCCTTGATCCATAAAAATAATTCGATCAGCTACCGCACGAGCAAAATTCATCTCGTGAGTCACGATAAGCATCGTCATCCCCTGTTTTGCCAGATCAAGCATGACATCCAGTACCTCTTTGACCATTTCAGGGTCAAGCGCTGCAGTCACCTCGTCAAATAGCATCACCTCCGGATACATACAGAGTGCTCGAACGATCGCGATCCGCTGTTGTTGCCCGCCAGATAACTGACGCGGGTAAGCATCCTTCTTCGAAAGCAGCCCCACTCTGTCAAGCAATCTTTCAGCATCTGCCGTCGCTTCTGCTTTAGAGCGTTTCTGTACTTTGAGCGGACCGAGCAGAATGTTTTCCATTACCGTCATATGTGGAAACAAGTGATAGCTTTGGAACACCATTCCGATGCTCTGGCGTACCTGCTGCCATGATTTTTTGTCCGATGTGATATCCTTTCCTTGAAAAATGATGTTGCCCCCTTGCACGATTTCGAGTCCATTAATACATCGCAACAAGGTACTTTTGCCGCAGCCGCTAGGTCCGAGTATGACTACTACTTCACCCTTGGCTACCTCTAAATTAATTCCGTTTAATACCGTATGTTTATCAAAAGCCTTCTTCAGGTTCTGAAGTTTAACTAAAGCTTCCGTCATCGTACTGCGCTCCTCTCTATAACAAACGACGGTTTTTGACTCTCTTACTGAGTCCATCTTCTTTCCAGACGCCGAGAATAAGCCGACAATGGATAGCAAATTAGGAAATAGAAGACGAATAACGCTCCGTAAATAATAATGGCGGCATGACCATATGTATAGTTGCGCTCAATGACCTGTTGTCCTGACTTAATCATTTCCGTAACCCCAACCAGTACAGTTAATGAACTAGTCATAATAATTCGTGTGAACACGCTGATCGTTGGCGGAATCATTCGCCGAACCGCTTGCGGCAACAGTACATATCTGAATAATTGAAAAGTGTTGAGACCTATCGATTTCCCGGCTTCCGTCTGTCCCTTCGGTAATGATTGAAGAGCCCCTCGAACGACCTCGCCAATTTCAGAGATTCCCCATAGAGACAGCACTAACACTGCAGACGTAAAGGCAGGCACGTTAATTCCAAAAAAGATAGGCAGACCGAAAAAGAAGAAGAACAACCATACTAAAATCGGTATACTCCGAAATAATTCCAAATAGCTGCGGGTCAAGAAACGAAGCCACCATAGACGTGATGTACGCAAAGCTCCAAACATAATGCCGCCCGCTAAGCTGAAAATAATGGTGTAAAGCGAAATCAGTACCGTCTGTACAACGCCCTTACCAAGCTCCGGAAGACTGTGTATTAACAAATCAATGCCCGTGCGTTCCATATTGGTACCTCCTTTCGATGCAGCTTAGCAGAAAAGAAAGAGGTAAGAAGATGATCAAATAACAAATCGTCATCATGAGCAGCATTTCATACGTTTTGTAATATAACGAAATGTAGCTCGTTGTGGTATAAAGCAGCTCCGGAACTGCTACCGCAGATACGATCGTCGTTTCTTTCAATAGAAAAATAAAGTTGGCGAACAGAGCCGGAATAGAGATTCGAAAAGCTTGCGGCATAATCACATACCGAAATAATTGCATTCTCGATAAACCTAGAGCGAGTCCTGACTCTGCTTGAGTCTTGGTCACCGCGTCCAGCCCTGAGCGAAACACCTCAGTAAAATATCCTCCCCCAAGAAACGTCATTGCAATGAACACGACTGTCATCGAAGAAAGTTTGATTCCTATTGAAGGTAACCCATAATATAAGAAAAAGAGTTGAATAAGCAGCGGTGTATTACGCGCCACTTCCACATGTGCCCTCACAAATCCCTTGAGAATCGGCACTTGAAAAAACAAGATCGCCGAATAGATACATGCCACGGATAAAGACAGGAGGATGGCAATCCCCCCAATACTCAAGCTCAGCCCAGCAGCGTGGACAAAATCCGGGATATGCCGGGTCATAAAATCCGTATCGAGTTGCATGAAATTACTCTCCCATTTAACCAATTATTGAATATCACTTGCTAGTTGAAAGGCGGTCACCAATCTCTAACACAGGAACCTCTACCTGTGCAGTCTCGGGATATTTAATTCCAGCTCCTGTGTTAAGGACAACCACTTTCTCATTTACCTTAATCCATCCAGTTTGTTTGAGGCGACGAACTGCGGCGAAAGCTGCAGCACCTTCAGGACAAATAAATACCCCTTCCGTACGTGCCGCATTACGCTGTTCTGTGAGAAGCTCCTCATCGGAGACAGCTACTGCAGCTCCTTCCGTCTCGTAGATAGCCCGAAGTACTAAAAAGTCACCAAGTGCTTTGGGAACATTAATACCGAAAGCAATCGTCGTTGAATTGTCCCAAAATTCAGAACGCTCCTTCTTCTCCTCCCAAGCCTTAACAATTGGCGCGCAATTTTCAGCTTGTACCGCCACAAGCCGAGGAAGCTTACCTGTAACCCATCCGATTTCCTTAAGCTCGAGAAGCGCTTTATGAATTCCAATTAGGCCAACACCGCCCCCGGTTGGATAGAGAATAACATCTGGCATTTCCCAACCAAGCTGCTCTGCGATCTCGATGCCCATCGTTTTCTTCCCTTCAATCCGGTACGGTTCTTTCAATGTCGAAGCATCGTAGACACCGTCATCTTTCACTTTTTGCGCTACTATTTTCCCTGCGTCACTAATTAAACCATTAACTAAATACAATTCCGCTCCCGACAAGGCCACTTCACTGCGTGTAATGGAAGGGGCATCTATTGGCATGACAATCGTTGCCTCAATGCCTGCTCTCGCAGCATATAGTGCCCAGGCAGCTCCAGCATTACCGTTGGTCGGCATCGCGAATGCACGCACACCTAGCTCTTTAGCTTTCGAAATACCAACGGCGGCTCCTCTTGCTTTAAAACTTCCGCTCGGTACTAAACTCTCGTCTTTCATATATAAGTGAGAAATCCCATATTCCTCACCAAGTCTAGGCAACTCAAGAAGAGGTGTCATCCCTTCCCCTAAACTTACGACATTATTAGGATCATTGACCGGAAGAAGCTCGTGATAGCGCCACAAATCCGCATTTCGTCCATTTATAGATTCTCTGCTGACGTTTTCTTTTAACTCATCTAATTTATATCTTACAAGCAGTGGAGAACCACAGGAACACAATTGCTGTACTTGATTTGAATCGTATCTATTTCCGCATGATGGACAATCCAAGTGAGATATATAGCTGAATGTCATAAATGATTACCTGCTTTCTAATGTGATGTAAACGAGTTAGTAAACTTGTCATCATTTTATTCCTAGTTATTCTTACTTGTCAACTCGGAATTATGTGTTTTATGGTATATTTTTAAATTGATTCTTAGTATAGTAAAATATATTAATGATTTGTTTCGAGTTCATATTGGAGGCTGTGTCATGTTCGACCCAACGATTTTTGACAACCTGAAGGTTGTTTTTGAAGGCAGTATATATGATTTGGATCGTGAAGGAGAAGTACTCGTCATCGATCGTAAAGACCAAATAGATCTAGCGAGCTTCGAGCGAATGTTCCTCATGAGAATTCATAGACCGGGAGGCAACTGCCGTGTAGAAGTAAGAATAACTAGCGGATTGGCTGACTTTGCAGGTGAACTAGGAGGGATTAGAATTGCAGACGAAGCACCGGGTGTTAGGCTGCAATTTATGTTTCAGTTGCCTGATAAACAGTCGACCCACTTCCATACCTTTCATGAACGACTTACTACGATTTGGAGCGATTCCGTGTATATCAAGCACGAACGAACGATTGGTTTAGAGACGGATGAGAGTGCCGCTCAATTTGATGAAGGAATTTATCGCATCTTGCTGACGTTTCGAACTAAAATAGACGAGAGTCATATTGACGATATTGAATCTCTACTGGAGCATTTGCTTGAGTCTATGGATAGTCTAGAATCTGATGTTTTATAATCTTTTTAGTGTCAAATGATACAAAAAAGGAGACCCGCGCGTTTGTCCGAACGGTCTCCTTCTCCCTTCTATTATCCTTTAACCCCGCCTAGATTTAATCCATGAATAATATATTTTTGAAAGATGAAGAAGAACACGACGGGCTCGATTTTGGCCGCTTCAAAATGAAAAAAATGGGTCTATGTCGGCATAAACCCGATTCCTCTGCTACTCTACTTTAATTTTGTCGTATATTTCTTTTTGTACCTTATCTTAAGCTTCCTGTAACTTCCAACTTTGGATGTAACGCAAAAAAAACTGCAAGGAATTCTCCTTACAGTTCTATATAGAATAATTAAAACAAGAGTTATCCTATGAAACGAACAAGTTCACGATTAAACTTATCTTTCTCACAATAGAATATTCCATGACCGCTATATTGAAACGGTATAAGTTCAGACCCCGTGATTCCGGCATGCATTAATTCGGCTAATACGAATGGGCATCTTTTGTCTTGCACACCGTGGAAGATGGCTGTAGGTACATGAATCTTCGGCAAATCTGGACGTAAATCTTCATCTCGTAGCGACATCATAGCCATAGCTGATGAATGTCCAGACGCTTCCATTCCAAGCCCTTGGAACCATTTTTTAAAACTTCCCGTAATATAACGCTCAAAGTACAAGTCTCCAAGGTCCTCTAACATTTTTGGGCGATCATTGTAGGTACCTTCAATCAATTTATTTGCTTCCTCTTTCGTTCGTCCATACGGAAAATCAGGGCGTCTTGTGTAGACGGGTGCCGCAGCTCCTACTAAAGCTAGTTTCGAGACTTGATACCCCGCATGTCTTGCCATATACCTTATGGAAATGGCACCACCCATGGAGTGACCGAGTAAAGTAATATTCTGAAGTCCAAGAGTATCAATGATAACACGAATATCATCTGCCAGCCGGTTGTATGAATATCCCGTCCATGGACGATCCGATTTACCGAACCCTCGCAAATCAATGCCAATGCATCGATAACCCATTATAGGAAGTCGATTGAACTGGTACTCGAATATTTTATGATTAACCGGCCAGCCGTGAATGAAAACAATCGGTTTACCGTTCCCTGGATCTAAATCCTCCACGTACACATTAACATTCTGTTCAACGCGAATATAGCAGCCCATATTTCCTCCAAAATAATATAGATCATATTAAACGCCATACTCTGTAAGCAGCGCCTGATATCATAATATGTAAGAATTGGGCTCTAAGGAATTTGTCTAATCAAATCGATACGTCCAAAAACGTTCTTTGCCGAATCTTTCTTGAACTTCTTTACTCTGAGGAGATTTGCCCCCCAGTATCGTTTTTAATTGCCACTGTGAACGGTGCGCTTGTATGGATCCCATTTTCTTATCTACAAATTCTCTTACGTCATTAAATACATCCGGTGCTCCGATCTCTTGTTCACACCCTTGTGAGAAGGCTATGCAGTGTACTGTTGGTCGTTTATCCTTAGGCAGCTTCTGAACCGTACGAATGACAGCAGCTCCTGTTGCATCGTGATCGGGATGAACGCTGTAGCCAGGGTAGAACGTAATGATTAGCGATGGATTTAGTTCGGTAATAAGGTCACCAATGAGCTTCGTCATTTTGTCCTTATCTTCAAATTCAATGGTCTTATCATGAAGCCCCATAAGACGTAAATCTTGTATGCCAATAATTCGGCATGACTCTTCCAGCTCTCTCTTCCGTATATAAGGAAGCGTCTCGCGGTTTGCAAAAATCGGGTTACCCATATTGCGTCCCATTTGTCCTAACGTCAAACATGCGTATGTTACTGGCGTTCCGCTCTGAATATGCTTAGCAAGCGTACCTGAAATGCCAAATGATTCATCATCCGGATGCGGAAGCACAACAAGTATATGTCGTTCCATTTGAATGGTCACCTTCTCTCTTGTTTAAAATGGCTCGCGGCTTAATTGCAAAGATACTAATAGCTTGCCGTCGTTGTCATGGCCAGCTAAGATCAATCGCTCTGTCTCTGTCTCATCATAGTGAGTGAGACCTTCTGAATATACCCAACCATGCTCTAATTTCAAGCCGACTCGGTAAGGCCCTTTGCCTGCGATCGATCCGTGGGAGTAACGGATGACTCCATTTCGTATAAAAGTCGCTGCTGCGATCTTAGATTTATCCAAATGAGCAGCGTATGCGCCATTCGTCATTTCAAGATGAATATATAAATCCTGTTCCTTCATTAAATCGAGGACACGTTGAACTACTTCCGGCTTAATAAGTTCCATTCTTCCATTCCTCCATTTATCATACAGTGCTTCCGTATCGTAGCATACATTATTGTAATCCGCAAAGTGCGGTTTCCACTGAATCGGTGAGCGAATATTTAGTGTTAAAGCCTAGTTTTCTAATTTTGGAGTCATCCCAAATTCGGTTTGTCGTAAAAGTTTTTAGCGCGAATGGAGATACATTATATGAAGTCATTTGCTCATCGGTTAAATCAGCAGGCACATTGATTGTTGCGGCTATTCTGCCTGTTGCACGGTCAATTTCTTTCTTTAGTTCAAACCAAGTCGTGTCGAATCCTTTCAATAAGTAAATGCCATGATCATCTTCCTGTTGTTGATGAGTCCCTAACCAAACCATTGCCCGGCCAATATCACGTGTATCAACGAGTGATACTTTAGTCGAACCGCCCCCAATCATCGGATATCGGTCAAGCTTATGCGCTGCTAACATTCTGGCAAAAAAGGATGAAATGTCTCGGGCCCCTATCGTACTTGCAGGACGTAAAATAGTAGTACGTATCCCCGCCCTTTTTCCAACCTCTTGGACGATTCTTTCCCTTTCTATCCCTAGCCGTTGAATGAGAAATTCGGGCTCGGAAATATAAGACTCATCAATAGGTTCATCACGACGAAAATCGTAAATGACAACAGTGCTTAGCTGTATAAATTTGCTCGCCCCCTGTTCGGTAGCAGCTTCAACGAGTGTTCTTGTCAGTTTAATCTCGACTTCAGCATCAAGGCTAATTTGCGTGTTTAGCTTCGCATCCGCCGTGCAGTTATACACGACCTCATGTCCTCTAATTACATTTTCAATAGCAGTTCGGTTTGAGTAATCGATTCTAATGACGTTGACTCCTAAACTCTCTAGAAAAGTTACATTGCTCGTGCTTCGCAGGGCTGCCGTTACTTCGTGTCCAGCTAAATGTAATTGTTCAACTACGTGCCCGCCTATAAATCCGCTCGCTCCAAAAACGATTGCCTTCATACCTTTCACCCCTTGATCCATTAATTACTTTCTTCAACCGTAACGATTAAATCCTTAATGAGCTGTAACGAATCTCTAATATTCGTACTTAAGCAATAGTATTTCTCTGTGCCGTTTTTTTTGAATTCTATTAGATTTGCTTGTCTTAATATTTTCAAATGATGAGAAATAGCTGGTCTCGAAATGTCCATTCGTTCTGTAATTTGATTTACATTCAGACTGGTTTGTTCTAAGAGCAGCGCGATGATTTGTTGACGATTTACGTCGCCTAAAGCCTGAAATATGGGTGTACTTAATTTGAATTTTTGAAGTATGAGCTCTTTATTCGAGCATTCACGGTTTTCGATAACGATCACCTCTATATGTTTAAACTTTTAAACATATAGACTATATAATACATGATTTCATTTGGCAAGCTTTAGATTTATTGAACATATTCCACACCGGATGCCTATGATAAACATACAATGTGGTAATTACGTCTACACATTTTTCATGGGAGGGAATGGAAAGATGATATTAATCGGTGGCGTAGAAAGAACTGTCGATACTTCTACTTGGTCTCAGCTCGCGCAGTCTATTTACGAACAGAAACGGAATAGCCCGATCACATACAGTTACAATTCTGTAGAGCATTTGAATTTTGAGATGAAGCTCCGGAGCAATATCGTTGAAGCAGCAAAAGGATTAAACGAGAGTGGAGTAAGATTTACTACTTTCAAAAATGCACGCTGTAATGAGCAATTTTGGAATTTGACGGCTGAAGGAGGCTTTCGCCTTAAGGAGGGGATCACTCCTGCAGCAGGAATAAGGGATATATTCGTGAACGGCAGAATGTATGGCTTTGAATGTGCGACGGCTGTCGTCATTGTGCTCTATAGAGGAGTTCTTGATTCTATTCAGGAAACCGAGTTCAATCGAATTTTCGCGAATTTGTTATTATACGATTGGCACTATGACAGCGATCTCCGCCTCATTCAGGAACAGGGAAGTGAACATGCATATCCCGGAGATGTTTTATATTTTAAAAACCCTGAATTTAACCCTGAAACGCCGCAGTGGCGAGGGGAAAATGCCGTGAAAGTAGCAGACAATTTGTACTATGGCCATGGAATCGGAATCAGATCGAAGGAAGGAATCCTATTTACATTGAACCGATTTCGGTTACCATTTAGTACTACTTCTGCCTATTTGACCGATCAAGTGATCCACCCCGATTTTCTATATATATCCAAATTTGCATCAGGAGCAGCTATTACGAGCGTATCTGCTGACGAGCAGATCAGCACAAGGTCACCGTACATTTACGCCAGAATAGGCGGACAGAGATTTATTCGAGATCAGTTATTTTCCGCTTAGAAATGTTCCAGTACAATGTTGCCTATAGCATTGCCAGATTCCAGCATTGCGAATGCTACCGGCGATCCGCTCCTCAACCAGAAAGTATTCACTATTGGCACATGGCCAATAATACTTCGAGCGTAATAGACATGGTACCCGGCTTAAACAAGCACATGAGCCTACTTATTCGCCAATTGTTTCTAAGAATGAAAAAAAACCGCGATATACGCGGTTTACTAACTAAGTATTAATTTGTTTCTCCTATCGCTTTCCTAGCAACTTCAGCTAGCAGTCTTGCGTTTGTGCTAAGCTCTTGCATCGTTGCCGATAGCTCCTGAGTGGCAGCAGATTGATTTACTGTTTCATTACTAATATTTAAAATGGAAGAACTTAGCTTGGTTATTAATTCATTAATCTTGCCAGCTGAATTCGTTATTTCATCAGCATAATCCTTTGAATTCCTAGCCATTTTCTGTATTTCTGAAGCTACCACCGCAAACCCTTTACCGTGTTCCCCTGCACGAGCTGCTTCGATTGAAGCGTTTAAGCCTAATATATTGCTTTGCATAGAAATCCGACTTACGGTTTTAGCTATTTTCTCAATTTCCGTCACACTTTCAAGAACAAAATTAGATTGTTCATTAATTTGATTCATATTTTCAGATAATATCGTTGTAGACCCCGCCACTTCCTCAATGGTTGTCGTGACTTGTTGAACCGCCGCAGATAGGCTGGAAGCAATACCTAGTAAGGTATTATACTGCTCCAAACTCACTCCAACCCCTACTGCTCCTATAATTTCGCCATCTTCATTGTGAAGAGGTATTGCCATCGCAATAATGGGATAACCAAACACTTCTTTAGGAACGTACGTTTTCTGTGCTTTGTTATATTTTACAGCTTCATACATGCCATCTCCCTCTTGAAGAATGTAGCCTGATTCAAGTCCAAGAGTAAATGTCTTACCCGGAATACTCAGTAATAATTTCTCTGTGTCAGAGACGCCAATGGTCATATCCTCCGAATATAATTCATTAAGGAAAGGAGCAACTCTCATAAAGCCTTCAAGTAATGGATGGTATTGTGTAGTTGTACCTATCATCATGCATCGCCTTTCATTTTTATTGATTCTGATTGCTACTGAAAATATTATCATTCATCAAAAGACCGGTACAGCAAATATTTGCCATTCTCATATGTCTTTTGACTTATTTTGTTCCAACCTTTCTCTGTCATCTTATCTATGAATATATAATTTTTTGTATATAAATATTGACATATAAATTTAATAAATTTAAACTTTAACCTTGACTATTATTGTATTAAGAAAAAGGAGAATGTCAGGGTGAGTATGTTTGCTTCCTTACGAAAAGAATTAAATATGATTCTTAAACATCGAATTCTTTTCGTCGTAACTTGTATTATTTTATTAATCCCATGCATCTACGCTGGACCCTTTATTTCTTCTTACTGGGATCCGTATGCACATGTGAAAGACCTCCCCCTCGTCATCGTCAACCATGATGTTGGAACGACAATCAATGACGAGAAGGTTAACATCGGGCAACAATTGACGGATGATCTAAAAAACAGTGATGAACTCAAAGTGCTACCGGCCGATGAAAATGCAGCCATTGAAGGGATGAAGAACAACAAGTATTACATGTTGATCCGCGTCCCTAAAGATTTCTCAAAAAATGCAATGAGCGCTTTTGAGAATGATCAGAAGAAGGCGCAGCTTGAGATTGTACCGAATGAAGGTTATAACTTTACAGGCGCCTCGATCTCAAACTCTGCTATGGAAAAGGTAAAAAGCGAGCTCGAGCATAAAATTACGAAAAGTTATACAACAGCCATTTTGGAAGCGGAGCAGAAGCTTGGTGAAGGGCTTGATAAATTAGCAAATGGCGGTAACCAATTGAGTGATGGCGTTACAAGTGCCAAACAAGGTTCAACAAGTCTTGAGAACGGCATTGAACAATTTGCTAAAGGAACACTGAAGTTCAATCAAGGCATTATGAAACTGTCTGATGGAACCAAGCCTATCGATGACGGCGCAAAATCTTTAGCTTCCGGGTTAAGTGGGCTAGATCAAGGTATGGGGAAATTGGCAGATGGAGCCGACAAATTAGCTAGTGGTATGAAGTATTCAGCAGATAAATCTGTTGATCTGAAAAATGGCGTTCAGCAACTAGTAAACGGAACTTCTGAACTTGAATCCAAAGTTGCTTTAATCGGCAAAGCCAATCAAGGTGGTCTTGCTCAAGTGACCCAAGAACTAGACAGTCTAACTTCTTCAAACCAAAATGCAAATGACTCAAGTGCAGCACTAGACAAAGCGCAGCAAGACCTTAAAAGTTCAATTGAGAATAACAACGCTCTATCCGCAGAGGATAAGCAAAAAATGCTGGACCAACTGAACCTATTATCTTCGAAATATACTGAAGCCATCAAGCAAAATGGTTCAAATGTAAAAATAGATGAAGTTAAAAAACATCTGCAAGAACAAGTTGAAGGCATGGGCGGCAGACAAGCCATGTTAGAAAAAGGACTTGCTCAAATTACTGCTGGACAAGCTAAACTGCTTGAAAGCACGCAGAAGTTCGCAGACGGTCAAGCGCGACTTGCCGCTGGCGCTTCAGACTTGAGCGAAGGTATTCATGGGGCTAAACAAGGTGCTGATCAGCTCGCTGCTGGAGGTCAACGTCTTGCTGACGGAATTGATCAATTTGCAGCCGGTACAGATAAGATCAAACAAGCTTCCTCTTCCCTATTGAACGGTAGTGAGAAGTTGGAGCAAGGCTCACTGAAGCTTACGAATGGATTAAGTAAATTGCAAAATGGTTCATCAGAATTAGCGGAGGGTATCAACACCGCAGATCAAAAAGTAAATGAGAAGCACAGCAATGCTGACGCAGCTGCAGAACTAATCTCCGACCCGGTAGAATTGCAAAAAGTTCCGTTTAACCATATTGCACAGTACGGACCTGCATTCGCTCCATATTTCCTATCTCTAGGGTTATATGTAGGCATGTTCTTATTCTGTTCCTCCTTCCCATTGTTAGAAATCAGACCTGGGCAATCTGCACGAAACTGGTTTATCGGGAAGCTCGGAGTATTGTTAATCATTGGCACTTTGCAAGCTTTAATATTGGATGCTTTAATCATTCTTATGAAAATACATGTTCAAAACATCGGATATTTCATTCTGTTTAGCATTCTGGCGAGCTGGGCCTTTACAGCAATTCTTCTCTTCCTGAATACAGCGCTTGATAAAATCGGAAGATTCGTATCTATGGGACTACTGATATTGCAACTTACGTCATGCGGTGGATCCTTCCCGCTCGAAATGCAATCGTCTTTCTTCCAGCATGTACATGGATGGGTTCCAATGAGCTACACCGTGCTTGGCTTCAAGTCGATTATTTCGATGCCTGACAGCCCATCATCTTTCTTATGGAATAGTTGCTTAAGCTTGTTAGTATTTATGATTATAGGTATCGTATTGTCGTTCGCATATTATACGCATCACTTTAAGAAGCACCATTCTAAAGCTGCGACAACAACAGCTGCACCTAATATGGCGTAATCATGAAATTGCTTAATCAAAAATCACAAAAAAGGCTATCCGCCTAAGGGTTAACCCTCCCGAGCGGATAGCCTTTTCTGTACCATTCCTTACTTGATCATTTTACGCTGAAATTCAGCGATACGATCATATTCTTCTTCAAGCTTGCGTGAGATTCGAATATATATAGGAAGAAGTTCACGGTAAATCTTCACGTGCTCTTCATTAGGTTCATGCTGATTCGTCATCCCAATCATGTCTTTCACGACATCCAGAGAATCGATTTTGCCGATAGCATATAGACCAAGAACAACTGCCCCGAGGCAAGAACTTTCAAAGCTCTCAGGTACGACAACTTCTTGATCGAAAATATCAGCCATCATTTGGCGCCATAATGCAGAACGTGCAAATCCGCCTGTTGCATGAATTTTAGCAGGTCTGCCTATGCGTTCTTCAAGTGCTAGCATCACAGAATACAAGTTAAAGAGTACGCCTTCTAATGCAGCACGTATCATATGTTCCTTCTTATGATGCAGCGACAATCCAAAGAATGAGCCGCGTGCATCAGGATTCCACAAAGGAGCGCGCTCCCCTGCAAGATATGGATGGAACAATAGTCCATCAGCACCAGGCTGAACTTGTTCAGCAATTTTAGTCAGCACATCGTATGCGCTAATTCCAAGTCGTTTCGCCGTTTCTACTTCAGATGCAGCAAATTCATCACGAATCCAGCGGAATATGACTCCGCCGTTGTTAACCGGTCCTCCAATGACCCACTTATCCTCTGTTAATGCATAACAGAAAAATCTTCCTTTCGGGTCCGTTACGGGTCTGTCTACTACTGTCCGGATCGCTCCGCTCGTTCCAATCGTTACCGCAACAACTCCAGGATCGAATGCGCCTACACCAAGATTGGAGAGCACTCCATCGCTTGCTCCTACTACAAATGGAGTAGAGACGCTTAGTCCCATTTCCTTCGCATAAGCAGTATCCATATTTCGCATAACATGAGTAGTCGGTACAAGTCTAGATAGACGGTCACTTGTAACGCCTGCAATACGCAGCGCTTCTTCGTCCCAATCCAGCTTCTCAAGGTTAAGCATTCCTGTTGCGGAAGCTAACGAGTAGTCAACAACATATTCGCCAAACAATTTTGCAAAAATATACTCTTTGATGGAAATAAATTTACTTGTTTTATTAAAGAGTTCTTGCTCCTCACGAGAGAGCCACATCAGCTTCGTTAGAGGTGACATTGGATGAATCGGCGTTCCCGTACGCATGTAAATCTCGTGGCCGTTATATTCTTTCTTTAATACTTCAGCCCATTTAGCGCTGCGATTATCCGCCCAAGTAATACAGCGAGTTAACGGATTCCCATCCGCATCAACAGCAATAACACTGTGCATCGCTGAGCTGAAAGAAACGAGCAAAATCTGCTCAGGTCTAACGCCCTCCTGCCCAACAATTTGTTTAACCGAATACATGACCGCTTCGAAAATTTCATCAGGGTCCTGCTCAGCAACGCTGGCAGTGGGAGTATACAAAGGATACTCCCTGCCTGCCTGTGCTGCTACTTTACCGTTTTCATGAAACAAAACGGCCTTGGTGCTTGTTGTGCCGATATCGACACCAATCATGTATTGGGAAGATCCCATACGATTACCTTCTTTCTAACTTCTTACTACCCTTTATACTATCATGTTCAAAATAAGGATGAATATAAAGGATACAACAGACAGAATTGTTTCCATTACTGTCCATGATTTAAGCGTCTGAGATACGCTCATATTAAAGAATCCTTTAACAAGCCAGAATCCAGCGTCATTCACATGAGACAAGATGATAGAACCAGCGCCTGTTGCCAGTACAACTAATTCTACATTCGCCCCTGGTGTCATGGCAAGAACTGGGGCAACGATACCCGATGCTGTAGTCATGGCTACTGTAGCTGAACCAGTCGCGATACGGATTAGAACAGCAACGAGGTATGCAAAGAAAATAATATTAACGTGTGCTGATGTAGCAATGCTTGCAATCGCGTCACCTACACCGCTGTTGATCAATGTAGATTTGAATGCACCGCCACCGCCAATGATTAAAATAATTGAAGCTGTAGGTGCAAGACATTCGCTCGTAAAGCGAGAAATATCTTCTTTGGAAAAACCGCGTGCAAATCCAAGTGTAAAGAAAGATACTACAGCAGAGATCAACAGTGCAATGACTTCATGACCGATAAACTTACAGAACGCTGTAAAACCACTTGCACCATTCGGGTCAATAATGTCAGCAGCAGAGCCAATTAACATCAAAATTACTGGCAGCAAAATCGTAAATATCGTAATGCCGAAGCCTGGAAGATCTTTCTCATTTTTCGTTGTAAATTGTTTTGCAAGTTCTGGATCAGGTTCTACAACGACGCGTTTACCGATATATTTACCGAATACCGGACCAGCCAAGATCGCAGCCGGAATACCGACAATAAGGGCAAAAAGAATTGTTTTCCCTAGGTTAGCTTTGTACGCATCAATCGCAATCATTGGAGCCGGATGCGGCGGTACCAAACCGTGTACAATGGACAGCCCAGCAACAAGCGGAATACCAATTTGCAAGAGCGACATTTTCGTTTTGCGTGCAACCGTATACAAAATAGGTACTAATAGAATAACCCCAACTTCAAAGAAGATCGGAATACCGACGATAAATGCGACGATCATCATCGCCCAGTGCACCCGTTTTTCGCCAAATTTATTGACAAGAGTAACAGCGATTCGTTCTGCACCGCCCGATTCAGCCATCATTTTCCCGAGCATTGTTCCAAGACCTATGACGATCGCTATCGTTCCCAGCGTACCGCCTAAGCCCTTAGTTACAGAATCAATGACATCTTCAGGTTTCATGCCGACAATTAATCCTAAGAATATGGACGTAAGTAATAAGACAACAAATGGATTCCATTTAAATTTAGCGATAAATACAATGAGCAAAACAATTGAAATCAATGTCCACACTAGCAATGTAGCGTTATGACTTAATCCTAAAAGAGAAGTCATGATATTTCCCCCTATTTTAATATATGGTCTGCTTATCCAACTTAAAGTATACTTGTCGACAACGTATGGAGAAGCAGACAATCAATTTTCCATTATTCTGCTTTAGCATTTGTACCAAATGCTCCGGATCCATTTTGGCACAAGACAGCGTTTTCATACCTTCCCTAACTAGAGAACGGGTTCCTCGAATAATCT
The DNA here is from genome assembly GCF_017873765.1 of Paenibacillus sediminis. GTDB lineage: Bacteria > Bacillota > Bacilli > Paenibacillales > Paenibacillaceae > Paenibacillus_AG > Paenibacillus_AG sediminis. Next base: position 1,073,677 of record NZ_JAGGKP010000001.1, read on the forward strand.
TACATACTTGTATACAAGTTATTGAGTGATTTGATTATATAACACTGCTTTTGTTTTGTAAACGATATCACAAAATGAATTTAAGAAAGTTAGTTGCGATAGTTATTCATTTCCTTTTCCAATGATTTATTTAACGTTTTCGTTCTAAATACCGTTGATAAAACCAAATAGAAGCTCCTAGCAAACAACCGCTCATCAAGTATCCCCCTGCAACGTCGCTTGGATAGTGAACGCCTAAATAAATCCGGCTAATTCCAATGATCAAAATAAGCAAGGCGCATACCAAAATAATGATGACTCTCCCAAGTAGAGAAGGAACATGTTTCCACAGTAAAAAAGCGATCACTCCATATAAACTGAACGCAGCCATAGAATGGCCGCTTGGAAAACTATAGCCATTCGCTTCAATAATGCGGTGGATTGTAGGTCTAGCTCTATGAAATGCTAATTTTAACGCAGAGTTCAGGAGTGTTGAGCCAATCATTACGCTAATGAACAAAATCAGTTCTCTGCGATGTCCTAAAAATACGTATAAAATGACCATAGTGACTATCGCTATAATCGAGGCAGGCAACCCTGCTCCAATATTAGTGAAAAATATCATCACCTTAGTTAACTGAGGCGACTCCATTCCTTGGATATAGTAAATGATGGTATCGTCAAAATTTCTAATTTTCTGATCGCTGATGAATAGTGCAACAAGACCGAATCCAATCGCACATATGAGACTTGCCATAAAAGCACGAGAAATTTGAAGTTTTAAATTGTTAAACGGCTTAATGAATCTCTCCTCCTTCTTCTTATCATTTTCTAATACTCTTCTAAAGAAGTTCCCATATTGCAGCATTATTATAATCATGTATTTTATTTCAGTTTGCTGCAAAGAGGTGTACTTATGCTTCATTCATTGATTGAATTTATTTCATCAATTGCTGCCTATTTCGTCCAAAGTTTTGGCGTGGTAGGAATATTTATGGCTATGATGCTCGAAAGCGCATGTATCCCGTTACCCAGTGAAGTGATCATGCTGACTGGCGGATTTATTGTCCATCAAGGATCATTTCCATTCTGGGAGGTTGTATGTGCTGGTGTTCTAGGCAACTTAGTTGGTTCAATGTTAATTTATTGGGTCGGCGCCAAAGGTGCAAGATCAGTTCTTGAAAAGTACGGCAAGTTCATCCTTTTAAATCACAAGCATCTTCGTCAATCGGAGTTGTGGTTTAAAAAGTACGGAGAGTGGACTGCATTCTTTTCACGTAATCTTCCATTCGTTCGAACCTTCATCTCGTTACCTGCAGGAATATCCGGAATGAACTTTTATAAATTCTGTATGTATACTTTTTTGGGATGCTTACCGTGGAATATTGCTTTAACTTACTTAGGCTATAAACTCGGTGAGAATTGGAAAATCGTCGAATCCTTCATTCATCCAGTTACCTACGGGGTTATAGCATTAATGATTCTGCTTATTGCTCGGTATGTAATGAAAGCGATGAGACAAAAGAAACAGTTAACTTTGTACAAATTACTAAGAGAGAATAACGAGGAGTTGTAATATGAATGTAACTAATCTTGATTATCAAATATTTCAAATGATTAATGATCAGGCAATCCGTCACGGTAGCTTGAATGGGTTCATGTGTTTTTTTGCACAGGATGCACAATATCTATTGTTACTCGGAATGATTATCTATTGGTTTACTAGAAATAGACTCAATCGAATGATGGCTATTGAAGCTGCCATATCTGTATTATTAGGAATGGGGATTAGCTTCGTTATCGGACATTTCCTTTATAGAGACCGTCCCTTTGTCGATCACACCGTCATTCAATTGATTAAGCATGCAGCCAATGCATCATTTCCAAGTGACCATGCTATAGGGGCTTTCGCAATTGCAACAATGTTCTTACTTTATGGTAAAAGAATGCGATTTGTATGGATCATCATTGCAGCGTTAATTGGTTTCTCACGTGTTTGGACGGGGGTTCATTATCCAACGGATGTTATTGCTGGAGCAATCATTGGAATCGTATGCTCTGTCGTCACTCATCAAATTTGTTCCCACTCGAACGCTGTAAATAAATTAATCATTTCAGCCATTCGTATCTATGAGAGCTTGGAAACTAAAATATGGACGAAACGGACAGAGACACAAACTAGAAATATGTAATTTGTAAGGAAAGGATCATTATTAGAGTCCTTTCCTTTTTTATTTATTGGATAGGGAAACCAATCATAACAGTTGTACCTACATTTTCTGTACTGATGACATCAATTTCTCCGTTATATCGTCTAACAAGACGCTTCGCTATAGCAAGTCCTAATCCTGTACCGCCTTGTTCACGACTTCTCGCTTTATCGACACGATAAAATCGGTCAAAAATGTAAGGGATCGCTTCTTGCGGAATTCCAATTCCTTTATCGATCACTTGGATCCATACGCGATCTCCTTTTACAAACCCGGCCACTTTAATCTCCTTCTCATGCACTGAATATTTCACGGCATTATCGAGCAAAATGACCAGAATTTGTTCCAAATGCTGAGGAACGATCCGAACATGAACTTCTATGATCTGTTCTAAATCTTGTTTAAAAACAAATTCCGGGTACAATTTGGCGAAATTTGTTAAATTATATTGTATGGTTTCACTAATGTTAATCGATGGTACTGCTGTATTTGGCGTTTCTGCCTCTGCTCGCGTAAGCTCAAGAAGCTCATTTACGATACCTTTTAGACGTTGCAGCTCTTGAGACGAAACGCTAAGCGATTCCTCTAAAATTTCGGGCTTATACTTTCCCCAACGATTTAGCAAAGAGATATGACCTTCCAAAATAGAAATTGGCGTTCTAAGTTCATGTGAAGCGTCCTCAACAAATTGTTTTTGCTGTTGAAAGGACACCTCTAATTGATCCATTAAGTCATTGAACACTTTTGCCAAATTCGACAATTCGTCGCTGTTATCTAAGAAATGAACTCGTTCTTGAAGTCCTTTTTGCTTTATTTTGATCATCGTGTCAGTTATAGATTGGATAGGTCTGATCAGCTGCTTGGATAGAAAAATCCCTCCCAAAGCGCTCAATAATATGGCACCCACTCCGCCTGCAAACATAACCGCTAATAATACATCACTCAATCTATCTGTTATTTCTAAGTCATTGACGATTTCAATGGTACCGGTAAAATGATTTAAGATCAGCGGGCTTCTTAAAATGAGTAAGTGATCCTCTAAATGCCACGCGCTGATCATACGAGTACTATGAGCTACTTGTGGCCTTACCCATGTATCAGGCAAATTATCAGACACTGTTAAGATAGGTGTTCCTTTATCATCCAGTATGCGTATCATTTGATGAGTCTGGTTAATATCTTCAATGAAACTGCGGCTATTTGGTATTTCTTCAGCAGTTTCATCTTTTTGTTTAAAATAACCTTGAATTGCATCCATATTTTTGGTGATTGCATTCTCTTCTTGGTTCATCATCCATTTATTGATTACAAGGTATTGAACACCGTTGTATAAGAGAAACAGAATGCACAACAGAAGTGATGCCCAGACTGCTAACTTCCACCTAATAGGTAAATGCGAGAAGATCAACTTTACTCTGTTCATCGAATCACATACCCCAGTCCACGAGAAGTTTGAATATAACTTTCTTCACCTGGATCATCGATTTTACTCCGTAAGTAACTAATGTAAACATCGACTACATTCGTTTCTACTTCGGTATCATACCCCCATACTAGGTCCATCAACATTTCCCTTGTCATAACTCGTCCAATATTTTGCATTAAAACGAGCAGTAGATCAAATTCTCGTTTCGTCAAATCAATTGTACGATCCCTTTTACGAACAGTTCTTGCACCTACATCTAATTCAAGATCCTTAAATGTTAGAACATCACGATGCTTCTCTTCGATCGAATCGGTACGTCGCAGAAGAGAACGCATGCGAGCGAGCAATTCTTCAATGGCAAAAGGTTTAGGAATATAGTCGTCAGCCCCGCTATCCAGTCCCATTACCTTATCCATTACACCGTCTCTCGCCGTAAGCATGATGATCGGAGTTCTTTTCTCTTTTCTAACCCGCCGACATACTTCTATACCATTGATTCCTGGCAGCATTAAATCGAGCAAAATCATATCCCATTGTCCATTCAAAGCTAACTCCAGTCCACTCCGTCCGTCATGTGCAATGGTGACAGAATACGATTCATGCTGCAGCTCAAGTTCAATAAAACGGGCTAAATTCTTCTCATCTTCTATTAGTAAGATTTTCTTCATAATTTCCCTTCTAACTTTGTCGAATTTACAGATTATACAGTTACAGTTTACATCTTGCACATTAAAAATATATAAGAAATCGTTTTGATGGATTTTCTCATAAAATTTTAATATTGTTTATCTAAACTTGGTAACTGAAAACTCACATTGAAACGAGGAACGTCATTGTCTAAAAAAATTAAACTTTTCATAGCAACCATCATTGTAACGATATCTGCCATCAGTTTGTCTAGCTACAATGCTAAACAAAATTGGTTAGAAGCAAAGTCTCAAGCAGCCGCTGCCACAAAAACATTAAATTCAAAACCATTTTATAACCACATCGTGATCGTTGTTGAAGAAAATCATACGTCTAAAAAAATTGTAAACAACCCCTCCGCCCCATATATTAACAGTTTAATGAAAAGCGGAGTAAATCTAACGAACCACTATGCTATTGAACATCCTAGCCAGCCTAATTATCTAGATTTATTTTCTGGATCTAATCAAGGAGTAACGAACGATAAAGTTCCACCCAAAATGCATACAGACAATCTTGCCTTTGAACTGATCAAGCATCATTTCACTTTCGGCGGTTATTCAGAAGGATTACCTAAAGTCGGTTATGATGGTCCCTATTCACTAAAAACGAAGTACGCAAGAAAGCATAACCCTTGGAGTAATTTCACAAATTTACCTTCAAGTATTAGTATGCCTCTTTCGAGTTTCCCTAAAGATTATAATCAATTGCCTACAGTTTCCTTCGTCATTCCTAATTTGGACCATGACATGCATGATGGAAGCATCAAAACTGCTGATGACTGGCTAAAAAAACATATGTCTTCTTACGTCCATTGGGCCACTGGGCATAACAGTCTATTCATCTTAACGTGGGATGAAGATGATATGAGCAGCAACAACAAAATACCAACCGTTATAGTAGGCGCTAATTTGAAAAATGGAGTCTACAATACAAAGACGAATCATTTCACGATACTGCGTACAATTGAAGAAATATACGGATTAAATTTCTTAGGAAAAAGTAAGAATGCTCAACCACTTCGCATATGGAAATAGCAATTTTATAAATAATTAAGATCATGTGGAGGTCATCATGGTTCAACCTAAAAGCACAAGTTCAACAAATGAACAAAAATCAGGGATAGCAATATTTATTAATTTCATTCTTATTATTTTAGTTCTCGCAACGATCATCGTCATATTGCTGAGCAACAACAAATCACTTTTAAAAAGTGCTCTACAGATTCCATTTGTGAATCGTGTTCTACCATCAGCTCATGTTGCCGGAGATCAGATTCCCAAAAAAACTTCAAATCAAAAACCTTTAAATCAGAAAGTTACAGATCAGAAAATTAAAGCCCAGAATAATAATAATCTAAATAATCAACAAGTCCAAAATAATACAGTACAGCAAAACACTCAGGATTTATCACAACACCAGTCTGGACAACAGATCCAAGCACCACCAGGCAATAAGCATATTAAAGAAGCAAAGGACATTGCCAATGCTTACGCAAGTATGTCTCCAAGTAAGGCCGCTTCTATACTAGATAATCTATCGATTGATGAAGTGGTTTACGCAATGACAGAAATGTCAAGTGATGAACGCTCGAATATTTGGAGTAAAATGGACCCTGCTAAAGCAGCTGATCTATCCTTGTTACTTAAGCCTCGTTCTACGGTCACAGACAACGAAGTAGCACAATTGCAACAAAAAGTGAATGTGATTGTAAAAAATAAATTGAAAAATCAGTCCATTGATGAGCTTCTAAATACATACTCGAAAATGCCGCCAGTCCAGGCAGCTAAACTGATCGATCGATTAATGAATCTTAATTCTACCAAAACACTAAGTATGTTAAAGAAAATGGATCCTAATCTTCGCGCTCAAATACTGACCGCCATGTCATCTGATCCGAATATGATTAGTACAGCTACGACAATATCACAGTATTTATTACAATAATAAAACTAAAACAATAAAGCTGCCCGTATTCAGCGCTTTAGTTGTGTGATTCACCTATGAAGTAATTCTGCCAAGTTGCTTAGCATACCGATATATTTTCCGGAAAGTTCTTTTATCTTTCAGTTCCTTGAAAATGTAGACATCTGGTCGTGTATTTACTTCCAGTATCCATGGTTTGAAGTTCTTATCAATTCCAATATCTACACCGATCGAATTGATGCCTGGATATTTTTTCTCTAACGACAAAGCAATCTCGACTCCTAGATGATTCAAGATTTTAAGATATTCTGTTATTTGATCAGCTATTAAATAAGGCTGTAATAGCGTTTCGAGTGGCAACGGCGTGCCACCACTGTGATAATTCGTTACGATTTTCTTAGGGTGTGCTAAACGTCCTATAATACCTGTTGACTCCCACACCTTTTTGGGATTCTTCTGAACCATAACTCTAACATCAAATCGCCGGTTCTTATACGTTAACAATTCTATACCTTGTTGAACTAAATAACTGGGTTTTAATTTATGCTTGTTAATAGTCTGATATAAAGAATTGTAATTTCTTAGAGATTTGGTTTGTATCCCTGACTGATATCGGAACTTTGTATTATTACTAGCAGACAGTTGTTCTACCCTCATAACCCCTTTCCCCTGAGTACCTATAGTTGGTTTTAAGTAAACCATCGCAAATTGTTCCAGCATAGAGAGAAGTTCTTCCTTACTCATCCTTCTCGTCTTCGGAACATATTCTCTAATATGTTTGTGTTTAAGTAATGTTTTTGTTTTCAGCCATTTGTCGGCAACAATGAGTATTTTCTTCATTCTCTTATCCCCTAACCGCTTCGTGTTCAACTGTATTATGAACCTGTCTTCCATAAATCCCTTCTAATCGATCAGCTGTTACCCCCCAATTGAATCTGGTAACGACATCTTCTCTTCCTTGCTGTGAGAGTTTTCGAGAAAGTCCTTTGTCTTTAGCAATTCGTACAATTTGTGAAGAGAATGCACGAAAATTTGAATAACTCCTTACGAGCAGTCCATTCTCTCCGTGTCGTATAATTTCCGGAATACCGCCAATATGAGAGGCAATGACGGGTAAGCCTGAAGCGAGAGCTTCGACAATGACAAGCCCAAAGGCTTCATGCTTCTGGGAAGGGCACACAAAACAGTCACCTAAGGAATAAACCTCATGCATGTTTTTTGTTCTTATATTACCAAGAAACCTTACAGGCACTTTGTATAATGATGCTAAACTTTTTAAGTTTTTTTTATAATCACTGTTCTTAGCACCACCTGCAATGACCAAATTTGCTGTTGGTATTGATTTTCGTACTTCTTTCATTGCTTTAATCAGAACGGGTATACCTTTTCTAGGGATCAAGCGGCCAGCAAAAACAACGGTGAAATGGTTAGGAACATTGTATTTTTGACGAATCTGTTTTTTTTGTCTCATTGATGGAGGTTTAAACTGAATTATATTTACACCAAGATGTACATGGTCTAATTTGTGCTTATAACGAGGAAACATAGTCATTAGATTCTGTTCCAGTGAGCGGCTGTTCCCTACGATCAGATCAGCTTTTGAAAGGTCTAATTCTGCTTTTTTCTGAGAAGTCATTGGGGGCGTAACGAATGTTAATGAATGAAGAAATACAGAAATGGGTGTATCTGGGAATCGTTTGCGAACCATAGGTACATATTTCGGACGATTATCGATTTGGATCATGTCATAATGTTCTTTTTTAACTCGATCAAGAGCTGAAGATAAATAAACTAAAGGCTTACCTTTAGGGACTCGAATAATGTTCAGGTTACCTGTATGTGTAGCAGTTGAATATTTATGATGCTGACGGCTGAGTATCGTTATATTGTGTCTCTTAGCAAGCTTTGTAGATATTTGAAAAATGCAATTCTCAACTGATCCACCAGCCGTAGGCGGGACCGGGATCTGTTCAGGAGCAATGATTAGTATATTCACTGTAAACCCAACCTTCCCTCAAGCCAAAAAATTCATTTCGTCGTTATACATTCCTTTCACATTATGAACTAAATACTTCTTGAGATTGTGCACTAGTCTAGTCAGCCTAAAATAACTTAAAACACAACTTGCACGGTACGAATATACTGTACTAATTCAATACAACGAAGAAGAAACTGCTTTCTGTTAATAAAAATTTAAAAGATCCGATCTCTTCAGGCATAAAAGTGACGATCCCTACTATTGATTTTGATATTGGAAACGGCAGAATGTCCTTCATTAATGGCTGCATGAGTCTTAGCCCTTTGGGAATACTCTGTGATATTAGCTCCAGAACTTTTCTCACTCTCTGAGACGCAACAACACTCACTTTAAAAATATCTCATTAACTGTTACCATAATGGTTATGAGCGTTTATTATAGCTAACCATTCAAAACAACTAGAGGCAGATGAATAAATAAAATGATGTATCACATAACATATTTATCGGACGGACTTAAGGTTAAAGGCTATTTATCTTTGCCCTATGGTTTCGGACTTCCCATATCAGAGCTGCAATCTTCACTTAGCCAATTTTATGGCTCATCAGATCTTCCGATCCGACAAATATCCCGTAACATCCATCCAGAAGAGCAAGATATTCGGCAGCGCAAATGGCCTGTCCTTATTTACTGTCGAGGCGGCATTGGCAGAGTTGGGAGTGTTAAGACCGATTGGCTCGAACAATTTTCGAATCACGGGCACATCATCTTCGCTCCCTCCTACCGCGGCAATGAAGGCGGAGAAGGACGAGACGAGTTCGGGGGGCAAGATCAAGAAGATGTATTTTCTGCATATCGCTTTTTAGAGAGTCTTCCCTTTGTGGATTCGGATCGAATTTCTGTGATGGGGTTTTCTCGCGGTTCAATTAATGCCGCACATACAGCAGTACAGATGAGAAATGTATGCAAGACGATTTTTTGGGGCGGCGTATCCGATTTAGCGAAAACCTATGAAGAGCGGATTGATCTTCGCCGGATGCTAAAGCGTGTCATTGGCGGTTCACCTGCTAAGAAGCCCGAAGCTTATGAAGCTCGTTCTCCCATTTATATGGCGGAGCGTATTCAATCCCCTGTTCTTATCATGCATGGCACTCAAGATATCCAGGTGGATTTCAGCCACGGATTAAATATGTACAACAAGCTCAAAAAACTTGGCACAAATACTGAATTCCATCGATATGAGGGTTACGGTCATCATATGCCGCCTGACATTCATAAATTAGCTATTGAACGTATGTTTAAGTGGATCAACAATAATTGACATACCATAATACAATAAGAAATCGTTATTCCAAAACCATTTTCATCCCGTGAGCTTTCTACACCTAGAAAGCCTGCTTGCTCGGATGCCAGCTTCACCATTTCGTCAGCCATCTCCTCATATCCGTGATCCCCTTCAGTTCTTTGTGAAGAAAAAATAACAGCGTAGTATGGTGGCTTTAAATTCAACATCACTTTTCCCCCCTCCTGAACATTGACATGCCAGAATTCTAAACGTATAATTCTTCAGATCGGCTACTAACCGAGATTACATCATAATCCAACCGTAACTATTTATAGATTACATCATAAGGAGACTGAAATGAACAACGAAAACGAAGACTTGAAGAAACGTCTGACACCTCTACAATATGAAGTTACGCAAAATAACGGCACTGAACCCCCATTTCGCAATGAATTTTGGAATCATAAAGAATCAGGCATTTATGTCGATATCGTATCGGGTGAGCCGCTATTTAGCTCTCTGGATAAATTCGATTCAGACTGCGGCTGGCCATCCTTCACAAAACCCATTGATATAAGTCAAGTTACAGGTGTTGTAGATACGAGTTATAACATGATACGGATGGAAATTCGCAGTAAAGAAGCTGATTCTCATCTTGGTCATGTGTTTGAAGACGGTCCCGAACCAACGGGCTTACGCTATTGCATTAACTCCGCTGCCCTTCGTTTTATTCCAGTAGCTCAACTTGAAGAGGAAGGCTACGGTCATCTTAAGTCTATATTCGTAAAATAATGAAAAGGCCGAGATCATCATTTGACGAAATCTCAGCCTTTTTCATTTATTGCCAACATAATCAGTTAGGAAACAGAGCTTTGAATAAGTACAACCGCTAATGACAAGATTAGAAGTATAATCGGTGCAGCCATTTGAGCGACTGAGCCTTTAATTCGAATATGTACAAAAATGGCGTGAGAATTCACCTGACCTGCAATTGTTGCACTCGAAAGGAGACAGTCACTTTATGCTAGCCAGACCAGCGCATGAACGGCAATGCCAAATCGCGGTGGTCCTATCTGGCTGCGGATCGAATTGTTCATATGAATTCCCCTCCTAAATCTCAGTGTAACTTATTCCAATAGCCAGCACAAATAATTGATATGTATCCACTAACTAGACAAGCTGCTATGCTAAATCAAAAATCCCTTGGCTTCCAAGGGATTTGTCTATTACCGTATGATTAAATAGGAAGTAAGGCTACTGTACTTTTCGCTTCTAATTGTTCTACCATTTGAATCCAAGCTGCCGGCTTGTTAGATAGAACCGAATAATAGCGACGAAGAAACTTAACGATTAATTCGGCTGGCAGCTCGCTGACGTTGTCGTCCGTTGGCATAAAACATAGGTCAAGTCCTTCTACCGCCACTCCATCATTATTCCAAGAAGGATGAACATAGGTGAAATCGAGTCGTTTATAACCAAGATGAGATAATACCTCTCTTCGAACATACGGATCCATCGGTTTTACACCGCCGAATTCGTGATCTTTGGTGCGGTATGGATCGTAAATTTCGGCAAACATTCCGAATAGCTCCTTACCATTCGCCTTAGCAAGTTCAAGCAGATCATGATGTCTGTTGAGATACAAGAAGCGACCAATGCCAAGACCCGGCTTCCCAATGATCGTAAAATCAGTCATAGCTACATTGAAATCTTCATAATAGCGGTATTCCGTCGCCCCTACTACGTTACCTTCGTGAACGGCAACAAATACACGAATGCCTGGATCTTCTAATGGCTCTTTCCAAAGGTCAAATTCCAGCACTTCTTCGGGTGGAAATATTTCCTGCATCAATCGATGCATTTTCGCAAATAAAGGGTCCGCAATGTTCGTAATGCGGCGATATTCCATCTTCGTCATTTATCCTTCTCCTTATTCATGTTTAGATGATCGAAATGGATTTCTCCATTCCATCAATGTTCCGTAATTACGCGATTGTTCATCCTCTAAATAATTTGCTACGACTTTGACAGGTGTGCGGCCGCACCGAAGCAGGAACGTGATGACAGGGTCCTTAAGCTCGCCTTTGATGACTGCTTCGATATATTGCTCTGCTGTCATTTCGTCAGCTTTAAGATGATAACCTGGCATTCTTCCCCCGCCTAGCAGACGTTCTAAGCCTAAGTGAACGACAACATCGTACATAGAGAACATCAGCCATTTACCTAAGCCTAGCTTGCGATAGGAAGGCCTTACACTTATGTCTACGACATACAGTGTATTGCCGTTAGGATTGTGATTACGGATATAACCGTTATCCGTTATTTCTTCCCACGTATGGTCAGCATGGTCTGGATCGAAATCAACAATCAGGCCGGTCATTGAACCGGCCACTTCTCCGTTCACTTCAACACATAACGCCCCTTCCGGGAAAAATGTCACATGGTTCGTTAATTGTTCAGTGTTCCACCATAATTCAGACGGAAACGGAGGAGGGAAGCTCTCCTGCTGAACACGAATCAATGATTCAAAATCCTTCTCCTTATAATTCCGAATGACAACCGGAACCGTTCGGTCCTCATTAAATACAAAAAATTGTTTATAATACATGGATACCCCCCTCTGAAGAGGCCTCAAAATCAATTTACTTCCAATCAGGATACAAATCTGTCCGACGGTCTCTCCATGTAGTAACGGATCCACGTTCACGAACTTGGTACAGAAGATCTAAATCAAGATCAGCAGTGACGATCATGTCATCGTTGATCTCTCCTTCTACCAGAATGCCTCGTGGAGGAAATGGAATATCATTCGGCGTAATCACTGCTGCCTGACCGAAATTAGCTCGCATAAAGTCTACAGTCGGTAATGTGCCTACCGTACCCGTAGTTACGACGTAAACTTGGTTTTCCACCGCTCTCGCATGGCTTGTGTAACGAACGCGGTGGAAACCATGACGATCGTCTGTACATGACGGACAGAAAATCACATCTGCACCTTTCGCTTTCGCCATCCGTACAATTTCCGGGAATTCAATATCGTAGCAAGTTAGCATAGCAATCGTGCCTTTTTCGGTTTCAAATACTTGAAGACCGTCACCAGCCGACATATTCCATTCATGAACCTCTGTTGGTGTGATGTGAAGCTTAGATTGCTCAGCAATTCTGCCATCCGGATAGAATAGATGTGCTGTGTTGTATAATTTCCCGCCTTTACGTGTCACGTGTGTTCCGCCAATGATATGCATTGTAGTCTTTTTCGCAAGCGAGGAGAACAATTTACGGTACTGCTCAGTAAAGTCCGGCAGATCATTTATCGATAAAGGATTTCCTTGGCTATCCCCGATTGACAAGAGCTGTGTCGTGAAGAACTCAGGAAACAACACAAATTCTGCTCCAAATTCTTCAGCAGTTTTTATATAATGTTCCACTTGTTTAGCAAACTCATCAAAGGAACTTATCGTATGAAGATGATATTGTACAGCAGATACTCTTATTTTCATATGGCCTCCCAGGTAACTTTGTTTATAACGCCATTATGAAGTGTGTGGACTTATTTTAGCAAGTACACACTTTCAAGTAACCTAGTATCTAAACAGTAACTTCGTCACACATGAATTCATGTGCTTCGTCTTTCCAGACGACTTGTTCTCCGTAATTTTTGCCCCAGTTATACATCATTTTCAGGACAGGCATTAGACTTTCACCGTGTTCTGTCAATGAGTATTCTACCCGCGGCGGAACTTCTGGATACACTTTGCGATGGATTAATTTATCCTCTTCCAATTCACGCAGTTGATTGGTCAACATCTTTTGCGTAATATGCGGAATCAATTTTTTCAGTTCACTGAACCGCTTCGTTCCTTCCAATCCTAGATGCCATAATATGATCAATTTCCATTTGCCGCCGATGACTGCAAGTGTTAATTCTTTCTCGCAATTTATCTCTTTAAGGTTAATTCGATGTTTTACTTCATAAGCCATTTGTATCATCCTCCTTCCGATAATACTTAATAGTATACAATAAGCATGTACTTACCGTAAGTATCTATATAGTTCTTTTGTAAACTTTATGTGACAGATATGAAAAGGGCTGTCCTTCTAGAGAACGAAGGACAGCCCTTTATTTTTGTTAATCAGCGTTTAGGAATGACTTATTTCTTTTCTACAGCGTGTCCGCCAAATTCGTTACGAAGAGCGGCTACGACTTTACCTGTGAACGTATCGTCCTCAAGGGAACGGTAACGCATCAACAAGGACATAGCGATAACTGGAGTTGCAGTTTGAAGATCGAGTGCTTCTTCAACTGTCCATTTACCTTCACCAGAAGATTGCATAACACCTTTGATTGCATCAAGTTTAGCATCTTTGGAGAATGCACGTTCAGTAAGTTCCATGAGCCAAGAACGAACTACAGAACCGTTGTTCCATACGCGAGCAACTTTTTCATAGTCGAAGTCGAAATCACTTTTCTCAAGTACTTCGAAACCTTCACCGATTGCTGCCATCATACCGTATTCGATACCGTTGTGAACCATTTTCAGGTAGTGACCGCTGCCGGCTTTACCTGCATACAGATATCCATTTTCTACAGCTGTGTCACGGAAAATTGGTTCAACGATTGCCCAAGCTTCAGGGTCTCCACCAACCATGTAGCATGCACCGTTACGAGCGCCTTCCATACCGCCGGATGTACCAGCATCCATGAAGTGTACACCAGATTCTTTCAATTCGTTATAACGACGAATGGATTCTTTGTAGTGGGAGTTACCTGCTTCAATAACGATATCTCCTTTAGACAAGAACGGAGTAATTTCTGTCAATACGTTATCAACTACACCGTGAGGAACCATGATCCAAACGATTCTTGGAGTAGGCAAAGCTTTAACGAGTTGTTCCAAGCTTGCCACGCCTTGAGCGCCGTAAGATTCCATTTGTTTTACTGCAGCAGTGTTAAGGTCAAATGCTACAACTTCATGTTTGTTATCGATCAAATTTTGACCCAAGTTCAATCCCATTTTTCCTAATCCGACTAATCCTAATTTCACGATGATTACCTCCTGTATTTACAATCCTGATTGATTAATTAAGTATTTGTTTCAAAAGCTGATTAATGAGTTACAGATAGTTCTTTTTGGTCAGCTTTTTCTTCATCTTGCCACCATTTGAAGCCTTGTTCAGCAAGCAGACGGTCAGATGCTTCAGGGCCATATGAACCAGCTGGATATGTTTCAAGCGGTACAAGATTTTCTTCGAATGCATCTAGAATTGGTTGTACTAATTCCCAAGCTTGCTCAACTTCTTCCCAATGCGCGAAGAACGAAGCGTCGCCTCTAATAGCATCGTGGATGAGCAATTCATATGCTTCTGGAATATTGTCGCTTGCAGGTGAGAAGTCCATATTAATGGATTCCATTTCACCATTTTTCAGCAGATTTTTACCGTTCAATTGCAACGTAATTTTTTCGTTCGGATTTATTTGAATCGTTAGCAGGTTAGGTGCAGCCTTGCTGCCTTGCAAATCCTGCAACGGATCTTTAAATTCAACAACAATTTTAGTGCATTTCTCAGCCATTCTTTTGCCTGTACGAATGTAGAACGGAACTTCTCTCCAGAAAAAGTCCTCAATCCACAGACGGGCAGCAATGAACGTATCCGTCATTGAAGAAGGATCAACGCCTGGCTCTTCACGGTATCCTACAACAGGTTTGCCATTCATCTTGCCAGCCGTATATTGAGCACGAACTACGTGTTTAGCCACATCTTCTTTTGCAATACGGCGAATCGATTTCATAAGGCTGCTTTTTTGGTTGCGAATATTTTGCGGTGTAATTGGAGTTGGCAAATGCATAGCTGTCATAAGAAGCATTTGCAACATATGGTTTTGGAACATATCGCGGATTGCACCAGTACCATCGTAGTATCCGGCTCTTTCCTCTACCCCAACCGTTTCACTTGCTGTAATTTGAATGTTTGCAATGTACTGGTTGTTCCAAAGAGCTTTGAGGAACGGATTAGCTGCAACCAATGTTTCAAGATTTTGTACCATTGGTTTACCTAGATAGTGGTCAATGCGGAAAATTTCATCTTCCTCGAACGATTTGCTCAATTTTTCATTCAGTTCACGAGCTGATTTCAAATCATGTCCGAATGGTTTTTCAATAATGAGACGTTTCCAACCCTTAGTATTACCGAGGCCGCTTTCTTTGATATTTAAAGCAATCACATCAAAGAATTCAGGGGCAACGGACAAATAGAACAAACGGTTTTGAGGAATGTTCAGCTCTTTCTCACGAGATTCAACGAGCTTAAGCAATTCCTTATAACCTTCTTTATCCGCTGCATCCAAACCATAATATCGGAAATAACTGATGAATTCCGCCACGCTGGCATGATCTTCTGGTTTGCGTCTTGAGAAAGTGTTCAGCGAATTTTCGACATATTGTTGAAATTCGTCGTCAGAAAATTTATTTCGTCCCAAACCGATAATCGATAAAGTCCGCGGTAATTTTTGTTCTAGATATAAGTTGTACAGTGCCGGGAATATTTTTCTCTTTGCTAAATCACCGGTTGAACCAAATAAAACAAAAGTCAATGATTCCAAGGTTCTCTCCTCCTTTTATTGCTTATCTCTCTAGGGTCTATTTTTTGTCCCAAACTATATTATATATACAAATTCGCATTATAGTAAGTACTGACTTAAAAGTTGTTTCATTTCTTAAAATGATATTCTTGCTCAGAAATGTCATTAAAACGCCTTATTTTCAAGGAAAAACCGCATTTTTTATTCGACAAAAATTTTTTTTATTCGACATAAAATAAATAGTCCTCACCCTTCGCGAGGACTATTTAAAACAAGAGAATCTACTCTAAATTGGCATGTCTACCAAACATTGTTGTAGAGCTCATACCTTTCTTTTCCATCATTTTTAAGATGACGGCATCAAAGAATACTAAGAGTGTCTGCTCAAATAATGCCCCCATTGGTTGAATGGTGAAATCACTATTTGATTTATCTTTAGGAGAACCCGGCAATTTAACGGTGATATCCGATAATTTACCAATGCTGGATTCTGGAAAGATCGTAACAGCCGCAACAGTCCCTTGAATATTCTTAGCTTTTTCTGCCATAATAAGCAAGCTTTTTGTTTCCCCTGAACCTGATCCGATGATCAAGATGTCTTCTTTTTCGAAGTTAGGAGTTACGGTTTCACCAACAACGTAAGCGTCCAGTCCCATTTGCATCATACGCATGACAAATGCTTTGGCCATAAGACCAGATCTTCCCGCTCCAGCTACAAAAATTTTCTTGGATTCAAGAATAGAATTCACCAATTTGTCAGTTTCTGCTTCTGGGATGGCCGCAATCGAGCGATTTAGTTCTTTAACAATTTCATTTGCATATTGTGTCGTCTGCATCGTGATCATTATCCTTGTTTAATCAATTTTTGCATTTCTGCAGCTGTCGCTTTCATATCTTCTGCGCCAGTAATACCACCGCCTACGATAACTAGATCCGGCTTAGCTTGAATCACTTCAGGCAATGTGCTGAGTTTAATACCGCCTGCTACAGCAGTTTTTGCATTTTTCACAACACGTTTAATTTTTTTAAGGTCTTCAAATGAGTTTTGACCTACAGCTTGAAGATCGTAACCTGTATGCACGCAAATGTAATCTACACCCATCGCATCAAGTTCTTTAGCACGTCCTTCAATATCTTTAACACTGATCATGTCGACCAAGATTTTTTTGTTTTGTTTCTTCGCTTCCGCTACAGCCCCTTTAATGGACTCGTCTTCCGCTACACCAAGAATGGTGATGATGTCAGCTCCTGCTTCGGAAGCTTTCATGACTTCATAGCCTGCAGCATCCATAATTTTAAGGTCAGCAAGTACTTTTAGGTTAGGGTATGCTTGCTTCACTTCTTTCACCGCTCTAAGACCTTCGTTAATAACGACAGGTGTACCAATTTCGACGATATCGATATACGGTTCAACCTCTTTCAATAATTCGATGGCTTGCGGAATGTTTACCAAATCTAATGCTAATTGCAGTTCCATGTGTTTATCTCTCCTCATGTAAATGTATTTTATGATTGCATGTGTCTTCGTATTATGATGATCCTGCCACCTAATTATTTAACTTTCTCTATGGGAAGTTTTTAGCGACAGTCCATCTACTTACACACTTTGTTGTTTGAGACATACATAATACTAGGTCCAGACTTTCAAAAAAGGAAGTACGCACTTTAAAGTGGCGTAGTTACGAAAAGTATACTATTGTGTGTTTTGGCCGAATTATGAACATAAAAAAAAACCGCGATGTACGCGGTTTAATAACTGCCTGTTAACGATTGGTTATACTCAAATACCCATTCTACAGCATCCGCCACGGACTGAACGACATGACGTGCATGCTTCTGTACCTCTTCTTGGCTGTTCTTCATCGCAAAGCTATAAGGAGTTAAAGCGAACATAGACAAGTCATTAAATGAATCCCCAATACAAGCGACTTCGTCTCTCTGTAGACCTAAATGATGAATTAACACTGATAAACCTTCTCCTTTAGAGACATGAACCGGCATGACGTCAAGGCAATCCTTATCTGAAATATATAATTCAAGTTTGCCTTTAAATTGTGCACTCAAATCTGCTTGTAAAGATCGCAGTTTATCCAGTTCCCCAAAAAAAGAAAACTTGCTTGGTTGTAATTCATTACTCGCTAATGCGGATTCAAGATCATGTTTCTCTACTCCTGTACCGAACACACGCGCTTCATAAGCGATCGTTTCCTTCGTTCTTTCGGTAAAGTAAAATGAATCATCTGTACAATAAATAAAATTAACAAGGTCATCTATTCTCGTTGCTCGAAACAACTCCAGAGCCGTTTCAGTATTCATATGATTTGAGGCTATTAATTTCTTCGTATTCGTATGTACCGTAGCTCCATTTTGGCTTACAGCAAAAAATTGTTCGTCGAAATGCTGCATCACTTGACTTAACTCAGTGAACATCCTTCCTGATGCAAAGCATATATGATAATCGTTAGCTCGGGCTTTCTTAATTGCTTCTTGATCTTCAGTTTGAATTTGGTGGTCACGGTTTAATAACGTTCCATCAAGATCGCTAACAATCAGTTTAATCATCGTTATTCTCCTCCGATACAATGAATAGTTGTACACCATGATCCGACAGCTCATTCATCATTTTGTCACTTGGACGCTTATCCGTAATGAGTAAGTCCACCTCTTCTAAATCAGCAATTTTGTAAAACATCTGATGTTCAAATTTCGTATGGTCTGCAAGCACAATGACTTGACCTGCTCTACGAATCATCTCACGCTTAACAGCTCCATCTTCTTCATGAGGAAAAGACAAGCCACTCGAAGTAATTCCACATGCGCCTAGAAACAATTTGTCTACATGGTAATCAGCCAATTTCGATAATGTTGCAGATCCGTATAAGAAACGGTGCTTTGGATCCAATATTCCTCCGAGCAAATGAATCGTTACCTTTTCTTTCTTGGAAAGAGTGTCAGCATTATCAATCGAGTTGGTTACAACAACAATATCCTGAGCAGAGATGTTCTCAGCCGCATATTGAACCGTTGTTGAAGCATCCATTGCAATAAAATCTCCATTTTTGACAAGTGTAGCAGCAAATCGTCCAATCTCCTGCTTCTCGCCTGACTCTTTGGTTAGACGATCTTTATACTCTTTAACTTCCTTGGTTTGAGTCGGTAATACTGCACCACCGTGCGTTCGTATAATCACTCCGAGCTCATCCATTTTTAATAAATCACGACGAGCAGTATCTCGAGATACTTCAAATAGACGGCAAATATCTTGAATACTTACACGCTGATGCTCTTTCAAATATTCCAAAATAGCCTGTATTCGTTCTTCTTGATACATCGATGAATTCACCTGCCTTCGTAGTTGATAATGAATCATAAAATGTATGACTTCTTAAGTGATTATAAGTTTATTCAAGCGATTGTGCAATACTATTTAAGTATTTGTAAGTCGATATCATTATTTTAGGTATCAAAATTTCATATTCAACAACAAAAAAGACTGCCTCACGGCAGCCTGCATATTCAATTATTTGTATTTTTCCCAATCAAGACTGCTGTTGTTCAGCAGATATTCAAAATCGTTTTCGCGTTGTTTCTGTTCCGCCTTACGCTCTTCCTCAGCTTGCTTTCTAGCAACTTCTTTTTGTTTTTCTTCGATTTCTTTAAGTTGGTCAGCCTGTGCCTTCAGCTTATTTAGAACTTCGGCATTTAGAAGATCTTTTAAAGTTGCAGGTTTATCCTGATTCGCATGGTTTGGCGCTGGAATTGTCTTCTTTTTCTTAGCCACTGTAATTCACCTCTCGATTTCTCGAGGCTATTATAGCATACATTATAATTCAGGAATTCTGAATTCATAGACATATGTGGAATCTTTTCTTATAATGTTCGTTACGAACATATTTGTGTAGCCAAAAAAGGATGAATTGTAGCATGGCATTCGGAATCAATAGAGAAGAACTAACAAAGTGGAAAGAGGCTGTTTCCAGAGGAGAAATCGCATTTATAACACACTATTGGTTAGAACCGCGATTTCCGGGGATCAAGACAGTTACCAAGGTAGGCTGCGCTAACCTGGAACGATTAACAGAATGGTGCGCTCAAAATGGTTTAGACCCGAAATATATTCATCGTCGCCGCCCCTTTCCTCACTTTGACCTTATAGGCCCAAAACAAAAGGAGATACTACAGAAGGAGCTTCTATGGGATCAGTTGAAACGATTTCATATGCTGTAATCTTATTAAACATATAAAACCCTTTACCTCGTATAACAACGTGGTCAAAGGGTTTTTTATTATTGTGACGATTTTTTTATTATAGTGACGATAATTATACATTACTCTCAATTGATACCGCATGTGCGATGCACGGTACACTTTCCCCTTGCTGATAAGACAGAGGCGACAATAACGCGCCGGTCGCCACAACAAGAATACGATTCAGTTCACCCTTCTGTACCCGCTTCAGCAAGTGCCCGTAAGTGACGACTGCCGAACAGCCGCACCCGCTTGCTCCAGCTTGTACATTCTGCTTGTTGTAATCATAGATCATCATTCCGCAATCTTTATACTGGGTTTGCTGAATGGGAATATTATGCTTTGCAAATAAATTTTTCGCGATTTCGTACCCCACTTTAGACAAATCACCTGTAACAATCAGATCGTAATGACCTGGCTCAATTTCTAGATCACGCAAATGAGCTTCAATCGTATCTACTGCTGCGGGAGCCATTGCCGCACCCATGTTAAATGGATCGGTAATGCCCATGTCCACGACTCTTCCGATCGTTGCCGATGTTACAACAGGGCCTTCCCCTTTTGGGGCTAATACTACCGCGCCTGATCCCGTTACAGTGAATTGGGCTGTTGGCGGTTTCTGAGATCCGTATTCTGTGGGATAACGAAATTGCTTTTCAGTGCTCGCATTATGGCTTCCTGTACCTGAGAGAACATATTTAGCCCCGCCAGAATTAACGACATATGAAGCCAGCGCCAGACTCTCCATTGATGTAGAGCAAGCACCGAAGAGGCCAAAATAGGGGATTGATAACGTTCGAGCAGCAAAGCTGCTGCTAATGATCTGATTCATTAAATCGCCGCCGAAATGAAATTGTACCTGCTCCTTCGTCAGGTTCGCATGCTCAATCGCAAGCTTAGCTGCTTCTTCGATTATCGTTCTTTCGGCCTTCTCCCAGCTATCTTGTCCGAAGTACAGATCACCATGAATAATGTCAAAGTCATTCGCAAGCGGTCCTTGACCTTCAAATGGACCCACTACAGTTGCTGTCGAGATAATGGTTGGTTTATTCTCAAACACCCAGCTTTGATGTCCCTTAAGCATATTAAGACGCACCTCCAGCCGAACTTGGGTCGAATATCAATCGCAGCAAAGCGATGATAAACGCTGCCACCGTTCCGAAAACAATGACAGAACCCGCTAATTTGAACATGTTCGCTCCTACACCTAGGACAAGTCCTTCACTACGATGCTCAATAGCCGCAGAGGCCATCGAGTTGGCAAAACCGGTGACCGGTACCGCTGAACCAGCTCCTGCCCACTGCGCGATTTTATCATACACACCAAAACTCGTTAAGATGACAGACAGCAGAATTAGGACAGCTACTGTTGGGCTTGCGGCTTCCTTCTGATCCATTCCGCCCCATTTCATGAACATTTGCTGAATAATTTCTCCGATTTCACAAATGATCCCGCCAGCAATAAATGCACGGATACAGTTTTGCAGAATAGGTCGCTTCGGTTCAATTTTTTTAGCAAGTTCTTGATACTCCTGCATAACTGGAGTCAGTTTTTTTTTCTTTTTGCTAGCCATCTGCATCATCTCCTAAGTAGTAAGTATGGGCTTGATGTCCTTAATGACTTGATCCAACTGTTTAGAACACTGCTCGTACATCTTTTTCCCTTGTTCATCACTCGTTGAAAGGGAGAACATTTCTAAATCTGCTTCGCATTTCTTTAGCTGGGCAAGCAGTGAAGCTTTTTGCTGAGGCTCGGGTACCTTGATCTCATCATCAAACAAATCCACATACAGTTGTCCATATGTATCGACTTGACCTAGGTAGACGTTATCAACAGAAACCCCTATTTTTTCTAATTCTGTATTTAACCATTTACGATTGTATCCAAGTGTTGCGAGCGGCTCGTCCATAATTTTGCCGTCTAAAATTACGGTTTGCGGCTCGTTCTCAGGTGATACTTTTATACCTAAATCCGATGGCGTTAAAGGTTGGTATTCCTTCTTAACGAGCACATTAATTTCTCCGCTTGGCTCAATGACTGCAAATTCAACCTCAGATGCTCTGAATACATTTTTCTTCCTTAATTGTTCAATCAATTCTTCGTTCGTCAAACGTTCTTTCTTTAAGTTATCTTCAAGAATTTTGCCATCTTTTATTAAAACGGTGCCCTTGCTGTCAATAAAATTACGAGCAATTTTACTTTTAATTTGCAAAAATTCGATACCCAGCGATACGAGAACCCAGACAGCTAACGAGATCAAACCGAGGTACCAATCGTTTTTAAGGTCCATTGATATGTAAGCTGCCAAATCGCCAATGGTAATCCCTGTAATGTATTCAAAGAAAGATAATTGAGATATTTGTCTCTTACCTAAGAGCCTTGTTAACGCAAATAGACCAATGATAGCCCCTAAAGTTCGAACAATGACTTCTATCCATTCTGGCATTTGTGACATTTGTGGCATTCCATAACCTCCTCTTAACATCAACAGTGAACACCAAAATTATTTACTTATGGAATGTTTTTATGACATGAAATATTAGGATAATTGGTTATTTTTTCTTGTGAACTTGCTGAATGATTAGAAAATTTCAGGCCAAAATATCTCATGTGAAATTCACGAGGAGGTGATCTTGTCATGACAATTGCATCTGATGTCAAAACTTGCTTAGCTTCACTGAAAAGCGCACAAGCAAGCTTAGAACAATTCGCTCTGGGCACACAAAACCAACAAGCGAAAAATCTATTTACAAACGCTGCTCAGCAAACGCAATCCATCGTTCAACAAGTTGAAAGCCGCGTTCAACAACTAGAAAACGAAGAACCGCAGTATAAAGGATTTTAAGTAATTAACAGAAGAGGGTATCCATGACGTAAATACTCGAGTGGAGCGCCCTCTTCTTCTTGTTTTTTATATTTTTTGCACTAGGTAAACTTTTTTGTTGTAATAAAACAAAATTTGTTTTATGATAGATTTTAGAGATCAGGTAACTAGTATAGTGATTGTCTTTTTTTACTATAAAAGTTGCCTTAGAGAAACACTATTGGTTAGATGAAAGAAGGTGTTCGTATGAAAACTGATATTCAAAAATCATCAACTTTAACATCTACAAATTCCGGTTTTAGAAAAGAAAGAACCGCTCCAAGCTTGCCTGAAGTTCATAAATCGCTTCATGTTCCTAAGAAGGGAAGTATATTCCGTAAATTCCTTGCCTTTGCAGGGCCAGGATATTTAGTTGCAGTAGGTTATATGGACCCTGGAAACTGGGCAACTGACATTGCAGGCGGTGCGACGTTTAACTATACTTTGCTGTCTGTCATTCTTATATCAAATATAATGGCTATATTACTGCAATCGCTAGCCGCTAGACTTGGCATTGCTACAGGCAGAGATCTCGCACAAGCGTGTCGTGACCACTATAATAAGCCTGTAAACTTTACTCTATGGATTTTATGCGAACTGGCTATTGCTGCTTGTGATTTAGCTGAAGTAATCGGGTCGGCAATTGCTATAAATTTACTTTTTGGAATACCATTGCTGTACGGAGTTCTTATTACATCACTCGATGTCATCTTAGTTCTATTACTGCAAAACAAAGGATTCCGTTATATTGAAGCTCTTGTCATATCACTCATCGGTACAATTTTCGTAGCCTTCGGTGTAGAGATGTTTCTGTCTAAACCTGATATGGGCGGTATACTCGGTGGATTTGTACCGAAGGCTGAAATTATTAAGAATCCAGAGATGTTATACATTGCCTTAGGGATTCTTGGCGCAACAGTCATGCCGCATAACTTATACTTGCATTCCTCGATCGTTCAAACGCGAAAATATGAGGATACATCCGCAGATAAACGCTCAGCCATCAAATTCGCAACGCTTGATTCTACAATTGCGCTAACGCTTGCCCTGTTTATTAATTCAGCAATTTTAATTTTATCAGCTGCGGCCTTTCATTCTACAGGGCATACAGATGTGGCAGGAATTCAAGACGCCTATCAATTACTGACGCCTATTCTGGGTACAAGTATGGCCAGTGTCATGTTTGGCATTGCTTTACTAGCCTCAGGACAAAGCTCTACCTTAACAGGAACGTTAGCCGGGCAAATTGTGATGGAAGGCTTCCTTAATATTCGAATGAAGCCTTGGCTAAGAAGACTCGTTACTCGGCTAATTGCGATTATTCCAGCCGTTATTGTAACTGCGATTTATGGGGAACAAGGAACCGGTGAATTGTTAATCTTGAGCCAGGTTATCCTGTCTCTGCAATTGCCATTCGCCGTTATTCCGCTCGTCAAATTCACTTCCGACCGTAAAAAGATGGGTGAGTTTACAGCTCCTACATGGCTCTCTTCAATCTCTTGGGTCATTGCTTCGATTATCGTTGTGCTCAACGCATATTTGCTTTATGGCACATTTTTGGGCTAATAAGTTATGCCCTGACTAGCGGACCGATGCCGGAGTACGGTGCCAGCGTAGGCAGACAGCCGATGATACTATACCTAGAGTATAGTTTTTGACGAGCATTTCGAAGTCGGATTTAATTTTGCCTTCAGGCAGGGCAATACAAACAACAAAACCGGCGTGTCTGGGACCGAGGGAAATGCAGGATTGAGATCGAGACTACTTCCCTTCAGGTTCGAGACTTGCCGGTTTTATCCATCGCTATTCTTCAACTGCTAAATATAAAGCAAGTGTTATCGCACTCTTCGCTTCCATACTGAAGCTCACGGCTTCCGACGATGGCAGCTTTACTTCTACGCCCTTTGCCTCTCTGCTGTCGTTGAACAGGACAACCGCAAGGGAACCGTCGGTGTTCTTGAAGGCCACGGAGCGGACGGCCTCATCACTGTTCGAGCCAATGCGCACCGCCTTCGGACGAATGTGCTTGCTGAAATGCGCCAGAGCATAGTAGTCCAAGGTATATGTTAGCTCACGCGTCTCCTGATTAACCGTAACTACACCGCGGCAGGTACTGTTGCCAAAACCCGGAACGGTCGGACCGTTCTTCTCATCCAGCGCCATGTTCCACAGCACAAAAGATTTACTGTAATTGCGCAAAATCTCGATTCCCGTGCGCATCACATTCGAGAAGGCCTGCTCGAACGGCGGAATCCATTCGCCGCCGGACCCTTCCGTAAAGTGTACCTCTTTGTCAGGGAATGCCTTGAATACTTCACTCTGTGCAGAAGGATGGCCTCCATACCAGTGCCAGGCTACGCCGTCGACGGCATCCTGCGCCTGCTCAAGGACAGTCAAAGGATATTCCGACATGTCCCAGTTGTGATCATAGCAAAGAATTTTGGTCTCTATGCCGTGCTTGTCAAATTTTGGTTTCAGGTGATCCTTAATGAACCGGCTCTGATCCTTCGCAGGGAAAATCATGCCCGGATAATGACCCGGTGAATACAGGGCCTCATTCTGCGGCGTAATCGCATATACCGGAAGCTCATGCTGTGCATAAGCCTCGATATAGCGTACAAAATAGTCGGCATACACCGGATAATATTCCTTAATCAGCTCTCCCCCGATCATGGAGCCGCTCGTTTTCATCCACCCTGGAGGGCTCCACGGGGAGCCCATCAGCTTCAGGTGCGGGTTCAGCTTCACCGCCTCTTTCAAGAGAGGAATAATATCCTCCTCATCGTGTGAGATAGAGAATTTTTGGAGCAGCGGATCGGTTTCCCCTTCAGGTAGATCATTGTAGCTGTAGAAATCGCGGGCATAGTCAGAGGCCCCCATCGGATTTCTGATGACGGACAGGCCGATTCCTTCCTCGGCATTAAAGAGCTTCGACATCAGCTCCACCCGCTGCTCCGGTGACAGCACCTGATGGATTAGATACGCGGCAGAATCGGTAAAGGATGCCCCAAATCCGTCCATTTCCTGATATTGCACACTATCATCTATGATGATCGTATGCACCTTAGCCTGCGCGTCAGCCTTTGCAAGCTGATCTTTTGTTTTTTTCACGAACAAGGAATGTTCTCCGTTAGATTCATAGATCGTTAAGTTAGACATGATGTTCCCTCCATATCCCGTTTACAAACCGAGCTTTTCCTTATTGGCCTTCATTTTATCGCTGCGGATTTTTACGATATTATCCCAGTTGTTGTCTTGCAAGAATTTCTTGTAATCATTCAGCACAGCCTCGAACTGCGCATCGTCTTTCGCGCGGATCATGCTGACCATAGAGCTGTTCCACTTGGTGTTGATTGCGGAAAGTGCTCGTGCTTCCGGCGTTCCTTGATTTGGATCAATATTTTCCAGAATGAAGTGCGGTACCAGCTTGCCTTTCCCCCACTCTTGCATTTGCTTGATGGATTCAGGGAATGCGTCATTACTAAGTGCTTTGTGTCTGTCATGACCGAAGAACATAAATTCGCCCATGCGGTAATCTTTCTTGAACTTATCTGCATTGTTCTGCTGAAGATCTTTGACTTCCGGTGTGAATTGAACTTTACCGTCTGCGTTTTTCACGTAAGTTTCGCCTTCAATCCCGTAGTTCATTAGCATTTGTCCCTCTTCGCTCAGCAAGTATGTGTACAGCTGTATCGATTTGGCGGGATCTACATTCTTTTTGGTGATGAATGTGATCATCCAGCCAGAAATGCCAGACTGGTTCAGTTTCGGTTTGTTGCCTACCGTGCTCTTCGGACCGTCAATCGCAATGTACTCTTTGCCGGGATTTGCAGACATAAACATCTGCAGGTTACCACCTTGCTGCGGGGTACCATCGAGCAGAATAGTAGCATATTTACCGGATTTCACCTTTTCCTCAAAGGCTGTTCCGTTATCGGCAAAGCTGTCATCGCTGATGTTGCCGTCACGATGTACCAGATTCAGCGTTTTGAGCCAGGTCAGGTAGTCCTCGTCCAGGTTGCGGTTGTAAAAACCGCCGTTCTGATCCTCAAGCGGTACTCCGATGAAATCCTGAAGCACATCGCCGAGAGACCCTGTACCTTCACCAATGGAGTTGAATCCGAATGGAATCATTTCAGGAAATTTCGCTTTTATGTCTTTCATGACAGAACGGAACTCCTCCGGCGTACTCATGCTAGGTCTTCCAAGAGCTTCATACACGTCCTTACGGATGATGAATGCAGTTTTGGCAGGAATGGTTCCTTTATCATAGTCTTGCTTCGTATTGGAGTAGTTGGGATAACCGTAGGTTTTACCGTCAGCGAGCTTGAACCAGTTGAGGGTATCCTGTGCAGCAACTTTGTTAAAGTACGGATCGTATTTTGCAGCCAGATCGTCTAGAGGGAGCGCCCATGACGATGCTTTTTGCACCACAGGGGAGTTAATGCCAAAGGTTGTAATCAGATCCGGCATATCGCCGCCCGCGAAGAATGTATTCAGCTTGGTATCGTCACCGGTAATGAATTTGATGTCAATGTTAAGGTCCTGTTTAATCTTCTTGGTCACGACATCATTGCCGAAATCGGTGTTCCACCAGTCTGCATTCACATACCAAGTCAGCTTCGTAGTCTCTTCTTTTTTATCCAGCTTCCACGCAGGTGTATTGGCATCAGGTGTGTAGCGGCCTTGGATTGATTCCAAGTTCTCCCCTTTTTTTCCTGAGCCTCCGCCGCTGCACGCACTAACCAGCAGCATAACCGTCATCATCACAGCGATCAGGGTGAATCCTTTTTTGCCAAAAACGTTTTTTCTTTTTGACATTTGCTTACCCTCCTTTTGGATATAAAGCGCTTACTACACTTGCGAAGCCTGCTTGAATCTATGTGGTGTTTCCCGTGTTGCCTTCTACTCTTTTACCGCACCCAGCATCATGCCCGAGATGAAATACCGCTGCAGCAGCGGATAGATGATGATGATCGGCAGAGTGGTAATGACGATGGTTGCGAGCTGTACCCCTTTGGTGGCTGTTTCGATCACAACCGATCCCGCAACATTTTGCATGGATTGGGTCTGTGACTGCACTATGATTTCATACAGCTTCATCTGCAAGGGATACAGAGCTTCGTTCGTTATATAGAGCTTGGTCGTCATAAAGTCATTCCACTGATTCACTCCGTTAAAAAGGGCAATAGTCGCCATTGCCGGCATGGACAGCGGAATGAAAATTTTTGTAAATGTTTTCCAATCACCTGCACCGTCGATCTTAGCTGATTCCTCAAGTGCTTCCGGTACGGAGCGGAAGAAGTTCATGAGAATGACCACATCGTAGTAACTGAGCAGTGCCGGAATGATGTACACCCAGAAGCTGTCCAAGAGACCGAGGTCCTTGATTAACAAGTATGTAGGAATCATGCCGCCGGAGAAAAACATCGTGATCACGCCGAGCGACACATACAGCTTGCGGCCGCGCACGTATTTTTTGCTAAGACCATACGCCACCATTGCGCAAAAAAATACGTGAGTGACAACACCAAGCACCGTTTTGGATATCGAGATAAAAAATGCCTGCCAAATCGAAGAGTCTCTGAACACGGCCTGATAGTTCTCCAGGGACAGATCCGACGGCCAGAACATGTACCCTCCTTGCGCCAAAGCCTTACTTGAAGCAAAGGATGAAATAATCACGTTCCACAGCGGAACAATGATCACAATCATCGTAATGATGAGCAGCGTAATGTTGACCACATTAAAGATTCGACTGTCGATATCTCCTTTAACTGCCTTCGAATTCACGGAATTGACCTCCTTCTTTGAACCTGGCATTTTGCATGTTTCGATTTATATGCTTACTGGATTTACGCAACAAAAGCCTATAAAACGGATTGATTATCATTCAGCTTGCTCGTTATTTTATTTGCTGTCACTAGCAAAATCACAGATACGATGGATACGCCGAGTCCCACTGTAGTGGCATAGGAGAAGTCACCCTGCGTCATCCCCATACGGTACACATAAGAGTTGATGACTTCTGCTGTTTCGCGGTTCTGCGAGTTCATCAGGACCAGTGTCTGATCGAGATTGGAGCCGAGCAGTCCGCTCACCGTAAGAATCAAGTTCAAGCTAATGATCATCTTCATGTTCGGAATGGTAATGTTCCAGATCTGACGAAGCCGGTTTGCACCGTCAATCTTGGCAGCTTCGTAGTAAGTAGGATCAATTTTAGACATGACAGCCAGATACAGAATCGTCCCCCAACCTGCTTCCTTCCATATATCCGACAGAACGGCAATCCACCAATATTTATCCGGATCGAGCAAAATGTTCTGCGGCTTAGATATCAATCCGAGTGACAGCAATACCTCATTAAACAAGCCTGTCGTGGAAACCCAAGTAATGAGCATGCCGCCGAGTACGATCCAGGACAAAAAGTGAGGTAGATATGATACGGTCTGCACGAATTTTTTGAACCTGCTGCCGCTTAACTCATAGATCATAATAGCCAGTATAATCGGAACGAAAAACCCGATCGCCAGCTTCAGAAAGCTGATCCCGAGTGTATTCACAACGGAATCCCAAAAGTAATGATCTGTCAAAATAATCCGAAAGTTGTCGAAACCCACCCAAGGCGCACTGTCAATCGTATCAATCACCGTGTAGCTCTTGAATGCAATCGTCAGTCCGTAAATAGGGATAAAGTTGAAAATAATCATGAAAAGAATTCCTGGAAGGATCATAGATTGAAGCTCCCACTGCTTTACAAAATCCACACAAAACTCCTTTACGCGCTGCCCTGCGGGTTTCTTGCCAGGTGGCTTGAGAATCCCGGTAGAACCTTCAGCCGATGGAACCGCAACCGGTTTATTCATGTACTTCACTCCCCCTTAAGAAGTGCCCGAAATAATAAAAACGTTTTTATTTTCGAGCAAAAATTAATGCCTTTTTTAATCAGCATTCTGCATTTATTTAATTCCAGCTGCTATAAAAGCAAATGGTAATCTACCTTGGATGTATCTGGTTTAGACATCATGCGGAACGATACTTTGTAATCGCTGTTTATTTTACTAAAGTGGGAATGCGGAGTGCCCTGTTAGAGTGTTCAATCCCGTACCATCTTGATCTGACTGGAATTACGAACAATGAGTTCGCCTTGCAGCTTCTCATGTCTGCCCTGCTCCTTCTTCTGAATCATTCGAATCAAATGATTCACTACAAGCATGCCCTGCCTTGCAATCTGATTGCGCACCGTTGTCAGCGGAGGCGAGAAATACTGGGCAATGTCAATATCGTCAAAGCCGACCACACTCACATCCCGTGGGATTTCGTAGCCCAACGATTTGAGAGCACGCATGGCGCCGATGGCGCTCAAGTCATTACCTGCCAGGAAAGCGTCAGGCAGCTTGCCCGAGTGTATGTTCACGAACGATTTCACCGCGTTATATGAGCCTTCTTCTTCAAAATAACCTTGAAGAATGTAACCCTCATCCGCGGTAAGACCATAGTCATGTAGCGCTGCCAGATAACCGGCTTTCCGCTGTTCGCTGTCAAACATCGTCTCTACGCCCGAAATATATGCGATTTTCTTGTGGCCAAGACTAATCAAGTATTTCGTCGCTTCGTAGGCGTCGACATAGGAATCGAAGATAATGCTTCCCATGGTTTCATTCTGTATCTCGCGATCAAGGAATACTGACTTGATTTTGTTTTTTTCGATTAAGGCAATATCCATGTCGTCGATCCCCAATTCTTCATAAATAATGACACCGTCAACCCGTCCGCCCAAAATGTTGCTCATGATCACCTGCTTGTCCTTCGTTACAAAAATGTTCAGCCCGTATCCATGGCGATCGCATTCACGCGACATCGTCTCTACCAGAGTATAGAAATACGGACCCGACACACTCGTAGTGAAGAAGCCCAGCATCTTTGACTTGCCTGATTTAAGCAGTTTGCCGTTCAGGTTCGGAACATAATTCAAACGCTTCGCTACATTCAGAACATGCGATTTGGTCTCTGGATTTAACACATCCACATCATTTAGTGCATTAGAGACAGTCGAGATAGATACACCCGCCTCCCTTGCTACATCTTTGATCGTTACCTTTGCCATATGCCGTCTTCCTTTTATAAAAACGTTTTTATGTTTTGAATATACTATATAAGCGCTTTCATTTCAATATCTTTTTCCTCAATTGTTTATTTTTGGTTTGACATGAAACCAAATGGTGTCATATAATCAATGCGAAACTAAACGGTTTCGTTTTAAAAAATACAATTCGCAGAATAATAGACCTAAGTGGAGGTTACAGCAATGGAAAACAATATTCAAAATACGCTTCCTGACATCCGTCAGACCGAGGTATTTAACGCTCCTATTCAGAAAGTATGGGAAGCAGTTGCTACATCAGAAGGAATTGCAGCATGGTTTATGCCAAATGATTTTCAGCCTGTATTAGGTTATGAGTTTCATTTAAATGCAGGTCCATACGGCATGTCCCCATGCAAAGTAACGGAAATCGATCCTCCGAATCGCCTCTCTTTTAAATGGGGCAAGGACTGGACTCTTACTTTTGAATTAGTTGATCTGAATGGTAAAACACAGTTTACGGTTATTCATTCCGGCTGGGATGTAAACAAAGTTACCGAATTCGGAGAAACTCACACCATTGTTCGCGATCGTATGGATCATGGCTGGGCTGGGCTCAAAAAGAAACTTGGCGAATATTTAGGGGCGTAAGTAATGGGTGCTCCATCGCCGTCTTCGAAACATGATGTCTTTCAAGCGATCGCCGATCCGACGCGCCGTAAACTGCTAAGTCTGCTTGGAGATCGGGAAATGCCTGTGACGGCCATTAGCGGACACTTTCCGATGAGCAGGACAGCGGTATCCAAACATCTGCATATTTTGGCGGATGCAGGACTCGTCAAAGAGCGGAAAGTCGGCCGCGAAACTAGATATCGTCTTGACCCAGAACCGCTGCTCGAACTGAAGCGCTGGCTCTCTTATTACGAGCGATTCTGGGAAAATAAAATGGCCGCACTCAAACACTACGTGGAGTCTGAAGACTCAAAGGATACAGATGCAAATAAAACCGACATTCAATAGAATGTCGGTTTTCTCTTCCCTTTTTCATATACTAAAAAACTCTAAAATCTTACTCTTTAGTTACCAGTTTAAGCGGTGCGGGAATCGATTTCGGAACGGTCTTGCCTGAAAGTACATCTTTAGCTGCTTGGACAGCCATCTGTCCTATCAACAGAGGTTGTTGCGCGATCGTTGCCGTTAGATTCCCAGCTTTGATGGATTTTAGCGCATCTGGATTACCATCGAAGCCGATTACCGGAATGTCTTTACCTGCGCTTTGAATCGCTTGAATCGCTCCTAACGCCATTTCGTCATTATGAGCAAATACAGCCTGTACATCCGGATTACTTTGCAAAAGGTTCTCCATCACGTTCAAACCCTCAGTTCGGTCAAAATGAGCAGACTGCTTCGCAATCACCTTAAGCTCTTTGTCTGCGATCTCATGGAATCCTTTGCCCCGTTCACGAGTAGCGGATGCTCCTGGTACCCCTTCGAGCTCTATTACTTTCGCATTTTTCCCCACTTTATCCACGATATATTGAGCAGCCATCTTCCCGCCTTTGACATTATCCGAGGCAACCAGTGCTTTAACATCACCTTTGTCTGAAGAACGGTCTAATGTAATGACTGGAATGCCGATATTGTTAGCGGTCTGTACAACTGTCGAGATCGCAGAGGAGTCTGTAGGGTTGATTAACAGTACGTTTACGCCCTTCTGAATCAAATCATCCACATCGTTGCTTTGTTTAGCGGAATCGTTCTGTGCATCAACTACGATCACTTGCATTCCTTGTTTTTGGGCTTCCTTAACTACTCCATCTCGTAAAGAAACGAAGAAGGGGTTATTCAGTGTAGAGATCGATAATCCGATCTTGATTTGCTTGTGGTTACCGTTGGCATTAGGTTTAGCCCATTGTGGCGGTTCCATAGAACAGCCGGTTATCACTATCATTAGTATACATACTAGAATAAGTGAGATCTTTTTCATGTTAGTCATCCCCTCTTAGGCGGTTTTCTTACGATCTATTAACACAGCAATGAGAATAACGATCCCTTTTACAACCATTTGGTAGAAAGAAGATACTCCTAGCAAATTAAGTCCATTGTTCAGTGTTCCAATAATTAAGGCACCAATTAAAGTACCTACGATACGACCTCGTCCTCCAGATAAGCTTGTCCCACCCAGTACAACGGCAGCGATGGCGTCTAATTCATAGGATGTCCCTGCTGTTGGTTGGGCTGAGTTAAGACGAGAAGTCAGAATTGCACCAGCCAAGGCAGATAGAACGCCTGTTAAGGAGTAAATTAAAATTTTGACACGAGATACTCTAATACCAGAAATTTTGGATGCTTTTTCATTACCGCCAATAGCATACGTTTTGCGGCCAAAAGGTGTTTTGTGCAAGATGATCCACAGCACGATGAAGGTAATGACCATGGTGATCGCCGGAACAGGAATTCCAAGTTCGTATCCACGGCCGAATAATTGGAACAACAGACTGTCTCCCAATCCTGTAATTGGATTACCGTTCGTATAGATCAGCGTCAATCCTCTGAATATTGTCATTGTGGCTAGTGTAGCGATAAAAGGAGCCATTTTTCCTTTTGTAATCATAAGACCATTAACCATCCCCATGACTCCTCCCAGTAAACAACCGACAAGGATGGCGAAGATCGGATTGAAACCAGCAACCATCATATTTGCTATAAAAGCACTGGATAATGCAAGGATGGAGCCAACGGATAAATCAATTCCTCCAGTTAAAATTACAAAGGTCATCCCAAAGGCAATTAACGCATTGATTGAAACTTGACGGAGCAGATTTAGAATATTAAGCGGTTCCAAGAAACTTGGATTTAAAATCGAAACGATGATGATCAAAATAATTAAACCCAACAGCGGACCCAACTTTTGAGTGAATTGTGATAAATGAAAGCCTTTATCTGTCTTTGCTTCGTTCATTGTTGTCATCTTACTGACCTCCTGTAGCTAATGTCATAATTTTTTCTTGATTAGCTTCTTCTCTGCTGAGTTCACCGCTGATCTTGCCTTCATGAATGACAATAATTCGGTCACTCATACCAAGAACCTCTGGCAGCTCTGAAGAGATCATAATAATAGCAACTCCGCGGTCTGTCAGCTCATTCATCAGTTCATAGATTTCCCGCTTAGCCCCGACATCCACGCCACGGGTAGGTTCATCAAGAATGAGTACTTTGGGACCAGTCCCTACCCATTTAGCAATAACTACCTTTTGTTGATTTCCCCCAGATAAATTACCTGCCGCCGTTTCTCCAGACTGTGTTTTGATCTTCAACCGCTTGATTAACAGATCAACGAACTCTTTTTCTTTCTTCTCAGAGATAATCCCTTTGGGAGCGAAGCTGTGAAGGTTCGTTAGAGCCATATTCTCACGAATGGAAAAATCAAGAATTAAGCCTTCATCCTTCCGATCTTCCGTAATAAATCCAATCCCTAGTTTGATCGCATCGTTAGGTGTACGGATGTTCACCTTCTTGCCATTTACCCATATTTCGCCGTCATCAAGGGAATCTAGCCCGAAGATGGCTCTCATAATTTCGGTACGTCCTGATCCCATCAGGCCAGAGAAGCCTAGGATCTCCCCTGATCGAACAGCGAAGCTGATATTCTGGAAATGACCCTTATGTGAAGCGTTCTTTACTTCAAGCGCCACTTTCCCTGGTTTAGGATTACGTAGCGGATAACGTTCGGTCAATTCTCTGCCTACCATCTTTCTCACGACTTCATCAAAATTGGTATCGGGAATCTCTTTTGTATCAACGGTCTTTCCATCCCGCATGACAGTAATTCGATCACAGATGGTGAAAATCTCCTCCATCCGGTGAGAAATATAGATGATGGATACACCTTCCCTTTTGAGGGAGGCAATCACTTCGAACAGTTTCTGAATTTCTCTTTCTGTTAAAGCGGCTGTAGGCTCGTCCATGATAATGACTTTGGAGTCCGTCATGAGTGCCTTGGCGATCTCAATCATCTGCTGTTCACCGACTGAACATTCGCCTGCAATTCGATTTAAAGAAATCATAACGGACAATTTTCTGAATTGCTCCATTGCTAACGCTTTCATTTCTTTCAAGTTCAACAAGCCCAATTTGGTCGTCATTTCCTTACCGATGAACAAGTTTTCCAGCACGGTCATTTCTGGCCATATATTAAGCTCTTGGTGAATAAAGGCAATCCCATTTTGTTCAGCCTCTCTGGGGCTCTTAAAATAAGTTTCCTGACCTTTTATCTTAATCGAACCCTTATCGAGTGGATGCAACCCAACAAGAATATTCATTAGCGTAGATTTGCCTGCGCCGTTCTCTCCCATCAAGGCGTGAACCTCTCCGTCACGGAGATCAAAATCCACACCTGTCAAGACTTGGTTCGTGCCAAAGGCCTTGTGAATGTTTTTCATTTGAATTTGCATGGTGGTCCTCCTTTTCAGCCAAAATGGACGCCTGCTTGTAAAATGCAGTTTGAGTAAGGTTTAGCTTCGCCTGTTCGAATAACAGCTTTAGCATTGTGGGACAGTTTTTTTAGTTGTTCATGGGTAACGCTTTCAATAATAGTTTCAGAAAATGTTTCTTGCATATATTGTAAAGCCTCTTTATTCTCCGTTTTCATCTCTTCAGCCACAATTACTTTCTCAATCACCATGTCTTCCGCTATAAGATTGACGACATCTTGAAAGCTTGGAACACCCAGTTTAAGCGCTAGATCAATCTTAGGAACACCAGCCGGAATGGGTAGTCCCACGTCACAAACGACCAAATAATCAGTGTGCCCTAGATCGGCTAATATTTTGGAAATATGGCTATTCAAAATCCCTTGTTTTTTCATGTTAAAGGTTCTCCTCCACTTCCTGACGTGTTGGCATTCCGCCCTGTGCTCCAAATTTCATGACGGACAGTGAAGCCGCGCGGTTGGCAAACTTCAAGCTATCCTGGAGCGCCATACCTTCAGCAATAGCGACTGCAAAGGCTGCATTAAACGTATCCCCCGCACCCGTGGTATCCACAGCTTCAACTTTATAGGTAGGGACAACAACTTCCTGTTGACCATCATAATAACGGACACCCTTACTGCCTTCAGTAACGATCAGTTTGTTCGGGTACTTACGCAGCGCTTGTGACAAAGGCATTCCGTTAAAGAGGATAGCAGCCTCATGTTCGTTTGGAGTAAAATAAGCAGCATTCGCAATAATTGTATCCTTGATATAACGGGCAGGCGCTGGGTTGAGCAGCAGTGGAACACCCAAATTTGCACAGATTTCACTAACATGGGCTACTGTTTCTTCAGGGATTTCCTGTTGAATCAGCACGATATTCGAGTCTCTTATTACATCCAGAGCTTTATCAATATAGGCCGGAGTTACTTCATTATTCGCCGATTTAACAACGACAATACTGTTATCTCCTTCAGCCAATACAATATGAGCTGTTCCGCTCTCCATGCCTGTAACCGGTTCCACATAGTCTGTAATAATGTTATTTGCTTTAAGATTATTTAAAATGGTTGTTCCAAAGTGATCATCTCCTACACGGCCGATCATCGTTACTTCAGCTCCTAGACGAGCTGCAGCAACTGCCTGATTTGCTCCCTTACCTCCTGGTACGGTTTTGAAGCTCTCTCCAAGAACTGTTTCACCAGCTCCCGGGCGTGTAGCAGCAGTTACAACCAAGTCCATTGAACAGCTTCCTATCACACATATTTTCACCATGCTAATCCACCTTTCTTGTCGTATCCCGTTCTACGAATTGAACAGGAAATTGGATATTTTTGTTTGCTACATTCGTTTGTTCTATGAGCTGAATAAGTAAGTTTGCCGCTTCACGTCCCATTTCATAGGACGGTTGACGAATAGTAGATAAAGACGGAGACAATAGTCTGCTTAGTGGAATATCATCAAATCCAATAATCTGCACCTCATCCGGCACCTTTAGCCCTAATCTAAGGGCCTCATGCAATACGGCTGTAGCTGCAATATCATTACTTGCGATAATCCCGTCTGTACCCGCATATTTATGGAACAA
The DNA here is from genome assembly GCF_017873765.1 of Paenibacillus sediminis. Taxonomy (GTDB): domain Bacteria; phylum Bacillota; class Bacilli; order Paenibacillales; family Paenibacillaceae; genus Paenibacillus_AG; species Paenibacillus_AG sediminis. Next base: position 1,111,003 of record NZ_JAGGKP010000001.1, read on the forward strand.
TTCCTTTGCCGACGACTCTGCATCGTGAAAAGAAAATGAAGAGGTACGGATGATATGGTATGGAAGTCCCGATTCTTCAAGAACTTCTATCGCTCCCTGAAATCGATCTTGTGCAGGCCTGATATGCGCAGGTCCCTGCATGATTGTAATTCGCTTGCTTCCGCGAGCTAACATTTCTTGTGCTGCCAAGCGCCCGCCTTCTCTACCGTCTGAATAGACGGAAGGACTGTCGCCGAGCGTCCGGTCCAGAAACACCACTGGAATTTTCAGCTTCAAGTAAGTATCCGTATCAGGATAGTTTGTAGATGAGATAACACCTACGACATTATTTTGAATAAATGTCTGGATGTAATCCATTTCCTTCTGTTTGTTCTCGTCACTATTTCCAAAAATTAATCGAAAATCGTTCTCCTGCATCCGGTCCTCTACCCCGCGCGCCAATTGCGGAAAATAAGGATTTGTAATGTCAGGCAGCAGAAGTCCGATTAATCTAGATTTTCGTTTGTAAAGGGATCGCGCAACTTCATTTGGCTTAAAATTCAATTGCTGTACAGCAGATTCCACCTTCTTACGTGTATCCGCATGGACGTAGCCGGTTTCATTGATAACCCGTGAGACTGTCGCTACAGAAACGCCGGCCATATTGGCAACATCTTTAATCGTGACCATTCTTTTCGATTCACCTCTTTGTGTAACCGGTTACATGTATACGTTATCATAATAAATTTCTTTTGGCAACTATTTAATTTGAATTACAAATCGAAACTTATCGGAAATCAAGAGTAGCTGAGCAAGACAAAGGATGAGAACCTGATTTAATAAAAAAAACGACACTCGATAAGAATGTCGGTTTTCTCTTCAATATTACAATAACTGAATCAAAGTAAGAATGATCCCTACGCCAAAACCGCATATTGCACCATTGACTCGGATCCACTGCAGGTCCTTTCCTACTTTCTCTTCGAACATGCGAATAAGTGATTGATCGTCCATCTTGTCCACATTTTCTTTGACTAATTGGCCAATTCGGTAATGGTTATTCTCTACGAATCGAATCAGGTAGGAGAGAAATTGGTTTTCCCATTTTGCAATCCATTCTGGTTCTTCATTTAATTTTCGAACGATATAGCGATAGGTTGAAAATACCGCTTTGCCTCCATTTTCTCGTTGTTCCTCCAGCTTGGAGATCAAGAGATGACGAAACTCTGCGATCCGTGAGTGCAGAAACTCTTCGGCTTTATCCCCTTCCAATACGCTTGCAATCCATTCTTTCAACTGTGTCAAACGTGCATCATCGTCCGCTAGTTGGAACAGCTGAATACGGATTTCCCGAAGTATTGTTTCGCGGTAGGTGTTTTCTTTCTCACGTAAGCTGTCAATTCCGGAAAGCAGTATATTTTGGAGCATGGCACCTAGCTTCTCATCATTCATGAATCCGACAAATGCCTGAACAGCGAATCCCATAAAGCCGCCCATCTTGAGCTCGGACAGTTTGTCACTCGCAAATTGACTTAACAGCACCTGAGTATCTGGCCGTTCTGCCCACTTGGAAGCTTCATTAAGGACGTAATCTAGAGCCTTTTCGTCATATCCTTTATTCATCAAATTCGTCATGGCGAGCTCAGCTGCAGGCTTCAAGTCAACTTCGCGTGTATATGATATGAGCCCAGATTGAATCGACGGAATCGCCTTTTCAATGGGTAATCGAAGAATGATCTGAATGAGCTGATCTATTATTCCTAATCTTACTCTTTTCTTGCTCAGCAGCTTCGTTAGTAAAGATGAAATCATTTGAAATATATTCATTTTTCTTAGCTTGTCTTCAATACTTTGCTTGTTTAGAAGCTCATTTTCCATCGCCGAAATGACAGATTGGACAATTTTGTCGCGATTTCTAAGCAGCAAGGAAGTATGCGGGATCGGAATCCCGAATGGATGACGGAACAGTGCCGTCACGGCAAACCAGTCGGCAATTCCGCCGACAAGGCCCGCTTCAAATCCGCCTTTTAACAGAAAGACAATTGGATACTCCGGAAGTAATAAAGTGACTATAAAGCCGGAAGCCATTATAGCTAACGAAATCCCTGCTAAGTATTTTGAGTTCATATACGGCCTCCTCTTCAAAAAGAAAAGTAGATTCTGGAAGTTTCTCCCTATTATCGTTTAAGATGGTACGGGACTGTAGCGATGACGACATCTTTTTGTGTAATTAAAAATGCGCGAAGCAAAATGCTTGTTTGATTGTGAAGCAAATAGTGCCACCAATGCTTTGTAATGAACTGCGGAATGAGAATCGTAATGTGATCCGTTTCGGAAGTTTTCCATTCTACCGTTTCAATGAACTTCATCAGTGGCCTGATTACACTCCGATAGCTGGAACGAAGTGTGATCAAACGAACCCCTGGATTCCATTCTTCCCATTTTTTCTCCATTCGTTCAATACTCTCATCATCAAATCCAACATACACAGCAACCACATTATCTGTCAGAGACTTCGCGTAGCTAAGCGAATGCATAACCACCCTAGTAATACCGGCAACAGGCACGACGATCGTACTTCCTTTAATGACAGGTTTATCTTGCTCAATATTAATTCGAAGTTGGTCTGCGATGTTGCAGTAATGACGATTTATTCTGAAAAACATCAGAATGACGATAGGCAGAAAAATAAATACCATCCATACTTGGCTGAACTTCGTAAAGATAAAAATCAATGTAATGGAAAGGGTTGTAAGCATCCCGATTGTGTTAATCATAAAACGGAACAACCAGCCCTTAGGTTTCTGATTAATCCAACGGACCATCATACCAAGCTGAGACAGAGTAAACGGGATAAACACCCCAACAGCGTAAAGCGGTATTAAATTCTCTGTATTTCCATGAAAAACGGTCACAAGCAGCGCCGATAAGACACCTAAAATAATAATCCCGTTAGAGAAGCCTAAACGGTCGCCGCGAACCATAAACATATTCGGCATATATTTGTCCTTAGCGAGCATGAAGGCAAGCAAAGGAAATGCAGAATAAGCGGTGTTAGCAGCCAGAAATAAAATGAGAGCCGTTACTCCTTGAATAAAATAATAGATCGCTCCTCTGCCAAACGTGGTCTCTGCAATTTGTGAAACAACCGTTTCGTGCGAATTAGGTGCTATGCCGTACCAGTAAGCGAGCAAGCTGATGCCGATAAACATCACACCAAGAATGGTACCCATCATCAATAAAGTAGCAGCCGCATTGCGTTCGGCAGGTTTTTTAAAGTTAGGAATTGCGTTCGAGACGGCTTCAACTCCAGTGAGCGCAGAACACCCCGAACTGAAAGCTTTTAAGAGTAAAAATAAACTGATGTTCGAAACGGCTGAGCTCATTTCATGCACTTCAGCGTGCACGCCGCCTGTTGCATATTTAATGATACCTGAGACAATGAGTACAAAAATGGAAATGACAAACAAATATACAGGCAGTGCAAGCACGGAAGCAGTTTCCGTAATGCCTCTTAAATTCATGATTGTCAGAAATAGAATCATCAATACCGCGATCAGAACACGGTGATCATGTAAAGATGGGAAAGCCGAGGTGATCGCTTCTGTTCCCGCTGAAGAACTAACCGCAACCGTCAGAATATAGTCGACTAGAAGTGACCCGCCAGCAAGCAGTCCAGTTGAAACCCCTAAATTATCTTTGGCAACAATATAAGCCCCGCCGCCTGTCGGATAAGCATAGATTGTCTGGCGATATGATAATATTAAAATCAATAAAAGTCCAAGTACAGCAACGGATATCGGAATGGAATACCATAGCGCTGCAAAACCGGCAGTCATTAATACAAGTAAAATTTGCTCTGTACCGTATGCCACAGACGAAAGCGCATCTGATGACAGTACCGCAAGCGCTTTAAGCTTACTAAGCTTCTCCCCCTCAATTTCAGTGCTCTTCATAGGACGACCAATTAATAGCCGTTTAATCCTGCTGACCATGTTTCCTACTCCTCTTCTTGTCCATTGGGCTTAAGTTTTACTATAATGTACAGCCCCTATAACTCTTTTACGTATGGTTGATGTTCGCTGACATTTACGAGCAGGCAGAAAAAAGCCGCAGGAAAGTAGGACCTTCCCGCGGCTTACCGAGGCGTACTCGCTGGCAGCTCACGACAATTCCCTCTTTCTAACGCTTACGAGGTTAGCTGACGGATTCGGGCACGAAAGTAGCCCTACACTTTAATAAATACAAGTGATTCACCCCCGAGACTTCATCTGCAAGATTCGTCTCTTTGGTTTCCCCGTTCCTGTGAACAGAATTCAGCGGTTAAAGGATGTTAAGATACAATACAAATTTCTGCATCAATCACGAATTGAATCATACTCCAATTCCCTAATGACTGTAAAGAAACATCGAAGCGTAAAATGGCGGTTTATATTCACCTATTCACTATTAATAAGCGCTTACATTGACACAAATCTTCTCCTATCTTCCTATTTCACGTTTATTCTCTGATTTTGACGAAAAAAAGACGCCTGCCATGAGACAGACGTATCTATATTACTGTTTATTCACCATTCCAAGAAAAGTCAATACTGCGAAGAAACTCTCGTGCTAATATCATATGTCCAGGCTGATCTGGATGTACGCGATCCCAGCCCATCGATAACGAGGATAGGTACACATGCTCAGAAAACTGATCAAAAGCTGCTTGAGTATCGACGAAGATCGCACCCACTTCATAGGCAACTTTCTTCATAACACCTCTGTACACATCCATCGTTGCACGCATAGGATCATCGCTGTTCATCTCCAAGTAAAAAGGCGACATCAATACGAGTCCTTTTAAATGAGGCAGTGCAACCGAAATAAGCTCACGAAGTAGTCTCTCATATTCATCCAAATAGATGTGCTGATCCGTATTAAGCGGTCTATCAAATTGTCTCCATACGTCATTGGTGCCGATCATGATGGATAGCCAGTCAGGATTCAAATCTAGTACATCGCTCTGCCAACGCGCTTTAAGATGACGGACTGTATCACCGCTAACACCAGTGTTAAGCACCCTTATTCCAAGTTGAGGATATACCGCTCTAAGGAGAGCATCTACATGAGATACATATCCGTTACCAAGTGCGCCGTATCCTCCTTCACCAACTGGTCTTGCCCGTCCAGAGTCCGTTATCGAGTCTCCAATAAAAAGCAGTGTATCACTCGCATGCAGCTTCATCGTCCAACTCTCCTTCTTCTCTAACTCATCATATACCATCATTATACTGTAGAAACTCGAAATCAACCTTATATTTCCACAAAGTGAATTTCATCCATTAATGAGATTCAACTTTTCGTCTAATATATGTCCACAGTGGTATGATTTGTTTTATTTCCATCAATAGTAGACTCGCCACAATGATGGAAACTCCTAGCCACTGTTTTCCGCTGAGACGGTCATGTAATAGAAGAAAGCTTGCAAATAGAGTTACGATTGGCTCGAATGTACTTAAAATGGCGGCACGAGATGATCCAATTCTTTTTACACCTTCAAAAAAGAATTGAATGGCAATATACGTAGAGAATACAGTTACGCCGAGTAATGTTAGCCAGCTTATTGTACCGCTTATAAAATGAATATCCCCTTTAACAAGACCCAAAAGCAGCAAAGAAATACCAGCAGAAGTCGTAATGTAAGATGAGCAAATCAATGGCGGTATATGTTTAACCAGACGATTACTGATGACAATAAATATCGAGTATACAAGTGCAGAACCGAACGCTAACAGTTCGCCAAGCAAATTAGACTTAACCGAACTCGAACCCATAACGAGCAGAATCCCGATAAAGCTGAAAATCAAGACAGTGACTTTCCCAGTTGTAATCGGCTCACGGGAGGTGAATCGTAAGAGTATACATACCATCGCTGGGTAAGAATAGAACAATATTTCAGACAGCGAAGGTGAAATATAATAGAAAGAGGTAAACAGCAAGGTACCCATAACGGCGTATCCACCAACCCCCATACCCATCAGCGTAATCATCTCTTTCGTTGTTAGGCGAGACCATTGTTTAGTCAACAAAACCGTTAACCAGAATAAACATGCTGCAATTAAGAATCGATATGACAATAAAGTACTGATCGTTACACCGTTCTTGTATGCATATTTCGCAAATATCCCCATTAATCCGAACCCTGCTGCTGAAATAAGAACCATGTATGTACCTTTCTGACTATTCCCCATCTTTTCTTCTTCCCTCTCCTAGAAATGAATGACTTCACCATCTGCCGGAACGATAACTCGTTCTTGTAAATTGTTTGCGCTTATAAAAGTTAACAATTCCTGTCTTGTCAATAAGCAATGACTCCATGACTCCATATGAGCCGCAATCACCTTAGAATCTGCCGAATGCTTACAAACCTTCTTAATGTGCTCCGGTGTCATCGTAATAGGTCCACCTTCCAAGAACTGCGCGGCACCAGCAAATACTACGATCACATCCGGTTTATATTCGGAGACGGCATCCTTCACTTCTGTACACCATATCGTGTCACCGGCAATATAAAGAGTTGGCTCATGAGCTGATTGTAGAATGAACCCTGATACAGGCCCCATCTTCTGACCAAGTTCACCTGAACCATGCTGTCCAGACGTTCTTATGATCTGAATATTCTCGAATTTTACTGACTGTGTAACCGGCTCAACCCTATGAAAACCATGCGAACGAACAAGCAGCTCATCCTCTGGTTGACAGTAAAATAAAATATCCTTCGGCAGCAGGGTCGCTGCCACCGCATCAAAATGATCCCGATGAGAATGTGTAAGCAGGACAGCATCTGCCCTCAGCAATTCTGAGATATCGATTGTCAAGTTAACTGTTGGGTTTGGGTAAGAATTTGCAGCACCCGCGACTGTGGCCATCGCGCCTTGAGGACTTAACATGGGATCTACAACAATCTTCTTTCCGTTATAGCTAATCAATAGCGTTGCATGTCTTACGAGCTGGATGTTCATGTCTTTTCCTCCGTTCGAATAAGGTACCTATTAACGAAACCAAATTTCACTTAATTTCTTAATTCCTTGTTCAATCTGATCAAATGTTAGACTCGCAAAACCTATAAATAGATACGGATTCTTAGCTTCTTCATAGGCCGTCCACATCTGACGAAGTGTATAAACTTTGATGCCTTCTAGCTCAGCCAGCTCAAGCTCCTTTTTCATGAGATAATGAAACTTCCGTTACACGCTGAGGGGCACTTCCTAATTTATAGAACACAATACTGCTTGCTGACACGAAGGCAAGAACTACAAACATCATCTGCCCTCCCCAGTTTGTGAGAAGATAAGTAGACACCCACGGTCCAGTAAAATTACCAAATTCAATCAGTGCAAAAGCACCAAAATACGTTCCAATCATGGCCGGCGGCGCAATACGATCTAACATCGAATACATCGCAGGAACAATCAATACTTCTCCGATCGTAAAAACAACCATGATGATAGAAAATTGCCAAGGAGTCCCTGCTGCCGCGTACCCCAACTCAGCTAGAGCAAATAGCGAACTGCCGACGAGGACGAGCGCAAAAGGGTGTCGTTTCTCAATTGTTTTGGTAAGAAGGAAATGAGAAATGATCACGGTAACCGAATTAATCGTTAATAAAGTTGCCAATAGCTGCTCCCCATTCGAGAACTTTTCGGGTAAGTAAGCTGCCATAGAAACAGACCACAGTCCTTCAACCGATGTTGTTAGAATCCCTCCAATAACAAGCATGAGCAGAGAGCGATCTCTCCAAAGCACTGAAAATGCTTCATTCAAAGAAATTCGTTGTTCTCTTTGACGATCCTCCTGTGAAAGCGCAGCAGATGGTCCAAGACGATTAAACAATACCGCCAGCACACCTGCATATGCCAAATATACAATCCCTAATAAGTAGAACGAAAAGCTTCCCCCTACAACTCCCAGATATAAACCTAGCAGTGGTCCAACGCAATAACCTACATTAATGGCAAGATAACGGAGCGAATGGACTTTCATTCGCAGTTCAGGCTGGGTTAAGTCCGCTGTTAACGCCCGTGATACAGGACTGAAGAACGATCCCAAAAACCCTCCAATCGAGAACAGCATAGCGATCACTGCGACATGACTGAAGATGGCTATCCCAAAAAACTCAACACTCGAAAATATAAGCGATAGAAGCATTAAGCGTGTTCGTCCAAGCCGATCGGAGAACGCTCCTCCAACAAATCCGCCAATCGTACTAAAAAATGCACCCAAACCTACAACGAAACCAATCGTTGTTAAGGACATTTCCGTTCGTTCAGTTAAGTAAATCGTAAGAAACGGATAGCTGAATGAACGAAACAGCGTTGTTAATAGTGAACCGATTAATATAACTCTGACTAAAGGATGAAGTGAATTAAACGTCTTCATTAGAGGTTATCCCCTCCAATATACGCTCTTAGAGATGCTGGAATTTCTTCAAAGGTCAGATGACGCTTTGTATAATATTCTGTTCCGCTCTTCCCATACCTTGCCTTGATCATTCCGCAAAGACGCAGTGAGGTGATATGATAATGCGCATTACTCTTGGCCAGCTGTAAATGGGCAGCTATCGATTTCAATGTTTGCGGCTCTTGTTCTACTAATTTTAAAATTTTCAACCTATTAGCATCCGCAAGTGCCTTGAAAGCTCTAAGAAGCTTGGCTGGCGGCTCCAATTCATCCTTAGACTCAGAGCTTACAGGATATTGACAGACAATAAGCCCCTTATAATAGTCGATAATACTGAACGGTGCTGAATGATGCTGAGGAACAAGAATGATTTGCTCCGTCTCTGGTTCTGGAACAATTTCCAGACCCATCGTTACAAGGTCGATGATCTCCTCATTCGTTAATTCATCAATAAGCGATTGAACATAACGTGCACTTTCTTCTAATTGAGGACTTATCTCTCTTTCAATTTCACCGAAATATTCATCGTTCCATCTCGTTAATACCTCTGTCACATGCGCCTGCATCGCAGACATATTTTCATTGAAGTGTTGTATCCAAGGGATCATGCAATCATAAATTTCGCCAGGCGAAAGACCCTTTAACCAATGAATGAAAGTTGAAACCGACCGATCACCAGGACATTGCCATATTAACAGGCTTAACCGATGCAATACCTCTAACCTAGTATCGTTCAGTAATGCAGCAGTCTCTTCAGATAGACGCTCCCGAACTTGCTCACGCCATTTTCGATGATCTTGAATGTGCTTCTCGGAAGATGTCTGAGAATCAACATACTGATATAAACTGACGATTAATTCATACGCAGGTGCGTAATCGATACTTAATTTCACAGAATTCATTTTGCTCACCGTTTTCGTTATAAATTTTTATAACAAGAATATCGTTCTAATTTTATATAACAAATTATAAATTGTCAATCATAACCAATTTGAAATTTATTAGGACAACAAAAAAAAGAAACTCAGCGCTTCTGCCAAGCTTCTTTTCATCATATGTACACTCTTCTATTCAAGCAATAATTGATAGAACATTACATCTCTCCATGCGCCGAATTTATACCCTACTTCTCTGAATGTCCCGATGAATTCAAAACCATATTTCAGATGGAGCTTAACACTTTCTTCATTGCCGCCTGTAATACCAGCAATGATTGTATGATAACTTAGCTGCTTAGCCCGGTCGATGATTTCCTTAAGCAGTGTCGAACCTATTCCTTGTCCGCGATATCCATCAGCAATATAAAGTGACAGCTCAGCAGTTCTCGAATACGCTGGCTTCTCACGGAATGAAGACAGGCAGCAATACCCAACAATTTGAGAATCTAGCTCAGCGACAATTAACGGGTACTTACCACCGTATTTCTGAAACCATACTGTTCGCTGCTCTAGCGTCTGTTCTTCTAAGTCAAACGTGGACACTAAATTTCTAATGGCTTCGTTATAAATATCTAGCATCTCGGGTAAATCATTCAGCTGCGCCTCTCTAATGCTCAACATGCAGAACACCTCTTGTTTCATTTAAATCCCGCTCCGTGCGGGTCCCTGACAATGTACAAGCCGAAATCACTGTAAAGACAAACACATATGCGCCCATCATTAAATAAGTTCGAGAAAACCCTATACTGTCATATAATTGACCAACTACAGGTGCAAGTACGACTGACGCTAAAGTGCCGCTGAATTGGTAGCCTACTAAATACATGGTCGATGATACCCGTTTATTAAAGTGATAGCCAATATATTTGAAAATGGAAATGAACATAACAGGTAATTCAAATGAATGAATCAATTTAGTCGCCGCCACGAGCCATGGATCCTCGGCAAGTCCTGAGCACGTAATCCGTATGCACATAAGCGCTCCGCCAAGAATCAACCCTCTCTTAGAGCCAATTTTACTCACAATCATTGGAGCGATGAACATGCAGCCTGCTTCAGCAAGCACCTGTACACAGTTTAAATAGCCGTACATGCGGTTACCGATCTCTGGCGATTCAAATAACGAAGAGAAATAAACTGGGAACTGCTGATCATAAATCGTAAAGATACACGTGACTCCAACGATATACATCACAAAAGCCCAAAATTTCCGATTCCTTAAAAGTTCGGTAATATCACTTAGCTTAATGCCATCTGACTTCGCTTGCGGAGTCTGTTCTTGATTAGAATCAACTCGGGAGAAGTAAAACAAAATTCCTAAAATGATAGCACCGATAGAGCAAATCCAAAAATTTAAATTTGCGCTTATGTTAAACGTCTGCCCAGCGAAAAAAGTAGCAGTGGCCCACCCTAACGAACCGAACATTCTCGCCTGCCCGTATTCAAAACCATCTTTTCGACCAATCTTTTCAACAAACGTCTCAATAGCCGCATTACCGGAAGTAAAAGTTGCGGCTAAGTACAGACTTCCGACGAGTGCGCCTAGCCAAATATTTTTTTGCAATAAAGGGGAGTACACAAATTCCACAAAAGGGCCAGCAGATAATAGAAGAACAATAATGAGCCAAAGTAAATGCTTGCGTAATCCCAGTTTGTCAGACAGCACACCATACAGCGGATGAATACAAAGCGCGGCTACTGAGTTGATAGCAAAAACAATTCCAGTCTGCGCACCGTCTAGTCCTGCTGCTTGCTTGAGCCAAATGCCAAACAAAGACATCGCAAATGAAAACGAAACGAAATAAAAATAGAAAAAACCGCTGAACGTCCAGTAGCTTGCTTTATTTTTAAACATGTTAGTCTGGTCTCCTTAACGTTCACTTATGTAATGACTGATGTAGAAAGTATATCATCATTAACACAAATGGGGTAACGAAAACACATCCTTCCAAAAAATATGTTATTATATATCATTATTTGGTAGTTTACGTAGAGATTTGTCCAACATAAGGAGGCTCTTGATATGAAACTAGAAGATAATATAGGAACGAAGCCTTTAAAAAGAACTGCGAATAACAGAAATCAAACGATAAGAAAACGTAAAATATGGGCAGCTATTGCTTGTTCCTTAGTCTTGATCTGTATCGGAAGTTTTATGTTTCGAAAAGAACTTGCTATTTTACTATTCGACACTTTCATATCTAACAAGGTGGAAGCCACTTTGGACAATTCATATAAACCTATCGGCAGCGAGTCTGAACAGCAGCAGGAGCAAACGCAGCCAGCAGATCAAAGCCTCTCCCCATTCTCCGTACTTCTGCTAGGCATTGATCAAAGAAAGAATGAGGCCGCTCGCTCAGATTCGATCATTTATTCCGTAATGCGTAAGAAAGATAATAAAATCCTTCTCTTGTCTATACCAAGGGATTCGAAAGCCTATATCGTCGGAAAAGACTTTGAAACGAAAATAAACGCAGCGCACGCTTACGGCGGAGCCAAAATGAGTGTGGATACGGTAGAAAATTTGCTTCAGGTTCCAGTCAATTACTACGCTACGATTAACTTTGCTGGTTTGACTGAAATTGTAGATGCATTAGGCGGCGTAGAATTGCCAATTACGAAAGATATTGTTAATCGGCAAAAAATCCATGAGAAGTTTATAATCAAAGCTGGCAAACCTATTTATACCGGCGAAGAAGCATTAAATTACGTGCGCTACCGGGAAGATTCCGATATGAATCGCACGGAAAGACAACGTATTTTCTTGAACTCCCTGATGAACCGAGTTCTGTCCTTGAATCAAATTACAAAGCTTCCACAACTTCTTGAAATCGCCGGCAGCAACTTTACAACGAATATGAAGTCTAATTTTATGATTGAACTGGCTAAAGATATATTTAAAAGTGGTCAAACACCGCAAATTGAAAGCTATATGCTGCGAGGAAGCGACGCTAAGGTCGATGGTGTTTATTATTATATCATTGATGAGCAGGATTTGAATTACGTAAAAGAGCTCCTTCAGAATTGGATGAATCCAAATACCGACGAAGCGAATTTAATGATACCTAAGTCGAATTAACTTCATTCCGAGACCAGCTAAAACTAGTTTGGTCTCTTTCAATTTCTGGTTGTATACCAGCCTCTTAAACAAGCCCTTTACCAATGAAATTGGCGGATACAGGTTTTCTCCCTAATTCTCTAGACCAGATGGATAATTGGCCAATGTGATGAATTTCATGCGCGATGACGTGCCTCATCACTTCGCCGTATGTAAAAGATTCAGATTTGTCCCACGGTGTAATCAATATTTTCTTCTCTAAATCATCTGTCCACTTAACGACAAAGCGCTCAACTTCCAGACGGCAGGCGTCCGAGAACTTCTTAACTCGTGCCAGCTCCATATAATCATTAAAATCCGGATCGAATACAGGCTCGCCTTGTAAGACACGAATCCAGCTCCACTCTACGTCAGCGATATGGAATAGTGTCTTTAGAATGGAGCCTGTTCCACCTATACGTTCACGAACAAGCTCTTCATGAGGCAATTCGCTGCAAAGGTCAAACCATTCATCTCTCACGATCCAGTTGTACCTGAATAATTTCTCCAATGATTCATCTCCTCTATTTGAATTGACAATATCCCTCGGGATCTGGGTCTTTTACAATATTAACAAGAAGCATATCAGAAGTGATTACATAAATGAAGTGAAATATCCACCAATCAACCCGATCGCAACGACAAACCATGGCGGCATTTTCCAAAACTGAAGCAGAAGAAAGAGGACGACCGCTAAGGCAAAATCGACGGGTTGGACGATCGATGAGATCCATAGCGGATCATATAGAGCAGCCATTAAAATACCGACTACGGCTGCGTTCACACCGAATAATATTCCTTGAACGCGAGAATTATTCCGTACAGCATACCAAAAAGGAAGTGCTCCAATGACGAGCAAGAACGCAGGCAGAAATATCGCTATCGTCGCAACAATGGCTCCAGGTATGCCCGTGATCATCGCTCCCAAATAAGCAGCAAATGTAAATAAGGGACCGGGTACTGCTTGTGCAACACCATATCCTGCTAGAAAGTCTTCTTTGCTTAACCACCCTAATGGAACAATCTCATTTTGAAGAAGAGGCAATACGACATGACCGCCGCCGAATACGAGCGCTCCTGCACGGTAGAAGCTGTCAAACATCGTGATCCACTCACTATTTGTCCATTGACGAAGGATCGGCAGAACTATGAGAAAACCAAAAAATAAACCGAGACAACTAATTGCAAATCTCCGATTTACGGGAACTGTGAGATTAATAGTACGACCTGTATTATCCAAACTTTCATTGTGCCTATAAATCAACATACCTGCTATACCTGCGAGCACGATGAGTACGATCTGAGTGTACGAAGTATGCCACAAAAGCGTAATAACGGCTGTTAATGCAGCAATGGTAGCTCGAGTTCGGCCTGATGCTAATTTTTGCCCCATACTAAGTACCGCTTGAGCAACAATCACAACCGCTACGATTTTAAGCCCATGAATCCACCCAGCACCGCTGACATTGTATCCTTGCAACAATAGTGCAAATAGAACTAATACGATAACAGAGGGCAAAGTAAAGCCTAACCATGCAACTAGGCCGCCGAGCACTCCTGCACGAATCGTACCTATTCCTATCCCTACTTGACTGCTTGCCGGACCGGGAAGGAATTGACAAAGTGCAACCAAATCAGCGTAACTTTTTTCATCTAACCACTTTTTCTTATGAACATATTCGTTATAAAAATAACCTAAGTGAGCCGTTGGACCTCCAAACGAGGTGAGTCCTAGCTTTGTAGAAACCAGTAATACTTCAATCAGCTGAGCTGCTCTACTGTTCGTTTTCATTTATGACAAACACTCCTTGCATATTAAAGACAGTCCTATGACTTTCTATTTAGCATAACAGGTAAATGTTAAATCTTAACTATAAATCAAGCACCATCACTTTTAATTGTTCATTATTCATCACTTTTGCAGCTGCGTCTTTAATACCTCTACATCTGTTGTAGGTGATTGACATGAGAAGTTTTCACATACATAGGCGGTTGTTTTACCGCCAATTTGTTTTTTATCTTGCACAAGCGGTATCGCTTTTGTCATGTTCTTCTTATCTCCGCTAGGCACCACAATAACAGAAGTATGAGGTCTGAAGCCGCCCCGAATAGCCTCTAACATCTGCAAGGTCACAGAATCAGCCAGCTCGCCTGCAATAACGATTTCACTTGAGGGGCTGAACGCATAATCTAATGCAATAAGATACATAGCGTGACCTGTCGGATATGATGAGACTGCTCCTGCAAATGCTTCTAACTGCTGCCGCGCAATATTCATTATGCGTTCATCATTGGTCAACCTCGCAAGCTTATGTAAGTTATACGCAGCCACCGAGTTGCCGGAAGGCATTGCTCCGTCATATATTTCTTTACTTCGTGCAAATAGCTGTTCTCCATCATTCCCGTAGAAATAGAATCCGCCAGACTGTTCATCCCAGAACAGGTCAATCATCCTGTGAGTTAAATCTATGGCAAGACTAAGATGCTCCAGCTTGAAGGAAGCTTCATACAGTTCCATCAGCCCCCACACTAGAAAAGCGTAATCATCCAAGTAGGCTGGGAAAGCAGCATCACCATCTCGGTATCTAGCAAGCAATCTTCCATCTTCACGGATTAAATTACTGCGAATAAAGTCTACTGCGCGCTCTGCTGTTTCAAGGTACTCGTGCTTCCCAGTTATGATCGATCCTTTAGCCATAGCCATAATCATGAGCCCATTCCAAGCGGTAAGGATTTTATCATCCTTGCCCGGGTGAACCCGCCCTTCACGGTATTGAAACAACTTCTGACGGGAACGTTCAATTCGCTCTTGTAGTTCTCGAACTTCAATTCCTTGTTGCTCAGAGAACTTAGCGATGTCGTGCTGGATTAAGTTCGGGATGTTGTGTCCTTCGAAGTTCCCTTTATCGGTAATATCATATAGTTCGCAATAAAGCTCGCCTGCCTCTTTTCCAAGCAGTTCTATGATTTCATCCCGCTTCCATACATAGAACTTCCCTTCTTCCCCCTCCGAATCGGCATCCTCTGCAGAATAAAATCCACCTTCAGCATGAGCCATATCTCTCAGTACATATTGCAATATTGACTCAGCGACTGTTAAGAAATGATTATCTTTTGTCAGTTGGAACGCCTCAAGATACGTCCAAGCGAGCAATGCGTTGTCGTAAAGCATTTTCTCAAAGTGAGGAACGAGCCATCGTTCGTCAACGGAATAACGAGAAAATCCAAATCCGATATGGTCATAGATACCTCCGCGGTGCATTGCATTCAGGGTTGTAGTCACCATTTCCAGTGCCTTTTTCTCACCCGCTCGATCATAATAACGCATCAAAAAGGCTAGTTGGTGTGGAGTTGGAAACTTAGGAGCTTCCCCAAAACCACCATACACAGAATCAAAAGTGTGCTTGTAGTGATTAAATGCCTTATCTAGAATAGCTTCAGATAAGCTTCCTTTTCTTGCCGAACCTACTCTTCTCTCCACTTCCTGTACAATTTGCTGACTAATTTCTGCCACATGTTCACGATCATTGTTCCATTTCTCTTTGATTTGGGACAGAATTTCCATTAAACCAATTCGACCATACCAACGTTTCTTAGGAAAATAAGTTCCAGCGAAGAATGGCTCTTTGTCTGGAGTCATAATAATAGTAAGCGGCCACCCTCCCTGCCCAGTCAATGTCTGGCATACCGTCATATAAAGCTGATCAATATCGGGACGCTCTTCACGATCCACTTTGATTGATACGTAATTCTTGTTAAGTAATTCTGCTACTTCTTCATCTTCAAAAGATTCATGAGCCATGACATGGCACCAATGGCAGGTGGACTAATACTCCCAATTTATAGCCGAAGCTAGGAATAACCAATGGACAAGAATACCGGCTTGCTTTCCCTCGCTGCTTTGGAGAAAGCTTCCTCTCCCCAAGGGAACCATTCAACAGGATTATGAGAGTGTTGAAGCAAGTATGGGGATTTCTCATTTATCAATCTGTTTGGTCTGCTTTTATGCTTTTCTGTGTGATCGAGCATCCTTATCACGTCTCCTTTTAGTTTGGTTTACCAATGCATACCATTAATTATACCCATTTCAAATTTCAAAAACCAAAATTAAAAAAAGAAAAGACGCCAGTCTTATTCAGACAAAACGTCTTGGTCATAGTTATCCCGGGAAACCTCCTTTTCAAACAAATTGTTGTAGAGCTCGATAAACGATTCGATAGCTCGCTGACTCGGTTTGTTTGATATTACTGTGCATTTGTATTTACCGATTCTATACGTTTCAATTTCTAAGTCCCTGGACCCTTCTTGCACAGCGGTGCAACTCGATCCCCCGCTGAATTTAGCGGATATTACTTTTTTTGCTTCGATGCTTGATGTCAGCTTCTTGGTCATGTGATCACCCCTTTTTGAGAAGAGGAAGGACGATGAACTTTAGTTCCTTCCATGTAAACGGGTGGGTAATCTAGTATGTGTGATGTAGTATTAAATCTTCGCTATGAAACCAATTTAACAGATCCCGATTTCTATGGTCAAAGATTACAAAAGAATAGGTCCTGATTTAAAATTAATAAGGAGTAGAACATGCTCACGTCTAATCTACCCATTGGATCCTCATTGCCCAAGAACCACTCGGTCAAATTCTCATTGGAGTTCATGTTCATCAACATGATCACAAAGCGAAATAAAAGTTTTTGTACTCAAAAAAGGTTAAAATAGGATTAATACACTTCGAAATGAAAGAGTTGATATATTGAAATTATACATTGATACAAATAAATATCTTGACTTTTAAGTTTGCCAAACTTGTGGTCAACGTTCAGAAAGTTATTTAAACTGAACAAGTTGACTCGTAGCTTATCAAGGTTGTAAATCGCAAAATACATAGTAAGCTCAACTCATCCTCTCAAATCAATGCACATCATGGCAAACGATCCTTCGATTTGTCAGGGGCCATAGCTCGCCTCCTAAATAAGGTCGCCCAGCAATCACTGAGCACAAAAAAAGAACACCCAGATAATAATGGGCGCTCTGATTTGTATTTGCTACCATATTTGATGTGGGTGAGCTTTGGCATGCATTTGGGAATTGATTTTACTGCAATAGAGTTCCAGATAGTTGATGCTCTCGTGTCTTCATGAGAGCTGAGCAACTGCTGGTGTTCCTGGTGGTGTTGGATACCAAGCTCCGTTTCGTCACTCTATCTTAATGCTGCCGTCTTCCTTTACGTATACGAAATTAATTGGTACGGCTTCAATACCCAGTCAGGATTCTTTTTAATTTGCTGCTAGGGACATCGGGAACAACCAAAGATCACATCGCCTCTTCGTCATGTATTCTTTGAATCAATTGCCCTAAACCGGTGCGAAGGCCAAGCCCGACTGATGAGGTCTCACCCTTCGCTTCAATTTGCCATTTATCTTTCGAGTTGCGAATGATAACCAACAATATCGGTTGGTGGTTCATCTAGGATTTGAAATCCAGTGAGATAATTGATCATGCATTTTCACTATCTCTTTTAGGGTAATCAAAGCCCCTGATAAATCAACTCATTCAAAATTCCCCCGACAAAGTAAAAATTTCTAAATTTTTACAAGGTGTAGATGTAGCTTCTTGAGTGTTTACCGGTAGGAATTTGGGATCTGATTCAAGAAGAATTTCTCAGGTTGCTACTAAAAATTTTAGCCTAGGATAGACCATTATCGAGTATGTATTTCTCTCTTCAATGGCGTCTATCGCAAGTTGAGTCGAGGTGAGTTTTTGTAAACTATTCTTCCTCAGAAACCATCCAGACTTTCAATCTATTGGTATGGAAAGAAAAACAGAGTCCTACATCCGTAAAATACGTTTTACTTTTAATCAGTTCATTGCGTCGCCTATAGTCTGGCTTTGCTCTGAATCATGTTCCTTTTCAAGTTCATTTTTACACAAGCGGTATAGTGACATTGTAATTTTAATTTCTGCGCAAACAACATCCTTATGTTTCATAATGAATTAGTTAAGGATAGACAGAATAAAGCCCCAGCTAAATGTCAGGGGCTTTATTCATTCACTCCATCATCAACTTGGTCATTCAAAATTAAAGGGGAATATACAAGATCTCTCCGTTCTGCAACTTAAGATTAAGCCCCTTAAAGATCTCTTCCTTTGTTGCTTCTTTTTGTGTGGTTGTTTCAGGTATTAAATTGAATTTCCCCTCTACTAACACTTTTCCTTTTACAGGTATCGATAAATTAACCATATTTAGCGGTATTTCTTTTACTTTTGTTTTCATAACTTCATTCAGCACTGGTTCAACTTCAATAATGTGTAAATCATCTTTCCCCTTATTTTCAAGGGACACAGAATAACCAACATTCTCAATGTATTTTTGATCTTTGGAGGTAGTTACCGTGGTAGTTATATCATTGCTAGTGATTATAGCGTTTTCTTTTGATGAGCAACTGGTCAAGAGTAAAAGAGCGATTATAAAAATTCTTCGCATAAATTCCCCCCTTCCCTAAAGTTTTAGTTTTTAATTATTATATGTGTTTTTCAATAAATGTAAACAAATATTTGTAAAATTTTAGTATTAACTCCTATTTATAACATGTATAATATTGGAAATATAACAAAGGCGCCCTTGTTAAATATATTATTTGGAGGAAAAAATTGAAAATTAAATCAAAAATATTAACGCCGTTAGTTTTAGCAGTATCCCTGACGGGCGGTAGCTCACTTGTTTTTGCTGATAATTCGAATTCTTCTCTCAGTATTGAAGACAAAAATTTCATCACTTCCTCTAATTTAAATTACACACAAGATCAATTAAATGATCCAAGTATTATTAATTTTATTAAGCAAGGGAGTAAAGAAAAAGCTCAAAGACTAGAAACTTACAATAAAATCAAAAATGATCCTGATTTCGAGATTATAGCAGATAACGGCAATGGAATTTATGCATATACTTACTCCGAAAAAATTAAGACAGATGTGGATAAAGAACGTTTCCTTAGAAAAGCTGAGGGGTTGTCAGCACAACAAACAGTCGAGGCTTGGAACAATACAGGTTTAAAAAGTGCAACAGACCTTTCGCTTGGATACCTTGAAACTCATTTCACCGATACTGTTACTGATACAGATCCTTGGAGTGGACAAGAAGAACTAAGAGCAAATGGTAACGGTACAATTCAATGGTTTAAAGGTACTAATGGAAGTTATACTTACTGGACTACATTAGACAGCATATCAGATAACTTTCAAGTAGATTATGATACTGTTTCCAGCACTGAAAGCGTAACAGCTACGGTATCTGGAGGAACCACAACATCTGTTAGTGGAGGAGTTTCTAGTTCTGTAACAAAAGGTACCTCTACAGCAACCCTTTCAATTTCATGGCCATCCAAAGGGACATACAATTATTATAGTAAGTCATATGGTGATGTTTACGTGAAAACAGATAACATTACAAAATATACACACACCGCCTCCTCTGTTGCAACTACTGGTGGATATCATGTTTGGGGTTCGGCTACAAAGTCCGTTAGTATTTCCTAAGCTAATATAGAATTAACTTACAGCTAACTTACTGCGACTGCAGTAAGTTAGCTTCTATTACTAGGAGGCCTTTAATATGTTTAAAAAACACACCTGGATTTATTGCTTAATTTTAATACTTGTTGCAGCAGCTTTATTAGGTACATACTTTTTAAGTAGAGGTAATATGAAAGTAATGTTTATAGACTCTGGGTTAAAGCTTCAGGACGCAGAAGTTGACACAGAAATTTGGAAAGAGGAATTTGTTCAAAAATCTTTGGAAAAATCCTATTACGGATATCAAATTCCTATTGAGTTTTCTGATGTTGGTCTTTCAAATCCATATCCTAACTTATATAATTTTTATTGGACTATTCAGTTAATGGAAAATTTCAACTACCCCTTTTCTAAAGCAGAAATACAGAATGATTTTAAGAAATATCTCAACTCAAAAATAACTGCCACAAATAATATCCCCGAAGTTCTTGATGCTATCTATAAAATAGAGTTATATGATCTTCTTGATTACTCTCATGAGGATTTGAAAAAATATGAAAACAAACTTTTAAGTCACTTTGATGAAGAGGATGGTCTCTTCTTTTTTAGTAACAAGAAAGAAAATATAAATAGTAAATTAAGCATGACATTAGAAATCATAAATGGATATAACAAACTAAATATTTCGATTGATAAAGAAATTAAAGAAAAAATTAAGGATAGATGTTTAGATTTAACAAAAAATAATGACTTATTCTCAATTAATAACCCAGTTCAATCTTTAGATACCGGTGGTATGGTTATTTCAATATTAAAAAAATTAGGTTATACAAATAATAGCTTACCACTAGAAGGTAAGGAGAAATGGATCGATTATATTAATAATAAATATGAATTTTTTTTACAGTCAGGAGATATGAATTCCATTCTATACTTGTCAAGAATAATTGAGGTGGACTCCTATTTCAACCATAAATTTACAGTTACAAAGCAACAATTAGACAAATTTTTTATGAATAATGAACAAATGTTTAATATAGAACCTTTAATACTCGCTAATGCGATAAAAGTTTATAAGGACCTTGGCTATGCATATCCTGATCAAGAAAAAATAATCAATTATATAGAACATACGATAAATAGTGGGTTTAATAAAAATGGAACGGTTGAGCTGAACTTAATTGAAAACTATTATGGAATTGCATTAGCAAAAAAGTTTAATTATAAATTCGATGAAAAAAATATGGAGAACTTACTGGTAAATATTTATGAGAGGAATGTAAAGGAGGACTCAAAAATATCTAATCTTGAGAAGCTAGAGAGTATCTATTATTTACTAGCTAGTTTTAAAGTTTTGGACGTAAATATTATGAATAATGGAGATAAAGAAGCTCTAAGTAAAAGTCTTGATTCTTATCTACAAGATATAAACAATGAAGACCTGAGTCAATTAGATCGAAATTTATCAAGTTATTATATAGGTTTAAAAGTTAAAAACCTCATTAATGACTCCATCTCCAATAAACTAAGGGACAAGATTATAAATTATATTAAAATAGTTGATAAAAATCAGACTATTTATAAAAACATGAAGATGTCCAAAATATACACATTGATTGAAGGGATTAACTTTAACAATAAAGATATTAAAGCTAGAATTATAAATGGTGTAAAATCATTGGCTCAAAATGGAATGTTTAAATCTAAGTATGTATCAAAAAGCCCCGACCTTGTTTCTACTTATCAAGCTTTTGATTTATTAGATAAAGAAGGTGTGCTGACTAAAGAATTTAAAACTCTAATACACAAAAAAATCAGAAACACTTTAACAACTAATAGCTTGACCGGATTCAATTTTAATTCAAAATATCTTTCTTTGGAATCGATTTACTATGGTTGTTTACTAACTTCAAATCTAAGTGGTAAGTAGAAACTTTTATGAGAAAAAAGATAATGATAATACCTTATATTTGTAGTTTTGTTGGATTGTTGTGTCCTCTAGTATTTTTTTTAGTAATTTCATCCTCAAAAGAACCTGGAATCACTGCTCAAGGTTTTGGAATTAGAGAATATATCGGTTTAAATAAATCAACTTATTCAACTTTAAAGGGGCGTAACGTTACGGTAGCAATTGTAGATTCAGGTATTGAATCTCATAATGGTATTCAAAAACAACGTATACTTGCTTTTAAAGATTTTGTAAATGGGCAAAAAGATTTTTATGATGATTACGGACATGGCACGTTTATAGCAGGATTAATTGGTTCAAGTGGTGAAGTGACCGGGATTGCACCCAAAAGTAATTTCGTCATACTTAAGGTTCTTGATAATAAAGGAAAAACGGATGAATCAACGCTTTTAAACGCTCTAAACTGGATATCTAATAACAAAGATAAGTACAATATAAAAGTTGTTAATTTATCGATTGGAGTTGAAAACAGAATAAGCGCACCTTCTGACGAAGATCCAATATTTAAGATTTTATCAAAACTTAAAAACCAAGGTATTCTTGTTGTTTGTTCTTCTGGTAATAGTGGTCCCGCAGAGGGATCAATTTTATACCCTGCAATGAGCAAAGATGTTTTAACAGTTGGTTCAGTGAATAATAACAGATCTTTAACAATTAAGGATGATAAAATCACCATCTCCTCCAGCAGAGGATTAAATACTTCACATTCTCTTAAACCTGATTTAGTAACTTTAGGGGTTGATATTAATTCATTTGATTATAAAAATCCTACAGGATTTACGATTGGTTCAGGCTCTTCTTATTCTGCAGCAATTGTTTCTGGCATAGCGACAATCTTATTTGAAAAATTCACAAATGCCGATACGGTTAAGCAAATACTAAGGGAAAATGTAGTGAGTTTGAATGGAGAAAGAACTATTGATCAAGGCAAAGGAGAATTGTATTTTAAATAAACTATACAATTAATAATTAACTCAATTCAAAATTAAGTGATTTCTTGATAACAAATAAGGCAACAATTATTTGATATCCGATAACCAACCAAATAACAACAACATCTGTGCTGTTGTTATTTGGCACTCTCCATTTTGAAAACTTGAAAAAGATCCTGAGCAAAATGAGACTTATAGATTTATTGTTGAGTCATATCTCAATGGTATGGGCATTTGGAAAATCACGCAACTTCTCCGGGCTCAACGGTTAAAAGCACCGAAAGGACGGACATGGCACGACAACACAATTCTCCGTATGCTGCAGAATCAGGTTTATCTTGGAAAAGTGGTTTTTGGGAAAACGACTGGTAGCGGTCATAAAGACAGAGGAAGAGAACCAGATGTAAGGCAAAATCCAGAAGAAAGATGGATTATCTACGACGATGCGCACGAAGCTTTAATCACGGTAGAAGAATTCAATGACATTCAAATAAAACTTATGCAGAATAGTCGTTTTCCTGTTCATACAAAGAAAAGTAAACAGGCTCTTAGTGGTCTTCTTTTTTGCAAAAAATGCGGTCGTGCAATGACCTGTAACCGTAGGAAGGTAAAAGACGGAGAAAAACTCTATGTGAAGAAATGTCAGTCCATGTCCGACACAGGCGTTGTTTGTGGAAATCCCGGTATCCAAGCGCAGGATGTATTGGATGCGATTGATAAAAAAGTGAAGGCCTATAGAAAGCAACTAGACCATAATAAAAATAAGAAAAGAGACAAAGCACTGCAGCTAATGCAAAAACAAATAACAGCTCACAAACAGAGTTTAAAAAACTTGGAAGATGGTTTCGGTCGAATACGGAATATGTACAGACTCGGTGTAATTTCAGATGAGGAGTTTATGAAAGACATCAAAAAAAACAAAGAGGAACTTGAGTCTACGCAGAACAATTTAAGGAGTCTTGAAAAACAATATCAATACACATCTGCAGAGGGACGTAAAGATCTTCGAGATCGATTTGCGGATTTCGATGAAAATTTTTCAATTGAATCAAGCAATCCCGAAGATGTGAATAACCTGCTGAAAACAATCATTGAAAAAATATTTTACATTAGAGAAGGTGACGATTTTGTACTTGACATTAAATTTATGTGGGACCTCTAACTCAAAGTAATGATAACCGGAGTATTACTAGAACTAGCACCAATGGCAAGTGCTATAGCCGATACTAAGGAAAATAGGTCTATCCTCATGTCTTGCTTTTTCAAAGGCCTCTTCACCCCAAGGAAACCAATCAACGGGATTATAGACGTGCTGGAGCAGGTATGGTGATTTCTCATGAATTAAACGATTAGTTTTACGACCATTTTTAACCAAAATTATCCCTCCGAAAAGTAGGATATACGTCATTATTGATCGATATGTAATTGAAAAGACACTGATCGT
Organism: Paenibacillus sediminis; assembly: GCF_017873765.1. Lineage (GTDB taxonomy): Bacteria > Bacillota > Bacilli > Paenibacillales > Paenibacillaceae > Paenibacillus_AG > Paenibacillus_AG sediminis. Next base: position 1,135,313 of record NZ_JAGGKP010000001.1, read on the forward strand.
GTAGATCAGTGCCCTGTATTATTTCACCATCCAGTTTCTCCGCTGTCGTAATTAAATTGCCATCCAATCCCGAACTTATCTGTTAAATTGCCATAGCATTTGCTCCAAAATGTTTCTTGAAGCTCCATACCTACTGAGCCGCCTTCTTTTAGTTTATTAAATAATGATTTAATTTCATCCATATTCTTACTACTGATTGAAAGGGTGATATTGTTTCCAACTACAAAAGGCATACCAGGAAAAACATCAGAAAACATAACAGTGCTTCCATTAATCGTAAGCCGAGAGTGCATAACTAAGTTTTTCGCTTCATCAGGAAGTGTAAAATTCGGATCAGGCGGCGCTTCTCCGAAAGTCATAATTTTTGGTTTTTCCGTCTCAAAAACCTTTGCGTAAAACTCTACTGCTTCACGACAGTTCCCATTAAAATTGAGATAAATGTCAACAGCCATTAGATTCACTCCTTCTTTTCCGTTCGTTAAATTTAACCAGAGCTATAGACTGCTTATGATTCGATATCCTCTGTGAAGCTTTCGCATTTAGTTTATCACACCAAGGTATCGACTTCAAAAATTTGTTAAATATTCTTAGATTAAAACGACAATTGGTGGTGCAATGAAAAAAAAACCATGTCTATCGGACATGAGTTTTGATGATGAGTATAGCAATCCATCTCTACTTGTTTTGGTTAGTTACACTGCCCAAATTCATCTATGTGCGGCGCATATAGGCACGGACAGTCAGCGGTGCGAAGACCGCCACAATAAAACCAGCGCCGATGAGAGAGATGGCAAGGTCCCCGCCAACGGTTCCATGGTTAGCAAGTTCTCGAACGGCTGAAACAAGATGAGAGATTGGGTTGATGTTCACGAACCACTGAAGCCAGTGTGGCATCGTCTTCACCGGTACGAATGCATTAGAGAGAAAAGTGAGCGGAAACAGCACAAGCATTGAGATCCCTTGTACACTTGAAGCAGTGCGCGCAATCACGCCAAAAAAGGCGAATATCCAGCTGATGGCCCAGGAACACGCAATGACGAGAATCCCTGCGATGGCGACGTTACCCAATCCTCCGTCAGGTCGATATCCCATTATATACCCCATGACAAAGGTTAGTACTGTTGCTATTGCATATCGAATCGTATCTGCAAGCAAGGCTCCTGCCAAAGGGGCTATACGAGCTATGGGCAGTGACTTGAACCGGTCGAATACACCCTTATCCATATCTTCACGCAGTTGAACGCCAGTGACAATTGAGGTGGTGATTACGGTCTGCACTAGAATCCCGGGAATGATGACCGGTAAATAATTGTGTACGTTTCCGGAGATCGCCCCGCCAAAGATATAAGTGAACATCAGAGTAAAAAGAATTGGCTGCAGAGTAACGTCGAACAATTGCTCAGGGGTGCGCCGAATCTTCAGCAGCCCCCGATAGGCCATCGTCAATGAGTTGCGAACGGTCTGGCTAAAACCCGCATAATTTTTCAGTTGTTGACTGGTTTCCCTCTTCAATGATGTACTGCTCATACTCTTACCTCCTCCACTACGTTCGATTTTTGAGACTTCATTGACTCGTTTTCTTTTACACCGTGGCCAGTAATGGTCAGGAACACCTCATCAAGGGTAGGCTTCTGGACGCTCATCTCGGCCAAGTGGATTCCCGCCGCGCGGAGAGCGACGAGCAGATCGGTAACAAGGTCGGCGTCCGCCATCGGAGCAGTGATCTTTCCAGCTTCCGCCGACACATTGGAGCGGACTTTAAGCACCTGCTCTACGATCTGACGGGCTTCCTTGATGGCCTGTTGATTTTGGACTCTCAATTGCAGCGAGGAAGTGCCGACGGATGCCTTCAGTTCATCCACCGTACCCTCTGCGACGACTCGTCCACGATCGATAACAGCGATCCGGTCAGCCAATTGATCAGCCTCATCGAGGTATTGCGTTGTTAGAAGCACGGTTGACCCCGTCTTCACCAACCTGCGAATCGTATCCCACATCTGTGTGCGCGTACGAGGATCCAGTCCTGTAGTCGGTTCATCCAAGAAAATGAGCGGAGGCTGTGCAATGAGACTTGCCGCTAGATCCAACCGGCGACGCATACCTCCGGAGAAATTTTTCAAGGGGCGCTTCGCTGCCTCCGTTAAACCGAATTCCTCTAATAAATCTGCAGCCTTGCGCCGCGCCTCAGCACGCCCCAGCCCAAGCAGCCTGGAGAAGATGATCAGATTCTCTGTTGCGCTCAGTGACTCGTCGACCGATGCATACTGACCTGTCACCCCGATCAATTGACGTACGACCTGCGACTCTTTTACTACATCGTGCCCGAAAATGCGTGCCGAACCTGCATCCGGTCGCAATAATGTTGCCAGCATTCGAATTGTTGTAGTCTTGCCTGCTCCATTTGGACCAAGTACGCCGTAGATCGTACCGGTTTGTACGTTCAGATTCACACCGTCCACCGCACGATTATCTCCAAAAGCTTTAACGAGTCCGCTTGCTTCTACGGCCCAATCGCCATTACCTGGACCTGTTCCCCTTTTGAGTATATGATTCATTACGATTCCTCCTTGAATATAACTAATTCTTTGAAATAGTAACTCACAAATATAAACTGAATTTAAACTGTACTCTATTTGCATTGTAATTAATTGCTAACATCCGTTAAACCTACCGAAGAACGGTTTATATCTCGGTCTCTAGAAGGAGAAAGACCACAAAAAAGCCCGCTTCGCGCGGAATCGGGCGTTGTCTTCACTACAATTCACAATAGATTGGTAAAATCGATCTAACCGTGATCGAAAGACCTAGATGCATAGCGCAGGAGGTGTCAGCGAAAGCTTGCAAGGTACTGTGTATGCTCTTCCATTCGTCATCGAAACGTTGCATCATAGAAACTATAAACTGTGATGACACGCCACGAAATGCTCTCCCGTTTGGCTTTTATTTTGAAGGCTAGGCATTTCTTCACGGCAAATATCTGTCGCCGATGGACATCTGAAAGCAAACGGGCAGCCTTTCCTGTCAATAGCTAGATTTGGGGGTTCGTTGGATTGGTCTGTCAAATTCATGTCAATATGACTCCCAGGGGTTGCTGCTAGCAACAGTCTTGTATATGGATGGAGCGGCAGTTTTATCAATTCTTTAGAATCCGCCAGTTCCATTACCTTTCCACCATACATCACCATGATTCGATCTCCGAAATATCTTGCAGATGCCAAATCATGAGTGATATATAGATAGGAAAGTCCAAAATCGTTCTTGAGCTCGTTCATTAGTTGCAAAATCCCGGCACGAATGGATACATCCAACATCGAGATAGGCTCATCAGCCACGACAAATTTTGGATTTACAGCAAGGGCACGAGCGATAGCCAATCGTTGACGCTGTCCGCCCGAAAGTTCATGCGGAAACTTCGTTCGTATTTCATTAACAGGTGTCAAGCCAACCTTCTGAAGGAGCTCCCCTACTTTTTGTGATAGTTCCTTCCCTTTAAAACCCTGGTGTTTTTTTAATGGAAAAGTTAAATGCTTTTCAACCGTTTTGACCGGATTTAACGAACTGAATGGATCTTGGAATATCATTTGAGCATCCTTTCGATATCCCTTTAGTTCCTTTCCCCGTATAGATGTTATGTCATTTCCGTTGATACGGATCGTACCCCCGCTTGGACGCAAAATTCTAACTAATGAGCGGCCAATCGTGCTTTTGCCACTTCCTGATTCACCAACGAGAGATAGAACCTCCCCTTTTCGAATCGAAAAATGAACATGGTCTACCGGAATAATCGTTTGTTGCCCCGACACACCTCGTACTTGAAATTTGACGACGAGATCATCTACTTCAACAATCAAATCCCGTTCATATTGGGGCTTGGGTTGCTTCATTGCCATCTATCTCACCACCTCTTCTTCGTACAGATGACAAGCAATCAGACGTCCATCAACATTCTTTTCTACTGGATGAATCGTTTTACAGGACTCAAATGCATATTTGCAGCGAGGATGATAAGCGCATCCTGTTGGTAGATTAATAAGGTCAGGTGGATTCCCTGGGATTCCCTCAATCATTACTGTTTCAGCAGTTAATTCTGGAATAGCACCGAGAAGCCCTTCGGTATACGGGTGATGACGTTCCAAAAGGTTCAACTTCTTACTATCCGTAATCTCGATAAAGCGTCCGGCGTACATAATGGCTACTTTTTCTGCTAGTTCAGCAACCAAACTAAAATCATGACTAACAAATAACACAGCAAACCCTTTCTCGCGCTGCAGTTCTTTTATTTTGTCTAAAATTGATTTTTGAACGACAACGTCAAGAGCTGTAGTTGGTTCATCCATAATGACAAGATCTGGCTCTAGGGCAAGGGCAATAGCTATAACTACTCGCTGCCTCATTCCCCCAGATAATTCGTGAGGATAACTTTTCAAATGCTTTGGATCAATACTTACCATTTTCATTAACGCAACTGCCTTATCATATATTTCCTTTTTAGACATAGCTGGACGATGATAGGTGAACACGTCTGCAATCTGTTCTTCTACGGTTAATACAGGGTTAAGCGCGTTCATTGCACTTTGGAAAACCATCGACATTCGATTCCAACGAAATTTTCGAAGTTCCTTTTTGTTCAGCTTGTAAACATCCTGACCCTGAACAAGTACTTCTCCGCCTAAGAGAACCGCATTATTTTTTAAAAGAGCCATGATCGCATTGCCCAATGTGCTTTTACCTGATCCCGACTCGCCAACCAGACCTACAATTTGGTTTGGATAAATTTTTAATGAAACATTTCGAACGGCTTGAACCATTCCGTGCGCCGATTCATAGCCAACAGAGACATTTCTCAGCTCAAGCACTGGTGCTGGTTGTTGTTGATTGTTGTTTGACACGATGTCTCCTCCTCTTCTGCGAGCTTAACCGCGGGTTTGTAATGCTATCAATCGCAAAATTCATTAATACAAGACTCAAACCAACTAATCCAATGCCAAGGCCAGGTGGTATGATCCACCACCATGCTCCTGTTAACATCGCTCCGCTCTGACTTGCCCAATATAGCATCGTCCCCCAGCTAATGGAGTTGATATCTTCAATACCTAAAAATGCAAGACCTGATTCAGCAAGCACGGCTCCTAATGTCGCATAAATCACGTTGGCGGCAATAATGGACATCATGTTGGGAGAAATTTCAGTAAACATGATGTTTAAATCAGATTTTCCCGACATCTTTGCCGCAACAACAAAATCCCGATTGACTAATGACATGGTCTGAGCTCGAAAGACACGCGCTCCCCATGCCCAGCCGGTAAGTCCAATAATAATCCCATTGGTATAAGGTGATGAATTTTTCACATAGGATTCAATAACTATCAATAGAGCTAGCCCAGGAAGAACGAGGAACAAATTCATTAAAAACGTCAGAATTGAATCTATCCAGCCCCCTCTGTATCCAGCAGTTATCCCGATAAGCAGACCAAGAAAGGTAGCAATCAGACCTGCTCCAAACCCGACTACAATGGTCGTTCTTGCACCAAAAATAAATTCTGAAAAGATATCCTGACCCGTGTTGGTTGTTCCAAATAAATGCTTTGAAGTCGGTCCCAAGCTCATCATAAAATTCGTATTGGCAGGACTGTAAGGAGCAATCCAATGAGCAAAGATGGCGACAAAAATAAAAACGAAAAACAGGATTAACCCCGTTAAGGCTTTCCTATTTTTTAAAAATGGAGTTAAAAAGACCATTCGATCTACCCATCTTTTCTTTGCATTCGTATAAATGGGCGGAGTTTCATTCATCTGTTGAACAGTTTCTGGATTATGACCCATTAGTGATTCCTCCCGTCCTTACACGTGGATCTAACCGGCTGTAGAGCAAGTCTACGATTAGGTTTGCAACTAGAACAGCGACTGCAATTAACAGAAACGATGATTGGATTAATGGAAAATCCTCTAGAAGAACTGCGTTAGTTAATTGCCCCCCGATGCCTGGATAAGAGAACACCTGCTCCGTTAAAATCGATCCGCTAACCACGTTGCCAATCGCAATCGCAAAACTTGTAAGCTGTGGAAGAATGGCGTTGCGAGCAGCATAAGTAAACATAAGGCGTGAAGGGCTTACTCCTTTGGCTTCAGCAAATACTACATAATCTTCCCCAAGTGTATTTATCATGTTATTACGCATACCTACTAACCAACCACTTAGTGAACCAAGCAAAATCGTGATGCCTGGGAGGAATCCATGATAAAGGACGCTTGAAAAAAATGTCCAACTGAATTCAGGTGTTAGACCATTATCATACCCGTGATTCATAGGAAACCAGTTTAGCTTAAAGCCAAACACGAATAAAAATAAGAGGGCAACCCAGAAATAAGGCAAGGCTTGAATACCCATTGTCAGGAGTGGAAGTGTGTTGTCCAAAAAGCCTTGACGCTTCCAAGAAATATAAATTCCTGCCGAGGTTCCGATGAACACTGCTAATACTGTGGCTAGACCGACAAGACCAATAGTCCAAGGCAAGCTATGTTTGATGATATCAATTACAGGAGTTGGATAATAGCCAAAGGATAGACCCCAGTTCCCTGTGAGTAGTCCTCTTAAATATTCAAAATACTGGATAATCATAGGTTTATCGGTAAGACCGAACGCTTTTTTCATGGCTGCAATTGAGGCGGGATCTAACTGACCTTGAAACTTTGCAAAAATAATATCGGCTGGGTTCCCAGGCATCAGGCGTGGAAGTATAAAGTTAATAGTGATGGCAGCCCAAAGAGACAGAACAAAAAAACCAAGTCGGTTCAAAATGAAGCGCATGGGGGCTCCCCTCCTTCTCAGAAAACGATTTCAATCAGATTTTAAAAAAAGAGGAAGAAAAGCTCTTCCCCTTTTGGGCTAAAATTATTTGGTTACTGGTGTTAATTTAGAAAGGTTAATGGCTGCTTGCGGCCAAGTGAATACAGCTGGTGAATTATATGGATTATCTGCATTTGGCCAGCCTGTGTAGTTTTTCGTTGTATATTCGTACCAAGTCTCACCATAGAATAAAGGCATGACTGGAACTTGATTTATCATAATGTCTTCAATTTTGGCCATCGCTTCTTTTTGTTTAGCTAGATCCGTAGTTGATTTATAATCATTTAAAGCTTGTTCTGTCGCTGGGTCATCCCAACCTTCAGGATTCCAGCCACCATTTTTACTAAGCATATCTTTGAATGTTTTGTAAGATGTTGCTCCTGTATTCGTCCAGCCAATGGCTAGGTCAAACTTTTTATTTTGAAGATTGCTTTGATAAGCTCCAAATTGCGGTTGTTGAACTTTTACATCCATTCCGATTTGCTTCAGATCTTGAGAGATCAACATACAAGCTTGAACCCAGTCTGACCATCCTGAAACCACTTGAAGAGTAAAGCTTAATTTTTGGCCTGCTGGTGAAACATAGATACCATCCTTGCCCTTTTTATAACCAGCATCCTGCAGCAGCTTTTCAGCACCTGTTAAATCCTGTTTAAACGTAAGATTTGCATATTTAGGATCGATGAGATCTTTATCACGAGGTTGTACGCCAGTTGGGTTAAGAGGCTCAGTATAGCCGTACTCAGCTTGTTTGCCAATCTTGTCACGGTCAATTGCCATGTTTATAGCTTTTCGGACATTAACATCTTTAAGAATTGGATTCTTTAAGTTAGGATACAGCTGAATAGCTGAACCTGCTGGGAACCAATAGTGGAAGTCTGGGTCCTTAGATGCATAAACTTTGTCAACGTCTGGTATAAACATTCCTGCCCAATCAAGCTCCCCATTTACCAAAGCTAATTGAGCACTTTCGTTTGAGTTGTAAGCATTGAATATAATTTCTGGAACTTTATAGTTTGCGGCATCGAAGCGATTAGAAGATGTTTATATCGAAATACTTTTATATGGCTAAGGAATGGTCAACGCTTCTGGTTCTATCCGGTCTTTGTAGGACGCACATCTGTTTCAGGGTTTAGATGGACCGGGAGATTCTGGAATTATTTTGGTGTCAGCTTAAATCAAATCACTTCATTCACTTGCTTTTAGTTAGATTTGCATGAAAAAAATCCCCTCAGGCGATCAGTAATTTTGTAACTCATTACTATCTACCTTAAGGGGATTATATCAACCGCGATGATTACCTGATCTCTGCGATATTATCGTTTGCTTTCCCAAAGACGTTCGATTTGTTCAAGTGATTTACCTTTCGTCTCAGGGACGAATTTGATGCAAAAGATAACGGCAATGAAAGATATCACAGCAAACATCCAGAACGTTGCGGATGTACCGATTCCCTCCAAAAGCATAGGGAATGTCTGTGAAACTACAAAATCAGCCAGCCACAAACAGAACGATGCAATCGCTGTTGCACGGCCTCTAATACGAGTTGGGAATAATTCTGAGATCATAACCCACACGACAGGACCGAAGGAAATGGCAAACGATGCTACGTATAAAAGAATAAAGAATAAGATTAGGTATCCGGACATATTCCCGGAATGGAAGCCATAACCAACAGCAAACAAACAAATCGTCATGGATACGGATCCAATCAGAAGCAGAGCCTTTCTGCCAATGATGTCGATAAGCCAAAGCGCAACCAGCGTAAACACAAAATTGACAACGCCTACTAGTATCGTCTGAGTTAGCGCTGCATTTGTACCGGCACCTGTTTGTTTGAAAATTTCAGGAGCATAGTACATGATCGCATTAATTCCCGTAATCTGCTGAAGAATAGCGAGAATGACACCCACCAAGAGCGGCAGTCTAAGAGCCGGTTTAAATACTTCTTTAATGGAAGCCGCTTCTTCTTCCTTCAAATTCATAATTTCATGAAGCTCTGATTTGGCAGCTTCTTTACCATTCATTCTTTCAAGGATATCCAGTGCGCGGACTTCTTGTTTTTGTTTCATAAGCCAGCGTGGAGTTTCTGGGATAAACAAAAGAAGCAGAATGTAGATCAGTCCTGGAGCAATTCCAAAACCTAACATATAGCGCCAAGCTGAAGAGATATCCCACGCATCATCGCCGTATCCTGCAATTGCCGCATTAATAAAAAATGTAACAAATATGCCGGTAACTACGGCGAATTGGTAAATGGACACTAACCGGCCACGATTTCGGGCAGGAGCAATTTCAGCAATATATAGTGGGGATAACGTGGAAGCCATACCAACTCCAAGCCCCCCGATCATTCTGGCAACAACCAAACCTGTCACACTAGTCGGAATAGCTGAACCAACAGAACCAATGACGAACAAAATAGCCGAAACGATTAGCATTTTCTTACGACCGAATTTATCACTTAATACCCCAGAAGATGCGGCACCAATTGTAGCGCCGACGATTAGGCTTGAAACCATCCATCCGAGCATACCGGCACTTAGGTCAAACCGGTCTCGAATAAAGCCCATTGCGCCGGAAATAACAGCGGTATCATAACCGAATAGAAAACCGCCGATGGCAGCTACAACAGCGTAAAAAGTCGCAATTTGGGAAAACGATTTTCTTTTTGACTTCGTAGTATTCAAAATCCTTGCTCCTTTTAATAGTATGAATTTGGTGAGATCTGGTACTGCAAGCCCTTGCAGTCGCGGTTGCGGTCTATTAAAAGACATTTATTAATAATAGTTGCAACCGTTATTTTTGTCAAAAGTTTTAACGAAATTATCGCCCATATTCTAAACATTCCCAATAAAGCCAAAATTATTTGCTATCGATAAAAAACATTGCTGATGTCCATTTGATACGACACTCCAGGATCATATATAATTGACGCATAACAATTCGGCAAAATCGGACAATATTTGCCAATATTTGCATTGATTGCGGCTGGGATTGTAGAAAGGGATGAGTTCGTATGTTGGTTTTAATCAGTGTAATCGTTGGCGTTATCATCGCAGCTGTTCTATTTATGAAGTTGTATCCGACTTTCGGGCAAAAACCATCAAAAGAAAAGGTAAAAACATACAACAAACTTGAAAACTTCGCTAACGGTAAATTTGTAAATCAAATAACTACATCTTCGATGGATAACAATTTTAGTACAACGCTCTCTTTATTGAAGGAATATATTAAAGGCAATCCAAATTCCAAACCGCATGGCTCTATTCCAATTGAACGTCCGGGAACAGCATTTCATAAAGATGATAAAACCAAAATAACTTGGTTTGGTCATTCTGCTCTCCTGCTCGAAATGGAAGGAAAAATTTTATTATTAGATCCGATGCTCGGCAAATCCCCTTCTCCGTTCCCATTCGTAGGAAGCGGTCGATACAGTAAAGTACTGCCTATTGAAATTGAAGAACTGCCTCTGATCGATGCCGTCATTTATTCTCACGACCATTACGATCATTTGGATTATGAATCTGTGCTCAAGCTAAAAGATAAGGTTAATCAATTCATCGTGCCACTCGGCGTTGGCAGTCATCTTGAGAGATGGGGCATTGAATCTACCCGAATTAAAGAATGCAATTGGTGGGATGAATTTGAATTTTCTGGTCTTACTTTTGTCAGCACGCCGGCTAGACATTTTTCAGGAAGAAGTTTATTGGATCGGAACTCAACGTTGTGGTGTTCATGGGTCATTATTGGACAACATACGAAAATCTATTACAGTGCGGATAGCGGATATGGCCCGCACTTTAAACAGATTGGACAGAAATACGGACCTTTCGATATGACACTCATGGAATGCGGACAATACGATAAACGTTGGGCAAATATACATATGTTTCCTGAACAGACAGTTCAAGCACACCTTGATGTAAAGGGGAAAGTCATGATTCCAGTTCACTGGGCGGCTTTTACACTATCCTTCCATGACTGGACAGACCCGATTGAACGTGTCCTGAAAGCAGCCAAGGAACGGGGCGTGGCCATCTCTACCCCGAAAATTGGTGAGAAAGTGATTGTAGGCTCATCTGAATATCCTACCTCTACTTGGTGGAGATTAGCTGATTAAGCTTTGAAAACAACAGGCGATCCTTTCCGATATTTATTCGAGAGAGATCGCCTGTTTTGTATACTGCAGAAAATTGTGTAACTTGTATTATTTTACAAAATGTATTTTCCTATCAATTGGTGTCCGTTCTTTAGCAATAGGTACCTCTTCTGGATAGCCTACTCCCAATAAAGCGACTACATCGTATTCCTCTGTAATTCCTAATATTTGTCTAGCTGTCGGAGTGATGCCTAAAGAAGACCAAGACGTACCAATTCCTGATGACCACGCTATAAGATTAAAATTTTGAATAAAACACGAAACAGCAACCATATTCTCATCGGTTTCTACTTTTGAGGAGCCGCGCTTGGACAAAATCGCTAATACAACAGGAGCATCTCCAAAATTGCGTTTATGATTTAATTTTTCCCTTGCCTCTGTTCCTACAAATAAAATTTCCCACGGCTCTGTAAGTCTATGGTTCGGAGCCATACTTGCCGAGTGCAGCCAAGATTTTATCTGCTCTAAATCTACCTTGTCCGGTTTAAATTTCTTGATGTTCCGACGACTCTCAATTAATTGTTGTATTTCCAATTTTGGCTCTCTCCTTCTATTTCCTTATTCATATTCAGCTTTAGATATACCCTCTCAATCAAATATAGCCATGTCACCAATGATGTATACCGATTTCTGCTTTTCAATCCACTTCTCATATCATATGCAAAATAAATATTCTTTGACTGAATGAATATATTAACAGGTTCTCTTTTGAGGTACAAAATTAATATTGACACGCAAAATGGCCTGCAAATTAACAATCAATTTGGCATGCCATTTTTGTTGTTATATCAAAATTTTCAGAAAAACGAATTGGCTGGTAATCGGTAATGAATTCCTTGAATCTTTCTTTTCGTATATATCGCTACTCAATCACGATATATTGTTCCAATCAGTGGGAGCATCTCCTGAAAAACATTAGCCATCCTTTAGAATGAGTATAACTTATTCACGTTTTCGATTTCCTTGAATTCAACAATGATTTCATCCGAACCCCCATCACATCAGGTAGCTCGTTAGGAAATATAAGCGGGGATTAGATATTACAAATGGTCTAATACTAATTATCAGCTTTTTTTTGCACGCAAATAACAAGCCTCTTTTAGTAAATGATTTGATACCTTTCACCAATCAGCTTGGAAATGCTAGCGTGACCGTCTTTTCGGTTCGACGCATGATCAAGACGGATAGTGTTATCTGTGTTTCCACATGTTTTGAAGTCATATCCCTACACCTTCATAAATAAATCCCGCTTCGTTTAATCGATGTCCGACCAAAAAATTACGGGTATCCAATAGGTACGGAGACCTCATTTTCTGATGTACTAGATTCCAATCCAGCGCAGCGTATTCGTTCCAATGCGTAATTAAAACAATCGCGTCCGCTCGCTCAGCTACATCTTCAGCCCTGTAGCAATAGCGGATCGGTAAATGTTCGTTTAACTTACGAAACATGGCCATTCCTTTTGGGTCATGAGCCGAGATGTTTGCTCCCATTGCGATTAATTTGCTGATAATGTAAGAAGACTGCGTATGACGCGCATCATCCGTATTCGGTTTAAATGTAAGTCCAAGAATGCCGATGTTTTTTCCATGTAACGTTTTTAACTGGCGTCTAAGCTTGATGATGCAGCTTTCATGCATTTTCAAATTAGACTCAATAGCGGCTTCCACTAATGTTAGATCTGTTCCGTATTTCCGGCTCGTTTCCAGTAATTCTGACGTATCTTTGGGAAAGCAACTGCCACCCCATCCGCTGGATACTTGAAGAAACTTTTCGCCAATACGAGAATCCAAGCCCATGCCTTTGGCTACATCCAGAACATTTGCCCCAAGCGTTTCACAAAGTCTTGCGACCTCATTGATATAACTGATTTTAATGGCCAAAAATGCGTTCGATACATATTTAATCATTTCAGCACTTTTTGCATCAGTCTCAAAATATACTGCCTTCGGGGATTTAGGATTCCTCTTAACAGCAACTATCTTAGACAGTTCACTGTAATTTATATTTTCAAACAGGTCATGGTACAATTTCCTCATGACGGTTCTTGCTTCGGGATGATTTGTGCCGATTACAATTCGGTCCGGGAAAAACACATCTTCTAGCGCGTAACCTTCCCGTAGAAATTCAGGATTGCTGACAACGGTAAATTGTTTGTTGTTACTTAATGTCGAAGCTTCTTCAATGATCGACGCTACAAGATCGGAAGTACCGACTGGAACGGTAGATTTATTGACAATCACAGTGAAATGCTCCGGATTCAAATGTTCGCCGATAGATCGCGCTGCCTCCTTTACATACTTCAACCCTGCCGTCCCGTCTGCCTCCGCCGGAGTGCCGACTGTAATAAACACGATATGAGCGTTAGAAACTTCATTATAAGAAGTCGATGCATTTAATAGCTTCCGGTCTATGACATGCTTGAGTAATGCATCCAATCCCGGTTCGAAGATGGGGCTTTTTCCGCTATTAATCATCTGGACCTTCTCAGAGTCGATGTCTATGACCGTAGTATGCTGGCCTAAAGCGGCGAAGGCAGCCCCGGTCACTGTACCGACATAGCCTGATCCGATACAAACGATATTCATGTTCATCCTCCTTTCTGTTTCTCAATTTGCGATCGGTATACTGTGATCGTGCGCAATAATCCTTCCTCTAAACTGATTTTTGGCTCCCAACCCAACAATTTTTTTGCTTTTTCTATTACAGGACGGCGCATCCTAGGATCGTCCTTTGGAAGCTGACGGAAGGTGATTTTACACGATGAATGTGTTAATTTTTTAACTAAATTCGCTAGCTCGAGAATGGAATATTCTATAGGATTACCGATGTTAATGATCTCACCGTTTGCTTTGTCCGATTCCATCATAAGCAGCAAGGCTTGTATAGTATCATCCACATAACAAAATGAACGGGTTTGTGATCCATCACCATAAACGGTAATATCTCTTTGCTGAAGAGCTTGCATTACAAAATTCGAAATCACTCTGCCGTCATCATTTCGCAAGCCAGCCGAATATGTGTTAAAAATGCGTGCCACTTTCACTGGTAGCTGGTAGCGGTGATAATATTCGTAACAGTATACTTCCCCTAGTCTTTTCGACTCATCGTAACAGGCTCTAGGCCCCCACGTATTTACGTTTCCATGATATTCTTCATGCTGAGGATGCACCTCCGGGTCACCATATGCTTCGCTTGTACTTGTATATACGATTTTTGCATTATTTCTTCTGGCTAATTCCAACAAATAATTCGTACCAATGGTATTCACCGCTATCGTTTTGAAAGGATCCTTTTGATAAAATCGTGGAGAAGCAGGAGAAGCCAGGTGATAGATTTCTCCGATCCCCGTCAAGGCGTCCAAAGTTAACACGTCGCTTGAGGTGATGTCCGAATTTATGAATTCGAATTGACCTGATTCTATTAATGGCTTGATGTTCTCCATTTTTCCTGTTGACAAATTATCAATCCCAATGACCTGATTCCCCTTGTGAATCAACTGACTCGCTAAATGAGAACCGAGAAATCCTGCAGAACCAGTAATTAGTGCTTTACGCATTGGGAACCATCCCTTTCCAGCACGGTTTGCTTGAGATATTCGTAAAAACCTTTTTGCAGCGTGTCATGTTTCAGTCCAAAATCCACGATAGCCTTTAAATAACCCAGCTTATCCCCGACATCATACAGCTTCCCTTGAAATGTTTGTGAGTATAAATCCTTCTGCTTTAGAAGTTCTTGTAATGCGTCTGTAAGCTGGATTTCTCCACCCTGCCCAGGCGAAAACTGTTCCAATATGTCAAAAATCTCCGGTTCTAAAATATACCTACCAATGATCGCCAGATTAGATGGGGGATCGATTTTCGGTTTTTCTACTAATCTATTAACCTTATAAAGCTCATCTTTTACGATTTCCCCATCAATGACGCCATAGCCTGAGACATTTGCCCAATCAACCGTCTGTACTGCAATTACCGAAGACTGCAGTTGTTCATAGGTTTGGATTAACTGTTTAAGACATGGGGAATTGTCCACCGTGATGACATCTCCCAAAAGCACGGCAAACGGCTCTTTACCGACAAAATTCCGGGCACACCATACCGCATGACCTAGTCCAAGTGCCTGGTTCTGCCTCACATATTTGATATCAAAACTGGAAATATCCTTTGCAATTTTCAAGAGTTCATGCTTGTTTTGTTTAAATAAATTGAGTTCCAACTTGTCGTTTCTTTCAAAATGATCTTTAATCGCCTGTTTACTGCTGCTGATTACAATAATAATATCCTCAATTCCTGATTCAATTGCTTCCTCCACGATGTACTGGATAGCTGGTTTATCCACGATGGGCAGCATTTCCTTTGGTAACGCTTTGGTTGCGGGGAGAAATCTAGTTCCGAGACCAGCTGCAGGAATAACCGCTTTCTTGATATTGTTGTTTCTCAAAGTCTCTCTTCTCCTTCGTTCTGAATTATGGTTGGATCTGATTCCACCGCTGTTAATAGAGAGTTCACGCCGATATGATAGATGCAACTATTCTTCCTTCAAGTAGCCGTATGGATGATGCAGATGCCATTTCCATGCGGTACGAATAATATCTTCTAGTGTATATTGAGGTTTCCAGCCCATCTCACGGTTTACTTTTTCATAAGAAGCAACTAAGCGCCCAGGATCCCCAGGACGTCGAGCCGCATAGACCACATTCGCTTTTTTGCCTGTTATTTGTTCACACATTTCTATGATTTCTTTTACAGAAAACCCTGAACCAGTTCCCAGATTGTAAACTGCTGTCATCTTCTCTCCGCCAAGCAATCGTTGTAGAGCCCGGATATGAGCGTCTGCCAAATCATTGACATGAATGTAGTCGCGAATGCAAGTACCGTCTGGCGTATCATAGTCAGTCCCAAAGATTGAAACTTTGTCCTGCTTCCCTAATAAGTGAAGAAGGACGTTTGGAATCAGGTGTGTTTCATGTTCATGACATTCACCAATCATTCCAGACGAATGCGCTCCAGCAGCGTTGAAATATCTAAGCGAAATAAAAGAAAGATCGTATGCTTTGGAACAATCGCTTAAAATTTGTTCAACCATTAATTTCGATCGTCCGTACGGATTAACCGGATTCGTCGGACTCCCTTCATGAAGAATGTCAGTATCCGGAATGCCGTAAGTTGCACAAGTAGAAGAGAATATCAATTTTTTGATTTGTTGCCGAAGCATCACTTTCAGCAGTATGGTCGTCGCACTTACATTATTTTCATAATATTTCAGAGGCTGAAGGACAGATTCGCCAACCAAGCAGCTGGATGCAAAATGGATCACCCCCTCGATCGAATAAGTCTTGAATAGTTGTTCTAACGTTTGTTCATCCTTGACATCGCCTTCCCAAAACACAACTCTATCGTCTACCGCTTGACGATGACCGGTCGATAGATTGTCTAGAACCACAACCTCAATATTTTGATCCAGAAGCTGTTTTACCACATGACTACCAATATACCCCGCTCCTCCGGTAACTAAAATCATCGTATCCCTCCTCTATTTCTCTCCCTATGAAAGCTGGTTGGTATATCATATTGAATCTATTTTTGTTCGACACCAGTAAATACCCTTTCATTATGAAAATAGACTGAATAAAGTATATAAGAAGCTGAATCATTAAATATAAAAGAGGTGAATTACATGATTATCTGTTCCGTTGCAGGCGGTAATCATCTTTCCATGGCCAAAGCTTTGGCGAAATCCGTAAAAGTTCATTCGAATCATTGCAAATTCGTATTATGTTTGGTTGAAGAGGAGATCCATCCGGATGCGCTGAATTTCCCTTATTTTGATCATGTTGTACGTGCGAAAGATTTGAATGTACCGAACTTTTATAAATTTGTTTCAAAGTATAACCTGTACGAAGCAGCTTGTGCACTAAAACCGTACCTTCTTCTATACGCAATTGAAGTTTTTAGAAGCGAAAAGAATTATCTTTATTTAGATTCCGATTTATATGTGTACAGTCCATTAGATCGACTTGAAGAGCAATTGAGTAAACATTCCATCCTGCTTACCCCTCATCGTCTGGAACCGCAAGATATTCTTAATTCTATTGACGAAGAGATCGTAAACTTGAAGGACGGTGTATATCAGGCCGGATTTCTAGGATTACGAAAAACGGAGGAATCTATAATGTTTCTCAAATGGTGGGCTGAGCGCAGCTACGATTTTTGCTATGCCGATCCTGACGAAGGATTGTTCCTCGATCAGAAGTGGCTGGATCTTGTGCCTTGCTTTTTTGATGGAGTGCATATTTTGCAGGATCCCGGGTACAACATGGCGAGTTGGAATCTCTCACAAAGGAAATTAACTCGCAACGAAACAAATCAATATATGGTTAACGGTAAGCCTCTAGTCTTTTTCCATTTTTCGGGATTAGGAAAGTGGTTAGACAATAGTATGAGATTACATGCACCTAACAAATCCGACTATATTTACACGCTGGTAGAGGATTTTATCACCGAATATATCAGAATGGGTTATTACAAATATATAAATATCCCGTGGAGCTACAAAAATTTCGATTATGAAGAATATTTAATGAAGCAATTTATGCGGGGGGTACCGTCATGAAGGTTCTTGTCACTGGCGGAGCCGGTTTTATTGGATCCCATATTGTAAATTTGCTGCTGGAACAAGGATACGAGACAGTGGTCTGCGATAATTTCTCCTCTGGAGACCGCAAGCACATACCTGCAGGCGTAAAAATGTACGCAGTCGATCTGGACTCACCCCAGTTGGAACAGATTTTTAAAATAGAATCTCCGAATTATGTTATCCATCAAGCCGCACAAGTCAAGGTAGCCTTGTCCCTTAATGATCCGTTTACCGATGCCGCCAGTAACATTATGGGAACGATTCGTCTGCTCATCTGCTGCCGTAAGTTTGCTGTCAAAAAAATCATCTACGCCTCATCATGCGCAGTCTATGGAGAAGTTGGCGACTGCAGTATTTTGGAGTCCTTTCCAATACAACCGCTATCATTTTACGGTCTATCCAAATATACTTCAGAAGCTTACATTCGTCTCTTTCATGAGCTCTTTGATCTCTCCTATACCATCCTTAGATATTCCAACGTATACGGACCCCGTCAAACATCCTCAGGTGAAGGAGGCGTTATATCCATATTCTCGGAAAATCTGCTTAGAGGTGAATCACCTTCCATCTTTGGAACCGGAGAACAAACCCGTGATTTCATTTATGTGAAAGATGTAGCGGCAGCCAACGTTACTTCACTTCACCAAGGCGAAAATGCGGTTTTCAATATAAGCCGGAATGAAAAAACGAGTATCAATCAACTGTTTGCATTGATGAATACCATCACCAATAAATCACAAACACCCAACTATTTGCCTGCGAGAAACGGGGATATTCAATATAGCAGATTAGATAATAGCAGAGCCCTTCAACTGATGGGCTGGAAACCTATATTTGATTTGCAGACGGGATTGAAAGATACGTTAACCTACTATCAGAAAATATTGAGCAATTAGTTGATTTTCTAGCAAATTGGAAGTTCGTCCTTTCCAATGGTTACTTTCTAGAATATATTAAGCTCGAAATATAACGAGGAAGGATGAACAACAAGATGCAAACCGAAAAAAAAAGAATAGGAATCGTAGGACTGGGATACGTCGGTCTTCCGCTTGCAATCATGTTGGCGGATAAGGGCTTTAATGTTACAGGTATAGATCCCGATTTGCAGAAGCTTGCTAAGCTGGATCAAGGCATCAGTTATATCAATGATATTGAGGATGATAGAATTCAAGCGGTTATATCAGCGAATCAATTTAAAGCTTTATCTGATTTCAACGCATTGAAACAGGTAGAATCCATCGTTATATGCGTTCCTACTCCGTTAACAGAGCAAGGAACACCGGATCTTTCCTATATTCAAAGTGCAGGAGAACAAATCAGCCGAATTCTGCAAAACAATCAACTGATCATTTTGGAAAGCACCACTTATCCGGGAACTACTAGAGAAGTGCTCCTGCCTATTTTGGAGCAAAGCGGTTTGAAAGCAGGAATCGATTTCAACTTGGCTTATTCCCCGGAAAGAATTGATCCAGGCAATAAAAGTTTTACCGTTAACGAAATTCCGAAAATATTAAGCGGTTTAACGCAAGCCTGCAAAGAGAAAGCTTTCGAGCTTTACAGCAAAATATACAAAACCGTTGTCCTTGTATCTTCTACGGAAGTGGCGGAAATGGCCAAAATACTAGAAAACAGTTACCGGTTTATTAATATATCCTTCATTAACGAAATGGCTATTTTATGCGATCATCTCCATCTGGACATTTGGGAAATCATTCAGGCTGCAAATACGAAGCCTTATGGATTCCAAGCATTTTATCCAGGACCCGGGATTGGAGGACATTGTATACCCGTTGATCCGATGTATCTCCAGTGGAAAGCAAAACAAAATCACTATATCAGCAAATTTATTGAATTCTCCGATGCAATGAATCTCGAAATGGTGAAGTATATCGTCAACCGGACTGAACAACTTCTAGTTCACAAAAAGCCATTAAAGGGCGCAAATATATTACTCTACGGTGTAACCTACAAAGGGGATATCGCCGACACAAGAGATTCTGCAGCCTTTTTGATCATTCATGAATTGAAGCAAGCAGGTGCGAATGTTTCTTATCATGATCCTTACATTCCGTCCATTACGATTGATCAAGAAACGTTAAATAGTGTGCAATTAACGGATGCAGTACTCGCAGAAAGCGACTGTCTTATTGTTTTAACAAACCATTCCGCCTTGCCGGCTCAACAAATTCTTGAGCATACTTCACTGGTTTTTGACACGCGTCATACATTATTCGGGCATAAAGGCAAGGCAAAAGTATGTTTTTTGGGAGGAGGAGAACCATGAGGATTGTTGTCACCGGCGGCGCCGGATTCATAGGATCACATCTATCTGAAGCATTGCTGAAAACCGAGCACGAAGTAGTTGTGCTGGATGATTTGTCAAACGGGAAAAAGAAATACATTGCCGAACTCGAAGGGCATCCGCGTTTTCGTTTTGTTCAGGGTTCCATCCTGAATCGTCCGTTGCTCAAACAATTGATGAATCAATGTGATGTAGTATACCACCTGGCAGCAGTACTAGGAGTGAAAAATACTGTTGAAAGTCCGCTTAAAGTCATTGAAGGCAATATTGATGGAACAAGAAATATTCTGGAACTCGCTTGGGAGAAACAAATTAAGGTCGTGTTCGCTTCTACATCCGAGATTTATGGAAAAAACGAAAAGCTCCCATTCACTGAAGAATCCGATCGTGTCCTTGGGCCCCCGCAAGTTCATCGGTGGTGCTACGCTACAGCTAAAGCGATTGATGAACATATGTGCTTTGCTTATGCCGACAAAGGTTTACCGGTTACCATCATACGATTCTTTAACACTTACGGACCACGTCAAACCTCGACACAGTATGGAGGTGTTATACCTAAATTTATTGTTGCCGCATTAAACAATAAAGACATCACGGTTTATGGAGACGGTGAGCAAATGCGTTGTTTTACCTACATCCACGATACAGTTAGAGGGATCATTCCATGTATGGAACCCGCATTCGACAAACATGCTTTCAATATCGGAACAACCTATCGCTTAACGATAAATGATTTGGCTTACAAGATAAAGGAACTGACCGGATCTTCATCCTCCATTGTCCATCTTCCCTATGAATTGGCATATGGGCCTGGGTATGAGGATATGAAAAATCGGCTGCCCGATATTAGCAAGGCGAAATTGATGCTTGGCTACAGTCCGAAGGTTAATATTGAACAAGGGCTGCTGCAAACGATTGCTTGGTACAGGGAATCGAATCCTATAGAAGTTGATTAGCTCAGAAAGGGTGAGATAATGAGAATTTTATTGGCGTGTTACTTTTATCTTCCGTCAACAGCAGGGTTATGGCCTTATGTGAGGGAGCTTAAACAAGCCTTGGAACGCGCGGGACATGAAGTCGATATTTTCACTCACCATCCCGATGTTTTAAAATACTATATCATCAATAATGGAAATTATCTTATGAAATACAAAGTCAAATACCAGGTGCAAGAAAAGCTTAATCCGCTGTACGATCGATACTTTCCGGGACTCGATCCCCAAGTCAAAGATTATGAATACGAACGGATCAGTTTTGAAGTTGCGGCAGCGTGCTTCGATCTATGGAAATACGATTTGATCCATACCCAAGATGTCATCTCAACCCGGGCTATGTTGCATGTGAAGCCAAAACATATCCCACTAATCGCCACCATTCATGGAGCATTTGCCAACGAACAGCTTCTGCAGGGTGAAATTAAAGGGAAAGATACCATTCGGTGGCATTACGCTTATACTCGTGATTATGTCGGATCAATCTCTAGTGATTATATTATCGTTCCTTCAAATTGGCTAAAAAAAATACTGGTTGATGAATACAAAGTGCCGAGTGAAAAGATCGAGGTGGTACCGTACGGAATTGACTTTGAAGCATTTACAAACAGAATGGAAAAAGATTCGTTACTGGGCCCGCCGCACAATAAAACGATCATCGCTTGTACAGCTCGCCTTTCTGCAGAAAAGGGCCATAAATATTTGCTAGGAGCATTAGCAAAATTGAAGCAGGAACGTGACGATTGGGTATGTTGGTTAATCGGTGATGGTGTGCTACGCGAGGAATTGGAGCTACAAGCGAAAAAATTGAATCTAGATCAAAATGTACTGTTCATGGGCAAACAAAATAACGTGCCGGCTTTGCTTAAACTGGTCGATATTTGCTTACTTCCCAGTATTCAGGACAATCTTCCTTTTGCCGTGATGGAAGCACAATTAGCAGGTAAGCCGATTATCGTTACGGATGCAGGAGGATTGCCGGAAATGGTACAGCATCGAGTGACGGGATTAGTAGCCAAGATAGGCAACAGCGAATCGTTATATCAAAATATTAAAGAAATTATGGGAAATAAGACCCTTCAGAAGACTCTCAGCAATAATGGAAGAGAATTCGGGATAAACCAATGGCCGATTGAAAAAATGATTACCCGTTTATTCAACATTTATGAGAAGATTTTCTACACAAAAAATAAAGGGACATTAATAACCCATACCAAAAGTAAAGAAACAAATTCGCCGTTAATCAGCGAACAGCTCTATGAACTGCCTACTCCCTTTGACTTTCATGATTATGGGAATCTGTGGCAAAGGATGTTACCCAAATTACCGAAAGAGTATTCTCTGCTCGATCAAAACTTTATAGAGGTGTTAAAAACATATAAAAACTACAGTTCATAGCAAAACGATCGTCTGATCATTATAGATAAGGTGGTGAATTGTGAATGATTATATGCACAGTTACAGCAGCCAATCATCTTGCTTATGCGCAGGTACTGGTCAAATCAGTGAAAGCTCATGTCAAAGATTGCAGA
Organism: Paenibacillus sediminis; assembly: GCF_017873765.1. Taxonomy (GTDB): domain Bacteria; phylum Bacillota; class Bacilli; order Paenibacillales; family Paenibacillaceae; genus Paenibacillus_AG; species Paenibacillus_AG sediminis. The sequence continues at coordinate 1,157,784 of NZ_JAGGKP010000001.1, forward strand.
TTTGTATTTTGTCTAGTGGAAAATGGCCTTCATCCTGATGCAGCAAGTTTTGAATGTATGGATGATGTTGTATTGGCTAAAAATTTGGAAATCCCTGACTTTGAAGAGCTAGTAACGAAAAGAGACATTTATGGAATGACCACGATTTTGAAGCCCTACTTGCTTCTACACTTATTTGATCGCTATGCGGATGAAACAAAATTCATATATTTAGATGCTGATATACGCGTTTATAGTTCTTTTGATGAACTCGACAAGCTGTTAAACCGTTATTCCATCATTTTAACACCCCATCGTTTGGAGCCTCAGAATTATTTAAATTCCATTGAAGAAGAGCTGGTCAATTTGAAGGATGGTGTCTTTCAAGTAGGATTCCTCGGATTAAGCAAAACAGCAGAGTCCAGACGGTTTCTTAAATGGTGGGCTGCCCGATGCCATGATTACGCCATTATTGATTACAAGAAGGGCCTGTTCTTGGATCAAAAATGGTTGAATCACGTGCCTAGTTTTTTTAAAGAAGTTTATATTTTACGAGATCCCAGCTATCATATGGCCAGCTGGAATCTTTCACAAAGGAGGCTGACTCGAAAAGGTAAGGATCAGTATTACGTTAATGGCAGGCCGCTCGTTTTTTTTCATTTTTCAGGAACCGGGAGATGGCTGGATAAAAGCATCCGTCTGCATACAAGTGACGATAACGTGCAAAAACTCGTAGATCAATATCAAGATGATTTACTAAGTACGGGTCACAATAACTTTAAGAATATTCCTTGGGATTATGAAATGATCATGCGTTACGAAGAAAGAAATAAGAGGCCAGCCATTGAGATGAACTCCACACATGAAGAAAACAGAGTTCCTATATTGGAGTCAGAAAGTCCAAATCTTTCCGATAATATGTCTTCGCCCATCTTACTGAAGGAAGAAATTCAAACAAATCAAGCGTTTATTAAAATCATTAAAATCTGGAATAATATCATAACATTTCTTAAATTAGTGATTTTCAGAAGAAAATGAATTATTAGCTCCTGATCAATTACAGGGACTTATGCCCCTGGCTACTCGTGGATTATACTTTTCAATAATCCTGTTAAAAGAATCTTAGTAGCTCAAAAGTATTTGCAATCGATTTACTTAATATCCGTTATTGCCTGAAATAATAAAAAGGCGTAACACGAGAGCTGCGGGTGAGCTCGGTGTTACGCCCTTTATAAGTCTAAAGTATTAAGATCTCTCGATATCGGAGAACATCTTGCCTTGTTTACCGTAGTTATCCTTCTCTAAATCTTCTATGAAAATAAACACACGGTCTTTATCAACCTCTAAGGTTTCAGTAACCACTTCAGTCATCTTTTCAATGAGTTTTCTTTTTTGTTCCTTACTCTTTCCTTCTAGAACCTTCACCGTAATAAATGGCATAATTTTCAACCTTCCCCTCTTGTGAACAATGATAGACTGCTATGGGTTACTATTTTATAACTCTTAAGTGCATTAAGCAACTTTACAAGTTCTCTTTCAAGTCTTTAATAATCGCAGTTGGACTGTATAAAAACACTCATATTATGTTCAAATCACGGTAAATCATTCTTTTTAAATAAAAAAGAACTCCCTTACACGAAGAAGGGAGTCCTATTATAGTCCTGTTTATTCAAATTAGCAAATTGAATCCGTTGGCTTTGGATTTGAGAGCCCGAATAGAGGGCGGATGAACAAGGCAGTATAGGTTCCGAGCATCGCCATGACCATCCATACCCAGCCATGCAAGCTGAATGATGCAATACCACCGAAGTATGCACCGATGTTGCATCCGAAGGCAAGACGTGCTCCATAACCCATCATCACGCCGCCAATCATCGAAGCGAGCGCAACGCCTGGCTTAATTTTGCTTGGCTTAAATGTACCTTGTGATGCTGCTGAGATGAAAGCACCTAGCATAATTCCGAAGTTCATAACACTTGTCGGATCTGCAAGCACTGTATGAGTCAGCGCTGCTCCGTTAGCGCCAGTAAAATAACCCCAGCTCGTTACATCTACGCCCATTGCCATGAGTGCTTTTCCGCCCCAAAGCGCAAAGGCAGACGTGATTCCCCACGGATTTCCTCGAACAGTTAACGTCAAAGCGTTCAATACCGCTAAAATAATAGCTGCGGCAAATAACGGCCAAGAACCGCGAACGATTTTTTTAAGACCCGTTGTTGTCGGAAGTGGTTTCATCATTGGCGGATTTTTCTTCTTCGCAATGACCGTAGTGATCCAATAAATAATGGCAAAAACGATCATCTGCACACCCCACGCGCCAAAGTAACCGAGTCCAGTAGATTCAGCCAGCGAAATTGGCGGCAGAGACGGAGTATCTTTCATCCAGAAAGTATAGTGATATGCACCGAGAGTTGATCCTGCGATGAAAGCGATCAGCGTTAGGATCATTGAAGACGAACCGCCCCCAACGGAATATAATGTTCCTGATGCACAGCCGCCGCCAAGCTGCATCCCTATTCCAAATAGAAATGCGCCGAAGATAACGCTCACGCCTACAGGTGATACAAATCCTGTTGGTTTTACTCCTGTAAAGCTAAAACCCGTTGCTAAAATAATGGCAAATAACGTTGACGCTACAGCGAGCATAAGCATATGTGCCTGTAATCCTTGAACATTGCCTACTGACATAAGTCTCCGGAATGCGGATGTAAACCCAAAGCGAGCGTGGAGCAATGTAACTCCAAGCGCAAGACCTATAATAAACAGTACACCCTGTGTCCAGTTCGACCCATGAACAATCGAACTCAGCAGAACAATGGCTGCAAGTATACCGATTACGACTAATGGCTTCTGCATAGGATTAAGCTCTGTGACAACGGTTGTTGACTTATGATCCCACGCTGTCTGCTTAGCGAATGTAGTTTGTGCCATATCATTCACCCCTTTATCATATAAAATTAGTAGGAATTAGAACTACTAAACATTATAATGATTTGAGTGATAAAATCCATGTTAATTTTATCCAAGTTATTATAATTTGCTTTTATTTCCCCTTTTAAGAAAATAAATTATGAAAATTTTCGCATGGAATGAAACAAAACGGTTCATAATAAATGCGAATTAACAATTATTGACTATACGATACATTAGGTGATGGATGTTATGTTCTGGAACAAGTCAAAGGAAGACAAGGGAAGCGATCGTGGGCAAAATCAAAGTCAGCAAAACCAGCAAAACCAGCAAAGTCAGCAAAATCAGCAAAAGGATCAAACTCAAACTAAAACCGCTACCCCTCTAACGCTAGAAAATCTTAAACAAAAGCTAGCCAAGATGGATGATGCTGAAATCATTGAACGTGAGCCCAATGCAGATCTTAAAGTAACATTCATTTACATAAGAACACTTGTAAATCAGGAACGTCTGAATGAATCCGTAATTGAACCGCTTAACCACTGGACTCATAATTCAGTTTTCGATACTCTTTCGATTGCCAAAATCAAAAGTATCTCCACTTTAGAAGAAGCGCTTGAGCAGTTGCTATCAGGATCCGTTATTATTTATGACGTCTTCTATGAACAATGGTGGACTGTTCATCTCGACATTGCATTGAGTCGTTCTATTGAATCATCTGAGACAGAGACCATCTTATATGGACCGAAAGATAGCTTCAGTGAGCAAATAGACCAAAATATTACTCTAATTCGTAGAAGACTCCCTATTACTGAATTAAAAACAGAAAGCTTTAATGTTGGGTCTATGAGTAAAACAACGATTGTCCTCATGTATATCGAAGGACTGACCAATCCTGAAATCATTTCGATTGCACGAGATAAACTAAGCAGCATTGACTTTGATCTATTTTTAGAATCGTCTAATGTTGCTGCGTTCATGGAGGAGCATCCTCATAGTATATTTCCGCAATTCCAACAAACAGACCGTCCAGATGTGTGCGTCTATTCGCTCGGTCTGGGCAAGCTTACTCTCCTAGTAAACAACACACCGTTTGCCTTAATTGCGCCAATTACTTTTTTCCATCACTTTCAATCTCCTGAAGATTACATTCACCGGTGGATTATTGCCAGTTTTTTGCGTACCCTTCGATTTATTAGTTATTTTGTTTCGATCACATTGATACCGATGTATGTTGCGCTAACAACACATCATTATCAAATGATGCCAATGCAAATATTGTTCGTTGTGATGGAATCTAGATTGAATTTACCTTTCACCCCATTTTGGGAAGCATTTCTCATATTAGCTACTCTAGAAATTATTAAAGAAGCGAGTTTACGTATGCCAACAAAATCAGGGCAAACCTTAGGGGTCATTGGTGGTATTGTCATTGGACAAGCTGCAGTACAAGCCGAATTCGCCAGTAAAGTGTTAATTGTGCTCGCGGGCATTGCTACCATTGCTTCGTTTCTAGTTCCCAATTACTTAATGACCAAGTCACATGCGATCATCCAATTTGTATTTCTTGTACTTTCCTCCTTTCTAGGAGTTCTAGGAATCGTGATTGGGATGATTGCTTTTCTCGCTCACCTAAGTGCAATCACTTCACTCAAACAGCCTTACTTTGCACCATTAGCTCCATTTCATGGAAGAGACTGGATAGACCTCTTCATTCGAGGTCATCTGCCTTGGATGAAAACACGTCCTGTTTATCTGCATCCTCTGAAAAAATGGCGAACTAGTCGAAGGAGATGATACAATTGTCCGCATTTTCGTTATTTGAGAAAAAGTCTACTTTTGGAAGCGTTTATGTCATACTTATCGTGAATCGTTTACAGTTACTTTACTTCCTCTTTATCACCCCCATGTTTTTAGTACAACCATACATGATTTGGGCAATTATAGCCGTAGGAATATTATCTCAGCTCAATCTGGTGCTCTTGTCCAAGTGGTTTACTTCGAATTTTGCCGCCATGGGTTATCAAGGATTCGTAAAGCTTTTGGGTGAACGAACGGTTCGTTTTTTTGCCTTCATCGGTTTGTTTCCAATATTGATTAAAATTGTAGTAACCACACTACATTACGTGGGAACCATTTCACAATTTATTTTCCCCTCGATGAAAATTAGTTGGCTAATCTTCTTTGTTTTTGGGATCAGTTGTTTCGTAGCATCTCACGGCATGGAGAACACAATCCGATTTGTCGTTATCGCATATTTGTGCGTTTTCTGGATGATACTATTGTTTTTTTATCCTTTTTTCACTCCTCCGATTGCAGCTCTGCATGATTTATATCCATTGATTCCGACAGAATGGTCGCTCCATTCTTGGTATGCGTTGTTATTCCTTTGGTCAGCTTTCTCAGGTCCAGAATATCTGATTTGTTTGACTCCTTGGCTAGACAACAATCAAAAAATGCTAAAATATTTAACAATTGGAAATATTCTGACACTGTTAGAATATTTGATTGTGTTTATCGCATCACTATTCTTTTTTGGTTCCAATTATTTAAGTAAAACCAATTATCCTGTTGTTAACATGGTGAGATTTCTACAGTCCCCAATTTTTGAACGCATCGATATCATTTTGATCTCCGTTGATTTGTTCCATTTCGTATTTAATATTGCCATCTTGCTGCTATTTTTTTACGGGGCAACTCGAATCAGCTTGAAAAGACTGGAGAAACAAACAACCCCCATCGGATTGATTTCAATTTATGTAGCTATTTTTGTGTTTATGTTCATATTACAAAAGTGGTTTTGGAGGCCAGGTACGTCAGATATTAACATTTGGGTTACCATTGAAATGTGGTCAGGCGCATTCACCTATTTGTTGGTTCCAGCATTCCTTATGATTGCGATCAGACGAAAGGGGCGTGTTCAATAAATGTGGCTTTTTTTTAAACGTCTCTCGTTATTAGGTATGTTATGCAATATGTTCCTGATGACAGGCTGTGATCCATTTGTCGAGAACAATACCATTGAAGAAATTTCACCTGTTATATTCTGGTCTATTAATACTGGAGAAGAAGGAAAGTTAAAAATTAGCACGCTTGTCCCGCCTGTAATTAAAGAAACCAAACGTTTACTTTCCCTACAGGTTGACTTATTTAAACAAGGCGGCGAGAAATTCAATTTAATCTATTATCGTGAACTGAAACGGGGACAAACTCGCATGGTATTAATCAATGAGGAGCTTGCCAGAAAAGGAGTCATTTCGATCATTAATACATTATTAGTAGACCCTGAAATTTCGCAGCGCCTTTATTTAGTCATTGTAAGAGGAAATTTCGATGATTATATGCAAAATCAAATAAAAACACAACCCGATCTCGATTATTTTTTTTATCGCATGCTCAAGCACTACGAGAAGTATAATCAGGGTGAAATGAGTATTATGAATCTGCATCAGTTTAAGAGTACGTTGTATTCGCCATTCCCGTATCCAATCCTTCCTGTGTTTAAAGTCAACAGTGATAATTTCTCCTATTTGGGAACCGCCATGTTCGACCAGGACAAGTTAATAGGAACGATTAAACAAATGGACGATCAAATCTTCCAACTTCTTAACAACGATCATTACCTTAAGTTTTTACCTATACCGAAACTAGCCACCACCCTAGGGTACATCCATTCCGATGTTCACAAGAAATTAGATCGGACTTACTCGACGCTTTCCATACAAATAGATATTACAGGCATAGTTGAGGAATATCGAGGAGATAAGAATATCATAGAGCAGGAACAATTTTACCAACTCAGAGATGATATCGAACACTATCTAGAACAACAGACAACAGATTTGCTTAAAAAAATGCAACAGTATAAAGTGGATCCTCTACAGTTTGGCAATCTGACCCTTTCACCATTTGCTCGACCCATGAGTAAAGGAAAATGGATGGATTATTGGCAGAACATGGAAATTAATGTTGATTACAATGTTAGGTTAGCTCCATTGTCAAATGTACAGAAATAATTAGCATCGCCCAAAAAGCCTTTTGCCGTACATTAGTATACTTAGGGTAACTACATCACTTGAAAGTGCGTACTTCCTTTTTTGAAAGTTTGGACCTAGAATAAGTCATGCACCAAACAAACAGACACAATAAAGGAGAGATATATACATGGAATTGCAATTAGCATTAGATTTGGTAAACATTCCGCAAGCCATCGAATTATTGAAAGAGGTTGAACCGTATATCGATATCGTCGAAATCGGTACACCTGTCGTTATTAACGAAGGCCTTAGAGCGGTGAAAGAAGTGAAGCAAGCATACCCTAACCTGAAAGTACTTGCTGACCTTAAAATTATGGATGCTGCAGGCTATGAAGTCATGAAAGCTTCCGAAGCAGGAGCTGACATCATCACCATTCTTGGTGTAGCGGAAGACGAGTCCATTAAAGGGGCTGTAGCGGAAGCGAAGAAACAAAACAAAGAAATCTTGGTCGACATGATCAGTGTTAAAGATATTGAAGGACGTGCTAAAGAACTTGATGCGATGGGTGTAGATTACATTTGCGTGCACACAGGTTACGATCTTCAAGCTGTAGGTCAAAACTCTTTCGAAGATCTTAAAAAAATTAAACGTGTTGTCAAAAATGCGAAAACTGCTGTAGCAGGCGGCATTAAACTCAGCACATTGCCTGAAGTTATTAACGCACAACCAGATCTTGTTATTGTAGGCGGCGGTATTACTGGTGCAGAAGATATGAAAGCCACAGCTGCAGAAATGCAAAAAATGGTTAAACAAGCGTAATCATCATGGATCTGGATTATATGTAAAATAAAAGGGGGTTGTCCCAAAAGCCATGAAATGACTAAGGGACACCCCTTTTTTATAATCATATAATCATGCCCAACCTTTTAGCAATATCAAGCCATTCTAAGCATTGTGCAGCTTTTCAACGTATCCAGTAACTCTCATATCTAAATCGTCTGGATACTCAAAGCCTAACTCATGACCTACATGTTTCGCTAGTCGCCGGAACAACCACATCGTTTTATACATAGCGGTCCAATTCTCTTCTATACTCGCTCCCGCAAAAGTATGCTCGATTTCCAGCCACGTCTCTTCATCAATATATTTCTTAAACCAGCGGCCATATTTGTTCGGATTGACAGTCCAACAATGCCGCACACCGATGTACCATTCAATCATTTTGAGTAGAAAGGAATAGCGTATGACGTGATCCAGCATATATTTCGCAAAGTAGAGCTCATCCCGCTTCAAGCTTTTCGCGACATAGGTTATATCCCACCAAAATGACGTGATTTGAGCCATATATTCATCCCTAGTTGGCGGCTTCGTCACATAAGAAGTGTAGGATGGCGGTTTAAGGTCTTTTGTAAATCCATCCTTATCTAACAGCACACGATACCCTAAATCTAAATACGGCGGATATAACGATTCCTTATTTTTAGCCAGCCATTCCGTAATCGGTCTAATTTGAAAATCAATGCGTAAACCGTCCTCAAATTGAACAAGTTTCGTATACGATTTAAGCCCTTTATCTAGTATATTCTCATCTTTAAACGATGTAATAATTTCTCCAAACTGGTTAAGCCAATCATCAAACAATCCTAAAGAAGAATGGTCATGAATCACAACCTCTACATCATAATCAGACAGCTCATCGACATAAGCATGCGGGTTCGCACGCGAGCTCGTTAATATTAATGCGATAACGTCGCGTTCACTTTCTCCCCAATTGGCGATTTGGCAAATGACCTCAGATTCATGCCTCATCGGCAGTCCCTCCTATATTAAAATAACGTCATTTGCTCTTCAGGTAACGGCGGTTCGTCCAACCCCAACATACTCATCAGCTGCCTAGCATTCGAAGCTGCATCACCGCCTGAATTGTTATTAAATATGATCCATATCTGCTTCGTACTTTTGCCTAACTGTAATATTCGATCTTTCCACTCAAGTAACTCTTGTACACTATATCGGTATAAATATCTTACTTCTCGCCAATTCTCCTGACCGCTTGCTTTCCAGCCAGCTGCATTACGTCCATGAAACCGCACCATAGTAGCTTCCGCCTGCGTCGGTTCAAGCACGATCGGAACACATCCTTCACCGATTTGAGGTTCGTCTGCGATACTATGAATCCAGCCTTCTTGGCGCATAAAAGATAGCGTCTTATCACGCATTTCCGGAGTAAACCAGCTTTGATGACGAAATTCCAACGCTACAGGAAAACCTTCCATCCATTCTTTCGTTCTCCGCAAAATGTCAACGTTATGATGTGTACAATCAAACCAAGGGGGGTATTGAAACAGTACAGCCCTAAGTTTACCGTCACCTTGAAGAACTTCGACCGAATCACGAAACACTTGAAACATCGTTCTCTCGTCCTCAAAAGGAATATTACCGCGCGTATGCCCAGTCATCCCTTGGTATGCCTTAACAATAAACCCAAAATGATCAGGCGTTTGCGTACTCCACCCCTTCATTCGTTCAGGAGTAGGGATGGCATAGAATGAGCTGTCTAACTCAACAATGGGAAGATACCGACTGTATTTATTCAGCTTCTCTGGCGCCTTTATCCCGGCTCCATATAAATCTTCATGGTCTCCCCAACCCGCTAGCCCAATTTGTATGCGACTTGTAGAAGGTTCATTGTGCTGCATTTTTGAATCGTCTCCGTTACATAATGTTATTGAGATATTGTATTTTCTCGAATCGTTTATTGAAGCTTAAGCTCGCTGCTCGAACGATTCAATAATGTGGATGATGACTTTAGTTGCTAATACCATATTATCGACCGAAATATATTCATATTTACCGTGGTAGTTTTCCCCGCCTGTAAAAATATTCGGCGTAGGCAGTCCCATATAGGAAAGCTGGGAACCGTCCGTACCGCCCCGAATCGGTCTGACGATCGGCTCAATGCCCAGGCCCTTCATCACATCATAAGCGATGTCGACGATCTCCTTAACCGGTTCGATTTTATCGCGCATGTTGTAATACTGGTCTTTCAGCTCTAGTAGGATGCTGTCTGCTCCATAGCTACTTCGCAGCTCATCAACTATACGTTTAAGATTTGATTTTCGAGCATTGAAATTGTCTTTGTCGAAATCTCGTATTATGTAATTTAGCTTTGTTAGCTCTACACTGCCTTGGATGGAGGTGAGATGGTAGAAGCCCTCGTAACCGTCAGTAAATTCGGGAGCCTCGTTCGCAGGCAGCTTGCTTTGCAGCTCCATAGCGATTTTAACGGAGTTGACCATCTTTCCCTTGGCCGTTCCGGGGTGTACGGAATTGCCTTTAATTGTGATTTTTGCCTGAGCTGCATTGAAGCTCTCATATTCAAGCTCACCGAGCGGTCCGCCGTCTACAGTGTAAGCATATTTCGCGCGAAATGCAGCGACGTCAAATCGATGCGGACCACGTCCGATTTCTTCATCCGGAGTAAAGGCTACTCTTACTTCGCCATGCTTGATTTCCGGATGGCTGATAAGATATGCCATTGCAGTCATGATTTCAGTAATGCCGGCTTTATCATCCGCACCTAGCAATGTCGTACCGTCCGTAGTAATTAACGTGTGGCCCTTGTAGTTGGAGAGTTCAGGGAACTGCTTTGGCGACAGCACAACTTTGAGCTCATCACTGAGCACGATGTCATTGCCGTCATAGTTCTCTACGATTTGCGGCTTCACATTAGCGCCGGTCATATCGGTCGCTGTATCTAGGTGAGCGAGGAAACCAATGGTTGGTACCAGCTTGTCGGTGTTCGCAGGAAGGGTCGCCATAACATACCCATTATCGTCCATCGTCACTTCCTGCATGCCGATGGTTTTCAGCTCTTCTACGAGCATACGACCTAGCGTCAGCTGTCCCGGTGTGGAAGGGCAAGTGTTACTGTTCTCATCGGACTGAGTATCTATTTTTACATATGTAGTAAATCGTTCAATAATTTCGTTTTTCATTAACGATACGCCTCCTGCGTCGATAGGTTTGTTCTTATTATAAGTAAATGAAGCCGCTAATTCCACTTCATAATCATACTGATATATACTTCCATAGAGGGAACTCCCCCGCATTTAACATCTAGGGAATTTTTTAGTATAACGAGAGAAAAGCTAGATTCTCCTGGGGCCATTATTATGAATCTGTTCGGAAAAGGGAATATGACAAGCTCATTAACGCCATTCATATGAGACTTCGTGAACAATTTACATATACCAAATCGTTTTTGCTTCCGTCAGAAAGTATAAGTGATATAATCAATATCATTATCATAGGCAGAAATATGCCCATTCTTACCTTATGAAACAGAGAGCAGACAATAAGTCTGCTCTCTGTTTTCTTATTGAACTATCGCTCTCCATTAGTTGGACTCTTCCAAATTATACGATACTTTGCCTCACTCACTCTAACTCATACAAGCTCGTATCCAGTTCCAATACATAGGGCGCCCATTCCCCTAGAGCGTAGAGTAGAAGCCGATGCATTGCGCGAGTACATGCCGTATAAAAGAGCTTGCGCTCGCTCTCCCGGCTGTATACTTGAGAAGAAGCGTCGTAGATCAGTACCGCATCGAATTCAACACCCTTAGCAAGATATGCAGGAATAACCATTACTCCCTTCTCAAAGGTGAGCGTCTCCTTCGTAATGAGCCGTAGACCCTCACAACCCTTCGTCTTTAATGCTTCATAGGCCTCGTGGCTTTCGGCTGCGGTTTTCGTAATGACGGCGATAGAGTCGAAGCCCTCGGCCTTAAGCTGCGTGATATCCTTTATTATTCTCGTCGCCCGCTCTTCACCGCTGCCCACCTTCAATAGGAGAGGCTTTCTACCGCTCCTATTGAAAGGTACGATTTCCTCTCCACCATGCAGTAACAACTTTGTAAACTCTACAATCTCGCGGGTTGAACGATAACTGCGGACAAGACGTATTAGGCTCGTTTCGTCTTCGCCATAAAGCCGAAGTAATGGCGAATCCGCCTCGTGCAGATTCGTTGCTTGTGCGAAGATCGCCTGGCTGAAATCACCGAGCACCGTCATACGGGCACGAGGAAACAGCTTTTTAAGAAACGCATATTGAAACGGTGAATAATCCTGTCCCTCATCGACGAATATATGCCGGACCTCCGTGTTCGTACGAGCACCTTCGACGAGTTCCTTTAAATACAGAAATGGGGTCGCATCCTCATAAAACAGTTCGTGCCGATTTAACTTCTCCCTCGTTAGCATGCAGATTTCTCGCCATGATTCAGGCAATTCAGTCTCGTTGGTCATTTTCCGATAAGGTGCATCGTCTTCAAACAACTGATGGTATAGCCCAATCACATCTATGAACATTAACTTCTTCACGTCCCGCTTCAGCGGTTTGAAATGTTCCTTCACGATGATCCGACGCAACAGTTCTTCTTCCTGCTCGACAAAGTCAAAGACATTCTCTTCTCCCTGCTCCTTCCCACGAAACTCGCCATAAGCTTCCACATACTGTTCGGTAAAATCAAAGACAGCCTCTTCTCGCCGGTACTTCTTGAGGAGCTCACTGTAGACAGCGGCATATTGATCGTTGTCGAGGTAATCAAGTTCATCTTGAACCCAGTAGGCCTCCTGCTCCTTGCGCTCCAGCAAATTAAGCTCTTTCAGTAACCAGTCCCGCAACAGAACAACGCGATTAGCCAGCCGGATGGAACTGTCATAACTGTAAAATTTCGATTTCATTTGCTCTGCGCTAATCAACTCGCGATCCCGAAAACTTATCCCGCGGAATAGCATGCCTTCCTTCCCCAGCCAAAGAGCATAGCATTGAAGAGCTTTCAGGAAAGCTTCCGAAGACTTATATTGAATCCCTTTCAGCCGTACTTCATATCCTTGTGTTGGTTTTGCAGTCAGCAGAAATTCCATCTGATCGAACGGATCCTCTAGACGCAAAGTTGACCCAAGCCAATACGAAAGATATTCCTGAAAGGTCGTCTGTTGCATGTTCTCCTCGCCTAGTTCTGGAAGGACTGTGGATACATAGCTGTTAAACATCGAATTGGGCGAGAAAAGAACGATCTGATCCGCCTTGAGACTATCACGGTATTTATACATCAGGTACGCTGCCCGTTGTAGCGCCGCGGAAGTCTTTCCGCTTCCGGCCGCTCCCTGCACAATGAGCATACGGCTCTTATCGTTACGAATGATGGCATTTTGCTCCTTTTGGATGGTCGCCACGATGCTCTTCATTTGTGCATCTGCTCCCTTGCCTAATACCTGCTGAAGCAATTCGTCGCCGATCGTTAAGCTCGTGTCGAACAAATTCTGGAGCTTACCATCGCGGATCTGGTATTGCCGTTTCAACATCATCGCCCCATTGATTTGTCCGCCTGGTGTCTCATATGAGGCAGCCCCTGGGGAATAATCGTAGTACATGCTCGCAATTGGTGTTCTCCAGTCATACACCAGAAAGCCCATGCCGTCTTCATCGACGAAGGACGATACGCCGATATATATTTGTTCACTAGAGCTCAAGCCATCCTCTTGAAAATCGATGCGCCCGAAATAGGGTGACGGGAGCATCCGCTTCATGCTTTTCCATCGCTGCATCCGTTGCCTGTGACTGCGCTCACGTTCGGACAACACCGCTTCTTGTTGCTTTATACTGTAGAATGTCTCTTCAAAGTCTTCGTCCGTGCTCGTATTGACCGTAACTTCCTCCCAAAATCGCTTACGAATATCCCGTACCTGATCGCTTAGCCCGGTCACCTCTGGCTCCAACTCGGCAATTCTCGATAGCAATTTTTCCGTGATTAGATCTAACCGTTCCTGTTCGTGCTGCCAATCCTTCGCATTTAACATCTTCCTGAACACGCTCCTTTTTATTTAGTAAGGAGAATAAAAAAATTTGACAAACCGTGATTCCATGTGATATTATTAAATTGTAGTTAAAATAGGTGATCTATATTTTTTTATTATTAATCACTCTGGATCACTAATCATATCATATTGTCTCTTTGTATGCAAATATAAAGCCCTTCCCTATTCAGGTGAAGGGCTTTTTTGAATTTAGCTATCGTTCCCTGTTAGCGTAATAACTAAAAAACGAGCCGATTAAATGAAATGATGGTTCAACGTCGCGGGGGTCAAAATATTCAAATTGAGACGATGACTAAAATCACGAAAACAAAAATGGAAAAGTTGCATCAAAATAAACATAAGAAACGCTGTTTATCTGAATTGGATCAGATAAACAGCGTTTTTATTGTCTTATGGTCCCTTTACAATACCGCACGAGGATTCGAAATATCTAAATCTCAGATAAGACAATAAACTAAAATTACTCCAATGAATGAAAGTATAGCCTTCCCCCATATATCAATTCCTCAGATTTAACATTACTTAACACTTTATTAGTGATTATGTTTGATTTGGTTTTTATTTACAGCCCGATGTGTGATAGATTATTCCATTCGATAGTCTTTTTCTGATAGAATGAAAAGCACAAAATATCTATTACACAGGCGGGGGCAATCATATTGGACTATATAATTTTGGATATCGAATTTAACGGAAGGAAGTTTGCTAGTGAGTTACCGATGGAGGTGATAGAGATTGGTGCAGTTCGCTTAGATGCAAATCTGCAGTTGATCGATGGATTTTCATCATTAATCAAACCGATATATTTCTCAAAACTGAACACGTTTATTAAGAAGAAGACAGGAATACCTCAGGCAGCAATCGATCAGGCTCCCAGGTTCCGTAAAGTGATAGCTGATTTTATGAACTGGCTGGATCGAAGCGAATCCTTCTTACTTGTCACCTGGGGCGGTGAAGATTTGAAGCGAATCGTATACGATACACGGATGCACCAGCTCGATGATTCATATTGGCTGGCAGCTAAATATTTTGATCTGCTGAAGGGTTACGTACGCTATAAAAACCTAACGAACGATGTCAGTGTAGAGACTGCCCTGCAAGATCTTGAAATAACACCTACAGGATCGGCACATCGGGCGTTAGACGACGCACGGATGACCGCTGAGGTATTTCGGGCTATTTATAACAAATTAGATTTTGAGCGTGTTCAGCAATATAAAGATGTGTACTCCAATGCGAAAGAACGCAGAATGGTGAAAAATGCGGTTCGAAGCATGTTAAAGCAAAAAATCGATCCAAAATGGGAACTCGTCGTCGAGCATTATCTTGCCGGTAAAATATCTCTTGAGGATCTGAGGAAGCTTGCTGAGCTAGAGGACTATTTTGAAGCCGAGGTATCAAAGGCGCAGATAGTCTAAGGCCGGAGAGGTCAATCAAGTATTTATTTGGTTGACCTCTTTTTCATAGACTTGAATACGATCTAGACACCTTGAATTTCTTTGATGCTCTTACCTTCTAAAAATGCATGCCCCATTATAACTTTTTGAGCGGTTTCGAACCCATACTTCTGGTATACCTTTTCCACTTTTTCATTAATGGGAAGAACCCAAAGATTCTCTAATCCTCTATAGATTACTTCAGTTTGGATGAAGTAAATGAGTTCCCCTATTAACCCTTTACCTCTGAATGGTTCCAGTGTAGCTACACTTTCCATTCTTGCTTGTTTTCCATGTTCAAAAATACTCGCTGTGGAACACGCTACTCCATTGTACCGAAGGAGATAGTGTGTGAAGGCGGGACTTTTATATTCGTTCTGAAAGGCTTTTTTTCTAACTTCTCCTCCGAACTCTTTTATACTGCATTCGATAGCTAATGCTTCTTCAAAGTTATTTTCAGATACTTTTTCAATAGAAACACTTTCGTTTCTTTCTTTATGGATTAAGTTATTATTCCATAGTTGAATTGGGCTTATTAATTCCTCCATTATAAAACCACGTAATTTCAATTCATTCATGAGTTCTTTTTGCTGATCTAAGTTGTATATGTAGAATCTAGGTACTAATCACACATTTCATGTCACCTCTACCTCTCATCTCATTTTTCGATTATAGATAGCTCTCGACCAGAAGAAGATGGCGTTACCTATGAGCAAAATTGTAAATTCCCATCCGGTCTTACCTTTCGTAAAAAAGTCGAACAATGACCATACTAATAAGGCAATCGTATAGAACATAAAAGCATACTTTGCGGATTTCTCACTTTGATATCTTTCCATTTCATCTGCTTTTCTGAATTTCATTTCTCGTTCCTCCTAGGATTAAAAATAAACAGCTCATCGACGGTTACTTGCAGCAACGAGGCAATTTGAAAGGCTAATGCGAGACTGGGGTCATATTTGTTATTTTCAATCGCATTGATCGTTTGCCTGGATGCATTGCATGAATGAGCTAACTCCTCTTGGGACAGCCCCATCGTCTTTCTCAATTCTCGTATTCGATTTTCCATACTTCAGAACACAGCTCCAATATGTAAAAGATGTTTGACATGATCATAAGGCAAAATAAAAAGAATGTCAAATATATTTGACATTCTTCCCCGAATCTATATTTGTTACCTGTGTTGTCTTATAATCCTAAAACCATCCGATCATCAGCCAATTTACGACCGCTGATCTGCTCAAATTCGCCGAGTAGCTGTTCTACGGTTAGATTCTTCTTCCGTTCTTCATTCACATCGAGTATGATACGCCCTTTATCCATCATAATAAGACGGTTACCGAGACGAATCGCTTGTTCCATGTTGTGGGTGACCATTAATGTGGTGAGCTTCATTTCTTGAACAATATCTTGGGTCAATTTCGTAATCAGTTCAGCCCTTGCCGGATCAAGCGCTGCCGTATGCTCATCAAGCAACAATATTTGGGGCCTAGTGAAGGTAGCCATCAGCAGGCTCAATGCTTGACGTTCGCCTCCTGATAGAAGCCCGACTTTCGCGCGGAGACGGTCTTCCAGACCGATGCCAAGACGATTCAGCTGTTCTCGGAACATACTCCGTTTTCGAGATGTCACACCGATGCTTAATCCGCGGCGTTTGCCGCGAGCATATGCCATGGCAAGATTCTCTTCTATGGTCATATGAGGGGCAGTACCTGCCATTGGGTCCTGAAACACTCGGCCAATCCACTGGCTTCGCTTAAACTCAGGCAACTGCTGAATATCTCGATGATCAATCCGTACTTCTCCTGTATCTGGCTTCATGACGCCCGAAATAATGTTCATAAGCGTAGATTTACCTGCACCGTTACTGCCGATAACTGTAATGAAGTCACCTGGTTTCATACTGAGCTGAACGTCCATCAGAGCTACTTTCTCATCGAACGTTCCTGGATTGAACAATTTTGATACGTTTCTGAGATCTAGCATCAGTAATCACCTCCAATGCTCTTCTTGCTTGCCAGCGTTGCTAATTCAGCAGAACGTCTACGTGCAGCACTCTTCTGTTTGATTGAACGCTGTACCGACGGAAACACTAAAGCGATAATAACGATGACGGCCGTAATTAATTTCAGATCGGATGCCTCCATCCACTCTACGCGGAGTGCAAGTGCAACAACAATCCGGTACACGATTGAACCGAGCAACACTGCAAATGTCGCACGAAATACGGATCCCGCCCCAAAAATAGCCTCGCCGATAATGACAGACGCAAGTCCGATAACAATCATGCCGACACCCATCGTAATATCGGCGAACCCAGATTGCTGAGCAATGAGCGCACCTGATAATGCGACAAGTCCGTTCGATATACTAATGCCAAGAATCGTCGTGTTATCCGTATTCGCGCCGAAACTGCGAATCATACGAGCGTTATCCCCTGTAGCTCTAAGAGAAAGACCTAAATCTGTATGCAAAAATAAATCAAGCAGCAGTTTAATGGCAATAACGACGAACGGCATAAGAACTAACGGAGAGATCGATGTGAACACAGTGTCTTCTCCATACACCGAGACGTTTGGTTTATCCAGTATCCGCATGTTAATGGAATAAAGAGCAATCATCATCAGAATTCCTGATAACAATCCGTTAATTTTACCTTTCGTGTGCAATAGACCTGTACATGCGCCTGCTGCAAGACCGCCTGCAAAAGCTAATAAGCTGACGAGCCAAGGAGAATATCCATGTGAAATCATGACCGCCGCGATCGCTCCGCCTGTCGCAAAGCTTCCGTCAACGGTCAAATCAGGAAAATCCAAAATACGGAACGTGATGTAAACGCCAAGTGCCATAATCGCATAAATGAGACCCAATTCTACCGCACCGATTAATGATGAAACCATATTTCTTCCCTCCTACATGAAAAAAAGAGAGGTACGACGACTATATGGCGGCGCCCACTCTAGAAGTTATGTTCTATTGAATTATGTTATTTGTCTGATCCTTGACTAGGCCTTTCATTGCGTCCGTTACTTCAATCCCTTGCGCTGCAGCTGCTTTTAAATTAAGAATGAAGTCCAACTTCTCAGGAACAGTTACTTTCAAATCGCTAGGTTTCTTTCCGTTTTTCAAAATTTCAACCGCCATCTGTCCTACTTGATAGCCATGGTCGTAGTATTTAAAACCGACTGTTGCAAAAGCTCCCTTCTCAACGGTGTCACGATCACTTGAGAAGAACGGGAGATGATTCTCATTCGCCACTTGAAGAATGGAGTCTACACCGCTTACAACGACGTTGTCTAACGTAATATATAAGGCATCCACACGACCCACGAGCGATTGCGCAGCTTGCTTCACTTCAGAAGTGTTCGTAACAGCTGCTTTCACAAGCTTAATGCCGTGCTTGGATAGAGCTTCCTCAGCTTTGTTCGCCATCACGACCGCGTTAGGTTCACCTTCGTTAATAACGAGTCCAACATTTTTAACGTTCGGGAAATTACTAGCGATAAAGTCCATCAATTCCGTAATTGCTTGTGGATTTGTATCTGATGCACCAGACACGTTGCCGCTTGGTTTATCTAACTTATCTACGATTTTCGCATCGAGCGGATCTGTTACCGCTGCGAACAAAACGGGTCTATCCTTCACTTCTTGAACGACGGCTTGAGCCGATGGAGTTGCAATAGCTAGGACAAGATCACTCTTCTCGGAGGCAATCTTTTGAGCGATAGATAAGTTGTTCGTGGAATCAGCTTGGGCGTTATTGTAATCGATCTTCAAGTTTTGTCCTTCAACAATACCTGCATCTTTAAGCGCCGCGATAAATCCTTCACGAGTTGCATCGAGTGATGGATGCTCTACATACTGTGAAATCGCGATGGTGTACGTTTTTTGATCGGAGCTTGCAGATCCGCCTGTGTTAGCGCCTGATGCGCTTTCTGTCTTAGTATCATTCCCACAACCAGCCGCTGTGACTAATAGTGCTGACAAGACGATTGACAACCATAGCTTCTTCTTTTTCAACATAAAGATAACCCCTTCCTGAGTGTGAGTAACCTTCCTTTTCGATATGAAACAACAATACCCTTTATCGCTTTTATCCTTTTATGCTGTTTAACTTTTATTCTTTCACGGATAAAAGTCTTAAAGCATAAATATTTGCGAATCATCCTGAAAAGGATTATTATTCCTATATTATATGGGCAGCTTGGTTTCCGTCAATGAAAAGAATAAAAAAAAACATCCAAGTTGGATGCACATAAATGAAATCATTATTTAAATTCATATGAAGTATATCTTTGTAGGTTATGAATGCTTGTCCATATATCAGCAGTCTCAGCACCCATATACCAATATGCAAATCCTTTTACGTTTCGGCTGCTTGCATATTCATATTTGGCAGAAAGCGAACGACTGTCCTCAGCCCAAATGTAATGGGGTACACCTTGTTTAGTGTAGCTCACTACATATTGACCTACCGCGTCGTCCCACTTTACTCTGCCCGGCCCGTATTTTATCTTTGCAACTTGTTCGGTTAATGTTATTGCACTTGACGTTACACTTTGAGAAGTGACCGACCAATCTCTTGTATAGAAAGGAAGTGCAACGATTGTCTTGGATGACGGAACACTAGCAAGCTGCTTGTCGATTGCTTGTTTGAACCAAGGCAGCGAAGATACTGAACCTGGTTCAGCCCCCCCTCCCCAGTGTTCGTCATATGCCATCAGTACAACATAATCTGCAAAGGTACCAAGCTTTGCATAATCAAATGCTGCCGTCCAGTCCGATCCTAAATCAGGAGAGACATCGATGGATAACACAGCACCTGCCTGATGGAGCACACTCGCTAGACTAGCGACAAAGCTGGTGAGATGATCTCGGTCACTGGCAGCTACATTTTCGAAATCCATATTAATGCCATTGAGATGATATCTCTTTACATACGAAACAATTTGATTAATCGTTTTGCTTCTATTCGCTTCAGTGGACAGCATCTCGTGAGTTACATTCGAATCCGAATGATTGCCAAAGAGTGCCCATAATTTTATATGATTCTTCATTGTCCAATTTAATAGAGTCGTATCTGTGTAGTTAGATACAGTCCCCGTCTTTTCGATAAAGAACCATCTAGGAACTGCTGTATTCACATGAGATTTCTTAATGCTGTCAATAAACTGTGCTGCAGATTGATCGAGCTGCCATCCCATTTGAATGGTTGATGCCGGGTTCGTCTGAATGACTTTAGACCAGTTAGACATATGAAGGACACGATACATTATTGCTGCTGTCTCCTCGCGTGTTAAAGGAGCTTCAGGTCGAAACTCCCCGCCGCTGCCCTTCATCAAACCTAATTGATTCATTTTATTCACTTCGTCAACTGCCCATGATGCCACGTCGTTTGCATCAGAGAATGACAAGTCGGAGTTGACTGCTGAATCTGTATTCTGTTTAAGCGCACGTACTAGAATAACCGCGGCTTCTTGGCGTGTGACCACTTTTTTCGGTGAAAAATAGTGCTCACTCGTTCCTTGCACCAAGCCCAAGTTGATCGCCGCCTGAACTTCATTGTAAAACCAGGCATTCCCCGGCACATCAACAAATGCAGCAATCTGATTATTCACTGGTTCAACCTTAAGTAATCTATTCATCATCGCAACAAATTCAGCTCTCGTAACTGTTTTATGAGGCTCAAACTGCTGAGGTTTTGTACCAGCAATAATATGCTTATTATATAAATCAACAATTTCCTGCTTAGCGTAACTATCTGAAATATCTTGAAAAGGTATTGCAGCAGCTGCCAGCGCATTTGAACAAATTGCAACTATCGATATGACTAGAACAAAAATGACTGTCAATAGCTTGTTCACTAGCTGCATCGCCTTTCTCTTTATATTAAGATTTCATCTCCTATCATATCAAAAAATGATGAATAATCGTTTGAAAAAATATTGGAAAATGACAATAATCCTCGGTATAATGAGATGTTCAATACTAGAATAAGAAAGGTAGACATCATGAAACCGAAATCTTCCACATCTATGTTTATCCCGTTATTTATCGCAATTGTTGCCGTTTCGTTCTCATCTATTTTTGTGAAATGGTCGGACGCTCCAGCATCTATTCAGGGTATGTACCGCTTGTTATTTACCGTTATTCTCATGCTCCCTTTTGGCAGAAAACATGTCAATCAAATTCCATACATAAGTAAACAAAATTGGATTCTACTTATCCTATCAGGCTTTTTCTTAGCCCTTCACTTCTTGCTGTGGATGGGTTCCCTGAAATATACAACAGTTGCAAGTTCGACGATGATATTAGCGCTTGAGCCGGTGTTTGTCATGATCGGATCATTTATTTTATATAAAGAAAAAACAGCCTTATCCTCGCTTCTAGGAATGTTTATTGCAATTGGAGGGGTCGCTTTTATCGCATGGGGTGATATTGGAGTATCAACTACGCAGTTGTACGGAGATATTTTATCGGTGCTTGGAACTGCCGCAGTTGCCTTTCATATGCTGGCGGGACAAAAAGTATTATCCCAAGTTTCTTCATATTTGTACAGCATCATTGTGTTTACATGTGCAGTCGTTGTGTTTGCGGTGTATAACGCAGTTATGGGTATATCATTCACGAATTACGAAGCCTCGGATTGGGGAATATTCACTTTGCTGGCAGTCGTGCCAACCGTATTCGGTCATCTTCTATTTAATTGGCTCATGCAATATATTTCTGCCACGACAGTGTCGATGTCCATATTAGGCGAACCTGTAGGTGCTAGTATTCTGGCATGGATTCTGCTTGGTGAGAGGCTGTCGACTCTTCAAACGATTGGCGGAGTCTTTACGTTGTTCGGCCTTATTTTGTTTATGCGTACGAAGCAGCATATTCATGAACCGCCGGTAACCAGTCCGTCAATTCAACAGGCTGGATAATAATCGTTTGCGACACAAACGAATAAACGTTCTAGACATCATCAGACATCGTTTGTGTCGCAAACTAAATCACACGAATAATTTATTTGATTTCGAGTATTTTGTATTGAATAACGCCGTCTGGCGCTGCCACTTCAACGATACTACCGCTCTTTTTACCAACAAGAGCTTGGCCTAACGGACTGACGTATGAAATTTTGTTATTGGATGGATCTGACTCCGATTGACCTACAATCATGTACTCTAATTCTTCATCGAATTCGAGATCTTTCAGCCTAACGGTCGCTCCAACATAGACGGTCGATTTATCGGAATTTTCATCTGCAACATGGATGTTTTTTAACATCTTCTCAAGGGTAAGAATTCTGCCTTCGACGAATGCTTGTTCATTTTTAGCTTCATCGTATTCCGAGTTCTCACTTAAGTCACCGTATCCAATCGCAGTTTTGATCCGTTCTGCAACTTCTCTGCGTTTCACGGATTTCAAATATTCCAATTCTTCTTCCAGCTTCGCTAAGCCTTCTCGTGTGACAACAATTTCGTTGTTCTCCATGTCCCATTCCTTCCTTTCTCTATGCATCGATAATTGTGCTCACAATTTTATAATGGTAGCATACCCAACAATACAGTCAAGTAAAAAACATGAACTTGTCAATGAATGGTAACTTTTACCCATTAATTTTGTTTTAAAACGAACCGAGTTAAACTAAATTAAGAAAATAATAGATTGGAGTAGGATATCGGCAACTTATCTCACAATTGGCTGTTCGGTCTACTCCGTGCAGACATTGTTTTGCCAGGCCGCGATATCAGTTGGCTAAGCCTTATGTGAATCATCACATATGCAATATAAATACCCCCTTAATCGACGTTACCATCGTTTGAGGGGGTAATAAATATTTATAGGTTATTTTGTTGTAGTCGCGTCTGTTGTTGCTTTAGCTGCATCTTTATTGGCACTTTCCAATGTGTTGGAGATGTCTGCTTTAGCTTTCAATTGTTCAATCCAAGTGTTATATTTGTTGCTAACTTCTTGAGAGATTAGAGTATCTTTAATTTCAGCCTTTTTCTCTTCCAAAGTTGCTGTATGAGCTGGTTTATGATCTTCTACTTTAATGATATGGTATCCATGCTCAGATTTAACGATACCGCTAATCTCACCTACTTTAGTTGAGAATGCTGCATCTTCAAATTCTTTGACCATATCGCCGCGTGAGAAGTATCCAAGTTCTCCGCCTTTATCTTTAGAGCCTGGATCGATTGATTTTTCTTTCGCGAGTGTTGCAAAATCAGCACCACTTTTCAGCTGTTGCAAAATTTGTTTTGCTTCTGCTTCGGTTTTCACCAAGATATGAGAAGCTTTAACTTGTTCTGGGGTATTATAAGATGCTTTGTTCTGTTCATAATATTGTTTGATTTGATCATCCGTTACTTTGACTTGAGGCTCAAGCAGCTTTCTAACTTCTACTTGGAATTTCATTTGATCTTTGAATTGATCGTAAGTCATACCATAGTAGTTCTCGATTGCCTGTTTGAACTCTTCATCCGAGCCAAATCCTTCTTTCATCTTCGCAAGCTCTTTGTTGATGTCATCTTCTGTAACTTTAATGCCAGCTTTATCTGCTTCCTGTTTCACGAGTTCCTGTGTAATCATATTATCTAAAGTCTTTGCTCCGCCTGCTTTAACGAGTTCTTTATAGAAATCATCTTTAGTGATCTTAGTGCCATTTACAGTAGCAACGGTTTCGTTGCCTCCAGTGAATTTTGTAAGAATTACGATAATTAAAGCTGCAGCTAGTATAATAGAGATACCCATCCAAATCTTGTTGCTTCCTTTATGGGAAGGGGCAGCAGCAACTGCACTTTCTTGTTCAGCTGTTTCATTTTCCAAGTTATTGTCTGCTTGTTCATTCGTTTCAACAATATCAGCAGATTGCTCTTTATTGCTTGTCCCCTCTTCTGTCTCCCACTGTTCTTTCTCGCTCATTCTGTGTAAAACTCCCTTCTTAATGTATCAAAACATAGTTCTTACTCTAAGTTACTTTATCAGATTATAAGAAAACAAACCTTAAGAAAAGATAAAATTTCTACCACCATTCTACTTTTTCCAATATTTAGTATGCATATTCAATGATAAAGCACTCGTCCCTTCTTATTCTATAGATCATAACATTTCTCCTGCTTTTTAGTCGAATTTTGTACGCATATGTTTAAAAGTGGAACCGCATAATAAGGTTTATCTGTACACGATAATACATCTTGCGGAGGATTCAAATTCAATGAATAAATTACAGCAATGGGTAATGCTTATTGCCATCTTTCTGCTCTTTCCAAATTCGAGCTGGGCTGCAGTGCCTGTCGAACAACGAAGCCGTGATTATTACGAATCGCATGGCAGTGTCATATGGGAAGTCCCAACAGAAGAGAAGGTTATAGCCCTAACATTTGATGACGGTCCGGATCCGAAGCAAACACCGATGATCTTGGACTTATTGAAGCAGTATGATGCGAAAGCTACATTTTTCGTCGTAGGTGAACAATTACAATTGTACCCTGAGATTGGGAAAAGAGAAGTTAGAGAAGGCCATGAAATTGGCAACCATACATATACTCATCGATATTTCAGTAAGCGCAGCAGCGCTGAGTTAATCGAGAAAGAAATAAAAGATAATGAAAAAGTAATTAAATCGATTATCGGTCAAAATACTTTTCTCTTTCGGCCGCCTGCTGGATTTTATAACGATACCCTTGTAAATGTATGCAGTAAAAATAGTTTTCTAGTGATTATGTGGTCATGGCACCAAGATACGAAGGATTGGCGAAACCCTGGCGTCAATAAAATTGTAAACAAAGTGCTGGGCAATGCTCGTAACGGGGATATTGTGCTCATGCACGATCATGTCGAGGGAGGAAGATACCAAACCGTTGAGGCGTTGAAACAGATCCTTCCGGAATTGACTCGCAGAGGGTACAAATTGATTACAGTTTCTGATTTGCTCACATACAACAAACATCTATTTCCGGTGGAAAGATTGCCGGCAGAGCATCCGACCCATAAGAAGAGCTCTAATTAATAAGAGAAAACCTCCTGAATGATCGATCGTCAGAAGCGATCATTCAGAAGGTTATTTTATAAATAAATAAAACTATTAGTTATTCTTAATCGCTTCAAGAACTTCTTGAACGTGACCTTCTACTTCAACGGCACGCCATTCTTTCACAAGCTTGCCATCTTCATCAATTAAAAACGTGGAACGTTCGATACCCATAAATTCATTACCATCAATATTTCTAAGTTTCCACACGCCAAATTGCTCAGATACTTTATGGTCTGTATCAGACAATAGAAGGAATGGAAGCTGGTGTTTAGCGATAAATTCATCATGGGATTTCAGATCGTCAGCGCTAATCCCTAAAATTTCAGTGTTGTAGTTTTTAAACTGACCATTGAAATCCCTAAAATCGCAAGATTCCGTTGTGCAGCCTGGTGTCATATCTTTTGGATAGAAATAAATAACGACTTTCTTTCCTTTATAATCGTGCAAAGATACTTCTTGTCCATTGGAAGCAGGAAGTGTAAAGTCTACAACTTGTCCAATTTGTACATGAGCCATATGTGTTTGATCTCCTTTTTCTTATGCATTATTTTATATAATTAAGACCTCTCCATTGGCATATTGTGGAGCGAATCATTAATCTTAGGTTGAGTATATCACATTGGATGAAGATCGCCTAATGACGACTTGATCCCCGTCCTGTTCAAAACAAAGTGTTCCAAGCCCTTTAACCGTTGCTTTGACATCGTAAAAATGAGCATTTTTATTAGAATAGAGCCAGCGACGTCCTTCTTTTACAATAATGAACAACCCGTGCTCATCCCCAACGGGATTAAAATTCTCTTCTGCATTCCAGCTCGGAATACCAAGCTCATTTAATTGATGTACTATAGCGTGAATATCAGATGTCACAACACCGACTTCACTTACGTACAAAAAATCTTTGGGCGAGAACGGATGATTCACAGCATTATTCAAATTATGGCGTGCGATAAATTCAACAATGTTGCCTGCAGGATCATAGAAATAGACAGAATGCGAATTCCATTCTACACAATCGTACACAATTTCTCCCACTTCTTCGGCAAAATCAACTTTGGTTGATGCCCATTCCACAGCTTCGGCGAATTTGTTCTCTGGAATATTGAATGTAAAGTGATAGAACGGATCTGTCTCACTCTGTTTGTATTGAAACGTAAGGAGCGTCTGTCCGACCTTTACTGTGAAGTGGCTGTCTCCTTGATCCACTAATTCAAAAGGAAATACCTTTGTATAGAAATGACGAGTCTCTTCTAACTGATTCGTTAATAGCGTTAATTGTTCAATAATCATTTTATAATCAACCTAACTCTAGTGATGTTTATAATCTACGCAGCGAGATTAAGGTGATTTTACCGTTTTGGATATGCTGTGATGCAAATGTCCTGACCGAATGTTTGTATGGAATGGATCTCAACGTCCAGCGCTTGATCCATCCGGTTCACATCTTGACCAGCAAACGGCGTTAAGGAATGACGTCCACCTAAAATTTTCGGAGCAATATAGATCATGAATTTATGAATTAGACCAGCTCTTAAGAACGCGCCGTGTATTTCACTACCGCCTTCTACAAGGACATCGGTTATACCTTTATCATATAATTTAGACATCGCTGCAGCGAGATCAACCCCACTGTCTGAAGCTTCGGTATAAATAATTTCTACACCTTTCGCCTCTAAAGCAGCTGCTTTATCTGCATTCGCACCCTCAGCCGCAATAATGATCGTAGGCGCTGCTGTACAATCTGTAACTTTGGCGTCTATAGGAGTACGGAGATGGGAGTCAACAATAACTCGAATCGGATTTTTCCCGCCTTCAGGCAGACGTGTCGTCAGACTTGGATTATCTGCAAGCACCGTGCCGATGCCTACTAATATTGCATCTACTTCATTACGGAGGTGATGCACAGACAAGCGAGCTTCTTCACCAGTAATCCACTGGGAATGCCCACCTTGAGCAGCAATTTTACCATCTAAGGTCATCGCAACTTTCGAAATGACAAAAGGTGTCTTATGAAGCATATTATGAATAAAACGTTCATTAAGGAGCTTTGCTTCTTCCTCGCAGACCCCAACCTCAACCTCGATGCCTGCTTCGCGCAACATGTTAATCCCTCTTCCAGCTACTTGAGGGTTAGGGTCTTGCATGGCAACAACGACGCGAGCCACGCCAGAACTTCTCACAAGCTCTGCGCATGGCGGCGTCTTACCATAGTGCGAACAAGGCTCCAGGGTCACATATAATGTAGCTCCCTTAGCGTGATCTCCAGCCATACGGAAAGCATGCACTTCTGCATGAGGCTCGCCTGCTTTCCGATGGATACCTGAGCCAACAATGACGCCGTCCTTCACAATTAAAGCGCCGACTACCGGATTTGGATTCGTGTTTCCTTTTGCTGTTGCCGCTAAGTCGAGCGCCATTTTCATAAATGTTTGATCTGTTTTTGCGTTATTCACTTTATTCGCTCCTTAGACAGATATAGCTCGTTGTCCTTGTGGAATATGACCGGACTTATTCACTTTCGTAGCTAGATATTTGCGGTTGTAGTCGGATATGTCACCCCAAAGCGATACGTGTTCTTCAGCAGATAGCCCAGCTTCACGCAATGCTTTGAGCTTCTTAGGATTGTTCGTAATCAATTTAACAGGCTTCTCACGCAAGTTGTTTAACACTCGAATAGCTTCTTCATACGAACGAGTATCATCCTCAAAGCCAAGAGCGTGGTTCGCTTCAACAGTATCGTACCCCTCTTGTTGAAGAAGATAAGCAAAAGATTTCGAGAACAGCCCGATCCCTCTACCCTCATGGTTCGCAAGGTAGAATAATGCACCGCTTCCGTTCTCAACGATCATTCGCATCGATTGACGCAATTGGAATCCGCAGTCGCAACGTTTACTTCCGAAAATATCGCCTGTATGGCAAATGCTGTGCATCCGAATGAGCGCTTCATCCGAATTTTCAAAGTCACCATAGACTAATACAGATGATTGTTGAGAAGCTGCCAAATTAGCACTTGCGAGCGAATTTAATATATCTTCTTTTTTCGCAGAGGCGCCGTGCAGATTCACCCAGCTATACCATTTGAAATGAACAACTTGATCATCCAATTGAACAGGAAGCTCAATCGGACCTACAAGGCACAGATCCTCTTTGTTTGGTTGTGAAAGTATCGTCATTTTATCTTTAAGAAGGTTCATTACTTCATTCGATATCATATGATTACTCCAATCTCCAAAAGTTCTGGATAACATTTATTTTTAATCTATAGTAATAATAATCTATATTTTGTTACATTGGTATCTCATTACTTTATGTAAGTAAGTATAGATAAATAATTTATATATGTCAAGTAATGGAGTTTTATAAGATAACTATATGTAAAGAAGTAGTTTTAGGGTATAATTAGTTATATAGTGAGGTGATGAGCATGAATCAAACGGAGTTATGCCCAAGATTTGAAAAAGGTATGGAAATGTTAAACAGACGTTGGACAGGTTTGATTATTTATCAGCTTCTTTCAGGTCCGAAGCGCTTCTGTACCATTGAATCGTCTCTTCCGATCAGCGGCAGACTTTTGTCCGAACGGTTAAAAGATCTTGAACAAGAAGGCGTCGTGAAAAGACATGTATACCCAGAAACTCCAGTCCGTATTGAATACTCTTTGACACCGAAAGGACTTGCTTTAGAACCTGTCATAAGAGGTATTCAAGAATGGTCTACAGCATGGGTTGAACTTGATTCCACAGCAGCAACGGACGATCCGCTTGTGAAGGAAGCTTAAAGTGAAGTTTCGTTGTAAATCATCATATTTAATTATTCAACGTTTCTAAAAGCAGCAAACTCCTTGCCCCTAGATGCATCTGGAGTTTGCTGTTGTTTGTAACGGTTATTTACTCTCTTCTAATGTGTCTAGGGCGGCATCCAGAAGTGTATCGAACAACTCGTCATCTTCTTCGATACGTGCATCTACTTGCAGAAATTGTTCTTCATCGCCCGATTTAGAAGCAAAGCTCAAACTATAATCCCAATCTTTTCCCTTTTCGCTGTAAAAGGTAATTTCATACGGTGCTTTATGATTTTCATATTTGAAGACGGTTTTCCCAACATATTTCCGATCCTCTGTAACATTCATGACTGCACTTACGATGTTAACGCTCATTTGACATTCTCTCCTTGCACATTAGTATAACTATTATACCATGTTCTTTTGATTGGAAGAAATGTCCTGAGATTGCAGTGATTCTAAATGATTATTGGGTACAAAGGACTGACTAAATGTGACCACGAACAGACATTTAAACTCGAAACTTGAGTGGCTATTTGATGGTAAAAATTTATCTGAGAAACAACATTTCGCAATGATGCTAACAACAGTATCGGAAGATGGCTGGCCGCATAGCGCCATGATTAGTGTGGGAGAAGTAGTATGCACGAGTCAAACGGAGTTAAGACTAGCCATGTGGCCGAAGACTACAACGACGAATAACATGATGAGAACTGGCAAAGCGACGCTCATCTTTGTATATGAAGGAGTTGCTTATTATATCAAGCTGCAGCTTACTCCACTCCCTGTCATTCCAAATGCACAACATGAGCGGCAGCGATTTACAGCCAAAATCATTTCATGCCGAGAAGATACCGCAAAATATGCAACATTAACGTCCGGCATTGAATTTGAATTAGATGAGCCGAGTGAAGTAGTAAATAGATGGGCTGAGACAATTAAGGAACTGCACTTGTAGACATACAAACTAAAAAATACCCTTGACTTTACGTCAAGGGTATTTGCATGTCTCAAGCTCTTCTCGTCTTGCCTCTTGTCAATGCAGAATCAACAGAGTATCCAGGTTCACCGCCAAATACGAGGTATATAGCAACAAGCAGATATGCAATATCCATCTCATAACCTGCAGCTACATAACGTGTGCCAATTCCGATAATTAGAGCAATTCCACCAAGCAATTCAAGATATGCAACGATATATCCGAGAGTCGATGGAACACCAAGACTTCCAAACCAACCAGCAACCTTTGGTAAACCCATCTGGAATTTGTTTATACCATGTGCAAGGAACAATAGACCAAATACAACGGAAGTAAAATATTTGTAGTATTTTGACGAAATTTGTGTGATATTTTGACGAAATATGTATAATTAAGAGAAACAACTGCTAGCGTTCATGACATACGGAGGATAAATACATTATAATGAGGGTGAAAAAAGAATTATTTTCAAAACCGCTCCATATTACTTTTTACATTATTGCTGTTATGTCTTTAGTACTCATCATCGTTAACGTTACTTACTATTATTCAACGCAGAAAGCCCTCATCAAAGATCAAATTGATAAAATGAATTTCATTGCTCATCAAATCAAAACGTCGATTGAACTATCTTCGAAAGGCGAAGATTACTTCGAACAAATGATGGCAGAGCATCTGAGAACAGCAGCAATTGCAGCAAAATCCAATCTTGATCCTGATATCGATAAGGTTACTAACGAACAACTCGTTGAATTAAGCCGCAAAGTTGGCGTAGATCAAATTACGTTATTTAAACGATCAGGTGACGATATTGTATCCTACAAATCATCAGATCCTTTAGATATTCATACAAGTGCAAAAAGCTGGGGCGGAGATTGGTTTCTTGCGCTGAAGCAGCTCATGAACAAGGAGCAAGTCCATGTGAGCATCGGGCAGACGCTTCCTAATTTTTGGTCGGGACCGCTCAACACCTCTTCATCCAATCTGCAAAATATAGATAAATGGGGATATTATTACGACGGGACTACGAACTATATCATTAACCCTTTTGTACATGGTACGACGTTCAGACAATACCAAACTCAAACGGGCGTTGATGCATCTATCCAGCAATTAATTAAGAACAATAAAAACAGCCATACTCTTGAGATTTCGGTATTTAATCCATCTTATATGCTGGATCAAGCGAAGCAACGAGAAAAAGATGGCATCATCGAATATGTAACTAGAAAAGTATTGTTTGGTACATATCAATATCAAGATCCACAAGATAAACAGTACATTCGTGAAGTGATGCAAACGGGTAAAATCGCTTCTTTTTCTACTACTGTTCATGATAAGAATATTTTAAAAACATTTATTCCTGTGCAAATCGGCAAGCCTGTTGTTATCGGTCTAGTGTCGGATTTAGATGAAATTAATTTAATTCTAAAAGAGCAAATGAACAGAATCCGATTGGTCATTTCATTATGCACCTTAGCTATTATCGCTATTGTTCTCTCTTCGATTCACATTAATAGGCGAGTACGTGAAGCTGCTGAAGAGAATGTTGAAAATATGTATTTAGAAAACGTAGATGCACTATTCAGTTCAATTCGAGAACAAAGGCACGATTTCAACAATCACTTAACGACAATCCAACTGTTAGTTAGTTTAAAGCACTACGATGAATTAAAATTATATATGAAAGAACTTATCGGTGAGATCAAGGCAATAAACGATATTGTAAATATAAACATACCTGTGCTAAGCGCACTCATACAGGCAAAAATCACTCAAGCTTTTGAGAAAAAAATAACTTTTGAACAGCATTTTACGGACTTAAAATCTCTGAACATTAATGTGATCAAAACAACGGATCTGGTTAAAATATTAAGCAATCTGATCGATAATGCCTTTGAAGCCGTTCTTGCAACGGACAACCCTGATAAGAAAGTCAAGGTATTCGTATACATAGAAAATAACTATCTCTTCATTAAAGTTCATAACAACGGATCTAAGATCGAAGATTCCATGAAAGCTCGAATTTTCGAGCCAGGCTTCAGTACGAAAAAAGGCTCAAATTCGCACAATTCAGGCCTTGGACTTTCGATTGTCATGAATACGCTCAATAAACATAAAGGCACGATTACGATCGATAGTACCGATCAATTGACGACATTTACGGCGATGATTCCTTTGTGATGGATATGTAAAACCTCCTGGAACTAATATGTACCAGGAGGTTTTTTGGGGGAGTGAATAATAAGAAGATCGAATTACATATATAGAAAATCCACGTTTGGTGAGAAAGTTTTAGATTATTAAGCTACGCTTCGCTACCAAAACCTCGAACGATGCCGCTGTCCAATCACGGCTCAGATCTACGTCTCGGGTAACCGCCGACCATTCCGCTCCTAGAGCCGGAATGGCCTGTGCCTCCGCCGTGAAGTTCTGAACGAAAAGATACTCCACCTTCGCATTCGAACGCGTTGTTACATATACTCCTTGCGGCATTTCAGCTTCAACAGGACGTTGTATATGGAGCTGGCGAATCAAATCTTTGTACAAATCATCATAAAAGCTCGGTTCGAACTGGCTGCCGATGTAATAGGTCTGACCTTGACCGAAGTTATTGCGAGTCAATACGGGACGTCCGGCATAGAAATCATCGGTATAGACCATTAAGGCTTCGGCCCCATGCAGGTGCAACTGGTCACAGAGCTTATGGCAGCAATACTCGCCAGTAAGAGTTTGTCCCTCCAAATGATGAATGACGCGGCCACGATTATGCTCATGATCGTACAAGCCGTCGATTTCTTCGCTGACGATTCCCGCAACATCCGTTAGCTGATGCGGAGCATCACCCAAATGCACGAGATCGTTCTCGTTCACGATACCACTCCAGTAAGTCATCACCAAGGTACCGCCTTGCTCGACAAAGCTGCGAAGCTTCTGTTCGAAGCCGGCGCGCTGCATATATAGCATCGGGGCAATCACGAGCTTATAGCCGTCGATTTCACACTCCATGTCTACGAAATCAACGGTAAGGCCTTGTTTCACCAACGCACGGTAATGCGATTGAACTTCTTCTTTGTAGCCCATGCCGATATTCCGCGGACCTTGCGAGTCTTCGATGGCCCACTTATTCTCCCAATCATATACGATCGCTACCTGGGCATCCCGCCCTGTATCCGCTACGTCGGACAGCTGATGCAGGAGTCTTCCAAGCTCGGTCACTTCCTGAAATACACGCGTGTTTGGGCTTCCATCATGCGATACCACCGCACCATGGAACTTCTCGCTGGAGCCTCGGCTTTTGCGCCATTGGAAGTACTGAACGGAATTGGAGCCGTGCGCAACTGCCTGCATGGAAGATAATACATGCATGCCCGGCTTCTTCAGCTTCGACACACTCTGCCAGTTCGTACTGCTCGGAGAGCTCTCCATTAACAAGAACGGCTGACGTTTGATCGATCGCATCATATCGTGATACATCGCGGTATCGATAGCGATATCAAGATCGGCTCGCTTGTGCCACGTCGGATAGTTATCCCAAGATACGATATCCACGGCATCCTTGAATTTGAAGTAGTTCAGTCCGTCAAAATAGTACATAAAGTTCGTCGTCACCGGGATATCAGGATTGCTCGACTTCACTGCTGCAATTTCATGCTGCATGAAATCCAACGTCTGGTCGGTTACAAACCGCTTCCAATCCAAATTCATGCCATGCGTTGCATTCTCGCCATGCGGTGCCGGCGACTCGATTTGCGACCAATCGGTATACGTATGACTCCAGAACGTAGTCCACCATTGTTCATTCAAGTGATCGAGCGTTACATATTTCCGTTGAAGCCATGATCGGAACGCCTCTTGGCATAAATCACAATGGCATTCGCCGCCATATTCATTGGAAATATGCCAGAGTCGAACGGCTGGGTGCTTCGCATAGCGGGCAGCTAACTGCTGATTCATCTGCCCGATCTTCTCGCGATAGATCGGAGACGTGTAACAATGATTATGCCGTGCCCCATATAAATTTCGCTGCCGATTCGAAGCAACTCTCATCACCTCCGGATATTTCTCTGCCAGCCATGCCGGGCGGGCTCCGGACGGTGTCGCTAAGAAAATGGAAATGTCATGCTCATGCAGAGTTTGGATCACTTGGTCCATCCATTCCCATTGATAACGCCCTTCCTCCGGTTCCAATGCGGCCCAAGAGAAAATTCCGATGGACATGACATTGCAACCGGCTTGCTTCATAAGCTGAACATCTTGCTTCAACACCTCAGGGTCATGCAGCCACTGCTCCGGATTATAGTCAGCACCATGCAGCAGCCGTTCCCCAAATTGCCTTTTCACTCCAATCACCTCTATCGATTACTTCACTGAACCTAACATACCTTGTACAAATTGTTTCTGTAGTAGGAAAAAGATTAATACGGAAGGTAACGTCGTGATGACAATCGCTACCATAATAATGCCATAGTCGGGATTATAAGATGACGCCAGCGATGAGACGACTAACGGTAATGTTTTCTTGTCTTGCGTCTGCAACGCGATCAACGGCCACAAGAAGCTGTTCCAATAGTTCATAAATGTTATGATCGCCGCCGCCGCGTAGGTAGGCTTCATCGTTGGCATATAGATTCGGGTGAATAACCGCCACTCGCTTAATCCGTCCACACGACCGGCTTGCAACAGCTCACGCGGGAATGACTTCGTATTTTGCAAGAAAAAGAAGATCATAAAGGCCGTAGTAATCGTTGGCAAGATGACGGCCGTCGGCGTATTCAAAAGTCCCATGCCGCTGAACATGCGGAACAACGGAATCATAACGGCAGCAAATGGCATCATCATCGACAGCATGAGCAATCCGAACAGTCGGCTTTTGCTTTTGGAATGATAAATTTCAAAGCCGTACCCTGCCATGGAGCTTAAGAGCAACGTCCCGACCGTACCGATAATGGCAATGATAGCGGAATTCCAGAACGCAGCCCCAAGACTGGTCATATCCAACAGCTTATGGATGTTCTCCATGAGCATCGATCCAAAGCTGAACTTCCCTTTTAAAATTTCGGAGGAGCTGTTCGTCATCCCCATCAACATCCATACGAACGGGAATAGTGAGATGACGGATGCTACGATTAGAAACAGATGGACAACCATTGTTGTCAACTTTTTCATCGCTTCTCACCCCCTAATTTTAGTTGGAACAACGCTAGGACGGCAACCATAACAACAATGGCATAGGATACAGTTGCGGCATAACCAAAGTTAGGCGTGTAGACGAATGAAAGATTATAGATATATTGCGAAATCGTCATCGTTGCATTCCCCGGTCCGCCTTTCGTGATGTTCACAACTTCATCGAACAATTGTAATGTACCGTTGGTCGAGATAATAGCTGTAAACAAAATAATCGGTTTTAACATCGGCACGGTAATACTAAAGAATTGACGTGTCTTCGATGCCCCGTCAATCGACGCCGCTTCGTAGATGCTTGGATCAATATTCTGCATAGCCGATAAATAGAAAATCATGTTATATCCCGTCCACCGCCATGTGATAGCCGCTATGATAACCACACGCGCCCAGATCGGATCCATGAGCCACGCTATGGGCTCTTGGATCACGTGCATCGATAAAAGCATCTTATTCAGAATGCCGTCCACCGCGAAAATACTTTTGAATAACACCGCATACGATACAAGCGACGTTACACAAGGAAGAAAAATAGCCGTACGATAAAAGCCTT
Source organism: Paenibacillus sediminis (assembly GCF_017873765.1). Taxonomy (GTDB): domain Bacteria; phylum Bacillota; class Bacilli; order Paenibacillales; family Paenibacillaceae; genus Paenibacillus_AG; species Paenibacillus_AG sediminis. The sequence goes on from NZ_JAGGKP010000001.1 coordinate 1,193,498, forward strand.
TAAAACGAAGCTTCGGATTATTCAATAAATGTGCGATCACAAGTCCGAGCAATAGCATAATGGGTACTTGGACGATAAGGTATAACAGAGTATTGAACACCGCTTGCTTAAACATCGGATCCGAGAATAACCGGATATAGTTGTCAATGCCTACATAGTGATATACGGTACCTTTTCCAGACTGAAAGGATAACAGCAAAGATTGAAACATCGGATAGAAACTAAATAATAAGATGAGCGCCGAAGGCAATGCGACAAATTGCCATCCCATCAGCGAGGATTTATTCCATTTGCGTTCCATGGGTTACCACCTGCTAACTTTTTATTTATTGCACCTGTTGTTCAAACAATTTCTGAATGTTAGCCAAGCTTTGCGTCAGGTCCGCGCCTTGCAAAATATTAGGAAGCTCGTTCTTCAGCGCATCTTTTGCTTCTTGCGTGTACATCCCTAACGAGATCCCCGGCACTTCCGTTGACCATTTCGTAAAATCACGATAAATGGCTTGTCCGCCGAAAAATTCCGATTGCTGACCGTAAGCATCGCTAGAGAACGCTGGAATATAAGAACCAACACCGCCCTTTTCTTTCAAGAAGCGTTCATAGAATTCACTGCTTCCGCCGATCGTCTTAGCAAGGAAATCAATCGCCAAATCTTTGTTCTTGGAACCGTTTAATACGAACCAGCTGGATCCGCCTTCATTTGATGCATTCACGCCGCCTTTTATATTCAATCTAGGAATCGGAGCTACCCTCCATTTGCCGCTTTGATCTTTCGCATCCATAATGGAAGGCACTTGCCATACCCCGGACACAACCGTCGCGACATCCCCTGCGTTAAAGCTGCCGACAAACTCGCTCCAGCCGGTTACCGGTTTTGCGATTCCCGAATCAGAAATCGCTTTGTACACACGAAGCGTCTCCGCCATAACCGGGTTATTCACGAAATTCCCTTTATTCTCAGGTGTAATGTACCAAGATCCTGCGGATTGCAAGAGAATGGACGTTAAAGCCTCGTCGTTAGGATTGATTGTCGTCATGTACTTCCCTGTTTTTTCCTTCACAACTTTTCCGATTTCAATATATTGATCCCACGTAATATTCTCTAAATCTTTGGCTGTATAACCCGCTTGCTCCAAGTAATCGGATCGGTAGAACATCCCGGTTACCCCTATATCGAAGGGAACGCCGTAGATTTTATCACCGATGCGAAGCGCATCCACTTTATAAGGAGAGAATTGGGTAAAATCGATTTTGTCCGTAAAATCAGCGAATGTATTCGGATAGGCCGTCACATATTTCTGGATATTTGGATCGTTGACGAGAATAATATCTGGCAACCCATCTTTCACCCCAGCAGCCAAGTTGGCGTTCAGCTTTTGCTCCAAATCCGCTTTGGCCATATCAACAACTTCCAATTCAAAATCCGGATGTTCCTTCTGATACAACTCTTCGGCAATTTTCAAAGCAGCACCGTTAAAGGAAGGATCCCACGCCCATGCTACAACCTTCTTTTTCGATGAACCTCCCTGATCTGTACTTCCAGCTGTGTTAGAATCTGAGTTTGATGAACCGCACGCCGCCAAGAGCGAAGCAGTCATCGTAACAAGTAATAATACGGAGAGAAACTTTTTCATGTTGTACAACCCCTTTGTTCTATTTTTGTAAACGCTTTATATCTTGCACTTGTATTGTAAAAAATTATAGGCGGGATTGTATAAGATTAAATCGCTTTTTATTAGCATTAATTATTGCTCTCAAATGTTATGAAACCGTTTTATTGGTAGGATTTTCGGATATTAGTATTAATTTTTGTATATTTTGGACGGACGCGGTGAACCATATGCTTTTATTTTGGATTGTTATATGATAAAGGAAATAGATTTTCCAACGAGGTGTCGCCCATCATGAAAGAGAACTCCGCAACCTACCGTGTCATGATTGTAGACGATGAAAGCATCTTACGGACAGGAATCATACATCTATGTAATTGGAGCGAATATAACATAGAGATTGTCGCTCAAGCCTCTAACGGCCAAGAGGCGCTGCATTTGATCGACAAGGTTCGTCCGCATGTTGTCATTACAGATATTGTCATGCCGATTATGGATGGTGTTGAATTCACCAAAATGATGCGTATGCAGTACCCCGACATTAAAGTAGTTGTGCTCAGCAGCTATAGCGAGTTCGACTACGTCCGAGAAGTGTTCAAATACGGTGTCACGGATTATTTGCTCAAGCCGAAAGTATCGGCCACGGAGTTGATCTCCCTAATCCAATCCCTTTGCGGTGAGATGCCTCCAAACCGATTGGATTCACCTCCAATGAAGCTGGATCCCGCCATAAGGCTCGGGCAATTACTCAGTACCGATAGAAACTTTAGTGAAGACATTGACTACGATTGGCAGGAATGGAGAGAACAATTCGCAGGAAAGCATTTTCGCATAGTGAAAGCCAGCACTGGCATTCTGCTATCCAAAACCCATTGGACACAAGCCCAAATCGAGCAAGTGATCATTGAGCTTGCTCAGGATCATTTGAGTTCCTGCAATTATGTCTGTGTATTTCTCAAAAATGAATGCGTCGTGCTCGTTAATTATGATACGAATCAAGCTGACGACGTGCAATCCTGTCTAGATGAATTTACGCGGCTTGCCATGAAATCGCTTACCTATATTAAATTTGTTCTCTCCCATGAGTTCGAGAACATTGCCAAGATTCAAGCCGAGCATGAACGATTATCGCCTTACTTAGGCAAGCTCATTTATTTCCCTAAGCGACATTGTATCCCTGAGCATGAGATCAAGCCGGAGACCGATAAAGTAAATTTTGATCAAGCTCAATTCACATCGGCGCTCCGATCACTTGCCATCGATGACGCTTCCGTTCAATCCCAAGCCTTATTCGCGCACATTCGATCCACACAAGCGTATGACGAATACAGCCTGAAACGCTTATGCCAGAACATTATCTATTCTGCTATGAGCACGCTTGAACAAATGAAGCAGCCTTTATCCGAGTTAAGCTCTTCCAAGCTAAAACTGTTCAAGAAGATTGACCTGGCTTTTGATTTGGATGAGCTGGAATCGGTTTTTATTCAATTTGTAGACGATTTGAAAGCCGTCGTTCGGCAGACAGATCCTCAATCTATGATTCTGCATCGGATTTACGAATATGTGAACCAGAACTATGCGAATGATATTTCCTTGTCGGAGCTGGCTGACAAATTTCATCTGAATTACAGCTACTTGTCCTCTTATTTCAAGCAGCGGACGAACGAAAATCTGACGACGTTTATCAATCGGGTACGGATCGATAAAGCAAAAGAGCTATTGCAAAACTATGAGCTGTCCATCTCTCAAATCAGCCAGTTAACCGGATTCTCGGATCATAATTACTTTTCCAAAGTATTTAAAAAGATGACCGGCATGACTCCTGTGGAGTACCGCAATTATATCTACAAATAAAGACAGGTGAATGACGTGCTTCGAAAAAACAGCATTTTTATCAAAATCCTCATGCTGATGTTATCCGGCATCATCATAATTTCTATACTATTGATGTTCGCATCCTCATCGATCTCGGAGCGTATTCTGCTAGACCAGGTTATCCGAAGCGCCTCCGCCAACATGAATCTGATAAAAGATGATTTACTTAGCTATAACGAACAAGTGGTCAATACCATGCTTCAAGTCAACCGAAGCAAGGAGTTCAAAAATTATATTACGAAGCCAGCCAACACGCCCTTGGAACAGATTAACCTCGTCATTGCGCTCGGTCGGTACATGGATCTCTATAAGGATTATCTAAGCCCGGAGAATTCACATATCATCGTATCCGGCATCCCTGGCGAAGGGGGACGGCATTATTCGAGCAACTCGCTGAAATGGGACAAGATCCCTCAAGATTTCGTATCGAAATTCATGAACTTGAGCGGCCAAGTCCAGAACCGAATTCATTACTACAGCAGTCTGGATTTATTCTCGGAATCCGTTCCTTATGATAATTACCTGTTTGCCGTCAAGCCTTTAATGGACGCAAGCACCGATCGCATGTACGGTTATGTAGCCGTTGTCATGGATGAACAGAATATATACCGCAAATATAAGCCCTATATTTCGGACGGTATCCATATCTCGCTTATTTCGTCTGACGGCACCGTACTATCTAGCAGCAACAAGAAGCTTATTAGCAAGAAGGATATGTCGCTCCTTTCCATTGCTACGAACACTTCTGTGCAACATAAGGGGGTGTGGTCTGATGCCGATGATAAGCAAACCTATATTTCCTATTTTTTACCGGAGTACAATGCGTATCTCGTCGAGGAAATCGATCAGTTAACGGCATTTGCTTCACTGTACAAGATCTCATATGAAATTCTCAAGGTGGTCATCTTCATCCTTCTCGTCAGTATGTTGTTCGTCTATTCCATTAGCCGACGGATAACACGCCCCTTGAATAAGCTGGTCAAGACGATGCAAGCCTCCACAGGATACAATTTGAAGTATCACCCCTTGCAGGAAGACGGTAGCTATGAGACCAATGTTTTAACGAAGGCCTACAATCGTTTCATTACCGAAATCAATCAATACACTGATAAGCTCATATATGAGCAGCAGGAGCGGCGAAAAGCGGATTTAAATGCGCTGCAAATGCAGATTAATCCGCATTTTCTGTATAACACATTAAGCTCTATTAAATATTTGGCCAAAATGAATCGTACCGATCAAGTCGACGAGACCATTAACAGTCTGATCTCCATGCTGCAGAGTACCCTCGGTTCCACGGAAGATCGCGTGACGGTAGAGCAAGAAATCGAAACCCTGAAACACTACGTGTATATTAAGCAAATCCGGTATGGCGATCAGATCGGTGTACATTATGAAGTCGAAGAAAATTGCTTGCAACTGCTGGTTCCGAAGCTCATCATTCAACCTTTCGTGGAGAATGCGTTCTTCCACGCCTTTCCCGGCTATCCTAGCGGGAATATTCATATCTTTATTCGCAGGCAAGTGGAATTCCTGATTATCGAAGTTATCGACGACGGGGTCGGTATGTCAGCTATCGAGGATCAAGTGAATGAGCGCAAGCAACAGCATTTATCCGGTATCGGCATCAACAATGTCCATAGCCGTATCCAATTATTATTCGGCTCACCATACGGCGTTCGTATCGAAAGCGAGCCCGGCTATGGCACAGCCATCCGAATCACGCTGCCCATTCTGGAGAAGCAGGAGCTTACGCAAACCTAACATACATCATGATAACGCTGGAGGGTTTGATATGCGTGAGTACGTTCGTTGGAGCATTTCCTTTAACGAGTAGCCATCTAAGACCATCGTGCAACGTAGAATTTGGTGCTGTGAACGACTACGGCATTCTATACTGCTTCAAGTGGAAGCTGATTAGTGGAAATTATTATTTCATAGAGTTTGAATCGTTAGATGTGTGCAAGAAGTCAAGAAAATAATGAAGATCAATAGGGGAAGATATTTTGAGCGGGGGGGCGAATGCCACGAAGCGTGAATATGTTGTTAGCAGATGTCCCCGACTTTTCGAGCTTCATTCAAATTTCATTTAATATTATTTTTCTTTATTCGCTCTTTAATCAAGCTCTTTATAAATGGTATTATAGCCTATAATTTCTATTTACACTTTTTCATTTGTTTAACTATAGAAAATAGAATTTGCGGTGACGAAAGGACGCTAAATTCCTCGTTTCAGCTCGCGTCTAATTATTGATTATCATTTCTTTGATTATTGTTTGTTATCATTTCTAGCTGTCTTTCAATATGATTTAATCGTTTATTTATCCTATAAATAATTGGCGTGTAACAAATTGCGATGAGAATGAGGATCCCTATTCCACACATAAATGAATGCCCCTTTCATTTGTTTTTCTAATGCTCTTTCGATCTCGGGGATTTCTGCTAACGTTCTTGTATTCACGACGTCCCACCGGCTTAAGGCCACAAAGTGGCCGGCTGCGCGAAGCGCAGTTAGCCGGTGCGGATGTGTCCGCTGATTCCGCTTCTCCGAAATGCCTCGGCGGACCGAGGGCCGAATGATCCGAAGCGTTAATACGGTGTTAGCTGATGTTACCGACTTCTTTGAAATACATTCAAAATCCATTATCCATTCATTTCAATCATTGTTCCACGTTCATCAAATTTAGAATTTGGATTAAAGGCTACTTCCCAATAGTTATTCTCCGGATCTAAGAATCCTGCACTTCTTCCTCCCCAAAAAGCATTATTAGGCTCATGAATTATTCTGGCTCCTGCTTCTCGAGCTAATTTAATGATTTCATCTACTTGTACCGGATAATCAGTATTAATACTTAATGTCACCCCTCTAAAATAATTGGGACTTGAAGGTTTTGGTAAATCAATGCCTTTTGTCATTTCTTCAATTGACCAGATCGATAACATTCCTCCAGCAGTTTTAAATACTGAGTAGTTATCAGAACTCCAATCAGTTTCTGTCCATCCGAGTCCTTTATAAAACGAACGAAGCAAAGGCAAATTCCATGCGCCTATCGTGATTAAACTAACTCTTTGTAAAATCATTTCATATCCTCCAAGATTAAAGATTGAAATAAAGTTAAATTAGTTTGATGTGTTTGTCCCTCGGTAATTTCAGCTAACGTTGTTGTATTCACGAACGTCGTATATTTCATTGTAGAATGAATGTTTGTGAATTTCGTAAATATTTGCGTTGATAATGTATTCGCGAATTGTATGATTCTTTCCTTTTTTAAAGTCGAAATTACGTAATAAACGACGTCGGGAATGTCCCCAAGTTCTTTTCAAAAAACAACTATTACCTTTAATGACAAAAAAGGATGAGAGATTATTCTCTCATCCTTTACAAATTTCAATCAACTTTAGATACAATATCCTGTCATGTTCAAAGCGTCATCCTTCTAATCACTTCATCCACACGAATCCAGCTTGCCTCTTGCTCCTGCCGCTTCTTAAACTCTACAAATCCCTCTGCTGCCTTCTTACCAACAACTACGCGGCTTGGAATGCCGAACATATCTGCATCTTTCAACTTGACGCCGACACGTTCATCACGGTCATCGACTAATACGTCGTAGCCTTGGTTAACAAGACTCTTGTATAACGCTTCTGTTAGATTCATTTGCGCTTCGTCTTTCATCGATACAGGGATAATGTGGACTTGGAATGGGGCGATTGATTCAGGCCAGACAATCCCGTTCTCGTCGTGATGTTGTTCTACAATGGCAGACAATAATCTGGATACCCCGATACCGTAACATCCCATAATCATCGGTTGCTCTTTACCGTTACGATCAACGAATGTTGCACCTAGCGTCTCGCTGTATCTGGTACCAAGTTTAAATACGTGCCCGATCTCAATACCGCGCTGTAAACGCAGCTGACCAGAACAACGAGGACAAGAGTCTCCTTCAACCACATTCCGATAATCACCGACGTGTGCCATTGTAAAATCACGGCAAGGGCGAACATTGAGCAAATGAAAATCGAGTTCATTCGCCCCTGTTACCGCAGAAGTCATTTGAGCAACGCTATGATCGATATAGAGAGGAATCGTCAATCCAATTGGACCAACAAAACCTAGCACAAGACCATGAGATTTCATCACTTCAGCATCTGCAAGAGTAAGCTCATTAGCTCCAATCGTATTCTTCACTTTGATCTCATTCACTTCATGATCTCCGCGGACCGCAACAGCAATAAGCTGACCATCTGCCTCATAGACAAGCGTCTTGATAATGTCACGTGCGGTGATATTCAATGCTGTCACAAGCTCGTCAATGGTTTTGATTTGTGGACTATAAATTTTCTCATACACTGCTCCTTCTTCATGGTTAGCTGACGAAAGTAACACAGGTCCGGCTGCAGCCTTCTCTAAATTCGCTGAATAGTCGCAATTGCTGCATGCAGCAATCGTATCCTCGCCAATATCGGCTAAAGCCATAAATTCATGCGTGCCGCCTTCCCCTCCGATCGCGCCTGGATCTGCTTCAACCGCAGCAAAATTCAGTCCAACGCGAGTAAAGATATTACGATACGCCTTAACCATTTGCCAATACGTTTTGTCTAAGCCTTCCCAGTCCGTATCAAAGGAATAAGCATCCATCATTAGAAATTCTCGACTTCTTAACAGGCCAAATCTTGGTCTTCGTTCATCACGGAACTTCGTCTGAATCTGATATACATTCATCGGTAATCTTCGGTAAGAGTTCACTTCGCCGCCTACGAGGGTTGTAATTACTTCTTCATGCGTGGGGCCAAGAACGAACGGACGATTGTGTCTGTCCTGAAGACGAACCAATTCAGGTCCATATCGCTCATCCCGGCCCGATCTCACCCACAACTCTGCAGGCTGCATCGCAGGCATGAATATTTCTTGCGCGCCCGCTCTGTCCATCTCTTCACGAATGATGTTTTCAATTTTACGAAGCACTCTCCAGCCGAGCGGTAAATACGAATAAATGCCAGCCGCCAGCTGCCGAATCATCCCTGATCGCAGCAACCACTGATGGCTAGCCGCTTCCGCTTCTGCAGGCGTCTCCCGTAATGTCGTTGATAATAAGGTGCTTTGACGCATGGAAATCCCCCCATTTTCATGAATTATATGAATAAAATAAAAAAACACACTCGTCCTCAAGGGACGAATGTGTCGTGGTACCACCCTAATTCGACTGACCTGCAATAGCAAGCAGTCCTTCATTTCCATAACGGGAATGATCCGGCAGTCTATTCAGACTTGCAGCTGCATGGTAGGAAGCTTACGCTATACTTTGGAAGACCTTTCAGCCGCTGAGTCTTCTCTCTGTAACCGTATTACCCGCGTAACTTATGGCCATGGTCGTTGCTTTTTCTTCATTATTATTAATTAAAATACACATTCCTTGCTAAAGTGTCAATTGTTCCGTAGTTCCTTCCATCCAAGAGCCAGCTCTTCATGCTCCTCTTCTCCAATGGAAATAGTCTTCGAGCCGATCATCTGTCCACCCATTCTCTCATAAAATCCTAGAGCCTTATTTCCCCGTAGTACCCAGACTAACATAGAATGAATGCCATGCTCTATGAAATCATGAACAATCTGATTTACCAGGTTTGCTCCTATGCCTTGACCCTGCACATGCTCGAGCAAATAGATGGCATACAGTTCGCCTTCATATTCGAACTCTTTACTGCGATTAGGCCCGCCCATGGCAAACCCGACGACCTCTCCTCCATCATCTTCAGCAACATAAATAAATCTAAGATCTGTATTTGCTTCAGGACTTATTGCTCCTCTCCAAACCTGTTCCCTTGATTCAATAGACATATTGGATAAGTAAGCATCAGACACAATACCTCTATACGTTGTTCGCCAGCTGTTTACCTGAACCGCAGCAATGGAGTAAGCATCCTCTATCACGGCTTTTCTAATGTTCATAGATAAACTCCTTTATCCCATACTAATTACATTGATTTAAATTTATCATCTATCTCAATATAATGGAATGCTTTTCCATAACACTTAGCCTTATACATCATTTTCCCTGCAATGCATTTTCTTTACTGGACGATTTGCGGTACAATAAATAATTGTAGTTACATAGAGATTGGAGGAATGAACATGTCAACATTTCAAGAGAAATTAGACAAATATGCTGAACTCGCGGTGAAAATCGGAGTTAATATTCAAAAAGGCCAAACGTTGGTCGTACATGGTTCCATTGAATCTGCTGAATTTGTAAGATTGGTTGTCAAAAAAGCTTATGAACTTGGCGCGAAATACGTCAAAGTGAACTGGTCAGATGAAACGGTGACTCGTCTTCGTTACGACTTAGCTCCAGATGATTCATTCTTACTTCCTCATCACTGGTATGCAGGTGAAATGATTGAACTCGTTGAAAATGGCGCCGCTGTACTGCACATCACATCTGCAGATCCTGACTTGTTAAAAGGCGTTGATCAAGAACGGATCACCAACTTCCAAAAAACATACGCTCAAGCGATGGAAAAATATCGTGCCTATCAACAAGCGGATAAATTCAGCTGGTCAATCGTCGCTGTTCCATCCAAAGCATGGGCTGCTAAGGTATTCCCTGACGTTCCCGAAGAAGAGCAAGTTCAAAAGCTGTGGGATGCGATTTTCTTCACCGTTCGTGTAGACCAAGAAGATCCAATCGGACTTTGGGAGAAGCATATTAAGACACTAAATGAGAAATCCAAATATTTAAACGATAAAAAGTATCATAAACTTCATTACAAAGCTCCAGGTACAGATTTGACCATAGAACTTCCAGAAGGTCATATTTGGGTAGCTGCAGACAGCATCAATGAGCATGGCAATACATTCGTAGCGAACATGCCTACAGAAGAAGTATTCACTGCACCGCTCAAAACTGGGGTAAACGGTACAGTATCCAGCACGAAACCTCTTAGCTACAGCGGAAATATTATTGATAACTTCAGCATTACCTTTGAGAATGGCCGGATTGTCAATGTGACTGCTGAGCAAGGTGAAGAAACGTTGAAACGCCTTGTAGAGATGGACGAAGGTTCCCACTATCTTGGTGAAGTGGCTCTCGTTCCACACAAATCCCCAATCTCCGAATCGAACATTTTGTTCTACAACACGTTATTTGATGAGAATGCCTCCAATCACTTAGCCATTGGTTCTGCATATGCATTCTGTCTTGAAGGCGGAAAAGCAATGTCTAAAGAGCAGCTTATTGCCAGCGGTCTAAATACGAGCTTAACTCATGTAGACTTCATGATCGGCTCAGGGGAAATGGACATTATCGGCATTACGAAAGACGGTAAAGAAGAACCTGTATTCTTAAAAGGAAACTGGGCATTCTAATTTACCTCTAAACTCAAAAGAGCTGATCTCTGCGATTAACGAGGTCAGCTCTTTTATTTAATCTCTTATAATTCCGTGACTTGTTCCAATCAAGACTTCCTTGCCATGCTGATTTCGATAGATAGACTTGATGGCGACCTTTTTGAAGCCTTCGATTTCCTCTATTTCGGTAAGTGTGAGCTCGCATGTGATTGTATCTCCTGTAAAGACAGGCCTGAGAAACTCACTAACGATTTCTCTCGCAATGTAATTAAAATCTCCACCCATTTTTGTCCCTATACTTGCGGTGAGTAAACCATGAACCATTAATCGCCCTTTATCATCATGTTCCATATGGTGTCTTCCTTGGTCACCCGTAAGTTGAGCAAATTTCAAAACCTCTTCTTCAGTAAAGGTTCTTTCCCATACAAAAGTGTCTCCCGCTTTCAGACCCATATTTCCCTCCTCATTATAAAAAAAGACGTAGACCCATCACATTCCATTTGGAATTTCTTGTACTACTCTATGACGACGCTGCGTGACAAATGCCGCAAAACTTAAAACAAGCATACATGCTGCAAACAATGCTAATAACCATGCAGTCGTATTCGCGCTGAACAAGTCCATGCTCCAGCCGATCATGAGCGGGAGAACAGCGCCACCCGCAGCACCAGAAGCAATCATAATGCTTGTCGTAGACTCCTCTGAACCAGGCAACAGCTTATTCACAAATACAAGCGCAATGGAGAATAAACCAGATAGTGCAATGCCTAATAACAGAATAATGACAAACGAAATGATGGAATGTTGAGATGTCGGAAATAGGGCAAATAATATAATCGCACCAATACAGCTGGCTAATACGTACACCCCATACTGAATCTTCTCAGCGATCACTCCAGCGAAGATACGGCCGATCGACATGGCAACCCAGAAGATCGTTACACTAAGCGCCGCACTTGACTCTTTCAGATGAAGCTTCTCAATTAGAATCGACGGTATAAAGTTAATCAAACTCGTTTCGATGCCAACGTAAAGGAAGAAAAATCCGATAAACAATGCGATGATCGATACGGTTTTTTTATTCATTTTCTTACTGTAGCTTGGTTGCATACGACTTGCTTGATCTACGATTTGAGCTGTTTTCAGGTCCGCTTTGCGTTGATCAAGCACCTCACTTAACGATCCAAAAGAACCTCGTGCCCATAAGACGGCAGCTATAACACCAATCAGGGAGATAATCAGGAATGAACATCGCCATATATCGATTTGAATGAACCAGCTTGAGAGCAGCGGCATCGATAACGCACCCACTCCAAAAAATACTTCTAATCGGCTCATCGCCACAGCAGTCTGTTCGGTAATCCCAGCAATAATGATCGTACCAATGACAGATTCAATCGTTCCAAAGCTCATCCCGGCCGCGAATGCTGTTACGTACATCCATCCCCAAGGCGGTAGAAAAGTGTACACAAGCTCTGCTATCGACAGCAGCACAAGCGCAATAATTAAGCCTCTCCTCTTCCCGAACTTACCAATCAGATACGGCGAGAGTAATACCCCAACCATAAACCCTGCGAATTGCACAAAAACAAGCGTGCCTCCATCTCTATAATCCAGCCCGTAATAATCGAGCATAACAGGAAGCAGCGAACCGAGTACAACATGCGCACAGCCAATAAGTAAGTAAGATAAACAGCCTATCCAAAATAAAAGTCTCATTTCTGTTGTCTCCTTCAGTTGATCAATAATTATCTTCGACTGATTTATGTAAAATAGCGAGACACCGATCCAAATCGGCTTTCACTTGTTTCTTATACAGCTTAGCTAACTCGGCTCCTTGGTCTGTAAAATGATAGAGTACAATTTCCTGAAAATCGACTGATGGATCATTGCCCTTCAGCTTCTTCGTTCGATAGAGGACTCCTTCCTGTACAAGCTCATGAAGTGCCCGGTATATTTCACTTTGCGGAGGAGAGTAGCCAAATGATTTGAATTCATTCCGAAGCTCCTCCAACATCTGATACCCATACCCTCGATTCTTCTCTACCATAGTTATGAGATACAATTTAATAAAAGCACGCTGCGCAATTAAGAATGCCATCCGAATATCGCCTCCATATGTTTATTAATTTACAAATTATGGTTTTTTTCAGGTTTACCTTTAATACAATTAATCTAAATAAATAAGTACATCAAACGTTTGGATATGATCAGCAGTTTCTAGGTTCATGCTATTATTTTCTATTGTGAATTTTTCATATGTTGATATTTTCACCCATTATACATGAAAATGTTGGTACGCGCTAGTGAAAATAAAAAGACCATCCTTTCAAAGGATGGTCTTCGCCCAAAATGATTTTGCTTATTTTTTTTGAGGTGCAATGCATGTGCCGTCAACACAAGCTGCATCTTCCGTGCTATTCGTTGTAACATTCAGAACGGTCAAAGGTCTCTCTTCGTTCCAAGCTTTTGTTAGAGCTTCTGTGAACAATTCCGTTGGCTGCGCACCAGAAACCGCATATTTACGGTTAATGACGAAGAACGGAACTCCTGTGATGCCTAGCTTACTCGCTTCTTGTTCATCAGCACGAACTTCTTTGGAGTAGTCATCTCCTGCGAGCATTTCAAGAACCGTATGTCTGTTAAGTCCCACTTCAGCTGCCAGATCAGCCAGTGTTTCATGATCACCGATATGTTTGGAATCAGTGAAGTAAGCTCTAAACAACACTTCTGTCATTTCCTTCATTTTGCCAAGCTCGCCAGCATAATGCGCCAGGCGGTGTGCATCAAATGTGTTGGTCAGAATCATCGTATCGAAATGATATGTAAGACCAACCGTTTGTGCTTGTTTGCCCACATGTTCATTATTCGCAATCGCTTGGGCACGAGTCATACCGTATTTCTTCGCAAGCATATCATGTACATCATAATCCACATCTCGCTTGGAGTATGGATCGAGCTCGAAGCTGCGGTAGATGACTTCAACTTCTTCTTTGTTCGGGAACTGCTCAAGAGCAGCCTCGAATCGGCGTTTTCCTATATAGCAAAATGGACACATAAAATCGGACCAAATTTCTACCTTCATAAAGACACCCCCTACTGAAAATCTTACTTAATCATATATAATTCACTTTCTTTTTTCAAGTACAGTATTTTTATATATGAAGTATAAAAAATATTGTAAATCTACGAATTACTATCTTTCTCTTTAGGCATCTCTTTAACAATCGTGGCAAAAAACTCGTAAGCTTGAATATCTTTTTGTCTAACTTTTTTACTGTGGGCTTCTGCAAAAGATTTGATATAGTCAATAAACTGCTCAGCTTCTTCTTGAGTCAAATAAAGTGTATTGTTGATCAAGTTGGCAAAGGGGGATACATCCATGCGGTTAGCATACTTTAGAAATCGACTCTTATTCTCATCATAGAGACCTGAGAGCAGTGCAATCGTCTCTGAAGCAAAGACCTGTTTAATATGATCCTCCATTCCTTCATGCTTAATCCGTATATCTCCAGAGAAAGCTTCATAATATTTTGCAATAATGCCGTTAATCTCTTTCGTCTCTACTAGTTCAACTAAGCCTACCTTCTCGAGCTTTTTAACATGATAGTGTACTTTCGCAGCGACTTCACCCAGCTCATCGGCGATTTCTTTTACCGTTGCTGGACGGCCCATTTTTTGAAACGTATTCATAATTTTAATTCGATATGGATCTGAATAAGCCTTGATCTCTTCAATCGTTGTTAATACTTTTTGTGCCAATTTTTACACCTCTGTTATCGACTGTCGATTATTGTAACTGACTCTATTATCCCACGAACTTACTATAAATGTAAAATAACGCCGAAGTGCACATCCATTCTATTAGATCGCTCTAAATTTACGATAGCGTGCGAGCCATAACACGGGCAAAGTAATTAGAATTCCCATACTTAGAAAGAGAACCGGCAATTTGACCCATTCTGCAATGACACCAGCTGCACTGCTGCCTAGCGGCATCGCGCAGATACAGATCATATTTAACAGCGCGCCCGTACGGCCTAACATCTCTTTAGGCGTTACTTCCATCATATAAGTTGACGTCGGCGTCGTGACGAAAGGAATAGCGACACCGATACCAAAGCTAAAGACTACAGCAGCTGCAACCGCGTATAAAGAAGACATTACACCCGTAACGAAAAACAGAGCATAGCAAACACCCAGCGTCGTAAAACCAATCATGATGAGGATGCTCTTCTTATACTTTGCACCCTTCTCTCCTATCCAAATGCCGCTTAAAATCATGCCGATAATTTGAGCTGCGCTAAGCAAACTTAATGTGATCGGCCCTGACTCCAGGACGTCACGAACATAAACGGTTTCCATGACACTGTAGGGCGCCAAGCAAAAGTTAACGAGTGCACACATGAGTGTTGTTGTTAAGATTAGCGTGTGAGATTTGATGAAAGAAAAGCCTTCTCTCAGTTCCTTAACATATACTTTAGCAGACATTGGGCTTATAGCTCGCGAATCATCATTTATTCGAATGAATATATAGATTGTTGAAGCGATCAGAAATGTGATACCGTCAATTAAAATTGCTCCAGAAATGCCTTGCCATCCAATAAGTGCTCCAGCCGCCCCTAAGCCTATCAATTCTGCAATTCTGGACATGGAGCTGTTATACGAATTAGCTGACATCAGCACTTGTTTCGGAACGATTCTGGGCACGAGCTGCATTTCAGCAGGACTCGAGAACGATTCAAATGTAGAATTGATGACGGTAAAAAGAAACAAGTGCCACACTTCAAGATGCCCCGTCCAGAACAGTACAGCTGTTAGACAGACGGTAAGACCTCTGCCTAAACTGCATATTACGACAATCCGCTTCTTCGACCACCGGTCCGCTAATACTCCTGAGAAAAAACTGATTACGATATTCGGAATGAAGTTAACCGCGAACAATGTTCCCATGAGCAATTTAGAACCGGTAAGCAAGTAAACCATCCAGCTATACGCAATCGAGTCAACTGAATCCCCAAAACGTGAGATCACTCTTGCAACCATCACGAGCATATACGATTTAAAACGAACTAATTCACGAATGCCTTGTTTTTCAACCAAAACCGCTTCAGCCATTTGTAATCCGCTCCTCCTAAATGGTATGGCGTTTTAATTTATATATCATTAAAATAATTTTATCATTAAATTTATTTTATTATATTTCCTTAAATTGTCAATTACAATTTTCAGTCCATTGGGCTCTTTTCAACAAAAAAGGGTATCCCTTTGCCGAAATGGCTTTTGGGACACCCCTTCTTATTCTACTCCTTATTCTCGCTCCGCTTTGTGACCGTACTACGAATCCATCCTTGCTCCATCGCATATCTGGTCAGTTGAACCCTATTTTCTAGATGCAGCTTATGTAATATATTTTTCAAATGGTTCTTGACCGTTTGTTCGGAGATCGTTAATTGTTCAGCAATTTCACGGTTCGTCAATCCCTGAGCTACCCAGTTCAAAATTTCCCGCTCCCTTACTGTTAATGGATGCTTATCCTCGTCATTCTTCATTGCTAAAGGGAACTCTTGTAAAATTTGATACGCTAACTCTTTGCTGAGCGGTGCTTCATCGTTCATAATGGAACGCAAATATTCAATCCATGTCGATGGAGATAAATTTTTTAGCAAATACCCTTGCGCTCCTTGCTTCAACGCTTCAAATAAATGAGCCGCATCATCGGATACCGTGACCATCACTATTTTAACGTACGGGTAACGCAGTTTAATAATTTTGGTTGCTTCAAGACCATCCATTTCCGGCATCTGTATATCCATTAAGATCAGGTCAGGCATCCATTGTTCTGTGAGCTCAATCGCTTCTCGGCCATTCTTGGCCACAGCAACAATATCAAAGATCGGATCTGCTGATAATATTTCGCTGATGCCTTCTCTTGCATGCTCATGATCATCGGCAATTAATACACGAATCGTCATTTATGAGCTCTCTCCTTTCTCTATCGTAACGGTAGTTTTTCCAGGCACAGACGTAATCGCGATATGCCAATTCATTTCTTCAGCACGTTCTTTCATTATTTTAAGACCGTAACGATCGTTCCACCCGAACGGATCTCCTTCGAAACCAACCCCATTATCTTCAATTTGCACCGTCCACCGATTTCCTTCTCCTTGTCCAGACACGGTTATTTCTGACGCTTTCGCATGCTTCTGTATGTTCAGAAGCGCTTCCCGAATACAAGCCAGCATTTCAACCTTCTCATTTGGACTCAAGCTGGAATCTGGTATTCGCCAATCGATTTTGCTTCTTATATGTGTTTCTTGTACAAGCTGTTCTACACGCTCCCGCATGGATTCTCCGGCAATCACGGTTTCTGAAGTAGCATTATAACGTAAATTAGCAATAGCCTGTCTCACGTAGCGATTTACTTCATGAACTGTTTTACGAACACTGTGTAAATCTTCACTTTCTATGAACTTCGGCTCTTTTCGCTCCAATCGGTCGATTTTGACCGACAACAGAAAGAGTGACTGTGCGATCCCGTCATGCAGCTCTCTTGCGAGCTGTTCTCTCGCCTCTAAAGTTGCTTTGACCGCACGTTCTTGATTTAATTCTTCTTGATAACGTTCAAGGATTTTGAACAATTGTGCAAGAAGTGTGACACTGACCATAAATAAGATGATCGGGGTAAGGTAATTACCCGCTGTCATCGATATGTAAGGCATAAGAAACTGGTGACGCACATATTCCCAAATACCAACGGTTAAGGTAGGTACAATAAGGATCATCCATTTTATTTGTTTGTATGTCATGGCAGTATATAATGCCCCCTTCTGCAACTTTAACGTAAATATTAACACTTCACTTATCCGAATATACCTGAGGTCAGCTATAGGAGCAAGTGACATCTCAATGACATTTACGCGAAAAAGGCAGCTCCGCCAAAGCGGAACTGCCCTATGATTTACATGAATGTGTTATTTATTGCAGTCCCCATAGTGCTGGTACAATAGGCGGTTCCCAGCCTACCAAAGAAGTATGTGCTTGAATACATTTATAGGTCAATCCGTTATACGTTACTAATTGACCTACAGAATACCATGTGTTAGGCTGCCATTCTTGAATGGTGCTGCCTGAAGCATCCGTCGTCACTGTAACGGCATTGCTTGCACCTGATATGTTCCCAGCCGCATCCTTCGCTTTAACGGTGAACGTGTAACTGGTGCTCGCTGTCAAACCGCTAATCGTCGCTGAAGTGCCTGTTACACTGGCTGCTAATACGGAACCGTTATAAATATCGTATCCCGTAACACCAACGTTATCCGTCGATGCTGTCCAGCTTAGCGTTACGCTAGTGGAAGTTTTGCTTGTTACACTTAAATTCGTTGGAGCTGAAGGTGCAGTCGTATCTTGCTGAGGAGCATTCGTCGTAACCGTTACAGCGTTGCTTGACCCGGATACATTTCCGGCCGCATCGCTTGCCTTCACTGTAAATGTATACGTCGTTGATGCAGATAGACCGCTAACCGTCCCACTTGTGCCTGACACCGTAGCCGCAAGTGTGCTTCCATTATAGACAAGGTAACTCGTTACTCCTACATTATCAGTGGAAGCATTCCATGACAACGATACGCTGTTTGACGTTTTACCCGTAGAGACGAGGTTCGCAGGCGCACTAGGCGGAGCTGTATCTGCTGGAGGAGGCGTTCCGCCGCCTAAATCTGTATTTACTTTGGTAAGAAGTGTTTTATTCCGATCACTGCTCAGTTCCCAGAACATCGCTCCAGCTAAGCCCTTGGATTTAATATACGCCGTCTTGTTCCCAACCGATTCTGTATCATCATAGCTGATATATCTTCGGTTCGAAGCATTATATAAATAAGGCACTTTAGCAGTGTCGTTCCAGTAACGGGTATACCCATTTTTATTAATGTAATTCGCTTCTAAATCGCTAAAATCGAACACACCTGCTTCCCAAGTTCCAACCTGCGATGCTCCAGTTCCGGTTTGATACTGGCCATTATTTGCTGAACCTACACCATCCCATCCTCTTCCATAGAACGGTACACCCATGACAAGTTTGCTCGCAGGAACTCCGCTATTCAGATGACCTTGTACAGCCGCGTCGACATTGAAAGAAGCCGCGTCTGGTACGCCAGCACTCCCCGCAGCAGGATCGAAGTAGAGCGGTGCATTATGTGCGG
This sequence comes from Paenibacillus sediminis, assembly GCF_017873765.1. Taxonomy (GTDB): domain Bacteria; phylum Bacillota; class Bacilli; order Paenibacillales; family Paenibacillaceae; genus Paenibacillus_AG; species Paenibacillus_AG sediminis. Next base: position 1,212,532 of record NZ_JAGGKP010000001.1, read on the forward strand.
AGACAGCCTGCCAGCCGCCGTTGAAATCGTAAGTCATAATGTTAATCCAGTCTACGATGCCTGCAATTTTGTTCAGCTCTGTATTTTGCGCATAAGATGGCGATGCCCCGGATGCGATCGTCAGGAGATAATGTTTGCCATCTGTAGATTCTGCTGCATTTAATTTATTCCGAATTTCTTGCAGCAGGAGCGTATAATTCTGCTTATCAGCTGCCCGGTAGCTATTGCCGGCTAATCCGCCTGATACTGGATATTCCCAGTCCAAATCAATGCCGTCAAATTTGAATTTCCGGAGAAAATCAACAGCCGAATTGGCAAATGTCTCACGTGTTGTTTGACTTGCTGCTACGTCTGAGAACCGGTTAGACCATGTCCAGCCGCCGACAGATATGATCGTCTTCAAATTCGGATTTATCGTTTTGAGCTTATTAAGCTGATTGATGTTGCCGGCATACGGCTGATCCCATGTATCCCCCGCAAACCGTTTGCCAGTATCAATCCATGGATCGCCAAGCACAATGGTTCCATTAGGCACGTTGATCGTCTGACTGTTCTCATTTTGGCAAGACCATGTGACCGGGTTTGGACCTGTTGGATCGGGATTACCGTGAATTCCATTCCAGCATATATCAGCAAAAGCATAGTTAATATGTGTCACTTTATTCGGATCAATGTCCGTTACGTTATAATTGCGTCCATATGCCGCCCATGCTGGATAATAGCCGACAATTTTATAGCTTGAGGCCGCATCTGCCCTGCTGGCACCAAATGAGAATGTCGGCATTGCCAAGGTGAAAATCAATAATATTGTTCCGATAAGGCGCAGCGTATTTGAATACGTTTTCAAAAAAATCTTAGAGCTTATCATCTATCATTCCTCCTCAAAAATATGAAAATATTTTCATAGCGGATCAACCAAAATAGTCTGCTCCTGATGAGGAAACTTCATAGATGTAATTGAACTCTCCTCCCTTCTATGGGAATAGACTTAGCAACAAAACAAGCAGCACATTGTATAGGCACCACCTCCTTTGAGAAGCCAGAAGCCAACCCCATAGAAAACAGAAAAGCTTTCAATGCATTGAAGAATTCACTCGCGCACGACGCGCATTCTTCAATCGTTTGAAAGCTCTGATAAAGATAAGCTATGAACGAAACTTCATATCGATATGGAGTTGTTACCATTATTTAAGCATAGTTTCTCCACTTTGAGAGGGATAATATTATATTTTACAGGGGTAAATTTATCCATTTATTGTATTTTTACTTAATTTTTGGTTATTATGCAGCACTCTCTTTCGAATTGGCCGAGCTGTTAAACCCGTGATCCATTTGGTCTTTGGCATCTTGTTCAAACCATACATCACTCCTACTGAACTGATCATACATAGAGCGAATACTAGAATCATTCGAATCGTAACAGGCAACCCCGTAAATAGAGCACGATCGACTGGATAACCAACAGCGGGCAGCATCAATGCATGAACTAGATATGCGCCATATGAGAAATGACCAATGACAGCCAGTTTATTTTGGAGCCAAGAGGTGCGAATCGTTATTTGGCTAACGATGTCGTAATAGACGAACACCGAACTTATGAGAAACACTGCCATCCATGGCTGCAGCAGCGTCGTCGCTTGAAACGTAATTTTGAGATCTGTACCCATCTGAAAACTTTGTACTGTTCTATAGAAATGATAACAGAACATGAGCACAAATAGACTCATATAAATGGGCCGATACTTATGAATCCACTCTTTCCAAGTATGAACGCCTAGTCCTGCAGCAGCACCCAACACAAAATAAAAAATAAAATAAATAAAATTGCGATCTGCATAAAGGGTAAATACATCTGTCAATACAGGAACTTGAAGCCTGTACATTAGCTGATACACTGGTCCAACAAGTGATGTAAGCCAAATGTACAATAGTCCTGCTGCAATAAGCGCTCCTATTTTGGCAGATCGATTCCAATGATGATGAACATACCGCCCTGCCCTCTTAAATAGCGGAAACAACACATAGAGGGGGATCGTCATCGCCACATACCATAGATGATAGCTTCCTTTTCCCGTTAGCCATGCGTGCAATATTGTCAAAGGATCTGTCAATGTGTTCATCAGACCATTTTTTATTATCAAATAAATAACCGACCAGATAAAATAAGGAACAACGATATCTTTAAATCTTTTAACGAGGAAAGAGAAGTAGTTGATCTTACCGTCGTAATTGTAAAAGAGCACCATCCCGGTTATAAAAATAAACGCTGGTACCGCGAACTTACTTATTAATAGCAGCAAGCCCATCAATACGCCATCCTCTAGTGTAACCCCGTCTACATTAGCATAATGAGCTATAGAATGCTGAAGGACAACGGCAAGAAAGGCTAGTCCGCGCAGAACTTGAATTTCTTCGATTTTTTGCTTGCGAATCATGTTGTAAACTCCTGACTTTATTTATTCACCGTTCCATTCTTTATAAAATCTTGCAATAAACTGCTCCATAAATTCGTGTCTTTCATCTGCTAGTTTTCGAGCATAATCTGTATTCATTAAATCTTTCAGTTTAAACAACTTTTCATAAAAATGATTGACAGCCGTACTTTTTCCGCCTCGATATTCCTCAGGTGTCATCTGATCGCGCACTGGAATGTCCGGGTCATACATCACTTGTCCTTTCGAGCCAGAATAAGCAAATGTACGTGCGATGCCTATAGCGCCAAGCGCATCAAGCCGATCCGCATCCTGCACGACACGCCCTTCCAGTGTGCGCATCCTTTCAGAATTGCCGCCGCGATAAGACATCGCTCCAATAATGTCTAGGACATGTTCAGCGGCGTCTCCATCTACCTTCTGCTGTTCAAGCCAATCCGCAACCTTGTGCATACCGGCTTCCTTCGATGGATTTAATTTCTCATCTGCTACATCATGAAGCAGTGCACTGAGCTCGCAAATAAATACGTCGGCATTCTCCTGCTTCGCAATCCTCTTGGCAAGTGAAGTTACACGTTCAATATGCCACCAATCGTGTCCGCTTGAATCGCCTCCAAGCTCTTTTTTCACAAATGCTGCTGCAGCTTCTAAAATACGATGAGTATCTATGTGGAACGACCTCCTAATGACCTAAGCCATGAACTCTCTACCTTGTTATTGTACTAGATTGATAGACAAGGCTCTACTTTATCCAGATAAAGGATAGCACAAAAAAACAACCGAATACGATGATGATCATCATACCCGGCTGCTTGCTGTCTATCTATATTAAACTGCAATAGCACCAGGGCCTGTTAAGGCAACACCGATAACTGCTGCAAGTAATACTAGATTGTATTCATATCCGTTTTGAGTGGACCAAAGTCCGTTTTTACCATGAACCGTTACAATAGAACCAATCATTGTGATTGCAACGAGGATAGCCGCAAGTGTTGTCCATAGTCCAGCCGCGAACAACAAGCCGCCGGCAAATTCAAACAATCCAACGACGAACGCCATCAATACGCCTGGTTTAATATTGATCGATTCAAGCCATCCGCCAGTTCCTTTTAGTCCATAACCTCCGAACCAGCCAAACAGCTTTTGCGCACCATGTCCGGCAAATAACAAACCGATAATGTTTTTTTCAATCTTTTTCAGAACCTTTTCAACACCTTTTCAAATTTTCAAATAATAACGTACTCATAATCTTTAAAAATTGCCGCATACTAAGTGGAAAAGATATAAGGTGAGTGGGAGCCTATGAATCCGCCTGTCTCTCTTTCGTCAGATGCTACCGAATTGCATAAACTGCTGAACATTCATGTCACTTCTATGCTCAAATCGTATACGTTCAAACAGCTTACAAGCGATGAACATCTTCAAAAGATATTAGAAGAGGACAGTAAGCGGTGCGCTCTCATAGCTGAGAAACTGCACACATTACTATCCTCCTCTATTTCCCCATCAATATTTGGAGGCGACTGACTCGTATGAATCCAATTGTCGAAAGCTTAATGGGAATGAAGCTGCTGAGTGATGAAGTCATTGCGTCCGATCTGCTGCTTACTCTTGAACATCGTACGTATTCTCTTGAAGCAGCTATAGCCGCAGTAGCATCCGCTGATTTGAAAAGTTGGCTTGAGCTGCAGATCAAAGACATCAAATCATTCCAAGAAACAATAAAGCATTATCAGGAACAAAAAGGCTGGATACAGCCCAGGCTAACTAAGGAACTGCTAGATCGAGATTTAAAACAAGCCGCTAAAGCGCTGAAACAAATCACCTAGTCATTTAGTTTAGTTATGAACTTATGATTTAGGTTTAGCACGATGCGTAGCAATCGCCTCAAGCGGATTGTCAGGCCAATAATGTTTGGGATAACGGCCTTTCAAATCCTTTTTCACTTCGAAATAAGCATGCTTCCAAAAGCTCGCCAAATCAGAAGTGACCTGAACAGGCCGCTGAGCCGGAGACAGCAAATGCAGTGTAATCGGGACTTTGCCTCCTCCGATCCGAGGTGTCTCTTGAAGTCCGAACATTTCTTGAAGACGTACGGATATATACGGCGATTCACCGTCACTGTAGTGAATTGGAATCCGTGATCCACTAGGAACGATCATATGCGTGGGTGCATACTCATCAAGCTGCCGAAGTTGTTCCCACGAAAGCATAGACTGTAAAATAGCAGCCAAATCGAGACGTTCTAAATCTTGGCGGCTCTTCATCCCGATAACATAAGGTGCAAGCCAGCTATCAAGCGTTGCAAGCAATGCTTCATCCGATACATCAGGGAATGTGTCGTCCTGCTTGTGCATAAACATCATTCTCTGCTGTAATTGCTTAGATTTCGGCTTCCATGGAAGGATTTGAAGGCCTATATGCTTAATCGCTTCTAATAATATCGCTAATAGTTCATCCTGAGACGGATTAGCTAGCTGCGTTTCTCGCAGTATGATGCTTCCCATTCGCATGACTTGCTTTGCTCTGATCGCTTCCGCTTCTCTATCCCAGTAAATGTTGCTTTGCTTTTCGATATGACTTGCAAAGTGTTGTTCGAGCTCTGAACCATCTACAGGTGCAGCGAGTTGAATGCGGCTTTCTGTGCCCTGATCATCTAACTCGGCCGCAACGATATAATCTTGCTCAGACACATGATCTTGATGAGCGAAATAAGCCCCGCGTCCATTTTGCAAAGTATATCGTCCATTACTTCTCCGCCTACCAATCCGATCTGGATAGGCAAAACAAAGAAGTAAACCGCACATATCGATTTGTGAATCTTGAATAGGCTGATCATCGATATCTAAAATGCGCATGAAATGGTCAGCCTCTGTCTTTATCCTTTTCATAACAGCAAGGTCGATCTCTTGGATGTCAACACCTTCATCTGCCTGAAGAAGTGCCTCCAATCGCAATCGAATATCCGTCTTGCGAGCGGCATCTTGTCCGCGAAAGAGATCTCTTTCTTGAAGGAGCGCACCTAAACGTGCCGCCACATACCCGAGCCCAAGATCCTTCGCCTTAAGAAGCATATTAGCGATGCGTGGATGGACACCAAGTGACGCCATCGCCTTCCCATGAGTCGTAATAGAACGGCTGCCGTCCGCTTTAAGCGCACCAAGCCCTTCAAGCAATTGCACAGCATGTTCATATGCACCCTTCGGAGGTACATCGAGCCACAATAAATCATTAGGATCTGCTGTACCCCACCCCGCAAGTTCAAGAGCTAATGGAACAAGATCCGCCTCCAAAATTTCCGGGACCGAGAATGGACGCAGCATCCGCTCTTCTTGCTCGCTCCATAATCGATAGCAAATTCCCGGCGCTAGCCTTCCCGCTCTTCCGCGCCGCTGATCTGCCGATGCTTTCGAGACCTTAACTGTAGTCAGATGCGCCATTCCTGTTCGCGGGGAAAATTTAGACACACGCTGAAGACCACTGTCGATGACGATTGTAATTCCTTCAACAGTCAAGCTTGATTCAGCAATCGAAGTCGCTAGTACAACTTTGCGCTTGCCTGCTGGTGCTGGACGAATGGCCGCATCCTGCTGTTCCAAAGGTAAATTACCGTACAGCGGAACGAGGATTACATCTGATGGCACTTCGTTCTCTAACGCCGATTGAACTCGTCTTATCTCCTTGGCACCTGGCAGGAATGCTAGTATATCCCCTTGATCATGCTGAATCGATTGAATTATGGTACGTTTCATAACTGTTTCTACATCATCTTGATTAAGGATCGGCACGTATCTTGTTTCTACAGGATAGACCCGACCCTTCGATTCGATAATCGGCGCATCCCCCAAAAGCTCTGCAATGCGCTCTCCATGGAGCGTAGCCGACATGATTAGTATTCGTAAATCTTCACGCAATATCGATTGAGACTGAAGGGTTAGCGCAAGCCCCAAATCGGCATGAATGCTTCGTTCATGAAACTCATCAAAGATGACAAGCCGGGCACCTTCGAGTTCAGGATCAGCTTGCAGCATTCGCGTTAAAATACCTTCGGTTACCACTTCTATACGCGTATCTTTACTCACTTTAGAATCCCACCGCACTCGATAACCAACCGTTTGTCCGACCTGCTCTCCCAGCATTTTGGACATATAAGCGGCTGCCGATCTAGCAGCTAACCGTCTTGGCTCGAGCATTATTATTTTTTTACCCTCTAGCCAGGGCTCATTTAGAAGCGCTAATGGTGTCTCTGTTGTTTTCCCTGCTCCAGGCTCAGCAATAAGTACTGCTGAACGATGCGAAGAAAGCGCATCTTTGATCTGAGGAATGACTTCATGGATAGGTAATTCGTGTTCATTCCGAAATTTATTATTCATAGGTCGATCACTCATAAGTACACCGCCGCATTCAAAGCACGTTTAGCTATAGATTGGTAGTAAGCGGCCTGAACTGAGACGACGGCAACAACCAGTGCATTGCTAATTTGGTCCTGCTCGGAGGTATGCAAATGCTCTAGGCTGCGCGCACGTTCATCAGCTTTATTTTTAATCATTTTTGTTAAGTAAGGTATTGCACTCTGTTCTAATCGTTTTTTCATTGATTTCACCTTAACATTGTGAGCTTGTACTTTCATTTCTTCAATCAATGTGGCGTAGAAATGGTAAAAATCGATCGGAGATATAAGATCGTCTTGATCATCGTTTGGATTATTGAACAAGACCTTAAGCAGCTTGCGAATCGACTCAAAATCGAGTGTCGCTTTCAGATCTTCTACGATGAGTAAGACAGCGGCTTGGTCTATGGAATATTTCTTACCGCACTTTGGAGTACCGAGAATATCGCGAATATCCCGCTTCACCCAATTTTGTACGGAAGTAATCGCATACTCGTTAAATTCAATTAAATTGCCAAGTGCCACAATATCATTTAAAGAAAGTCCTTCTTGCGAAGAATTCATTTTCATGATTTTATTGACAATCGAAGGAACGGTAATTGGGTTAATAGCGTCCAATGACATGACCGTATTCTTCTGCTTTTCGAGTGTATGATGCCAAGCATCTTGAAGTATACTGAGCGGCGTTTTCTGGAGGTCTCCACGTATGGAACGCAGTAAATCTGATGCTTGTTCACGTGTCATATTCCATGTTTCCAAAATGTTCACCTCTATTTATTAGCTTCTAATATTTAAGCTTCATTTAGCCTTCTTCTCTAAGCTTCTATTTTAGGTTCATATGAACTCATCATAAAACGGCGAAAATGGTTTGTAAAGATAGATATTGCGCTCAAAAATAAAGCAACGATTCCGTTAACTCCCCCCTAATTCAAATTGTAAGGCTAATATCGCCATATTTCGTTCGATATGACTTTTGAATTTTTTGGTTTACGTTTGTATAATGAAGTTCATTGGAACTCTAATGGGCTCTCATAGATTACTCACTTATAAGGAGAAGATTAATAGAAATGGAAAGTGACAGGTACGTATTGAATTTATTTTTGATTGTTTTACTCATAGCTCTGAGCGCATTTTTTGTAGCTGTGGAATTTGCAATTGTTAAGATCCGTCCTAGCCGTGTAGATCAGATGGTTGCCGAAGGAAGAAATGGCGCCCTTGCAGTTAAGCAAGTCGTATCCAACTTAGATGGATATCTGTCTACAAGCCAGCTTGGTATTACAATTACTTCCCTGATTCTTGGTTGGCTTGGTGAACCGACGATCGAGAAAATATTGCATCCGTTATTCCACTTGCTGGATTTGCCGGATAAGTTTAATTCCGTTCTATCTTTCGTTATTGCTTTTGTGCTGATTACGTATGTTCACGTTGTAGCCGGAGAACTTGCACCGAAATCGATTGCGATTCAAAAGGCTGAGAAGATTGCTCTTTTTACAGCGCGGCCTATTATTTGGTTTAACAAAATCGCACATCCATTTATTTGGCTGCTCAATGTATCCTCGAATCGAATTGTGAAATGGATGGGGATTGAGCCTGTATCCGAGCATGAAGAAGCTCATACGGAAGAAGAGTTGCAAATTATTATTAATGAAAGCTTTGAGAGCGGTAAAATCAATCAAAATGAGTATGGATACGTAAGTCGAATCTTTGCATTTGATGAACTGCTTGCGAAAGAAATTATGGTTCCGCGTACAGATATGGTTGTTTTGTACACGAACAAGTCAGCTGAAGAAAATCGCAAAATTATTAAAGAAGAGCGTTATACTCGTTTCCCTGTAGTTACAGAGAGCAAAGACAATGTTGTTGGTATGATCAATACGAAACAATACTTTTTGGAACACGAGGATAACCCTGATCTAGATTTAACAAGCTTGATCCATCCGGTGATGACCGTTTCCGAGACGATTCCGCTCAGTAAGCTGCTTAAGAAGATGCAGAAGGAACGTTCTCATATGGCCATTCTTATTGACGAATATGGCGGTACATCCGGGATGGTAACCATTGAAGATATATTGGAAGAAATCGTTGGTGAAATTAGAGACGAGTTTGATGATGAGGAAACTTCTGATATCGTTCAAGTCGAAGAGAATCACCTTATCGTTGACGGGAAAGTGCTTATTTCTCAAATTAATGATTTATTACTCGTTGATATAGAGAATGAAGAGCTTGATACGATTGGCGGTTGGTTGTATGGTGAGAATATGGACCTCAAAGAAGGCGATCAATCCCACTACAAAGATCTAGTCTTTACCGTCCTGGAAAAAGAAGAACACCGTATTCGCAAACTTGAAATTCAAAAAGTAACACCTGTTCAAGAGGAATTATCTTTAACATCTTAAACATGATATGAGCATCGGAGGCATTTTTCCGGTGCTTTTTTCTATGCTAAAATAGATTTAATTAATCATCAACGAAAGAAGGGTCCACCCTTGAGACGGGGAAGATTTGCACCAACACCATCTGGAATGATACATCTTGGAAACGCACGTACTGCCCTCCTCGCATGGTTACAGATGAGAGCTGTAAGAGGTGAATTCATTCTTCGTGTCGAAGATATTGATATTCACCGCTCTAAACCGCATATTGCTGAACAAATCATCGATGATCTGTACTGGCTCGGTATTGACTGGGATGAGGGCCCTGATGTAGGAGGCTCTTATGGACCATATCGGCAAAGCGAAAGACAGCATCTATACGAACAAGCGCTGTTAAAGCTGTCACAAGGGCAATATCTCTATCCTTGTTACTGCAGCCGAGCGCAATTGCTCAGTGTTGCCAGTGCGCCGCACGGGATTGCTTCAGAGGGACCTGCTTATAACGGACAATGCCGCTCGTTAACAACTGAACAGAGATTGGTAAAGGCAGCTGACAAAGTACCTTCCCTCCGCTTTAAGACTCCTGAAGGGAACATTTCTTTTGCTGATCAAATTGCTGGTCTTCAGTCGTTCTCGGCAAGTTATGGCGGTGACTTTATCGTCAAGAGAGCGGATGGCATCATCTCTTATCAACTGGCTGTCGTCGTGGATGATGCTGCGATGGGTATTACCGACGTGCTGCGCGGATGGGATTTACTTGATTCAACGCCGCGTCAGCTGCTTCTTTACAAAGCTCTTGGACTTAACGCTCCAAGCTTCGCACACGTACCACTGCTTTATGGACCAGATGGTCAGCGACTCGCTAAGCGTCACGGAGCGATCGCACTTCATTCCATTCGAGCACAGGGCATTTCTCCTGAGAAAGTTGTAGGGTATCTTGCATACATGAGCGGACTTATTCCGAAGCCAGAGCCCGTGAAAGCATCTGAACTCATCGAACACTTCGAACCGAAAGCAGTATCCACTACACCCTTTACGCTTAACGAACAAATTTTAGAGCAATTATTACTATAAAAGTGACTCAGCACCATCGATCACAATTTGCGCCCCTGTAATGTGGGCAGCTTCGTTCGATGCAAGAAAAGCTACGAGATCCGCTACATTTTCCGGCTTACCAGGTCCATCTGCAAGCGGCTGGCTTCCTTCGGGATACTCGACTGGGATAATAATTTCTTTGAGTTCATCGGTCTGCACCGTGCTTTGATCTATGTTCGTTGAAATCGCGCCTGGGCAAATTACATTGACGCGAATTTTAAACTTGGCAAGCTCTAGTGCGGCCATTTTTGCAAAGGCAACTTGTCCCGCTTTGGACGTACTGTATGCAGACATGCCGAATCCAGAAAATCGCACATTCCCATTGATCGAGCTGGTAATGATGATGCTTCCACCACCCCTTTTTTTCAAGTGAGGAATCGCATATTTTACGGTCAAAAATGTACCATTCAAGTTCACGCGCAGCGTCTGCTCCCAATCACCCACATCCATATCCTCAATTGGAGCCAGCACACCGTTAATACCCGCATTCGCAAATACGATATCTACACCGCCGAATGTTTTTACGGTTTCCAGAACTGCCTCTTCCACTCGCTTCGGGTCAGCTGTGTCAACGTCAAACGCTCTTGACGAGCCTGCCTTCATTTTGTTAATATCTTGTTCTGTCTGTTCTGTTCGCTCATCCTTCAAATCAAACAGTGCCACCTTCGCTCCTTGCTGAGCTAACTTAACAGCAGCGGCTTTGCCGATACCCGAACCGGCACCTGTGACAATCGCTGTTTTACCCGCAAATCGCTGTGAATCTTTTATCTGTTCATTCATTACCGCGCACTCCTTCGACCTTATATCATGTCATTTATAAAGATTACCCAAAACAGCGCCGCTTCTAATCATAAAAAACAAAAAACTTCATTTATTTGTGAAACTATTTCCTGTTTGTGACGTAATTAATATGGAGATTCCATTTTATTAGCAATGTTGATCAAATTTTGAACATTTGTATTTTTGGACAATCTTTATACATTCTATAAGCTATTTTTAAGGAATTTTTAAGCTAGGCAATCTACAATGAAAACTGTGAAATAACTTATTCAGAGGTGATTCCAATGAGAATGATCATTAACTTTCAAAACAGACCTGTACCTGTATATTTCGACAATGACAATAAACAATCTACTCAAAAAATATTAAAACTGCTCAGCAGCGCACTGGAACATAAATTTCAATATGGTAAAAATGCTTTGAAAAAATGTCTGAATTCGCTTATTAGCATCGAGATTGAAGGATCTGAGGCGATACTTCACAGCAAGAGCGAGAATGACACGTTAGCTTTATCACTGTATTAATCGTCAGAAGCAGAAAAGGAGCCTATCCGTCTAATTGAACGGATGGGCTCCTTTTTTATATGAAGTGCGGATTAAAATTGATAACAAAGATAGCTGAGGTTACCAAAATCATAACTACGATAAATAACCTTAGCCTCGTGATTCTCATCTGCACTTCCTAGCGCGATAAAGAAAGGAACGAAATGCTCTGGTCTTGGAACGGCATCCACAGCATATGGAGCGATGGATCGGTAGTTGAAAAGCGATTCATAATCTTTAGACTCCACTTTATCGATGAGCCAATCGTCAAATTCAACGGCCCAAGATTCGATGGATGTGGCATTGAAATTAGCTCTTCTTAAGTTATGAACTGTTACGCCGCTGCCGATGATAAGAATATCTTCGTTGCCTAGACCGCGCAGTGCCTCACCGATTTTAAATTGAACTTCTGGCGAGAGAAACGGATGGACAGAAATTTGGACAACAGGAATGTTAGCTTCAGGATACATCCGGTGCAGCAATGTCCATGATCCGTGATCAAGCCCCCGCTGATCGTTCGTTTGAGTCTTAATACCTTGATCCGACATCAATTGCTGAATTCGGGAAGCGAGCTCTGGTGAACCTTTCGCACGATATTTAATCTGATACAATTCATCTGGGAAACCATAGAAATCATAAATCGTATCATATTCACCATCAACAGATGAGATTGTCATCACATCGCTTTCCCAATGCGCTGTAAAAATAACGATAGCCTTAGGCTGAATTTGCTTTCCTAAACTTTGCAAAAATTGAGTGTATTCCGTATTCTCAATAGCCAACATAGGTGATCCATGTGCCAAAAATAATGAGGGTAACATATTCATAACCTCCGCGCCTCTTATTAGTTACTAATTGTAAGTAATTATATTATTACAATTAACAAACGTCAAGTTATAGATTTCTATTACATTACTTTATGTATTTTATATATTATGTTATAATTTAAGTGTATTGAAATTGAGGTGAATCAAGATGGACCAATCGACCCTTTGTCCTAGATTTGAAAAAGGGATGCAATTATTAAGCAAACGATGGACTGTCCTTATCATTTATCAACTTCTATCCGGTCCTAAACGTTTTGGTACCATTGAATCTTCCATTCCAATCAGCGGCAGATTGCTGTCTGAACGTCTTAAGGATTTAGAAAGCGAAGGAATTGTCAATCGGCATATCTATCCTGAAATTCCGGTCCGTATTGAATATTCGCTTACAGAGAAAGGCTTTGCTCTGGAACCGATTATTCGGGATATGGAACAATGGTGCAAGCAGTGGATTGAACTGGAAGAAGAAACAACTGTACGATAAATATGTATGAAAAAGCAGCCATTCCTGAAGTGAACTGTGAAGTGACACCATAAAGGAAAGGCTGCTTTTGTCATAGGTATTAATTCGGCTTCAAATTCCCCGAACTCGTTACGCTTCCACTCCGCTCTAGGTCGGTCAACATAAATTTCAATCCCGTTACGGTCTAGATCTCATTATGAGAATAGAAATATTTATTTACATCGCTGGTACATAGTATAATCTTACCATACAATTAGAACAGGCTATTCTACAGCATTTGGAGGGGAAGATTTGTTATGGCTCTAATCGAATGTCGTTTTTATTCAGAAGTATTGGGTCTTAGCACGTCAATGACCGTTATTTTACCTGAACAAACAGCAACTCAAATAGGTATGCAGAACGTGAAGCGAAGTCATTTGAACCCTGCTCTCTATCTTCTGCATGGTCTGTCGGACGACGATTCGATTTGGATCAGACGCACGTCCATAGAACGATATGTCTCTGAGATGGGCTTAGCCGTTGTCATGCCCCAGGTTCATCTTAGTTTCTACACTGACATGGCCTATGGCAGACGTTACTGGACCTTTATTAGTGAAGAGCTGCCTCGTATTGCCCGCTCTTTCTTCCCGTTGTCTAGTGCAAGAGATGACAATTTTGTGGCCGGCTTATCCATGGGCGGATATGGTGCCTTCAAGCTGGCACTTTCTAACCCAGACCAATTCGCCGCTGCGGCTAGCTTATCTGGAGCACTCAATATGGCGAACCCTGTTTTCCGAGGTCCAGAATGGCAGAACACTTCATTAAACTATACCCATGTGTTTGGAGAAGAAAGCATTGAGGGAACTCCAAATGATTTGTTCTGGTTGCTGAAGCAATGTGAACAATCTGAGGGGCCTAAGCCTAAGTTGTACCAATGTTGCGGAACAGAAGATTTTTTATATGAGGATAATCAATTATTTCGGCAAGCGGCCGAGCAAACAAATTTCTCTTATACATACGAAGAAGGTCCGGGCTCACATGAATGGGGGTATTGGGATGCGAAAATTCAAGACGTATTAAAATGGCTTCCACTCCGTAACGAGTAATAAAATAACGATAAAGGAAGTGTTTTATGAATCAGCATATTTCATTTTTGCTGCCAGCGGTTTTAATTTTATGGGGGTTATATCGCCGTGTTAGAAGAAACGTAGGACTTCAGCTTATTGTGAAGAGAAGGCTCTATATGAGGATCATCATATTTTCACTTCTTGCACTTCTTGCATTATCCTACTCCGTTCGTCAGCATAGCTTCATCATTTATGATGTGTTGGGGGTCGTCTTGGGAGGCATTTTGTTAACTGTATCGATTCGAACAACAACATATGAAGAGCATGACAATAGATGGCATTATAGGCCCAATACGACAATCGGGATGATCATTATTGCACTATTCATTTACAGAATTGGTTATCGATTATACTTCATGTATCAAATGATGACATCGATGGAAAATAACAATTACGGGTCTTTGAATGACTTTTCCAAAGATCCTCTGACCATTGCAGTGCTTTGTATACTTGTAACCTATTACATCGGGTTTAATATTCATCTTATACGCAAGGCAAATACATTAATGGTTACACAGCCTAATCAATAAATCGGAATTAAAAAGAGTCGCTTTCTACAAGTGGCTCTTTTCTATACTTATTCTAGCCCTTTGAAGAAATCTTCAACTTCAGCATTAGAGCCTTGCCTAAGCTCAGATCATGAACCACCCCTAGGATGCGACAGTCGTCACATTGAAACCTCCCATCACGACACATTCACCCCCATATAAGTAATCTCAATAACAGCACGCTAGCTCTATGAAACTACTTTACATTCTCCCACTTCGTCCACATTTCACGCGGATTGAGCTCGTATACGCCGTCCTCGCGGTACATAAATTGGTGCATAATGAATTCCCGCCGTATTGTGGCGAAATCTTCATGGTACTGTTTAATGAACTCGTTAATTTCCTTCTCACTGTAAGAACGGCCGGGTTCAAGCTGCTCAGCCATATGCTGCAGGGCAATAAGCTTTTTCTTATATTGAGCAGGAATTTGCTTCAGTCTGCCATCTTTGGCGAAAAAATTGCGCACTACAGATTCCTTAAGTGACTCATTCACCTGATGATCCATCCTCTCTTCACCTCCCTTGTGCAAAATAAAATTGATCGTCGCCTGAGCTGACTTCTCAATAAAATACGGGTTAATGGAGAAATATACCGTATTCTTATCTCTCCGTTCTTTGATGAGTGCGGCTTCCCTTAATTTGGCGGCATGGTGTGTTACTGTCGGTTGAGAAATGTTCAATTTCTCAGCCAATGCTTGACCGTGAAGTTCGCCTTCAGCCAGTAAAAAAAGCATCCGCAGTCTAGTGGGATCAGCTAATGCTTTATGATAAGCAACCATTTTCTCGAGCTGCATCGTATGGAACACTCCTTCAGTATTTATATAATTTGTAAAATCATGAAATTAGCTATTCATCTAATTTGATACTAATCTAATTATAAAAGCGTGTCAAGCGCAAATGCGTGTGTTCACACTGGTATTTGCACCTCATTTACGATAAGATGAGATTACTTGACTTTTTACATACGCATAATTGAAGGAGGATTTAAATAATATGGAAGACGTTATTATTATCGGCGCTGGACCGTGCGGAATTTCGGCTGCAATTGAATGCCAGAAACAAGGTTTATCTGCACTTATTATAGAAAAACACTTTGTCGTTCATTCGATTTATTTATACCCAACACATATGCAGTTCTTTAGTACAGCAGAGATGCTTGAGATCGGAAATATTCCTTTCGCAACACCTAATGACAAACCATTTCGTCACGAAGCTCTTACCTACTATCGGAGAGTCATTGATCACTATAAATTAAGAATTCAGTCCTACGAGGAAGCAACCACGATTGAACGTCAACAGGACGGTACGTTTGAAGTGCATACAACGAAAAGCACTGGAACAAATCATGTGTATAAAGCGAAGAACGTCATTATCTCCACGGGTTACTTCGATCACCCTAATCTTCTTGGGATTCCTGGGGAAGATATGGACAAAGTGACGCACTACTTCAGAGAAGCCCATCCATACAGCGGTATGAAGGTAGCAATTATCGGGGGCAGCAATTCCGCTGTCGACGCCGCTATGGAACTGCTGCGTGTGGGTGCTAAGATCGACGTTATTTATCGCGGCGAAGATCTCTCCGGTAATATTAAACCTTGGGTGAAGCCGTTATTTGAGAGTATGGTTAATAAAGGACGAATCACACTGCACCTTTCTTCCCAAGTGACAAGTATTGAGCAGGACGTTATTCATTATCGTGATCGTGATGGGAATATTCAGACATTAGAAAATGATTTTGTACTTGCTTTAACGGGATTTAGACCTGATCGCAAGCTGCTTACTACGGCAGGTGTAGAGCTCGATGACAATCAGGATAAACCGCATTATAATCCAGAGACGATGGAGTCAAACGTCCCAGGATTGTTCGTTGCGGGTGTTATTGCTTCCGGCAGCAATGCCAATGAAGTGTTTATCGAGACAGGACGCGATCATGGTAAGCTGATTGCACAATATATTAAAGCGAAAGGTTAATTAAGTGAAAAGGAGATTAAATGCTATGGCTCAGATCGATTATTCATCGCTCATATTACTGCTGTTTGCAGCGCTTGGTTTAATAAGCAGCAATACACCCATTACAATCGCAATGATTGTGCTGCTGTTTATTCGAATCACTCATTTGCATCAAGCATTTCCTTGGCTTGAGAAATACGGCCTTACGGTCGGAATTATCGTTCTGACCATAGGCGTCATGTCTCCGCTTGCCAGCGGCAAAATCAGCTTAGAAACGATCGGATCAACTTTTCTTCATTGGAAGTCGCTGACTGCAATTGGGGTCGGCATCCTTGTCGCTTATCTTGGGGGCCGCGGAGCTGCCTTAATGGCAACTAATCCTACAGTTGTTGCAGGTCTACTAATTGGAACCGTACTTGGTGTCGCCTTCTTAAAAGGCGTCCCTGTCGGTCCTTTAATCGCGGCGGGCCTTCTATCGCTCCTAATCGGCAAATCATAATGCACAGCATCCGAACCTAAGATTCGAGATGCTGTACATTATAACGCCTTGCGTAGCTGCCATCCATCTCCATTAATTGCTCGTGGGTACCGTGCTCGACAATCATTCTATTCTCCATCACCCAAATTTAATCGGCGTAAATTCCGACCCACGATAAGCGTTATAATAATCCATTTGGTATAAGGCTTTACAAACCGAAAATAAACATTCCAATCTTTCAAAATTCTTACCTCTTTTCTCTAAGATCGCTGATCGTCATAAGTCATTTAATATGTTATGTTATTAACATAGCCGTACCGACTTCAGGAGGATAAAAGATGTCACGACGATTTGTAATCGAGGCGGTGATGGTTGCAATCTATGGCGAGTTATTGCTTCCATCAGAACCCGTAACATATATTGTACCTTATACAAGCCTTATGGAACTATATGAATTCAGGCACAGCCCTGAGTCGCTAATGACTGAACCCGAGGATGATCGGCACGTTAAACAAATAATTGACGAACTGATCACTTACATAGAACAGCCGCTTAATCATAAAAAGATTCAGAAGGCACTGCAAATACCATGGACAAAAAGCCCGTCAATCCTGCTCAGCGAAAAAATTGAGCTTACTGTCATCAATGCACTCGATACCGCTCAATTTGGAGAGTTCATGGACCCTGTTGAGACCGAACTTGTACTAACTTCGCAGCGAGAAGGGATTCCAATATTAACAGATCAGATCGAATTTATTGAGCGAATTATATCTGCACAAATTCCGGTCGAAGTGTATGATATCAATGATTTCCAATTTGCTGTTGAGCAGTTTCCCATCATAAAAGACCCGCTGTAACAAACACAAAAAACTCCCTTCTCTTCTGAGAAAGGAGTTTTATTAACTGCCTTACGCTTCCGCTTCCTCTTCGTACACATAGTCGATATCGTCGATGGAATCTAAATATTTTACATTAAGCCGATAACCTCTTAAATACCATAGATCATGTTCTTCCATGAAAAATGTCAGACCGCCTGCCTCCGTACGAAATCCGGGATGCTTCGGTTGTTCCACGGAAATGCCGAGTGAATATCCTGGATGGATTGGGCTCGTATTACTGTAACGAGCAAAGAACCGTATTGAATCTCCTTCTCGAAGCTCTAATTCCTTCCTGTACCATTTGGCAGCTTCCTCAGATACATGTATATTCATCTCATTTCTCCCCTCTAACGATATAAACGATGGGTCATTATCTTCTTTCTATCATAGCTCAATATGCTTGTAAAATACAAATAGCCCCTTATAGAGGGGCAGTTCGTAATCATTCATTATCCAAGTGTTTAATCAGGGATTGAGCATTTCGTTTTAATAAAATGTATTTGATTTTCTAAGCGATTGATCTGCTCTTCCAGACTGTGAGACGATGCTGCTGGACTGCCAGCTTGTGCTCGCAACGTTTCCAGCTGAGCCTTCAAACGAGGAAGATCTTGACTTGCGTGAGCGCAATCATAGTCGCTCTCCAGGTTGTCAAAAGAAAAAGTTTCTGTCAATCTTGTCTGCCTCCTTAGATCTCATCATAACCTTGTTGTTCCGTCATATTATAAGACATTGCGGCAAAACTATACGCAGGCCGAACGCAGATTAAATGCTAAACACAAAAAATAAAAATTGACAAATGTTTGAAACGGGTGATACAATCGTCAGCATACGAGATTGAATTTGAATTAATTTCCAAAGAAAGGGTGAATCCGGTGTCCAACATCATAATGAACTATCAACCTCAGATTGCGCTTAGCCAATCAACAATCGAATACCGAAGTAACCCTGCTGGTGATACCTTCTTAAGTTGAAGGCTTCTAATGAGGCCTGCTCACGAAACGTCATACATTTAACTAGCTGCGGTTACTTGTCTTTCAAGTAACGTACGCTATGAACCTGAGTTATCCAAGGCATATCGTTTACGGACGATATGCCTTTTTTGTGACTTCTTAAGACCCTTTAAGGTAACACAAGCAGTTGCTTAACGACGAAAGGAAGGGATTTTCTTGTTTTCAGTACTTAAAAATTTAAAATGGTTTTTTAAACAAGAGAGGCTGCGGTACACCATTGGCGTACTGTTCCTCATTATCGCGGGTATCGCGGAGCTGCTTCCACCCCGCATTCTAGGAATCGCAATTGATGATATTGCGAGCGGATCTATTACATGGAGAGCGCTGACAACGTACATACTTGCTACGGCCGGTATGTTTTTATTCATTTATTTCATCACCTATGTATGGATGTATCAGTTGTTTGGAGGTTCGAACTTACTCGAACGTATTTTACGAAATCGCTATATGGCGCATTTACTGCGGATGACACCTCCATTCTTTGAAAGAAATCGTACAGGTGACCTGATGGCAAGAGCGACTAATGACCTGCGCGCCATCGCTGTAACCGCCGGATTCGGGATGTTGACCTTAACAGACTCAACGATTTTCTTCAGTGTCGTTCTCGTTGCAATGGGTACACTAATAAGTTGGAAATTGACCCTTGCTGCTATTCTCCCGCTGCCGATCATCGCTGTTGCGATGAGCATTTACGGCAAAGCTATCCACGAACGCTATACGGTAGCGCAAGATGCTTTTGGAGATATGAATGATCAAGTGTTAGAGTCGGTCGCAGGTGTGCGAGTTATTCGCGCATATGTGCAAGAGAAAAATGACCAGAAGCGCTTTCAGCATATCACTGATGACGTGTACCGTAAAAACCTCGCCGTTGCTAAATTGGATGCCCTTTTTGAACCTACGATCAATTTAAGTGTAGGCCTCAGTTATGTCATTGCACTTGGTTACGGGATGTATCTTGTATTTCATAATGAGTTGACCCTAGGGGATCTCGTATCGTTTAACATGTACCTAGGGATGATGATTTGGCCGATGTTCGCAATCGGTGAATTAATTAATGTCATGCAGCGCGGCGGCGCTTCACTTGATCGTGTCAATGAAACGCTGTCTGTTGCTCCTGATGTCCAAGATGCTAAGGATCCAATCGATGTGAAGGAGCTTGAAGCGATCGAAATGAAAGATGTTACTTTCAGATATCCAACTTCTGCAGTTAACAATCTAGAGGATATCAATTTGCGGATTAACCGCGGCGAGACATTAGGGGTTGTCGGCCGGACAGGAAGCGGCAAATCTACCTTGCTAAAACAACTTCTGCACGAATATCCTACGGGTACGGGAGATATTCTCATTTCGGGTGTACCCATCGAACTTATTCGTGTTGACCAACTGCACAGCTGGATCGGTTATGTTCCGCAAGAACAAATTCTGTTCTCGAAAACGGTGCGTGAAAATATTCAATTCGGTAAGGCAAACGCAAGTGATGCGGAAGTTCTTGAAGCGATTCGTACGGCTTCTTTCGATCGTGATTTAGAGACATTATCCGATGGACTGGATACGCTGGTCGGTGAGAAAGGGATAGCTCTCTCCGGCGGACAAAAACAACGTGTATCCTTATCCAGAGCTTTTATTTCAGAACCAGACATATTAATTTTAGATGATGCGCTTTCAGCAGTAGATGCTAGAACAGAAGCGCGAATCATCGAGAATATTCGTGAGAAGCGCGCCGGAAAGACTACGCTAATCGCTACTCACCGTTTGTCCGCTGTAGAGCATGCAAACTGGATCGTAGTTCTAGAGCAAGGCAAAATTATCGAGCAAGGAACCCATCAGCAATTGATAGCTCAAGACGGTTGGTACCGTGAACAATACGAGCGGCAGCAGGTGGAATCCAATCTCTCTATAGAGGAGGTTTCCTAATGAGTACTATGAGTACAAAAAGCACAAAAGTTAATCGAAGGTTATTCCAATACGCATTAACCGCAAAGAAAACATTTATCTCCGCACTTATATTATTAGCCATTGGCGTTGGAGCAAATTTGGCCGGACCATTCATTGCAAAGACGATGATCGATGATCATTTGCTTGGCATTGAGAAACCGTATTATGAGACAACTTCTACTCATAACGCGGCACAATATGAAGGGAAATGGTACAAACGAGGCGAACGTTTCGAAGCTGGTGAAACAAAAGGACATGAAGTACGAATACTGGAAGTAGGCCGACAATTTGTCTTCGTTAACGAGCCAGTCACTTCTACCGAAGGTGAGAAATCACTGAGTGACGGGAAGTTGACCATCTCGTATGGTGAAACCAGCAAGACTTATGCAGCTGAGCGGCTATCTGCTAAAGAACTATTAGCTTTTTATAAATTAGAAATGCCGGGCATTATCAAATTGATTGGATGGTACTTCTTATTTTTATTTATTTCGATTGTAGCGGAGTTCGGAAAAACATACTGGCTGCAATCATCAGCGAACAAAGTCATTCAGAAACTGCGGATGGATTTATACGCTCAAATTCAGCGATTGCCTGTACATTTCTTTGATAACTTACCTGCTGGTAAAGTCGTCTCCCGTGTTACGAACGATACAGAAGCTGTTAAAGATTTGTTCGTCGTCGTGTTATCTAATTTCTTCTCAGGATTTATTAATATGATAGGCGTATATGTAGCCTTATTCTTACTTGATGTTCGGCTTGGACTTGTCTGCTTATTCATCGTTCCGGTTATCATTGGATGGATTGCGCTCTACCGCAAATTTGCAACCAAATATAATACCGTTATTCGCTCACGTCTGAGTGAAATTAACGCAATCATCAATGAATCCATCCAAGGAATGTCGATTATCCGTGTATTTCGCCGCCAGAAACAGACGAGCGATGAGTTTGAAGCCCTGAACAAAGATTATATGACTTATCAGAACAAGATGCTCAACTTGAATGCGTTAACTTCCCATAATCTTGTTAATGTTCTTCGCAACTTCTCGTTCACAGTTGTACTTTGGTTTTTCGGATCTGCTGCCTTAAATGGAGTAGGTATCGTATCTATGGGGGTGCTGTACGCATTCGTCGATGTGCTGAACCGTCTATTTCATCCGATTATAGGGATGGTCAATCAGCTGGCAACGATGGATTCTTCACTCGTATCTGCTGGCAGAGTATTTCAACTCATGGATGAACCTGGTGAAGATGTGACAGAGGGTTCGATGCCGCGCTACAAAGGAAACGTCACATTCAAAGATGTATCTTTTGCTTATAAAAAAGATTACGTCCTAAATAACATTTCCTTCGAAGCTAAACAAGGACAGACGGTAGCTTTAGTTGGTCACACGGGCTCAGGGAAAAGCTCGATCATCAATCTGCTGTTCCGGTTCTACGATCCGCAGAAAGGAACGATTACCATTGATGGTCAAGACGTGAAGGAAATTCCGAAGCAGTGGCTGCGTCAGCATATGGGCATTGTACTTCAGGATCCTTACTTATTTACGGGAACGATTGCCTCGAATGTCAGTCTTGGCGATGAAAGAATCAGCAGAGAGACCGCCCTAAAAGCACTTCGAGATGTAGGCGCTGAACGTATATTAGCTCATTTGCCGCAAGGATTCGATGAGCCTGTCGTGGAGAAAGGCAGCACGTTGTCTGCTGGTCAACGCCAGCTCATCTCATTTGCCAGAGCGCTAGCTTTTGACCCTGCCATTCTTATATTAGATGAAGCCACATCTAATATTGATACAGAGACCGAAGCGATCATTCAATCCGCGCTTGAAGTGCTTAAGAAAGGCCGCACAACATTTATCATTGCTCACCGCCTCTCCACCATCCGCAGTGCAGATCAAATTCTCGTACTTCACCGCGGACACATTGTTGAGCAGGGTACTCATGATGAACTAATGGAATTGAAAGGCCGTTATTATCAAATGTATCAATTACAGCAAGGTTCCACGGAATCGAATACTTCTTCTGAACAAGTTGCTGTTAGTCAATTAAATACGGTACCTAACGCAGTAGTGTAGAGGTACAGAAAGGCGCCCCTCTCTTTAAGTGAAGGGCGCCTTTTTCAGATAGTCTATTTCGTAATTCCGTTTGTACCTTTGTTGAATGGCCGGATTTCAATAACTTTATATTGATTAGAGATGAATGTTTCTACCTTTGCTTTTGTAATGACCTGTACGTAGATTTGTCCTGGCTCTGGAGAAGTCAGCTCGTAATAAATGATCGCTTTATTATCGCCCGTATATTCGACTTTTGCAATCGAAATGCCATATCCAGGATTCGGTTGCTCACTCCGGATAAGAACTACTTTGTTTAAGGAATCACTAGCTTTTTCAACCGTATAGGTTACTTCTTCTTTCGAATCTTGAACTGGTTTGTCTTGATGTGAATTTACAAATTCAATCGCATTGTAGATGATCGTTGCTGCCTCCATCCGTGTAATATTTTGCTGTGGATGGAACTGATTCTTCTCATCGAGTTGTGCGATTTTTAAAGTTAACAGCGCTTGTATACTGCCCATATTATCTGAATTTATATCCGACTCATCAGCAATCGGAACATAAATTCTTATCATAGGAAATTTGGTTGTCGCTGATAGCGCTTTATACACAATGCGTGCGAATTCTTCCTTTGTGATTGCCTTTAAGGGATCGATATCAGCAGGGACAGGAACACCGTTCTGAGCTGCGATACGCAATGATTCTGCATACCAAGCATTTTCAGGTACCTTTTTCCACTTTATATCGGAAGAGCTGGTACTTTTCACCGTTTGAAGTTTAAACGCCTTTACTGCAAGCTGATATGCTTGAGCTGTAGTTACAACATCATTTGGCGCAAATTTATCATCACTTACACCTTGAATGATTCCTTGACTTTGCAGTGATTCTACGATTTTTTGTTGCTGCTGACCGGTTACGTCTGAGAAGGCAGACACCGATGAGGCGAACATCATTGAACAAATCACAACAAAGGCAGCCATGGAACGAGTTTTCTTTTTCTCCATGTATCTTCACCTCCATCCTTCTTGACGACAAAAAAATATAATATGTTTCAAGTTGTCAAAATATAGTTCTTAAGACCTATATTGATATGTATGATAGGGTTAACGAGATGAATCATTGCTATGCTTTAACAGATCGTTCAAGTGAGTTCAATTTTGGCATAAAGCTCTTTTGTATATATGTGCAGCTTAGTCTCCAAAGCCTGAGCTTGATCCTTGAACTCAATCAATTCTTGGATCATACGCATTCTGCCCTCTGCCGTAAACGTCTCTTGAATCCGCTCTTTAAAATAATCGTGGACAATATAATTGCGCTGCTTCCATATCGCTCTAAGCTGCGCCGTCTCCTCCGCTGAAAACTCAAAATTATGCTGAATCTCTTGAACCAATTGTCCAAGTGAGCTGCTCAGTTTACGCTGGTACAGCTCGGAGAAATCTTCTTCCGATGGAACTTTACCATCAGCCAATTTCATAAGCATAATAAGGTTGGCAAGCTGCTGCTCCAGCGCCTGCGAATAATATACGGCAAGCCCGAAGTACATAAATAATTCTCTAGATTGTTCCGTATCGATAATGATTTCGTGTGACATACTTGCACCCTGTTTTCCATTCTATTTAATATATATGTTACTGGAAGATTGGAAATTGAGCAATGGATTTATATTGAGATGGCTCCTACTTCATTCAGATACGGCTTGGCGTCTGCAACCCTAACATGTGCAGCATGCGTGAGAGGCAGCTAGCCGTAAGTGATGTGAGGCGAATTCTCGCTAGCCTAACTTCAGGTGCAGGATGAATAATTTTCTCCTTATTGTAAAATTGGTTAAAAGACTTGGCAACATCAAGCAAATACCGTGCAACGATGGAAGGTTCATTACGATCAATTCCCCGCTTCAGCACGTCTGGATACTGGGTCAACAGCTTCAAAAGTTCAAATCCCGCCATGCCCACAAGCTCATCCCCTGACGTTTCGTGATCTTCTAACTGCTGTTTGGATTCTATCTCAGAGCTCATAACTTTTTCCAATACAGCTTGTGTCCGGGCGTAGGTGTACTGAACATAAGGACCGGTTTCCCCTTCAAAATTAAGCGCATCTGCAATCGAAAAATCCACTTCATTCATTCGGTTATTTTTCAGGTCCCCGAAAACAAGCCATCTTGGAACATACTTTGTCTGATTTACAAATAGATTTACATATGGTCCTGATACAGAGACTTTCCAGCCTTCTG
This sequence comes from Paenibacillus sediminis, assembly GCF_017873765.1. GTDB lineage: Bacteria > Bacillota > Bacilli > Paenibacillales > Paenibacillaceae > Paenibacillus_AG > Paenibacillus_AG sediminis. The sequence goes on from NZ_JAGGKP010000001.1 coordinate 1,237,615, forward strand.
CCTCGATTCGCTCACTTAATTCAGCCGCGATTTGCACCGGAGATTTGCTGAATACTTGTGCCAAAGTAAAACATGGAAACGCCACATCACCCAATTCCGGTCTTGGAGGAATTTCAAGCAGGCGAACGATTTCTTCCTCTGGTAAATGTAAATAGGGTAACAGAGCCTGAGCAGCCATCTTGATCAACATCTTTTTGTCCTCCTTATTGGTCATTGTATAGATGCAAAAAAGCCCCCGTCTCTATTAAAGAGACGAGAGCTTATGAGTCCCGCGGTACCACTCTTAGTGACTAGCATACATGAACACATGTTCTGCCAGCCCTCTTGGAAACGGATAACGGTGTTCACCGGACATTCCTACTCACATGAACCATGCTTCAGAAAGTCATTTCCTGGGTGCGGTTCGAAAGAAAGGTCATACCGGCTTCCACCATCCCGGCTCGCTTGTATGAGAGCAGTTCTTTCTACTGTCCCGATCTACAATATTTTCCATATATTTCATATTATTATATGAAGGATTCATGTGAAATGCAAGCGGAATTTTTAACGTTCCGTTTTGTAATCATCGCTGTCCATCCATTTGATCCATCCAATCATTTCTAGCTGCCTCGTAAACATGACGAGGCGAGGAAGAAGCGGATCAGCGAGCTCACCATATTTATTTGTCAACTCATCCGCAATTTGATCTACGCTGTATGTTCCGTCACATCTCTTAAGCACTTCACTTCCGAGCAAATCAACTTGCACTGTAATGGTGTCAGGCTGATTAAGAAAACGGACGGATTGACGCTCAATCCAGCTTAATCTAGGAACGAGAACTATTCCCATTCCATCAATATCATATTGAACGGTTAGATGTTCTTTCAATATCGGAACCATCTGAAGCAGGTTTTGGTTAACATTTGATTTGCGTTTGAGTACAGGCCATATCCACATTCCCATAACCGTCTCAGCTCCTTTACCTATTCAGCTTTCTGATGTCATCACTCTTCGCTCGCATCGACCCCCAAGCTAAGAGCAGTGTAACGATAATGAAAATGAGAAACGGGAGTGCATTTCCAGTAAAGAGTATACGTTCAGGCAAGCGCACATTCAGCCAAATTAATATGGCAATAATGACACCAAGCAGCGACTCTCCTGCAATCAGACCTGAGGCTAGCAGTGTGCCTGTCTCCACCCGGGCTTTTAACAAAGATTCGTTATTACGAGTGACCGCTTCAACAAACCAGCGGACAATCCCGCCAACCATAATCGGAGTGCTGACATGGACTGGCAAGTAAATACCAACCGCAACGGTTAAAGAGTTAAGTCCTAGAAACTCAAAAACAATCGCTGAGCATGCTCCAATAAAAATCAGTTCCCACGGCAAGCTCTCAGACATAATTCCTTCAACGATTAGTTTCATCAGCACCGCTTTAGGGGCGGGCAATTGCTGAGAACCAAGACCATATGTCTGGTGAAGGACGGATAAAATAAATCCAATGGACAACCCTGAGACAAGTACACCAATCATCATCGCCACTTGCTGCTTCCAAGGCGTTCCTCCGACTAAATATCCCGTCTTCAAATCTTGAGAAATATCTCCGGCAACTGCCAGTGCAACACACACAATAGCACCCACTGTCAGTGCAGCAACCATGCCCATCGATCCTGTTAATCCTGTAAGTTTAAAGATAAAAGTAACAATAAGCAGTGTAGCGATTGTCATTCCTGATACGGGAGATGAAGAGCTTCCCACAAGTCCGACAATCCGTGAGGCAACGGTTACGAACAGAAATCCGAAAATCGCGATCGCGATTGCGCCAATGATGCCGACTTCCGTAATAGGCGCAAACGCTATAATGACAATGAGCAGAGCAATCATAAGAAATACCCAAATCGCTGGAATGTCTCGATGCGTGCGATCCAAGGCGACTTTCGGGCCTCTATTTCCTTGTAAGCTCCTTAAAGTCGCAGCTAGTGAACTGTACAACATCGGTAAAGTCTTCACTAAGGTGATGATTCCGCCAGCTGCAACCGCTCCTGCACCGATATACCTTATATAACTCTCCCATACCCCCCAAGCATCGAGCTTCGGAATAGGTGTTGTTGAAGGAAACACGGCAGCTGTATTTCCAGCTCCAAAAAAGCTGATTGCAGGAATAAGGACCAACCAGGCGAATAGGCCCCCTGCAAGCATTTGCCCCGATATTCGCAGACCGATGATGTACCCTACACCTAATAATGCGGGATATGTATCCATGCCGATTAGCGCATTTCTGAAATGAAGAACTTTAGTTTCAATTTCTGTCTTAAACCACATGGCTCCATCGCCCAGCGCTTTTACTAAACCGCCTACGATGAACCCATATACAACCATTTCTGCACTTTTACCGCCTGTTTCACCGGAAATGAGCACTTCCGCACACGCAGTGCCTTCAGGATAAGGTAAATTTTCATGCTCGTTCACGATTAAGAGGCGGCGCAGCGGCACCATCATCGCAACTCCGAGAAATCCGCCTACAAGCACGATAAAACTCACTTTCGCCAAGCTTGGGATGAGGTTCCACATGTACAGAGCAGGCAATGTAAAAATAGCACCAGCAGCGATCGCTTCCCCAGCTGTCGTCATCGTCTGCACGATGTTATTTTCCAAAATTGATTTTCTCTTAAACAGCCCTCGCAAAATGGCAAGCGAAATAACCGCAGCTGGAATCGATGCGCTGACCGTCAAACCAATTTTCAAACCTAAATATGCATTGGCTGCCGCAAAAACAATCGCAAGAATTATACCTAACACAATCGCCGTTACTGTCAGCTCGGGCAATGATTGCGAGGCGGGTATATACGGCACAAAAGAAGAAGATTTTGTCTTTTCGTTATGCTCCATAATATCTCTCCTTTTAAGCGGTTAGAAACAAACATATGATGCCCGTAACAAACTATTTTAAAACAAAAAAAAGCCTAATTCCTCCTTCTGCTTCCGGAAAAATTAGACTCTTTACGCTTTATTTAAGTTCTAGTTAAGTTCTAGTGCTTTCAACCGATCTATAAGTACTGTCTTATCAAAATGCTCCCCGATGAATACTGCGACATCCTGTACTTGGCCTTGCGGATCGATTTTTATAAAATCAAGCTCTCGGTAAGCGTATTGAAATAAGAAACGACTCGACGTATCTGTGAAAGAGAGAATTCCTTTACCGCGATACACTTCACGAGGTAGCTCCGCTATAAATGCTTCGAACGCAGTGCTGTCAATAGGTCCAGTAAAATAATGAGTGTACACCATCACATGATCGTGAGATACGTGGTGATGTACATGGTCATGGTCTGTATGATGATGATCATGTTCGTAGTGTTCGTGGTGCTCATGATGATGAAGATCAGGATGTTCTTGCTCCTGTGAAACTGCAACCGTATGCTGTGTGCGGTCATTCGTTAGGAGCAGCCCGAGATCCACATCACATTGGACTGCAGGTTGCAGCAGCGCAAAAGGATTCCAACGGGAAATCGTCTGCTTAAGCTCATCAATTTGCTCAGAACTCACTCTATCCGTTTTGTTCAAAATAAGAACGTCCGCACATCTGATCTGTTCCTGCATAAGGCGGTATGTTTTCCCCTTCTGTTCCTTATACAAATCAAACAAATGGGCTGCGTCAACGACCGTAATGACCGATTTCAGCTCAAGCATCATGTACAAGGAAGTCTCTGTGACTGCATCCAATATTTCCATTGGATTTGCAATACCTGTTGATTCTACGACGATGACATCAGGGGATTCAGATTGAATTAGGTTAGCAATTTCAAGTCCCAAATCCCCGCGAATCGAACAGCAAATGCAGCCGCCAAGCATTTCTGACATTGGCACTTGCTCTTCCACAAGCAGACCGTCTAAGTTGACGTCTCCAATCTCGTTCATAATGACCGCAGGCTTTAGATTTAAATGTTGAAAGTTTTGAATAAGCCGTTTAAGCAACGTTGTTTTCCCGCTTCCTAAAAAGCCGGATAAAATATATATAGGAACTGCCTTATTTTGTTGTTCATTCATTGTGGTCTCTCCCGCTCTTATATGTATAACTACGAAAGCGAGTTTACTATAACCGCGCTATCCATGCAACCCTTCAGCAAGATGAGTTAGTTATGCTAATATAGTAATGATTAAGCGATTGGATCAGCTAAAATAAAAGGGAGAGTATGCATGATGAGATCTGTTGATGAGCATAAAAGTGTAGCACCTTCTTCAGCCTCTTGTATGGTTATAACCGTATCCGATACACGAACGAAGGAAAATGACACGAGTGGACATTTAATGATTTCTTTACTGGAAGAACGAGGACATCAGGTCGTTCATTATGAAATTATTCGTGATGATTATGACGAGATACAGCGTCTCATTAAGAACGCAGCTGCAAACAGCCATGTAGATACGGTTCTTCTCACGGGCGGAACAGGAATTTCTCCGCGTGATACAACATGGGAAGCTGTAAAGAATCTCCTTCATAAAGAATTGCCTGGGTTCGGAGAACTGTTTCGCTATTTGAGCTTTGCTGAAGATATTGGACCCGCAGCAATGTTAAGCCGCGCAATTGCAGGAATACATAACAACATCGCCGTGTTCTCTATGCCAGGCTCGAAAGGGGCTGTAAAGCTGGCTATGGAGCGATTAATTATTCCGGAGCTGACACATGTTCTGCGTGAACTTCGTAAATCAACTTAAATATAAGCTAATCCAGTCTGCGAACCAATTCTGAGAACACATCTTTCACAGCGATCGTGTTAGCACCTCGCCTGCTCCCAATAGAGCTGTAGACGAGCGCATTTTTGTCATATGAGTAAATAATGATTTTCGATGTAGACGTCGTAATGACGTTCTGTTTGCCGTATAATTCTTTTATTCTCTTCATACGCTGCTTCGGACTCTTATAAATGTGCAGTGTAACAAATTCCTGAGGGTTCCCGTTTAAAAAATACATGTAGCTTATTTCTCCGCCTCTTCCCTCGGCATACATTTCATTCGTGAGCTCTATATTCCGCTCTGCAAACAGCCTCTTCATCTCCTGTAATATATGTCCATTGAGACCTTTCCCCTGAGTCTGTGCTCTTAAGTTCCCCTCACGGTTCGCCTTCATATTATACTTGTCCGCTTCCGTCTTAACCATCTGAGCGCAGCCGACAACGCTAATGACAATGCTGATCAGTATAAATAATTTAATTCCGTGTCTCATGCATAAGTCCCGCCTTTCCAAGTTTCAGAAAGTATTTCTCCTTATATTGCCATAAGACTCTTGATTCTATACGAAAACAAGCAAAAACCTCCCGTCCGCAGCTTTAGCTGCAGCCAAGGAGGCATGCCTTATTCCTTCCATGTGTTGTCGAATTGTCCGAACTACACTCGACTATTATCAATTTCTGCGCTTTCCCGAGAAATAATTTACTCTATTATTCCTCTTCTTTCAAATGATCAGCGATTAGTTTCTGCTTCAATTCCCACACCGTCTGGCTCATATTTACGCGGTATATTTCTGGATTTAGCTTGCGCAAATATTGCGGCCAGAACATACTAAGCTGCTGTTTGTGATATTCCCGTATCGACTCCAGCGTAGGCAATTCGTATACCTGTTCACCGTTCACAAAGATGGGCACGAGCATAGGAACTGCGTCATAATTCTGAACATATTTCTGAAGATATGGATGAAGTGGATTAAACAATCTTAGTCTTCCTCCGCGGCGCGGTTCTTCCTCATTTGGGAAGCACATGTAATCGGCGACTGCTTTACCGCTTTGACGATCCACGATTCGGAAGACATCCTTTTTGCCTGGTGTCGTTACCTTTTCTGGATTGCCTGATATTTTAATCGTAGGCTCCATCTTCCCGTTCATTTCACGTTCTACCAGTTTATATACGCCGCCCAATGATGGCTGGTCCGAAGCTGTAATAAGCTGTGTGCCTACTCCCCATGAATCAATCTTTGCACCCTGTGCTTTTAAGTTGAAAATCGTATTTTCATCCAAGTCATTCGACGCCGTAATTTTCACATAATGGAGACCCGCTTCATCCAGCATCTTCCGTGCTTCAATAGACAGGTAAGCCAAGTCGCCGCTATCTAGACGAATACCGCCCATTCTTTTCCCTTGCGCTTCAAGATGCTTGGCCGTCTGAATGGCATGCGGAACTCCGCTTTTGAGCGTGTCGAACGTATCTACGAGCAAAGTTACTTGATCTGGCAACGCCTTAGCATACACTTCAAACGCTTCTTTCTCGGAGCCAAAAATTTGTACCCATGAATGCGCATGTGTTCCTTTGGTTGGGATACCGAATTTCTCGCCCGCGAGCATATTGGAGGTCGCATCAAAGCCGGCAATGTAAGCAGCGCGTGCTCCCCAAATAGCCGCATCCGCTTCTTGGGCTCTCCGCGTACCGAATTCCATGAGCACATCATTCCACGCAACCTGCTTAATTCTGGACGCTTTTGTCGCAATCAGCGTCTGATAATTCATAAAGTTAAGCAGTGCTGTCTCCACTAATTGCGTTTCAAAAATAGTGCCCTCTACTCGAATGAGCGGTTCATTCGGAAATACAAGTGAACCTTCCGGCATCGCGTGAATCGTTCCTCTGAACTTAAACTGCTTGAGCAGTTCCAAGAATGCCGGTGCATAGTCTTCTTCCTGTTTCGCTAAATAAGCAATATCCGCTTCTGTAAATCGCAAGCCCCGAACATACTCCACAATTCGTTCCAGTCCCGCAAACACAGCATATCCGTTGCCGAACGGCAGTTTACGAAAATACGTTTCAAAGACTGCTTTCCGCTCATGCGAACCATTAATCCAATGAGCGTACATCATATTGATTTGATACTTATCGGTATGCAATGCAAGAGTTGAACTCTCCATGCATCATCACCCTCTCTGCCTGACTAACTAAAGTCCTTTTTCTTCATTGTTAACTATGAATTACTTTAGCTCCGAGACTGCCTGTAAAATGCGTTAACGCCCAAGTGTGCCCGTCACTATTAAAACTTGCTACAGCGTCCTCATATACCGTAATGTTAAATCCTTTATTATAAGCATCAACCGCAGTATGTAAGACGCATATATCGGTACATACTCCGACTAAATGCACCTCTGTAATGCCGCGTTCACGTAATTTAAGCTCCAAGTCCGTTCCGGCAAATGAACTGTAACGCGTTTTATCCATCCAGTAGATTTTACTCTGATGTTCATTATAGACACGATCCAGCTTGCCGAATAACTTGCGACCTTCTGTGCCTCGAATATTATGGGGCGGGAAAAGCTTTGCCTCTGGATGATAAGGATCATCTGCTTCATGCAGATCGACAGCCATCACGACGAAATCACCTTGCTGCACATATTGTTCCGTGATTCTAGCAATCGTATCCTCAATATCGATTGCGGGCTGCCCTACAGGCAAACTGCCATTTACGAAATCATTCGTATAATCAATAACAATGAGAGCTTTCATTCGTTGTCCTCCCCTGCCCTATACATGAATAACTTTCAACACAAATCTATGTGTATATAGAAAGCTTAGGTACAATATCGGTAAAGCGGTATAACTGCGCTGGACGTTGAGAGTATTGATTGGAGCTAAGTTTCTTCCCGTTCTCATCTCTAACCTCTTCAAGTATCCCCTTGCGGCTGCGTGTCGACGTTATTTTACGAATAAAATTTGGTTCTTCAAAATCAGGAACAACGGTCTTGATAACTTGGTACAACTCACCTAATGTAAAATGCTCTGGCAAAAACTGCTTTGCAATCGTCGTCTGAAGCATTTGCAGCTGAATACGGCGGTAAGCATCTTCTATAATGTCACGGTGATCAAATGCAAGCTCAAGCTCATTCAAGGCTTCATGAATCGTAAACAGTCCTACTGCTTCCGCATCGTCTGCCGCACGCCTTTTCTCCAGAACCGATTCTGCCACCAGCGCAAAAAATGCATGTGAAATAATCCATCCTCTTGGATCTCGTCCCGGCTTACTGTACACGCCTAAATATTCTAAGTGTCCGCCATCTACCCCTGTTTCTTCTTTCAGCTCTCTGCGTGCTGCGCCGTGCATCGATTCATTTTCGCCTGCAAAGCCGCCAGGCAGTGCCCACAGACCGGCACATGGCCACTTTCTTCTGCGAATGAGCATTACTTTGAGCTCATAGATGGGTAGCATTTTAGTCATCATTTTCCGCTCACGCTTCGTAATTGTAAACATGACAATATCTGCTGGTGCTCCATCCGGCGTACGATATTTATTAACATCATAAGATTGCTTTTGTAGCTCTTCCTCTTGGTTCATATCTATCACCGTATATTAATTTGATAATTTTACAACACGAAATGTTCCGGTTGCCACACTGCCAAGAACGCCGTCTGCATCTCTAACTTCAGCTTGAAGCGTTATGGTCCGGTTCGTTTCGTGAATAACTCTTGCTGTCGCTGTTAATTCCCCTTGCTCCATCGGTGCCAAGAAATGAACATTTAAATTGGTAGTGACTGCAGGCATTCCATCACGAACCTTAATCGCAAGCATCCCCATCGCTTGATCCATTAGCGAGCTCAACACTCCGCCGTGCACTATCCCCATACTATTCCAATGCGTGCGATTTGTTGTTAGACCAATCGTTACATTCTTCTCATCACTTGAAATGAGTCTGCACCCAAGCAATCCCCAGAACCGCTCTTCACCTTCAACAACAATTTCTCTAATTACGTCCAAGCCTAGCTTCCTCCCCCTGCAGCTCTAGCTGTGGTCTAATGTTGCCCAACTTAAAACTATTATATAATGGTTCGTCTACAAGAAAAGCCCCATCTCGGAGCTAATCTTAAAAAAGAAGAGCTCCGATCGGAGCCCTCTCGAAGATGTTTGTTACAACTAGACGTGAACAGCCATAGATGGCAATAGGTTAGTCACAGCTGCTTGGAGCTGCTTCCGTACCCGCTTCAACGTTTACTTTTTCAGAAACCGTATCACGAATCACGGAAATGACTAATTGAAGCAAATAATTGATGTCGACTTGACTTTGTTGGAATTCTGTTACAAGCGGGATACTGTCCAGCTCATCCTGAAGCTCTTCAATTTCACGCTCGATTTTAGCGACCATTTCTTTATTTTGGAACGTTTCGAAAGCGACAATTTCCTTTTGTTTCTTTTTAATCATATTGATCAGCTTTTGAATGCGTTCATGGTTGCGAATTTTTGCTTCTGCCTGCTTAAATTGAATCACTTCATCGCTTGTGCCAATAAGATCAGCCAGCTCTTTAGCCTTAGCCATAATATCTTCACGGATAATTAAATCTTTGGTATTAAATTTCGGAATATCTGCACCTGCATGATGATTATGATCGTGTTGTTCCACGGTCGTTCTCCCCCATCTCTAATATATAAAATATGATCTTGCTTAAATCTCATCTTTATATTAACAGATTCATACAGTGACAGGTTCAGGTACAATTTCCCCTTTAATATACCAAGTCATTGGATCAGTAATCTTCACATGTACGAACTTGCCAATCAAATCTTTAGATCCTTCAAAATGCACTAATTTATTCGTGCGTGTACGTCCGGCAAGCACGTTCGTGTTGTTTTTACTTTCACCTTCTACAAGCACTTCTACGATTTGACCTTTCAGTTTATCGTTGCTTGTACGGCTATATTCATTAATTGTATTGTTCAAGCGTTGCAGACGTTCCTTCTTCACTTCCATCGGAACATTATCTTCCATAACGGCAGCTGGTGTTCCTTCACGCGGCGAATAGATAAATGTAAACGCCGAATCAAATCCGACTTCGCGTACTAAGGAAAGCGTCTCTTCAAATTGCTCATCCGTTTCACCAGGGAAACCAACGATAATGTCCGTTGTTAGCACAACATTCGGAATCGCTGCTTTAATTTTTCTAACCAGCTCTAAATATTGCTCACGCGTATATTTGCGGCTCATTTTTTTCAGAACAGCCGTGCTGCCTGATTGAACCGGCAAGTGGATGTGCTCAACAAGGTTGCCGCCCTTAGCAAGCACTTCAATAAGATGATCATCGAAGTCGCGCGGATGGGATGTCGTGAAACGAACACGCGGAATGTCCACTTTCCGAATATCATCCATCAAATCAGCGAATGTATAGTTGATATCTTCAAAATCTTTGCCGTAGGCATTTACGTTCTGCCCAAGCAGCGTAATTTCTTTAAATCCTTGACGCGCCAGCTCACGCACTTCTGCAATGACGTCTTCTGGGCGACGGCTTCTTTCTTTACCGCGAGTGAACGGAACGATACAATACGTGCAAAATTTATCACAGCCGTACATAATGTTAACCCATGCACGCATTCCTTCACGTTTCTTCGGCAAGTTCTCAATAATGTCGCCTTCTTTAGACCACACTTCAACAACCATTTCTTTGCTGAATATCGCTTCCTTCACCAAATGAGGCAAGCGATGAATGTTATGTGTTCCAAAAATAATATCGACGAAACCATGTTTCTGCATGATACGGTTGACAACGACTTCCTCTTGAGACATGCAGCCGCATACCCCAATCAGTAAGCCTGGATTTTCCGTTTTGAGCGTTTTTAAATGACCAAGTTCGCCGAATACTTTATCTTCTGCATTCTCACGAATCGCACATGTGTTAAGTAAAATAATGTCGGCCTCTTTACGATCTTCCGTACTGCGATAGCCCATTTGCTCCAGAAGCCCTTTGATTGTCTCAGAATCATGTTCATTCATTTGACAGCCGTAAGTATACACAATATAGCGTTTGCCTTCACCTATTGTCTTCAGTTCGTCAGGCACAGCATTTTCATAGAGCACCTTAACGTCCTCTTTACCGCGCTGTTTCTCTTGTCTATGGTTAGGCTCCGAAATAATGTTGATTTCCCGGCCTTTAATACGAATCTTTTTGGTATGTCCATCGTCAGAAATTACTTTCGCATCCGAGAAATCAAAATATTTGGAGTAATCCTTCGTTTCCTTTGCCATGCTGTGGGTTCACTCCTTAAATCCTATATAATAACGCAATCTAGCATGTTAATTAAAAATGGGCATTACATCTAATTATAACATGAATCTAAAGCCTTATCCACCAAAGGAAACTCTCGTCTTACCTCTATTCATGGTCTTAATCTACAATTTCAGCCGTGTCGCCGTTATTCAAACCTGCGGCATTTGCTTCATCGGTATCGATATGCATGTCCAGCGCAAAAGAATCAGACACACGTGCAATCACATTTTCAAATACAAGCCCGCGCTCACCGTTCACACGAACTTTGAGCAGCTGTTTGTCTTTAATTCCCCATTTAGCTGCATCAGAAGTATGGAAATGAATATGACGTGCAGCAATGATGACACCTTCTTCAAGCTGCACTTCCCCATAAGGTCCCTTAATGGTAACTCCAGGCGTTCCTTCAATGTTGCCAGATTCACGAACAGGAGGTTTAAGACCGATAGAAAATGCATCCGTACGAGATATTTCAAGTTGTGATGCTGGCCGAGCAGGTCCTAAAATCCGCACTTTATCAAATTGACCTCTTGGTCCGATCACCGTAACCGTCTCGTTCGCAGCATACTGTCCCGGCTGTGAAAGGTCTTTTAACGGTGTTAATTGGTACCCTGGTCCGAACAAAGCCTCAATATGCTCCTCTGTCAAATGAATATGTCTCGCTGAGACGCCTACAGGTACAGTTTTACTCATTGTATTTCCACTCCTCTTTATCAGTAGCACTAAATGACGAAACTCATTATACAACTATTTGCTTAAAAAGGAAAAGACGACCGGTATATCCAGTCGTCCTCATATCACACTACTCATTTCTTCTTGCTGGCAAATTTTCATTTAAGAAATGAAGTGCATTTCCTGATAGAATTCCGAGTACTAAATCTTCTGGATAGTAACGAAGAAGCAAATCTACGAACCGTTGATACTTCCCTGCATTTTCAAGGCCAACGATCCACTTGTCAATCCCGTCAAAATCTGAACCCAACATTAGATGCTTCGCTCCGCCAAGTTCACATATATGTTCGATATGGGGCAGTAAATCCTCCATGACCACTCGCTCTGTATCTCTCACGAACCACGGCACAAAAGTCAATCCTATTCTCCCATTCATGCGGATGATTGCTTTGATCTGATCGTCCTTCAAATTACGGACATGGTTACATATTGTGTAACTATTCGAGTGTGACGCTATAAACGGCCTCTGCGACAGCTCCGTTAACTCTGCAAACCCTTGCTCAGATAAATGTGAGACGTCCAAAATGATACCCAGCTCATTACATTTGGCGACAAGCACCTTGCCCTTCTTCGTAAATCCTCCGTTCCTCGGTTCCATAACTCCATCTGCTGCCCAGTTTGCATAATTCCAGGTTAACCCTAAGAAACGAACCCCTTGCTCATAACATAATTGTAGATAAAACATATTGCCTTCAAGACCATCAGCACCTTCGATCGACAATAATCCGCCAATATGCGTAGATGCCCTTAGGTTCTCAATATCTTCACGCCACTGTATGAGCGGAATTTGATTTGCACGACTAACTTTTTGCTTAAATAGCCCCATTTGATCCAAAATAAGTTCAAAATGCGGCTCGAAATGCGGTGAGAGAAATATGGCAAAGCATTGCAGCATGACTCCGCCTTCCTCAAGCATCAGCCTGGATACATCAAGCCTCTCATCAGAGGCAAAGTTGATTTTTGGATTCATCTGCATTTTACTTAACGCATCGCAATGGAAATCTACAATCCCCCGTTTCACCTTAACCACCCTTTCTATGGCAACAAAAAGAACCTGTCTACTATGTAACGTAAACAGGTTCATATTGAACTCTAATTTATTATCTAGGCTCTACGATTAATTTAATTGCAGTTCTGTCCTCACCATCAATGACAATATCCGTAAAAGCAGGAACACAAATCAAATCAACACCGCTAGGCGCTACAAATCCCCGGGCAATCGCTACCGCTTTAATCGCTTGGTTAAGTGCACCCGCTCCGATCGCCTGTAGTTCAGCAGCACCACGTTCTCTGAGAACACCTGCTAATGCTCCGGCAACGGAGTTAGGATTGGATTTCGCTGACACTTTTAATACTTCCATGCTTAGTACCTCCCCTGGGAATGTTGGTTTGATTCCACTAATAAATGTTATTCGAGAAGAGTGGAAAAGATTCCTTCTTTTTGAGGAGATATTACCAAGTTATAACAAATTTATTAATTTATAACCCACTCGTCTTCTAGCAGACGAATTTTTTCGATGTGCTTAGCTTCTCCTGTCGCATCGTCTATATCGACGAAGACAGCATGGAATTGCCATTTCCCGTTATCGACTTGGAAACGAACAGGCAGCTGCGTTTTAAATTTGCGAAGGACCGCCTCACGTTCCATCCCTAGAATACCTTCCCGCGAGCCAACCATACCAACGTCTGTAATATACGCTGTTCTGCCTGGAAGCAAGATGTCATCATTGCTCTGTACGTGTGTATGTGTTCCAACAACCATAGATGCCCGGCCATCTAAATGCCAGCCCATCGCTATTTTCTCCGACGTCGCTTCCGCGTGAAAGTCCACCAAAATACATTTTACTTTCTTCTTCATTTGATCGACGATTTCATCCGCTTTCCGGAAAGGATCATCAATCGGCGGAAGAAACGTTCTTCCTTGCAAATTAACGATACCGAGTTCTTTGCCGTTCGCTTTAATAACTGTAGACCCAAGACCTGGTGTTCCTTCAGGGAAATTAGCAGGTCTAATCAATCTAGGCTCATCATCAATAAACTCAAAAATATCTTTATTATCCCACGTATGATTACCCATGGTTATGCCATGGATTCCCCAGTCGAAAAACTCCTTAGCAATAGCAGCCGTAATGCCCCGTCCAGATGCAGCATTCTCACCATTTGCGATAATGATATGCGGGTTGAATTTCGATTTTAAGTGCGGCAATGTCTCTTTAACCGCTTTTCTGCCTGTGTTCCCTACAATGTCACCAATAAATAAAACTTTGATGGTACTCCCCCCTCACAATGAAAAGTGGCCCACCACGGGAGCCACTTTTCAGCATATCCTTTATTTCGCGTATTCAACCGCTCTTGTCTCACGAATTACTGTAACTTTAATGTGACCCGGATAATCGAGTTCATTTTCAATCATCTTCGTAATGTCGCGCGCTAAGCGGAAGCTTTCCGCATCATCGATTTTATCAGGTTGAACCATGACACGAACTTCACGACCCGCTTGAATAGCATATGATTTCTCAACGCCTTCAAACGATTCACAGATCGTTTCTAGTTTTTCCAGACGTTTGATATAAGTTTCCAATGTCTCGCGTCTTGCGCCCGGTCTTGCTGCTGAGAGCGCATCGGCTGCACCTACGAGCATCGCAATAACCGAAGTAGCTTCAACGTCACCATGATGCGATGCGATACTGTTAATAACCACTGGATGTTCTTTATATTTCTTCGCCAGTTCCACGCCGATTTCGACATGAGACCCTTCCACTTCATGATCGAGCGCTTTACCGATGTCATGCATAAGCCCGGCACGTTTCGCCAATACAACGTCTTCTCCAAGCTCTCCAGCCATTAATCCTGCTAAATACGCAACTTCCATGGAGTGCTTGAGTACGTTTTGTCCGTAGCTTGTCCGGAATTTCAAACGTCCCAAAATTTTAATCAAATCAGGATGTAGTCCATGTACTCCAACCTCAAAGGTAGCTTGTTCACCATACTCACGAATTCGCTCATCCACTTCTCGACGGGATTTCTCCACCATTTCCTCGATACGCGCTGGATGAATCCGACCATCTGCCACCAATTTTTCAAGAGCAGTACGTGCAATTTCACGGCGGATCGGATCAAATCCTGATAAAATAACTGCTTCCGGTGTATCATCGATAATAAGGTCAATACCCGTAAGAGTTTCGAGCGCTCTAATATTTCGTCCTTCGCGGCCGATAATCCGTCCTTTCATTTCCTCATTCGGCAATGTAACGACAGATACCGTTGTTTCAGCAACATGATCAGCAGCACAACGTTGAATAGCCATGGTAATGATTTCGCGGGATTTCTTATCCGCTTCTTCTTTAGCCTGCTGTTCAATATCTTTGATCATTTGTGCCGTTTCGTGACGAACTTCTTGCTCTACCGTACTCAAAATGATGCTTCGAGCATCCTCCATCGACAAGTTGGAAATCCGCTCAAGCTCTTCCAATTGCTTCTTGTAGATAAGATCAATTTGTTGCTGAGTTTCTTCGATACGTTTCTCTTTGTTCGCCACTTGTTCTTCTTTACGTTCGAGCGATTCTATTTTTTTATCCATCGACTCTTCTTTTTGCAACAATCGTCTTTCTTGCCGTTGAATTTCATTACGGCGTTCACGAATGTCTTTATCAGCTTCAGTTCTTAGCTTATGGACTTCGTCCTTCGCTTCAAGAACTGTTTCTTTCTTCAGCGCGTCTGCTTCTTTCTTCGCATTTTCAATAATTTGTTCAGCAGCAGCTTCTGCACTAGAAATTTTAGCTTCTGCAAGAGACTTGCGAATAAAATAACCGAACCCAAAGAATAATGCGGCTACAACGAGAACGATCAGTATCCAGATCCATGATTGCATGTCCTGTTCACCTCCTCGTTGATTCCTCCAAGGCATTCCTTGGGATTTGTCAAATTTTCAGTTTACACATTCATTCTTTTGTTTACTAAGAATCGGTATATTCACTATAATGCCGATTCAGTCCACTGCTGCTCTTGATCATTCATGTGCTTATAACTTCAATAAAATGCAGCAGAGGACAACATTCATTTCATCATAAATTGGCGATTAGAATCATAGAATCCTCTTTTTGGAAGGAAAAGCGACTCTAAAATTAATGATTCATCTATATTTTATTATTTGCCAAAAGATATTGTCAAGCAAACTGACATCGCCACGGAGCACATGCCGTCATTTTTCAGCAAATTATTCCTCGAACCCATCTTCATTCTCAATTTCTACGAAAGCACGGCGTACTAATTCACTCGAAAAACCTCTGCGCATCAAATAAGCAGCCGTTTTCCGTCTGCGATCAAGCCGTTCCCCCTTCGTTTGTTTCCACTTCTTGCGACCGATCGTGATCGCACTCGCTAATTCTTCTTCTTCACTGATTTGTTCCAACGCTTCGCTGATGAGAGACTTGTTAATCCCCTTCTGACGCAGCTCATGCCTTACCCACACTTTACCCTTCCGCTGGCTCGAAACACGTTGCTGGGCCCACTGGCGAGCGTAGATAGCATCATTTAGAAGCCCTTCCTGCTCAAGACGATTTATAATTTCGTCGATTACACCTTCTTCGATCTCTTTCTCCCTAAGACGAATGGCAACCTCTTGTCTCGTACGAGGTTTGCGTCCCAAATAAAGTATAGCCTGAACGTAAGCTCGCTGCTTCTCATCTGCGATAATGATTTCACCAAGTTCTTGCTTATTAAAGGTGCTGCCCTTTAACATCCGATACTTGATCATCACATCTTCATGTACAGATAATGATAGATCGCCAAACCAGATCAGATATCGGTTTTTAGCCTTTTTAGCATGCTCTACCGAAGTAATAACGAGTTCTCCTTCATCAGGCAGCTGAAGCAGCGTCTCTTGATTATTCGGCCCACCATCTTGCTGAATGGGCAGTTCATTTTCTTCCATATTGGAACTCCCTTATTTTGTTAATCATCAACACTTCTTAAGCGGAAGTTTGTATATACTTTCTTACCTCTAAAAAGCGCTCCTCTTCATCTCTAAAAAACGCTCCTCTCGGTGAGAAATCATCGATTGGAGCGCTTCATCCTTGCTATTCGATTTCAAAAAGTTCGTTTTCTTCCAACGATTCTTCTTCTAACTCCGCAGCAGAAGGGGAAGATACAGAAGTCGACAAATTGCTTGATTCGCGAATTTTCTGTTCAATAGCAGCAGCTATTGCAGCATTCTCTTTCAAGAATTGCTTCGCATTCTCGCGCCCTTGACCTAATCGCTCACCTTCGTAAGAATACCAAGCACCACTCTTATTGACGATATCAAGCTCGGTACCAATATCGATAATACTTCCCTCTCTGGAAATTCCTTCGCCATACATAATATCGATATCCGCTTGTTTGAACGGAGGAGCAACTTTGTTCTTCACAACTTTAATTCTCGTACGATTACCTACGCTGTCATTACCAACTTTAATCGTCTCTACACGGCGTACATCAAGACGAACGGACGAGTAGAATTTAAGAGCGCGGCCGCCTGGAGTCGTTTCAGGGTTACCGAACATGACCCCTACTTTTTCACGCAATTGGTTAATGAAAATGGCAATCGTCTTCGACTTAGCAATTGCACCAGACAATTTACGAAGTGCTTGGGACATGAGACGCGCTTGTAGACCGACGTGCGAATCACCCATTTCCCCTTCGATTTCTGCTTTTGGTACTAAAGCTGCGACAGAGTCGACAACAATAATATCAACCGCACCGCTTCGTACTAGCGCTTCTGCAATTTCAAGCGCTTGTTCCCCAGTATCTGGCTGGGAGAGAAGCAGTTCATCAATATTTACACCTAATTTGCTTGCGTAAAGTGGGTCGAGCGCATGCTCTGCATCGATAAACGCAGCCTGCCCCCCCGTTTTTTGCACTTCAGCAATAGCGTGCAATGCTACAGTTGTTTTACCTGAAGATTCAGGTCCATAAATTTCAATAATCCGACCTCTTGGGAACCCGCCTGTTCCAAGCGCGATATCCAGTGCAATAGAGCCGCTGGGAACAACTTCCACTTGCATGTGCGTCGATTCCCCAAGTTTCATAATGGAACCTTTACCAAATTGTTTCTCTATTTGACGAAGCGCCATTTCCAGCGCAGCACGACGATCTGACAATCAATCCACACCCTTTACGGTTGATATTCTTCATCACTAATTTGTTTTGTAGTTTGTAATATTATGATACCTTGTTTTCAGTCGTTTGCCAAGCATTTTTTCGAACATACATTCGTTTTTTTTCGAAAAGGCAACAGACCTCCTTACATTTAAATACAAAAAAACCGCAGCAAAATCAGTTTTGCTACGGTTCTTCCGTTATTAGATAATATACCTCATGTCTATTGCTAACGCAACATCAGGCAGTAATATCATCTAACTTAAGATTGAAGCTTCAACCATAGGCGATACAAAATCGCCTTAACAGCTCGGTTTCGCACACTTTCACGGTTACCGTGCAATTTAAGCTGATGGACTTCTGTCTCTTTCCCCTTCTCAGCAATACCGATGTATACTAACCCCGCAGGCTTACCTTCTGATTCGCCGGGACCAGCTACACCCGTGACCGATAACCCAAAATCGGAATTCGTAATGGTTCTTACCCGCTCCGCCATCTCTTGCGCTGTTTCAGCGCTTACCGCTCCCGGAGCATCTGTTCCTTCGAGCAAATGATGCGGAACGCCGAGAAGCTGCTCCTTCATCTCGTTCGTATAGGTGACGAACCCGCCCTTTAATACCGAAGAGCTACCCGCAATCGAAGTAATCGTCTCCATAACCATGCCGCCAGTACAGCTTTCCGCAGCACTTAAAGTCAACCCTTGATCTGCCATCAAATGAACGATCGTATGTTCAATTGGGACATCGATATTGGCATACAAATGTTGCGGAAGACGAGCTTTTATTTTCGCTTCCATCTCATTAAGTTTCACGTTCGCTTCCGCCTTAGTAGGCGCTTTTGTCGACAGACGAATGGTTACCTCCCCTTCTTTGGCATAAGGAGCAATTGTCGGATCCGTTTGATTTTGAATGAGATCAATTAATTTTTCTTCAAGCAGCGATTCACCAATCCCTGCAAACTTTAACATTTTGGAGAAGAGCGGCATCTCAGAAGTCAGAACATGCTTGACGATCCATGGCTTAGCCTGATGATCAAACATCGGAATGAGCTCCTTCGGCGGTCCCGGAAGGATGATATAGTACTTGCCGTCTTGTGAAATAGCATTCCCAAGCGCTAAGCCTGTCTCGTTCGGAAGCGGATCGCTCCCTTCAATTATCAGAGCTTGACGCCGGTTATTTTCGGTCATCACAGTGCCTCTACCTTTGAATAACGCCTCAATTTTAGCCATAGCGTCTTCATCGATGTACATTTTACGGCCCAAAACTTCCGCAATCGCATCTTTTGTTAAATCATCTTGTGTAGGTCCAAGTCCGCCTGAAAATACAATAACATCCGCTCGGTTCTGAGCTATCGTAATCGCTTGTTTTAATCGACCTAAGTTATCGCCAACAACCGTTTGAAAATATACATCAATACCTAAGAACGCCAGTTCCTGAGACAAATACTGTGCATTCGTATTCACAATTTGTCCAAGCAAAAGCTCGGTACCTACCGCAATAATTTCCGCTTTCATTGTGAACTTCCTCCTTTATATGTATGGACTTAAATCAGAGCAGCCCGAGAAAGAAAAAGCAATAGGAAGGACCTATTGCCGTGTAAATCATTATGCTTTGGAATGTTGAACAAGTATGCTTCTATTTTTAACAAAATAATCAATACCGGAGTATACGGTAATAATCGCCGCTAACACCAAAGTAATTCGATCGAAAGCGATATTTAAAAATGCAAACGGGAAGTTGTTCAGCAGACTCGAAATAATGGCGATCATTTGTATGATCGTTTTAGCCTTGCCCCATTTGCTCGCTGCAACAACCGAACCTTCCAGCAAAGCTATCTGACGAAGGCCAGTTACCGCAAATTCCCGGCTGATGATCAGCACTGCAATCCACGCATCGCATTTCCCCATTTCGACTAGCGACACAAGCGCTGCCGTTACCAGCAATTTGTCAGCAAGTGGATCGAGCAGCTTACCAAGGTTTGTTACGAGGTTGCGCGAGCGGGCAATATGACCATCAATACCGTCCGTGCTTGCCGCTATAATAAACAGAATGGTAGCAATAAGTTGGCTGTACTCAATACGATATGAGCCAACTTGTAAAGAAGCTGTCATTTTGAAATCAACAAGCAGAAAAACCATCATGATTGGAATTAACAAAATTCTTGTGAGTGTAATACGGTTGGGTAAATTCACAAGACACCCTCCCCGAAAAGATCATATTCATTCATATACGTCAAATATTATGTAAGTTAGTATAATACAAGGGGTATACCCTGTCAAAATACAGCAATTTTACTTTAACATATTTTTGTAAATTGGAGTTGAATTCCTTATTTAAAGTTCGTAAACTGCAAATCAAGAGGCAAATCTGCTTTTCTCAGAAGTTGCATCACGGATTGCAGATCATCTTTACTTTTTCCGGTGACTCGAATTTGATCTCCTTGAATTTGACTCTTCACTTTAAGCTTCGAATCGCGAATGAGCACATTTATTTTTTTCGCGTTCTCTTGGTCAATTCCTTGCTTCAAAGTAATGCGTTGGCGAACTGTCCCCATAGAAGCTGGTTCAATTTTACCGTAATCTACATTTTTAAGCGATAGACCTCTCTTGACCATTTTCGATTGTAGAATATCAAGCACAGCATTCAGTTTATATTCGTCATCTGAAGTAACGACAAGCACATCCTTCTCAAGTTTCAAACTGCTTTTGCTGCCTTTAAAATCAAATCTCGTTTCAATTTCACGCTCCGTTTGATGAATCGCGTTAATCATTTCCTGCACGTCGAGTTTGGAAACAATATCAAATGAATTTTCTGAAGCCATCTGTTTTCACGTCCTTTCCAGTAGATATTATATGAAAAACTTGAAGCGAAGTCTAATTAGACAAAAGACGCTCCTCAAGACTAACCTTAGGTCTAAGAGGAGCGTCCATATACATGCATCGCTTAATATTTACTTCGTGACGGCTGACGAAACATATCTAGAATACCGAGCACAATATGTGCAAGGCCGAAACCTAAAATGCCGTAGCCCCACGCATTTGGCGTCAGATAATAACCTAAAAGACTGACAATTACACCTACTCCAGTAACGATCCAGCCAACGGACAAGGTACGTACACCTCACTTCATTCCAGAATAGAAGAGTAATTCTATTCTCTCCGTGAAGTTATTTCCTTATTCGTTTGCTGTAGTCGGGGTTGTATCTACTTGAGTAGAATCGGTTTGGTTGTTTGCTTCACCCGTTTGATTTGTTCCCGAAGTAGATTCGGCTTGGGAGCCAGCTGAATCAGCGCTTCCTAACTCCAATTGAATTTTGGAAGTAAGCTTGCCATCCGTTACAACTTGACCGCCAACTGTAATTTCAGTCGCAGGCGAGTTACCAGACTTGATGAACAGGCCTTGTCCATCAAGCTCATAAGTCTGATCATCACCGTTGTTCATATTGGCATAGAAAAGCTTCTCACCCTTAGAACTGCCTTTACGCACCTCTACCCAACTCTTTCCGGTCGCCTTAATTTCTACCTTAACCGGAGCAGCATCTGCTGGGGTAACTTTAAACACGGTAGTGCTGCCTTCTTTACGATCCTCTGTAACGACAGGCGCCGCTGACTTAGTGGTGTTCGGTTCAGTTACTGCAGGAGGCTGAGTCTCAGGAGTCGTACTAGCCCCGTTGTTGCCTTGAACTTCGCTATTTGTTCCACCAGCATTATCTCCTGAATTTGCAGGAGTTGTAGACTGTAAATCTGCAGGATTAGCCTGCTCAGTAGTTACTTTTGTTGGATCAACTTTGTTGACGCCTTTTTTATCGTTGAGCGATGAGACATATAAGTAAATAACAGCAATAATCAATATTGGAAAAGTCCACATAAGGACCGTAGAAATCCATTTTGAATTTCGATCAGAAGACTGTCTGTTGCTACGCTTTTGGACAATCGGTTCGGCAGTAACTTCCGGCTCGGGTGTCCGTATATCCATCTGGTGTACAGCGAACAGCTCGTCCGGATTGATTCCAACCGCTTCAGCATATGTCTTAATAAATGCTCTCACATAAAAACTGCCTGGGAGCACTTTATAATCCCCAGCCTCGATTGCTTCCAAATACCTTTTTCTTATCTTTGTCATTTCTTGCACATCGTCAAGTGTTAAACCTTTTTGAAGACGGGCTTCCTTAAGCTGTTGACCTAGATCCGACATACCATCACCTCCTTATTCAGAATATCATTATTTTATCTTTGAAAAGTTTACAATTCATTTACAAAATATTTACAGATCATCTGTATAACTTGTTGTAAACGTATCATAAACAATTTCTTCCTCAGGATTGTTACGGAGCTCTATAATAATATCAAATGAATTATAATCAAATTCTGATTCTTTCATAAACACATCAGGGTGTTCAATGACCTTGGTACAAGGCATCTCCATAATTTCTTGCAGAAGCTGATAATGTTTTTCGTTGGAACGAATAGTACTTACAATACCGTCAATAATAAACACATTATTCGGATTCATTTCATCTTCGGATAACTGGCTTCGAACGGTTTGTCTAAGCAATGTTGACGAGACGAACGTCCATCTCTTCATGGCGCAAACACTGCCAGCAATAATCGATTCTGTCTTGCCGACTCGTGGCATGCCTCTTAATCCGATAACTTGATTTCCTTCTCTCTTAAAGACTTCGCCGAGGAAATCAACCAAAAGTCCTAATTCATCACGTGTAAAACGAAACGTCTTCTGATCATCAGAATCCCGGTCAATATACCGCCCATGACGAACAGCTAAAATATCAACTAAGCGCGGAGAGCGCAAAGCACTCACCGTAATGTTATCTACCTTTTCAAGCATTTGACCCATCAATCTAATTTTCTCATCATCATCGGATTCAAGAAGCATACCGCGTGTTTTACCTTCAACACCGTTAATTGTAATGATATTCACTTCAAGCATCCCAAGCATTGAAGCAATATCTCCTAAGAGGCCGGGACGATTTTTATGTATTTTATATTCCATGTACCATTGCTTGTTCCCCATTGCAGACACCTCATTTTTATACATAAATGCTATTATTTATAGCAAAACAGTTCTTTACTCCCATGGAATCAGGCTAGGTCATTACTCTTACTACGTGTTAATGATATATAAAATAAAAATGAAAGGCAAGGCTCATCTAAATACAGATTAGAGAAAAGCTCCCAAATGGGAGCTTTTCTCATGTTTTGAAGCGACCATGTTATGCGTTTTGCTTTGCTAATTTCACCATCAGACGAGCAATTGTTTTACGTTCCTCTTCATTGCCTACGTCCCAAAGTTCTTTGAGTGCACGGTTCGAATGATTTGCCGGGTCTACCTTCTCATCAAGGAAAGAACCGATCTCATAAGCGAGATTATTGATTGTATCCTCGTTGACACCTAGTTGCTCCGCTTTCTGAACGCGTTCACCTAAAAATTTTTTCCAGCTATCAAAATCATTCATCACGGATGACATCGTTTTAAATCCTCCTTCACCTCATACAAGAAATTTAAATCAACACTCGTAATATGCATCAAAATGCTGCCATTTATTCTCGTATGCGAAGGAAGAACTTTTCACTATATTACCCATCCACCGTTTGGACTGATGATTTGTCCCGTTATATATGCTGACTCTGGAGAAGCTAAGAAATAAACAAGAGATGCGATTTCCGAAGGCTCCCCTAGCCTGCCAACCGGTATTTCCTCTTCAAGCATCTTCATTTCATCATGGTCTAAGTGCTCAAGCATACTCGTATTTACAGCTCCAGGCGCTACAGCATTCACGGTTACTCCAGACGGGGCAAGCTCTTTAGCTAACGCTTTTGTAAAAGCGTTCACACCGCCTTTCGCCGCCGAATATACGACCTCACAAGAAGCACCAGCCATCCCCCATACTGATGAAATATTTATAATGCGGCCATAACGCTGTGAAATCATATAAGGCATAAAGGCCTGTGTACACAGAAACAGACCTTTTAGGTTAATGTCTATCACTTCATCCCACTCGTCCTCAGTAACGTCCGAGAGAAGGCCGTAGTGCGAAATGCCAGCATTATTTATTAAAATATCAGGCTGCATCCCGCTTGATTCAATCTTTGTCCGCATCTCCATAATTTGTTCTTTGCTGCGCAAATCCGCCGCGACTGTCAACACTTTTACTCCAAATGACATGCAGCGTCTGGCGACTTCTCTTGCTGCTTCATCCGATTTCATATAGTGGATAACGACATTCATCCCGCCTTCTGCTAACCGTTCAGCAATGGCAGCGCCGATCCCTCGACCCGCTCCCGTAATTAAAGCTGTCATCTGCCTATCAAGCATTAAATCTCTCCCATGATGCATATTCATGAAGGGCTCACCACAATGGATACCGCAAGCTTCGACCAGTCGATATGACTGCGAAGACGTTCGTTCACTTCATCAAGTGTAATTGCTTCATAAAGCGGCAGAACGGCAAACAAGTCGCTGTCTCGGAATTTATATCGTGTAAATTCATGAGCAATATTTTCAGGAGAATTTAACATGCGCAAATAACCGCCGATTTTCTTTTTGCGAAGCCGTTCGAAATCGGATGCTGTAAAGCCTTTCTCCCGAATTTTATCTACTTCTTCTCGAATCCGCTGCAGCAGCAAATCAGGATCTTTCGTATCTCCGCCGATGGCTGAGAATGCATAATTCGGATTGCTATTGTATTCGTAACCGAAGCTGTCTGAAATTAACTCCTCATCGTACAGCTTCTGATACAGGCTCGTGCTTGAACCGAACAACAAATCCAGCATCAGCTTAGTCGTTAAGTCACGTCGTACAAGCGCCTCTCCCGTTAGACCCAATTCTGTTTCCTTAAACCCAAACAGACATTTAGGCATAGAGACAGCTAGTTTTGCGACTTTGCGCGGCTCAGCAACTTCGGACGGCTCTTCATCAAACAAACGTTCAATGTTGCCTTGTGGCTCAAAAGATTTCTTCGCTTGATTGTCCCGCACTAATTTAAATACATGTTCAGGTTCTACTCCCCCGACAATAAACAGCAACATATTGCTTGGATGATAGAACGTATGGTAACACTTGTAGAGCGTTTCTTTTGTAATCGTACCGATCGACTCCACTGTCCCTGCGATATCAATACGGACAGGGTGCACCTTGTAAAGCGCTTCGATTAATCCGAAGTAGACACGCCAGTCTGGGTTATCTTGATACATCTGAATTTCTTGGCCGATAATCCCTTTTTCTTTCTCTACATTCTGATCTGTAAAATAAGGGTGCTGCACAAAATTAATAAGCGTCTCTAAATTCGCGTCGATTTGTTCTGTCGCAGAGAAGAGATAAACTGTCTGATCAAAGCTGGTAAAAGCGTTCGCGGACGCTCCTTGCGAGGAGAACGTGGCGAAAATATCTCCTTCAGGCTCTTCGAACATTTTATGTTCCAAAAAGTGTGCAATGCCGTCAGGAACTTTCACTTCCTCTTGCCCCTCAACTCTGAAGTGATTGTCAATCGACCCGTATTTTGTTGAAAAAGTAGCGTACGTTTTCGAAAAGCCAGGCTTTGGCAGAACATACACCTGAAGGCCGTTATCCATCACTTCATAGTACAGCGTTTCTTGCAGATTCGGATATTGTATACGTTCCACAGGCTATTCCTCCTTTTGACCTTTCAAAAAATAAACCGTATCCAGCTCAAAAGTTTGGGCTGCAGCAACGACATCCTGCACGGTTACACGCTGCACCTGCTCAAGCAATTCACTCGTAGAACGTTCTTTACCCGATAACTGCCTGTTAAAATCAAAGGCGATCATCTCGAAGGCAGAGTCCTCTATTTCTCTGAGCGCATTGCTTATCATTGCTTTCGTCTGGATCATTTCCAGCTCCGAAATTTCACCTGCTCGCATACTTTCGAGTTGTTTCTGAATAATATCTAACGCCTTCTTGTAATTCTGAATTTCAATACCAGACTGTATCGTTCCGATCCCTTTGTGTCCGTCATAGCGCGAAGAAGCATAATAAGCAAGGCTCGCTTTCTCACGTACGTTCCTAAACAGCTTCGAATGCGGATAACCGCCTAGAATCCCGTTATACAGCAAGGCAGGTGCATACTTATCATCACCATACGTAATGGAAGTGCGAAGACCCATATTCAGCTTTCCTTGACTGACGTTCATCGCTTCTTCTACAGTCTTTACTTCCTTCACTCCGGTTATCGCCCGAGTCTGTGAATACGAGGGTGAAGAGGTACGCTGCATGTCGAAAGATTTCTTGACCAATTGCTCTACTTCCTCGGAGGTGGTATCACCCACAACGTACAAATCCATCACCGCATTTTGCAGCCAATCCTGATAGGCATTATATAGCTCAGCAGCCTCAATCCCAGCCAGATCTTCCCGTTTACCGAGCGGATGAAGTCTGTATGGCTCATCTTTACACATTTCCTCGATACACCGTTCAGCTGCATACCTAATTTTATCGTTTACAATCGCTTCCATTTTTTTGCGGATCGTCTCACGCTCTGCCTGTACATACGAAGTACGGAAATGTCCGTTCTCTGTTACTGGCTTCGTCAGCACTTCACCAAGGAAGTTAAACGACTTTTCAAGAAGAGATTCATCGCTTTGTACAAAAGAATCATTAATCGTATCCATACGAAATTGTACAATTTGATAATCACCGCGTTTATATACATCAAGGGCAAATCCTGCTCCGTATAAATGCTCCAATTGCTCACGAAATTGCGTTGTTTCGGGGTACGATGCTGTACCTCTGCGCAGCACAAATGGCGTAAGTGCAACTTTTGTAACCGTCTCTTCTTGAAGAGGGAATCCGATATAGAGAGAAATTGCAAATGTCTTAAAGCGCTTGGTCGGAAGCACATGAATTCGTAATTGATTCACGGTTCCGCGTTCAAATTGGGTTGTATTCAAGTCCAAAACTCCTTTACAACGCAGATGATATTACACCTTGTAATTTAAGGGTAAATCCATTCTATACCAACTGAAATGGAAGAAGCAACCGAGGAAATAACCTTCGGCTGCTTCTTCATGAAGACTCTTTTACTGATGAGTTACATGCAGAAAATATGGTTACCAATCGTTTTGACTTGCGGACGCGACCAGATCCATTTCGAGGTTGCCGTTTTCGGATTGAAATAGTACAAACATCCTCCCGTTGGATCCCAGCCGTTTACCGCTTGCTGTACTGCCTTGCGGGAAGTTTCGTTTGGCGTAAGCCAAATTTGACCGTCTGCAACGGCTGTAAAAGCTCCTGGCTGAAATATAACACCTGATACGGTATTTGGAAAATTAGGTGACTTCACACGATTTAAAATGACCGCCGCAACCGCAACTTGCCCTTCGAACGGTTCACCCCTTGCTTCTCCGTTGACGGCGTTAGCCATAAGTTTAAGGTCATTATCAGTTAGACCAAGCGGGTTAGACGAAGGAGTTTCACCGTTATCGTCGGAACTTGCTTCTTCCTCTTTAATCGTAGCAGCAGAACCCGTTGGCTTCCAATTTTTCGTTGCATTATACAACTTCAGTTTTGTTTTGCCACCGACAATGCCATCTGCTTTCATGCCAAATTCGGATTGAAACCATTTGACTGATTTTAACGTCGAATCTCCAAAATAGGCGTCAATTTTCCCATTATAGAATCCCAAATATTTTAGACGCCCTTGCAGCTCATATACATCTTGGCCGGATGAACCATACTGAATAATATTTGAGCTGAAAGTCGGTACGATCGCCCCGCTCTGTTTTAGCTGATATGTTCCAAACAGAGAGCCCATTATTAGAAGCACTAAACCGGTGGAAATCCAAATTTTTGCTTTTTTCATGCTATAAGCTCTACCTTTCTCTTGTGGAGTATCAGGATGACTAACGTTATTATGAGAATCCTTTTGCGATACTATGCACTATTCAGAAAGGAAGAACAGATTGTTTGCAGCATAAAAAAAGTCTTTCCCGACCGTAATCAGTCGAGAAAGACTATGTATTAAGAACTAACTCTGCCGTGCTGATACTGCTCTAAAGACATCAACACTTCACGCGGCTTACTGCCCTCATAAGGGCCGATGATGCCGTGTGCTTCCATCGAATCAATGAGCCGAGCCGCCCTTGTATAACCAATACGCATGCGGCGCTGAAGCAGGGACACTGAAGCTTGCTTCGCTTCAAGCACGATTTGCACCGCTTGGTCGTAGAGTTCATCTAGAACTTCTTCTTGCTCCTGCGCGGTTTCTTCTATTTCAGGTACAAGATCTTCGTTATATTCCGCTTCTCCCTGTTCACGTACAAAATTAACGATCGATTCAACTTCTTGATCGGTCATAAATGCACCCTGCACACGAATAGGCTTAGAGGTGCCCATTGGCATGAATAACATATCCCCGCGTCCGAGCAGCTTCTCTGCTCCAGCCATGTCCAGAATCGTTCTTGAGTCCACTTGAGAGGATACGCCGAATGCAATTCTTGAAGGAATATTCGCTTTAATAACACCAGTAATAACGTCTACTGAAGGACGCTGAGTAGCAATAATCAAGTGGATACCCGCAGCGCGCGCCATTTGCGCAAGACGAGTAATTGCCTCTTCCACGTCATGCGCTGCAACCATCATAAGATCGGCAAGTTCATCGACGATAACGACGATATACGGCAAAATTGCTTCCGGGTTATCTTTCATCAAATTGTTGTAGCCTTCAATGTTACGTGTTCCCGATTTCGAGAACAGTTCATAACGCTTCTCCATTTCCACAACAATCTTCTTCAGCGCTAATGAAGCACGCTTCGGATCGGTAACAACCGGCGTTAACAGATGCGGAATTCCATTATAAACATTCAGTTCGACCATTTTCGGATCGACCATCATGAACTTAACTTCATCTGGCTTAGCTTTGTACAATATGCTCGTAATAATGCCGTTAATACATACGGATTTACCAGAACCAGTAGCACCCGCCACAAGTAAATGCGGCATCTTGGCCAAGTTGCCGACAATGGTCTGCCCTGAAATATCTCGTCCGAGAGCGATGGACAATTTCGAGGAGGAATCTTGGAACACCTGTGTCTCCATCACTTCTCGCATCGTTACAAGCGACACCTCGGGATTCGGCACTTCAATTCCGATTGCTGATTTCCCTGGAATCGGCGCTTCCATACGAATATCTTTCGCTGCCAAAGCGAGCGCGATATCATCCGTCAGATTGACAATGCGACTTACCTTCACACCAATGTCAGGCTGAATTTCATAACGAGTAACAGCTGGTCCTCTGACCACTTCGAGCACTTTAGCTCTGACGCCAAAGCTCTCCAAAGTTGCTTCAAGCTTACGAGCTGTCTGCATATAATCTGCTTGATCTCCAGCTTTGCTGCTTGATGGCGGTTTGGACAGCAGACGGAATGGTGGAAGCTTATACGGCTTCGGAGATGGTTTAGGCAGTGGTGTGATCATATCCATTTCTTTGCTTTGATCCTGAGTGGATAGGTTTGAATCCCCATTTAGATTCAGATCGTTACTTGCCATCTCTGATAAAGACTCTACTGGCGCTAGTGGTGTCGGTCGCGGTGCTGAATATTTGTCTATGGTCCCTTCGACTATGTAATCATCCATTAGATCGTCATAATCTGGATCTTCGTGTCTTCCCTCTGTTTTCACTTGTTCAAAGAAATCCCGAATAATCGGACCATTATTTCCGCGTATACTGTCTTCACTTATATCTTCTTCATGATGGTCTACCTGCTGATCATGATTAATATTGTTAGGCTCTCTATGTACCTCTTCGTTCTCTTCATCATCAATAGGTGCCGCTTGATAAGCGGATCTCATCACGATATCATCCAGCAGTACGTCCTCGTCCGATTCATGATGGGCCTTAGGCTGTTTGCTGCTGAACAATTGAAAGAACACTGGGGTTTTCTTTTGATTTTGAGGACTGGAATAATGTTCGTCCTCATCCTCATCATCCATAGGGAGCAGCTCAACTTCCATCCGCTTCGACACAAGCTTATTCGGCCCATGTTTGTCAGCAGTTCTATTCTTACTTTTTCTGCTTGAACGAAATACAGCAATCAGCTTCATTAATCGTGCACGAACAATCCGCATCAATTCAACGTAAGACAGATTTGTAATCAGCATAAAACTAATAAAGAACATGACGATCATGACCAGTCTGGAACCAATCATTCCGAACAGCCAATAGAGCATAGCGAGCTGAACAGCACCGACATATCCTCCGCCAATATCTTTATGAAGCATGGAAGTATCATTTTCCGCTTTAGGTGAGATGAGTGATCCTTGAAGATCATTATGTACTTGCTTGAGAATCATCCCTGCATCCACGTTCATTAATGGGGACAGTTTCTGTTCTATTGTTGAAATGGTACTCATTAACGTGAGTGCAAGCACAAGCAGCACAATTCCCGCTTTTCGACTAGTCCAGCCTCTTGGCCACTTGCGATGAATCATAACCATCAAACCGACATATATACCTACTAATGGAATGACAAAATAAAATTTACCGAGCACAAGGCCAAACATTTTAGACAGGGATCTACCGACTGCAGCCTCTCCTGATAGCGCAATGACTGATAATGTAATGAAGATAATCCCATAAATTTCATATTTAAGCACGTTGCTTAAAGAGACATTTTTCCTCTTTCTTCTTCTGGCCACAATAGTCACCCCCAGAAGAATATTATACCACAAAGGCCGATATCACACCTATATTGTTATACATGCCTAAGACTGATTCACACTATAGGGCTGAATTGATTAGGTTGATTGGATTGAACTGCAGGGAAATAGCAAATTTGTTGCCCAGGGGCGTATGCAGGGTTCAAATAATCACTCAGCTCACAACGAAGCAGTCTTACGATGACAGCCCTTTGTGAATCGATTGGAGCCGCTTGAACCAACATACCATTGATCTCTATTTCTACAAATTGAGGCGTGTAAGTCATTGCGCCATCCCAGACGGTTTCCATAGGCATCGTTGTATAGAGAGTCATTGTGTGAACCCTCCAGCTGGTATTGTCTTGCGTTCCTTAATCAAATGTTCCAAATGCTTCATTGCCGCGCCTATACCGCCCACTTCGTCGATTAAACCGAATTTAACGGCATCCTCACCTTCAACAGCCGTACCAATATCTCGGTTCAATTCGCCAGTTTTGAACATAAGATCTTTAAACTTCTCCTCCGAAATTCGGGAATGCTTCGTTACAAACCGAACAACTCGTTCTTGCATCTTCTCCATATATTCGAAGGTTTGAGGCACACCGATAACGAGTCCGCTCATTCGGATCGGATGGATAGTCATCGTAGCGCTCTCTGCAATAAAGGAATAGTCTGATGCGACAGCAATCGGTACACCGATGCTATGTCCTCCGCCGATAACAACCGTGACTGTTGGTTTAGACATGGAAGCGATCATCTCTGCGATGGCAAGACCAGCCTCTACATCACCGCCTACCGTATTTAAAATAATGAGAACGCCTTCGATTTTGTTATTTTGCTCGACTGCAACAAGCTGAGGAATGATATGCTCATATTTCGTCGTTTTGTTCTGGGGAGGAAGGACCAAATGACCTTCAATTTGACCAATGATCGTTAAACAGAAAACATTCGATTCTGCGGAAGGGACTGTGGTCTGACCAAGTTGCTGAATGGTTTCAACAGGCGGCGGCGCCTTTTTATCATCAGGTACTGCTGCCGGTTGCTCGGTTTGATTAGTATAGTGATTGAACTGTGCTGTATTTCCGTTATCTCTTGTATTCATTGCATACTCCTCCAAACAAATGATGAAATGGCTTATTGTAGTATGCCAATGTATAACCAATATTAAACGCAAAAAGCCTCCCTTCTCACTAGAAACCGTCCAATATTACCGGCGAGAAAGGAGGCGACTGTGTGCCTATCTTATGAAGTTGGTTTTTATTTGATTCACCAATGAATTAAACTTCCATGATGATTGGCAGAATCATCGGTCTGCGACGGGTTTGTTCATATAGGAATCTGCCGAGCGCATCTTTCACATTTGTTTTTAGGGAAGCCCATTCATTTACATTTTCACTCATTAATTTTTGCAGTGTGCTGGTTACGATACGATTTGCTTCATCGAGCAATCCTTCAGATTCGCGAACATAAACGAAACCGCGAGAAATAATATCTGGTCCTGACATAATCGTTCCATCTTGCTTGCTGAGTGTAACGACGACAACGAGAATACCATCTTGTGATAAAAGCTTACGGTCACGAAGTACAATATTCCCTACATCACCAACACCGAGTCCGTCGATGAGTACGTTACCTGCAGGAACTTTACCGGCTTTACGCGCTACTCCATTTTGAATTTCCACCGTGTCACCAATATCTGTGATAAAGATATCCTCTGGATCAATTCCTACGGATTCAGCAAGAAGCGCGTGTTTGCGCAGCATACGATATTCACCGTGAATAGGTATGAAATATTTAGGTTTCATAAGGTTGAGCATGAGCTTGAGCTCTTCTTGACTGCCATGTCCAGAGACATGGACTCCTGAATTTGAGCCTGAATAAATAACTTCTGCTCCTAAGCGGAATAATTCATCAATGGTGCGGCCAACATATTTTTCATTCCCAGGAACCGGCGTTGCAGCAATAATGACTGTATCACCAGGCAAAATATCCACTTTGCGATGTGTAGAGCGTGCCATCCGTGTTAGTGCTGACATGGGTTCGCCTTGGCTGCCTGTCGACAGGATAACAACGCGGTCTGCTGCCATTTTGTTCACTTCTTCGGGCTCAATAAGCATCCCTTCTGGGATGTCTAAGTAACCAAGCTCTGAAGCAATCGTAACGACATTCACCATACTGCGGCCGATCACCGTTACTTTTCGATCTGTTGATTTCGCTGCATCAATGACTTGTTGAATGCGGTGAACGTTAGAAGCAAAAGTGGCTACTACAACACGCTGACGTGCTTTTCGGAAAATATCTTCAAGAACGTCACCTACAATTCGCTCTGAAGGTGTAAAACCAGGTTTCTCAGAGTTCGTGCTGTCTGAAAGAAGCGCTAGAACGCCTCTTTTCCCGATTTCACCCATACGATGCAAATCTGCAAATTGACCATTGACTGGAGTATGATCAAATTTAAAGTCGCCTGTATGAACAACGTTTCCTTCAGGTGTCTCAATACAAATCCCAACAGAATCAGGAATACTGTGATTCGTTTTGAAGAACGTAGCTTTCATTGTTGATCCGAGCTGTACTTCTGAATCTGCATTGATTAAAATTCGTTTGGTCTCTCCAAGCAATCCTGCTTCTTTCAATTTATTCTCGACTAAGCCAAGAGTCAATTTTGTTCCGTAAACCGGAACATTTAAATGTTTAAGTACATAAGGCAATCCGCCAATGTGATCCTCGTGGCCATGTGTCAACAAAATGCCTCTGACTTTATCGCGATTTTCCGTCAAATAGGAAATATCTGGAATGACAATATCGATTCCAAGCATATCTTCTTCCGGAAATTTAAGCCCCGCATCCACGACAACAATGTCGTTAGCATATTGAATAACATACATGTTTTTCCCGATTTCACCGACGCCGCCCAATGCAAAGATCGTCAATTTATCGCTGTTCATTTTTTTGGACAAGTGTATCTAACCCTCCTATGATTTTGGACGTCGTAGTCTAAGTTATATTAAATTTTCAAAAATCTACCGCACCCAGTCACTTGCACTCATTATACATGATGAAAAAGTAAAAAAACAAGTCACTGCTTTTATGAATCTTATGTTTTCCAAAAAAACAAAAAGTTCGACATTAGATGATAAACAAAAAAAGAGCGGAGATATACTCCACTCTTAGCCTTATCATATGTCTTGCTTAAACGTCCAGTAAACCTCGAATAAATGCGGCTTCTTCCGCCGATGCAGGAACTAGCGGCAGACGAACTGAACCGACATGAAATCCTTTTAATTCAAGCGCGTGCTTAACAGCTACCGGATTAGGCACCGGATGTGGACATTCGAACAGCCCCTTAAAAACAGGGAACAGTTTTTGATGCAGCTGCGCTGCAGTCTGAACATTGCCGTTCAAATAAGAGTTAATCATTTCTTTCATCGAAGCACCGATAATGTGGCTCGCCACACTGACGATGCCATATGCACCAACAGATAATGCCGGCAAAGTGACTGAGTCATCCCCTGAATAGACACGAAAATGCGCAGGCGCTCCTGCCGCAATCTGTGTCACTTGCTCAAGAGAAGCGCATTCCTTCGTGGCAACCACATTTGGAATTTGCGCAAGACGAAGTGTCGTCTGTGCCGAAAGACTTGATCCTGTACGTCCAGGGACGTTGTACAAAATAACAGGTAGTAAAGTCGATTCGGCGATCGCTTTGAAATGTTGGTACATGCCTTCTTGATTAGGCTTATTGTAATAAGGCACGACAAGAAGCACGCCATCAGCACCTAATTTCTCCGCTTCTCTCGTTAGGTGAATAGAGTGCTGTGTATTGTTGCTTCCCGTACCTGCGATAATTTTAGTTCTTCCACGCGCATGTCTAACTGCAAATTCAAACAGCTGCAGTTTTTCTTCATCGGACAATGTTGGTGATTCACCAGTTGTTCCGCTAATAACCAACGCATCCGATTTTTGCTCATCAATTAAATAATCGATAAGCCGCGAGGTTTCTGTCCAATTGATCTGTCCCTGTTCATCAAATGGCGTGACCATGGCTGTAATCAATCTTCCGAAATCCACTTTGACTCCTCCTTATAGCGTACTGCTATAACACTGTACCTGCACACAATTAACGGTGAAGCTCAAATTTGGCATGTAATGCACGCAGCGCCTGCACCATGTCCTCTTTTTTCACTAGCACCCAAATCGTTGTGTTGGAATCAGCTGATTGTAAAATTTGAATATCCTGTTCCGTTAATGCTTCAACAATTTTTGCCATGATACCGGGAACTCCATTAATTCCTCCGCCTATAACAGAAACTTTAGCACATCCGGACAAACTTTTTGGTTTAAATCCAAGTTGCTGCAATATGGAAATTGCCTTCTCGGAATCAGAATCAAATACGGTATAAACCGCTCCCGTAGGGGTTACATTAATAAAATCAACACTGATGTCATTTTCAGCCATCGCTTTAAAAACTTTCAGTTGCAAATGGTGATCTTCACCGTCTTGTGATTCGACCGTGATTTGTGTCACATTACTTACGTATGCAACTCCGGTTACGAAGCGGTCAATAATTCCCGTCTGTACATCTTTAAACCCTTCTGGCTGTGTAATTAACGTACCTTCACTCTCTGTAAAGGTCGAACGAACCCTGACAGGAATTTGCGATTGCATCGCAATTTCTACAGCACGAGGATGAATGACCTTGGCTCCTTGATGAGCCATATTGCTAATTTCGGTATAGCTTACATAAGCTAATGGCTTCGCATCTTCAACAATTCTCGGATCCGCTGTTAATACACCTTCAACATCCGTATAAATATCGACCATCTCTGCATGAAGAGCAGCTCCTAGAGCTGTTGCAGATGTGTCACTTCCACCGCGGCCAAGCGTTGTAAAGTCACCCTTCTCCGTCTGTCCTTGAAAACCAGTAACGATGACGACATCATTGTACTCCAGTTCTCGAATGATTCGGGACGGGTCAACATTTAAAATCCGCGCATTCCCATAATGATCATCTGTTAAAAATCCAGCCTGAGCACCTGTTAACACAGTGGATGAGATTAACTCATGCTGAAGAATGCTGCAAAGTGTTGCAGCAGATATAATTTCACCACAGCAAAGCAATAAATCTCTTTCGCGTGGGGGTATCGCGTTACCATTTTGAGCTACCAGATCAAGGAGTGTATCCGTTGCGTACGGATCCCCTTTACGGCCCATCGCCGATACTACGACAACAAGTTTGTAATTTTGGTCTAATTCGCGCTTAATGTGACGAACCACATGTTCCCGCGCTTTTTCAGAGGATAGTGATGTCCCCCCGAATTTTTGAACCAAGATGCGCATTTAAATTCCTCCATTTGTAAGTGCAAGAGAACGAAAAATCCTTTGAGTAACACAAATGGTTGCCATCTTAGGCACGCTCAGATGCTTTCTTCGCTGCAATAATTTCTGCAATTTGAACGGCATTCCATGCTGCGCCTTTCAGCAAATTGTCAGATACAATCCACATATTAAGTCCACGGCTATGGCCTAGATCACGGCGCAAACGACCAACGAAGACTTCATTTTTACCAGCAGCTTCAGTCGCAAGCGGGTAGCTTTGTGTTGCAGGATCATCTACCAGGACAACGCCTGGCGCATCAGCGATCAGCTGTTTTACGTCTTCCAAATCATAGTCATCTTTGAGCTCGACATACACGGACTCAGAATGTCCATAAACAACAGGAATACGGACACAAGTTGCCGTTACATCTATAGATTCGTCATCGAAAATTTTCTTCGTTTCACGAACCATTTTCATTTCTTCAAGTGTATAGCCATTGTCTTGGAATTTATCAATTTGCGGAATCGCATTAAATGCAATTTGATGTTTAACAGGAAGGGAGTTTACCGGCAGAATTTGCGGTTCTACTTTATTTCCAGCCAAGACCTCTTTGCTTTGACGTTTCATTTCATCAATGGCACGGCTCCCCGCTCCAGAAACAGCTTGATATGTGGAAACAATAATTCTGTCAATGCCGTATCGATCGCGAAGCGGTTTGAGTGCCGCTACCATTTGGATCGTTGAGCAGTTTGGATTGGCAATAACACCTTGATGTTCGTCAATTTTCGATTCATTTACTTCTGGAACGACAAGCGGTGTGTTTGGATCCATACGAAATGCATTCGTATTATCAATACATACCGCACCATGACGAACGGCATGAGGAACCAGTTCTTTACTTACATCTCCCCCAGCACTGAAAAGCGCGATGTCAATTCCTTCAAAGCTATCAGGGGTTGCTTCTTCCACGATTATATTTTGACCTTTAAAAGAAATGCTGGTGCCCGCAGAACGTGCGGAAGAAAGAAGTTTCAATTTGGCGATCGGAAAATTTCTTTTCTCAAGCAAATTGAGAATCTGTTCCCCTACAGCTCCTGTTGCTCCAACAACAGCTACATTCAACCTTTGATTACTCATCTGGCTCTCCCCTTCTCAACTAAAACTACCTGCAATATTTAAGTATACTATGCTAACAGAAATCGTTCGATAATCAACGGCTGCAACTGTTCACCTTCTAAAGCCGCATAACACGTTTCTGGAATAAGGTCCATTCTTGCTACCAATGAGTTGGGCTTCTGCTGCGGATTATCTTGACCGAACGGTACAAAATAAATGTTTTTCGTAATAAGCAGCTTAGCAATATTGGCAGCATTCAGACCTAAACCATCGTTCGTTGATATCGCAATGACTAAAGGGCGACGATTTCGCATTTGCGCCTTTGCAGCCATGAGCACCGGACTATCTGTCATCGCGTTGGCTAATTTGCTTATCGAATTCCCCGTACATGGAGCAATAACAAGTACATCAAGCAATTTAGATGGGCCAAGCGGTTCCGCCTCTACAATTGTAGAAATAATATCATTCCCCGTTATTTCTTTCAACTGTTTTCGCCAATTTTCCGAAGTGCCAAACCGAGTATCTGTCGTCAAGACAGTTTGTGAAATAATGGGGACGACATTCGCCCCTTCATCTACGAAACGCCCAATTTGCGGCATAACTTCCGCAAACGTACAATGGGACCCTGTGATTGCATAACCAACTGTTTTACCTTGCCAATTCACTCTCTATCCCTCCAAGCTCAATCTCATCCAAAATTAACTGCGTTAAGCAATTCGCGATGATACGTCCAGCTGTTTTGGGAGCGACGATACCTGGTAAACCAGGGGCTAACAGCGCCTTAATTCCGCGCTTCTCTGCGAACCGAAAATCGATTCCACCAGGAGCCGAAGCAAGGTCGATAATAACCGCCCGATTAGGCATTTTCGAGATGATTTGTGCTGTGACTATCATAGTCGGAATTGTGTTAAAAAGCAAGTCAACATCCGTCACATGAAGGCCTAAATCCCTTATCAGAAAAGGCTTCCAGCCCATCTGCACCGCTCTGGCAATATGCTCATCGCGGCGAATGCCTACACGTACATCCGCTCCTAAGCCTTGCAATGTTTTCGCCATGGTGAAGCCGGTCCTTCCAATTCCGAGCACGGCGCAAGTAGACCCGTGAATTGTAATGTCCGTGTTTTGAATAGCCATCATTAAAGCGCCTTCTGCTGTCGGTATCGAGTTGTAAATGGCGACATCATCACGCTCCAGCAGCTCAACAAGTTTGATTTGGTGTTTGGCGCACAGTTTGCGTAAGTATGATTTAGCCATGCCCGTGTATATGACGCAATGTTGCGGCAATGCTGCAATATGATCCTCAAGCAGAACAAGGGATTGCGACGAATATATCGCTTGAATCAATCCAGTATCATCACAACCTACGACCGGCAATACTAGTGCATCTGCATTTGCAAGAAGATCTAGCGATAAAGGCTGTTGTGACACCTCTGCCCATGAATTGTTCAGTTTATCGAATCCGACGATGGTGATCGTTGCATCCATTTCTGCAAACTTGTCAATGACTTCAAGCTGCCTTGCATCTCCCCCCAAGAATACAACCTGAAATCCAGTAAGCACAGGACGTCACCCCTTTCATACACTGTTATTTACAACATCATATGCCAGCGCCCATGAAGGGGTGAAAGTCTAGATTTCAAAAAAATAAAGACAAAAAAAACCGCCCCATTCCAAAGTAATGAGGCGGTTTCTTATTGGTTTGATTAATTTTTACCGGTATGCCCGAATCCGCCGCTGCCGCGAACTGTTTCGGACAATTCATCGACAATCGTCAGTTCTACAGCAGGAACGGTCTGAAATACCATTTGAGCAATTCGTTCATTTCGAGCGATTGCAAAAGGCTCTTGACCTAAATTGATAAGGAGTACCTTGATTTCTCCGCGGTAGTCCGCATCAATCGTCCCCGGTGTATTCAGACAAGTAATTCCATGCTTCAGCGCCAGTCCGCTGCGCGGACGGATTTGCGCTTCAAGTCCAGCCGGCATAGCAAGGGAAAAGCCGGTCGGAATAAGTGCGCGCTGTCCGGGATTTAGCGTTACTGTTTCTTCAACCGCTGCATATAAGTCAAATCCTGAAGCGAGCTCAGACATTTTTTGCGGAAGATGCACATCTTCGTTTCCTGGTAATCTTTTAATTTGAACGTAATTTAACAAGATCATCTCTCCTCAAATCTGAAATCACTTTATCTGAATTACCTACCATAGCAAGGGCAAACGGCTGAGAGAACATAGACTTAAGCACGGCGTCGATATCGCTCATCGTGATCCGTTCAATTCGATCAATCATCTCATCAATTGTACTATGTTTGCCAAGCATCAATTCATTTTTACCATTCCGATTCATTCGGCTTCCAGAGCTTTCAAGACTCAAAATGAGACTGCCCTTCAGTTGCTCTTTACCCTTAAGCAGCTCTGATTCGGACAATCCGTTAATAGCCAAATCTGCTAATACCTCTTTCGTCAGGTCGAGCACTTCCTTCGTCTGTTTCGGTGCTGTACCCGCATAAATGGTGAACAATCCGCTGTCCGCGTGAGAGCTGTGATAAGAATATACAGAATACGCAAGCCCGCGTTTTTCGCGAATTTCTTGGAATAGGCGCGAGCTCATTCCGCCGCCGATCGCATTGTTAAGCAGCACCATCGCATACTGAAGATCATCCGTCATTGAGCTGCCTGGGAATGAAATACAGATGTGATTCTGCTCCGTTTTCTTCTTATGGAAAAGAAGACCGCTTTGAAACTGTGGAACCTCAAGCACTTGTTCTGTTCCCCGGAGGTCAAAGCTTCCAAAATGCTTTTCTATCAGCTCCACTACGCTGTCATCGATGTTACCCGCTATACTGATGACCGTATTCTCGATTGTGTATCTATCGTTCATGTAACGGCGTAAATCGGAAGAATCCATCCACTTTAGCCGCTCCTCTGTACCCAAAATAGGGTAAGCCAGCGGATGAGTGCCATAAGCTGCGCTTGTAATCAAATCATGCACCATATCGTCTGGCGTATCTTCATACATCGATATTTCTTCTAAAATAACGTTCTTCTCTTTAGCGAGCTCCCCGTCATCTAGTGAAGAACGGAAGAACATATCCGCTAACATATCCACTGCGATTGGCAAATGTTCATCTAGAACTTTTGCGTAGTAACAAGTGTATTCCTTCGATGTAAATGCATTAACATTTCCACCGATTGCATCAAACTGTTCAGCAATTGCTTTCGCATCAAAGCGCTCTGTTCCTTTGAACAGCATATGTTCGATAAAATGGGAAATACCGTTGTACTCGAGGCTTTCATTTCGTGAGCCTGTTTTAACCCATATTCCAAAAGAAACAGAACGGCTGGTTGGAATTTTCTCCATGACCACTCTAAGGCCGTTTTTTAATTGAATTTTGTTCACGAATGATCCTCCTAAAATCAATAAATGCTGGGTTTATCGTACCAAAAATAAACCTTCATCTCAACCTTAAGACGTGCTGTTATTTTACTTTCATATTTACATCTCGCTCTACATCCGTACGACTCGAAGATAAGGTTTCACTCACCGTTCCAAGTTGCAGCCCTTTAGCCTTTATAGTAACTATCATTTGTTTGAGCGCTGCAGACGAAGAAGATGTCGGATGCATAAGAATGAGTGATCCTGCAGTTACTTTGTTTCGAATTTTATTTACAATTTGCTCTGGCGGGGGATTTTTCCAGTCGATTGTATCGACCGTCCAAAGCACAGTCTTTAGACCTATCTGACCCGCAATCCTTACCGTATTGTCATTGTAATCTCCAGATGGAGGTGCAAACCATTTATTATGAACGCCAAGCTGTTCTTCAAGCAGTTTCTTCGTCTTATCAATTTCTTGATACGCTCTGCTCTCACTTAACTGACTCATATTCGGGTGAGAATAAGCGTGATTCTCAAGCTCGTGACCGCGCTTTTGAATTTCCTTTGCCAATTCAATATTTTTCTTAAGCCAACTGCCATCGAAAAAAAATGTCGCTTTGACTTGTTCTTCATCCAGCGTATCAAGAATCGGAATAATAAACTCATTTCCCCAAGCAACGTTGATCATGATAGAAGCCATCTTTTTCTCAGAATTCCCTCTGTAGATTGGATGGTCACCTAGATCCTCGAGGTTTACCCTCGGTTTAATTTCCCGATATACAAACGGAATAGACCCTTGAGTTTTTTGCTCAAGCGCCTTCTGGTATGTTGCCTGAATATCAACCTCGAGACCGTTGTATCCAGGAATCGCCTTCCAGACAGAGTCTACCTTCGCGTCAACCGGTTCGATCCGCCGCTTCTTGGCTTCTGTTTTAATATATGTCAGCAGCGAATCTTCCTTCACATCTTTAAACCATTCAAATGTATTTTGACTTTCCCCTCTTTGTCTAGTTTCTTCCACGAAATAGGGTACTCCGCTCATCTCGGCCACCATGAATATCGATGCCATGAAAACGAATAAAAGTACTATTTTTTTGCGATCCATGAAAGGCTATCCCCCTTGTAAGGTTTGTCCTCATTGTATGAGAAACTTGGGGGAATTATGAGAGGTAATACGATATAAGGCCAAAGAAAAACAAAAAAGAGCCAGAAGATTAACTCTGTCTCTTTCGCTTCTATTGTTCACTAACTTATTATTGTGCAGGTGTTTCTGGTGTAAGAACCGCTTTCCGTGAAAGGTTAATGCGACCTTGTCCGTCAATTTCAGTTACTTTCACCGTAATTGTATCGCCGATCGAAACGACATCTTCCACTTTCGCTACACGCTCCGTAGAGAGCTGCGAAATATGAACGAGACCTTCTTTGTTCGGTAAAATTTCCACAAACGCTCCGAATTTCTCAATACGTTTAACAGTACCGAGGTAAGTTTCGCCAACAACGACTTCACGAACAATACCTTCGATAATCGAACGTGCTTTTTCATTCATTTCTTCATTTGCAGAAGCAATGAATACTCGGCCGTCTTGCTCGATGTCAATTTTCACGCCGGTTTCTTCAATGATTTTGTTAATCACTTTACCGCCTGCGCCAATAACATCACGGATTTTATCCGGATTAATGTTCATGGTCAAAATTTTCGGTGCAAATGGAGATAGGGATGTTCTAGGCTTATCAATGGCTTCCATCATTTTGTTCAGAATGAACATGCGTCCTTCACGAGCTTGCTTGAGCGCATCCGTTAAAATTTGACGGTCGATGCCATCAATTTTAATATCCATTTGGATCGCAGTTACACCTTCAGCTGTACCCGCAACTTTAAAGTCCATATCTCCCAAATGATCTTCCATCCCTTGAATATCCGTAAGGATTGAGAAATGGTCACCATCTTTAATGAGACCCATCGCTACACCAGCTACTGGCGCTTTAATAGGTACACCTGCATCCATCATTGCTAGAGTACTTGCACAAATACTAGCTTGGGAAGTTGAACCGTTAGATTCAAGTACCTCGGATACTAGACGAATGGTGTATGGGAATTCGGATTCAGGCGGAATGACTTTAGACAAAGCTCGTTCGCCCAAAGCACCATGTCCAATTTCACGACGTCCTGGAGGACGAAGCGGACGCGCTTCACCAACGCTAAATGGCGGGAAGTTATAATGATGCATGAAACGTTTAGATTCTTCCGGATCGATACCGTCAAGAATTTGCACATCACCTAGTGCGCCAAGTGTACATATACTAAGCGCCTGAGTTTGTCCACGTGTGAACAAGCCTGAGCCGTGTGTACGCGGCAATATTCCTGTATCCACTTCAATTGGACGAATTTCATCAAGTTTCCGGCCATCCGGACGAACTTTATCGTGGGTGATAAGTCTACGAACTTCCTCTTTCACAATATCATGCAGTACTTCTTTTACATCACTAATGAGCTCTGGAGTTTCTATGTATTTCTCCTCAAAATAAGCCACCGTCTCATCATTGATCGCATCAATTGCATCTTGACGAGCATGTTTCTCTGCGATTCGAATGGCTTCTACTAACCTTGCAGCTGCATACTCACGAACTTCACGGTTTACCTCAGCATCTACGGTATGCAGAACAACATCCATCTTCTCTTTACCAGCGATTTGAACAAGCTCTTCTATGACAGCGACAATTTTCTTGATTTCTTCATGCGCGAACATAATTGCTTCGAGCATGACTTCTTCCGGCACTTCGTTCGCTTCCGCCTCAACCATCATGATAGCATCTTTCGTGCCTGCAACGACTGCATAAAGATCGCTTTGCTCTTGCTGCGCTTGATCTGGATTGATCACAAATTGACCATTTACACGACCTACAGCCACACCGCCGATTGGACCATTAAAAGGAACATCGGAAATGCTCAGTGCCGCGGATGTACCGATCATAGCGGCAATTTGCGGTTCGCAATCTTGATCCACACTCATTACGAGATTTACAATTTGAACGTCATTGCGGAACCCTTCTGGGAAAAGCGGTCTGATCGGGCGGTCTGTCAAACGTCCCGCCAAAATTGCTTTCTCGCTCGGTCTTCCTTCGCGCTTAATAAAGCCGCCTGGAATTTTACCAACCGCGTACAATCTTTCTTCATAATTTACAGTCAGCGGAAAGAAATCCAAATCTTTCGGTTCGGAAGAAGCCGTTACCGTACAAAGCACGACCGTATCACCATAACGTACTGTGACCGCTGCATTCGCTTGCTTCGCGAGACGTCCGGTTTCCAGAACAAGAGGTCTTCCTCCCAGCTGCATTTCTACACGTTTTTCCATGAAATCCCTCCTTCAGTTTTCATAAATAGATGTTCACTACTAACTACATTATTTCCTTCATAATATCAATCTATAAAAAGC
Source organism: Paenibacillus sediminis (assembly GCF_017873765.1). GTDB lineage: Bacteria > Bacillota > Bacilli > Paenibacillales > Paenibacillaceae > Paenibacillus_AG > Paenibacillus_AG sediminis. The sequence goes on from NZ_JAGGKP010000001.1 coordinate 1,281,374, forward strand.
AACCTAGCTGCTACCTATTCGCTCCTAGAAGCGCATTCGGTAACAACCAGGCTGCTTTCGGTTAGACACATCGGTTATTAACGACGTAATCCAAGTTTTTCGATCAAAGCGCTATAACGTTTAACATCTTTGTTTTTCAAGTATGCCAAAAGCTTACGGCGTTGACCTACCATTTTGAGCAAACCGCGACGGGAATGATGATCTTTCTTATGCGTACGCAAGTGGTCTGTCAAATTTGTAATGTTCTCCGTAAGGATAGCAATTTGTACCTCTGGGGATCCTGTATCGGACTCATGAGTTTTGTACTCTTCGATCAATTGTTGTTTGCGTTCTTGTGTTAATGCCATCCTATTCACCTCCTTAGGTATAATCGCCATCAGCCTCGTTACCGTCGGTGAGATCGTGTAACCAAGCTAAGGTTGTTTGTTGTCAAAATAACAACGTTGATTAGTATAACATACATTCTTGGTAAAAGTAAATGTTCCCATTCTTTTACTTCAAAGCTTTTAATATAACAGCTGCTTCCTCTGCGTCACGTCTAATTTGTGCAATCAATTCGTCGACAGAATTAAACTTTCGTTCCTCTCGAATGTAAGCAACTAGTTCTACGACAAGCTCCTGACCATAAATACTTTCATTGAAATCAAGCAAATGAACTTCATAAGACGGGATCACTTCGCCGGTATGAAATGTTGGCTTGACACCTATATTCATGACGCCAGAAATAAACCGATCATTATACTTCACTCTTACCGCATAGACACCTTTAGCAGGTACGACATATGGATCATTCAGTTTCAAATTCGCTGTTGGGAACCCTATGGTCCGTCCTCGCTTCTCACCATCGACAACTGTACCGGTAATAGAATAGCAGCGGCCAAGCCATACGTTAGCCCCAGACAAGTTGCCTGTCTGTAGCCATTTACGAATGCCAGAACTGCTAACCTTTTCGCTATCCAGCACAAATGGAGGTATAATTTCTACCTGCATAAAGCTCTGACCAAGGTCTCGAAGCATCTCAGGATTCCCTTCCCCTCTGTGACCGAAGCGGAAATCAAATCCAACAACTGCGGTATGTACCTGCAATCCTTTAAGCATATTCAGCACGAATTCTTGAGGAGATACGCGAGAGAATTCGTCATTGAATTCAACAATATAGATGACATGGACACCCATTTGTTCTAAAATTTCAACTTTGTCATGAAGAGGAGTCAGATAGCCTTCATAATCCCCTTTTTTCATGACTTCTTTAGGGTGAGGATGGAAAGTCATCACCGATGCTAGAATACCTTCCTTGTGCGCGATCTCAACAGCTCTATTTATGACAGCAGCATGTCCAAGGTGAAGGCCATCGAACTGCCCAATAGCGAGTACCTGAGCCTTCGCATATTGCTCTAATTGCTCTGGCAATAATGGATAAGATAAAGATACAGTTTTCACGAATGTCTCACCTGCAATTCTGCTATATCAGCTATTCAGGAAGAAATACTTTAACCGGAGCAATGGCTCCTGAGTCGTCTTCCTTTTTAAAAATCCCTAAAAATTGGCCATCTGGCGCATATAACCGAATTGGTTCAAAGGTGGTAACTTGTGGTGAAATGATTTTGGAAGAGAGCCGTTGTCCTTGCGTTGCAGCCGCCTTTTTCTCTTCCGGAACGTAATGTGCTGGGAGATGGCTAATGGCCTCATCCATTCGGATAACATACTCTTCCAACCTATCTTCCTTCATGAGCGCTTTAATCTGTTCAAAAGTTAAACAGCGTGATAACGGAATGCCTGCAGACATCGTCCGCTCAAGTTTAGCCATCGTCGATGGAACTCCCAATTCACGGCCAATATCTACACAAAGTGTACGGATATATGTCCCTTTGGAGCAAAGTACACGAAATGATATTTCAGTATATTCATCAATGTCAAATGAAGTAAGCTCAAGCTCATATATCGTCACTTCGCGTGCTTTCCGTTCAATCGTCTTTCCTTCTCGGGCCAATTCATAGAGACGTTTACCGTCTACTTTGACAGCCGAATACATCGGCGGAACCTGCGAGATGACTCCAACGAAACGTTCCAAAACTGTACGAACGTCCTCTTCTGACACCTGCACGTCAGGAACCTGCTCGATTGTATTACCCGTCAAATCTTCCGTGTCTGTGGCAACCCCCAGCCTCAAGGTTGCCTTATACTCCTTCGGAAGATCTTGCAAATATTCCACCATTCGGGTAGCCCTGCCAATACATAATGGCAGAACTCCAGTTACCATTGGATCGAGCGTACCGGTATGACCGATCCGCTTTGTTCTAAGTATACCGCGCACTTTAGCAACAACATCATGAGATGTGAAGCCAGCGGGTTTGTACACAGGTAATATGCCTTCAAGTTCACTCATAAATCTTCTCTCACCCGCGCGATGACGCGCGAAATTATATCATCTAATTGCCCTTCGATGCGGCATCCTGCAGCACGCACATGTCCGCCTCCGCCAAAAGATTGAGCAACTGCAGCAACATCCACCTTACCAGCAGAGCGCATACTTACTTTTACCGCTTGATCATCGATCACTTTGAACAACAGGCCTACTTCTACCCCTCTTATATTTCGCGGGTAATTAACAATGCCTTCTAAGTCATCATTTTTGGCGCCGCATTCTGCCATATGCTCGGGTGTGACATAGACCCAGCTAATTTTGCCGTCATCCGACATTTGCAGTGTCGACAGCGCTTTAGTGAGCACTTGCAATTGGGCAAAAGTCATTTCCTCAAGAAGTGTCTCAGACAATTTCGGGCCGTCTACTCCATAGGTAAGAAGCTGCGATGCTATAGACATTACCTTAGGTGTCGTATTTGAATAGCGGAATCCCCCTGTATCTGTAAGTAGGCCAGTATAAATGGCTGACGCGATATCTGCATTCCATTCTAGTCCAAAACCATGAATTAAATCGTATAAAATTTCCGCAGTTGCAGCAGCATCCTCTTTAATTAAATTATAAGTACCATACGCATCATTAGTTGGATGATGATCAATGTTTAAAATAACAGCATCCTCTGCAAAATATTGTTTGGTGAGACCGACTCTCTGAAAATCAGCACAATCCACACAAACAATATACTTATACGTTCTGCCGAGCGATGTCACACTTAAATTAACAATTTGATCGGCATGCCATAAAAAGTTCATTCGATCTGGAATAGGACCTTCATTTAACATCACGAACTTTTTCCCCAAACATGAGAGAAGCCAGCCCACTGCTAACGTGGAACTGACTGCATCTCCGTCAGGCTGAACATGCGACACCACCAGGTAATCATCATGCTCCATAAGAAATGCTTTTGCATTTTGGAGCCCTAGTTCATAGGTCTGCATTGCCGTCTCCTTTTAATATCCAATTCATTTATCTTCTTGCTGAATTTCACCGAGCAGCTTCTCAATCCGGCTACCATACTCAATTGATTCATCGAATTTGAAAATCAATTCAGGCGTATGCCGAAGCAAAATCCGCTTGCCAAGTTCCGATCGCAAGAATCCTTTAGCCTTTTCAAGACCCTTCAGTGAATTTTCTTTCTGTTCATCGTCTCCAAATACACTGAGGTACACCTTCGCTTGAGACAGGTCGTTCGTAACATCAACACCTGTCACCGTAATGAAGCCGATACGCGGATCTTTCAATTCTGTTTGAATGAGCTGGCTCAGTTCTTTCTTAATCTGTTCGCCTACCCGTCCTGTACGAATTTTGGCCATGGACATTCACCTCTCTTAACGAACGCTTAGCGCTCCACCGTTTCCATTACAAATGCTTCAATGACATCGCCTTCTTTGATGTCATTATAATTTTCCAAAGTAATACCGCATTCATACCCTTGAGCCACTTCTTTGGCATCATCTTTGAAACGTTTTAATGTATCGATTTTACCTTCGTAGATGACAATACCATTACGGATAAGACGCGCTTCGGCAGTACGTGTAATCTTACCTGAAGTAACCATACATCCAGCAATGGTACCGACCTTGCTGATTTTAAATGTATTGCGTACTTCAGCATGACCGATCACATTTTCTTTATAAACCGGATCAAGCATACCTTTCATCGCTTGTTCGATTTCTTCGATCACGTTGTAAATGACACGGTGCAGACGAACATCAACTTTTTCTTGTTCTGCTGTTGCTTTGGCTTGATTATCAGGTCGAACGTTAAATCCGATGACAATTGCATTGGAAGCAGTCGCCAAAATAATATCGGACTCGGTAATCGCACCTACTCCGCTGTGAATGATTTTCACGCGTACGCCTTCGACTTCAATCTTCTCAAGTGAGCCTTTGAGCGCTTCAACAGAACCTTGTACGTCAGCTTTAATAATGACGTTCAAATCTTTGATTTCGCCTTCTTTGATATGTTTGAACAAATCGTCCAGTGTCACACGTGTGTTCGAACCAAGTTCAGATTGACGCTGTGTAATGGCACGTTTCTCAGCGATAGACCGAGCTTTACGTTCATCTTCGAACACCATAAACGGATCGCCTGCTTGCGGCACTTCTGTCAGGCCGGTAATTTCAACCGGTGTAGAAGGACCTGCCTCTTTCAAACGGCGGCCTTTATCATTCACCATAGCACGAACACGTCCAAAGCAGTTACCTGCAACAAACGCGTCTCCAACTTTCAATGTACCATGCTGTACAAGCACACGAGCTACAGGACCGCGACCTTTATCCAGTTCTGCCTCGATAACTGTACCGCGAGCACGTTTATTTGGATTTGCTTTAAATTCATTTACCTCTGCCACGAGCAGAATCATTTCCAGAAGCTCTTCAAGACCCATTCTTTGTTTCGCAGAAACGTTAACAAAGATCGTATCTCCGCCCCATTCCTCCGGAACGAGTTCATATTCGGTAAGTTCTTGTTTCACACGATCGGGATCTGCATCTGGTTTATCAATCTTGTTCACTGCAACGATGATTGGCACACCTGCAGCTTTAGCATGGCTAATCGCTTCAACGGTCTGAGGCATAACACCGTCATCTGCCGCAACGACAATAATGGTGATGTCCGTAATTTGCGCACCGCGTGCACGCATAAGCGTAAACGCTTCGTGGCCTGGAGTATCAAGGAATGTAATTTTCTTGTTGTTGATTTCTACTTGATACGCACCGATATGCTGCGTAATACCGCCAGCTTCTCCGCTCGTTACATTTGTAGAACGAATCGCATCAAGAAGTGTCGTTTTACCGTGGTCAACGTGACCCATAATCGTCACAACCGGCGGACGTTCTTTCAAATCGGCTTCATTGTCGACTTCTTCAACCGTCTCAAAGCGATCTTCCTCGACCGGAATTTTCACTTCTACTTCTACACCAAATTCAGCAGCTAGAAGCAAAATGGTATCAATATCAAGCTCTTGGTTAATTGTAGCCATAACGCCCATAGAGATCAGCTTTTTGATGACCTCAGAAGCATCTTTATGGAGCAGTTTGGCTGTCTCACCAACAGTCATCGTGCCCCGAACAATAATTTTCTTAGGTGTGTTGTCGATTTTCTCACGCGGAGGTTGGGCCTGCTGACCTCTGCCGCCGCGGTTGTTTTTACCGCCGCGATTTTTAAAGTTGTTATTGATTCGTGCGTTATTATCATCGTTGCCGCGTTGATTTGGTTTGAAAGGTTTCTTCGGTGCTTTGCTTTTTACTGGTGTTTCTATATCTTCCGTATCAACGACAGCTGTATTTGCTTTAGCCGCGATATTGTTAGTTTGCACTGGGTTGGGACGCGCTGAGCTTGTCTGTTGACGTTGACCCCCTCCTTGATGAGGTGCTTTATGCTGTCCTTGTTGTGACCCAGTTGACTGTTGATTTCTTCGAGAATCATGACCGCCTTGCGGTCGATTCTGCGTTTCTTTGGTATTGTTTTGTGTTGGTTTATTCATACTTACCTGCTTTTCCTGTTGATTTTTAGACTGTCCTTGGCCGCCGTCACGATTCTGTCTAACGTGATTATCCTGTCTCTTCGGCTGCTCAGGACGAACGCCCTCTCTTCTGTTCCCCTCTAGGGTGCCGGCCTCAACTTGAAGGCTCTGAGTAAAATGATTAACAGTCGCTTCTTTCGCAATGGACTGTGTTAGTACAGGCGCACCCGCTCCACCTTCACGCTTTGCAGCAGCATTGTTTTTAATATCTTTAAAAAACTGTTCCACACGAGCTACGGCGTCATTCTCCATAACACTCATATGGTTATTGACAGGAATATCCAATCGTTTAAGAATGGTAATAATTTCTTTGCTGCTCATATTAAGCGATTTGGCGTATTCATAAACCCGAAGCTTTTCCTTGTTTTCTTGTTTACTCAATATACTCCACCTCCGACGTAGTACCCATTTGTTTGCGAATCATATCTGCGAACCCTTGATCTGTTAACGCAATAACAACCCGCTCGGGTCTTCCAACGCTTGTGCCCAGTCTTTCCCGATCAAAACCGATCACTAGGGGGACTTTATACGTCGCGCATTTATCGCGAAATTTCTTCTGTGTATTAGGTGAGGCGTCCCCAGCAACAATAACCAATTTCGCTTCAGAAGAGCGGATGGCTTTTAGTACAAGTTCATCTCCGCTTACAACTTTGCCAGCTCTCATAGCAAGCCCCAAACGTGACAGCAAATTATTCATCGCCGTCTCTCTCTTTCGCTGCGATAAATTCATCTTCGACAGAGATGAAATCTTGGGCAAGTTGCTCATAAATTTCCGGTTTCACTTGATGTTTTAATGCTCGATCAAGTGATTTATTTTTTTGTGCCAATTTAAAACAAGATACTTTGCCGCACAGGTACGCTCCGCGCCCAGACTTTTTACCTGACAAATCAATAAGCACTTCATCATCAGGAGTTTTAACAACGCGAATAAGTTCCTTTTTCGGCATCATTTGCTGACAAGCAACGCATTTGCGCAGCGGCACCTTTCTAGCCTTCATATGACAACCCCCTGTCTTGCTCTAATTACTCGACAGAGACGGAATCCTGATGCATTTCATCGGTAGATGTCTTCGGTCTGCCGAACTCTTGTTCCGCCTGACTTTCACTCTTGATGTCAATTTTCCAGCCTGTCAATTTAGCGGCCAATCTCGCGTTTTGACCTTTGATGCCAATAGCAAGCGACAATTGGTAATCCGGCACGATTACGCGAGCCATTTTCTCCTGTTCAAACACTTGAACTTCGAGTACTTTCGATGGACTAAGCGCATTAGCTACGTACTCTTCCACATTGTCAGAATAACGAACAATATCGATCTTCTCACCGCGCAGTTCGTTCACAATCGTCTGAACACGAAGTCCTTTAGGTCCTACACAAGAACCTACAGGATCTACCTCAGGGTTGCGGGAGTAAACCGCTATTTTGGATCTATAACCAGCTTCGCGGGCTACAGAACGAATTTCAACAACACCGTCGAAAATTTCAGGCACTTCGAGCTCGAACAAACGTTTAAGGAGCCCTGGATGCGTACGAGACAGCATAATTTGCGGTCCCTTCGTCGTGTTCTCTACTTTCGTGATATAAGCTTTAATTCTTTCGCTTTGTTTGAACTTCTCATTTGGCATAAGTTCGTTCAGCGGGAGAGCAGCTTCGATCTTCCCTAGATCAACGTAAATATTGCGCATATCTTGACGTTGCACGGTGCCTGTTACAATATCCTCTTCTTTATCCACAAAAGCATCGTAAATAAGTCCTCTCTCTGCTTCGCGAATCCGCTGCGTTACTACTTGTTTTGCAGTTTGAGCCGCAATACGTCCAAAGTCGCGAGGTGTCACTTCAATTTCAGCCACGTCGTCGAGTTGGAAATTCGGATTGATCTCGCGTGCTGCATGAAGCGAAATTTCCGTGCGAGGATCGAGCACCTCTTCAACGACTAATTTACGCGCAAAAACTTTGATTTGGCCTGTGCTTCGATTCATATCCACACGCACATTTTGAGCCGTATTGAAGTTGCGTTTGTAACTGGAGATTAAGGCAGCTTCAATGGCCTCAAACAAAATCTCTTTACTAATCCCTTTTTCCCTTTCCAAATCATTTAAGGCTTCAATAAAATCCATACTCATTTGCCTCAAGCTCCCCCTTCCATTCGTTTCAAATTAAAAAATGATAGCTAGTCTTGCACTAGCGACTTTAGCATACGGAATCGTGTGCTGCTTCTTACCTACACGAACTACAACTTCATCGTTTTCAAAGGAAAGAAGCTGGCCTTCAAACTCCTTAAGGCCGTCAACCGGCTCGTATGTAGTAATATATACATCTTTACCTACTGCCTTGCGAACATCTTCCGGCTTTTTAAGCGGACGCTCAGCTCCTGGTGAAGATACTTCAAGAAAATAGGCATCTGGAATAGGATCGGTCTCATCGAGCTTTTCGCTTAAATATTCGCTAATTCGCCCGCAGTCATCAATGTCAATGCCGCCTTCTTTATCTACAAAAACACGCAGAAACCAGTTTTTTCCTTCCTTCACATATTCCACATCTACGAGTTCAAATCCATTCTCATCCAAAAATGGTTGGACCATTGCTTCCACGGTCTCTTTTATCTTCGGTGTGCTCAAACGTACAACCCTCCATGTGTATCAATTGCATATCGTATATACCAAAGAGTAAAGAGTGGGTTTCCCCACTCTTTTCAGCAACGGTTTTATCTCCATGATTACTAAGAAAATTATAACATAGTCTGGAATCACTGACAAGTGTGAGTACTTGACTCATCACGTCTTGCTAGCCTTAGAACAACGAAAGCTGATTGCTCTCTGGCAGACCGCGGAAGCATCCCATTTGAGTAAGAAGTTCAATAATCGTCTTACTTGCTTTCGATTTTTGCTGGAAGTCTTCAATAGACAGAAATTCTCCCGCTTCCCGTGCAGCTGCAATGTTGCGAGCAGCATTCTCACCAATCCCTTGCAACGCAGAGAATGGAGGGATTAATGAGTCTCCGTCAACAACAAATCTTGTTGCTTCTGAACGATATAAATCGAGCCCTTTAAAATGGAATCCACGTGCGGTCATTTCCAGCGCCATTTCAAGAATTGGAAGACTGTTCTTCTCTTTGGTTGTCGCTTGGAAACCTTTCTGCTCAATCTCTTCAATCTTCCGATAGATAGCATCGTAACCTTGAACGCATAGCTCAATATCGAAATCTTCACCCCGCACAGAGAAGTACGTTGCATAGTACTCAATAGGGTAGTACAGCTTGAAATATGCTGTGCGAACCGCTGAAATAACGTATGCGGCAGCATGGGCTTTCGGGAACATGTACTGAATTTTAAGGCAAGAATCAATATACCACTGCGGCACATTGCATTTCTTCATCTCTTCAATCCACTCTGGTGTAAGCCCCTTCCCTTTACGAACACTCTCGGTTATTTTAAAGGCAAGACTCGCATCCATTCCTGCTTTATAAATTAAGAAAAGCATAATATCGTCACGACAGCCGATAACGGTCTTAATGTTACAAGTGCCGTTCTTTATTAGTTCTTGCGCGTTGCCAAGCCATACTCCCGTTCCGTGAGACAGTCCTGAAATTTGCAGCAAGTCGGCGAAAGATGAAGGTTTAGATTCAACAAGCATCTGCCGAACGAACTTTGTACCCATTTCCGGGATGCCGTACGTAGCAACAGGTGTACGGACTTGTTCAGGTGTTACGCCAAGCGCTTCAACCGAGTTAAACATACTCATCACTTTAGGATCATTCATCGGAATCGTCGTTGGATCGACACCCGTTAAATCCTGAAGCATCCGCATCATCGTCGGATCATCGTGTCCGAGAATATCGAGCTTAAGCAAGTTCGCGTCGAATGCATGGTAATCAAAGTGTGTTGTTTTCCATTCAGAGCTCGTATCATCAGCCGGGTATTGTACAGGAGTAATATCCTCAACTTCTATATAATCCGGCACGACAACGATACCGCCTGGATGCTGTCCTGTGCTTCGTTTAACTCCCGTACAACCCGCTGCAAGACGATTAAGCTCGGCGCTGCGCCATTTTTTATGATGGTCTTCTTCATATTTCTTCGCATAACCAAATGCTGTTTTCTCTGCAACGGTACCAATGGTTCCGGCACGAAACACGTTCTTCTCACCGAAAATTTCTTTGGTGTAGTTATGTGCAGTCGGCTGATATTCACCTGAGAAGTTCAAATCGATATCGGGAACTTTGTCCCCTTTAAAGCCAAGGAACGTTTCAAACGGAATATCCTGCCCGTCACCTTTCAGCATCTCTCCGCATTTCGGACATTCCTTATCCGGAAGGTCAAATCCGCTCGGCACACTGCCGTCAAGGAACCATTCGCTATACTTACATTCCGGATTTCTGCAAATGTAATGAGCAGGCAGAGGGTTTACTTCGGAAATGCCCAAAAATGTTGCAACGACAGAAGATCCGACAGATCCCCGTGAACCAACGAGATATCCGTCTTGATTCGATTTCTTTACAAGACGTTCTGAAATAAGGTAGTTGGCAGAGAATCCGTATTTAATAATCGGTTCCAGCTCTTTCTCAAGGCGCTTAACGACAACTTCTGGAAGCTCTTCACCGTAAATGGATTTGGCCGTATTATAGCATTTCGTCCGAATTTCTTCGTCCGCTCCCTCAATAATCGGTGTAAACAGCTTCGTAGGGAACAGTTCCAATTCTTCAAAACGATCAGCAAGCTCACTCGTATTTGTTATGACTACTTCATAAGCCTCAGATTCGCCTAAAAATTTAAACTCCTCAAGCATTTCTTCCGTCGTGCGAAAATGAGCGTCTGGCTTACGAATATCTTTGAGCGGGCTAAACCCAGTAATACCGTGTATCGTAATATCCCGGAACAGCTTATCACGAGGGTCTAAATAGTGAACATTTCCTGTTGCTACAACAGGCTTGTTCAATTTTTTGCCCATATCATATATTTTCTTAATTGCTGTCTTTATTTCTTCGACACTTCCAACGAGCCCTTTATCAACGAGATGCATATACATCGTTAAAGGTTGAATTTCTAGGACATCGTAGAACTCTGCAATCTGCTCCGCTTCTTCTACCGATTTATTAAGCACCGCTTCGAAAAACTCGCCCTTCTCACAACCGGAAAGGATGAGGAGCCCTTCTCTTAATTCCTTCAGTTTCGATTTTGGAATCGTCGGTACTCGTTTGAAATATTCGGTATGAGACAAGGAGACCAGCTTATACAGATTTTTTTTGCCTGTCATATTCAGCGCATAAATGCCGCAATGGAAAGGACGAGCATTAGACAAATCTTTACCGACATAGTCATTCAATCGATCAAGCATCGTAATGCCTAACATTTTCTCAGCATCTTGAAGCAGTCCAAGGAGAATACCGCTCAGAGCAATCGTATCATCGATAGCCCGGTGATGATTTTCAAGCGATACTTTATACTTATCGGCGAGCGTGTTCAGCCGGTGATTCTTCATCGTCGGGAACAACAATCTAGCAAGTTCGAGCGTATCAAGTATCGGATTTGTCAGCTGAGGCATGCCGGATCTTTTCAAAATCGTCTGAATAAATCCTGTATCAAACCTTGCGTTATGAGCTACAAGAATAGCGTCCTTAGAAAACTCCATAAACTTCTCCAGAACAGGCTCAACATCCGGTGCGTCCTTAACCATTTCATCTGTGATATTCGTAAGTTGCTGAATATGATAAGGAATTTTCTCATGCGGATTTACGAAGGTAGAATACCGATCGATTTCTTTACCGTCTTGGATCTTAACCGCGGCAATTTCTGTAATGTTGTTCTGCGTAAACGACAAACCTGTTGTCTCGATATCAAATACGACGTATGTTGCCGACTTCAGATCTATAGGCGACTCATTAATGACAACAGGTACACCGTCATCGACGACATTAGCTTCAACGCCGTAGATCATTTTGATCCCGTTTTTCTTCGCAGCTTTCGCTGCTTCAGGAAAGCTCTGTATACCGCCATGATCGGTAACAGCAATGGCTTTATGCCCCCACTTTGCTGCTGTTTTAATATAATCATCTATGGACGTAACAGCGTCCATCGTGCTCATTGTCGTGTGCAAATGAAATTCAACACGTTTCTCAGGTGCATTATCTTTGCGAGAAGGCGGCGCTTGAACCTCTATTAAATCAGAAGGAATCATAACGAGCTCTGGCACTTGCATGAACCGGTCATATTCAACTCGTCCGCGTGCCTTAATCCATTTGCCATTTGCAAGCAGGCTCATTACTTTAAGATCTTCTTTGTTCTTCGCGAACATCTTCATTTGCAAGGAATCACTGAAATCTGTCAGAAAGAACGTAAACAGCGTGCTGCCGTTACGCAATTCTTTCTGCTCCAGCCCAAAGATTGTCCCTTGAATGGTTGCCTTTTTCTCTTCATCTTGAATTTGCATAATCGGAACCGGTTCATCTTTGATGTCATACCCGATTTGCAGCTTCAAATTGCTAGTGTCTTCATCTTCCTTCTTGACTTCAGCTTCTATCATCGTCATCATCTGTTTAATGACTTCTCGTTCTTCTTGCTCTTGGCGCTGCCTAAATTCATCATATACTTCATTACTAGTCTCACCGACCTGCAGCTTAACTCTTAGCGAGAGTGTAAAAAATTGCTCAAAGAAAGAAATGATAGCTTGGTCAATCTGCTTTTTACGAGCAAGCTCCAAGGAAGTCGAATCCGTCATCGTAACGAAGACGAGATCGCCCTCCACTTCATGTTTCGCCCGCGCCATCCAGCCGTTAACAGAAGGGATTTCGCGTTGAACCCATTCGATGAACAGTTTCCAATATTCTCTAACGATACTCGCAGGCTGAACCGCCTCGCTGTAGCGGAATATAAACCGAATTTTTGCAATATGGTTCATCCGCTCTTGAATATGCAAACAAAATGTTCGGAATACTTGTGCAGGTACAAGCGAATCTTTAGCAATGACAATGGTCCAGTCTTTATTGCTCTTACTGATTTCAACATGATCTATATATCCATCCATAAAATATGGATCAATCATACTTGAAGGAACTTGTGCTTGTTTCATTAACAACTCAAAACGCGTTCTTTTCTCCCCTACGCTGCTCATGTTTCCCTCCCCTTACAAAAAGAAAAGCTTCTGTCAAAGAAAGAACCCGGGCTTCTTGCCCATTGACTCATCTTCATCAGAAGCTTTCGCTTCATTTCATACGTTTAGTACGCTCTGGCAAAGACTACGGTATGTTTAGCAGCTTGTCCGCATGAAATGCAAGTATGCTTCACTTCAGCTGGTTTGAAAGGAATGTTACGGCTAGTTGCTCCCGTCTCTTCCTTCACTTTTTTCTCACAAGCTTCAGATCCGCACCAGCCTGCAAGCGTAAATCCACGTTTCTCTTCCATGCTATCTTTCATTTCTTGAAGCGTGTCCACTGAATAGAAATGATCTTCACGGAATTGTTTTGCACGTTCGAACATTTCTTGATGAATTTGCTCCAGAAGAGCTTTCACTTCAGCGACAAGGTTGCTTAGCTCTACCGTCTTTTTCTCACCGCTAATGCGAGATACAAGAACACACACGCCATTTTCCATATCGCGAGGACCAATCTCAAGACGAATCGGAATTCCGCGCATTTCATATTCGTTGAACTTCCAACCTGGACGGACATCTGCTCGATCATCAATGCCAACGCGAATGCCTGCTTTTTTGAGTTCAGTGAACAATTGATCGCTTAGAGCAACAACTGCATCTCTTGTTTTAGGAGGACCAATTGGAATAATCATGACTTGTTTTGGTGCAACCTTCGGCGGCAGCACAAGACCGCGATCATCACCGTGTACCATAATCATGGATCCGATCAGTCTTGTACTTACGCCCCAAGAAGTCGTATGAACGAATTCTTGAGTATTGTCACGACTTAAATATTTAATCTCAAAAGCCTCCGCGAAGTTCGTTCCTAAATAGTGAGATGTACCGGCTTGAACAGCACGTCCATCTTTCATCATCGCTTCGATGGAATAAGTATCTACCGCACCCGCAAATTTCTCTGATGGTGTCTTCTGACCCATAATAACAGGAATGGCCAAGAAGTTTTCTACAAAATCACGATAGATCTCGAGCATTTGCATCGTTTCTTCACGAGCCTCTGCTTCCGTTTCGTGCGCTGTATGACCTTCTTGCCAGAGGAATTCACTAGTACGCAGAAACGGAAGTGTACGTTTCTCCCAGCGAACTACGTTGGCCCATTGGTTAATAAGTACTGGCAAATCACGATAGGATTGAATCCATTTCTGATACATATGGCCGATCATCGTTTCCGAAGTTGGACGAATAGCAAGACGCTCTTCAAGCTTCTCGCCTCCTGCTTCAGTTACCCATGGAAGCTCAGGATTAAAGCCTTCCACATGCTCTTTCTCTTTTTGAAAGAAGCTCTCTGGAATGAACATTGGGAAGTAAGCGTTCCGGTGACCAGTTTCTTTAAAACGTCTGTCCAGCTCACTTTGGATATGTTCCCAAATTTCAAAACCGTCCGGTTTGAATACGATGCAACCCCGAACTGGTGAATAATCCATCAAATCTGCTTTCTTAATGACATCGATATACCAACGAGAGAAATCTTCCTGCTGCGGTGTAATCTCAGTCACAAATTGTTTATCGTCGTTTGCCATAAAAATGGATGTCCTCCCATAAATGCTAAATTATCCGTTAATTAATCGTAAAATATCATTATATGTTACAGCGAGCATGAGTAAAAACAGCATTGCAAAACCGATAAAATGAACCATCCCTTCACGATTCGGATCAATCGGCTTGCCGCGAACTGCTTCAACGCCAAGGAACACAAGTCTGCTTCCATCCATCGCCGGAATGGGCAGCAAATTGAAAATTCCTAAATACAAACTAAGAATACCTGCCCAATAAGTAAGCTGATCAAACCCCCGCTGCGCTATTTCCCCTGTTACTTGTGCTGTCCTTACTGGACCACCCAGATCATTTATTGAAAATTGGGCGATGACATGAGCAAACCCTTGAAAAATTATCTTCGTCGTACTTACCATCGCTTCAGAAGATCCGCTTATCGTCTCCCAAAGTGTTGCACGCCTTGTAGGAAGCTCTGGCGTAATGCCAACTTTGCCGCCTTCCTCGCCTTTCATTTCCCGCGGCGTGATCGTTAGTTTAAACTCTTGATCTCCACGACGTACCGTCCATTCCATAGGCTTATTCTTCGAGGCGGAAATAAGTTCAATCATCTTTTTATAATCAGCACCAATGTGTATACCATTGATCGTCTCAATGATATCCCCTTTACGAAGATTCGCTTCATCAGCCGGCATACCCTTCGTAATATTACCGATTTGAACGTAAGTAGGGTTATTTACCGGAATACCAACCATTTGAATGTAAGCAGCAAACAATACAAAGGCGAGCACAAAGTTCATCGCAGGCCCTGCGAAAATAGCAAGCGCCCTTTGCCCAACCGTTTTACTAGAAAATTGTCTGTTTTTAGGAGCGATTTGCGTCTCCTGCCCTTTGGCTATCATGACAGCCTGAGGATGCACTCTTAGTTTCTGAATTTCACCGTCCACGTTAAGTTCCATCGAAAGTTTCTCTGTAAGATCAACACTTTCCACTTCACCGCGGATTACATTTCTGCGATTGTCCAGTTGATCTAAGTAGATCGCCTTCACTTCATCGCCCGCTAGTCTTACTGCAATCGTCTGCCCCTGATTAACCTGTACAATTTCCGGATCTTCTCCGGCCATTCGTGCAAACCCGCCAAAAGGAAGCAAACGAAGAGTAAATCTTGTTTCCCCTTTTTTATAGGAAAAAAGCTTCGGACCGAATCCAATCGCGAACTCACGAACTAAAATACCGGCACGTTTGGCAAAATAATAATGCCCCCATTCATGCACAGTGACAATGACAAAAAATAATAGTACAGTCAAAAAAATGGTTCTTAGCATTTCCAATGGTCACAGCCTCCTTCAAGTGCAGGGGTCGCAGTATGTCCTTCTAGATTATCATTATTCTAAGGTCCCGCACAAGAGAATCACTATTTTCGGAGCTTCTCATGAAGGATTGATGATTATTGCTTCCACTCCGTTGCCAGTTGTCTTGCCCAATGATCAGCTTCTTGGATGACCATTAAATCGGGTTCAGATTGAACTTGGTGCTTACTGAGCACATCTTCAATAATCGATTCGATTTGCAAAAACGAAATATCTCTTCGCAAAAAGCGCGACACAGCGATCTCGTTTGCTGCATTAAACACGGTTGGGGCAGTCCCTCCCATTTTACCACACTCAAACGCTAATCTTAAACAAGGGAACCGTTCAAAATCCATCTCTTTAAAA
Source organism: Paenibacillus sediminis (assembly GCF_017873765.1). GTDB lineage: Bacteria > Bacillota > Bacilli > Paenibacillales > Paenibacillaceae > Paenibacillus_AG > Paenibacillus_AG sediminis. The sequence goes on from NZ_JAGGKP010000001.1 coordinate 1,297,669, forward strand.
TTCAGTTTACCGACCTGTGCCAGCGAAAGCCGGCTAGACGGTGAAGACCAGCGTTCAGGATATGTCAGTGCATATTGAATAGGCACTCTCATATCCGGGTTGCCTAATTGAGCAATAATACTGCTGTCCCTAAACTCAACAAAGGAATGGATAATGCTCTCAGGATGAAGAAGGACACCAATTTGCTCATAAGGCAGTCCAAACAACCAGTGAGCTTCAATGACTTCAAGTCCTTTGTTGACCATCGTTGCCGAATCAATTGTAATTTTGGAGCCCATCGACCAGTTTGGATGTTTGAGAGCATCTTCAACTGTTACATGCTGGAGCTGTTCCCTGGTCAAATCGCGAAACGAACCTCCAGAAGCCGTCAACGTAATTTGCCGAATGCTGCTTGCATCTTCCCCATTCAAACATTGGAAAATAGCCGAATGTTCACTATCGATCGGAAGCAGCCTAATGCCCTTCTTCTTCGCAAGTGCCGTAACGAGATGTCCCGCAGTTACAAGCGTCTCTTTGTTAGCGAGCCCAATCGTTTTACCCGCTTCAATAGCAGCTAACGTGGAAGGAAGTCCCATACTGCCCATGACTGCCGTAACGACGAATTCGCTGTCCGTTTCCGCAGCAACTTCAATTAATCCTTCATCCCCGTAATATATTTTTGTCCCTGCTGGCAACTGTGGTTTTAACTGGTCAGCTAACTCTTTTGTCGCGACAGATACCTTTTTAGGATTAAATTTTGTAACCTGCTCAAGGAGCAACTCAATATTCGAACCGGCTGCCAATCCTTCAACTTGAAATTGTTCAGGATGCATCGCCACTACATCAAGCGTCTGAGTACCGATAGAACCCGTAGATCCAAGGATCGCTATTTTCTTCATTGTGCACCTCGGTTTCATGAATTAGATCATACAATCAATAAGGCAATAACATAAGTATATGTATCAAAGGAAACACCGTCAGCCAACTGTCGCAGCGATCTAAAATCCCTCCATGACCAGGAAGTATGTTACCTGAATCTTTAATGTCGTAGACGCGTTTATATGCTGATTGAACAAGGTCACCCATTTGTCCAACGACAGCAGCGATAAATCCAATTGCACACGCTCTGCCAAAAGAGAGTAGATCAGGTGAGATAACCGAGAATATGACTGCAACAATTACTGCAATAATAACTCCTCCTGCGGCGCCTTCAACGGTCTTGTTCGGGCTAATTGCCGGCCACAACTTATGCTTACCTATAAATTTACCAGTAAAATACGCCCCTGCATCACTCGCCCAAATGGACGCTAGCAAAAGGAACGTCCAGAATAATCCATGTCCATCATCTGTATTTCTCGACTCTGCAATATATGAAAATCCAACACCAATATACACCATTCCTATAAACATAAGGGCAGCGTGTTTGATGTTGAATACATTTTTGCTTGTAACTGTAAAAACAAGAAACAGCAGCATGAACACCCACAACCCATGTTCCAAAGGAAACGGCAACGGTACATGAAGCAATTTCCAAGGGAAAATGAACATGAGAACACCCACGTATCCGATCATTGCAACAGCTCCGAACGGGGAGAGCTTCGTCATTCGTACAAATTCATAGTATCCGATCAAAGCCATAACTAGAAGGAGCGAATGGTACCAAAGACCGCCAAGCAGGCAGAGTAATAAAAACGCTCCTCCTGCAATGATTCCAGTAGTAATACGTTGTTTCACGACTTACATCCTCCCCGCTATAACAATCCTCCGTAACGTCTCGTACGCCGCTGATATTCGGCTACTGCTTCAATTAAATGTTTCTTTTTAAATTCAGGCCAATATATATTCGTAAACCACAGCTCACTGTATGCCAGCTGCCACAACATAAAGTTACTTAATCTCAGCTCACCGCTTGTACGAATAAGCAGATCAGGATCCGGCAAATTGCTGGACAGCAGATGAGATTGAATCAACTCTTCCGTAATATCATCCACTGAGAGGCTGCCGTCTGCAATCTTTGCACCTATGGATCTCATGCTCTCCGTAATTTCATTGCGGCTTCCGTAGTTTAGGGCGAATGTAAGAACGAGCCCCGTATTGTTCGCTGTTCGTTCAGCTGCTTCATTCATGGCATTAAGCGTGTGCTGTGGTAAATTATTTTCGAGCCCCATCATCTGAATCCTTACATTCTTCTCCATAAGTTCTTCTAGTTCAAGTTTTAGAAATTCTTGAGGAAGACGCATCAGAAAATCAACTTCATCCTTCGGACGTTTCCAATTCTCCGTCGAAAAAGCATATAAAGTTAAATATTTAATTCCAAGCTCATCCGCCGCAATAGTCGTACGCTTGACCGCTTTCATTCCATTTTGGTGGCCGGCAACGCGCGGTAATCCAAGCCTTTTGGCCCACCGCCCGTTTCCATCCATGATGATAGCAACATGCTGTGGAATATTATCCGCAGATATGCTCAGTTCAGTTTGCTTTTGTTCTTGTTTCCACCAAGATCGAAGCCTGTTGATCATTCCATTTCCCCCAAAGATCGGTAATAAAACTCTATTGCCACCTATATACAGCAGACGCTAGTTCACGAAAAAAGACATAACCCCACCAATTGGAGGGGCCGCAAGTCTATTATACTTCCATGATCTCTTTTTCTTTAGCAGCGAGTATTTTATCGACTTCCGCGATAAATTTGTCTGTCACTTTTTGAATATCATCTTGATGTCTGCGGGACTCATCTTCAGAAATTTCCGTTTTTTCTTTCTTCTTGATGTCATCGTTCGCATCACGGCGGATATTTCGAATAGCGACTTTCGCTTCTTCACCGAATTTCTTCGTTAATTTCACAAGTTCTGCACGACGTTCTGAAGTAAGCGGTGGAATCGTCAAACGAATTGTTGAACCGTCATTTGCCGGTGTCAATCCGAGATCGGATTTCATAATTGCTCTCTCAATATCAGCAAGGGATGATTTATCCCACGGCTGAATTAACAGCGTGCGAGAATCAGGGGTATTTATATTAGCCAGCTGATTTAGAGGAGTCAAGGAACCGTAATATTCTACCTGAATACGATCTAATAAAGATGGAGTCGCACGCCCAGCACGCAGCGTAGCAAGATCACGTTTCAATGCTTGGATGGCTTTATCCATCCGTTCTTCAGCATTTTTCTTAATCTCTTGTGGCATTAGTCTACACTCCCTTTGACAATCGTTCCAATTTTTTCACCTTGGACAACACGTTTAATGTTTCCTTTTTCAGTAATAGCAAATACAATGAGCGGGATATCATTGTCCATGCAGAGGGAAGAAGCAGTGGAATCCATAACTCCCAAGTTTTTATTCAGCACATCCAAATATGTTAATTGGTCGTATTTTTCAGCAGTTGCATCTTTGAAAGGATCTGCAGAGTATACGCCGTCAACTTTATTTTTGGCCATGAGAATCACTTCTGCTTCAATTTCTGCTGCACGCAGCGCAGCTGTCGTATCTGTTGAGAAGAACGGGTTACCTGTACCCGCAGCAAAAATAACGACACGACCTTTTTCCAAATGACGAATAGCTCTACGACGAATATATGGCTCGGCAATTTGCTGCATGGAAATCGACGTCTGTACTCGAGTAGGCACATCGATTTGTTCCAAAGCATCCTGAAGTGCGAGCGAGTTCATAACCGTTGCGAGCATACCCATGTAATCGGCTGTAGCACGATCAATACCGCTTGCACTGCCAGCGATACCGCGCCAAATATTTCCACCGCCGCATACGATCGCTACTTGTACACCAAGTTCCACGACTTCTTTTACTTGTTCTGCAATCGAAGCAATGGTTTCCGCATCAATGCCGTACCCATTTTGACCTGCGAGCGACTCCCCGCTAACCTTCAAGACAACACGTTTATATACAGGTTGTTCCAATTGTATACCCTCCACTTTCATACCACTCTTAAAAAAGAAGGAACACGGGCGTGTTCCATCCTAATTCCTATTTATTATATTATGTTCATCATTGACTCGCAAAACAAGTCAAAATTATTGATTCACTTGTGCCATAACTTCTTCTACGAAGTTATCTTGTTTCTTCTCAAGACCTTCACCAAGTTCGTAACGAACAAAGCGACGAATGGAGATGTTTTCACCGATCGTGCTGATTTTTTCGTTAAGAAGAGTTGCAATCGTTTTGTCTGGGTCTTTAATGAAAGATTGGTCCATCAAGCAGTTTTCTTCAAAGTATTTGCTGATACGGCCTTCAACCATTTTATCAACAATTTTCTCTGGTTTGCCTTCGTTCAACGCTTGAGCACGCAAAATTTCTCTTTCTTTATCAAGCACTTCTTGAGGAACTTCTTCACGACGAACGAACAGTGGGCTGCTCGCTGCAATGTGCATTGCGATGTCACGAACGAATTCTTTGAATTGATCTGTTTTAGCTACGAAGTCAGTTTCGCAGTTCACTTCTACTAATACGCCGATACGTCCGCCAGCGTGAATGTAAGATTCTACAACGCCTTCTGTTGCTACGCGTCCAGCTTTTTTAGCTGCTGCTGCCAAACCTTTTTCACGAAGCAATTCAACTGCTTTTGTCAAATCACCATTTGCTTCTTCCAACGCTTTTTTGCAATCAAGCATTCCGGCGCCTGTTTTTTCACGTAGTTCTTTTACCGCGCTTGCACTTACTGCCATTATATTTCCCTCCAAATTAGTTTTAAACATTTTCACTTTAAAAAAAGGGCAGTGAGAGGTTTCACACCTACCAGCCACCCTTTTCATTTAATTCAATCACAAATCATTTGCCACGGCTTCGACTTAAGCAATTGTTTCTTCGCCTTGGTTAGCTTCGATCACTGCGTCTGCCATTTTAGCAGTAAGAAGTTTTACTGCACGGATCGCATCGTCGTTACCCGGAATTACATAATCGATTTCATCTGGATCGCAGTTTGTATCTACGATACCCACGATTGGAATGCCAAGTTTACGAGCTTCTGCAACTGCAATACGCTCTTTGCGAGGGTCGATAACGAACAACGCGCTAGGCAAGCCTTTCATATTTTTAATTCCGCCGAGGAATTTCTCAAGACGTTCTTTCTCTTTGCGGAGAATGATAACTTCTTTTTTAGGAAGCACTGTAAATGTACCGTCTTCTTCCCAAGTTTCAAGTTGTTTCAAACGATCAATACGTTTTTGAATGGTTTGGAAGTTAGTCAACGTACCACCTAACCAACGTTGGTTGATGTAAAATTGACCACTGCGTTCAGCTTCTTCTTTCACAGAATCTTGCGCTTGTTTTTTCGTACCAACGAAAAGAATTGTGCCGCCTTCTTCTGCAACAGATTTCACGAAGTTATAAGCTTCTTCTACCTTTTTGACTGTTTTTTGCAAGTCAATGATGTAAATACCGTTTCTTTCAGTGAAGATATAACGATCCATTTTTGGATTCCAACGGCGAGTTTGGTGACCGAAGTGAACCCCAGCTTCTAGTAGCTGTTTCATGGAGATTACTGCCATCTTCACGCACCTCCTAAGTTTTGGTTTTTGTGTAATCCCTCCGCTGACGTCATTTTCCGCTAAGACTCGTCATGTAACGAGCACCCTTAACGAAATTAATCAGCGTGTGTTTTTAACACCGTCAATTAATATACCATAACTGAAAAGCGGATGCAACACAGTTTATTCGTATTTCCAGTGATGTTCCACTTTCATTTTCATACTAAAAAACCGTAAGGCAATTTTACATCACCTAGACGGTTTTGTCGTAACTTTTTGAATAATGGAACTGTATTTTTCTCCGGCCACGAACGAGTAGGAACCCGCACGTATTTTGGAGTTAATCTTTCGCGAGGTCGCTTGTTTTAGAAAAGCTTCCTTATCTTTGATTACACCAGCAGTGGCTAGTCCACTAGCTAAATCTTGCAGTGTACTTCCAGATTTGATCGTGTAGCTTACATTATTCTCTTTCTTTGGCGGGGCTGGTGCCACTGGTTTCGTCGCCGCTTCAGGTGACTTGGGAGATTGCTGCTCAGCTGAATTGTTTACAGGCTGACTGCTCTTTGGAGAATCAGGTGATGCAGGCTTATTCGGTTCTTCTACCTGCTTCGTCTGCTCATTCCCTTTCGCAGTCTGTGTATCTTTCGCATTTGCTCTCCCCTCATCATCAGGAGAAACCACTTTTAAGTTAAGCTTTGCCGCTTGCTCTTCTAGTTGTTCCTTCGTCATCAGCTCTTCGCCCTGATTCGTATCTACTCGAACTTGGCCTTGACCGATAAGCATTAACTGCAGCAAAACAGCGCCAATAATCAAACCGCTTCCGAGCCCCACTACAAATGAACGATTTTTAATCACAAAGACACCTCCTGTTTCGCGAGCTGTAGAATTAACTGTACTTCGCCCCGCGGGAGACCCGTAGTCTTCGCAATTAAATCAACCGATTTACCCTGCTCATATAAGTCGAATAGCTCTGGGTAACGGCTTTTTATAGTATCGTGCTTCTCAGCAGCAGTATCTTCGGTAGTTGCGATTTCTAATGATGGAGACTCTGCCTGGACAGCGACTGTCTCAGTCTGTTCCATCGATGATGCCGTTTGAACCATAGCCGCTTCAAGCATACGATTGCGTGATTCCGCTTGTGCGGTTTGTTGTTCAAGTGTAACCACTCGTTGACGCAATTCTGTAACCTGATCTTGAAGTGACAGTTGTTTGGCTGTCGTTTCTTGTTTCATTTGACCAATCAAATTTACAAGTTGTTCATTTTCTTGTTCGATTTCAGACATGTAATGTTCGAGTGTAGTTTCCACTTCCTTAACGATGTCAGCAGAATCGAATGTGTCTAAATTTTTCTTAGGCAGTTTCATAGCGTATACAATGGCTATGGCGCCAAGAACTACAATATAGAACCATGGTGCATTAAAAGACAATATGATCACCTTTTTTGTTATGTCAATTTGGTGTTGAACATGTATTAAAGAGAAAAATCAATATGCTTCCCTTTATAAGGATGTTCCGCAGCATTTACAGTCTTATCAGATTCAGCTTCTTGACCTTGCTTCCGTGAACGATGAGAAGAGCCTTGTTGTGATGATTGCTGCCTGTCATCTTCTCGAATCGAGTTGTTGACCGATTCATTCACTTCAGTACTTCGCCTCCGCAGTTCATCGGCCTCCTTCACATTTTGCCCAGCAAGCAAATGCTGATCATTCATCGGCCTGTGCTGCTGTTCATTTTGAAGACGACCTGCGTCGTGCGTACGCGGTACTGCAATTTGCAATTCTACAGGCTTCATACTCATATCATCACCCCAGTGTAATCAAGGATTACATGTAGAAAGCAGTCATGGATATATCTCCGTCTTTATAACGGAAAGAGATACGCTGTACAGGATCTTTTATGTATTTTGTATATCTGCCGATCACGATCTTAGCTCCGCCGTATATCGTATTAATGATATCAACCCGTGCTTTTCCTACATCTTCAAGCTCTTTTTCAATCGCCAAAATTCGATCTTTGATCGCAGCTTCTTCTGCTAGATTAGACTTTTTGGTAGCCGTCAATTTAATGCGCAGTGCCAGTTTATCCGGCGGAAGGTGTCCAGATAGAGCAAGTTGATCAAGCAGATTCAGCGCCTTATCCGTTTTGTCCATATTTTCCATTTGCAGTTTTAATTGCGCCCGCAGCTCTGTCAACTCATTTCTTAGGTCTGGTAAAACCCCTACTTCAATAACTGTTGCTGTGGACATAGAATTACCGACCGTTCTTGCGAGCACTCGCTCCCCTGCCTGAATGTTACCTCCGACGATAAGCCCTTTGGCACCATTACACATTACGTCTTTGCCAGCACGAATATTAGAATGGAGTATACTTTGTGATACAATGATATCTCCGCCTGCTTGTACTTGCCCATCTTGAATAAACGAGCTTTTAACATTCTGTTGTGCTTTTACATAGCCTTTATTGTAGCCGATAATGCCTCCTGAAATTTCGACCGATCCTCCAGCCTCAAGCTCAGCCCCTTCCACCCCGCCAATGACGCGAATATCACCATCTGCTTTAATCCGGAAACCAGTAAGCACATTACCGCGTATAACAACAGTTCCGACAAAATCAATGTTGCCGATGCTATAGTCCACATCGCCGTTAATTTCATAGATCGGGAAAACATTAATTTTTCCTTTTTCCGTCTTCGTAATAAGACCATCGATTGCAGCGTACATCGCCGTATTTTCCGGATTAACAACAACATTTTTGCCAACTTTAAATTGAGCTTCCTTGCCTGGTTTATATGGAATCGGCTCTCCAGTTACAGCGATACCATTAATACCCGGAACTGACGGAATTCTTTCTGCAATCAATTGACCCTTACGTACATTGTTGAGCTTAACAAGCTCCTTGTAATCTACTTTTCCATCCTCTGACTCTAGCGGCCTATGTTCCTTCTCATTAATATCCGTAATCATACGAATGCTGCCATCTTGTCCATTTACCGGCTCTTGGCCGATCGCAATGGGGGTTCTGCTAAAAAAGTATTCTTCTGGATTTTCAGCAATACACTTCACCGTATCTTGCTGCAGACCATGGATGACTTCGTTTTTTCGGATGAATTGCTCAAGATCTGACACCGAGCATTTGAACTGTTCGTCGCGTTTAACAAATTGAATATAAGCAATACTCTTATCTTGAGAAAAAGTAATACTTAAATATTGATCTAGTGGAAATTGCTCAGACATTAATTAATTCCCCCTTTCCATTTCTATTTAAAAGTAAGGCAAACTGTATTAGTCATTCTGAAGCAGTAAGTCTCGTTGTTTTTCTAGACTTCCTCTCAGCCGTAGAATTGCTTTTGAATGCAGCTGCGAAATGCGTGAAGGAGACAATTGCATCACTTCTGCTATTTCGCTTAATGATAAATCCTCGTAATAAAGGAGAGAGACAACAATTCGTTCTTTCTCCGTCAACTTCTCTATACCTTTAATTAGAGATTCCTTTAGATAAGATTCATTGACTTTATAATCCGGATTTCTGGCCTTCTCATCTACGAGAATCGACATTCTCGTCTCCGATTCTTCCTCTCGAATCGGATCCTCTAACGAGCATAGACTCATGACGGCTACCTCTTGGAGCACATGGTGAAATTCTTTCTCTGTCATTCCGAGATATTCGCACATTTCAGCGTCAGAAACGGTTCTTAAATATTTTTGTTCAAGATGTTGATACGCTTCCTCAATCTTCTTCGCTTTTTCTCTGACAGATCGAGGGACCCAATCTCCTTGACGCAAGCCATCTAGTATAGAGCCTCTCACTCGCCATGAAGCATAAGTTTCAAACTGAAGTCCTCTTTGATAGTCGAATTTATGCAGTGCATCAATCAGTCCCATTGTGCCATTACTAACGAGATCATCTTTAGAAACATTTCGCGGAAGTCCAATGGCCAGACGACTAGAAACATAATCTACAATGTATAAATAATTTTCTATGAGCTTCTTCTTTGCTTCCAGATCCCCATGTTCCTTCCACTTCTCCCACAGGTCGGGATAGTTCAAATGGGACGTTTTTCGCTCGTTCAATAGCTTTCACCTTCCTTAGTTTTCTGTAAGGTGACGAACGGCCTTGGCCAATTCTTCAGGATCTGTACTTGCTGTCGAAATTAATTTCGGCGGTGTTAATGGTTTAAATGACGAATTGCTTCCTGCCTGTTTGCCAACTGGAGATTTTAGCAATTCATTCAACTCACCGCTTTCATCAGGTGTCGTCAAGTCAAGTCTTGATCCGAGATCACTCTCTGTTGTCTGTGAATGATGCTGAGCTGCTTTAGAATGTTGTGAATCGGTCTCCAAAATACCAAAAACCCATCTGACTGCAAAAGCAAGTAAAAACCATACGACGAATGCGATTAGTCCGCGCAACAAACTAGTCGTAAGCAGATTGTTTGAAGCCGAAATAATTGTCGTAAAAATTAAACCAACCGCGCCGAAAATAATATTAAAGCGAATATTTCCTTTCATCTCTACAATTCCTTTACACCCATCTGTACGCTGCGAACGAATAAAATGCCTGTATTGCAGTCCATCTCGATCGTGCGTCCGTAATTACCTCCCGTATCTTCTGCGAGGACAGGTATACCTAATTGTTCTAACTTCTGTTTGCAGGATTCCACGTTTCTCGGTCCAATTCTCATCGAGTCACCGCTTCCTGCGAAAGTGAACATTTGTGAACCGCCAGCCATCTTAGCAACGATTCGCTCTTTATTCGCTCCGAGCTTTTGCAATTGCTCTAAGAGAGCAGGGATCGCAGTATCCGCATACTTTGCTATATTCAGCGTGCCTTCGCGAGCAATGTCAGAAGACGGCAGCATTACATGTGCCATACCCCCAATTTTTAGCGCAGGATCATACAGTGTCACGCCTACACAAGAACCAAGACCCGTCGTACGTATAATCCCGCTGTTCTGTACGACATTTAAATCTGCCATTCCGACTTTTACAATGTTGTGTTCATCTATCATTCGTTAGAGGCACTCCCAGAGATGCGAAAATTTTATCAAAAGAGTGAGGGTCCGGGATTAAAAAAAACTGTCCCTCCACTTCATGATGTCCTTCTAAAAATGTCGTATCGATGAGGAGCGCATCATCCCCCATTTCTCCAAATTGGAGCAAACCGTAACTTAGTATTGCACCGGCCATATCCATGGCTAATGCCGGGACCGTAGGAAGCATAGTCAGCTTCGTGAAATCAGCAAGTGATGAAAGATAAGAGCCTGCTAGAATGTTGCCTATCTCTGCAAGCGCAGACTGCTCCATTTCAGAGAAGGTGTCGTCTTGAATGACATCAAGGCCTGCTAATCGGTGCAAAAGTTTTTTGGCAGCCAGCGGCGTCATAATAAAAAACAAATTGCCTGGCGCCTCACCTTCAACACGAAAGAAAACTGCTAGAACAACTTGCTCAGCCCCGCCAACCTTATCTGGAATTTGCTCAAAGGGAAGCATTTGAACTTTGGGAACTGCCATATCAATCGGTTTACCTAAGAGGCGAGACAATGCAGTTGCTGCATGTCCCGCTCCAATATTGCCAACTTCCTTTAGGACGTCTAACTTAAGATCCTCAAAGTCGTTAAAGAGATTCACAGCTTAGTCCTCTAAACTTTCTAGTTGAATAATTTCACTCTTATTCAATACTTCTGAAAGATTGAGCATAATTAGCAAGCGATCCTCGCCGATTTTAGCAACACCATCTAAATATTTAGCTTTTACTCCACCCACCACTTCAGGAGGAGTTTGAATGCTGTCGCTATTCAGATCAATAACATCGTTCGCCGAGTCAACAATGAAGGCTACTTCCATCTCGTTAACAGCTACAATAATGAGACGGGTTTGGTCTGTATATTCACTTTCAGGAAGTCCGAAACGTCCGCGTAAATCAATAACAGGAATAACAACTCCGCGTAGATTAATAACGCCTTTTACAAATGAAAATGTTTTAGGTACACGAGTGATTGGCATCATACGTTCAATATTGCGAACTTTGTCAACCTCAATCCCATACTCTTCATGACCTAGTTTAAAGACGATCACTTTCAACTCTTCTCCCACTTGAAAAACCTCCTTAGATTTAGCAGTAATTCATGAGATTACTTGATAATATTGTTAGGGTCTATAATTAGTGCGACTTGCCCGTCTCCTAATATAGTAGCGCCAGATATGCCTTGGATTTGCGGCAAATATTTTCCTAAATTTTTAATAACAATTTCATTCTGACCGATAAAATCGTCCACAGCTAAAGCTGCCATACGATCGCCTTTACGAATGACAACAATTTCCGTTTCTTCTTCCCCTGTTTCATCGTAATTAGGAACATCAAGGAAACGGCTGAGCGAAATATATGGAATATGTGAATTACGGTACTCAATCATCTTCGTACCATGAACGGTACGGATTTCATCCGGTTTGATCGCGCCTGTCTCAACAATAGAGGAAAGCGGAATCGCAAATTTCTCATCCCCCATTTTGATGAGCATCGCAGCGATAATAGAGAGCGTAAGCGGCAATTGAACAGAGAATTTCGTTCCTTTACCAGGCTGAGAAAAGATCGTTACATTTCCGCCTAGCGAAGCAATCTTAGATTTAACAACGTCGAGACCTACTCCGCGGCCAGATATATCTGAAATGACCTCTGCAGTACTAAATCCTGGAGCAAAGAGCAGTTGATATACTTCTTCATCGCTCATTGCAGCTGTCTGTTCTTCAGTAACAATTCCATTTTTAAGAGCTTTATTTACAATTTTATCTCTGTAAATGCCGGCACCATCATCTTCTATTTCAATAAAGACATGATTGCCGCTATGGAAAGCTCTTAAATGAACCGTACCCGTATCTGATTTGCCAGCGGCTACGCGATCAGCAACAGACTCAACTCCATGGTCAACCGCATTTCTAAGAAGATGGACCAGGGGATCGCCAATTTCATCAATAACTGTACGATCAAGCTCTGTCTCAGCCCCTGTAATAATGAGATCAATTTTCTTATCCAGAGATTTCGCCAGGTCACGAACCATGCGAGGGAAGCGATTGAAGACCGTATCAACTGGAACCATGCGGAGCTTCAATACGATATTTTGCAAATCAGCGCTAACACGCGTCATATGCTCGATCGTCTCAGTTAAGTCTTGGCGCTTAATTTCACTTGCAAGCTGTTCCAAGCGGACACGATCGATTAACAATTCGCTGAACAAATTCATCAGCACATCAAGACGTTCAATATCTACGCGAATCGTCCGTGAAGGTGCTGAAGCAGCCGCATTGCCGCTCGGCTTGTTTTGTTTTGGAGCCGCATTTGCGGATGTACTGTCTGCTGACGCTTTAGCTTTCTCTGCAGCTTCTGCTTTCGGTTCCGCAGCCTTTTTAGGAGCTGCATTCGAAGATTGCTGCGTCATTTGTTTCAAAGATTCATGATCTAAAGAAACGACTTTGACCTGATCAATCTCTGAAATATTAGCAATCATGCTTTCGAGATCACCAGGTTCTTTTTGGGTTATGTAATAGAGGGAAAAACTGCGCTCAAAGTTTTCTTGTTCGATGTCTTGAACTGAAGGATACGATTTAACCACTTCACCAGAGCGCTCGAGAGCATCAAACACCATATATGCACGGGCTGCTTTTAGTGCGGAATCTTCACGAATAGAAACTTCCAAATATAGAACACGGTGGCCTTCTGTAATGGATTGTTCCAATACGGAGTATTGATACTCATCCAATTGAATCGCATCTAGCGGAATCGTTTGTTCACTTGTGCTGCTCGGCGCTTCAACAGTAACAGCTGCCTCAAGCTCCCCGCGTACAATCGCCTGAAGTGCAGCTACAATAGAGGAGACATCCGCTCTTCCTTCCCCGCCTTGAGTAATATCTTGTACCATCGATTCAAGAGCATCTAAGCTTTTGAATAAAGTATCAAAAATAAACTCTTGCATGACCAGTTTCTCATTGCGTACCAAATCAAGCACGTTTTCCATTTGGTGAGTCAGGGAAGCCAAATCTTCAAAGCCCATCGTCGCAGCCATACCTTTTAGTGTATGTGCAGAACGGAAAATGACTTGAACGATACCAAGATCATTCGGATTACTTTCTAATTGAAGCATATTTTCGTTTAAGGACTGCAGATGATCATTCGACTCATCAATAAACATGGATAAATATTGATTCATGTCCATCGAGAGACACCTCCTTCATGAGATCACATTACGTTATTTCACAACTTGTACAAGCTTTGGAGCAATTTCGTGCAGAGGCAAAATATGCTCTACACAATGAAGTTCAACAGCTGATCTTGGCATCCCATAGACGACACATGTTTCTTCGCTCTCTGCAAAAGTAGAATGAACACCCGCATCATACAATTGTTTCATGACGCGTGCTCCATCACTGCCCATTCCAGTTAGCAGAACAACATGCCTTTTCAAGGATTGAAGAGGCAGTAAAGACTCAAACATAGTATCTACCGAAGGGCAATGACCGTTACGCGGTGCACTTTGGGATAACGACGCTACAAAGTGCCCGCCCGCTGCTTGTGCAACGGTTAAATGATACCCGCCGGGAGCGATATATGCTGTTCCTTTGCGAAGAATCATTCCATCCTCCGCCTCTACTACTTCAAGCTGACTGAACGTATTGAGCCGCTGTGCCAGCGACTTGGTAAAGTTCGGCGGCATGTGCTGAACGATGACAATCGGTGCAGGGAATGATGCAGGAAACTGCTCTAATAATGTCTTTAGAGCTTTCGGCCCGCCTGTTGAACAACCGATCGCTACCAACTGAGTGAACTCAGCAGATCGTTCTATATTACCTGCATGCTTCGTCGCCATAGTTGCCGCAGTTGCAGACGGTAACTGCTTCGTTTTCGATATCGGCTTTAGATCTTTTCTCTCCAAAACCGATTTCGCCCTCCGAGAAGTATCCTGTCTTGCTTCTTTCTTCTTTGGTGCTTCTTTCGCTTTTGCAATCTGCGTTCTCGCTTCCTGCGCAGAATGGTGATTAAGAGCAGCTTGTTCTTTTTTAGCTGCACTTTGTAACGGTTTATTTTTAGCCGTTGTTACCTCTGGTTTATGTAAGTCAAGCAAATCGATCATTTTAGGACCACTTGGAGCGGTATGTATTACTTTCATTTGTTGCAGCGCTGCTTCTCTAGCAGCTTTACGCTCCCTTGCGTCAATTGCTGCATGAAGCTGTTCCAGCAGCGCTTCTCCTACTTGCTTAATATCAAGAGTGCTTGACACAGATGGTTTCCGAATAAAGTCGAATGCTCCAAGTTCTAATGCCATGATCGTCTCACGCATTCCCTGTTCATTAATACCTGAAAGCATAATGACAGGAAGCGGATGCTTCTTCATGATCATCTTCAAAGCATCAAGACCATTCATATCTGGCATTTCCACATCCATGGTAACTAAGTCGGGCTTTAAGGAGCTGATTTTCTCCACTGCCTCTATTCCGTTACGCGCAGTTCCAGCAACTCGAAAGGACGAATCACTTTCAATCAGATCAGAAATAATTTTCCTCATAAAAGCAGAATCATCGACCACCAAAACTTGATAAGGCGCCACGTCATTTCCACTCCCATTTCCTATTTCAGAAGAATCATTTTGTACGTCTCAGCCATTTTTGCATAAATCCTTTGATTCCCATCACGGTCCCTGTATCCGTTGTACTCGGGACAGCCATGTAACGAAGTGCCAGGCGCTGAATATCACGAGCTGCAGGACTGTTCGGAAAAGCTAGTGAAAACGGAACTTGCTTCTTAACTGCTTGCATGACATGGACATCATCACTGATTACACCTAGCAGAGGTACATCTAAATTCAAAAATTTGCGGGCTACTAATGATAGCTTATCGGCAGTTTGAATTCCTTCTCTTTCATCAGCCGCCCGATTAATAACAAGCTTGAAATTGACTTTCTTCTCCAGTTCATAGACAACTTTCATTAATGCATACGCATCCGTAATCGCTGTTGGTTCGGGAGTTGTAACAATAAAGCATTCATCCGCTGCCGTAATAAACTGCAAATTCTCTTTGGATAACCCTGCCCCAGTATCAAAAATAATAAAGTCCATTTCACTAGATACTTCTTCAAGCTGCCTAGTAAAATAGTCAATATCAGACTCGGATAAATTGAACAGCTCTGTAAGGCCAGATCCTCCAGCTATATAAGATAGTTCTTCAGGCCCGCTCTCTACAATATCCCGAATTTTCTGTTCACCTCTTATAAGATGAAGAAAATTGTACCTGGATCTTACACCCATAAGTACATCAATATTTCCCATTCCGATATCAGCATCAAATACAAGCACTTTACGCCCCATTTTTTTAAGAGCGAGCGCAAAATTTAGAGTGAAATTCGATTTCCCCACTCCGCCTTTTCCGCTTGATACGGCCAGTATTCGTGCTTCACGGCGACCAGGTGTGTAGGCTGTGGACAAGTCCAAGGAAGAAACCATTTTTCGTAGTGCTTCCGCTTGGTCCATCATTTGAAGTCTTCTCCTAGAATAAGATCGATAAAGAATGAAGCATCTGGGAGCAGCAAATCATCTGGTACATTTTGCCCATTCGTAATATACGATATATGAAGAGGATAGGTTTGAATCAAATTAAATAAGGTACCATACGTTCCTGTCTCGTCTAATTTCGTTAAGATCACTTTGTCCAAATTGTATTGACTGAAATGTTCGGTGATCGTCTTCATATCTTGAATTTTAGACGTCAAACTAAGAACAAGGTATGTCTCGCTGTCTTCATGATGGGATAACAAACTTTGCAGTTCTGAGACGAGCATTTCATTACGATAATTTCTGCCTGCTGTATCCATCAAGATCAAATCGCAATCTTGAAGCCGCTCCATCGCTCGGTTCAAGTCAGCTGGTGATTGAACCACCTCAAGAGGGACATTTAATATAGATGCGTATGTACGAAGCTGCTCTACTGCCGCAATCCGATAAGTATCAGATGTTATAAAACCTACTTTGCGACGAAGGCGAAACAGTTGATCAGCAGCCAATTTAGCAATCGTAGTCGTTTTGCCAACCCCTGTTGGTCCAGCCATATAAATGATGCGGCTTTTCGGTTCAATACCGCCCACAAGTCGAGGCTGCAAATAAGAGATCATTTCCTCTTTTAAGAGAGAAATAATCTGCCCATCATCCATTTGAGCATCAGTTTCTTGAATACGAACCAGAAGAGTATCAATCCACTGCTCGATCAGCGTTTCATCAATTTCCTGCTGACTAAGCCTGTTCTGAATTTTTTGTAACAATTCAGGAAGCTCCCTATTGTCTCGATCCAGTTTGGATAGTTTAGTCATCATCAGTTTCAACTGATGAATCTCTTCAAATAATTTGTTCTCATTGCCAGTATTGATAGACGGCGGCTGTTCAACTGCCGCTGCCTGCTGGGACCTTAATTGCTGCCTTTGTTCATTCATGGCAGATTGAGTTAGAAATTCATCGTGTTTCTGGTCTCTCTGCAGAGCTGATTTTTCTGCTAGCTCATCCGTTTTTGAATGCGTGAAAGGCTGCTGTCTTCCGTCTAAGGTCGCTGCTTCTTCCTCCCTGCTTGCAGCCGTCAAACTCGAAGTTCTTCGGTAAGCTTCAGGAATAGCTCTTGGAGCAACTGCCAGATTCGGGGCTATCGTGACTTGCTTGTTTGTCGCTTTCTTATTGTCATCCTTCTCAATCGCTGCGATGACTTCAATTTGCTTCTTACGAAACATTCCGAGGACACCGCCAGTTTTGAGTTCCTTCGTGCTCAATATAACCGCGTCATTTCCAAGTTCGGTGCGGATTTTGAGCATTGCCTCGGGCATTGTGTCAACGATATATCGTTTTACTCTCATAGATTCACAACTCCGACACTTTGAATTTCAACATTTGGCTCAAGCTCACTATAAGAGAGTACAGGAATGTCCTGCATTGTTCGCTCAACCACTTGACGCAAATACATTCGAATCGTTGGTGATGTCAAAATAATAGGTTGATGACCCAATTGGATCATTCTATTCACTTGTTCAGTGAGCTTCTGGAAAACGGTCTGTGTTGACGCAGGATCAAGAGCCAAATATGAGCCCTGATCTGACTGCTGTACACTTTCAGCAATTTTCTTTTCTAGAGTCGGGCCGACGGTAATCACTTTAAGCGTCTCCCCTGACTCGGAAAACTGCTGTGTAATTTGTCTAGACAGTGCTTGCCTTACATATTCAGTAAGAACATCAGGGTCCTTCGTATAGGTACCATAGTCCGCAAGCGTTTCGAAAATGGATACCATATCCCGAATCGAAACTTTTTCACGAAGCAATTTTGCAAGCACCTTCTGAACATCTCCAATCGAGAGAATTGACGGGATTAACTCATCGACAAGTACAGGATAGTTTTCCTTGAGATTGTCAACAAGTGCTCTCGTCTCCTGACGACCAAGCAATTCATGAGCATGCTTCTTAATAATCTCCGTTAAATGAGTTGCGACAACTGACGGCGGATCAACGACCGTATAGCCGGCAACTTCAGCTCGCTCCTTAGTTGCTTCATCAATCCATAAAGCTGGAAGTCCAAATGAAGGCTCTAACGTCTCAATACCGCTGACAGACTCATCTTCATACCCTGGACTCATTGCTAAATAGTGATTAAGTAATAGTTCTCCGCGTCCTACGACATTTCCTTTAATTTTGATGACATATTCATTCGGTTTTAGTTGAATATTGTCGCGAATTCGGATAACAGGGACCACAATACCTAGTTCTAATGCGCATTGTCGTCTGATCATAATAATTCGATCTAGTAAGTCTCCTCCTTGCTGCGTATCCGCAAGCGGAATGAGTCCATATCCGAATTCAAATTCAATAGGATCGACTTGCAATAGGTTAATGACACTCTCAGGACTGCGCACTTCTTCTATCTGCTGCTCCTCTTCCATCTGTTCGACTTCAATTTGCTTACGATCCATATTCTTCTGCATCCTTCTAGCAGCTATTAAAAGCAGTATCGCTAGAGGCAATGTGGTAATGATATGGATTGGCGTAAAGAAACCTAGCAAGGCAATCGTTACGGCAACAATATAAAGCAGTTTAGGATAAGTAAACAGCTGACCTGTTATATCATCAGCCATACTTCCATCTGATGAAGCCCTCGTAACAATTAGACCGGCTGCCGTTGAAATGAGGAGAGCCGGAATTTGGCTTACAAGTCCATCCCCAATGGTCAGTATTGAATAAGTAGAAAGTGCCTGATTAAACGGCATACCATGAATCGCGATCCCAATGATAAAACCGCCAATGAGATTAATTAACAGGATGATAATACTAGCAATGGCGTCCCCTTTAACAAATTTGCTGGCACCGTCCATCGCCCCGTAGAAATCTGCTTCACGTTCAATTTTTTGACGTCGTTCGCGCGCCTGTTGTTCATTAATCAGACCGGCGTTTAAATCAGCATCGATAGACATCTGTTTACCAGGCATTGCATCGAGTGTAAACC
This sequence comes from Paenibacillus sediminis, assembly GCF_017873765.1. GTDB lineage: Bacteria > Bacillota > Bacilli > Paenibacillales > Paenibacillaceae > Paenibacillus_AG > Paenibacillus_AG sediminis. The sequence continues at coordinate 1,316,636 of NZ_JAGGKP010000001.1, forward strand.
TTGCAGATACTTCCGCTACCCGTTCTGAACCTTTGGTGATTACAATGAATTGCACGACCACCAAAATTAAAAATACGATAAAGCCAACCGCTATTTGTCCCTGAGCAATCCAGCTCCCGAACGTTGCTACAACTTCTCCCGCTGCGCCCTTTCCTAAAATAAGCTTTGTTGTTGATACATTGAGTGCGAGCCGGAATAACGTTGTAACAAGAAGCATCGCTGGAAAGATCGAGAATTGCAGGGCTTCTTTCGTATTCATCGCGACGAGCAATATTAGTAATGCCAACGAAATATTAATAATGAGAAGAACGTCTAGCAGCCATGTCGGGATCGGAAGAATCATCATGAGTACAATTCCGATGACACCTGCAAGGACAGAAATATCTTTAATTTTCAATGGTCTCTTTGCCTCCGATCCCTATCATTTCACTTTGCCTTTTAATTTGTATACATATGCCAGCACTTCGGCCACCGCTTGAAACAAATCTGCTGGAATGCTTTCACCGATTTCTACCCTGTTGTACAATGCGCGGGCCAGCGGCTTATTTTCCATCGTGATAACGCCGTGTTCCTTGGCGACTTCTTTAATGCGTAAAGCTAAGTAATCTTGTCCTTTTGCTATAATTTGCGGAGCATCCATTTGTGTTCCATCATATTTGATTGCGACCGCAAAGTGCGTTGGGTTCGTAATAATGACATCTGCTTTAGGCACCTCTTGCATCATGCGCTGCAGTGCCATCCGTCTCTGGCGTTCACGAATCTTACCTTTAATAAGCGGATCGCCTTCCATCTTTTTATACTCGTCTTTAATATCCTGTTTGGACATCTTTAGACTTTTTTCATGTTCGTATCTTTGATACATGTAATCTAACATCGCTAAAACAAACAACGCTGCGCCAATCTTAAGCCCTAAATTCAAAGTAAGATGAGCCGTAAACTGAAAAATGGCATCCACATTCATATATGAAAGAGCTGCAATATCTCCACGTTCATGCCATAGTATCGAATACACCAAATAACCAATGATAATCAGCTTAAGTACCGATTTGAAAAATTGCACTAACGATCGAAGTGAAAAAATGTTTTTAAATCCTTTAATAGGATCTATCTTGCTAAACTTCACTTTAAGCGGCTCTCCGGTAAGGAGAAACCCAACCATCATGTAGTCAGCTAGTAGTGCCATCACAATGACCACAATGAATAGAGGTGCAATCATCAGTAATATTTGAATTCCATACTCTCCCAGCATCATGACTACATTGTCAATACTGACCGTCATATTCAGTCGATGCAAAAAAACGTCCGTAAATAAACGAACGAAATGGTCTTTAAAATAACGGCTAAAGATTAGAAGACAGAGAAAGGATGAGAGCAAAATGATGGAGCCGGGGACTTCCATACTTTTTGCAACCTGTCCTTTTTTACGTGCATCCTGGCGTTTTTTAGGTGTAGCCTGTTCTGTCTTCTCTTCAGCAAACAACTGCAAGTTCAGCACATACCTGAAACGCAAGGGACTCCCTCCATCCAAAATCATTGCGGCCTTTGACCAATTGTTCCTAGAAGTCCCTCCAACGCTTGGAACAGCTTGTTAAACAGCTCCTCAAAAACATACGAGAAACTTGGGACAATGAGCACCATCATGAATAAACCAACAATGATTTTCAGCGGCACACCTACGGAAAAAATGTTAAACTGCGGTGCTGTTCTCGCTAAAAAGGCGAGCCCAACGTCGGTTAATAACATAGCAACTACAATTGGCGCTGACACCTGTAAAGCAATTAAGAAAGATTGACTAAATGTCTCCACCAGAAAATCAGCCAAATTTCCGTCATACATTCGTTTAAATAAATCATTGGACAAAGGAATCCACTCATAACTTCGCATAATGGCATCCAATAAATAATGATGACCGTTCATAATTAAGAAAAGCAGCACGGCAAACATATATTTAAAGTTACCAAAGAGCGGAGCCGATGTACCCGACATAGGATCTATTACATTGGCCATCGCTAAACCGATTTGTAAATCTTCAAAGGCACCGGACGTCTGCACTACCGCAAACATCAGATAGGCGACAAATCCTAGTAACAAACCGATTATGATTTCACGAAAGATAACCAAAATGTAACTTAGATCCGTAGGAACGGTTTGATGTGAACCATAAACCATCGTTACGATCAGTGCCAATACAGCGGCCAATCCGACTTTGAAACTTCTAGGCACCCCACGAGTGGAAAAGATCGGAACGACAACAAAAAACGATGTGATTCGACAAAAAATCAACAAAAAGACTGGGAAGCTTTGCAGCAACATGTTCATTCGCTTTCAGCCTATCCGATAAATTTGTATAGATTGTTTAAAATATTATAAGTAAAGTCCACCAAAGTGGTTAAAATCCATGGCCCAAATAGTAAGAGCGCTAAAAGTACTGCAACAATTTTCGGTACAAATGCAAGCGTCTGTTCTTGGATCTGAGTTGTCGCTTGAAAAATACTGATAATTAAACCTACTAGAAGACCTAGGACCAGCATAGGTGCGCTAACTTTAAGAACCGTATAGACCGCTTGTCCAGCTAAACCTATAATAAACTCCGAAGTCATGCCCATTCTCCTCTAATCAGGAAGCATCTTTGATACAAAAAGCATTTCGTGTTGTTTGCGCTTAACCCGGGTTAAAACTCAACAGCAACGATTTGACGACAAGATACCAGCCATCGACGAGCACAAACAACAAAATTTTAAACGGCAAAGATATCATGACTGGCGGTAACATCATCATCCCCATTGCCATCAGCGTGCTTGAAACAACAATATCAATTATTAAGAAAGGTATGAAGATCATAAAGCCCATTTGGAACGCAGTCTTCAGCTCACTAATTGCAAATGACGGGATCATAACAGTGAGCGGGATATCTTCATAGCTCTTTGGCTTTTCCATTTTCGTATATTTCATGAAAAGGAGTAAATCTTTCTCTCTCGTATGAGAGAACATAAACTTTTTCATCGGAACGGACGCCTTCTCCAGTGCTGCGGACTGACTTATGTCTCCTTTAATATACGGTTGTATTGCCACCTGATTGATGTTTGTGAAAGTAGGAGTCATAATAAACAAAGTTAAAAACAATGCTAGACCGACAAGAACTTGGTTAGGCGGTGTTTGGTTCGTCCCGAGCGCTGAACGTACAAAACTAAGAACGATTACGATACGTGTAAAACTCGTCATCAATACTAAGCACGCTGGAGCAACACTAATAACGGTGATTAGTAAAATAATAGAAAGCGAGCTTGTGCTTGGTTTATCGCCTGTATCTCCTATTTGAATACCAATGTTAGGTATGGGATCCGCATATGCAGCAGTAACGGCAAATGCACTGATGATTACAAATAGAAGAGAAGCTAAAATGAGCTTTTTTTTCATGGATCCCTCAACCGATCTTCCGAATTATCATCAATCAATAATTCTTCCATTTTTTGTTTCCGATTGGGCATCCGGCGAAGCTTGGATTCAAAAACTTCATGAAACGATATCGAATCATCGATTTCCATTTCTTGTGATTGCTCCTGCTTGCGAAACCGGTTTGCCAACTTATCAAGCAGCGGCGATAGCGAAATTCGCTGTCCCGCCGCTTCTTGTTCTAAAGCTGCAATAAGGCTAGCCACTTCGCCTGGATCCGAAATCTTATCAATGAGACTAATATCCTCACCAACTCCGACAACATAAATGTTGCCCCCAAGTTCAATGGCTTGCAACGATTTGTTTGGTCCAAGTCCTACCGCTCCAAGAGTGCGAATAGAACGATTCATTGTCATACTCCGACCCCGTTGACCTAATAATCGAATTAAAAATACGATAGCAAAAATAATAATGGCTAGGACAACGATCACTGTAACTAAATTCCATATGTATCCTGATGTGTCTACCATTCCAGTTGGTGTTTGTTCTTTGGGCATAACCTTAACCTACACGCCTAGAGTTTTATTTATTGCCTCAATAACACGATCCGATTGGAACGGTTTTACGATGAAATCTTTGGCCCCTGCTTGAATCGCATCGATTACCATTGCTTGTTGTCCCATTGCTGAGCACATAATCACTTTTGCATTTGGATCGAGTTTTTTAATTTCTTTTAGCGCTGCGATCCCGTCCATCTCAGGCATTGTAATGTCCATTGTAATCAAATCAGGTTTCAGTTCTTTGAACTTTTCGATAGCTTGTGACCCATCTTGAGCTTCACCAACTACCTCATACCCGTTTTTTGTTAGAATGTCTCTGATCATCATACGCATAAATGCAGCATCATCTACGATTAGAATTCGGTTTGCCATTGATTAAAAATCCTCCCTAACCTTACTTTATTGTAATTTTTGAATTCGGTCCCATTGGCTGACGATATCTGTTACGCGAACACCGAAATTCTCATCGATGACGACAACTTCACCTTTTGCAATCAGCTTGTTGTTTACTAGAATATCGACAGGTTCCCCGGCGAGCTTGTCTAGTTCGATAATTGCCCCCTGTGATAATTCCAAGATATCCTTAATTTGCTTTTGGGTCCTACCTAATTCTACGGTGACTTTAAGGGGAATGTCCATCAATAAATTCAAATTATTTTCATCAATATTTCCAAATGTACCAGATTGTAAGTTTGCAAACTGGACAGGTTGAACATTCACATTACGGCTTGGTACTGCCCCATAATGCTGCGGCGCCGCATATTGCGGTTGCTGCGGGACCCCCGCTGCAGGCGGATAATGCGGATCAGGCGCACTATAAGTTGGTTGAGCCGGCTCACTTTGAACTGGACGCGCTGGCGCTTCTTGAGCAGCCGCTGCTTCCTTCTTAGCTGGAGCAGGTTCTGGCTCGCTTGTTCCAGACATGAGTGAATTCACCATATCTTTGGCGAATTTAATAGGTAACAGCTGCATAATAGTCGAGTCTATTAAATCGCCAATTGTGAGTCTGAATGATATTTTAATCAAAGACTCATCTGGCGGCAGGTTACTGACCCCTTCTCCGCTTTCTAAATTCAAAATGTCAATTCCAGGAGGAGAAATATTTACGAATCTATTAAAGATCGTCGACATTGACGTCGCAGATGAACCCATCATTTGATTCATCGCTTCTTGAACAGCACTAATATGAATTTCGTTCAATTCGCTTTCTTCAACATTACCTTCACCGCCAAGCATTAGATCTGCAATGACTTGAGCGTCCCTCGTTTTAATGACCAGTGAGTTAATTCCCTCAAAACCATCAACATACGTTACATGAACAGCTACATGCGGTTTTGGAAATTCATCTTCGAACTGGGCCCGAGTAATAAGAGATACTTTCGGCGTAGTAATATCTACTTTTTTACCGAGAAGAGTGGATAGAGCTGTTGCCGCACTGCCAAATGTAATATTTCCAATTTCACCAAGCGCATCGCGTTCTAGCGGAGTCAAATCCAGCGCTGCTTCGCTTGGGCTTGAAGCTGTATTGTCATTTGACTGATTTAACAACGCATCAATTTCCTCTTGGGACAAATAATCTTTACTCGTCAAGTTCTTCAACTCCTTCGCTGACAACTTCATCAATTTGTACTGCAACTCTTTCCCTTACTGTACCCGGACTGCCTATAAATTTTAATTTGTCGCCAACTTTAATAGAAAGTCCTTCTTCAACCGATTTATTGAGCGTAATAACATCACCCACAGACAATCCTAAAAATTCTGCGATAGATAGTTCAGATTCTCCTAGCTCCGCGACAATTGGCAATTTGGCTTTGCTTACACGCTCTTTAAGTGCGTCTACCTCTTCTTGTGCACGTGATTTCTTCTGTGATACGAACCAATGATGCACAGAAAGCTTGGACATAATTGGTTCAATGACGACATGCGGAATACATAAATTGATCATACCCGATGTATCGCCGATTTTCGTACTCAGTGAAATAAGTGCAATCGTCTCATTCGGCGAAACGATCTGCATAAATTGCGGATTAGTTTCGAGTGCTTCCATTCTTGGCGTCATGTCCAAGACTGTCTTCCAAGCTTCTCTCAAGCTGTCGAAAGCACCGCTAAAAATCCTTTCCATAATCATAGTTTCTATTTCTGTCAAAGTACCTGACTTCGCAGGAGCGTTACCTGTTCCGCCTAACATTCGATCTACCATCGCATACGCTACATTTGGATGAACCTCTAGTACCATTCTTCCTTCTAATGGTTCAGCATTAAAAATGTTCAGAATAGTCATTTTTGGAATGGATCGAATAAATTCGTCATAAGGAAGCTGCTCCACCTGCACAACATTAATTTGGACAAAGGTACGAAGTTGAGCAGAAAAATAGGTAGTGAGATAGCGAGCAAAGTTTTCATGAATTCGGGTTAAGCTCCGAATATGATCTTTGGAAAACCGTACCGCTCTTTTAAAATCATAGGATCGTATTTTCTTCTGAGTTTCTTCCTTTTTAAGTTCTTCAGCATCCATTTCACCGGAAGAGAGAGCGGCCAGCAGGGCGTCAATCTCATTTTGCGATAATACATCTACCAAATTATCTCACCCCCATTGTAGAATGTTCCAATCGATATAATTAAGTTGTATTACAGTGGTGACAGAATAAAGTTCGTAATATCGATTTGTGTCAATTTCCCCGACGGGAGCGTTTTGTTAACCAAATTGAGCAGCTTATTGCTAAATTGATCTTTGCCATTTGCACCATTCAGTTCTTCTGGCTTCGTATCGGCCAATGTTTTAATAATGAGCGGTTTCACTTTTATTTCTTTAATTTTTTCGAACTCTTCTTTAGATTTTTTGCTGTCTAATTGGAACGCCAAGCTAATCGAAATAATATAATTCGAGTCTGCCAAATTTGTCTTGATATCTGTAATTTCAGATGTTTCTTCAACAATTTTGTCTGCTGAAATCATCGTTTTTTTCGTTTCTTTGCCTGCTGTTTCAGAATTATTTTTATTAAGACTGTTATTAATTAAAAGAAATGAAGCTAGAGCAATGAGTGTAATGGCCAATAATATCGTAATTAGCCATGGTGCCATTCTCTTCATCATGAGCTTTCCTCCATCTGCTGCTGCACTTTAATAGTTGCTGCATGTATTCCGATATCTTTGTTGTACTCTTTCACCAGTGAAATAACCTCAGCAGCCTTTTCAAGCACGATAATTCGTTTGCCATTAACCAAAGTAATGTATGTATCAGGTGATTCTTCAACGGTTTCAATGAGGAGCGCATTCAGCCACATTTGCGAACCGTTTATACGCGTTACTAAGATCATAACGATCCTCCTGAGAAATAAGGAGGAGGAGTTCCTCCTCCATTATTTAGTCATTATCGTTTCAGATTGACAACTTCCTGAAGCACTTCGTCAGAAGTCGTAATTATCCGGGAGTTCGCTTGGAAACCGCGCTGAGCGACGATCATTTCAGTAAATTCACTTGTTAAGTCAACGTTGGACATTTCAAGCTGACCTGAAATGATTGCGCCACTGCCTAATGTTGAATCATTAGCAACCCAGCCGCCGCCGCCAAGGTCTGGACGATTATCAGCATTCAGCGTTGTGCGGTACAAATTGCCGCCTAATTTTTCAAGACCTTCAGGGTTAGCCACTTTCGCCACACCAATTCTAACGTTTACATTAGCTTGACCTGTATCATCTGTCTCAATGATTGATCCATCATTACTGATAGAAAAAGATACAGTATTAGATTGAAGTGTGATTGGTGTTCCATTCTCATCACAAACTAACAAACCGTCTGAAGTAACCAGGTTTCTCTCAGCATCAATATGAAAATCACCAGCACGAGTTAAGTAAGGAACTTGCTGGTTGTCATCTAGTTTAACAACAAAAAATCCATCTCCATCGATACGCAAATCGGTTGGATTATTGGTCGTTTGCGCACTGCCTGCCATGTGCATTGTGTCAATGGATCCAACTTGAACCCCAAGTCCCACTTGTTTTGCGTTCACACCGCCCTTTGTTCCGGGTTGAGGTGCTGTAACACCACCAGTCGTTTGGCTGAGAATGTCTTTAAACATAACCCGACCAGCTTTAAAGCCTACCGTATTCACGTTTGCAATGTTATTACCAATAACGTCAAGCTTCGTTTGGAAGCCTTTCATCCCTGAAACACCAGAATACATAGATCTTAACATCCGCGTTACTCCTCCTTAATTCGTTTGAATGTGACCGCATCCGTCGATCAGCGGCCCCCTAGCTCTCCAGTTCGGGCCAGCTAGCTTAAGCAATAATAACTGCACTATCAATTTGAGTAAAAATATTGTCTTTCATTGTATCTCCATCCATAGCAGTCACCACTGTACGTTTTTGCACATTGACAATGAGCGCCATGTCTTTCATCAAAATAAGAGATTCCTTTGCTCCTTTAGCAGCCGCTTTATCAATCGCAGATTCAATCTTAGACAACTGCTCGGGCTCGAGCTGTAATCCTCTCTGTTCTAATCTCTTAGCTGCATGATTACTGAACTTAACAACATACTCATCAAGTACATGTCTAAACGTACTATCCGTTTTTTCTGATGAGGCTGATTGTGTTTTCGGGCGAAGCATGGATGACGGAATTTTCCCGGGGAATAGTTGCCCCACCGTCAAACGTTCATTCATGGTGTAGCCGCTCCGTTCGTTCCAGTACCTGCTGCAGATGAACTCGTATCACCAATCTTTTTAATTGAGTCCAGAGGTACTAAGTCACTTCCAACCTGTGCGGCAAGTTTACCGTCACTTACGATGATCGAACCTACTACACCATTCTTCTCGACTGGTGCATCACCGCTTGTGAGCCAAGTGACTTCTTTGCCAATCAATCCCGACGCATTGCCCAAGTCTTGTCCTAATGCGGTAATTTGAGATGAGATCTTAGTAAGCTGCTCTAACGATGAAAACTGTGCCAATTGCGCGATGTATTGCGTGTTATCCATCGGCGAAAGCGGGTCTTGATATTGCATCTGTGTAACGAGTAGCTTCAAAAACTCATCTTGTCCGAGTTCTGTTTTTTTGGCGCTTGCCTTCTGTACGTTCTGAGCGGAGTAATTGGGCCAAATGTTGCTAGTTGATACTATACTATCTGAAGAAGCCACATGATCACCTCCTATTGTTTTGCAGTCAGCTATTAAGCTTTAGCAGCAAATGAGCCTCCTAGCTCTTGATCGTCAATTCCGCCCAGCTCAGACTGTCTGATCCACTCATTCCATTCCTCACTCAGTTCAAGAACCGTGAGTGCATCTTCTGATTGCTCCCCACGATTTTTATTCGTCTGACGATTTTGTTGCTGTCCGTTTCCTGGCTGACGCCCATCTTGATACATTTGAGATGAAAGCGATTGGTTCTGCGTCACTTCGAGCTTGTCCACTTGAATGCCTTGTGAATGAAGCGTTGCTCTAAGCCCGCTCATCTGTTGTTCGAGCATATCTTTTGCCGCTGCATTATCAGTCATGAACTGAGCAACGAGCTGTCCGTTATGCATCGTAATTTTGACATCAACTTGACCAAGATGTTCTGGACGAAGTGAGATGGTAGCCTCAGAAATACCGTTCAGCTTAACAATGTCCAATTTGTTAACAACAAAACCGCTCATTTCTTGAGCGAATCGTTGCACATGAACTTGCGGCGTTGCCGGTTTAACAGGTGCTGTCCCAGTATCGCTGAGAGCAAGTTGTCCAGCAGTAATAATATGTTGCTGAGGTATATTGCTTTGTCCAATATTCTCTGCTTTCACACCAGAAGTTTCAGTTAGCTGAGATCCATCATTAGATTTATCAGAACCTGCTGCCAGCTGAACTCCTTCGGCTGCTTGTGTATGTACTTGAGATGCGTTCAATTGCTGAACGGATAACCCTGATGCTGCTGAACCGTTCTGCGCTGCAACCGTTTGATGTTGGTCTGTATGAACTGGAGCATTTTGCACATTTGCATTTTGCAAAATATTCGAAATGACCGGTCCGTTTACTTTAGAAGTGCCTTTTTGATCTACTGCCTTTTGCATGATGTTATCAAATGATTGCAAGAGCGAAGCAATTTCGGTTTGTTCTTCTGTAGTAACAGAACCTTGCTGAGCCATTTGAACTAACTGTGCTAAACCATCCTGAACCGCAAAACGTACGGTTGTTGGATTTTCAGAAAGTACCGTCAACGTTGATGCACTAGCTTGCTCAGCACTGCTATCCATTCCTTGACCATTAGAAGAAAGAAGTGCATTCACTTGCTGAAGCCATCCTTGCAATGCAGCTAGTAAGGAAGGATCGTTCGCTACGGTGTCATCCAGTTTCTGCAGTTCAGAGAACATATGAACCAGAAGAGCATCGGCATCTTGGGCTGTTCCATCTGCCTTCCCATCTGTCGCTTTCGATTCTCCTCCAAGTAAAGCAAGTAACTGAAGTCCCTCTAGAAGAGACAAGCTAGTCACAGAGTCGGATGAAGATCCATCTGCATTTCCGCCCATTATTTGAGTGAGCGTTTGATTGAATGGAGCAGCTGATCCGCCTGCTGCAGCTGTTTTCCCGGCTGAACTCACCGTTTGACTTCCGGCAGAACTTGTTGTTCCAACATTCGGTAATGTAAAGGACATTTTCTTATTCACCTCCTTTCATAACACGCTTCACAGCAAATTCCTTATGTCATCATTTCGTTCCCATCAATTTGTTTACGAGCTGCGCTGCCGTAGCCGCATCATTCTTTGAAATTTCTTCTAATACTTTTCCACGAGTCGCATCATCCATTGAACTTAAAATGACGAGCGCTTTCTCACTATTCATTTTGTATGTCTGAAGCAATATAGCAGCCGCATTTTCCGGTGCCATTCCAGCGAATGTTTGACTCAGCTGTGCTTGATCGAGAGCTTGAGTCGGTTTAACGCTATTTGAGCTTGTTTGCTTTTTCTTAAGCTCAGACTGCAGAGCTGCAATCGCTAAGTTGTCAGAAGTTTTAGCATCCTTTAACTTCATCGTTGCTGCTGCTGCGATATCAGGATTCATTTTTTCTAATATACCAATACGCTCATCATTTTTCATTGCACTTAAGATCTGTACCAATTCATCCATTGTTAAACTTTCTAAGATTGGAGCTGCTTTACTCGGCTGCATGTCAGCATACATTTTAGCGAGCTGCTTAACTTGTTCTTGGTATGGATCGACATTTGTATCGGTTGCTCCGTTCATTTGTTGCTTCAAGGATTCATTTTCTGTTTTCAATTTAGCGAGCTCAGACTCTTGATTCGTGCTAGCCTGTTTGGCCTCTTTCAGCTGCTGATCTTGCTCCGCTATTTTCGCTTGTAAATTTTTAATCGTATCTTTGTCAGATTGTTTGCTCTCTGTTTGGTTTACCGCCTTTTGTCCCTTCTTATCTTTAGAATCAGGCACAAAATTTTTAACGACTGGTATTTTATTTGCCATATCGAGCAAACCATTTCGAATATCTACATTAAATAGAGTGAGCAACACGCCAAGCAGAACAACTGTAAATATAATCGGTGTTACAAAAAACAAAAACTTTTCAAATTTTCCGCCTGATTCCTCTATCTCTTTACCTAAATCGGCTCGTGCCACTACAATCCCTCCTTCGAGGAAAAACAAAATTACAATTTGCGTTCTCTTTCTACCTCGCTTTAATCGCAAAACGTACTGCCGCTAGTTCATCCAGTTCGTTTTGTTCTCGGAGGAGCATTTCATGTTGAAATTTCTCTTTCGCCTTCTCTCTCGATTTAAGCCAAACTTTCTCATCGAGCACTTTTGTTGTCAAATACGCCTGTTTTTTCTGGACATTTATTTGAGCGCGATCTACATCACGACGTTTCTTAGCGATGCACTGCTCTAAATAGTCTATATACCTTTGAATTTCTTGAATTTCAGCTGCCGGCGCCTTACTCTCTATCGCAGATTGCAATGTCTGCATCATTTGATTTTGATTCATAATGAACTGATGAAGCGATTGTTCTTCTGCCTGAAGATTGCCAATCGCGTTAGAGAGAAGCCATTCAGCCTGAGTTTTCTCGTTTGTTTTCAGGTCTACTACTTTTTGAAAGGTATACTGGAAATTCATACTTTAGCGGTTCATCTCCTCGTAAACTCTGAGATCAAACGTTCCTGAACTTCTTCTAGTGTCACTTTTTCATTCACTTTTTGTTTCGTAAAATCCCATATCCTCTGAATGTATTCCATCGACTCATCAATCTCTGCATTCGAACCGTGTTGATAAGCCCCGATGTTAATAAGATCTTCAGAATCTCGATACACAGCAAGCAATCGTTTTAAATTGTCCGCCGCTTCAATCTGTTCTTCCGGTGCTATATCCTTCATTACACGGCTTATGCTTTGCAAAATATCGATAGCTGGAAAATGACCTTTATTCGCGATATTACGATTTAGAACAATATGACCATCCAAAATCCCTCTCACCGCATCCGCAATCGGTTCGTTCATATCATCACCGTCAACAAGCACGGTATAAAACGCAGTAATGGAACCTTTCGGGCCTGTCCCGGCACGTTCCAGCAGCTTAGGCAAACTAGCAAATACAGATGGTGTATACCCGCGCATTGCAGGAGGTTCGCCAACAGCAAGCCCCACTTCACGCAGTGCCATTGCATAGCGAGTCACCGAGTCCATCATAAGCATGACATTTAATCCGCGATCTCGGAAATACTCAGCAATCGTCGTCGCGATGAGCGCCCCTTTTATTCGAATCAACGCCGGTTGATCGGAAGTAGCAACAATGACTACAGAACGTTCTAATCCTTCAGGACCTAAGTCACGTTCTATAAAATCAAGCACTTCTCTGCCCCGTTCACCGATTAGAGCGATGACGTTAACATCTGCGGAAGTATTACGGGCAATCATCCCCATCAGTGTACTTTTACCCACACCAGAACCTGCAAAAATACCAACGCGCTGTCCCTTACCAATCGTTAACAAACCATCAATTGCTCTAACTCCAATGCTTATAGGCTCTTGAACTCGCGGCCTCTTAAGCGGATTAGTAGGAGTGTTAAACGTCGATAAATGATTCATTCGTGATGGAATCACTGAACCGTCTAAAGGCTGACCTAGTCCATCAAGCACTTTACCAAGAAGCTCTGAGCCAACCTGAACAGACAAAGGTTTGCCTGTTCCTACTACATCGCATCCAGGTCCAATCGATTGAAGCTCACCTAATGGCATGAGAAGAACTTTATTATCTCGGAAGCCTACAACTTCTGCTTGAAGAGGCTTCGTAGATTTAGTGGGGTATATATAACAGAGATCGCCGATACTCGCATCAGGACCTTCTGATTCCACCATTAATCCAATAACTTGCGTCACTTTACCGTTGATACGAACCGGATCAACATGCTGTAAATGTTCGATATAGCGCTGTGAGTTAAGCACCTTCATTCTGATCCTCACGCTCCTCGCTTTGCAGTGCGATCCGTAACAATTCTTTCTTAATTTCTGTCAGTTGAGTGTCTATTCTCGCATCAACACTACCGAAAGATGACCGGATAACACATCCCCGATCCTTCACACTAGCATCCGGAATAATTTGAAGCTCGGCTTGAGAATCAATGGCCAGATTCAATTCTTCGCGTGCCGCGTGCACAAACGAAAACTGCGACGGGGATACACAAAGCGTAATCACACCCTGCTCCCGTTTGCGGGATAGGTGGCTTTTAATCCACTCAATAGCATATTCGGGTTCGATGCTAAGCTGCTTATCTATAATCTTTTCTGCAATCGCGCTGCTTAGTTCAACGAGAAAAGGTTCAGCTTCTTGAATAATTTGTTCTTTAACTTGATACGCATGCTTAAGAACTTCTTGAGCTTCTTCCATCATCTCGTTCACTTTCGCTTGGAGCGATTTCTGGGCTTCGATTCTGCCTTCTTCATAACCTTTTTCAAACCCTTCAGCTTTGAGTGCTTCAATCAGATGTTCATCTTGTTCTCTTCGTTCTTGCCACCAGAGTTCGATTTGCGATTTCGCCTCTTCCAGAATCCGTTCAGCTTCTTCAGAGGCTTCGCGTACTTGTCTTTCGGCAAACTCTTGTGCATCTTTTAGTATTTCTGTTTTAACTTTCTCCGTTTCCTCATCAATAAAAGCTTTCTCAGTGATAAGGCTATCGGTTTCTTGACTCGCTTCATCAGATTCAGAGCCGTAATATTTCCCTAAATTCAGTTGTTTAAGCACTTCCACCGGAACATAGTAGGAAGATTTAATCAAATTAGACAATGATGTCATCTCCTCCACCGCGAGCTATAATAATTTCTCCGGCTTCTTCCAATCTGCGTATCGTAGCTACGATACGAGTCTGAGCTTCTTCAACATCACGAAGCCGCACAGGCCCCATATATTCCATCTCTTCTTTGAAGGTTTCGGCCATACGTTTGGACATATTGCTGAATATCGCATCGCGAACCTCTTCACTAGCCACTTTAAGCGCAAGCTGCAAGTCGCTGTTCTCGACATCGCGGATAATTCTTTGAATCGAACGATTGTCGATATTGACAATATCTTCGAATACAAACATACGCTTCTTAATTTCTTCAGCAAGTTCTGGATCCTGAATTTCAAGAGAATCCAAAATTGTTCTTTCCGTACTTCGGTCAACACCATTCAAAATTTGAACAATGGATTCAATGCCTCCAGCGATCGTGTAATCTTGAGTAACTGTCGCAGAAAGTTTCTGTTCAAGCACACGTTCAACTTGATTAATGACTTCCGGCGATGTACTGTCCATCACAGCAATTCTGCGTGCAACATCAGCCTGCTTCTCCTGAGGCAAAGATGATAAAATAGCTGCTGACTGTTCAAATTGCAAATAGGACAGTACGAGTGCAATCGTCTGTGGATTTTCGTTCTGAATAAAGTTCAAAATTTGGTTTGGATCTGCCTTGCGCGCAAAATCAAACGGCCGCACTTGAAGTGTCGCCGTCAAGCGGTTAATAACATCAACTGCTTTCTGATGGCCAAGCGCTTTCTCCAAGATCTCTTTGGCATAGTTAATACCGCCCTGAGATATGTATTCTTGAGCGAGACAGATTTGGTGGAATTCAGACAAAATCATTTCTTTCTCTGCGCTGTCCACCTTACGAACGTTTGCAATCTCTAAAGTTAGCTGTTCAATCTCGTCGTCTCGTAAATGTTTAAAAATTTGTGCAGATACTTCTGGTCCCAGAGTAATAAGCAGAATCGCCGCCTTTTGCCTTCCGCTTAATCCCTGACTTGTCGTTTTGGCCACTTATTTCACCTCTATTCGTCTGCAAGCCATGTACGCAGCAAGTTGACGAATTCGTCAGGTTTTCTCTTCGCCAATACTTCCAATTGTTTGCGTACTTGACTTTCATTCGTCACACTGTCCAAATTAATGGACGGGAATTCAACTGGAGCGGTGAGCGGCAACTCCTCTTCGAATTGTTGCTTCTGTTTGCGGCGGCGAGCAATCAAGAATCCTCCACCCGCTATTAGAACAAGCGCAGCAATTCCAATGCCCCACAAAAGCTTGTTAGACCATATACTTCCTGTTGTTGCAACATTTGCTCCATTAAAAGTTTGAGAGAACACCGAAACTTTCTTAGCTAGATCCGCGTCTGTATATGTAACACCAGAATCAGCAAGGGAAGCTCGCACAATGTTCACCAAAATGTTTTTAATTGCATCTTGTGTCGCTTGATCGATTGCATTTTGCCCATTAGGCGGATCAACTGCTACATTAATCGTTAAATCTTTAACGGTATATGGACTAGCGATAATGTCGTTCGTAATCCGATTGACTTCGTAGTTAATCGTTTCGGACAATTTCTCCGAATTGGTATCACCAGAAGAAGAATTACTCGGATAGTTAGGCACTGCTCCTGAACCTGTTCCGACAACACCACCATTCGGATTTGATTTACCCGTGTAGGACTCTTGGATCTTTTGGGCGCTAATCTCAATGCCCTTCATGTTATCTTTATCAACAGGCTCTACGAGCTGTTCTTTCGTATTTCTTTGATCAAAATTAAGCTTCGATGCTACTAGAACGTCAACTTTATCTGGACCTATAATACGGGACAAAAACTGTCTGACATTTTGACGAACATCATTTTCGAATTTCTTCTGAAGCTGTAAATTTTCTTGTACAGCACTTGCTATCGATCCACCATTACTTCCCCCTTTTTCACTAGGGAGCAGTTCTGTTTCTTCATCAGAAATAGTGATATTTTCAATGGGCAAGTGCGGAATCGCTGTTTTGACCAAATTGTAATAGCCGTCAATGGCTTCTTGATCCGGGCGGTAGCTTGGTTTAAATGTAAGGACTACGGAAGCAGAAGCTTTCTCTTGATCTTCCATTCCTGCAAAGACACTTTCCTGCGGAAGGTTAATAAGCACTTTAGCATTTTCGATTCCGTCCATCCGTTCTAACAGTTGTTCAACTTCACCGTTGAGTGCACTGTTATATTTCACATTAAACTCGTTGTCGGTCATCCCGATTGCTGAAGAACTTTTGTCAAAAGCACCGAAACCAATCGATCCATTTTGAATGATGCCTTGAGACCCGACATCAACTTTTGCTCTTGCAGCATCTGTGCTTGGAACAGAGATACTTTTTCCGTCTGCACTAAGCTGATAAGGAATTTTATTCGAGTCTAAATACTCCATAATTCCAGCTGCATCTTTTGAATCTAAATCTTTAAATGCGACCTCATATTGTGTCTTCGAAAATTGAATAGTCATGACAATAATTGCAATGACGATAATTGACAATGTTGAGATCAGCAATATTTTTTGATTTCTGTTAAATTTATTCCAATATTGAGTGATTTTATCTCGATATTGGGTGATTCTTTCGTTCACAATGTCACCTCACCCGAAACTTTGCTGGATAAAGAGTACGATTAAAGTTGCGTTCGCATAATCTCTTGGTAAGCCTCAATCACTTTATTTCGGACTTGTGACGTAAGCTGAAGACTTAACAACGCCTGTTCTGAAGTCATCATCACTTCATCAACGTTAACTTCACCGAGTAAAAACTTATCGTTTGTTTTTTGAACATTTTGTTCTTGTTGAGACACGCTATCTATAGCATCTTGCAAATATTCACCGAAATTTTTAATCGACTCTGCAGGAGTCGCTGGTTTATTCGAAGCAGATGATTGTGCCGGTTGAATGACGTTCAACGGGCTTAGCATCGTATTCTGTATCATTTGTTCCCCTCCCAACTGAGATGAAATAGTTCAATTGTTATTTGCCAATTTGTAATGCTTTAGAGAAGATCGACTTCGCCGCATTAAAGGCAGTTACATTCGCTTCATACGAACGTGTAGCTGAAATCATATCGATCATTTCTTTTGTCGTGTCTACATTTGGATAATATACATATCCATTCTCGTCCGCATCAGGATGAGTCGGATCATATACCGGTTTTAAAGGCGAAGTGTCCTCTGTAATTTCAGATACTTTCACACCTTCACCAGTTGCTTGGCTGCTGCCGGTCATTTTTGATTGCAGCACATCAGCAAAGTTACTAGTTTCATTTGTCGACATAACAACCATTTTGCGTTTATAGGGTACGGCTTGGCCATTGACTACACTTGCTCTTGTCGTATCGGCATTAGCTATATTGGATGAAATAACGTCCATCCGCAGACGCTGAGAAGTTAGTCCAGATGCACTAATATTAAAACTATTACTTATACTGCTCATCCTTTATCAGCTCCCCTGTACTGCTGTACGCATCATTTTAATTTGGTAGTTTAATTGCTCTATGTACGAGTTGTATCGCAGTTGGTTCTCCGCTAGATTCGTCATTTCTTGATCGATATCCACATTGTTTGAATTGTTATTCATCGAAGTGGATTGATCCTCTGTCACGCTTGGTTCTGGAACCATAGAAGATCTCCCAATAACAAAGTGCCTCGAATCCGTTCTTCTTCCCTCTAATGTGCTGTTGTTCATCGCATCTTGTAATAAGCTTTCAAACGAAACGTCAGAGCGCTTAAAGTAAGGTGTATCCACATTGGCAATGTTATTCGATATAACGTCCTGTCTTATGTCGGCAGCTTTAATAGCTCCTTGTAATCTATTGAAACTTGTACCCGTTAACAGTTCCAACGTTCATCCTCCTCCACAACTTGTATTAACACTATTCTATAAATTGTGCGTAATTCCTCTTTTTTTCGACAAAATGAATACTGAAATTTTTCCCGAATTCAGCTAAGCTATATCGATTAAAGTGGAAATTTATGCAATCATGTCGCATATTATAAGTTTCAAGGAGAACGAATCATAATTCAATAAGAAAAAAGCCCTATCTTTTGTAAAGAGACAGGACTTTTTTTGTTAATTTGTCGAATAAAGTTGTAAATGGTATTATTTGTAAATTTGTTTTATCTTACTCTTAAAGTATATATTGGCTTAAATCGCGGTCATGAGCAATGTCGGCCAATTTCTCTCTTACATACTCTGGAGTGATAACCATTCTTTCAAGCGTCAATTCAGGAGCTTCAAAAGAGAGATCCTCAAGGAGTTTTTCCAAAATGGTGTGGAGTCTTCTAGCACCTATATTTTCCGTATTTTGATTTACCGTAGCAGCTACACTCGCGATTTCCTGAATGGCTTCAGCAGAAAATTCTATTTCGATATTTTCAGTACGCAGCAAATCTGCATATTGCTTCGTAAGAGCGTTTTTCGGCTCCGTTAATATCGATACAAAATCATCTAACGTTAAATTATCCAGTTCCACACGAATCGGAAAACGACCTTGCAGCTCAGGAATTAAATCTGAAGGCTTGGCGATATGAAAAGCACCTGCTGCAATGAACAGTATGAAATCCGTCTTAACTGGCCCGTACTTTGTCATCACCGTAGATCCTTCCACGATAGGTAAGATGTCACGCTGTACACCTTCCCTAGACACATCCGGACCTGAGCCGCGGCCAGAGCTGGCTACTTTATCAATTTCATCAATAAAAATAATACCAGACTGTTCTGCACGACGAATCGATTCTTGTATGACATCATCCATATCAATTAATTTCGTTGCTTCTTCCTGGATTAGCACTTTGCGTGCTTCTTTAATCGTTAATTTACGTTTTTTCGTCCGTTTTGGAAGAAGGCTGCCGAACATTTCCTGCATATTCATACCCATTTGATCATTGCCTTGACCGGCAAATAGATCAAACATGGAAGGTGATGTATCTTCCAGCTCAATTTCGATAATATCGTTCTCAAGCTTACCCGATAACAAATTAAAACGTACTTGACGACGGCGCTCTTCCGTACTTTTATCTTGCTCTTGATCTTCTTGTTCAGACGTCACTTGATTGTTATTTCCAAATAACATCTCAAAAGGGTTCCTCTGTGCTTTAGAACGGTGAGGCGAAGGAACTAGAACTTGGACAATTCTGTCGTTAGCCAATTCTTCCGCTTTATCTTTCACCTTTTCCGTCCGTTCGAGCTTGACCATACGTATAGAAGTTTCAATAAGATCGCGAACCATAGATTCTACATCGCGTCCTACATAACCCACTTCAGTAAATTTGGTCGCTTCTACTTTGATGAATGGCGCTCCTACCAGTTTAGCGAGTCTTCTCGCAATCTCTGTTTTCCCGACACCAGTAGGTCCAATCATGAGAATATTTTTAGGTACAATCTCATCTCGAACATCTTCATGAAGCAGGCTGCGACGGTATCTGTTACGCAGCGCAACAGCAACAGACTTCTTCGCTTGTTTTTGTCCGACGATGTATTTATCTAATTCTGCAACAATTTGTCTTGGTGTTAAAGCTTTATTGTCCATATGCACACTGCCCCCTATCCTATATAAGGCTAATGCTAGTTTAATTCTTCAATTATGATATTGTCATTTGTGTATACACAAATTTCTGATGCGATTTGCAGTGCTTCCCGGGCAATATCCTTCGCTTCCATTCCTGCGCCGTGGCGTTTCAGAGCACGAGCAGCTGCTAACGCGAAATTGCCGCCCGAGCCGATGGCGATGACATCATCGTCCGGTTCGATTATTTCTCCTCCGCCTGAAATAAGAAGCATTCCTTTGCGGTCCATCACAATCATGAGCGCCTCAAGTTTGTGCAGCACTTTATCTTGACGCCACTCTTTGGCTAGCTCTACCGCTGCCCGTTGCAAATTGCCATGATGCTCTTCGAGCTTGCCTTCAAATTTCTCAAACAATGTGATTGCATCTGCTACAGAGCCTGCGAATCCAGCAACCACTTGCCCACGATACAAACGACGAACTTTTTTGGCATGCTGCTTCATGACAACATTTTGTCCAAACGTCACTTGCCCGTCTCCAGCGATTGCAGCTTTACCATTATGCCGTACAGCACATATGGTTGTTGCATGAAATGATAGATCCATCACTAGGACCTCCCTTCCCCTTTATATAATAAGCACTTCTATGCAATATATGACTTTACATTTCGGAAATAAATTTACGAATGCTGTCAAGAGCTCTTGCAGCTAAAGCTTCATTCTTCTCTTGCTTGCTTTTAAACCGTCTATCCAGTTTTGGAAGAAGTCCAAAATTCGCATTCATAGGTTGGAAATGTTCTCCATCCGTTGTCGTTATATAATGAGCCATGCTGCCGATTGCCGTATCCTCAGGAAGAACAACTAAATCCTGACCTTTAGCCATACGCGCAGCGTTTATACCTGCAATCAGACCAGATGCTGCTGATTCAACGTACCCTTCAACACCGGTCATCTGTCCAGCAAAGAACAATCGATTTTGTTTTTTGAGCTGATACGTTGGATGCAGAAGCTTCGGCGAGTTAATAAACGTGTTGCGGTGCATCACACCATAACGAACAAACTCAGCATTCTCAAGTCCTGGAATCATGGAGAATACTCTCTTCTGTTCGCCCCACTTGAGATGAGTTTGGAAGCCTACCATATTATAAAGCGTTCCAGCAGCATTATCTTGTCGAAGCTGAACTACAGCATAAGGCAGCTCTCCCGTATGCGGATTGACCAAACCTACCGGCTTCATCGGTCCGAATAGAGCTGTCTGTTTGCCGCGCTTCATCATGACTTCAATCGGCATGCAGCCTTCAAAATAGATTTCCTTCTCAAAGTCTTTCAGCTCAGTTACCTCAGCAGAGATCAGCGCGTCGTAGAACTTATTGAATTGTTCTTCCGTCATTGGGCAATTCAAATAGGCAGCTTCACCTTTATCATATCTAGACGCTAAATACACTTTGCTCATGTCGATGGAATCCTTCTCCACAATCGGAGCGGCTGCATCATAGAAATAAAAATATTCTTCCCCCATCAGCTCTTTAATTTGAGCAGAAAGAGAAGGTGAAGTGAGCGGTCCTGTAGCAATCACGACAATCCCTTCAGAAGGAATTTCCTTAATTTCTTCATTCACTACAGTAACTAGCGGATGCTCATGAAGCGTTCTTGTAATTTCTCCGGAGAAACCGTCTCTGTCAACGGCAAGTGCCCCGCCTGCTGGTACCGCATGGCGGTCAGCACTTCGGAGCACTAGAGAGTTAAGCATTCTCATTTCTTCCTTTAAAACACCTACAGCATTCGTTAGACCATTAGCTCGCAAAGAATTTGAACATACGAGTTCAGCAAACTTATCGGTATGATGTGCCGGTGTTTTTACAACCGGACGCATTTCATATAATGTTACGGGCACTCCGCGGCTAGCGATTTGCCAGGCAGCCTCGCTGCCTGCCAAACCTGCCCCAATAACTGTTACCCTTTGATTTTCTGTCAACATCATAACCCCCTGTAAATACCTTTTACTTATATTTCTATTGCCTCTTCATTTTCTTCTTCTAGCGGCTCATTATAATCACAGGATGTACATTGTAGTTTTCCACCCTGTTTATTTCGTTTCTCAACCAGCATGGACCCGCATTTTGGACAAGGTTTAGCCGCTGGCTTATCCCAAGATACAAAATCACATTCCGGATATCTATCACACCCGTAAAAGATACGTCCTTTCTTGCTCCGACGTTCCACAATATGTCCTTCTTTGCAGGACGGACAAGTCACGCCAATGTTCTTAATGATCGGCTTCGTGTTACGGCAGTCAGGGAATCCCGAGCAAGCGAGAAATTTCCCGAATCTTCCGAGTTTATAAACCATTGGTCTGCCACATTTATCGCATAGTTCATCGGAAACTTCATCTTCGATTTCGATCTCTTTCATCTCTTCTTCGGCCACTTCAAGGCGTTTTTTAAAAGAGTCATAAAATTCGCTTAGCACTTTGACCCAATCCTCAGAACCCTCTTCAACGTGGTCAAGATCTTCTTCCATATGTGCTGTAAATTCTACATCTAATATTTCTGGAAAAAATTGTTCCATCTGTTCGATGACTAATTCACCTAGCTCAGTTGGCACAAATTTCTTCTCTTCTATTGCGACATAACCGCGCTTTTGAATCGTCTCGAGTGTAGGCGCGTACGTACTTGGACGACCAATACCCAGCTCTTCAAGCGTCTTCACGAGTCGCGCTTCTGTATAACGAGGCGGCGGTTGTGTAAAATGCTGCTTCGGTTCAATGGCTTCCTTAAGAAGGCGATCTCCTTCTTTCAGAGGTGGAAGATATTTATCCTCTTCAGTCGTTCCATCGTCGTTCCCTTCCACATATACCTTCATGAAGCCAGGAAAACGAACTTTGGAGCCGACAGCACGAAAAGTAACTTCACCCGCCTGAATATCAGCGGTTAACGTATCAAGCACAGCCGAAGCCATTTGGCTAGCTACAAATCGTTCCCATACAAGCTTATACAATCTAAGCTGATCACGACTTAAATACTCTTTAACGGAATCAGGATCACGCAGCGCAGAGGTCGGACGAATCGCTTCGTGGGCATCCTGAGCATTTGCAGCTTTCTTAGAATATTGCCTTGGACTTTCGGGTACATAACTGTCCCCATATTTTGAAACGATCAATTCACGAGCTTCATCTTGAGCCGTAACCGATATCCGAGTGGAGTCCGTACGCATGTAAGTAATTAAACCGACGGTGCCTTCTTTGCCTAAATCAACACCTTCATACAACTGCTGAGCAACAGACATCGTTTTGGCAGCTCGGAAATTAAGTTTACGCGCAGCTTCTTGCTGAAGAGAGCTTGTTGTGAATGGAGGAGAAGGATGACGCAAACGTTCCTTTTCCTTTACTTCAGAAACTTCGAATTCAGCATTTTCAATAGCTTTTAATATTTCCTTTACTTCATCTTCATTCGAAAGCTCTTTTTTCTCTCCTTGAAAACGATGAAACTTCGCTTCAAACGGTGTGCCTTTGCTGCTTAGTCTAGCCGTAATGCTCCAATATTCTTCCGGTACGAAACTACTTATCTCATTTTCACGGTCTAAAATAATTTTTACAGCAACGGATTGTACTCGGCCCGCAGACAGCCCCTTCTTTACCTTTTTCCAAAGGAGCGGACTAATTTTATACCCCACTAACCGATCAAGAATACGGCGAGCCTGCTGAGCATTCACAAGATCCATATTGATTTTGCGAGGCGTTTTGAAGGCATCCTTCACGGCTTGTTTCGTAATTTCGTTAAAAACGACCCGGCAGCTTTCTGTATCATCAAGCTCAAGAGCATGCGCCAAATGCCACGCAATAGCTTCTCCTTCTCGGTCGGGGTCGGCTGCGAGATATACCTTTTTTACTTTTTTACTTGCATCTTTTAACTCTTTTAGTACCGATCCTTTGCCGCGAATAGTAATATACTTCGGATTAAAGTCATTTTCAACCTCAACCCCAATTTGGCTTTTCGGTAAATCGCGAACATGTCCCATCGATGCTTTTACGATGTATTTATTGCCTAAATATTTTCCAATCGTTTTCGCCTTTGCGGGCGACTCTACGATCACGAGAGCATCTGCCACAGGACCATCCCCCTCTCCAACAGTCAAACTTCCTTAACTTATTAAATCAAATTCGTTTATATAAAGAACCAGATAATTGGATAATCTGCTTTTTTATGATTAAAGATAACAGAACTGAATGCAAATGTCCAAAATCCCATCCGGTTTGACCAAGTAATTCATCAAAAGAACGATCGTTATGATCAAGTATATCCACAATAGTCATCTCGGACGTTGTCAAATGTTCATCCATCTGACGATGATGATTAGGATATGTATGATTTACTTTATTTGATAACCACGGAGTATACTCTTCAATAATATCATGAGCCGATGTGACGACTTTTGCGCCTTGTTTAATTAAAGAAAGAGTTCCTCGGCTTTTCGGTGATGTGATTGGACCAGGCACAGCAAATACATCACGGTTAGCCTCTAAAGCTGCATCTGCAGTAATGAGCGACCCGCTTCGTTCATCCGCTTCTACAACGACAGTACCTCTTGTCATCCCAGCAATGATCCGATTTCGCTGTGGAAATAGTCCAGGGTGGGACTTTGTACCTATAGGATACTCTGATAGTACCAGTCCTCTTTCAGCGATGAAATGGTAAAGTGATGTGTTTTCAGGCGGATAGATCACATCAATTCCTGTTCCCAGAACCGCAATCGTTGAACCACCATAATCTAACACAGTTTCATGACAAATGCTATCAATGCCTCTAGCCATCCCGCTGACTACGGTAATGCCAGCCTCACTTAGAGCTTCTGACAGCATCACACTTACCTTTCGGCCGTAAGCCGTAGGTACTCGTGTCCCAACGATCGCAACAGATAAAGAAGAAAGCAGCTCCATTCTGCCTAATCCGTATAGTACCCAAGGAGGTCTTGCCGTTTCTTTCATTAATATAGGATACTGCTCGTCTAAAAATGTAACGACATGGATGCCCTGTTCTAACAGAAGTCCATTGGTATGTTCTATTTGATCCATGGTTAACTCAGAAGATATCTTCTTTGCCTTATCAGGCGAAAAACCTAACTCCCGCCACTCTAATTCGCTGAACAGTAACAAATCTGCAAGATTAACTCTCTTCTCCATTAATAACGCTATGGTCTTCCAGCCGATCCGATCCATCTCGTGAAGCTTAATCAGTACCGAACGTTGATCCATGAACAGTTACCTCCCAATGATCAAGAGGGACCCCTAAATGTTCCCTCTTATTGTGTATGAATAAACATGATTTTGCAACCGTTTACTTGCAGAAAAAAAGCAACCTTCCATTTCCTACTCGGAAACAAAAGGTTGCTTACCTCTTTAAGATCTATATTTGATAGCTTATTAATGCGTTTTGCATTTCTCCAAAATACCGCGTTCTTCAAGGACACTTACAAGTGTTGAGCCCATTTCAGAAGGCGTCGGTGCTACTTTAATGCCGCAAGATTCAAGCTTCGCAATTTTTTCTTTAGCTGTACCTTTACCGCCAGAAATAATCGCACCAGCATGACCCATACGTTTCCCTGGAGGTGCGGTCACACCGCCAATAAAGCCTACGACTGGTTTGGTCATGTTGGCCTGAACCCACTCAGCAGCTTCTTCTTCAGCAGTGCCGCCGATTTCGCCAATCATAATGACCGCATATGTATCTGGGTCCTCATTGAAGCGTTTTAGAATGTCAATAAATTCAGAACCTTTTACAGGGTCGCCGCCAATACCTACGGCAGAGGATTGACCGATACCACGTGTAGTAAGCTGATGAACGGCTTCATAAGTTAGTGTCCCACTTCTGGATACGACACCGACATGACCCTTCGTATGAATGTAACCTGGCATAATCCCTATTTTACATTCACCAGGTGTAATGACACCAGGGCAGTTAGGTCCGATAAGAACTGTTTTCTTACCTTCCATATAACGTTTTACTTTGACCATATCCAGTACAGGAATGCCTTCTGTAATACAGATGACTAGATCAAGTTCCGCGTCAACTGCTTCCATTATAGAATCAGCTGCAAAAGCTGGAGGGACATAAATAACGCTTGCAGTAGCCCCAGTAGCATTCTTCGCATCGATAACGGAGTTGAAAATCGGTAAAGATACCACGTTCCCATTATCAAGCGTAATATCAATGTTTGTGCCGCCTTTGCCAGGTGTCACACCGCCAACCATTTGTGTTCCATATTCCAAGGCACCCTTTGTATGAAAGAGACCGGTAGCCCCCGTAATCCCTTGGGTGATGACTTTCGTATTTTTATCAACCAAAATACTCATGGATTATTCACATCCCCTATTTATGATTTCACCTGAATCGATTGCTGGAACCGCTTTATTTCACTAAAGCAACAATTTTTTGTGCGCCATCAGCCATAGAGTCAGCTGGAACAATGTTAAGGCCCGACTCAGCCAAAATTTTCTTGCCTAAATCTACGTTCGTTCCTTCTAAGCGGACAACAAGCGGACGATCGAGGCCGAGCTCTTTTGCAGCAGCTACAACGCCTTCAGCGATGACATCGCAGCGCATAATTCCGCCGAAAATGTTAACGAAGATCCCTTCTACCTTACGGTCAGACAAAATAATTTTGAAAGCTTCCGTTACTTTCTCTTTCGTCGCGCCGCCCCCAACATCAAGGAAGTTAGCTGGGTCGCCGCCGTAATATTTAATAATATCCATCGTCGCCATAGCAAGTCCGGCACCGTTAACCATACAGCCAATATTACCGTCAAGGGCAATATAGCTTAGATCATATTTAGAAGCTTCGATTTCCTTCTCATCTTCTTCTTCGAAATCACGAAGCTCTTGAATATCTTTGTGACGGAAAAGTGCGTTAGAATCGAAATTCAGCTTCGCATCAAGTGCCATCACGTTGCCGTCGCCAGTAACGACGAGCGGGTTAATTTCTGCAATAGAACAATCTTTATCAATAAATGCATTATACAAAGCGATCATAAATTTAACCGCTTTATTTACAAGCTCATTAGGAATACGGATTGCATAAGCCAGCCTGCGTGCTTGGAACACTTGAAGACCAACAGCTGGATCAATCACTTCTTTGAAAATTTTCTCAGGCGTTGCTGCCGCAACTTCCTCAATTTCCGTACCGCCTTCTTCAGAAGCCATCATGACAACTCGGCCAGTCGCGCGGTCTACTACAACACCTACATAATATTCCTTCTTAATGTCGCAGCCCTCTTCGATTAAGAGACGCTTCACTTCTTTACCTTCCGGTCCTGTCTGATGTGTGACGAGAACTTTGCCTAAAATTTGCTCCGCATAGGTGCGAACCTCATCTAAATTTTTGGCTACTTTCACACCGCCGGCCTTACCGCGGCCTCCCGCATGAATTTGCGCCTTTACTACAACAACGGAACTCCCGAGCGATTTAGCCGCTTCAACAGCTTCTTCGACGGTGAACGCAACTTTGCCTTGAGGAACAGCTACTCCATACTGTTTCAGGACTTCTTTACCTTGATATTCATGGATATTCATTCTTGAATCCTCCTATCAACATGACTGCATCCGGGCGGGTCTGGTTGGCATATTATACAAGCCCACATCATTGTAACATGTTTTTAAAACGCTTTCCTTACAAAAATCATCAATTATCACAGCAATTTGATATCGAAATCATCTAGCGACGCGAATAATTGGAATTATATGGATTATCATTTTATTTTCGTTCATTCTCCACGTTACGTTCATGAACGCGATGCAGTAAATCTCTAAACTGTCCTAGAAGTTGTCCATATTCATCTAAAGAAAGACACGTCGCTTCTTGAATCATAGCCGGAATAGATTCGGCTTTCTTCTGTAGCTCACGGCCTTTCTCGGTTAGAGAGATAATTACTTTACGCTCATCTTCAGTTGAACGTTCCCTATTAATGTAGCCTGCCGCTTGTAGTCTCTTAAGTAAAGGCGTTAATGTGCCGGAATCAAGATACAATGCATCTCCAAGCTCTTTTACCGTGCATGCTCCTCTCTCCCAAAGCACCAAAAATACAATATATTGTGAATACGTAATTCCTAATTGATCAAGATGCGGCTGATAGAGCTTCGTAATTTCTCTTGAGGCCGCATAAATCGTAAAACATATTTGATTGTCCAATTTTAACTGGGGATTGTGCATCGTTTCCATCCTATACACCTGCTTTCTTTATGCCCTTTATTCTAACATAGCGATTTATAAAATTCATGTAAGTTGGCCAAAATTATTTACAAATTATTTTTATTGTTATAAATTCAATTGTGTAAAATTTAATTTATAAAAATGAAAGAAGGATATCCATGAACATTCAACCGATTTATACGACAAAAGTCAAAGCTGTTGGCGGCAGAGCTGGATATATCGAATCCGCAGACGGTCAATTCAAACAAAATATTAGCATGCCAAAAGAACTTGGAGGCGCAGGCGGCGCAGGCACCAACCCTGAACAATTGTTCGCTGCTGGCTTTGCAGCTTGCTTTGACAGCGCGCTGAATATGGTCGCTAGAATGCAAAAAATTAAACTGGAAGGAACCGAAGTTACCGCATCTGTAACGATCGGGAAAGCCGAGGACGGCGGTTTTGGATTAGCTGCTGCTCTTGATGTACTCGTCAAAGGTGTGGACCACGATACAGCGAAAGCGCTCGTAGAAGCCGCACATGGCGCGTGCCCATACTCCAGAGCTACGCGTGGCAATATTGACGTTGTGTTAAACGTACTATAATCCATTAGCTAGAACTTGACTTTTACAGCCAGCGCATCCTACAATACTGGCATAGCAATCATACGTTCGAAAGTGATAAGGAAGCACCTTTATTTCGAATCGGCTTATATAAACGAAGTTTGACATTCGTTTTGACAGACGATCTGAAAGGAAGGTGTTTTTTATGATGTACGGAAAGCTGCACGGTGCATGCTTATACGGCATTGATGGAGTCATTATTGAGGTAGAGGTTGATTTGGCTAACGGCATTCCGCAAACTTCGATTATCGGACTGCCGGATTCGGCCATTCGTGAAGCGATCGAACGCGTTCGTGCTGCCATTAAAAATTGCGGTTTTACTTACCCAATCCAGCGAGTCACCATCAATTTGGCACCCGCGGACCTGCGTAAAGAAGGCTCTGCCTTCGATCTGGCGATCGCACTCGGCATATTAATGACTAGCGGACAAATACAGCTTCCATCCACTGGACGCATGATGATGATCGGAGAGCTTTCACTAGACGGAGCACTCAAACCAGTTCACGGTGTTCTCTCTATGGTAGATAAGGCAAAGCGTGAAGGGTTTACCTCAGTTCTGCTCCCTTATGAGAATGCTGCTGAAGCATGTCTCATTAGGGATATAGATATTTATGCAATTAAGCATTTAAAAGATCTATGTCCTCCAAATGAGTCAGCAGTGTCAGGCGATTCGTACAGACAGCAGCCTGCCATCGTCACTTCATTGTCTCATCATAAAGCAGCGGCTAGTCCTGAACTGTCATCATCTGATGGGACTAGCATTTTCGAGGACTATGAAGATGTCATCGGGCAGCTTCATGTAAAACGAGCGTTAACGATCGCTGCCGCTGGAATGCATAATATTCTTCTCATTGGACCGCCAGGAACAGGGAAAACGATGCTCGTACGTCGTCTGCCTTCAATCTTGCCCTCTCTATCAGAACAAGAGTCGCTTGAAGTGACCAAAATATTTAGCGCTGCGGGGAAACTGAAAGAAGCCAATTCATCATTGCTTCGTACTCGGCCGTTCCGCGCCCCCCATCATACGATTTCTGCAGGAGGACTTATCGGCGGAGGAACAATTCCGAAACCAGGTGAAGTCAGTTTAGCGCACCGCGGCATTTTATTTCTCGATGAACTGCCTGAGTTTTCAAGAAATGTTCTTGAAGTGCTTAGACAACCGCTAGAGGAACGAGCGGTTACCATCAGCCGAGCACGTGCCGTCTTCTCATTTCCGGCTCATTTTATGCTCGCAGCCAGTATGAATCCGTGTCCATGCGGCTATTTAGGCTCGGACCATCCAAAGCAGAGGTGCACATGCAGTCCATCCCGAATTGCAGGATACCGCGCCAAAATTTCCGGGCCGCTGCTCGACCGTATTGATTTACAGGTTGATGTGCCTCAGCCGAAAGAATGGTCTCATCAAGACAAGCCGCTGTCTTCTGCCGAAATGAAACAGCAAGTACTTGCAGCGCAAGCTGTACAGGCCGAAAGATATAAGGGCCTTCCGCTCATATGGAACAGCGAGCTGACCGGCAGCCTGCTTAGACGTTACACATCACTAACCCCAGAAGCAGCGAAGCTGTTAAGTCATACCTTTGAAGCGCTAGGCCTCAGCATGCGTTCGCATGATCGGATTTTAAAGCTCGCCCGCACGATCGCCGATTTGGCTGGAGTAAGCCAAATTACAATGGAGCATCTAGCTGAAGCGATTCAATACCGTCAGCTGGATCGGAGGACGAGTGATTTGATTGGATAAATACAAAATAAAGCCTGTACGGCTTGTTCTACTCACTCCATACAGGCTTATTTCCATTTAAAAGGCGTTCTTGATATGATCCAAAGACTGAACATGCAAATCGTGACTCAACATGACGGCTACTGCGTCAAATTGAATCGGCCGATTAGACAGATGATTCATATGTAAATAAACAGCGGCTGTGTCTCTAACTTGTTTTATTTTACGAGGTGTAATGGATTCAGCGGGTGTACCATAAGCAGACGCTCCACTTCTACTCCGTACCTCAACAAAGATAAGCGTGTCACCCATTTGAGCAATAATATCGATTTCACCGCTTCGACAGCGCCAATTTCTTGCCAAGATATGATATCCTTGACTCTCCAGGTACTGAGCTGCCGCTTCTTCTGCGGCTTGGCCCTTCTGTTTACGGTTGTCCCTTTTACGTGCCCCACCTTCAGTCAAGTTCTAACCCCCTTACTCCCGCCAATCGATCGGACCTATAAATATACGTTAGCACTTCAGCCACAAGACTGTATAATTCCGGCGGAATTTGCTGATCCAAATCAAGCTTAGAGAGTACTTCAACAAGCGCTGGGTCTTCCTGTATGGGGACCCCGCTTTCCATTGCTTTACCCAGAATGACCTCGGCAATCCGTCCCTTCCCTTTAGCAACAACGACTGGGGCGTCATTTTCTGTAGGATTGTATTTGAGCGCGACTGCTTTCTTGATAGAATATGGCTGCTTCTGCGACCCCTCACTCATATCCGAAAATCCACTCCTTTGTAACGATCAGGTGCATACGCTGTAGCCGGACTCTCATCACTCAGCTGAGCGGCTCCCTCACTCCGCTGAGGCAGCGGCTCTGTTCTAAGCGATGAGAGCTGATATCCAACACCTTCTAGAGCACTCGAAATTTCCTCCCGTCGATCTTCCAGCAAGGGCGCTACCCAATCTTGATCATTGTACACTTTAAGCGACACAATTTTATCAACAACTTGTACATCGACAAGGGTATTCCCTAGATTCTTCATATCTAAATCGAACCATAGATGACAATTCGACGGATCCAGTTCACCGTGTTTCCCGCGACGTGATTGAATGTGAATGGAAGCTGTCTTGCTTCCGTCAGGACCTTCCAATGGAATGAAAAAAGTAACCTGCGCAAATGGCGCCGTACGATCTGTCGTTAAGAGCAATTGCTGTCCTGTCAATTGTCCTACCAGCTGCTCAGCAGCATTTTTTAGCTGTGGCGGCACGTCATCGGACTGTAGAACCTGCAGCAGCAATCCCTTTAACGTCGTTTGCACGTCTTGCGGTTTCGGTGATCCATCTGGTGATGTAGTTGCAGCGGCTGAGCTGAGCTGTACGTCTTGTATTTGATTGCGTACTGCATTTAATTTCAAGTCACGAACCTCTGCACCCTCCGCACTTGGATTGAGCGGCAGTGTCTGAGCTTCAGATGTAGGTGCCGCGCCTTCCTGTGTCCTAGTTGAAGATTGTGTGTGTGCTGGCGGGTTACTTTGGGCACCAGAGCCGTTTAGGACAGCTTGCCCAGCTAAACCTTGAGCAGGCAGCGTTTCAGACTGAACTGTAAGACCTGCGGCGGATTGTGCTGTTGCCGTTGTACCTGTAGGCTGTGCTGTTGCTGATGCTGTGGTACTTGTGGGCTGTGCTGCTACATTAGGCTGCGGGAGCACAGCAGCAGCAGTCTCCTCCGGCGACGTAGCCGCAGCAGCCTGCGCCGGCTGCGGCGCTGCGCTTGCCGGCGTCCCTGCGGTCGCCGGCGCCTGCGGCGGTGCCGCGGCGAGCTGCTGCGCCGCCGCGCGCACCACCTGCTGCTCGTGCTCCGCACCGAGCAGCTTCAAGACGCGCCCCACCCAGGACTCGCTGTCCTGGGTGCTGGGCGCGCCTGGCGAAGGGCTCTGCGCCCCTTCGCCATCTCCGTGCGCCGCCGCGGGCACCGGCGGCGCAGCTCCAGCGGCGGCCGAGCCAGCGGCGGCGGCCTGCCCTGCCCGTGCGGTGCCCCCCGCTTGCGGGGCACCGGCCATAGCGAGCGTGCTGCGCAGCTCGCCCAGCACGCTCTGCAGCTTCGTAAGCAGCTGTGCACCGTCTGCGGTGATGCTTGCTTTAGCTGCAGCACCACCAACCTCTTGGCCCGTCACAGCTGCTTTTCCACTAGCTCTATTCGCTTCAGGTGCATCCTTTTGCGGAGAAAAATCACCTTGCACCAACAGGCCTGTGACTTGCTCTTCTAAATTCGCAATCAACTGATGAAGCGGCGGTCCGAAGACAGCTTGATGTAATCCTTTTACCGTCTCAGCCGTAATTGGCAGCCCGCGGTTTAACGCAATGGCTGCAGATTGAATCCAATTTTGAGCCGAGACCGATGAAGGCTTTTGACTTAAAACTTGCTGAATGATCGTGACATTCTCTTTCGTGAGCGGGATGCCGCTTTGCTGCATCAGCTTAATCATCTCACGATTTTCTTTCGTATCTGATAGCCCTACGGCTTTGAGCACATCTGTCATGGAAGAGCCGGGAATCGGCATGTTCGAATCAGCTAACGGTTTTAGAACGATCGTGCCGCCATCGCCTGCAGGCTGCACTTGCAGAAGCGTCGACTGCCCTTTCTCCAGTGGAGTTTCAAGCTTCGCTTTTACTTGTACCCCCTGAATTTGGACCACCGCTTCCATTCCATCATCCGACACCTGTTGAACAACGCCGCGGACTACCTGTCCTGTCTTCAATTCTAGTTGCTTCGACTCTCCAGGTTTACTATCGCCAAGCAGTCCCCGAATCAATGATCCGATGTTCACAACTCATCCCTCCGTTTATTACATTCCCTTCTCTCTATATCGGCAAGAACCCGCCTTATTATAAGGCGGGTTCCTGTTTAAAATAATGTCTGCTGGACGGCTCCCAAATTGCCAAGAAAGCTTCTGCGATGCATCTTTGTTGGTCCGAGCGCTAAAATTTGTTCACGATGAAATTTGGTTGCGTAACCTTTATGTATCGCAATCCCATACTCAGGATACATCGCCTCCCAAGCGCCTTTACAGAGCCGGTCCCTTGTCACCTTGGCTATGATGGAGGCAGCTGCGATCGACTGGCTGTTCGCGTCTCCTTTAATAATTGCCAGCTGGGGAATGGAACTGTCTACTTTCTCCGCATCAATGAGCAAATAATCCGGAGTCACTTCAAGCTCTTCTAACGCCTTCTTCATGGCAAGACGCGCTGCCTGTTTAATATTGATTCGATCAATCGTTTCCGCGTCAACGTACCCAACACCCACCGCGAGTGCCTTCTCCATAATGATGTCATAGAGCATTTCACGTTTCTTTTCCGTAAGCTTCTTCGAATCATTAATCCCTTCAATTTCGAGACCCACGGGTAAAATAACCGCAGCCGCGACCACATCTCCAAACAAACAGCCTCTGCCGACTTCATCTATGCCCGCCACATAGCGATAAGATTGCTCCCAGCATTCCTGCTCATATATTAACAAATGATTTTGATTTTCCATTTCGTATGTATTACCTCCTGCCCATGAAGACAAATCCAATTCTCTGATGCCTATTACGTCATCTTCAAAAGTTTACTACACAAACCGAAGATGGTCATTCTTTTTCTATACACTTAATCTGCTCACAAAAAAAGCTGTTTCCGAGCGCGAGTGCACTCAGAACACAGCCTTCTGCCAATCGTTATTAAATCAACATCTATTAATAAGGAGCTTCAATGGAAATGCGTCCCAGTTTGCCCGCGCGAAGTTCTCGTAAAAAGATTAAAGAAGCTTTTTCTAGGTCAATACGACCACCGCTCATAATACATCCTCTCTTACGGCCGATCGCTTCCATCACTTCTACGATTTCATCTGGGTTTTCAAAATCTTGCGGCCTTTTCTGCAGATCAAAACGTTCTGCCATTTGCGGCCAATAATATTGAGAAAGATATTTTACTGCAAAGAATGCAACATCCTCTACGTTCAAAATTTCTTCCTTAATTGCACCGGTAACCGCAAGGCGATAACCAACATTCTGATCTTCGAATTTGGGCCACAAAATACCCGGCGTATCTAGCAGCTCCATCTCTGAGCCCACTTTAATCCACTGTTGACCTTTGGTCACACCAGGTCGATCGCCTGTAGCCGCAATATTGCGTCCTGCAAGCCGATTAATGAGTGTCGACTTGCCTACATTAGGAATGCCTACAATCAGCGCTCGAATCGCTCGTGGATTCATGCCTTTCGCAATCTGCCGGTCGATCTTTTCTTTAAGCAACAGTTTAGCTTGATTTGGAATATCTTTTACCCCATATCCGGAATAAGCATCAATCGGAAAGGCAGTTACTCCTTCTTTTTTAAAATACTCCACCCATTGCTTCGTCACTTCAGGGTCCGCTAAATCCGCCTTATTCATGACGATCATTCGCGGTTTTTCTTGCAAAATCTCATCAATCATCGGGTTCCGGCTTGAAAGGGGCAGTCTGGCATCGATCAGCTCTATCACTACATCAATCAGTTTCAGCTTCTCCTGAATTTGCCGACGCGCCTTCGTCATATGACCGGGGAACCATTGAATCGTCATCTATCTATTCACCTCAAATTGTGCCGCTTCAGTAATTATGCTTAATTAGTTCCATATCGTCCACCGGCCAGAAAATAACATCTGCACGGCCTACAATATCTTTGAAAGGTACGTATCCAATCATACGGCTGTCTGTACTATTGGAACGGTTATCCCCCATCACAAATAAATGGCCTTCAGGGACTTTCCCTTCTGGAAAATCGCGATTGTTGTATTGTTCGCCATTCGCATGCGCTGCATCAATCGCCTTTTTGATATACGGTTCGTCGATTACTTTACCATTTACCGTAACCGTGTCACCTACCACTTTTACTGTATCACCTGGGAGTCCAATGACACGTTTTATAAAGTCCCGGCCTTCTGAAGGTACATGGAACACAATCACTTCCCCGCGCTTAGGCTCACGGATATCATAAATGATTTTATTTACGATAAGTCGCTCTCCAGTATGAAAATTAGGCTGCATGGAAGGTCCATCTACAATAAACGGTGCAAACAATAGCCAGCGAATGATCACAACGAGCACGAACGCAATAATAATTGCTTTGAGCCATTCAATCAATTCATTTTTAGGCTTCTTTGATGCTTGCTCTTGGTTTGATTCCACTTTATCCAAGCTCTCTGCTTCAACATTTTGTTCCATAGATGGCTGTCCTCTCTTCTATATCATTTCACACGATTCTTAAATTCATTATATCGACTTTCCAGGTGCATTTTCCAGTCGTCAATATTGAATACCATCATAAACCATATATTGTAAATTGGCCTGAACATTTCAGACTGCCAATGATGTTCTGATTTAGTATGTACCATGTCATAGGTCTCTAAAAATAGCGAAAGGGGCTTGATGGCAAGCCCCCAGATTCGTTATTAAACTATTAGCGACGAACTTCTTTAATTCTCGCTGCTTTACCGCGAAGTTCACGAAGATAGTACAGCTTCGCACGACGCACTTTACCACGGCGAGCCACTTCGATTTTATCGATTTTTGGCGAATGAAGCGGGAAAGTTCTTTCCACACCTACACCGTAAGAAATTTTACGAACTGTAAAAGTCTCACTGATGCCGCCACCACGACGCTTAATAACAACACCTTCAAACAACTGAATACGTTCGCGAGATCCCTCGATAACCTTAACGTACACTTTCAAAGTGTCACCAGGACGAAAGCTCGGAATATCTTTGCGAAGTTGTTCTTGCGTAATCGCTTGTACGATATTCATCTAGGACTCCCTCCTTCCACAAGGTGTTCGTACGTCTCAGAAGAACCTTCTGTTCCCCTTCATCGTCCGCAGAGGACCACCGAATTCACAACAAATTAAATACTACCACATTTATATATTCATAGCAAGGAGAAGTTCATAAAAAGCTCATATAAAACTTTTTTTTCAAAAGCAAAGAGCTGTTGCCGTTTATGATTTGTCACTTTGCAGCTTTCTGAGCCACTCTCTTTCCTTATCAGTCAGCTCTGCCTCTTCTAACAATTCCGGTCTTCGCTCTAAAGTACGCAGCAAAGATTGCTGCCTGCGCCACGCTTCGATGTTCGCATGATGCCCTGACAAAAGCACATCCGGCACTTTCATTCCGCGAAATTCAGGTGGGCGAGTATAGTGCGGATATTCTAGAAGACCGGTACTAAACGAATCTGTCACTGCACTCGTCTCATTCCCTAGTACGCCAGGCAGCAAGCGAACAACACTATCGACAACAACCATTGCTGGAAGTTCGCCTCCAGTCAGCACATAATCGCCAATAGATAACTCGTCCGTCACCAGATGCTGGCGGATTCGCTCGTCATATCCCTCATAATGCCCGCAAATGAAAATAAGATGCTCTTCTTTGGACAGTTCCTCTGCCTTCTTCTGCGTAAATGTCTCGCCTTGCGGGCACATCAATATAATACGCGGCGCGCTTTCTTGATCGGAGCGATTCGCCAGCAAATCCTCAACAGCTGTAAAAATCGGCTCCGGTTTAAGCACCATTCCACCGCCTCCGCCATAAGGTGTATCATCGACTGTCCCATGCTTATTGCCCGCATATTGCCGGAAATTAATCGCATTTAAGGATACAAGCCCTTTGTCCCTTGCTTTTCCAAGAATACTGGAACTGAACACGCCATCGAACATTTCCGGAAACAACGTTAGTACATCGACTCTCATTGTTTTACAACAGCCCTTCCATCAGATGAACTTTCACCAGCTGATCTGCCACATTCACATCTAAAATGACGTCGTCAATGACAGGCAGGAGAATAGACTTACCGCTAGGTGTTTTTACGACCCAGACATCGTTCGCACCAGGCGTTAATATTTCTGTAATAACGCCTAGTTCCTCTCCCTCTTCACTAACGACGCGGCATCCGATAATTTCATGGAAATAGTACTCGCCTTCTTCTAAATCGACCGTCTGGTCCTTAGAAACTTTGATCATCCAACCTTTGTACTTCTCGACATCATTGATGTTGTTATATTCCTTAAACTTCACGATGTACATGTTCTTATGAAGACGCGAGGACTCTACATGAACAGGAATAATTTCCATCGTATCTGGATTAACAATTTGAAGCAAACTATTTTTGGCGAACCGAACATCCGGAAAATCGGTATGCGATAATATTTTCAGTTCTCCACGAATGCCATGCGTATTTACAATTTTCCCGACCGTTAATAGGGAATCAGACATAAATGCCTCCTGCGTACATTTTTTATAAGTATATATGCTGTTTCTATATATGATCTTCTAATGAAGTGATTTGATTCAGTCAAGGAGAAGCCGTTTTCCGTACGAAAAAGGGCTAGGACATTCATCCTAACCCCCTTTTCTTATATCATTATCACCTAAGATATGATATCAACGGTAACCCGTTTATCCATTTTCACTGCTGCCGATGTGACAACTGTGCGAAGCGCTTTGGCGATCCGCCCTTGCTTACCGATCACTTTTCCTACATCATCAGGATGAACGGATAATTCGTACACGATAAGGTGGTCTTTCTCCACCACGTTCACACGCACATCTTCCGGATGATCGACTAAAGCTTTAGCAATTACGCCGACCAATTGTTCCATAGGAAACCCTCCGAATCAGCAATTATTTCTGGTACTTAAGCTCATGGAATTTCTTCATTACACCCGCGTCGCTAAGCAAGTTGCGGACAGTGTCAGATGCTTGCGCACCGTTTTGAAGCCATTTGAGCGCTTTTTCTTCATCGATTTTAACTACTGCTGGTTGTGCAACCGGGTTGTAGTAACCGATTTCCTCGATAAAGCGACCATCACGAGGGGAACGGGAATCAGATACCACTACGCGATAAAATGGAGCTTTATGAGCACCCATACGTTTTAAACGAATACGAACTGCCACGAAAATTCACCTCCTTCAATGTAATCAGTATGGTTTAACGGAAAGGAAACTTCATTCCTTTACCGGCAACTTTACTAAGTCGTTTCATCATTTTCGAGTTTTTACCGCCAGGACCCATCAAGCTAGACAACTGCTTCATCATGCGCCGCATCTCATCAAACTGTTTAATCAGTCTGTTGACTTCAGCGAGACTTGTACCGCTGCCTGCCGCAATCCGTTTACGACGGTTATGATTAATAATTTCAGGGTTCTGCTTCTCTTTGGTCGTCATCGAACGAACAATCGCTTCGATCCGGCCCATTTGCTTCTCATCAACCTTAAGGTCTTGCGTCTGCTTCATTTTCCCCATACCAGGGATCATATCCATTAGCTGATCGAGAGGTCCAAGCTTCTTCACCTGCTCCATCTGCTCGAGGAAATCTTCAAACGTAAATTCTGCATTGCGCATTTTACGTTCCATTTCCTTCGCTTTCTGCTCATCAATGTTAGCTTGCGCTTTCTCAATAAGGGAAAGCATATCCCCCATCCCAAGAATCCGTGAAGCCATCCGATCTGGATGGAACGGTTCGAGGGCGTCAATTTTCTCGCCAATAGCTGCGAACTTAATCGGACAGCCTGTTACAGCTTTAACGGACAGGGCGGCACCACCGCGTGTATCCCCGTCGAGCTTCGTCAGTACGACACCGGTCAGTTCAAGCTGTTTATTGAAATGATCAGCAACGTTAACCGCATCTTGCCCTGTCATGGCATCGACGACAAGCAGTACTTCGTCCGGTTTCACCACTTCATGAATTTGCTTCAGCTCTTCCATGAGTTCTTCATCAATGTGGAGACGACCTGCGGTATCGATAATCACATAATCGTTGCCGTTATCCTTGGCATGTTGTAAACCTTGACGTGCAATTTCAACCGGACTCGTCTGGTCACCAAGTGAGAATACAGGTACCTTAATCTGCTCACCTAACACTTGAAGCTGCTTAATGGCTGCCGGTCTGTAAATGTCACCAGCTACAAGGAGCGGACGACTGTTTTGCTTTTGAAGCATTTTGGCAAGTTTACCTGCAGTAGTCGTCTTACCGGCACCTTGCAAACCAACCATCATAATGACTGTCGGCGGTTTATTGCTCTTTGCCAGTTTCGCTTGGCTGCCGCCCATAAGCTCTGTGAGCTCTTTGTTTACGATATCGATGATGACCATGCCCGGTGTGAAGCTATCCATCACTTCTTTACCGACTGCTTTTTCTTTCACTTTGGCGATAAAATCTTTGACAACCTTAAAGTTAACATCCGCTTCCAGCAGTGCTAGACGCACTTCGCGCATCGCTTCGTTAACGTCTTCTTCAGACACCTTACCTTTGCCGCGCAGCTTGCTGAATACATTTTGCAGCCTGCTCGTTAACCCTTCGAACGCCATAGCCATCACCTCGTTTCATGCTATCTTAAATTCCTAATAAATGTTCCACAATTCGTATCATTTTACGTCTATTGTCATCCGTTAGATCTGGCTCGTTTAGTAATGTTCTAAGCTTCGCCAGCTGTGCGCTTCGCTGTTCATGCTTTTCTAGCAGCTTAAGCTTCTCTTCGTACATTTCAAGCATTTGTTCAGCACGTTTGATGTGCTCATATACTGCTTGACGACTAATATCAAATTCTGCGGCGATTTCTCCCAATGAGAAATCATCATGAAAATAATATTTGAGAAACGTCTGTTGTTTCTCGGTTAACAATGACTCATAGAAATCGAACAATAA
The DNA here is from genome assembly GCF_017873765.1 of Paenibacillus sediminis. Lineage (GTDB taxonomy): Bacteria > Bacillota > Bacilli > Paenibacillales > Paenibacillaceae > Paenibacillus_AG > Paenibacillus_AG sediminis. The sequence goes on from NZ_JAGGKP010000001.1 coordinate 1,356,590, forward strand.
ATTAATTCGATTTGTCTTATCGAGCCAATTCTCCTGACTCATACGGGACACTCCCTTCGTCAAGGAAAAACACTTTACACCGTATCAACGTTCCTTATCATACATAAAAGAAAAGAAGATGTCAAGCAAATCACATTAACATCTTCAAAGTGTGTACAACGTGATCATGACACTTATTGATTACAATGAAAAACCCGTGATCAGATCACGGGTTTCACCTTAAGGCAGCAAATATAGTATCACTGCAAAGAAATGAAGCACACTGCCTGCTAACACGAACAAATGCCAGATGGCATGATGGAATGGAAAGCCTCTCCACACATAGAAGATCGTTCCGAGAGTATACGCAATACCGCCTGCTACCAGCAAAACAATGCCTCCTGTTGGAACAGCATCCACAAGCGGATTCCAAGCAATCGTAATGAGCCAGCCCATTATAATGTAGAAAAGGGTGGACATAAATAAAAATCTTTTGACAAAAAACGCTTTAAATACGACGCCGGCAATAGCTATTCCCCAAACCGTACCGAATAGGCTCCATCCAAGCGGCCCGCGAATGGCGACTAGCAAGAATGGAGTGTACGTGCCAGCTATGAATAAATAGATAGCGGAATGATCAAAAAACTCAAACAGATCTTTGGCTTTACCATCTCGAAGACTGTGCACTAACGTAGAATTCATGTAAAGGAGCAGCATTGTTACTCCATAAACGGTAAAGCTGACTACATGCCAAGCCGAACCTTTAATACTCGCAAAAACAATAAGCACAACGAGTGCCGCTATACTAAGCAGTGCGCCAATTCCGTGAGTAATTGCATTCGCAACCTCTTCTCTGCGTGAATAAGTGTAAGTATTTGCCACCCATTTCCCCTCCTAGAAACCTATTTTCTAGTATAGATATTCGCCCATCAATTCTCAGGTGACTCGTTACCATCCTTCTCTTCATTCTCTTGAATGAGGCCTGCGAATAGAGCATGAACGAATTGTTCCGAGTCAAACGTTTGTAAATCATCTATCTTTTCACCGAGACCGACCAGTTTAACAGGCAAATTGAGTTCTTGGCGAATGGCAACGACAATTCCGCCCTTCGCTGTTCCGTCAAGTTTTGTAAGCACTAATCCAGTCACGCCGCTCTTCTCGCCGAACAACTTCGCTTGGCTTAACGCATTTTGGCCTGTTGTTGCATCAAGCACCATGAGTACTTCATGCGGAGCTCCTGGAATTTCCCGCTTTATGACACGATAAATTTTGTTCAGCTCTTCCATCAAATTCGACTTATTTTGCAAACGGCCTGCTGTATCGCACAGCAGAACATCGGCGCCGCGCTGTTTGGCGGCTTGTACCGCGTCATACATAACCGCAGCCGGATCTGAGCCTGCTTGTTGCTTAATCACCTCAACGCCTACACGCTGCCCCCAAACTTCAAGCTGTTCAATCGCTCCAGCACGGAACGTATCCCCTGCGGCCATAAGCACCTTTTTGCCTTCTTGTTTGAAACGGTGGGCCAGTTTGCCGATCGTCGTTGTTTTACCAACGCCATTTACGCCAACAAATAAAATCACTGTAATTCCGTCAGGATTCATGTGCAGTGAATTATCTTCATCACCGCGAAGCAGCTCCACCAATTTCTCCGAAAGAATCGGCTGCAGGTCGGCTGCATCCTCAATTTTCTGTTTCTTCACTTCGGCGCGCAGATCATCAATTATGTTCATGACCGTGTTCACGCCAACGTCCGCACCGATCAAAATTTCTTCAAGCTCTTCGTAAAATTCCTCATCAATTTTTTTGCGACGGGAAATGAGGTCTGTTACTTTCTCCACGAACCCTTTGCGGGTTTTTTCGAGACCGTCTTTAAATTGTTTCGTCACAGCCTCGGTCTTACTTGCAATACTTTCTTTCAGCTTCTTAAAGAAACTCATATCTTTCCTCCATCTCATAATCCTGATGTTCGCCTTGTATGGTAGTATTCTATTTCATTATGCAATAACTGCTTCCTCATCTTCCAGTCTAACAGATACGAGCTTGGATACGCCGCCTTCTTCCATCGTTACACCGTATAGTACATCGGCCTCTTCCATCGTCCCTTTACGGTGAGTGACGACGATAAACTGTGTTTGCTCTGAAAATTCACGCAAATACTGAGCAAAACGAACGACGTTAGCTTCATCGAGTGCAGCTTCAACCTCATCAAGTACGCAGAATGGAACAGGCTTCACTTGTAAAATCGCAAATAGTAGCGCCATAGCAGTTAATGCGCGTTCTCCACCAGACAACAGCTGCAAGTTTTGCAGTTTTTTGCCTGGAGGCTGTGCGACGATATCAATGCCTGTATCGAGCAGATTATCCGGATCAAGAAGTACGAGGTCTGCTCTGCCTCCGCCGAACAATTTCGAGAAGACGACGACAAATTCACGCCGAATCGCATCGAAGGTCGTCTTGAATCGTTTGCACATTTCATCGTCCATCTCACGAATAACCTGGTACAATGTCGTCTTCGCTTCAACTAAATCTTGCTTCTGTTCACTTAAAAATTGATAACGTTCGTTCACTCGTTGATATTCTTCGATCGCGCCCAAATTGACGTCGCCCAGTGCCGCAATACTGCGCTTCAACTCACGAACTTCATTCTGAGTCATCGTAATATCTTCAGGAACCGGATAACGATGTTTGGCCAGCTCATAACTGAGCTCATATTCTTCACTTAGCTTCTTTAAAATATTTTCCAGTTCAACATCCAGACGGTTCACGCTGATCTCAGTTTGGCGAAGCTGCTCTTCAACAGCTTTCAACTGAGTACGCTGCTCCTTGGTCTCACTCTCTTGAAGCTCGAGCTTTTTACTAAGCTCACTACGAGCTGCCCGTTTAAAATCAAGCTTCTCAGCGGTTTGTTCTTTGCGAAGCTTAAAGTTGTTCAAATCTTCGATTTGTTTCACTTGCTCAGCTGCATTGTTTTCTAAATCCGCTTCGATTGAGGCGAGAATTTTACGATTTTGATCGAGATCGCGCTGCTGAGAACCGAATTCATTTTGCAGACGGCGCAGCTGTTCTTCGAGTGAGAACTGTTCCTGAGCCAGCTTCCCTTCAAGCACTTTCAGATCCGTTAATTGATTCTGCAGCTCTTCCTTCGCAGATTCATTTGCCTTGCGCGCAAATTCGGCAGCTTGAATCGACTGCTGAACGGCCTGCTCTTCAGCTTGCAGTAAAACTAACTGCTCCTCAGCATGTATACGGCTCTTCTCAATCTCTTCAAGTTCTTGCGTGAAATTCGTTTTCTCTTGCCCGAACATATTGAACTGCTCAGTCACATGGCGAAGCTCATGCTCTGTCTGCTTCAATTCGGCTGTGACCTGCTGTTCTTCGGTCCGTTTAAGATCGCCATCTTCACGCAATTTATCCAGCTTGCGCTGCGTTTCACTCATCTGCTCCCCAATGTCTTGAACGCCTTTTTGCAGTTTCACAATTTGATTTTCGGTATCTTGAATATCCGCATCTAACTGATCGAGCTGACGTTTACGACCTAATAAGTTGCTGTTCTTCTTATGCTGGCTGCCGCCGGTCATCGAGCCGCCTGCATTAACAACATCGCCTTCTAAAGTGACAACCCGGTAACGATATTGACAGCGAGCCGCAATTTTATTAGCCTGCTCAAGAGTCTCAGCAATGACTACATTACCTAGCAAGCTGCCGACAATATTGTCATATTTCTTATCATAGCTAACGAGATCAGCACCGATGCCTACAAATCCTTCGGCACCTTCCACCATCGCTTTATCGCTAGGTGAAATTTGTCTGGATCGAATGACATCCAGCGGCAAGAATGTCGCACGGCCAAGCTGACGCTGTTTTAGAAAAGAAATGGCTTGTCTTGAGACTGCTTCGTTCTCCATGACGATGTGCTGCATAGACGCGCCTAGTGCTGTCTCCATTGCAAGTTCCAGCTTCTCAGGCACCTTAATCAGTTCAGCCACAGCACCATGCACACCGCTCAATATCGATTTCCTTGAAGCTTTGAGCACTTCCTTAACTCCAAGCTGGAAGCCGTCAAAGTCATCTTGCATTTCCTTCATCGTATCGCGGCGGGATACGAGCGCTTCACGTTTCTGCTCCCATTTGCGAATTGTGCCTTGAGAATCAGCCGCAAGCCGCTGCAGTGATTGATATCGTTCACTTTCCGTAATGTAATCGTTCCGAAGGTCAGAAATCTCTTTCGCGAGTTTTTGGAGTGTTCGTTCAAGTTCCTCCTTATGTGCAGTAAGCCGCTCTTTCTCTTCCTCCCACTTTAACCCTTCTTCATTGGCACGGTTCATACGGCGTTCAAGTGCTTCCTTCTGCTGGTCTGCGTAACGGATATCGTTACGCATGTTAGCCATTTGGCTCATGAGATCAAGCAGCTTGCCCTTAAGCCTCTCCTCTTCGGCCTGACTGATGCCCCCAGTAACGCCAATAAGTTTCGCTTCTTCAGCAGAAAGCTTCATTCTCAGCTCTTTAAGCTGCTCTTGAGATGCTGCCAGCTTGCTTTCGAGCTGAGCGACCTCTTCACTTCGATTGTTATATCTTTCTTCATTAACTTGCAATGATTCGAGAAGCTGCATCCGGTTTTGTTCGAGGTTTTTTTGCCGTTCCTTCAGTACCTCACCATAACCTTCGCTTTTCTCGAAGCTTTCACTGAACTCAAGCAGGTCGCCTTGAAGCATTTCTACTTCTTCCTCAAGCTGTCTTAAAGCGTTACGGTCATTCGCTAATTTCGCATCATGGGTCGAGACGATCGTCGACAACTGCAGCTCCTCCTCTTTCAGAAGGGCTAATTTGTCATTCGCTTCACTCCAAGACTTATGAATCTGCTCAATTTGGTGCACATATACAGAAATTTCTTTATTTTTTAGTTGTTCACGAAGCTGCTTGTAATGAATCGCTTTCTCCGACTGCTCCTTTAATGGTCCAATCTGATCTTCAAGCTCACTGATCAAATCATGAATGCGCAGCAAGTTTTGCTCCGTTTCATCAAGTTTCTTCGTTGCATCTTTTTTACGAGATTTATATTTAACAATCCCAGACGCTTCTTCAAAAATACCCCGCCGATCTTCAGATCGTGTACTTAATATTTCTTCAATACGGCCTTGTCCAATAATTGAGTATGCTTCTTTGCCGATGCCGGTATCCATAAACAATTCTGTAATATCCTTCAGTCTGCAGGCTTGTTTATTGATGAAATATTCGCTCTCTCCGCTTCGATGCACCCGGCGTGTAACTGTGACTTCATTGAAATCAAGCGGCAATGCATGATCTTCATTATCGAGTGTAAGTGAGACCTCACCATAGTTGACTGCTTTACGCGCATCACTGCCGGCAAAAATAATGTCCTCCATTTTACCGCCACGCAAAGATTTGGCGCTTTGTTCTCCAAGCACCCAGCGAATGCCGTCTGAAATGTTACTCTTGCCGCTACCGTTTGGCCCAACAACTGCCGTAATGCCGCGAACGAATTCCATTTCCGTTTTATCAGCAAACGATTTAAAGCCAGCTAATTCTATCCTTTTCAGAAACATACTTCCACGATCACCTCTTGTGTCTATTGTAACACAGGTTCAGCACTCAAGGAGACAAACAATATACCGAATGCATCGATACATAGAAAAGAGCAAAAAGCAGCACATGCCCGAGTTAGGTCTGGGAACGCCATCACTGCTCTTTGCTCTTTGTTTGTCTGTCTATAGTACAACCTAGCCAGTCTTCATTATTTAGGCAGAGCCAATTTGCTTAACGCCGCCGCAGCTGCTTGTTGTTCCGCTTCCTTCTTGGAACGGCCAACACCGCGACCTAAGCTTTGACCATCCATAAACAGTTCAGAGACAAACTCACGTTCATGTGCAGGACCTCGCTCTTCAACGATCCGATATTCAAGCACTCCCATATTATGGTGCTGAATCGTCTCTTGCAGTTCGGTCTTGTAATCCCGCATTTGCAATTTACCATTATCAGCTACCTGTGGAAAAACAAAGCGCTCTAAAAATGAACGTGCAGCTTCCAAACCTTGGTCTAAATATAAAGCGCCAACGAACGATTCGAATACGTCTGCCAGCAGGGCCGGACGGGTACGACCACCCGTCATCTCTTCCCCTTTACCTAGCAATACATATTTTCCAAACCCAAGAGCCTCAGCAAATTTAACTAGCGATGGTTCGCATACAATCGCGGCCCGCAGCTTCGTTAATTCCCCTTCTGGCCGATTAGGAAAAGTTTTGTACAAATATTCGGATACGGTTAACTCTAGGACTGCATCGCCCAAAAATTCAAGACGTTCGTTATCCTGAGTTTGACTAGTCCGATGTTCATTGACATATGAAGCATGGGTAAAAGCCTGTTTCAAAAGCTGTTTATTTTGAAATTGAATTTGAAGTTGATGTTGTAATTGCTTTAGATCTGCACTCAACAAACTGACCCCTTATGCATCATATTTCTTTAGGATAATGGTAGCATTGTGCCCGCCAAACCCAAAGGAGTTAGACATGACGATGTCTACACTTGTTTTTCTTGCTTCGTTCGGTACATAGTCCAGGTCACACTCTGGATCTTGGTTTTCCAAATTAATTGTAGGTGCAAGTGTTTGATGCTTAATGGAGAGACCGCAAATAACCGCTTCAACCCCGCCTGCAGCACCAAGCAAATGACCCGTCATCGATTTTGTAGAGCTTACAGCAAGTTTGTAAGCATGGTCACCGAAAGCTAGCTTAATCGCTTCCGTCTCGGATTTATCGCCAACCGGTGTCGAAGTACCATGAGCATTAATATACTGAACTTCAGCAGGTTCAATCCCTGCATCGCGAATGGCCATTTTCATACAACGAGCTGCGCCATCCGGATTAGGTTCCGTCATATGGTGTGCATCTGCCGTTAATCCATAGCCAAGCACTTCACCATAAATGTGCGCCCCGCGTTTTAATGCATGCTCTAACGATTCAAGAACGAGTACGCCCGCGCCTTCGCCCATGACAAAACCATCACGATCGATATCAAAAGGCCGGCTCGCCTTCTCAGGTTCATCATTCCGAGTTGACATTGCCCGCATTGCACAGAAACCTGCAATCCCCGTAGGACGAATTGTCGCCTCCGTACCGCCGCATATCATTACATCGGCGTCACCGCGTTGAATCAGCTTATAGGAATCACCGATTGCATGCGTTGCTGTCGCACAAGCGGAAACAATTGACGCATTCGGACCTTTCGCACCGAAAAGAATCGACACATAACCAGACGCCATATTTGAAATCATCATCGGAATGAAGAAAGGACTAACCCGTCTAGGACCTTTTTCAAGCAAAATCTTATGCTGTTCTTCCCAAGTACCGAGCCCGCCGATCCCTGAACCAATAATAACACCTACACGCTCTGGGTCTGCATCTTTCTGAACATCAAGTCCACTGTCCTTTAAAGCTGAAGTTGCAGCCGCAACTGCAAACTGAACGTTTCGGTCCATTTTACGCGCATCTTTACGATCCACATAGTCTTCAGGGTTAAAATCTTTGATTTCAGCAGCAATTTGCGTTGGATATTCACTTACATCAAAAGATTCTATTCTAGATACGCCGGATTTACCTGCCGAGATATTATTCCAGAACGTATCTAAGTTTTGGCCTAGGGATGAAACAACACCCATGCCTGTGATTACAACTCTATGATTCAAACACACTCACCTCTACATAGACTTCATGTGTACTTTCCATATTATAAATCTTCACATACAGAAGATATGCTGCACATCATGTTATTCAAATTAGTGAAAATGAGGATAAGTCCCGCCTACTTATAAAAAGGTGCGGGACTCATCATGCTTACTTAGACTTAGGTATGAGATTGTATGTAGTTAACAACTTCACCTACGGTCGTAATTTTCTCTGCATCTTCATCAGAAATTTCCAGATCAAATTCATCTTCTAATTCCATAACCAATTCAACTACATCGAGAGAATCAGCGCCAAGATCATCTTTAAAAGATGCTTCGAGTGTAACCTCTGCTTCGTCTGCACCTAAACGGTCTACGACAATGCGTTTTACACGCTCAAATACGTCAGACATCCGGTTCACCTCCTCTTTGGTATTATACGAGAAATAACATCAAAATTCCATAGACGTCATCTTATATCCTAGAATTGTCATCTTAAATCCTAGAATTACATGTACATCCCGCCATCAACATGCAATGTTTGACCTGTCATATAAGAAGCCGCATCAGAAGCTAAGAAGGTCACTACTTTTGCGATTTCTTCAGGCTGCCCAAGCCGTGCCAGCGGAATGCTCTCAATCATTTTATCTTTCAAATCCTGTGAGAGACCCGCTGTCATATCGGTGTCAATAAAGCCTGGCGCTACGCAATTGACTGTAATGTTTCGGGAAGCCAGCTCACGTGCTGATGATTTCGTAAGCCCGATTACCCCCGCTTTCGCTGCGACGTAATTCGCTTGACCTGCATTTCCAATGACTCCAACAACAGATGAAATGTTAATAATGCGTCCTGAACGCTGCTTCATCATCGGTCTTGCTACTGCTTTCAAACAGTTGAAGACGCCTTTTAAATTGGTCTCAATGACTTGATCAAACTCTTCTTCCTTCATACGCATAATTAAATTATCTCGAGTAATGCCGGCATTATTCACAAGAATATCTATACGTCCCCATTGATCCAAAACCTGTTTCACCATAGATTCAGCTTGTTCGCTGTTTCCGACGTTAGCCTGTACAGCAAAGGATTGGGAGCCAAGAGCTTGAATCTCTTGCACCACGGAAGCTGCAGCCGCTTCACTGCCAGCATAATTGACGGCAACGTTCGCGCCTGCTTCAGCAAGGGCGATCGCAATACTGCGTCCGATGCCGCGGGATGCGCCAGTAACGAGCGCAAACTGACCTTCAAGAGGCTTAGACATTCGTTTTTCCTCCTTTCCTAGAGTATACGGTTAACCGGCCGTGATCATCAGTATCATATTACACCAAAACAGCTGTTTCCAAACTTTCCAAACTGTTGATTGTAACGGTACGCACGGATTTATCTATTTTTCGAATAAGCCCAGTGAGTACGCTGCCTGGACCAATCTCCACAAAGGTGTCTACCCCTTGAGAAATAAGCCACTGAACGCTGTCCTCCCATAAAACTGGCGAATAGACCTGCTCTACAAGTAGATTGCGGATCGAATCCCCTTCTATAACAGGAGACGCAGTTACGTTCGCTACAACTGGAATTTGTGCATTATGGAACGAAACCGTATTTAATTTGCTGCGCAAATTTTCTGCGGCACCTTTCATTAATGATGAGTGGAACGGACCGCTAACCTCTAAAGGTATAGCTCTCTTCGCGCCTGCTTCTTTCGCTCGCTCTGTCACTGCCTGAATACCTTCTTTAGTACCGGACACGACAATTTGACCTGGACAGTTCAAATTTGCCAGCTCTACAAGATGTCCGCCAGCTGCAATATCAGAGCATAACGCAGCAAGCGCATCCCGTTCAGCGCCAAGAACAGCTGCCATAGCTCCTTGCCCGCCAGGTACTGCTTGCTCCATAAATTCACCGCGAGTCCGGACGATGCTCACTGCATCGTGAAAGGACAGCACTCCGGCAGCAACTAATGCGCTATATTCTCCTAGACTATGGCCCGCAACAAAGTCAGGCGTGATTCCTTTCTGACGAAAGATTTCATATAAGGCCATACTTACAGTTAACAATGCCGGCTGCGTATTCGCCGTTTGCTTCAAGGACGCTTCAGGTCCTTCAAAGATGAGCGAACTTAGCGGAAATCCGAGCACCTCATCGGCATTGATAAAAAATTGTCTAGCGTCAGGAAGAGCATCATACACATCTTTGCCCATCCCAACGGACTGGGAACCTTGCCCAGGAAATACAACAGCGAGTTTACTCATGATCCAAACTTCCTTTCTAAGTGACAAGTTACCACACCAACACGGATGCTCCCCAAGTAAGGCCGCCGCCAAATCCAACCATAACGACTGTGTCGCCCTCTTTCATTCGGCCTTGCTCGGCCGCTTCAACGAGTGCAAGCGGAATAGAGGCAGCAGATGTGTTAGCATACTTATCGACGTTAATCACGCATTTCTCCTCTGGAAGATTAAGACGCTCCATGGCCGATTGAATAATTCGAATGTTCGCTTGATGCGGGATGAACAAATCGATATCTTCTTTCGTAATGCCCGCCTTATTAAGCACATCATCCGTAGCTGTTCCCATGACCCTAACCGCGAATTTGAATACTTCACGGCCATTCATTTGAATAAAATGTTTCTTAGCTTCGATGCTGGCTTGTGAAGCAGGAAGTCTAGAACCGCCGCCTTCAATTTTAAGCAGCGACCCACCAGTCCCTTCAGCTCCCAAATCAAAGGATTTGAATCCGCGTCCTTCAGGCACTTCCCCGAGGATTACAGCGCCAGCACCATCACCGAACAGCACACATGTATTACGATCGGTATAGTCCGTAATTCGTGACAGTGTGTCGGCACCGATCACTAACGCGTTGTTATACATGCCTGTCTGAATGAAGCTCGTAGCGGATGCTAGACCATACACAAATCCCGAGCATGCAGCAGACAGGTCAAATGCCGCAGCCTTCTTAGCCCCAAGCTTATCCTGCAAGATACAAGCTGTTGAAGGAAAAGACATGTCTGGAGTTACAGTTGCAACAACGATCAAATCTAAATCTTCTGCAGCCAAATTCGCAGAAGCGAGCGCTTGTACAGCCGCTTCATACGCTAAGTCCGATGTAGCTTGGTCAGGAGCTGCGATGTGACGTTCACGAATCCCCGTACGGGATACAATCCATTCATCACTAGTTTCAACCATCTTCTCTAAATCTGCATTTGTCAGCACTTTTTCAGGAACATATTTTCCTGTGCCAATAATTCCAACCGGACGCATCTTCAACATAACGTCACTCACTTCCCACTAATTTCTTTGGATATACTTTCATTCAATCCACTTTGTATAGCTGATCTCGCTTGACGGATCGCATTTTTAATGGCAGTTGCATCAGAAGAACCGTGACCTTTTACAACTAGCCCTTTAAGGCCGATAAGAAGTCCGCCGCCATATTCTTTATAATCCATTTTTTCTTTAATACCGCGGAGAGACGGCATAAGCACCGCTGCTGCCAGTTTGTTTTTTAATGAACTTGTAAACTCTTGTTTAAGAATGGAAAATAAAGTGCCAGCCGTGCCTTCGAGTGTTTTCAAAAGAATATTGCCTGCAAATCCATCACATATAAGAACATCGCATACACCTAAAAGGACATCCCTAGCTTCTACATTACCAACAAAGTTAATTGGCATTTCTTCAAGTAAAGGATACACAGCCTTCGTTAGTTCATTCCCTTTCTTCGCCTCTGTTCCGACATTAAGCAGACCGACTCTCGGACGATCGAGACCGTGTAACTTTTCTCTGTACAAGCTGCCCATTAGAGCGTATTGAACAAGATGCTCTGGTTTCGCGTCCATATTGGCGCCAAGATCTAAGACAAGTACGCCTTTATTATCTACTGTCGGGAACATCGATGTTAGTGCAGGACGCTCAATACCTTCCATACGTCCGACTACCAACAGTCCCGTCGTCATTAACGCTCCTGTATTTCCGGCTGATATCATAGCGTCTGCTTTTCCTTCCTCAACCATACGCCCAGCAACAACCATCGAAGCGTCTTTCTTACGTCTTACTGATTTAACTGGCTCATCTTCACCTTCAATAACTTCGCTTGCATGATGAATCGTAACATTTGCCGGTTTATTATCAATCAAGGGTTCCAGTTGATTTTGGTCACCCACAAGTACGATTTCAGTATCTTTCCATAGTTCTGCAGCAGCAAGTGCGCCTTCTACATTACTCTTAGGGGCATGATCTCCACCCATCGCATCAATCGCGATTCTCATGTTGACTCACTCCTTCGCTATACTCTTCGCCTGTGGAACGGTAAATGAGGAAATTTCCTTGAAACACCATCTCTTCACCTACATAAGTGAACACTTCCACTTTAGCTTTTCCCTTCTTGCCTGACATGGAACGCACATAAGCTTTCGCGATACACTTCTCACCTAACTGCACCGATCTTACGAAGCGGATATCCGCTGAGGCCGTTAATGCAATTTCATTATTAATGACCGCTACCGCTAACGAATTGGCTTGTGCAAATATATGATGCCCCCTCGCAATTCCTGTGCGGGAGAACACGTGCTCTTCACGGATCTCAAAAATAGATATGCCGCTCTTATCGAGCTGCAGATCGATAACTTCCCCGATGACTTCATCCAGAGGCAATGAACGAACCTGATCCAAAGATCGCTCAGCCATCTGTTTCATTCGTTCACGAAGTTCAGGAATGCCAAGCTCCATTCGATCCAGGCGAATGGTCTGAATGCTTACCTTCAGCTGTCTAGTTAACTCTTGATCTGTTACAAAAGGATTTTCTTCAATGATTTTTAATAGTTGCTGCTGCCTTAGCGGTTTCGGTAAGCGTTCGATAACCATATACCTCCTTCGACTGAAATATATTCATATATCATGTATATCAGTAAACGATCAATAATTAGAACCAGGTACTAATATGTAGTATAAAGCATGCTTTGTTAAAAATAAAGTGCTGAGCTTAATAAATGGGCCACCTGTGCAAAAAAAATAGCACCTCACCAAAGATGAAGTACTACTTAAATTCAATGTTATTGCGAAATAATTTCTCTTGATTTGTACGTTCCGCACACTTTGCATACGTGGTGAGCAAGCTTCAATTCTCCGCATTGTTCACATTTCACCATGCCTGGCACTGCCAGTTTAAAGTGAGTACGACGTTTGTCACGACGCGTTTTGGATGTTCTCCGTTGAGGTACTGCCATGTTCCCACCTCCTTATTCGAATAAACCCTTTTCCATGAGTTTTCATTATTCATTCAAGTAGAACGGCTCTTATAGGATAAATCCTTAAATAGATGCCCATTCTGAAGATGAATAAGCCAAGTTATTTATTGTTCTTACACTTATTCATTTGTTAAAGAAATCTTTAAGCCCCGCTAGCCGCGGATCGATTCGTTCCGTGCTGCAGCCGCAAGTATGTTCATTCAAGTTCGTACCGCATGAAGGGCATAAGCCTTTACATGACTCTTCACATACAGGGGCAAAAGGAATATGGAATAATACATATTCTTCGATATATGGCCGAAGATCCACAATATCTTCATCGACAAAGTTGATATCCTCATCTTCATCTTCCTGAAGTTCTTCAGCTTTATCACTTTGCTTGAACTGTTCGTGAAAATCAATACTTATGTGTTCCTTCACAGGCTTCAAACAGCGCGAACAGATCATGTCCACATCTGCTGACAACTTACCTTGAACTTGAACAATGTCTTGGACGGATGAAGTCGCCGTCAAATCCACAATGAGCGGACTGATTGCGGTAACATCCTTGCGATCTTGTACAATGCCGCTTACATCAATGGTTTGATGCAAGTGCAAACCGTGATCGCTATTCGCCACTTTTTTAAATTGAAAGTGCATCTTCATCACTCCAAACAAACAAAAACTATTATACTGATTTCTTAAGAGTTTTGTCAACAGCTTCTCCTTAACACCTTTACTCAGATGATTGAAATGAAAGCTGCTGTTAAACTATATATAATGCCTGTGCTATATTCTATTTATGCACAAACTTTATGAAGACCAGAACCGATGTTATAGGAGGTTGAACAGACACTTGAGAACGACGGGAATTATTGTCGAATATAATCCGCTCCACAACGGGCATGTCTTTCACTACACCCGTGCTAAACAAACTACGGGAGCAGATCATATAGTCGCAGTCATGAGCGGTAACTTCTTACAACGCGGCGAGCCAGCCGTTATCAGCAAATGGGCGCGCGCAGAAATGGCACTCAATATGGGAGCTGACCTCGTCATTGAGCTGCCTGTCGCTTATGCTGTGCAGCCAGCTGAATGGTTCGCTTACGGTGCTGCCTCACTTCTCGAGGCTACTGGCGTCGTGGACAGCCTTTGTTTTGGCAGCGAAGTCGGCAATTTAGAGCCATTATCGCAGCTCGCTGATAAACTGGCTATTGAAAACGAACCGCTCAAACTAGCGATTGCCAGCCATTTAGCCAAAGGACTAAGCTATCCAGCCGCATACAGCGCTGCCGCTGCTTCATTAATGGAAACCGATATGAATTCCGCCGCAGTTCAAGCCTTGTTGCAACAACCGAACAATACACTTGCTTTACACTATATGATCGCCCTAAAACGTATAGGGAGCCGCATACAACCGATTACAATACAGCGGGAACAAGCTGGATACCATGATATTGAGCCCGGACAAGGAGCCATCGCCAGCGCTACAGCTATTCGTAAAATGCTGCTCTCAGATGGTCTTGAATCCGTTCGGCCATACATACCTGATTACTGTTACAGTATTCTGGAACGTGAACTCAATATGGGTCGTGGCCCAATGCATTGGGAACGGTTTAGACAGCCGCTAATGCATGCGTTATTTACAAAGACTGCACCAGAACTTGCCGAGTTTCATGAGATGACCGAAGGTTTGGAATATCGTATCGCGAAGACTTTATCTCGTCTCGAGTTACCTACTGTATCTCATTTATTAAAGTCACTCAAAACTAAACGCTATACTCATACCAAACTTCAGCGTGCCCTAGTTCATACGTTGCTAAACCATTCTAAAGCTGAACTCACTCGGGGCAACTTAGCTAAAGGCCCTGGTTATATCCGTGTCCTAGGTTTCAGCAGACATGGACAAGCCTTGCTCAAAAAAATGAAAAAAACAGCCAAGCTGCCCGTTATTATGAGAGCTGCGGCGATTACACATCCTCAGTTAACGCTGGACCTCCGGGCAGCGGCCGCTTATGCAAATGCGTATCCAGAATTAGATACAAAATCGATCTATGCGGATTACATAAGACCGCCTATTCAGATTTAACTGGAAGTTTCTCGATATAACGAAGCGCATCATCCATCGTCTTCACAGGAACAAGCTTCATCGAAGTGCCAATTTGTTTCGCCTTCTTGGCAGCATCTTGATAGTTGGATTCCGGAACAAAGAAAATTTCTGCATGCTCTCTATCCGCAGCAATGATCTTAAACTGGACGCCGCCGATCGGACCGACCTTACCATCCTCATCAATGGTGCCTGTACCCGCAATACGATAACCTTTACTAAGATCGCCTTGCGTCAGTTGATTGTATATCTCAAGAGAGAACATAAGTCCTGCGGACGGACCTCCGATATTCGTCGAAGTAAACGTAACCTGCTTAGATGGATCCTTCGGCTCTACTTTTTGTACTTGACCAATATTGACGCCAAGTCCCGCCTTTGTCATTGAGCTTTCTTGATCAGACTTGAGCGAGATAAGCTCTACATGCTGCGTTATTTTTTGTTGGTCTCTAATTAAAGTAACCGTAACTTGATCACCTGGTTTTTTATTTTTCATGATCGAAGCGAGATCTTCAAATTGATGAATCGGCTGACCGTTAATCTCTATAATTTTATCACCGGATCTAAAATCGCCTTTTGGGGTAATTCCTTCTGGAATAGATACGATGAAAATATAGTCTGTCACCATCTTGTAAGGAATCCCCGCTTTATTATAAGCAGCCATCATAGCTGAAGACTGAGACTGGGCCATATAATAGACCTGCTCTGTTGTATATTCTTGTTTGCTAATGTTTTTGGGCTTTGGCGACAGTTCGGCGTCTGGATTAACGGCGGCCATAACCATCATCGCAATATTCGCGTAGCTTACGGATACAGTTGTTAGCATGAAAGTACCTTTTTCTGCAGGATCCCCATCATGCACCTTGACGAGCGGTTTAATCTCTTCAGCCGATCCCGGTTGATTGACCATATACGGGGTTGGCATGAACACAACGACGTAGACCATAAAAATAACAGTGATTAAATATAACGTCGTCTTTAAACCTTGTGAATTTCTTTGCTGCCTCATTTTCCCCACTTCTCCTTTAGCTCGCGCCCCTAATACAAATGGTCTTTCAGTCTCATTAGATGCATAAAATGGTACTAGCCATTTCTCTCTAGATGAGGTGAACCATGAATCCATCCTTAAGTGAACGTAGCCATCCTTTATTGACGATCGTACTTAGTTCTTGCGCCGTATTTATTGTCGTTGGAATCATTAAAGCACCTGACGAAGCGTTTCAGGCTTCATTACAGGGGTTAACGATTTGGTGGAAAATTGTATTTCCAGCACTTCTGCCATTTTTAGTTCTATCTGAGATGATGATCGCTTTCGGATTCGCTCATGGTCTTGGCGTATGCCTGGAGCCGCTCATGCGACGGCTGTTCGGGCTTCCCGGTATTAGCGGGTGGGTTATTTCATTAGGGATGACTGCTGGTTACCCTGCTGGAGCTGAAGCATCCGTGCAATTATATCGGCAAGGTAAATTATCACCCCATGAAGCGGAGAAGCTCTCAAGCATCGCTCATTTGAGCAATCCAATGCTGTTGATTGTAGTCATAGGCACAGGATTTTTGCATCATCCAGAGATGGGTATCCTCATCGCAATCGTACACTGGCTGTCCTCAGCCGCAGCAGCTATTACGATATCATGGCTGATACGGAACAATGACACATCCTCTACTCCCCTAACTCAAAATGAACAAAAGCAGCATTCTTCTTCCTCTTTATCTTTTATGCGTAAAATATTCAAAGCAATCCATGAAGCCTACCTGCAAGATGGAAGAACCTTTGGCAAATTGCTCGGTGACGCCGTATCCCGCTCAGTCCAAACACTTATGATGACAGGCGGCTTTATGATGATATTCGCCGTAATCATTAAATTATTAGAGCAGCACTTAAAAGTACATTTCGATGGAGTATTTCTAAAAGGATTTATGGAAGTGCATCTCGGCTCATACGCTGTCAGCACTGAGACTTTCGTTTCGCCTGTGTTCCAAATTGCTCTGCTGAGCGCATTTCTCGGTTGGAGCGGACTATCTGCACATCTCCAAGTTAGAGCAATCATGAAACCAGCAGGCTTAAAGCACACTTCGTTTGTTATAACTAGATTGCTTCACGCTATGTATGCGTATATTATTACTTTGCTGCTGTGGAAGCCGCTAAGTTCGTTCATGACGCTGACCCTACCTGCAATATCAGACGCAACATCAAATAAGAGCGTAACCTTATTTACCTTCTTGCCTCATTGGTATCAGTTTCCGATTCTATTAGGCTGGCAAGCTTCTGTGCTATTTATTCTCGTTATGTTATCCGCATGTGTCGGGATTTATCACCGAATTAATTCCCGCTGAACTTGCGCTGGAGCGCGTTCTTGACTTCTGTCGGCACAAGATCGGTCACATCGCCTTGGTACATTGCGATCTCTTTAACGATGCTTGAGCTTAAGTAAGAATACTTAGGGTTGGTCATCATAAAGATCGTTTCCACATCTTCATTCAATTTATGATTTGTGGATGCGAGCTGCAGCTCATATTCAAAATCGGTGACCGATCTAATACCGCGTACAATAACGTGACCGCCCTTAAGTTTCATATAATGTACGAGCAAATCTCGAAAGCTGTCAATTTCCACATTTGGAATATGCTGCGTTACTTGTGCAAGCAATTGTTTGCGTTCTTCCACTGTAAACAGAGGATTCTTGCTCGTATTATTGAGTACGGCCACAATAAGGCGGTCAAATTGTTTAGCAGCCCGCTGAATAATGTCCATATGGCCCATCGTTACAGGATCGAAACTGCCTGGATATACGGCGATACGCTCGTGTTTCATGTATGTGATTCCTCCTCATGGCTTTGGAGTGAAGTGTTCTCTGCGTCATAGACATAGATAGACACCGCTGTTTCTCCATATATAGCTTTACGTTGGCATACAAAATGCCCGAACGATTCGGGATACTCATAACTCGATTCATATTCTAGAACAACGATTGCTTGTGGATTTAACAGTCCGCGTTCGTCCATCAGCTGCATAAGCTCATCGCCGTGTTTTAAACGGTATGGAGGATCGAGGAATACAAGGTCAAATGAAACGCTTCGCTTCTCGAGCGCTTTAATTGCTCTCACCGCATCGTTTCTATACACTTCAGCCTTCTCTGCGAGTCCGGTTGATTTCAGATTGGCACGAATCACTTCAATACTCTTAGGCTCCATATCAATAAAAATTGCTCTGTCCATCCCCCGGCTCAACGCTTCAATACCGAGCCCTCCGGTTCCAGCGAACAAATCTAATGCCATCCCGCCTTCAAAATAAGGTCCAATCATACTAAAAATCGCTTCCTTAACTTTATCCGTCGTTGGACGCGTTCCCATGCCTGGAACTCCCTTTAGCGCTCTGCCTTTGGCACTTCCTGATATGACTCTCACTGCCACATTCACCTATTTCCTAATCTGATATCCACTGTTTGTACAGCGTTCACATGACGTATCGTACCACATTTACTAGCGTATTGAAAAATGAAACAAATTTATAAAGAGAATCGTTTTAAATGCTTAATGTATAAAAATGTTAACTCGCGGGTATCATTGAAATATCGACATCCAAAGAATGTCGTAGACAACCGCGGAGAAGACTTACGTTTCCCCATAAGCTCTTCGTCCGGTTTCTCCTCTCCCATGAAAAGGGCATCCCGAGAGGGATGCCCGATTTTTTTATGATTTATTTTTCACAAGTTCTTCTAAATATATGATCCAATAAAAAAAGACCCCACCAGCCATTAACTAGTAGAGTTGTATGAATCGTAATTTAAAGACAGATCATCTCTATCAATACCAGAATGAACGCAAGATGATAACGAGCAATATAAACAGAACTAATATTGCACCTGTTGACGTAAACAATCCACCGCCATATGATCCACCCATGGAGTTTAAATATAAGGAGAAGGAGTATAAATTGATTCAATAGACTATACAGTTCGTCCCTTTCTTTTCCATTCAATGCAGCATCTATTATGTATAAGAGTTGATTGAATAGGAAGGAGGAAGCAAGCCATGTGGCACAAAGATCATCAATATAAACGTGTAAAAAACTTAACTAGAAAATTACTATATTGTAAACTCAAGAGAGCTATCCTATTCCAAAGTAATCGAAATTTCGCAATCGGTATCATTATGGAGTGTGAAGATGGAGTTCTGAAGCTTATTAATGCAGAACATTATGTTGAGATTAATTCTGTCTACACTATGCTTGTATCCCCTCAAGTCTATATCTCCGTATATCACATCACCGGATTTGCACTCGCCGACGATAACTTGTTGTCAGAGATAAAAAATACTATAGATCATTCTACGCAAAGATTATCAAAAACCACACAATCCACATAGCCTAAATTAAAGGAGTGGAGGAGTGGATCGTAAATGCCGAAATACCGAATCATCGTCGATCTGTCTGATCGAACTTTATATTTATTAAGTGGGGACGAAGTTGTTAGGTCATTCCCAGTAGGGGTTGGGAAAATGCTGACAAAAACACCAACTGGCGAGTATACGATTATTAATAAGCATCCAAATCCAGGAGGCCCGTTCGGTGTATTGTGGATGGGCTTATCAAAGCCGCATTATGGCATACACGGTACGAATGATCCTTCCTCGATCGGAAAGGAAGTATCTCACGGCTGCATCCGAATGCATAACGACGATGTCCTTACATTGTCATCACTTGTCCCCATTGGCACACGTGTTACGATTAGAACATAAACAAGAAACTCCACCCATATTAATGGATGGAGTTTCTAAATCTATTTTCATAAGGGGGATGATGTCAATTTACCTCTTTAAGCTGAATGTATCCTTATAATTACATAAATTTTTCATTAAAAAGTTATGGTTTGGTATACGTATACTGTCCCGTATCATATTGGAGCCCGCTCTTTTGATACGTGTAGAAATAGCTTAACTGCTGTCCAGAGGTCAAGCCATTAACGGTATATTCCCATCTCCCTGAACTGCTGTTGTAGGTCATATACACATTTTGTTGAGTTTGTCCTGGTTGAGTATAATGCAGAATGACATACCCCGCAGTAAATCCGGATGGTGTAAACCACACCTTTACTTGGCTTGAATTTACGTTGTCAACACCGTACGAATATTCACTTCCGGTGCCGCCGCTTCCCCCGCCTCCGCCGCTGCCGGCTTTGGTCCAAACAGCAACATAATCAACGAGCATCGGTACGCCAGAAGCTGTGCTGGAAGTTGGTGCGCCAGGCCACCCACCGCCCATCGCTACGTTAAGAATAATAAAGAACCCATGATTCGTTGCATTCGACCACGTTGCGGCATCTACTTGATTGGCATTGACCGTATGATATTGAATACCGTCAACATACCAACGTATTTGCTCTGGAGAGACACTCTTATCATATTCTATCGCATAAGTATGGTAACCCGCTTGAAGTGATGGTGAAAAGCCGGAACGGTTGCCGCCAATACCAGATGTTTCGTTGCATGGACCACCAGGACTTGTTCCGCAGTGCAGTGTCCCCCATACGGTATTTATGCCATTTATATTCTCCATAATGTCAATTTCTCCGACACTTGGCCAATTCGTATATACTCCTCTAAACGGAGAGCCAAGCATCCAAAATGCCGGCCATATCCCCTGTGCCCCGGCACCTGTCACATTAGGAAGTTGGATCGACGCTTCCACGCGCATTATACCGCCTGCTGGAGGTTGGAAATCCGTACGCTGCGACTCAATGCGTCCAGAGGTCCAAGTTCCGTTCGATGCACGAATCGGTTTAATAGCAAGATGACCGGAGCCATCTAAATAAACATTAGAAGTACTATTCGTCATCGTTTCGACTTCACCGGTCCCCCAATTGGGAGCGCCTCCTGGATAACTTGTACCGAGATCATAAAGCCAGTTTGCTGTGTTAATGCCTGAACCCGAAGTGCCATTAAAATCATCGCTGAACGACAATGTGAAGCCTGACGGAGCTCCTGGAACAGCAGCATTTACTACGGAAGGATGACTAACGTTTGAAAAAATGGGCAGGAACAATGTGAAAATCAACAATGTACGCGAAATCACATTTCTTTTGCGACGATTCCATAGGCTCGCGAGTGAACCAAGCAAATTCGTCATACTTTTTACCTCCCTATTTAACTTTTTTCTCCTTCACGACTGCAGGCTTTATTGTATAATAACGATTATCCTCTCACCTCCTTTTATGCGACTTTTTTAAAACGCTTACATATCAATAATATCCAAATATTGTATTATTTTACAAAGTGATAAAGACCTATTTTTTGTCATTATTTACATTCATTATTATTTGCATGCAATAAGTCTTAAGTTTTAATAATTGTGACAAAAACTTTTTTCCTTTATAATTCAAATAGGAAAATTTAGGAGGATAGCAACATGAACACAGCTCACCGAAGTGACCCTTTTAGATATACGTTAATCGACCCTCAGCACTGTCTCATTACGATTACGCAAATTAATGACTCTCAAATTTCTAGTAAAGCTGCTGAAGCCAAACTTCTAGAAATTAGCAAATCCGGATGTACAATTGGCAGTGGTCTAAATCTATATGCGAATGACAATAATATTTCTCTTAAACTTGAAGTTCAATTGAATGAAGATCTGCTAGAATTCCAAGGATCCGTCCGCTTACAGCAGACTTGGGAAGATTCACAATTTAAGTACGTTATTGATCTTGATATACGCGAATCAGATAAAGAGAAAATATTAATCGAGCTTCGAACGTTGGCTGCTCAGAGAAAAATTATCGTATATTAAAAATTCGTTAATAGAGCGTCCGATATTGTTCTGGTGTTACACGCTCTATACGTCTAAACGTTGCTACAAAATGACTAGCGTCCCTGAATCCAACAAGCCGAGAAATTTCTTTTATTGTTGTGTTCGGATGTTCGATAAGCAATTCCTTCGCTTTGCGAATGCGGATCAGAATAAAATAAGCGTAAGCCGTCATTCCAAAGCTTTGTTTAAACAAAGTGTTTAAATGCCGAGTACTAATGCCGAGCACCTCTGCCATTTGTTCGAGTCCAATATCAGGATCATGATAGTGTTGCTCCATATAAGCAATTAATGGACTTAGACGATTGACAGCATGCGATATGGAGGGTGTATTTTTGATTCGCCCGTATTTTTTGAGAAGGATCAAGAAGCGGTACAAATCCGCAGATGCATCTAGTCCAGACAAATCCTGATCCGTTACAATCGTATCTAGAATAGACTCTACATACCCCTGAAATGGCACATCTTCATCCCACTGAAAATAACAAGATTGATGAAGTCCGAGTGTTGACAATATTGCACTCACCTGCGGCCCGCTGAAAGTTAAATAGACGGTCTCCCAATTTCCTTGGGCCGCTGCATAATATTGATGTCTCTCATTAGGAAGAAGAAGGACACCTGAACCTTTGCGCATGATGTAATCAGTTCCATTAAATTTGATGACACCTTCTCCACTATATGTTTCAAGCCAATGAAAACACGGATAGCCATTCGGACGCTCAATCCTCTCTTGTGACCCGTTAAAACCTATACTCTCCATATATAAAGGCAAGTTTTGTTCTCTGGAATTTGTAAAAAACCGACGTGAAAGTGTGTTCATTGATATCCCCCGCCAATTATAAATTTACTTCTATATTATCATATAATCGATACAAATATCATATATTACTATATATTAATTCGTATTAATATAGAATTATTATTATATGAAGAGGTGGGAAGCATGATAAGCGGTAAACTTCCAAAAATATTCTACGGTGGAGATTACAATCCTGAGCAATGGGATGAATCCACTCATCAAGAAGACTTGCGAATGTTTAAATTAGCAGGCATTGATATCGCTACAATCAACGTTTTCTCATGGGCTCTTAATCAGCCTGATGAAGTTACATACCATTTCGAATGGCTTGATCAAACAATAAACAGACTTTACAACAACGGAGTTTACATTTGCTTAGCGACAAGCACAGCTGCACATCCATCCTGGATGGCTAAGAAATATCCGGACATCTTGCGGGTTGACAGTGATGGACGCAAACGCAAATTTGGAGGTCGGCAAAATTCTTGTCCAAACAGCCCGACTTATCGCAAATACGCAGAGCGGATGGCTCGAAAATTAGCTGAGCGTTATAAGGACCATCCAGCCATTCTCGTATGGCACGTCTCTAATGAATATGGCGGGGAATGTTACTGTGATGGGTGTGCTGCCGCATTCCGCGTCTGGTTGAAACAACGTTATGGCACTTTACAGAAGCTAAATCGCGTATGGAATACAGCGTTCTGGGGACATACATTCTACGATTGGGATGAAATTGTACCGCCAAGCAACCTTAGTGAGCATTGGGGTGACAACAAGTCGAACTTCCAAGGCATCTCATTAGATTACTCCCGATTTAACAGCGATAGTAATCTAGAATGCTATTTACTAGAGTACAATGCCATCAAAGAAATCATTCCAAATTCAATCATTACAACGAATTTAATGGGATTCTATAAACCGCTGGATTATCAGAAATGGGCAAAATATATGGATATCGTCTCCTGGGACAGCTATCCAGAACTCACGACTCCAGTAAGCTATACCGCCATGACTCATGATTTGATGCGCGGACTTAAAGATGGCGATCCGTTCATGTTGATGGAGCAAACGCCTAGCCAGCAGAACTGGCAGCCTTATAACTCTCTGAAACGCCCAGGTGTTATGCGTCTATGGAGCTACCAGGCAGTGGCGCGGGGAGCGGATACCGTCATGTTCTTCCAACTTCGCCGCTCCGTTGGAGCTTGCGAGAAATATCATGGTGCTGTCATCGAACATGCAGGCCATGAGAATACCCGCGTGTTTCGTGAAGTCGCGGAACTTGGCCGTGAACTGAATCAGCTTGGAGACAGCTTGCTTGATTCCAGAGTAGAATCCAAAGTCGCCATTGTTTTCGACTGGGATAATTGGTGGGCTATTGAGAAGTCAAGCGGTCCAACCATTGCCCTGAAATATGTGGACGAGGTTCACAAATACTATGCAGCCCTTTTTCACCGCAATATCCAAGTAGATCTAATCAGCGTCGATGCCGATATGAGTAAATACGATATCGTGATAGCGCCTGTTCTTTATATGGTGAAGCCTGGTTTTGCGGATAAGCTTGAGCAGTTCGTTAAATCTGGGGGGACCTTCCTAACGACCTTCTTCAGCGGTATTGTGAATGAGAATGACTTAGTCACTCTCGGCGGATACCCAGGTGAACTGCGTTCCATGTTAGGCATTTGGGTCGAAGAAATAGATGCTCTGTTCCCAGATCAGCAGAACCATATCGTGATGAAACAGCAGGTAGGTTCACTCCAGGGAGAATACAGCTGCGGTCTTCTCTGTGATCTGCTGCATAGAGAGGGTGCCGATGTCATCGCAGAATACGGTGACGATTTCTATCAAGGTATGCCCGTTCTTACACGGAATAAGTTCGGAAACGGAGAGGCATGGTACGTCGCTTCAAGCCCAGAACCATCTTTCTTAGACGGGCTGCTCGATTATTTATGTACGAATAAAGGAATTTCTCCTGTTCTTCATACACCAAAAGGCGTTGAAGTCAGTCAAAGAACGAAGAACGGTACGCAGTTCATATTTGTCATGAACCATAACATTTCAGCAGAAGCTGTTGATCTAGGCGATCTGAACGCTTATGATTTGTTAGCAGAGGAGAAGCTAAGCGGAACTATTGAAATTGCCGGCAGAGGGGTTCGAATATTAGCTGTTGCTTCTGAATAGTAGAATTTCCCCCGAAAATCATACAGGCCAACTTCAAGTTCTCTATCTGAGATTGAAGTTGGCCTTATTTTTTTCACTAAGCTATTCTTAATTATGGCAACAAG
Source organism: Paenibacillus sediminis (assembly GCF_017873765.1). Classification (GTDB taxonomy): domain Bacteria; phylum Bacillota; class Bacilli; order Paenibacillales; family Paenibacillaceae; genus Paenibacillus_AG; species Paenibacillus_AG sediminis. The sequence continues at coordinate 1,381,453 of NZ_JAGGKP010000001.1, forward strand.
TATCCTTTTCCTACCGCATCTTGAACTAGACCCTCGGCAAAAGTGAACAGAACCGGAATCCGTTCACTCAGAAATTGAATCCGTGCCAGTACTTTTCCGCCGCTGACCCCATGCTCCTTCCACGCTTTACCTTCTGTATAGTAATTGTGAAGCAGCGGCTGAAGGCGATCTATTGCAGCGGCATAAACCGCTTCCGTCGTCTCCCTCTCTTCGAATTCGAGCCATAAGGACATGAATTCATCGCGTTGATCCGCAGGTAACAATCCAAATATCCGTTCTGCTGCCAGCTTCTCTCGTTCAAACTTTCCTTCTTGCCCTGCTTCATCATAAGCAAAAGTATCCCCGGCATCGATTTCGACCAAATCATGCACGAGCAACATTTTCAACGTTCTATTGATATCGAGCTTATCATCTGGACAGTGTTCCTGAAGAACGACTGCCATCATGGCCAAATGCCATGTATGTTCTGCGTCATTCTCCTTTCGGCTAGTGTCTAGCAGATATGACTGTCGAAACACGTTCTTTAGCTTATCGACTTCCCTTATAAACTTTATCTGTTGCTCCAGTCTATTCGTCAAACTTACCCGCTCCTTTAAACGATATTATCGATAATGAAATGACCTATTATTCCTCATTCAGGAAAAATAGGTCACTCCCATCTATCTTTAAGCTTTCACTTTATATACACGAGCTTCGTATGGACGAAGTAAATTTGGATGCATTCCTTCTTCTGAATAGTTGCTAATGACAATCGACTTCTCAGCCTCTTCCAAATGTGCAGGCAGTGTCAGTTCTGCTGGATCTTTAAAGAAGTTAAGTGTAATAAGCCATTTCTCATCATCTAGCGTACGAGTATAAGCATAAATAAATTCGTTATCCTCTAGCAGCAGCTCGTAATCTCCATATACCATCACTGGATTTTGTTTGCGGAGTTCGATCAGCTTCTTATAGTAATGGAAAATAGAGTTAGGATCCTGCATCGCCTTCTCTGCATTAATATCCACATAATTAGGATTCACTTTCAGCCACGGCGTTCCTGTCGTAAACCCTGCATTCGGCTGATCATTCCACTGCATTGGAGTACGGGCATTATCGCGCCCCTTCGTATGGATTGCAGCCATAATCGTTCCTGAATCTGCCCTGCCGCGAACGACTTTGTCTTGATACATGTTATGAATTTCAATATCTTGGTATTCATCAATCGTATCAAACTTCACATTGGTCATTCCGAGCTCTTCACCTTGATAAATATATGGCGTCCCTTTCAAGGTATGTAGCAAAGTCGCTAACATTTTCGCGGACTCTAAGCGGTATTCCGTATCATTACCGAATCTTGACACCATTCGAGGTTGATCATGATTGTTGAGATATAGGCTGTTCCAGCCATCTTTAGCAAGTCCAATTTGCCATTTATGCAGGATACTGCGAAGTTTAGGCAGTGTCCACGGCTTCACATCCCATTTACCGCCAGGTCCTGAATCGACATCCATGTGCTCGAATTGAAATACCATTTGTAGTTCTTTGCGGTTTTCACCCGTGTACATAATCGCTTGTTCGGCGGTTACCCCTGGAGCTTCGCCGACTGTCATAATGTCATATTTTGAAAGCACTTCTTCATTCATCTCACGTAAAAACTCGTGTACCCGCGGACCGTTCATAAAATACATGCTGCCGTCCGCAAGCGGTGCATCTCCATTGCTCGGAAGCCCTTCCACTTTGGAGATTAAGTTAATAACGTCCATTCGAAAACCGTCTACGCCTTTATCTAACCAGAACTTCATCATATCGTAGACAGAATGACGAACTTTAGGATTTTCCCAGTTCAAATCGGGCTGTTTCTTCGAGAAAAGATGAAGGTAGTATTCACCTGTTGTCTCATCATACTGCCAAGCTGAACCGCTGAATATCGATTCCCAGTTGTTTGGCGCTGAACCATCAGGCCGCCCTGGGCGCCATATGTAATAATCACGATACTCATTATCTTTCGATTTACGTGATTCTACGAACCAAGCATGCTCATCTGAAGAATGGTTTACTACCAAATCCATCATTAGCTTGATGCCGCGTTTATGTAAGCCGGCAAGCAGCTCTTCCCAATCTGCCATCGTGCCAAATTCGTCCATAATGTCATAGTAATCACTAATATCGTAACCGTTATCATCATTTGGCGATTTATATACAGGAGACAGCCATACGACATCAATTCCAAGTTCTTTTAAATAATCGAGTTTTGAAATAATTCCTTTCAAATCGCCTATGCCATCACCGTTGCTGTCCATAAAACTGCGCGGATATATTTGATATACGACCGCTTCTTTCCAAAATGTTCGATTCATAACAGGCAAGCTCCCTTCACGCTCTCTCGACTTACAAAGATTGTAATACTAGCACCTTACTATGCTACTCTACCTAAAGCACTTAATTCAAGCAGTGATTTATAAAAAATAGGAAAAAATATATGGTGAGATCATAAAAAGGAATTCACATCAAGTGAATTCCTTTTATACTAGCGGATTATACCCTAAATGATGAAGATTCTCCGCAATAACCCGATATCCATGTCCATTAGGATGCACATGATCCATGAATAACAATGCTTCTTCACGCCCATAAAATGCTGAATATATTCGAGCCACTGCAATATTATTCCCTGATAAGCCTATAAGAAATTGATTATACTGCTGTACCCAAAATGCTGCCTCTGCGATCTGCGGAAACGGATTATATAAATCTACGAATCGGATAATGTAAGACGATGCACTCCTGTATTGCAGTTCTTGAATCGTCCTTACAATGCGTACTACATTTTGTCTGCACATGGACAAAGCGGCCATAAACTCCGTTTGCTGATGAAGCGATTGCTTCGCTAATCTAATTAAGTCATTTCCTCCAATAGAGATCGTAATGATATGTGCTTCACGAATCGATTCTCTTACGACCGGACTATGAGTAACCAAATCCAATAGATCTGCAGAAGTTGCTCCGTTTATCCCAAAATTAGTGGAAACAATAGGCCTGTTTAAATGTCGTTCTGCAAGCCTGCGGTAGATAGGGACGAATCCATTTCCCGGCAACGCTCCATATCCAGCAGTTAACGAATCCCCTATGGCATTATAATAATACACCAACGGATTCACCCTCCTAATCGGGCAGGAAACGATAAAAGCGTGCTTTCTGCCTTCTATGAATAGATGTTCGTTAGTAGTATATGAAAGGGGGGACTGCAGAGAAACGGCTTATAGTACCTGTCTAGTACCTTCTATATGAGCACTCTGTTTCGTTTGGAAAGGCCACCAGTTGTTCTTCCCGAATATTTTAACCATAACCGGCACAAAGAATGGCAAGAACAGAAGCGCATATAGTATTAATCCGCTGAGCACCACGGTTGCAATTTGCAACATGGACAGTACACCTGATGGGTAGAAGGAAGCGAATGTACCGCCTAGAATAATAACGGCCGACAAAATAACAGTACCCATTTTGCGCATCGCATGAAGAATCGCTTCTCGGACATCCATGTGCTGATTTTCATTGAACCGATCCATTAAGAAAATGCTGTAATCAACACCTAGCGCAATAAGCATCACAAATCCGAAAAATGGAGTCGTCCAAGTAATTCCTGAATAACCCATCACGTTTACGAAGACAATTTCAGTTACAGCAAGAGATGTATAGTAGGTTAATATTAAGGATGCGACCAAATAGATGGGCATCACAATCGATCTGAGAAGGATGATTAGAATTATAAAGATGCCTGCAAGCATGAATATAACCGTTCTTGAATAATCCTCGTTAGAAATCTGCTTCAAATCTGCAAACGTACTTGTTATGCCGCTTACAGCTACCTTAGCTTTTCCGAATTCAGTTCCTTTAACCGCCCGATGTACCGCTTCTTTCACAGTCGGAATTTCGTCAATTGCAGCTTTTCCATATGGATTGTTAGAGAAAATTACGTTCAGTGTCATTACCGTTCGATCTGCTGACATATATTCATCAAAAGCTGCTTTGAAATCTTCGTTCTTGAGCACTTCATCAGGCACAAACCAACCGCCTAGTTGTTGATCCGAAGACGTTCTTACTTGAGTCAAATAATCATTAACGGAGTTCAATCCGCCTGAGATTTGCGAGATGCCATCGACGCTTTGATCTAAACCTGTGGTGAGCTGGCTGATTTGACCTGTAAGCTGCTCGAAGCCGGTTTGCAGTTGCTTCTGTCCGCCCTCGAGCTGATCCAGTCCCTTCACAATACTAGGAACTTTCGCAACGATTTGACTCTGACCTGCAGCCGCTTGAGAGAGTCCTGTTTCTAAACTAGATATCCCTTGAATGATTTTATCTAGACCGCTGGACAGTGCGGTTAAGCCTGACGCCGCTTGACTGTACCCATGATTCGCTTGCTGTAAACCAACAGCTGCTGTACTCAATTGCGTATTGATCTGTTCTAATGATTTAGCCAATTGGTCAGTGCCGCTGCTGCTTTGGGAAACGACGCCTTTAATCTTCAAATAATCTTCATCCTGCATAAGCTCTGGATATTTAGTTTCTAAATTAGAAAAATTGCGGCTTAGCCCTGTTAATGCCAGGAATACATTATTTAACTGGCTTTTCATTTGCCCTAACCCCTGATCAAGTCCGCCCAGTCCTTTTCCAATTGTTTGATACGTGGTTAAAAGCTGTTTATTTGCATTAGATATCTGCTCTGCGCTCGCTTTTACTTGCTGAAGAGCATTTTCTAGTTGGGCTGCGCCTGTAGAGCCGTCATTCATTCCTTGTTCAATTTTGGACAGTCCTTTGCCAAGTTCATTCACGCCTTGTTTAAGTGATTCAGTTCCTTTGCTTAATTGAGCTGTACTCGATGCAGCCTCTTTCATCTGAGGTTCATTCTTCGTTAATGAACTGCTGGCTTCCGCAAGTCCGGTTTTAATTTTATATAAACCATCATTACTTCTGCTTACCCCATCAGATACAGTTCCAACCTGAGAAGCGATTTTGAAATGTTCAATCTCATCGCCTGTAGGCCGGCTTAAGCTGCGAACTGTCGATACTCCATCTACCCTTTCAAGCTCACGGCTAATTTTTTCAGCTACAATGACTGAATCCCTCTCGTCTACTGCCTGATCACTTTGAATGACAATCTTCGTCGGAAGAGATTCACCCGGCTCAAAGCTGTCTGATATGATGTTAAAAGCTTTTACGGAATCATATTTATCGCTAATTTCATCCAAACTGTTATACGACAAATCACCATCATATGTAAGAAGCAAAGGCGCTACAATCGCGATGACGATAAGAAGAGCTGCCCCAGAGCGCTTTAATGCGAAATTGCCAACTGTTCCCCACAGTTTGCTATCTTTATGTTCGGCCCAATCTTTAGATGGCCAGAACAATTTGTCGCCTAGTACGGCCATGAAAAACGGCACAATTGTAAAAAGCGCAAGCAACATTACTGCAATGCCGATAGCTACAGCTACTGCGGATCGAAACAAAATAAACTGAGAAAAGCCGATAACAGCAAATCCGACTAATACCGCGAGTCCTGAGAACAGAACTGTCTTCCCTGCTGTTCGGTACGTCTTCATAATCGCTTCCCATCTGTCGTCATCTTGTGACAATTGTTCCTTAAACCGGCTAATGAGCAAAATGCAATAGTCTGTTCCTACTCCGAACAGCACCGCTACCATGAAAATTTGAGTAAACGTAGATAAAGGAAAATGGTATGAGTCCGCTAAGAAGGCGACAATGGTTTGTGAAATGACGTAGCTGATTCCTACTGCTAACAATGGGATAAATGGTGCAATGATGGATCTAAAGACAAGTATTAGAATGAGAAGTATAAATACAACGGTAATGTATTCGGATTTTTTGAGTCCTTCTTGTGAACTTGAAATCGTATCTTGGTTAATACTATCCTGACCTGTTATGTAATGTTCGACCTTGACAGATGACAGCTCTTGCTTCAAATCATCTTGAATCTTGGTCACTTTGCTGTCACCGACATTTAGCTTAATGCTTGTCAGAATCGTTTTGCCATCTTTGGACACAAGCTCCTTCTCCAATGCTGGCTGGGAAAACGGCTCTAGAATTGAATCAATGTGAAGTTTATTTTTATCGTTGTTTAGATGTTGAATGGATTGATTTATTTCTTGTTTATTATCAACAGTCAACCCTTCAGCATTGTGAAATACTAAAACGATTGACGTTTCTCCTGCGGTACCATTTGCCTCAGCAACCTTATGTAAAATGGCCTGTGCTTCAGTTGACGAGTATCCATCAGGTACAGTAATTGTGCCGTTCTTCTGTACGAGTTCGCTTAGATTCGGTGCTAGTATGACCAGTAGAACCGCTGCAACCAGCCATAGTGAGACAATCCACCATCTAGCTTTAAGTATGATTTTCATAGTGAACCTCCTGTATTTACCCTCCTAAAAGTTAGGCGAAAGGATGTAATGTTGCGGGATAACGCAACTTTTGACTACCCCATGATTGCTCTTTAGTGCATTGAGTTACTTCTTCTATTACTTCTTCTCATGCTTCTTCCGAGCCGCTCCGCTATACAAGCGCCTCTCTTTTTGCTTTGGGCAGGGATTTAACGACTAAGGTGTAGGAATGATCGATCATGTCGTTGATATCTTGAACGGTTAAGGAGCCGTCGATCTCGATGGAGTTCCAATGTTTTTTGTTTAGATGATATCCGGGTTTTACGGAACTGTGTTGCTGTCGTAAATTTTCTGCAATCACTGGGTCGCATTTAAGGGAGATCGAGGAGTTCGAGATCAGCGCGAACATTTTCCCGCCGACTTTCATGACGAGAGGTTCTGGCCCAAACGGATAATCTGCGGATGCTCCTATTTTCCCCATACAATAATCTATAAATTGCTGCACAATAATCACTCTTTCCTTTTATAAAATCTCCTTAAATTTTCCTTTTTCATTGTAGCATAAATGATTACCTGCCTGGAAATGTCGATTGTTTTCGTATGATTTCCAGTGAATTATATATTTTTGAATAAACAGGAAGGATATGCTTCATTCTATATTTGGGTCCGAATTTAGCTGCCGTAATTGAACTTGTCGAGCCCATCATTCCATATTGTGAAGGGAGCGTTAACCGATGACTCAATCGAAGAATCGCCGCGAAAACCTAGATAAAATTCGCAAGCAAACCCCACACTACCCAGGTAAGATCAAATCGTTTAAAGAACTTGCTGAGGATATGGAATGATAAAGTAGCAGCCAAGAAAGACGGGGGAATTAAAATCACCCTCGTCTTTCAATCAGATCAATATCCCCAGGGACGTCTACATCAACAAAATAATGTGCGGGAAAGTTTATCAACCTGCCGTGAAAATGGCTCGATTGAAGCAGCTTACGTGCTCCTTGGTCACCCTCCAGCACCATTAGTGATTTATACATATGCTTTGGGAACAGCACCGGTGGTTTAGCAACATCGTTATCTGAAGCTGCAACAAAATCCAACTTCGAGTCCCTCATATAGGATTGTATGATTTGGTCAATCATCTGCGCGTTAATGTGCGGCTGATCGGCAAGTATAATCATCACTGCATCTGCTTGCTCAGATAGAACTCGCTTCATACCACCTCTAATAGAGAACGCCATTCCCCGCTCAGCCTCCGCACAAGGAACAATGGTCAACTTACTGGCATCTTCCATATCATTATGTAATGAAATCAACCATATTGGATGTTCAATCCCTTTCGTGACGACATAAATATGATCCAGACTCGAACGAAGGGCTTCCCGCACTGCATACTCTCCGATACAACGGCCGTTTGATAGTCTAATGGATAGTTTATCTTTGCCCATCCGGCTGCTTTTACCCGCTGCTAAAATAAGGCCCGCAACGTTGATCTTCTTCACTCGGCTCATCCCTTCTTATTCGAGCAGTCCTCCATTTCGCTTCACTTCAATTAGCTCTGCTACAATACTGATCGCAATTTCTGTTGGTCCGTCTGCGCCAATTTGCAGACCAACAGGAGAATGAACCACATAATGCAGATGTAAACCATCCAGCAATCGCTTTGTCCTGTCTTGCGACCCCATAATACCGATGTAGCTGTACAACTTCTCAGGAAGCAATTGTATGAATTCACGTTCCCTCTGAAACTGGTGACTCATGATGAGTATGTAATCAGACTTTTTTAACTGTAGAAGTGGAATGACTTCTCTAGGGAAACCAACAACAAGATTGGCAGTAGGGAACCGTTCTTGATTGCACAGTTCTTCTCTCCAATCTGCGACAGTAACATCGAAGCCAACCGAAGTTGCCAGCCTAGCTACAGGAATGGCATCATTTCCAGCTCCGATCATAATTAACCGAGGTTTAGGCTCATAAACGATGGAGACGGTAATCAGGTTTTCTTCCCATTGCCGCTTCTCTTCGATAAAAACGATAGAGTCATCTGGAGCAGACATATGATATTGAATAGCCATTCCTGATGAGGGATAGCTGCGACTAAGCACAACCCTTCTCCCCGCTTCTAGTAATCGATACATTTGAAGCAGCAGTTCACGAAAAGCCCCAGCAACCGGCTCAAGTAATATATGCAGTAAACCGCCGCAACCGATATTTTCACCCCATGACAAATCATCCACCGGACGCATGTCGTATACGACCAGTTCGGGTAAGCCGTTATTCAGAAGACTCTGTACTCTAGCGGCCAGATCGTTTTCAATACAACCAGGACTAATACTCCCATGTATCGTACCATCGTCCATCAGAAGCATGGAAACGCCTTTTTTACGATAGCTATGCCCTTCAACATGCACCACCGTAGCTAAAATAGCACGTCTTTGGGAGTTTGCAATCACCGAACAAATTTCAATCATTTCCAATCGTCTCCACACTCCTTTGAGACAATCTCAGATCATGGTATATATCATATGCAGATAAAAAGAGGTTCTTCGTTCAGATCAATAAAAAAATCGCTTATTATTAAATAAGCGATTTGTTGTATACTCATATATCTGTTATTCTTCGGCTTCATTAACATTGTACTCACAGCGGAATCGTTCAAATCCTGGGTACTTCTCGCCAAGACTCGAAATAATAAAGCCGATATTTCGGTAGAAGTCTACGGCGTCTTCGTCAGTCTCTGCGATCACAAGGTCGGGTTTACGTTGTAAAATAAGTTCCACAATCATACCACGACCATACCCCTTTAAGCGGTTCTCTGGAAGTACAGCAATATGTTTAATTTCCAGCACATTATTCTCGCGCATGACTGAGCCGACAACGCCTACACATATTCCATCATCCATGTAACCATATAACTCAAGATCAGGGTTTTTCTCGTATTCCTTAATAATATCGTCTACGCGATCTGGATCAGGGAACACCGAATACGATAACAGCTCCTTAATCACAGCGTCGTGTATTTTGGCTTTAACATTTTCAAGCAAAGGTCTTAAACCTCCTTTTCATCAAACTGCTTTTCGCATCTTATAAATATCAACAGTTTTGTTATGATTTCAAATTTGCAGCACCTAATCCTAACTTCTTAAGCAGTTCAATAGCCGTTTTCTTCTCTTCCTCATTAAGCGCGCTGACTGCCCGTTGTATAGCGAGTTCATGCTGCGGGAAAATCTCCTCGAAAAACTTTCTCCCTTGTTCTGTAAGTTCCGCATAGATGACCCTGCGGTCTTCCTCACAAGCTCTGCGCTGCACCAAATTCTTTTTCTGCAGCTTATCCACAACATAAGTAATATTTCCGCTTGAGATTAACACTTTCTCACCGATTTTTTGCAGAGGTTGGTCGCCTTTATGGTAAAGAAGATCAAGAACGCCAAATTCGGTTGGATTTAAATTATAACTATGAATGTTGCGATTTGTAACATCTGTAACTGAGTTGTATGCACGTGAAAGAACAATCATCAAATGTAATGACAATTGTTTATCATCGATAAGTTGTGACATCATGCACCCCTCCATTTCATTTAAGTATTGAGGCTGTTTTTAATCAATTACTTTTAAATTAAGAATATTACATTTTAAGATATTAAACAATGGCTAGAATATATTTATGAGAAAATGCTAGTCACGATATGATTCGTTTAGAAGTACCATATGAATATGATCCTCCCATACACCGTTAATGTTCAAATACTGCTTCGCCAATCCCTCATGCTGAAACCCTAGCTTTTGAACTACTTGTAAAGAGGCCAAATTCCTTGGCATGATGTTCGCTTCCAGCCTGTGCAGGTTCATTTGCACGAATGCATGCTCAATTACTGCTTTAAGTGCTTCCGTCATATAACCTTTGTTAAGGTGCTGATGGTCTAAGCGGTAGCCTACATGGCAGGATTGAAAAGCGCCTCTGACAATATTGTTAAGTGAGACAGAGCCAATCACTTCTTCTTCGTCATCTTTTAAAAATATCCATACTTTAAATAACTGACCGTTTATGATTTGGTTATATTCATCAGCTAACAGCTTGGATTGAAAAGAAGCAGTAAAGTACTCAGGCTTACGAATAGGCTCCCATTCTTTTAAAAAATGTTTATTTCTATTCAAGTAACGTACAATCATCTCATGATCCTGTTCGTTCAGTACTTTCAATACAAGACGGTCTGTCGTTATTCGTTCAATGGCACTATTGCTGCTCATCGCTCCATACCGATCCTTCCTTATTCATCTTTAGGTCCAAGCCATCATGTAAAAGGGCAACAGCTTAACGGACAATTATACAAACATACACTCGCCGATAGCCATAAGCTGTATAAACACAAGAGAGGAGTTGTTGATGGTTATGACATATGATCCTTGTTGTCCACCGCTTGACCCTGTTGTGCTGCGGCCTACAGTAATTGTTCAAGACTTCTTCCACCCGCAAATTCAACAGATTGTTCATCCCATCGAAATTGTAAACAAACATCATTGTGTTCCAGTACCTCATCACGTGTACACTTATACGTCGAAGGATGTCGGTGTTGGACCTGTTGGTCATGCAGGCGGTCCATATGGTGGTCCTTATGGCGGTCCTTATGGTGGTCCTTTCGGAGGTCCTGTTGGAGTATCCAGCAGATCCAAATCAAGATCCAAAAGATAATTGCAAAAAAATTCACTATCAAAGGATCAAGGCAAGTCGATGCCACTGGCATAGGCTTGTTTCTTTTTATTATAGATCCTAAAACCTATGGCAGCTCCCAATGTGTTTAAAATCAAATCATCGACGTCAAAGCTTCCAAGCCTTAATACGCTTTGCAAAATTTCTGCCAAAATGAGAACGAACACAAAGGATGAATAAAAAAGAAGCCCCTTGCGCGCCCTAATGAACAAAGATGGCACCAGGAACCCAAACGGTGTAAAAACCACTACATTACCAAACAAATTAATAACCCAAGTCTTAAAACCGAAAGCTTCATAATGAAAAATATAGTTTGCAATCGTCTTAAATGGGACAAGGTTATACCTCATGTGGTCAGTCGATAGAGCCGTTCGATGAAAGCCGAAAAACATCAAATAGAGGAGGACAGAAGTATAGCTTAGAAATATAAGCCAAGTTACAAAATGACTAGCACCTCGCCGCATTATTCTTCCGCCTCCTACTGCTTTTTATTAGGATCTTTCCAGAACGTCGACCGTACCATCTGCACGTCCAACGATAACAATATCAGCCATATCAATAAATAGTCCGTGCTCAACTACCCCAGTCAAGCAATTTAACTTCTCCTGTACATCAGTTGGCGAAGGAATAGTCCCAAACGAGTAATCCAATATGTAATTTCCGTTATCTGTCACAAATTTTTGCCCATCTTTCATTCTTGGTTTGAAATCAGCCTGAAGCCGCTCGTTGATCTCTTCCATCGTCCATTCATAAGCAAACGGAATAACTTCAACAGGAAGCGGAAAAGTACCTAAAGTTGGGACAAGCTTGCTTTCGTCTACGACGACAATAAACGTTTTACTGTGAGCTGCTACAATTTTCTCACGGAGAAGTGCGCCGCCGCCGCCTTTTATAAGGTTAAATTGTGAATCCACTTCATCTGCGCCATCGATGGTAATATCGAGTTTACCTGCTTCTGCAAAGGTTGTAAGCGGAATTCCAAACTCACGTGCTAATTGTTCTGTACTTCCAGAAGTAGGAACAGCCTTCACCTGCAGACCTGCTTTAACGAGCTCACCAATTTTTTGAATTGCAAAAAAAGCAGTAGAGCCTGTCCCAAGTCCGATGGTCATCCCATCTTTTATCCATTCAACAGCTTTTTCTGCTGCAATTTGTTTCAAATTCATTTAAATCCACTCCTTCTATGACTCCATTGTAATCCAAAATGACTTTCTGTTCCAAATATTGATTTTATCAAATATAATAATAAAGGTCAGGAGGAAATATTATGAGGACCGAAAATCAAGTGAAATCAAAAATTAACGAGCTTACAATGCAAAAAAAGATGCTGGAAAATCGTATTGCAACCACTCCCCAAGAACAGAGCGCAGCGGCGGCATCACTCCAAATGCAAATTGCTCGTTTAGAAGATATGATCATCATGCTCGAATGGGTACTGAACGAACCGACGGGCAAATATCACGCGTAAAAAAAGTGGACTTAAATGTCCACTTTTGGTTTGTCAAACTGATACATGATGGAATCTGCGATAGGCTCATATCCGATGTTCATGTAGATTTTATTAGATGTAGAATTGGTAAGATCGGTATATAGAGCGCAAAATTGATAGCCTTCATCTAATAAAAGCTGACTAAGCCCAGCTACACAAGATGAAGCATACCCTTGTTTACGGTATTCAGGCGGAGTATATCCACTTGCTGATCATATCCACTTCATCCATCGTTGCAGTCCGCAATTTGCCTTTGCTTAGGGAGATGTTATGCACCTTATTTAACTGATAAATCCGCTGATTCATCGCAATCTGCACATCCCCTTGACAGTGCTCTTTCCATACTTGTGCAAATGCATTCGCTGGTACTGGGTTACCAATGATACCGGGAATATCAAACTCCTCTTCGCGCAGCGCATCAATTGCTACTCTTACCGCTTCTTCGATGCCCGGGACACATATTTTAGTTTAGGTAATACTTTTAAATGATCATATGTATTCAAGAAATAAGACCTAGATGTGCCGCCCCGCAATTTGATTAGATGAGTATGCTTCATGTTCATAAGTAACTCTTTCTAGAAGGGAATTGTAAAATATAATAATACAGGTTATCTCTCAGCTCTTCTTGTCTAATAAAATTCATTTTTTCTAGCAGCTTTTGAGAGCGCACATTATTGGTATCAACGGTTGCTTCGATAAAATCAAGCTTCATAATGTCAAACCCAACCTTTATAACTTCAGATAGAGCTTCCTGCATTAATCCCTGACCCCAATAGGCCTTAGATAAATCAAAACCAATTTCGGCTCTAGCAGGCTCATCGTTGACCCAACAATGGAACCCGCATGTTCCAACTAAATTTCCGTCCTTCTTACTAAACAATCCATATCTGCACCCTGTATCATTGATGTGAAATTTGATAATTTCTTCTGCTTCCTTGTCGCTTCTGCATGGTTCGATATCCATAAAACGCGTTACTTCTGGATCAGAGAAGTGTTTATGAACAACAGCTGCATCATCTAAAGCTAGTTCTCTAATCAACAATCTCTCTGTATGAATGACAGGGTATTGTACCATTTACTTGTCCTTTCCCTATTCTATTTCTATTCGATTAAATGCTCTTCATAATCCATGATTTGCAGAGGGACTGCACAATATCCATTACGGTCTTCAGGATTTTTTACAACACAATTTTCAATGAATATGTTTAATTTCTCAGTGATCTCAAGACGCAAATGATTCGGAAGCCGCTCAAACAATCGAATGTAACAAAGCATCTCGTGCATTTCAGTAAGTTCACAATGTTCTTTTAAATAGGATACCGCAGCGTTGGTAATAGACATTTTGAGTTCATTTAAATCTTAGGGTTGCCCCATAACGGCAATATGCCAGAATAATTCCACCATATTGCTCTTGGGTAATGATCCGCTTCCTTCGGAATGATTTCCCAGCGGCTCTAACGCTTTACCAAACCCTTCATCTGGATTGCGTTGCGAATGAGAAAATCCCTTGCTTTCAAATATTTATCTTTGGATAGCTTATTCATGCAACATCCCCCTAAAATTGTTCTCACACTTTTACCTATTATAATATAAATTCCATTTTTTAACTTATAATAAATTACATTATGTTCCTTCTATACAAATCTCTTAATTGCCCTCACGAAATAGTAATAATACCTTCTTGTCTAATCGTCTCAAGAACATCAGGATCTTGCAGCAACATATATTCCATTTCTCTTTTTATTGGAAAAGCTGTTGTTGACTTTCCGCCATCTATAACTTCTGGATGAACCACAAGCTGAGTTATGCCTGGTGTCAATCCTTCTATTGCACGAATCATTTTCGACTTATATTTCAAATATGACTCGCCTTCCTTAAGTTCATAGGGTGAGGATATCATATCATCGATAAGCGGTAATTTTCTGTCCTCAGCACGACCTATGATGTGAACAAAGCTTTCTTTCTGTTTTTTTGAGAAAAAGGGTTGGTTTACAATGTTTTTTGGGAAAAGAAAGGGCAATCCGAACATTTCACATAAATCAAACACGATATCCATGAAATCATGTCCAGTATGAAGACCAAGCAAACTACCCTGATGACTATCTAGATGTGTCGGATCAATTCCTAAAGAAATTAATTTCTCAATCTGCTTACTCAGTTCTTTTTTAACATGGTCACGATCAGCCTTCGTTTCAACGAAATAAGGATCGCCAAAGAATCGGCCATTTTCATCCAGAAGTGTTTTAACTTCATCTTCAGAACTAACTGGCTTATATCCATCCGTGAGAGTAAGATGAACTCCAACGTTTGCATGTTCACTCTGATTACATAAAGAAATTGCCTCTTCAGTGAATTCAGCTGCAGCGATAAGTGAAGCCGAAGTGATATATTTCTTTTCTAATAAATCAATAATAGCTCTATTCGCCTGTCTGGTAATTCCGAAGTCATCTGCATTGATGATGAGTAAACGATCGTAATTTGAAAAACCAAGTGCCCTTAACATCTCTATACTTCCTCCTATAAAATAAAGCAGAACCATACTGGCTCCGCTTCATCCTAGTTTTCAGTTTACAAACTCTTGTATTCTTCTTCCTTCTTCAAACCGTTCCGTAAATTGCCCCTTCGTATAACGATCGATGACTTTATTCCAAAAAGCTTGTGCCGGCGTATTCTGTTCAAGCTGGAACACTTCCCATTGTCCTCTATGTAAATCAAATATGCTTTCAGCAACTTGTCTTCCTAGCCCTGTCATCCGATATTTCTTCATAATAAAAAACTCTGCGATGGAAAAGTAATTCTTATGTTCCGATTGAATGAATCGAACGAATACGAACCCTGCATTCTTGTCATTCAGCTTGACCAGATATGGAAAACGGACATTTTCTTCGGTCCAATAATAATCCAGATAAGGGTACTCCCCAAAAAGGCCTGTTTCTCCAACATGCGCTTCAACAAACTGTGAAAAATCATAGAAATAAAATTGCATCATGTTCTTAATAATCTCTTTCTGATTGACGCCAGCTTTTATAATTTGTAAATCCATCATTTCACACCCTTATCTTATCATTTCTTTTCGCGTGATGATTGATCCTCTTGTTAAATTGCAAATATTCAGTTGCATCTATTACTTCCATGGCTTCACCTACTTTCGAAGGGAAACCATGCCCGCCCAAAAAATTGTACCTGCTTATTTATACTATTTTATACCATTAATTAACGAGAACACGTGTTCATATTTATATTTTGTTCAAGAGATTCCACCTAAATTGCTTTAATACACTCTACTCTATTTCCAAATGGGTCTCTAAATTCGAATCTCTCATAACCTTCGATTGGGACGGATTCTAAAATAGTGACTCCATGTCTCTCTAATAGCTCTGCAATTTCCTTAATATTTTCTACTTCATAAGCCAGATGGGCTTTTGTCTGTAATCGGTCAACCCCATCTTCAGTACCTACATGCAACTGCTGATGACCTACCTGAACCCAAAAGCCGCCTCTGCCTCTTAGTGACTCTGGTTTTGGAACTTCCTCTAGGCCTAACACAGTACAATAAAACTCTCTTGCTTCATCTTCTTTTCCTTTCGGAATGGTGATTTGAGCGTGATGAAATCCTTTAATCATCGTTATTCTCCTTTAATATTCAAGATTTAATAGAGTTTCTTAAATTTTACATGTAAAATAAGTTTAAAGTGTGGAAAATCATTCGTGGAGGACTGCTCATGCATAGAAATCCAATATTGACTGTATAATGAGGGGCAGAGCACATTTTAAAACGCATACAATCCCTGATTATGAGCTGGTTATCAATTTATTAAATGCCGCAGCAAGCGGAATGAATGAACGATAGCTTCAGCCGTTTCTTCCGGCTTCGTTCCATAATTTAAGATCAGAATCGTTCTTGCCCCCACTACATTTTCTTTTCTATTAAGCTCAGTTGCTTATATAATTGTTCACTTCTTTTACTTGCAATTACAATTATTTCATTACTTTTTAATTTGACTTCGATGCCAACTTTCCCTTCAATAATGAGTCCAGTCTTTTTCCCATTAAATCTCAGTCCCCAGCCTCCAAAATCGATGAGAGGCCTTACTGTTATCAAATTAATGGTTTGAATATCTGCTATTCTAATTTTATTCTTGTAGAAGGGGATCAACTCTAAGACTAACTGTTCATTATTTAATCGGATTCTATATTTAATAAAATAAAATAAAGAAGGCAGCAAAATTCCAAATATAATCCACAGAATGATTAGCACAGTATCACTTGCCGGTTTTGCACCAAATGGTTTCCCTTCAATGAGCTGAATGTATACTGCTGCCCACATTAGAATGGTAATCGGCGCAATTAGTACCAAAATCCAAATGGGCAAATATCTATCTTCTTCATATGTATTAGGTAATTGCAATTCGTTCATTGGTCATCAGCTCCTGACTCATTTATCCTTATCAAAATTCTTTTCCACACATTTTCAACTCCGATTTGATATATAAACGCACTATTTTTGACAAAAGTAAGAATAAATCTTGAACATTTGGTGAACATTGGATTATAATTAGATCAGAAGGAGATGAAGACTATGGGAAAAGTGTTATATTTAGGAGCATGGATTGAATTGATTTTAGGATTCGTTGGAAGCGTTTTCTTTGGGATTCGAGATGGCTTGCATATCACTAATTTTTATCTCATGCTTTCTTGGGGCCTTCTATTGGTTGCACCATTTACGTATGGCATTTATTATATTGGCCTCTCATTAGCAGCTAAGGACAAACTGAGAGGCAATAATTAGAATAACAGAATACTATCACAGGCGATCTGAACCCGACGTATAAGCGACTACGATGCGAAAGCGTCGGGTGTCAGACTTAGACGATTCGGTGTTTTTTATTTTGGGCTAAGATGTTCGTGTACTATTTTCCAATTTCCATCGCTTTTCTTTACAAAGACATTCGTTGCACGTCCACTGCCTGACACAAATTTACCCTCATGATAACCTTCCCAGTTGTAGGTGTAGATGCAAGTGGCACAATTATTATCTACAGCAATCCATTCCACGTTTGTTGCAGTATAGACTTCATTTTGTACGGTATTCCACGCGTTCTCGAAGTACTCTCGAATCTCATTGATTGTTGTACACGTTTTATTCGAAAACCAATATACAGCATTTTCATCGACAATCTTTTGAACATTGCTGAATTGATGTGAGTTGGTTGCTGCAATATATTCTTCTAACGCTTTTTTATAATCCATTTCGTAAAGCGGTACGATCATATGGATGTCTTCCGGCTCTAAAGCAAAGAGCTCTGGATCAACTTCCTTCGTGAGTTCACTGCCTTGACTCTTATAGAAATGAACGGCAGACTGGGTTTCAGTTGATGATACATATAAATACTTTGCTCCCCTGCTTATTGCTTCACGCTTCAATTCCCCCATAATTTGCGAGCCGATTCCGCGTCTGCGATACTCCCTCGACACATACATGAGATCTACTTGAAGTTGATCTTGATTGTTACCTCGAAATTGGTGCGCGAGTACTCCGAACCCAGCAAGTCGCTCGCCGTCAAACACACCGTAGGCAGTCCCTCCTTGATTCAATTCATGCACAAATCGATTCATTAGCTCGGTCAGATGCGGCTCATCCCAGTTACCACACTCATGACCCGCTATTGTCCCTTTGAGTACTCCATTTTCATAGGTATACACTTGCTCAATCGTTTCAGAACGATCAATCTGACGAATCAAGTGCGCTTCATCTGGACTCATTTTTCTAACGATTAACGAATTAGACATTTGTTCCTCCTGTTTATTGTGATTTCAATCAGGCAATCCTCGATATCTTCCTGTTCTAAGCTCTTTAATATATGGCTCTAGGTCAGGCATACCTTCGTCCATTGCTTGTCGGATGGCAAATTCAATATCATATGCAACTCTCATGAACTGAATCGAAAAAGGACGAATAGACGCACTATCCAGTACTCCTTCTAAAATGACATAGGAGGCTTGTGTAACATCTAATGGATTCCCTACACTGCCTACATTAAAGAGTACTTTACCATGAATATGCTGCAAGTAAGCATTGTGAATATCTCCGTATCCGACGACGTCAGGCTGTTTGCCGCTCTTACTTCCAACAGCTTCCGTATTTTCAAACATGGCTAGCCGCTTTTCAATCGGATCCCAAGGCTGGACTCGGTAGTGTACACTTTGCGGTGAGGCGTGCACCAATCGAATGAACCGACCGCTCATGTAGAAGTCGTGAGAGAATGGCAACATTTTTAAATAATCCAATCGTTCTTTCCCTAGACGCTGTTGGTGCCACTGAATCGTTGTATAATCGGTTGGCTCTCCAATCCCTTCATCCCAATTCCCCCGTACGATAACTTCACATCTCTCCCGCGTAATATCGACTGCTTGTTCAGAATGCGGTCCTTTCCCGACGAGGTCCCCTAGGCAATAAATTGATTTAATGTCACGCGACTCGATATCGGCAAGCACTGATTGTAAAGCCGGAATATTTCCATGAATATCCGAAATAATTGCGATACGGTCCATCGTAATTCCTCCTGTATGTTCAAGTAATAAGTTTTCGTCTGTATATCATTAAAATTTTGCATGAGGATGGCTTAACAATTTTTGAAGAACCGTGTCTCCGACTTCCAATCCTAATTCCTTATAACCTAGCAATACGGCACCAGCTACTGGCGAGCAGAGGGGATGTGTAAGAAAATATTTCTTCCCTTCCGTAAAATGAGTGCTGCTAAGATTTTTCTCCATCATTTGAAGCATATACGGACTCCGTAAGACACTTCCAATAAGAGCAATCTCAATATTTGTTCTCTCGTAACAGGCGCCTAGCATCATAATGCCAGTCGTTATTTCGTCCAGCGCTGAATGACAGACTTGTTCCGCTAGAGGAATTTGATTGTCCGCTGCACTTGTAATTAAGGGAGCCATCGATCCAAATTTTCGGTTACGCTCATGTGGGTCTTCTATAAAACCGGAAGCCCCTAATCTAGCTAGTTGTTGAATATCATCGACTTCCCAATATTGTAAAATACTTTGAACGAGCGGCAAATCTGTTTCTGAATATTGCCCTGCAATAATTCGGTGTACTGTCTTATATGCAAGAGAACGGGCGCCTGACGCCGCATAATGAATAAAATCGTAGTTTGAAAGCTGCTCTCCTGCCTCATTTACACCAAATATGATGGAGCCTGTTCCAGAGATTGCAATAATGCCTGGTTCGCCATGAAATGCACCTATTTGTGCAATTAACGCATCGGTCACTACCTTGGGTGTACATGCAAGCCCTTCTAATTGAACAAAATCACGCGCCCATTTGTAATCATCTTCTTTATCAATGCCCGCTATTCCTGCAACGAAATGTGCAAGGTCTTCCCGCTTTAACCCCGCTATATCTAGCGTTGTATCAACCACTTGCTGCAAATTCGCTTTGGCATCCATATTTCGATAAGGATTTGCGCCGCCAGCTTCTGCATAAGCAAGAACTTGACCTGCTCCATCAACAATCATGGCCCGAGTGTGGCTTCCGCCGCCGTCGATTCCCATAATGACCGGAGACTGCTTAATCATGATGTCACCTCAATCTCTCTAGAAGTATTCAAGGCAGGTGTCATTAGACCCTGCCTCATCATTTTTGAAACAACTACTGGCTATATTCAACCTCGAATCGATAACGCTCATTTATTGGCTTCATTTCAGCAAATTTACTTAGACGATTTCGTATTTTCCGCTAATAGACTTGGGAAACGCTCATTAAACCCTACTTTCGCAGCAATCTCCTGCATATCTCCCAAACTGAGCTCATTACCCTTTAAAACAACACCCGCTCGATTGCCCTGATTTGGAATCGACGAGAAAGCATCATAATGGAGAACTTCAACTTTCTTCATCGTTCATTCACTCCTAAGTATAGTTTTCGACTAATGATATTTTCTAACTTTTAAAGCAACATAGAGCGCTAACCCCAATATACCTAATCCCAAAATGGAGTTAAGGACAATTGTAAGTATATGATGCAAGGGAGAGGATTCTATAGTATCAGACACAGCAGAACCATTTTCGGATGGTGCCATACCTTTGCCTAGTATATGTAAATCCTCTTCAGCCGCAGAAAGCTCGATCGTTCTACCGCAAAGTAAAACTTGCGGATGATTTGGTTCACCGCCAGCATAGACGAGATATTGCTGTCCTTCTACGAAATCGAATCCACAGCTAGCGCTGTCCCGAGCAGTCGTGATGGAAATTTTCCGCCCGACATCGCCTTTCCACACTTCGAAAACTTCAAAATTCACTTGAATAGGATCCGCAGTGGATTTCATCACCGTGTTGGGCAGGGCTATGGATACCACTTTTCCTGAAAAAACAGCTGTTTGCATCTGAAACTCGCCTGAGACAGAAGGTGATACGGCACATGAACAAGCAGACGTGTAAGTTGAATGCCCAAACAATAAAATAAATATAAGCGCAATAATTATGGTAGATTTCAATACTAGCATTGTCCCTTTCATCTAACTTCCCCTTTGTAAGCTTGAGGCGATCAAGCCTCTAGAATGAGAGCCAACTTGTATGAATGGAGTAATTGATGTGTGGAATTGGGATTTGCGAATGTAATGAATAATTGAGAGCGTGGCGATAAACAGAAGCCAAATGAACAGTGAGGTAAATTCTGGGTGTATAATTAGTTATACCATAAAACAAGTTGATCGTTCAAAGAGAATTATTCGTATCCTCCTGGACGAATGGGGTACAGATTGCCGTCAATGGCAAAAGAAACTTTACCCGTTTCTTCAGACACAACAAGAATCAGCGCGTCACTGACTTCGGATAGACCTAAGGCTGCACGATGTCTTGTGCCCAGTTTCCTGCTCAGTGTGCTTGACTGAGATAAAGGAAGGACGTTGCCTGCCGATACGATCTCATTTCTTTCTATAAGTACAGCTCCGTCATGGAGCGGTCCTCCCGGATAAAAAATAGACTCAAGAAGGGAATAAGTTACTTTGGCGCCTACAGGAATGCCTGAATGCATATATGGACGAAGTGAATTTTCACGCTGAACGGCGATGATCGCCCCGTGTTTCCGTTCCGAAAAATGCTGAACGGCAGTGGATAAATCTTGATAGCAATCACTGTACGGTGAGAGGTACGAGTTTAAATAATATGAAGCCGCAGTCATCTGCAGATCCGAGAATATTTTATGGACTTGCTCAAATTCGGAAAGTATACAGCATTCTTTTTCATCAATCGTATCAAGTATATTCCCGATCTCACTGGAAATTCTTTGGAGGTACACCTTCAATTGAGTTTTCATAGACGAAGATAGTCCAATGTCTTCAATCTTCATAACGATTGCACCTCCCTGCGGCATGAATCATTTCCCATATTACTTTCTCCTCATTGTGTAAAAGATATGCAGTTACAACAAAGCGACTAAGTCATTCCGATATTTTACCGGAAACCTAGTCGCTTATTTTATCCAGTATGATTTATTGTTTCTTTATAAGTTCCAATTCAACTGGAATGCTGCTTTCTACCGTTTCACCATTAGCCACTTTAATAGCTGTTTCTACTGCTTTTTCACCGATCAATTTAGGTTTTTGTGCGATTGTACCTGCTAGTTTACCTTCGTTAACCGCTTTGACAGCATCATCAGTCGCATCAAAGCCCACCACAATAACATCTTTTTTACCAAAGGAATCAAGCGCTTGTAATGCACCTAAAGCCATTTCGTCATTGTGCGCAAAGACAGCCTGAATATCGGAGTTACTTTGCAAAATGTTCTCCATAACCGTCAAACCTTTCGCTCGGTCAAAGTCAGCAGGCTGAGATGCTACAACTTTAACTCCGTCTTTATTATCTACAGCTTTGTGAAAGCCATCTCCACGATCGCGTGCAGCAGACGTTCCTGCGATACCTTGAAGCTCGGTTATGTTTCCTTTGCCGCCTAGAAGCTCGAGAATGTAGTCACCCGCCATTTGCCCGCCTTTAACATTATCGGAAGCAATATGAGACACAACTTTACCGCCATTTGCAGCACGGTCAACGGTAATGACCGGAATATTCGCTTTATTCGCAGATTCAACAGCTGTCACAACCGCATCACTATCCGTTGGGTTAATTAGGATGACATTAACTTTTTGCTCAATCAAATCTTCAACATTGCTAATTTGTTTAGCCGTATCATCTTGTGCATCAAGTACGATGAGCTCAGCGCCAGCTTTATCTGCAGCTGCCTGTGCACCTTCTTTCAAGGTAACAAAGAATGGATTATTTTGTGTTGAGATCGCTAGACCGATTTTAATCTTGCCACCTGAAGAACCGGCGCTTTTAGCTGTACCGGAATCCTTTTCAGTCGAACATGCCGAAAGGATTAGGAATAACGCAAGCAACACCGAAACGATAGACCATTTTTTCATATAAAATCCTCCTTAATATAGATTTAAAATCGTTAATTACTCTTTTTAGAACGGTCCAGCAACACTGCAATTAATATGACAATCCCCTTTACCACCTGTTGATAGAACGAAGAAACATTTAATAGATTAAGCCCGTTGTTAAGCACTCCGATGATGATTGCCCCAATCAGCGTACCCACAATCCAACCTCTGCCTCCGGATAAACTCGTACCGCCAAGCACAACGGACGCAATCGCGTCCATCTCATAAGCTGTCCCTGCAGTCGGCTGAGCAGAATCCAAACGAGAGGTTAGAATCATGCCGCTCATCGCGGCGAGTAAACCACTGATCGAGTACACGAAAATTTTAACCTTTGTCGTACTAATTCCTGAGAGCCACGTCGCCTCCTCATTACTGCCGATCGCGTATACGCGTCTGCCGAAAGTAGTATGTTTCAAAATAATGTATAACACTGCAAATGCAACGACCATCCAAATGATTGGCATCGGTATTTGCAGGAAATACCCTTTTCCGAAAATAGCAAAATTGTCATTTAGACCTGTAATCGGTTTACCGTCGGTATACACCAGGGTTAATCCGCGAAATACGGTCATCGTACCAAGTGTAACGATAAACGGAGCTAATCTTCCTTTTGCTATGAGCACACCATTCAAAGCACCCATCAGCCCGCCAGTGATCAGCCCAATAAGAACGGACAGCCAAGTATCCATTCCACCTGCCATTAGACCTGCAGTAACCGCACTCGATAACGCGAGAATTGATCCAACTGAAAGGTCAATTCCCCCCGTCAGAATCACAAAAGTCATCCCAAATGCGATGAAAGCATTAATTGAAATTTGGCGAAACACATTAAGTAAGTTATTCACTGTGAGGAAGTTATCTGAGGCAAATGACAGAACAATGAATAATAGCAGCAACCCGACTAAGGTGCCAAGGCTTTGAAATTTGACGAATTTCATTTTATGGTTCGCTTTGACTTCAGCTTGCATCACGATTCCCTCCCCCGGTTGCAGCAAACATGATTTTCTCTTGAGTGGCTTCTTCTCTTGTAAAATGTCCTGTGATCCGTCCCTCGTGCATAACAAGGATGCGGTCACTCATTCCCATGACTTCTGGAAGCTCTGACGATATCATCAAAATAGCTACACCTTGTCTCGCGAGTTGGTTCATCAAGTCATAAATTTCTTTTTTCGCCCCGATGTCAACGCCCCTAGTTGGTTCATCCAAGATAAGCAGTTCTGGATTTGTGGCAAGCCATTTTCCTATGACTACTTTTTGTTGATTGCCTCCGCTTAAGGACCCCACAGATTGGTTCGCACTCAATGCTTTAATATGCAGCTGCTTCATCATTTTGTCAGTCAATTCTTCATTCCGAGCTTTACTCATAAATCCAAACTTCGAAACGGCCAGCAAATTTGGCAGCGCGATGTTATGCGAAACCGACATTGGAAGCAGTAGTCCTTCATCTTTACGGTCTTCTGTAACGA
Organism: Paenibacillus sediminis; assembly: GCF_017873765.1. Taxonomy (GTDB): domain Bacteria; phylum Bacillota; class Bacilli; order Paenibacillales; family Paenibacillaceae; genus Paenibacillus_AG; species Paenibacillus_AG sediminis. Next base: position 1,405,949 of record NZ_JAGGKP010000001.1, read on the forward strand.
GAGCAATACCTGCCTGAATGGCTTCAATAGGTTTTCGAATGTTGACTTGTTTGCTGCTTACAGTAATGACACCTTGATCAGCGGGCGTAACCCCGAACAACACTTTGGCGAGTTCAGTTCTTCCGGCTCCCATGAGTCCAGCTAAAGCAACGATTTCACCAGCACGGATAGAGAAGAAGATGTTGTGCAGCTTGCCTTTCAGTGTGAGGCCTTCTACTTTTAATTTTTCGGCTCCAAACTCAATATCGATTTTCGGAAAACGATCTGTAATTTCACGGCCGACCATCATTTTTACGATTTCATCCATACTCGTCTCACTGACACGCTTGGTCCCTACATATTTGCCATCTCGCATTACAGTAACCCGATCACAAATGCGGAATATCTCTTCCATTCGGTGGGAAATATAGATCATGCCGACTCCCTTCACCTTCAGGGAAGCGATTACATCAAATAGCGCATCTATTTCTCGATTTGTTAAAGCTGCCGTTGGCTCATCAAGCACGAGTATTTCCGTATTCATCGAGAGAGCCTTAGCAATCTCAACCATTTGCTGCTGTCCGACGGACAGTTCACTCGTTAATGTCGTTGGGTCAATTTGAAGACCGAGCTGAGATAAATAACGATCCGCCTCTTGCTTCATCTTCTTCCAGTGAATGAGTCCAGTTGAGCCATACGTAAACTCGCGTCCTAGAAAAATGTTCTCCATCACCGTCAGATGCGGAATCAAGTTAAGCTCTTGATGGATCATTGCAATTTTTAAGTTCTGAGCTTCTGATGGTGAGTTCATGTCCTGGACTTTACCTTTTACCGTGACGGTGCCGCTGTCCTTCGTATAAACACCATTTAATATTTTCATCAATGTAGATTTGCCAGCACCATTCTCACCCATGAGTGCGTGCACTTCACCGGCTTCTAAATCGAATTGCACTTGATCCAAGACTTTGACGGCGGAGAAACTCTTGCTAATGTCTCTCATCTCTAACAGTTGTGCTGTCATGTTCTACCCTCTTTCGAAAGCGCATTCATTTTAACTTACTAAAAAGTGACCCCCGCCTGTAAAATGATATTGGCATACGGAGTGAATTCCCCTGTACGAATAATCGCCTTTGCTTGATGCGTTAATTGTTTGAACTGTTCATGATTCATAATTCTAATAGGCACTCCTTGCAAAGTTTGCTTCGTCTCACGGAAGAGTTCTACGCTGACCTCCTTCATTTCTTCAGCAACGATAAACTGCTCTACTTGCATCTCTTCCAAATTCGTTTCAAGTGTTTCGATAAACCCAGGCACGCCCTTGTTTAAGGCAGGATCAATGCGCTTCACATCGCTTGGAATCGGCAAGCCGCTGTCTGCGATTACAATCGTATCTGTGTGTCCAAGCTCACTGATGAGCCTGGGCAATTCACTGTTAATGATCCCAATTTTTTTCATGCTTCAATTCCCCCTGAGTGCTGCCCTGAAACTGATGACTTCCTCCATTGTAGGCATCCCGGTCTGTGCACCAAATTTGGTTACTGCAAGTGCGGATACTTGGGCTGCAAATAGGGCCGACTCCTCTAGTTCTTCGCTGCTTGCAATCGAAAAGGCTAAAGCCGCATTATAACAATCACCCGCTCCAGTCGTATCTACTACAGGCACCTTATATCCAGGTATCAGCTTAGTTCTGTACGGTTTGGCGTAATATAGTCGATATATCCACAAATCTCATCAGGCAATTTCTGCGCTGGGGCCGGGTTGAAAACAACCGTTTTCCTGAATTGTTTGTACGGATTTTTCATATTATCTCCTTCTGTATGTAGATGCTCTAGCCATTAATGAAACGTCCAGTTCATAAATCTGATCTTCAACTAATGAACCTTCAATCTTTTTAATAAGAATTCTGGTGATTAGTGCCCCCATGTCATAGATAGGCTGAGCGATCGTCGTTAATTCGGGTTCTGTTATTTCTGTCGTTTGTATGCCGTCGAACCCGCAAACACCGACTTGTTCGCCTACCTTAATTCCCATTCGGTGCAGCACCTTCAGTGCTCCAATCGCCATCAGGTCATTGCCGGCAAAGATAGCATCAATATCAGGATGGCGTCTAAGCAGTTCTTCAGCAGCTTTCATCCCGCTAGCCATTCGGAAGTCGCCTGCTTCCATTAGCGTTGGTGAATACCATGCAAATCCTCGCACAGACTCTTCATAGCCGGCCAATCTATCTTTTGCCGTAATTGAATGTTGAGGTCCATGAATATGTGCAATTTTGGTATACCCCATTTCTAACAAATGCAGCACTGCCATCTTAGCGCCTTCCAAGTTTTTGGATCGAACAACACTAGACAGCTCATCGCTTGGTCCCCGGTCTAAGCATACATAAGGAATACTTCGCTTGTGCAATGCTTCTGTATCTTCATGAGTGAGTGTATTCGAAGCAAAAATAAAGCCATCTATGTATTTCTTCTTCAGCACTTCAATATAATTTCTTTCCTTCCCCCCTTGGTCATCCGTATTACAAAAAATAACGGTATAGCCATATGTGGATGCGACATCCTCAACCGCTCTTGCCAAATCCGAAAAGAACAAGTTCGAAATATCAGGAAGAATAAGTGCTATCGTATTAGTTTGCTTACCGGCGAGCCCTCTAGCGACTACACTCGGTTCGTACTTTAATTTGTCAATTGCAGCTTTAATGTTCTGTTCTGTTTCCGAGTTCACATACCCGCTTTTGTTCAAATAACGTGAAATCGTAGATACGGATACGCCAGCCAACTTAGCCACATCGCGAATCGTCGCCATGAAATTAATCCCTTCGTGCACGTGTGTGCTTACTATGAGTAAAACCCAGTTATGGTACCGGTTCCACACTGAATATATCGCAAAATTTTCCAGTTCACAAGATGATTTTATGATAAGATTTCCATAATCAAAAAAAGCCGCTATCCCTCTAGGAGAAAGCAACTTTGTAAGTTATGTAATAATTAATTACCAAACCACTTCGGTCTAACCGAATCAAAATCATTATGATCTTGAATCACTCGGTTTAATCGATCAAGCATGAAATCCAGCTCATCCGGACTGACCTTCTGAATCCACACGACAGATGATAATACACTCATAGCCATGTACAAGGAATACAGCACCCAAAACTCCTCGCCCGGCTCTTCCCCATTGAAATACCCTGCAATTTGTCCATTCGCGAAAGGGACGCTTACCTCGCTGCTGAACATGCCGACTTTAAGGAATTCATGTATCGGGTCTCCCCAATCATAGCGATTAAAATCAATAACTCCGGATAGCACTTCATCTTTAACAATCAGGTTACCTACATGAAAATCGTCATGCTGGAATAAATTCGGCCGATCTTTCATAAGGTCAGCATGCCTGTCAATGAAAGAAAGCAGCTTATTATCATGAATTACGCGTATTCCACATTGATAATATCTATCGACATAACGTCGATGCTTCGCTATTTTTCGCTCATACCAAGAGGGTATTTCCTGAGGAGCTTCTAATTGGTGTATTTTCCGCAGTTGCTGACCCGCTTCCAGTCCAATCATATATTGCACCGATTCCGAGTATGCAGGAAGTACCTCTAATGCGTCTTGCCCATCCACATAGCTAAGCAGCATATAGCCTAATGGAGATGACTCCAATTCGCCAATATCAATGGGTAGTGAGCATTTAACATCAAGCCCAATCATCTGCTCCAATATAGAGTACTCTTGCTTCTTCGCATCTAGCTCACTAATGTCAAACAGTTTTAGCAGCTCTTTTCGGCCATCACTATACTCAACAAGATATTTTTTGTCAGTTGAGTAGCCCTTCTCAATAGGGGTGATTCTGCTTCCATTGAGCCGAGGGATGTCTTTCATTAAGTTATTCATGATGTGTATGCGAGTTCTTGTCTATGTAGATATCAAGAGCTTTGATGCCTCGCAGCATCAGTTTAATAAGTACAACTAAACCAAAAACACCTAAGAACATAAGGGAAAAATGAAGTAAAACCATAAAAATACCAATAAAGTCAAAACGTATCAAAATGATCATCCCTTTTTAAAAGTTGTCACCGTACTAAATTAATCAACTACTCTAATTAACAACTTTAAAGGCTGTTTAGTTCGCACAACCTGAGAAGTTCCTTCGTTTGCTGTAATACTGTATTTTTCTGAGCTGAATTTCAGGGTGATTCCTCTGCTTTTTGCTGAGCAAGCAGTAATAAGTGATTCATATGCGATTACCTCATCTTTTTTTTCATACAAAAAATGCTTTTGGATAAAAAAGTTCACCCTCCGTATGACTTAGCGTTCCCTCTATTAACTCACACACCATAAACACATCATCAGGCACTTGGAATTTCTTCAATTCGAGACCATATGCTCTGGCAGGCTTAAATCCAAACTTAGGATAATAGCTTGGGTGACCAATGAGCAGTACAAGACCGTAGCCCAGCGCTTTGCATCTTGACAAGCCCTCAGCGATCAGCTTGCTGCCAACCCCTTGTTTCTGATATTCCGGCTTTACTGCAATCGGTGCTAGAACGATAACCTCTTTCTCCATTGTCTCCCCGACAACGGTTGCCTTACTAAGAAGCAGATGACCTACAATTTCCCCATCCACCTCCGCAATAATAGACAACTCTGGAATAAACCCTTCTGATAATCTAATTCTCTCAACTAACTCTGCCTCGTCATCCCGATTTCCGAATGCTGCTCTATTTATTTCGTATACTGCAGCATAATCCTTAGGCTGTTCGGTTCGTATTTGCATTTCCATACACCATTCACCCCGCTACATATTTCTAATATCGAGTATTTCCCCTCCGACCAGATCTTGTGTTAGCAGCTGCAGTACATATTCAGCCACATATTGTGGAGTGTATAAAGCGCCATCATCCTTCATCTTGATGAAACGATCTAAATCTTTGAAGTTGTCTTTTGATGACTTACGGATCTTGCCTTGCATCGCTGTATCGACGACTCCTGGCGCGAAAGAAATGATTTTGACCGGATATTCCTTGTGTTCCTGTTCTAGAGCAACTGTTCTAGTAAACATATCGATACCCGCTTTGGCACTGCAATAGTTACTCCAGCCAAAATACGGCTTCTTGCCGGCTCCAGATGAAATATTAATCACTCTCTTATCCGCTTTCACATGATCCAGATGAGACACAAAAGCCGAAGTAAGCAGCATTGGAGCGGTTAGATTGACCTGAATGTTCTGAATTATTTCCTCGCTATTGCATAGCTCGATCGGTTTCATCGGCGTAACAACACCTGCATTGTTAATGAGTGCAATTGATTCGATATATTCCTTGCTAATTTTGCCAAAAATATTATTCATCAGTGCATCAATACGATCTACGTTAGATAGATCAAAATTGTAATATTCAAGTTCCACCCCTTCTCCTTGCGCCGCTTCCATTAAATCTTTATTCTCACTTCGCGAAATACAGAAGACGTGATTCCCCTTCGATAACAGTTGTCTAGCAATCGCCTCACCAAGACCCTGTGATGTTCCAGTAACTATATAATAATTCATTTTCTTGTGTCCTCCTCTTGCTGCTTATGTATCGTTTGATTGCATTGTTCTAATATATATCGCATATATCCTAAAGCATCTGACTTGCGCTTCATACGGGAAACGTATAGCGATCGCCTCACACCTCTTCTTACATTTATCGATTCTTGAATAATTTTGTGCCAGCGCTCAGGGACAACTGTTAATGCATATTCACCTGCCAGCCGTTTACTCGTAATCTTCCTCTCCCGAAAAGTATAGAACAATCTAGTAATCCCAAGAACTCCCCATTCCATATCTTGCCTACGAAAATAGGCGGAGTACGAATACGGTGACAACACTCTAGATGCTCTATCGATCCAACCCGCCCAGTACGCATTTAAGTTCTCATGCATATTGGCATAGAACAATTCCATATCTACATTCAGATCTAATTGTTCAATTTCAGGCCCAACAAATCGGATTCCATGATGCTTTAACTCATACCAAGTCACTAAATTGAGTTCAAAATAACCTGCTCGGTGCATAACACCGTCCATATAATACGGGAATGGTTGGATCGAATCAGACAATTTCCCCAACTCACTCCAAGTCAAATAAATTCCATTCATATTGGGTTTCTTATGCGTACGCTCAATCTCTTGATGGATGCCTTCTAGGATGACCAAATCTTCTTCATGTAACCTTTCATCGGTAACCGTAATGAAATCAATATCACTAAGCTCTAGTGAATAATCCCCTAATGCGATAGAGCCGTACAAATAGAAACCTTTAATGAGCCCTGGCTTCACTTGATTAACCTTAGACAAATAGGTATCAATTATATGATTAATTCGGGGATGCAAATTGACTTCCATCGCTCTCTCCATCCTTCATATACTGTTATGTTGGTCTAGCGCAACCCAATACTTGCAATGCCCATCGCTTGTCCAGACGGAAGATCAATACCTTTGGATACATGCACGTTACGCTCTACTTGAAAACAGATGAACTCATCAGCGTATAAACTATTTACAAAGCCGTTCTGCCCTCGTCCTATTTCCAAGATCATTTCATATAAATCAGCACATTCTGCTTCCGTTACGTCATTTGCGTTCAGTTCGCGTATCTCAATCATTTCCGTTCACCCTTTTCACATGTATATGAAGTCAGATCTTGTTGTAATCGGATCATATCCCGGCATTGTATACCATTCTCATATATAGGCTCTGAATAATGTCTAATGAAAAAGTCTTGATCTACCCCGCATATTCGAAACCCGCATTTTTGATAAAGAGCCAGTTGACCAATACTTGAATTCCCTGTCCCCACTTCAATCGTGTGATAACCTAATCGTTTGGCAGTTTCGACTGCATGCTGTACAAGCTCTTTGCCATACCCTCTTCCATGCATGGACTCTGCAACAGCAACGTTCACAAGCTCCACCGTCATCGGTCTAGTCGGCAAAAGCAAATACTGTCCCACAGCGGAACCGTCCAGCTCTAATACATAACATAAACTGCGGTCCATATAGCTTTGAACCACTTGCAATTCAGGATCAGCGAGTAGCCAAAGATCAAGCGGCTTCTCTTCTGCTTCTTGTAATTCTCGGATTCGTTTCATGTCATTTCCTCGATTCTACCAAAGCCAGGTTATAACTTCCAATTTGTTATTAATTGTGGTAAAGTTTTTGTAGAAACAGCGTATATCATCATTTATTTCGAATAAACTGATAAAAGACCGCAGATGCGCTTACATCTACAGTCTTGCAACAGATTGCCTTCAAGGGCGATCGGCTATTTAAAGGACAAGAAGTAGACCTCCCTGCTCTTCAAAGCTCAAGGGGGTCTACTTTTTTTTATGGAAGGACAGTAACGCAATCACTAAAATTCCGAAAGCTATCATCAGACTTAGTGCCTCATACACTGTCATGGCATCACCTCCATTCAGGAGATGGGCCAACCACCCTTGAGAGCCTATTCTATTGCGTTCATATCATACCATATATTTACTGTTTTTAGCGAACATATTTTCGCACTTCGCTTTAATCCAAGAAAATCATATGATCTTTCTCACTTCGGTAATAATCCACTCGGTCTTGTAAGTTCCCGGTATGAAATTCGAATTTATGCCCATCTGGGTCGGTAAAATAGATCGATTTCTTATCCCGCAAATCCCGCTCCCTTCCTGGTAAAATGTGAACCCTGAGCCTCATCAGATTTTCTTTGAAAAGATCAAATTCTTCATCACTGACCGAAAATGCAATATGGGTGTACGAATACTGAATTTCATTTCTAGGAATATCTTCTTCCACATTAAGTGCAATCCACATGCCCGCCAAATCGAAATAAGCCAGCTTTCTGCCTTTGACAAGAAGCCTTGCTCCAAACACTTGTTCATAGAACGATATCGATCGCTCTAAATCAGAAACAGAAAAACATATATGATTCATACCTTGAATTTGCACACGAAGCCCCTCTTCTCTTTCACACTAATGTTTTCGCAAACCCTAAAGATCGATGTTCATACCCTGATCTCATGTAAAATTGATGCGCGTCTCTTCGTTCTTCACGGTTTCCACTATTTACTGCGATGGCAATCGCCCCTATGCTCTTGGCCCATTGTTCGCACTCAATCTATAATTTTTTACCTATACCATGACCTGTTCAATCCACTATCCCCTTTCTTATTTAAAACCACAGTTCAGCACAAAAACTTCATCATTTTGCTTAATCATTCCTTCAAAATCATCACTGGAAATCGTGGAATTCTTACCTCGTACAAAAACACCTATACTTGCAGCCTCACCATTTTGAATCGTTATGGATTGTAGAGTACGAGTCACTGTAATCATCATATCACCCCTATTTTGTAACATTTTACTGCTGGTAACATTTCCACCTTCTCTTAACGCTAGTGTCCATATTTCTTGTTTGGAATCAATATCCATAATGCTTAAGTATATTTTTGAAGTTTGAGCTTCGGGTGATACCATCGATTCAAGCTCGGTCATTGTTCCCTTGAATTCCCCATCCTTATAATGGTCTATCCATAACTTCACGGATTGTTTAGCGGCATCATCATGATCAATCGTAAAAATCATTGAATTTAATACGCCAGTAGCTTTTACAATGGCATATTCTTCACCCTTCAAATCTAATGGTTCAATATGAATACCCTTTGGATCTTGGACTCCCTCTTCAATAACCGTTAATTCTTTGCTTTTCGTATCCTCACAACCCGTTATCACAAGAAAAGTAAACAAAAGAATTATTAACTTTTTCATATGCACCTCCCACTTATCGCTCGGCATCTCAACGAAATAAATCAATGAACATCATTAGCAGGAAAAATTCAACGAACAGCACAGCTGCACGACTGAATAGAAAAAACGAGAGCTTTGCTTCCCCGAATTGATCTTTTATATATGTATAACGTGAAAGGAAGTTTGAAGTTACAAATAATGTATTGAAAAACAAAAAATGCCCCTAATAAAGGGACACTTCCTGCTATTTTAAAAACATGTACATCAATCTTGTATTCTTCGCCTCTTTAAAACCGAGTGTTTTGTAAAATTCATAGGCCATGAAATTTCGTTCTGTCACTAAACTTATATTTCTCATCCCTTGGGTCTGCACATCTTCTTTCACAAACTTCATCTCCTGACCCTGATTTATTAGGTTATTATATTTTTTGTCTGCACATCTTCTTTCACAAACTTCATCATAGCCGTGCCGATCCCTTCACCTTGACGGTTCAAGCTGACGCACATTTCATTCAAATAATAAATGTCTCCCCGCCACCAACGTTTTCTATGACCAAGGACAAGGCCAACGATTTGACTGTCATCTTCAGTAACATAACCTTTAAACCCGGGCGTATTAACGATATCCATAATAAAATCTTTCGCTAACTCGTAATCCCATTGATCGTTCCACGGCTCACTATTGAAGACGGAGCAATACAAACGAACTGACTGATGAAGATCCTTCGATCATATTGTCTGACCACCATTTGCAAAACTCCTTATGAGCTTCATAGTCCTTTATATTCATTCTCAAGTATCGACATCATCATCAACGATAAATACTCGCCATTCTTCAGGACGCACTCTCGCTGAGTACCTTCTACTACAAAGCCTTCTGATTCATATAAATACTTTGCTCTTGGATTGTTACTTAGTACATCGAGCCAGAGACGATGCGCCTTCTGCTCCGTAAATGCCCACTGATTAATCTGTTTTAATGCCTCTCTTCCATAGCCTGATTCTTTCTTCGTAATGACGAGCCTTTTTAATTCTATACTTCTGCTTGGTGAATCTAGCCCATTTATGATTATGTAACCAATAGACTCCCCGCTGCTGATTTCTTCAATCACTAGATGTAAAGAATCCTTCTCATTCATCTTGCTATAATGCTGCTCTCTTGGCCATTGGCTTATGAAATTTCTATTTTCAGCATCATTTTCAGCATCAATAATAAAGTCCAAATCTTGTTCAGCAGCGGGTCTAAACCGTAATCTTGACGATTTCATGATCGTATCTTGCATACTCCTACTCCTCTTCCACATAGATATCGGCAAAGAATAACGTGAATACCCTTCACACAGTGTCACTATGGATCGCTTCTCGAATTTGTAAAGACATCATATTAACCCTTTCGTGGTTAGTTTCGATTAACGAGTCTTCTGCTTCCTTAACGTACATTTACGCCAAAGTAATAGGTAACGTCATTTTCTCCCCATTTGGCTGACAGTACGTAAAGGTAGTACCCGTTTTCTTTTGGCAAGCTATAACGGCCCTTCAGAATATTGTATTGCACTTGCTCTCTGGTACCATCTTTATTCTCTAAATATAAGGTGTAATTGTCGGGTATAATCGGAAAATTGATGTTTAATATTTGCTTTGGACGAGCTTCCGAGGCATCGCCTTCTATTATTTTATTAAAAGTTTCTGTATGTGGAGGATCTGAGCAAATGCCACTATTTGAATTCGTACCCGTCCAGCAATATGCACCCATATGATAGGATATACGAGAATCACCTACTGATATGGTAGGTTTAATCGGACTGTCAGGAAGTTCTTTATGCATAATTCCAGTGCAAGCCGTTCCGAATGAAATAACTATTATAAACAGAAGTATACAAGGCATCAGCCTCAACCCGCTCACCTCCACAATAAGAAACAATAGCAAGCCTCACAAGATTAGAACAATTTCATCAAAAACATAACATATTAACTCGCTGTTATCCGTTTATTATTTCTGCAATACGCCGGTTAGCGTCGCCTTTATACAGACCGCCATGATAGCAAATGACTGCTTCGATATCATACTGTGTGAACTTTTTCAACGATTCGATTGCCAATTCCTTATCTAGAGCAAACTGCGGATCTGGCCCCTGAAGCTCATTATCTCGTACAACCATAGCGTCTCCAGCAATAAGCGTCTTGCTTGGTTTGTGGTAGAGACTAATATGACCTGGGGTATGACCTGGAGTGTTGATGACAACAATTCCGCCGCCATACGGCAACTCTTCCCCGTCTGTAATTATTCGGTCCACTCTACCTTTTGGTGGATTTTCAAGTACACTTAAGAATGCTTTGCGCCACTCTGCAGGCACATCAGACGGAATGGAGGCTTCTGCTTTGGCAACTGCTTCTGGCGTTAATCTAAGTATTCTTTTGTCACCCTCGATGTATGGTTTCTCTACTTCATTCGCCAGTACCTCTATTTCTCGAGACGATTCACTTACGATATCAGATAAACTTCCAATATGATCTAAATCTTGGTGAGTAATAATGATTTTACTTAGCTTTCCAAATGGAACATTCGCATTCTCGAACGCTTCACGAAATTTGGGTAGTTGACGGGAATAGCCCGTATCGATCAAGATCGCCATTTCGTTATCCCAAATTAACGTGGGGTGAATAAAACTGACTCTCCCCATCGTTTCAGATGAAATCTCAAGCATTTCTACTCCGTTCGTTACTCGCATTGTTCATTCCTCCATTAATTAAATGTTATTGATACTGCATTGCATATATTAATAACATCGTTCAACAAAGTCAATAAAAATATTTATTATATCATATATTTTAGTGTTTGTCAATATTAAAATTATGTGTGCGGACTAGAGCCTCTACTTCTCTACGATAACGTACATATAATCGCCTTTGATACTCGGATAATCTTTTATTTTTCTCATAATTTCACCTGTTTGTAGATCTTGTGTAAGTTGGTGCAATCCAGTATTGATTTCGGCTGGGTCAGCTAATGAAGTAAATGACGATATTCCGCTGCGCACCTTCTCATTCAAATACATCTCAGGACGAAACTTACCGCTATATAAGAAAAAGTCCTCTAGATTCGGTTCGACCAGAAACGTCTCAAATCCAAGCAGTGTAAACCCTGCATCTTGCAGTGAAATTTTAATCTGATCTTCGGTTGGCATTTGCTGAATAGAATTTCGCATCATATTAGGAAAGTATACATTTAGCCAATAGTGATTCATCTGTTCAGCTGTAGCCGTAAAAATAACTAACCGACTCCCACGTTTAATGACTCGATAAATTTCCTCGAAACTGCTCTTCAAGTCTCTAAAATGATGAATTGCTAAAATACAAGTTGCACCGCTAAAATAATCATTCTCAAACGGAAGATTCTCCACATTCGATTGAACCCAGTCGATAGAATTGGATTTACCCTGTGCTGACTTAAGCATCTCTAGTGAAATGTCTACACCGGTGACGTTAAGCCCAAGTCGTTGTAAAGCTATCGTATAATTGCCTGTCCCGCATGCGATATCTACAATAGGCCGCACATCGAATACTTGTAAATGCTCATATAATCTTCTGGCAATTTCCGGATCAGCTTTACGGGTAATATCATAATTCAGTCCAATTTGATCATAAAGTGGGTTCATATCGAACCTCCGCTTCTTCTATTTCTTTTATTCAGAAACATACCATCTTGGGTCAAAGTCTAGTTTCAGCGCTTTACCTAGTTGGATTCCAAAATCAATAAACCCTCTTCCCCGAGCAGTGATGATATGCCCGTCCTTCACAACTAGATCATTGCTGTAATTATCTTCATTAAACAACCCTAACTCCGTTCGGTGTTCAGGTAACATACCTATAGTATACTTTTTATTTTCTAGTAAACCAGACTTCGCTAATAGGTAAGGGGAGCTTGATATAGCCGCGAACAAAAAATCTTCTTTTTGCGCGCATTTCTGAATAAAATGAATCAGATCCTCATTGCCAAATAGAGTTGATATATCCATACAACCGGGAAATACAATGCTATCTAGTGCAGAGATGTCTGCATCATAAATCGTCGTATCCGTTACACAAGTCAAATCTGACTCGCCTTTAATCGGATCTGACGTGATGCCTATCGTTGTAATGGGCTTACCTCCCTGCTTTAATATGGACAGTGCCACTGTTAATTCATATTCACTAAATAAAGGGTATAGTATGACTCCAGTTACGCCCATTTCTATTCTTCCTCCAAACGTTTATTCCATATTGTACCATAAATAGTTGATGGTTCGAATATTTATTTAAAATGAGTGATTACTCACTTTACAGAAAACGGTAATGTGTGTATATTAGTGAGTGAGTACTCACTAATTAATATCAGGGAGTGAATCCTATGGCTATGGAACAGTGTGTTCGTCTCGAAAATGTCGGGCGGCGCTTTGGAAACACCGAAGTATTGAAAGAAATTACGATGAGTGTACAGCGGTCTGAAATATTCGGGTTGCTCGGTCCATCAGGTGCGGGGAAAACAACGTTGGTCAAAATGATTGCCGGCATTGATACCGCAACCTCGGGTCAAGTGTATGTGCTCGATCAAAAAATGCCAAAGCTAGGTATGTTCAGTAAAATCGGCTACATGGCCCAATCGGATGCTCTGTACATGGAGCTTACCGCTCAAGAAAATTTACAATTCTTCGCATCTCTATATGGCCTTCGCGGAAGTAAAATGCGGCAAAGAATCGAAGCAGTTATGGACATTGTAGGACTTAGTTCTTTTTTGAAAAAGCAAGTATCGACTTACTCTGGCGGGATGAAACGGAGGCTGTCTTTAGCTATTGCTCTGCTTCACGAGCCGGAAATTCTCATTCTTGATGAGCCTACGGTTGGTATTGATCCCGTATTACGCCAGTCGATCTGGAAAGAATTCGAACAGCTCAGCCAAAGCGGTACAGCGATATTAGTAACGACCCACGTTATGGACGAAGCCGACAAGTGCCATCGACTTGGCATGATTCGCGGCGGTAAACTCATTGCTACCGGAACACCTGAGGCGTTGAAGCAAGAAACGGGATCGGAGACGATTGAGCAAGCATTCTTGCATTTCGGAGGTGTTCAAGCATGAGAGTCCGTGCCTTAGTTATACGTATATTGAAGCAGTTTTTCCATGACAAACGAACGCTAGCGCTTATGATCGTCGCCCCGATGATTATATTATGGATGATGTCGCTTGTGTTTAATGGCAGTACTTATGAACCGAAGATAGGTACCGTGAATGTTCCAACAGAACTAAATCAGAAGTTAAAGGATCAAGGTGCAATTGTTACTGTCTATGATGCTAATGCGGCCGAGCAAGCACTTTGGGATGAGAAGATTGATGCGATTATCCGATTTGACAATGGTGCCCCGCAGGTGAAACTAGAAGGCAGCGATCCCTCTAAAAACAAAATGATTCTCCTTCTATTGCAAAAGGTAATGCAGCAGCAAAATCCTGCGGCAGGTCAGGCGCCAGCACTGAACATCACTTACCTGCATGGTTCAGAAAATATGGCTTCATTCGATAATTTCGGTCCTGTGTTAATTGGCTTCTTCTCCTTCTTCTTTGTTTTTCTCATTTCAGGAGTAAGCTTCCTTAGAGAACGTACTGGCGGTACATTAGAGCGATTACTCGCTTCCCCGCTGCGCCGCTGGGAAATCGTCATCGGGTATGTGCTCGGTTACGGCATTTTCACCATGTTCCAAGCCAGCCTAATCGCCTGGTTCGCCATTCATATATTAGGTATTATGATGGCCGGCTCGTTCTGGTACGTTCTGCTCATTACACTCTTACTCTCGATGACTGCATTGACGCTTGGGACATTCCTGTCTTCCTTTGCTAACAACGAACTTCAAATGTTCCAGTTCATTCCGCTTGTTGTCGTGCCGCAAGTATTCTTCTCCGGTCTATTCAGCCTGGATAACGTAGCAGACTGGCTACGCTGGCTTGGGAAGATTGCGCCGCTCAGCTATGGTGCGGATGCACTGAGAGATGTTATGATCCGAGGAAAAGGCTGGTCCGACATCGCCTTCAACGTATATGTGCTGATCGGCATTTCTGTCGCCATTATAATCGCTAATGTGTTTGCGTTGCGAAAGCATAGAAAAATATAGTAAAGTAGCTTGTACAGGAGGTGCAGCCATGTCGGAAATGATGGAGCAGTGGTTAACCGAGCTTCTAAATGTTAACGACAAAGAAGAAGCGAAAATGACGGAAAAACAAATAAAGATTCTTAAAGCAGCAGTCGAAATTTTTTCCGAAAAAGGTTATGCGGCTTCTTCTACAAGTGAAATTGCCCAGAAAGCCGGTGTCGCTGAGGGTACGATTTTCCGCCACTATAAGACAAAAAAAGATCTATTAATATCCATCGTCGCACCAACCGTTTCTAAGTTGATTGCTCCGTTCGTGTTGAAAGATTTTAATAAAGTGCTCGAAGCGCCTTATCCGAAGTATGAGGATTTTTTACGAGCGGTCATTAAAAATCGGATGGAATTCGCAAGAAATAATTTACAAATATTAAAGATATTAATACAAGAAATTCCGTTCCAACCAGATCTAAGAGAAAATTTCAAACAATCGATTGGCAAGCAAGTATTAGAGCGTATCACCAAAGTCGTTGAGCGGTATCAGAAGGAAGGCACGATCATTTCAATCCCTCCTCTATCCGTCATTCGATTGTCAGTATCGACGATCATCGGTTTCTTTTTGGCACGATTTATTTTGTTCCCGGAACTCGATTGGGACGAAGAACTGGAAACAGAATTAACGATTGATTTCATTATGCACGGTCTGTCACCGCGATACGAATAGTCCATACTATAATACAAAATAGCATTACAAAGACTGCCTCCTTCCTATAGTGAACTGCACCCCGTCAAGTAGACAGTACAAAAAATAAAAATCGGTTAAGCGGCCTTGATCCTGAATTCCATGGGACTGAGGCCGTTTAGTTTTGCCTGTAATCGCTCGTTATTGTAAAAACTGATGTAGTCATCAATGTCTTTTTTGAGTTCCTCAAAAGTACTGTATGTATGCAAATAATACCTCTCGCATTTAAGGGTTCCCCAGAAGGCTTCCATTGGACCATTATCAATATACCTGCCAACTCGGGACATGCTCTGGTTCACTTTGCTGGCAAACAACTTTTTGAACCTTAAAGAGGTATACTGAAAACCTCGATCACTATGAAGCATGGGCTTGCTTCCTTGTGCCGCTTGCAAGGCCAATTTCACCGTTTGGAATACAAGACTATTGTTGTTGGAATGCCCTAAAATATAAGAGATAATCGTGTTATCATGAAGATCCAGAATGGCGCTTAAATAAGCCTTCTGACCACTACCGTATTTGAATTCCGTTACATCGGTTACCCATTTCTCATTCGGCGCTTTCGCATGAAAAGATATCTTGAGCAATTTGCACTATCCTTAGCTCAGCATCTTGATAAAATCTATGGCAAATCTTTTGATGAACTTGGGATTGACGTCGGCCTCGATAGCAATCGACAGATTCAACTGTATGAAGTGAATTGGCGTCCCGGGGTCCCGCCTTCTTTTTACTATGAAATCGATGTGGCAAGGAACTTGATTCGTTATGCAATTTATTTAGCTGCACAAAAAAGACGCTGAAATCAAGAACGGGCATGATAAGCTATTATATCTTTGGCAAAAATGAGCATTGAGCACTCAGCCGAAAGTGTCATGCCCGTAGGCATCTTCTCTCGTTTTCTCCAGACCCCACTAGAACGGCGCTGTGGGACAAGCCCGGCGATTTTGCTTGCTTCTGAGCAGTCGTCCTTTGTGATGGGTGCTGAATGCACCGTAAATGGCGGGTCCCTGCGCGCCTATTAAAAATATGAATAAAATCTTGTTGACAATGAGAATGAGAATTATTATCATATGAAATGTCAAATGAGTTCAGGGAGGAAAAACATGTTTAACGTAAGAAAGAGTCTCATCGTATTTATTAGTATTTTTGTGTTGGCAGCAGTCTTATCTGCATGCAGCGGCAAAGGTGAAAATTCTAGCAGCTCCTCTGCAGACAGCAATTCGCAGACAGCTCCATCTACAACAACAGGGGCGGAGCGTACCGTTAAGGATAGTATGGGCCATGATGTGACAATTCCGGCAAATCCGCAGCGTATTATCGCATCCTATTTGGAAGATTATTTAACCGTTCTAGGCATCAAACCCGCGGCACAATGGTCTATTGGAGATACTGTTCAGGATTACCTGCAGCCCGAGCTGAAAGATGTTCCTAAAATTAGCTGGGACCTGCCTCCAGAAGCGGTAGCAAGCTTCAACCCAGATCTAATCATTGTCGGTTCTCCTGCACAAGTGCAGAACGGTCTTTATGATAAATATTCAAAAATTGCACCTACTTATGTTCTAGGAGATGAACTTAGCAAAGATTGGCGCGCTCAGCTTCTTAAAATCGCTGATTTGACGGGTAAAACGGATGTAGCCAAGAAAGCGCTGGAAGACTACGACAAAAAAGTAGCTGATGCTAAACAGAAAGTTCATCAAGCAATCGGCGACCAAACCGCGGCCATCATTTGGGTCATCAACAAACAATTGTACTTATACGAAGAAGATCGCTTCAGTGGAAAAGTATTGTACGGAGATTTGGGTATAAAAGCACCTAAGCTTGTAGCAAGTCTTCCCAAATCTTCAGCAACATGGGATCCAATCACGCTTGAGAAGCTGTCAGAGCTAGATGCAGATCATATTTTCCTTGTCAAAAAATCGGGTCTAGGCGAAGGAAAAGAATTCCTCGACAGCCCAATCTGGAAAGGCATTCCTGCTGTGAAACAAGGTCATGTATACGAAGTAGAAGATTCTGGTTATTGGACTAACAATGGTCTTATTGCCAGCGAGAAAACGATCGACGATGTGCTAAAAGCGCTAGTTAAATAAATTATAGACAAATAAATTATAGAAAGGGAACGGATCATCTATGGATCTGTTCCCTTTTACATGACTCGCGAAAAGATATATACTCCAAATGCTAATAACGTTAGACCAGAGACATAGTTGATCCACTTCATCGTTCAAACCAGAGAACAAGCCTGCAAATGTTAATTTACTTCGCATCGACAATAATGCTCCCGAATAGTTCTCCGCCAAGGTATGCATCGAGCCTCCATAATCCAGCCGATTTGATCTTCATGCTCGTTGGCAGATGCGCATCTGCGCCATTATTCGGTCCACCAAGTTTGGCATTGTATTCCCATACATCTTTTTCATTTGAAGTGCCTGCATCTGATAATAACACAGGATATTTTTTATTTGTTGAAAGCTCTATACCTTCAACCCTGAATGGGGAACGAGATAATTGCTCTGTACTCCCCCAAAAGTGCCACATATACTTATTTCCTACATTAGCTTTAAATCCACTTGGAGCTAAAATGCCTATTTTCCCATCAATGCCGTATAAAGTGAAAGATCCTGCTTTAAAAGTAGGACTAGCTTGAGTATCTTGTCTATCTGTCTTACCACATCCACTACAAAGGAGAATAAATAGCAAAATTACCATTAACAAAAAATATTTTTTCATTAAATGTTCCCCCTTATAAATTCTATTAATCTAGTTTCCTCCCATTCAACCATTTCTAATAGTTTCTCGTATGGATCACCTATAATACCTAATAACTGTCCAAATGCAGGCTCTGTTTTTAACCCTGATTGTTTCAGTCTTCGAATTTGCTCTTTACCTTCTTCACCAATGATCGATAACATTCGGTCTTCAATGACCATATGTTTGTAGCCGTTCTGCTGCAATGTATTGATGGGTTGACCGAATATTTCAATCGGCCAATCTTTATACGTAAAGTTCAATACAATTCGATCAATATGATTTACGGTCTTCACCGAGCATTTGAAGCCTTCCATCGATCCAAAATACTCCGTGACAACTCTCTTGAATCGTTCAAAATAATATACTTCGCAAATAATATCCAAGTCGCTCTTAGGCAGGTCAATATCAATCGGTACAGTTCCTGCAAGAATAGGAGCATACTCTTGTAGAAGATTAAAGATTTGAATTTCTTGCAGTGCAAGATAAGCATCCTTTTGCCTTTGAGTTCCCCGTGACAAGTATTCCAAACCTATAAATGGTGATTTCATCATGAATTTATTTTAAGGAATCAATAGAACTTTCCCTTTACTCCTTCTGTTCTCAACTAACTCATGTGCAGAACTCGCATCTTCTAATGAAAACTTATTGCCAATCACTATGTTTAATGACCCATTTTCTATATATTCAAGCACCTTATCAGCCGTATCACGAAGAAGTTGTGGATGGTGTAATCTAGTTGTTCCTAGACTGAATCCGAGGACAGAACGACAGCTTGAATGTAAATCTTTAGTCTGGATGTTCCCGACTTGTCCACTGGAATTTCCGAAATGGACTAGCCTGCCGTATAATGCCAAGCATTGCAGACTCTGCTCCGTGACTTGACCTGCGATGGAGTCTAATATAACATTTACGCCGCGTCCATCTGTAAATTCGAGAACACGTGTAACAAAATCATCTTTTGCAGTGTTAATGACGTGATCTGCGCCCGCTCGAAGAGCTGTTTCAGCCTTTTCATCATTACTGACGGTCCCGATTATTTGAGATGCGCCCAATATTTTCGCGAGCTGTATAGCTGTAGTTCCAACTCCGCCAGCAGCCGCATGAATGAGCACACTCTCCCCGGGTATGAGCCTTCCTATGTCAGTTAACAATTTATAAGATGTAAACGATACGATCGGAATCGCTGCCGCCATTTCCAAATCAATCTGATCCGGCAATCTATAGGTAAGAATCGAATCTGCAACCACATATTGTGCATAGGAACCGTCTGAAGGAAAAGCGATCACTCGCTGACCAGCTTCAAACTCCCTAACATCAGACCCTACCTGAACAATCGTCCCAGATACGTCCAAACCAGGTATAAAAGGCGGTTGTTTTTGTCCTTTATTCCCATACCGCGCTTTAATATCAGCGAAATTAACACTTGTAGCAGCCACTTTTATTAATATCTGATTTGGTCCTACAACTGGCATCTCCATTTCTCTAAGTTCTAGCACTTCAGGACCGCCAAATCGAGTTACGACAATAGCTCTCATATTGTGATCTCCTTTATTATGTAGTCTCATAATTGTTCAAAAATAAAGACAGCTATTTCGTAGCTGCCTCATTCAACTATCCGGGTTATTCTTCTGCAAACAAATCCGTCGATAGATATCTCTCTCCAGTATCCGGAAGCAATACGACGATTGTTTTGCCGCTATTTTCAGGTCTCTTCGCGATCTGAACTGCCGCAGATACTGCTGCGCCTGAGGAAATTCCGACAAGCAACCCTTCGCTCTTGGCAAGCGTCCGAGCTGTTTCGAAAGCTTCTTCATTTTTCACTTTAACGATCTCGTGGGCGATGTCCCGATTAAAGTTATCTGGCACAAAACCTGCTCCAATACCTTGAATTTTATGAGCACCTTTGGTACCGCCTGAAAGTACAGGTGAATCAAAAGGTTCAACTGCAATGATCTGAACAGAACTTTTTCTCTGCTTTAAAACTTCTCCTACACCCGTAATGGTTCCCCCAGTTCCAACACCGGCAATGAAAATATCTACTTCTCCGTCAGTGTCGCGCCAAATTTCTTCAGCTGTCGTTTTTCTATGGATTTCAGGGTTTGCAGGGTTCTTAAATTGCTGCGGAATAAATGAATTTGGAGTTGCCTGTGCAATCTCCTCCGCTTTCTTGATTGCACCAGACATTCCTTCTGTCGCCGGTGTAAGCACGAGTTCAGCTCCTAAAGCGACAAGTAATTTTCTTCGCTCAATACTAAAGCTCTCAGGAAGAGTGATGATCAGTCTATACCCAAGAGCAGCGGCTGCGAATGCCAAACCAACTCCCGTATTACCGCTAGTCGGCTCAATAATAACCGTATCTTTATTAATAAGACCTTTGTCTTCCGCATCTTTAATCATCGCGTAACCGATTCGATCTTTGACACTGCCCGCAGGGTTGAAGTATTCTAATTTAGCAATTATTTTTGCATGTACATTGTTTTTCTCACTAAAGTTGGATAGTTCCAATAAGGGTGTGTTACCAATGAGTTCTGTAAGGTTTTTTGCAATGTTAGTCATATATTTGCCCCCACTATAAATGAATTCCGATTCGATCAGTCGGCAATTATACTCTAACACCCATGGAAATAAAATACAATATTGCTGTTAAATGCTTTTAAATGTTTAGATAATAATGATAAAACTCCTCATCCTTTACGTACCCGTAACGTTCATAAAGCCGTTGGGCCTGTTCATTAGTGATGGCTGTCGATAATTCTAACCCTTTTGCTTTTATTGATTTCGCATAGCTCTGAGCCTCATCTAACAACATACTTGCAATGCCTTGTTTTCTATATTGTTCGTTTACATACAAATCATTTAGAATGAGTGATCTTCGCATCGATATGGACGAAAAGACTGGATATAGCTGAGTAAATCCAACAATTCGATCCGTATTCTGATCCTTCGCAATGAACACAATCGATTCCAGGTGTTCAAACCGTTCAAAAAGGAACAATCGGGCTTGTTCCAAATTAGGCGTCTGTCCATAAAATACTCGGTAATCATTAAAAATTTCAGCCAGCCCATCTAAATCATCTATCGTTGCTTGTCTCACTTCAAATTGATTAGTCATGTTCATCATCGTTTATAGATCCACCTTCATTGTGATAGAAGTTCCTTCCGCCACTCATTACGATGATCTGCTTCATTGAGAACTACTTTAATCGTAAAGAGTCCGCTAATCTACTGAATTCCTTAAATCTTGTTCCTTGATATGTAAGTTCCCCTTGATCTCCAATTACAATAAGACCAAAATGCTTTGCACTCACATATAGTTCCTTTCGCGTGTGATCCTCAAACTCAAAAGTAATATAGTAATTTGTATTGGCGCTAGAATCGCCAGATCCTCCCCAAACTTCTGTCCTTTTATCAACAACTTTACATTTTTGAGTGATTATTTCGGAAGCATTGTTTGATAACCATATTTTCAATCCTCTAATAATAACAAATAAAAATCCACCAACGACTAAAGTGAAAACGAGTCCTCCGAATATCTTGAAAAACAATGGGATTTCGCTTAAAAAATCCAAAAAACCATTAGGTGCATCAAAATTATTCATTAAATTTCATCTCATCCCTTTCTGGCGTTCACGAGAACATTCGGCTATATGTATATCAACGAATCAAATCACCATTGGGTTACAGTAACTTTAGATTATTTCCATAATCTGATAACTCGCTTTAACTCTAATCCTTCAAAATACAATTGATAAATATCTGGCATAGAGGTTGATTCCCAGAAACTGAACCCATAATTTTTATCAAAATAGTTCAACATCAATGACATAATATCACCGTGAGTACCTATAACTATTCGCTTATCATCGTGCTCCTCTAGTATTTTTTCTACAACTTTAACTGCTCGTCTCTGAGCCTGTTCACTAGATTCTCCGTTAGTAAATGAAAATCGAAAATCTTCGTACACTTTTCTTTTTGCTTCTTTAAAATGACATTTGGAGAAATCTCCTATTTCTCTTTCTCTCAAATCCTCTTCGATTATGATTTCCTTGGACAGTTCATTCGCTAGAACCATTATTGTGTTAATTGTTCTTGAGTAAGGACTTGAATAGAACAAGTCAATACCTTCATTAATTAACAGTTCTTTAACGACTATGGCATCTAGCTTCCCATTATCCGTTAATCCTCTAGACCGTTCGGCTCCTTCGACATAAAGCGATTCAGCATGTCTTATAAAGTAAATAAAGTTCTTATTTTTCGTCATCCCTCACAATATACTCCATTCTTGTACTTCTGATGTTCATACCTAATTGTGTGTAGAACGTTGTCGCTTCTATATTAAAATTGGCTACTGACAAATCTATGCTGTCTGCCTTCAATTCTTTTCCAATATCTATAATGTATTGAAAAAGCCTCTTTCCAATTCCTTGTCTTCGAACAGCTTTATCAACGGCAATTTCATTCATAAATAACATTTTTCTTTCTTGCAGGATGGGACTGTTAAAGATCGATACAATTCTTAGGATTGCATAAGCACAAATCTTACCAGTGTGAGCATTTTCCGCAACAAAAATGAGATGATCTTCACTTTTTAGCATCTCTTTAAAAGCAGTTATTTCAATCGGCGTATCTGTATGTTTATATATGTCAGGCCTAGCATTGGCATGCATTTCCTGAATTTGCTTCACCAAATCTAAAACTGCCGCAAAATCTTCATAAACCGCGTTTCTAATGGATATATCCATGCCAGGTCTCCCCATTGTTACGAGTGATTAAATAAGGTCTGTTCCAATACCTTTATTCCAATATTCTGTTTCACCAATAAATTGATCCATTCCATATATGTTCCCACCGTAATCCTCATTATGTGGTCGATCTCGGCCTTCAAGCCCACTAGCTGGATTATCCATGGTCCACTTTACTCTCCTGCCCTTTTCTCAATAATTAGTGATTTTATTTATTCGTAATATTAATTCTGTTCTGCAGGACATACAAATTCACGGATAACATCAGCGTACAAGTCAGGTTCTTCAAATCTTGGAAAATGTCCGCTATGATTTAATATTGATACTTTCCTATTCATTTGGCCATTCGAAAATACTGAAATTTGGTCTTCACTCGCAACCCAGTCATATTTTCCTTTTATTAAGAACATCGGACATTGGATAGACTCTAGACGTTCAAGAACAGATTCAAAAACTTTACCTTCCTGGAATAGCTTTCTTTGGTGAGTACCCGATCTTCCCCATTGTTCATTTGGTATTCCTGAATTCCTTACGATTTCATTAAAAAATTGCTTATTCTCACCGTGAACGTATAAGTTGTCTCGATGCTCTCCCAAATTATTCGTTAAGTCCGTAAATACACTCCATAATGCGGCCGAATCTTTAATTTCCGCTGCTCTTAAGCATTCATCAGCATCTCTATATTTGCCAAGCCTCTTATATTCGTTAGCTGCACCTAGTAAAAGTGAACGTGAGGAACTTCCCAAATCAAATGTTGGACACTCAAAAATAATCTGTGTAATCTTGTCTGGATGTTGCAATTGATAATGCGCTGCTAAATATCCGCCAAATGAATGAGCGATTAACCCCCATTCTTTCAACTCAAAATACTCACGTATAAACTCACAATCGTCAATTAATTGCTGAAATGTAAAATGGTCTTCGTCATTTATTATGTCAGACCTAAGTACACCACTTTGATCGATTGCAATAATTCTCATAAACGGTGACAACCGTTTGGCTTGAAGCAGCATAAAATCATAGGATCCTGTCCCAGGACCACCATGCAAATACAAATAAACCGGTAAATTCTCTTCTCCAACTATTTCATAATAAATTTTGTGATCTTGTATCGATATGAATCCACTCATGGAAATCATTCCTCTCAAGTTCTCTAGAGCTTTTTACCTTTCATAAATAAAAACAGAGGAATTCTCATTCTCCGTTTATAAGTTTCCTCATTATGAAAATGTTCTTCTCGCGGTCTCGACTCTTTCAAACTTTCAATGATGAACCTACTCTGCTGCATAGCCGTAAAATAATCTTCGATCGTCCTATGGTATTTCGTGACGGTACCCCCAAGCCATTCTTGCTTACGCGCTCCATTGTGGAAATAATGATCGACAACCCAATCTTGTTTCCATCCTTCAGTCTTGGTATTCCCATAAGAAGATGTCAGAACTGGATGCTCTACTGAGAAAATAAATGATCCCCCAGGTAATAGTGATCTATACACTTGTTCAAAAAGAACTCCAATATCATTGATGTAATGGATGGCCAGCCTTGAAATGACCATGTTATAACAAGCATTAGGATATTCCCATTCCTCCATAGTCGTATGTATAACTGTGCCATTGGAACGGTTCATCACTTCCTTCGATAACTCAACCATATTTCTAGAGCCTTCAATTCCGGTATATGAGCGAGCACCAGAATCTAATAATTCATTACCAAATGATGCAGTTCCACATCCTAAATCCAAAATATGATAATCTGTTACATCAGCAACGAGGTCCATAAATATCGGTTTTTCGATCGTATCATTTGCATTCTCGTTCCATTTTCTTCTTTCCATGTAATTATTAAAGACATGTTCCTGATCGTAAAACTGGGATCCTCGATCCATCGTAACGCACCTCTTTAAAGGGAGAATATAAGAAAAGATTTAGAACCAGTTATAAATCTGTTTTTCCTGGTTTCCAGCCTGTCTGCTGACTCCATTTACTTGCCTTTCTCATGATTTCCCATATTATGGGTTCCTTCTCTAGCACATAATGTTCACGATCATCGCTGTATAATTCCAACCATTTATATTTCGTCTCAGCGTACTCCTTACAAAACGATAATGATTGGATCCGCCATTTAAGTTTCCTTTCAGAACTGCTGTTAAAGTTTTCTTCCGATATACAATAGGTGAGATGACGTTCCTAATATATAAGGACTTCCCGCAGCATCTATAATGATCTGCATCACTCTTTGAAATTCCTCATCTCCCCTGTGCCGCCAATAATCCCATTGTTCTCGGTTCATGGCACCTGCGATACTTTCTGAGCCAATAAGCTTAACGCTTTCAAATCCATGCGACTCCATAAACGTTTTAATGTGTTCAATGTCGAAATAATATGCCCCAGTGAATCTTCCATCATCACTATG
The DNA here is from genome assembly GCF_017873765.1 of Paenibacillus sediminis. Classification (GTDB taxonomy): domain Bacteria; phylum Bacillota; class Bacilli; order Paenibacillales; family Paenibacillaceae; genus Paenibacillus_AG; species Paenibacillus_AG sediminis. The sequence goes on from NZ_JAGGKP010000001.1 coordinate 1,431,450, forward strand.
ATTGAATATTCCTGATTCTAGAAAGTCGGATATTCCTTCAATAGTATGATTTGGTTTCCAATGCTCCGGGAACATTAGAGATGTCGTTAAATGCCGTATTCTTGACATGAAAGCGACAAAGACAAGTCCGCCTTTCTTAGTAACCCTCCCTAATTCTTTAACTGCCTGTATACGATCTTCTTCAGATTGCAGATGATACATTGGCCCAAGCATCAAGGAAGCATCGAACTGCTCGTCTGTAAACTTGCTCAAATCCCTCGCATCCAAGTAATAAAATCCGTCAAACTGCCTCTCTAGATGTTGTTCTATTGCTTTTTCCTTGGCTATTTCTACGAGTCTTGGCGTCAAATCGGTTAATGTTACATGATGACCTAATTTAGCTAATTCAATGGCGTACTTTCCTGGGCCGGCTCCGTTATCTAATATTTGAGCTTTAGCAGGAAGATTGCTTTTAATATAGTGGCAATTTACAAGAAATTCGATAGGCTCACGATCAAGACGTCCCCATTCATCAAACGTATTGTAGTATTCTATAACCTTCTCCACATACAGAACCTCACCTTCAGCTCACCTTATCAGTTATTCTTTCGGCAAATATAAAACTCTACCCCAAGTTCCTATTAAAATAATTCCCTTATTAATACTGGGATTGCCAACACTATACACGGTTATAGCATTGTATGTATCATCGCCAACGACGAGCTGACCATTTTTGCATTCTAAATAACCGAATTTCATTCCTGGTTCTAAATCTGTATTTTTTGATTCTAGTACATATTCTTTATTTACCCACGTTAACGTTTGCGGGATATTGCATGTCGCGTTTGAGCTTGTTTTGTCAATATTTCTAGAAGATGTAAAATTTACGAAAATTACAATGGCGATGGTACAAGCCACGATCAAGCCTAAAACAACGACAATAGATTTCATGCCCATACGACCACAATCCTTTACAACTCTTTTAAAATATACAACGACCCAGCCTTTTGGTTACGACTGGGTCATCTCAAGGTGTCTCTATCTGTCTAACGAAGTTAATATAATCTGTACTTACAGGCTCAAACCCATCTTGCCGAAGATAAGTTGAAATTTGTCCACGATGATAGCTTCCATGTAAAGATACATGTGTCAAAATATCTAGTATTGTCGTATTAAACTCGGTTCCGCTGCTGTTGCGGTAGGATATATATTTTAACCAGTCAGTTTCCGTTAGCCCATCAATAAATAGCTTATAACCTTCCTTATTTTCAATAACTAATTGCTCACAATCTTCAATATAATAACTTGGCCACAACGGGATATGTGAACTGTCTCTTTCGTTCAAACGTGTTAACCACACTTTCTCAGAAGAGAGTACGTGCGCAAATAAACGAACTGTTCTTTCTGGTAGTTCTTCAATCGCTTGCAGTGCACTTAAAATTCTGACATTTGCCCAATGAACATGATCGAAAGTCCGAATGATTTGATCTTTCATATGTACTACCTCCTTGATCATCCAATCTATTTTTCGAATACACATGATCACTTAATCTAATCGTCGAATGACATATGTATTAGAAAGCATGTCGTACAAAGATCTTTTTCTTTTTGAAAATATCGCTGTGAAAATGTAAATAAATATTAATAAATATATGTATCCGCCTATGACATAATAACGAATCGGAACCACATTCTCGCCAATGGAAACAAGTCGATAGACTAGAAAATGAGACATTTCCCAAGGAATAAATTTAAGAAAAGTACGAGCAGCCGATTGAAGCAGGTTCGGTGATTGGCCAAACTGATTAACAACCCGAATCTTTCTTAATCTCTTGCCTACAGAACACTTTACGATGTTTGAATCCATAATGATGTAATAGACAGATACAGGTAGTGTCACAAATAAAAAACCAAAAAATTGTGCTCTATACAGAGAACCTGTGAACAATTGCTGAATAGAAGGAAATAGAAAAAAGCCGAACACAAATAGCATTATTAGATACAATAAAATCAACAAATAATCAATAAGAAAAGCTGTCAGACGCTCCGTAAAGGTTGCAGGCCCAACCATACCACTATTCCCCTAAAGCCTGAATCGCATAATTAGCCAGTTGTCTCCAATCAGACATATGCTTATTTCCTACTTGAATCCAATCTTTCATCGGTATATTTTTGCCTGATGGATCCCATAACTTGGACTCCTCCAGCTTTAATGCTTGTTTATGGACATGACCCTTCAATTTAAATACCATATCGTCCTGAAAAAAAGCAGCAAACGCTCTTCCTTCATACTTCAAGCATTTCTTTCCAAACAATTGACCTCGCTCAACGTGATGAGCTTTAATCATTTCTTCTTCGATATCGTTGTATACCGAGATTGGTTCTTTATTTTCCATTGTGATCTCCTCCTTCGTAAATTAATAGTTGATATCGCTTTCATTCATAATTCTAGGGATGAAGAACAAGCTATCATTGATATCTCTATTTGTACTGAATTAATCCAAACCCAATACCTGTAGGATCGACTAAATATGCTAAATAAAAATCGTCGAACTCCATCTTATCCCTTACAATTTGTCCTCCGTTTTGGGCGGTCTTCTTGATGGAATCCTCAATATCATCCACTTCGATTTGGATTCGAGTACCCTGTGGAAAATCACTCGGGCCCTTTGATATACCCCCATTTATGCCTGCTTTATCTTCAGTTCCGGTTGTTACAGGATGATAACCCCAATTGGGCTCAGCTACCTCCCAGCCAAAAACAGTTGAATAGAAATGAGCTGCCTTTTCAGGATCCTGACTGTTAATTTCAAATAAAACAACCCGAGACATAAAAACACCTCCATAATTGGTAATATTATCAATTTCAATGATACGGAATGTATGTTCTTATGTCAATTCGAATCAGAAATTTTTGCTCACATCGGTTGATCATATTTAATAGATTACTTATAGTAGTTTAGCCATATAATATTCGTCTACATATTCGTCATCAACGATAAGTGAATGTTTCTTTATGCCCTCAACTTCAAATCCAACCTTCTTGTAAAGAGCGAACGCAGCTTGATTATGTGACATCACTGTAAGTTCTAATCGATGAATATGTTGTTTTCTAGCCCAATCTTCCAGCTCCTGAAATAACTTTGATCCAATACCTTGACCCGTATACTTCTGTAATATTCCAACTACGATATGTACTGAATGCTTAATTCTGTTTAAATCAGATCCAAACGCCCCCAGATAGCCGACAATTTCGCCATCTGCTTCCGCCACAAAAATCATTGAGTTATTACTGCTAAGTATGGATGAAATTCTCTCTGTCTGCGCTTCAAGTGTTGTTTTTCTTTCTCCTGGTTCGTAAAGCATAAATTTCGTCTCTTCGTCGAGTTGTTTACTTAAATTCAAAAATCGTTCTGCATCATCAACTTTAATATTTCTAATCATCATCATTAGATCTCCCCTGATTCAAGCTTTATTTATCTGTCCAAGTAATTCATTCACCTGTTTTCTTGTCTTCACGATGATCACTCGCTTCTGATCCTTTGCCTGGTCTAATTTATTCATAATCTTGGATCTGCTTCTCTTCTTATAATTCCATACCCATTTAAGAAATTCCCAATCTAGTTTCTCAGGGCAGCCTTCATTCATATCAGGTCTCGTTCTGTTGTTATATTTAATTCTTCTTTTAATTACTCGATAAATACAAAGCAGCATAGGCATATCTAAAAAGATGATTGTATCTGCTCTCTTCATTCTAATATCTATCGTTCTCGAATAATTTCCATCCATAATCCACTTTTCTTGCTTAGAAAATTGTTCAACGGTCTTGTCCCATTCATCATCCGGTGTCGGTATCCAATTCGGATGCCAAAAATATTTATCCAAATGAATGACTGGAAGATCGAGTATTTGACTAAGCTTTTGGGATAAGGTCGATTTTCCCGCTCCAGCTGAGCCGATAACTAATATTCGGTTCATGTGCAGTCTCCTGACTCACTCAAATTTCCTTACTTTGAAACACTCTCTATTATATGCACGAGCTCTTCAGTGCCTTTTCCTTGAACGTTATGAATCATCGTGTCAACGATGGTTTGCCGATTGGCAACAAGGGTAGAAATTGCCGTCATGAAGGAATCATCATTCAACTGTTCCTCAAATAACACTTCGCAATAGCCAGATTTCTTAAAAGATTTTGCATTTAATATTTGATCTCCCCTACTCGCTCCTAGAGAAAGCGGAATTAACAGCATCGGTTTATGAAGAGCTAGAAATTCAAAAATCGAATTCGAACCTGCCCGTGAAATGACAAAATCAGCCATAGCCAATAGATCTGGAAGTTCCTCATGAACATATTCAAATTGCTTATATCCATATAATTTGATAGATTCATCTAACTGGCCTTTCCCGCAGATATGTACAATTTGATAATGACTAAGTAAATGATTTAAATTTTTTCTGACGGTTTCGTTGATACGCTTAGATCCTAAGCTTCCGCCCATAATAAGAATGACTGGCTTACTTTTCGTGAAATCACACAAGGAATAGCCTTTGTTTGCATTTCCTTGTCTTAACTCCTTACGGATAATCGGTCCAATATGAGTAGATTTGTTGCTGTTTATGTATTCTTTAGTTTCTGTAAAAGTTAAACATACTTTAGCTGCAAAAGGAATGGAGAGCTTGTTAGCGAGTCCAGGACTTATATCAGACTCATGGATCACAACTGGGACTCTGTTAAGCCATGCGCCTAATACTACAGGGACCGAAACAAAGCCTCCCTTGGAGAAAACAACATTCGGTTTTTCCCTTCTGATGATTTGATAGGCTTGATGTACACCTTTTATGATCCGAAATGGGTCTTTGAAGTTTTCTTTATCAAAATATCTTCGAAGCTTCCCAGTAGAAATAGGAATATATTCGACATTGGATAATTTTTGAATTAACTGAGCTTCAATTCCATTCTCAGATCCGATATATTTTACATCCCAACCCATATCCTGAAATTGAGGAATCAAAGCCATATTGACTGTTACGTGTCCAGCTGATCCGCCGCCGGTAAAAATAATCCTTTTTGACATCTGGCTCACCTTATTTTCTCATAATTGAAATGAAATTAAATCTGTTTATAATAAAAAACCGTCGCATCTAAATGTCCATTGGATGACTTTGCGTAATTAGGTATTTGACCCGCTTCTATGTATCCAAGTGACTTGTACAGCTCATTAGATGGATCGCCTAATCTAGTATCTAATATTAATAAAGATCTGCCCTCTGCCTTCGCTGCACTCTCTACTGTCTGCATGAGTAAGCGTGCGATACCGTTTCTACGATAGCTTGGATGTACCATTAACTTAGCGACTTCTGCTCTATGGGATCCATTTGCTTTCATCGCTAGATGAAGTTGGATCGTTCCAACAATCTTTTCTTCCATTACAGCGATCCAAAGCATAACTCCTGGTGAAATCACTTGCTCCCAATATTCCACTGCTTCTTTCATCCTTAAAGGTGCCAAAAAACCAACAGAGGCTCCATCCTCCACAACGTTAATCAGCATTTCAGATAATTCGTTAAGCATTGCAGGTTCCATAGATTTGAGTTTTAATATAGCCATATTATTTTTCACTTATTGTACATCCTTTCAACTAGATAATGTTACAGTTGCTGCTTTCTTGTTCTAACGATTTTAACTTTTGTTCAACTTTCACAAACATGATAACTATAAAAAAAATCATTAGCCCAATGATTACAAACGTCGTGACAATTCCTTTGATCAGAAGGCTAATGATGACTCCAATTATGAAAAGAAAGATCCCATACATGCTCATTAATTGTGCGCTGTATTTGTTTCCCGCTTCCCACAATTGCTTATTTTTCATGGACCTAATAGTTCTATATCCATAGAATCCATTAATCTCTTTGGGCGACTTTTTCTTAAGAATGATTCCTGACAAAAAGAAGATCGTACCAATTAAAAAGCTCAAAATTAAATTTGCAATTTGACTGTTTTCCACTGTGATTTCCTCCCTGTTGATTTCTAAATTGCCTAGCTGATATCTTCACCATTAATAAATGAATACCGAATACTGCTCCTTTGACTCGTTATATAGTGAATTACGATCTTCAAGTGTCGTTACACTATAGATTCCTCACAAAATCGTGCAATAATTTATTAAAGGTGCGTGGGTTCTCCATATTTGACATATGTCCTATATTTGGAATTTTGAATAGCTGGCACCCTTCTATTTCACTTGATAGAATGTTGGCCATTTCTATGAAATTAGGCAAATCAAATTCGCTTGTCAAAACCATGCACTTTATTTTTAATTCACCAAGTCTGTTTCTAGCTTTGACTTTAGGACTAATAATCGGGTTATGATTGGCAAAATTCCAAAATGTATATGTACTTAACATTTCAATTAATTTTTCTCTAAGCGATTCTTGGTTAATTGCATGAGTGAAATAAGGCGATGTTAACCATAGTTCTCTTGCCTTCTCTAGATTATTATCTTTTAGAAGCAATTTGAGTTCTTTATAGATGTTCTCTAGATTTGTATTTAATTCTTTTGAGATGTAACCTTCCAAATATGAATTTGATAAGACGATAGCGTCTACATACTCCGGAAAATCAAGCGCGAAATTTATGACTATTCCTCCGCCCATTGATAATCCAACGAGACATACATCTGTAATTTCCAGAAAATCTAGTAAAGCTTTTAAATCTCCTTGATGAGTGTAGCTTTTCGTGTCAGGAATGCTTGATCTTCCATAGCCCCGTACATCATAACGAATAACCGTATACGATTTACAAAACTCTTCAAATTGCTGATCCCACATCCTTGCATCTAATCCCATTCCATGTATAAATACGATAGCCTTTCCTGAACCTGCTTTCTCATAGTAAATTTGACCATCGCCTACCTGGATCTTTTTCAATCTTTCCAGCTCCTGTTATATGATTAATTCTTCTTCAATGCTTTATTCCATTCACTTCATTGTAAAGCGTGGACAGTCACTATGAAATTATCATCATCTAGATTCCATACTTATGTCTCCTTCAAAGTAATTTTGGACTCAAATATTTGTTCTTCTCCAAGATTGCTCTTACCGTTGAAATTGTATTAGCCCATTTCGGAAGATTTGCAATTCTGTTTAACATAATCCATCGAAGGCACGCAATAGCCTCGAATTGTTCCAGTTCATCCTCTGTGTAATTGTTCTTCGCTAAAAATACAGATCGGTAAGTTGAAGAATACCGTTCACTAACATAAATCCAAATTAGAATAATTGACCATGCAATATCATATCTCGGATCACCAAGTTGGATATTTGTCCAATCGATAATTGTAATCTTTCCATCTGATTCAAGGATATTACCTAAATTATAATCACCATGAATGAGACAATTTTGTTCCATTCTTGAACTACTGATGAGCTGAATTAATAGTTCTTTAATATCTAACTGCTCATCAATTCCAGGAAAAAAATAATTTACAAATTCGTATTTAGGAATTATTATTCCGCTTAATGTATCAGACTGAAAATTATGTATCTCAGTTAATATATTTGCAATTTGAGTAAGTTTTAATTTATTCACTTTATGGATAGGTGTACCATCGAAACTGGTTAACAAAACTTGATTGTTATTTTCATCAACGCCCCAACCCAAAGGTTTAGAAACAGCTATTCCCTGGTTATACAAACCCTCTAACAGCTTATATTGAATTGATATATCTGGCTTTGCATCCCGATTCCATACTTTTAATACAAATTTGGATACCGGCGTACTAATACTAAATACATCTCCTTCAAGTCCGGAATCCAGTGGAGTTATGTCAATCGAAATATCTTGTGTTAACAATGATTGTAAATCGTTCCTTTTTTCTTTCCAGATGATATCAAGGATAAGATCATTCATTATATTCTCTGCCTTTCGCGATTCCTTTGGTATATTCCTCGTAAATATGATGAGATTTTCATTGATATATACTTTGTACGTTGAAGCAAGAATTAATGAAGTCTTTTAATAAAACCTCTCGTTCTGAATCACCTGTCGCAAAATACAAACTGATTTTTGCTTTTCGGGGTGAAAAGCCTATTAGTGGTGCAACACCTTCGTGACCAGATTCATATTTATAATGATATGCACCAAATCCAAATACCTACAATGAATTCAAAACATCACTAATCTTAATTTTCCAAATCATATGGTCATATCCCTTATCCCAATAATCCTTTAATAAATAATTAGGTTCTCCAAACTTTTCCCTCCAAATTTTTTGGGCGGACTTATATCCGCTATCTAGAACAAATTCTTTCATTCCCTTTTGGTGCATTGTACAGTACATCGTTTTCAAAAGCGTATTACCAACCCCCTTCCCTTGGTAATTAGGATGAACAAATACTGTACCTAGCTCAATAAGATCTTTTGAATCATAATTTGTATAGTTACGGATAATTTCATTAACTGGTCCGATTTCAATTGAACCGATTATAGTACCCTTGTACACAGCAATTAAAAAAAAGTGATCCTTCCCGTTACTTTCTAAGTCACTTTTTAGGTGAATTTCTTTTGTATTGATTTCATCTTCAATATCATCTAACTTCTCCCCAATTCCTTCCTTGACAAACGTATCAATAATTACGATTCTAAAAAAGTCACTTAGTTCTTTAATGTCTTTAATGCTGGGTCTGATTATATCAACTTGTAACAAGTGATTACCTCCTCTATAAAAAGAGAATGTTCTTTTTATTCTTTACCCAACTGATCATTAAAAAATAACAACTCGGTCAATTATCCCGCCTAACATTTCTTGTATTTACGACACGACCCGGCCTTAGATAGCTCCTATCTTAAGTCGGGTCGTGTGTCGTCTGAGTCGCTTCCTTGATTATACATCTGACGCTTGCTTCGATTATGGTTTGGCTTGCTTTGGTTGCATCCACTTCCTAATCATTTAATCCCTTTCCACTCAGAATTTGCTGCATATATTTTTCAACCCTTGACTCTCGAGTTTTGGATTGTTTGGGTTCAGAAAAATAAAGAATGTATGCTCTTTGCCGTCCAGGCGTCAATGCTTCAAAAGCAGTTTTCAAGGCAGGGATTTCATCGAATTTATTTTGAAGTTCTTCAGGAATTATGAATTCTGTATTCTTTTTAAAATTCACTTCCAAACCGGCTTTTTCAACTTCAATGGCTTCATAAATATAGGCTTTCAAGATGGTTTCCATTTCAACTATTTCTTGAACATTGGTGAACCGAATCTGGCGCGCCGCCTGTACATTCTTCGTTTGTTGGATTAGAATCCCATGGGCATCCTGTAACAAGGCACCTTTGTGAAACAGAAGCGCACAATATTCTTTAAATCCATGTATTAACACTATGTTTTTTTTCTCAAACGTGTAACAAGGATGCATCCACTTAAATTCTTCGGTCAGCCCACAGTCAAGAACGATATTTCTCAACTTCTCATATTCTTCCTTCCACTTTTTGGCTTTACTTAAAAATTCATCAACCTTAGGATTCATTCTACTATTTGTCATCAAGTACCCACCTCTTCATCATAATAATATTGTGCTTTCAAAATAAGCAGTTCATTTTCAAAATCTACTTGATATGACGAGATTATGTTGTCATGTATCTGTGACACAAAATTACCTCAAAATATAAATTTATACTGTATTTGCTTTGAAAACGGCCCAATGACATTCCACTCTTCATCGCTTATTTCGTATCTGCGTCTCATAGGTTCAATTGTACTGCTTTTTTGTGGATTGTACAGTTTGCGTACAGACTCTAGAAAATCTCCATTGTTTCTGATATAGGTTTCCTCAATCTGGTCAATGTAATTTAGTGCTTTGATACATCTTTTCTAATATGGTAATATATATTTAATAAAGACCAAGTGCGGCTAACACTTGGTCCAACAATTGGCTTGGACGGTTTATTCCCTTCTAAGTCGTAGAAACAAAACCCACCTTCGGCAGCTAACCTTTGGGTGGGTTTTTTACTTTCTCTTGTTGTTATGATTAATGTATGTTAAAAGAGCAAGAATGAATGTTCCAAAAAGGAGCATAATCGCCCACCCAAGATTCAATTGCAGTTATATTTTACCTTTATTTACATCTGCGTACAAGCGTTCTTATAATGACTTGATCTTTTTATTTTAAATATGGTTTTAATACAATTCGCAGCCCTTTCACATAACGTTCGTGTATTCACGACGTCCCACCGACTTAAGGATGCGCCAGCAGCCGGCCGCGATGCGGTTAGGTGCAGGGTTGTCCGGCTGAATCTACTTCCCTGCTGACTGCCAAATGCCTCAATCGAATCCATCTGACTACTTCGGCCGGACCAAGGGCCGAATGGCCCGATGCGTGAACATGGTGTTATCCGATGCCTCTGACCCCCTGGATTACTTTCATTTCACTTGATCTTCAATCCAATCTTTAAAGATAACCCTATACACAAGCGAGATGCGTGAGTCATTTGAATGATTTAAAACAATTCGTTGAATTTTTAAAGGGATTATCCCAATATTTACAGAATTCATTTGGTAACAGTTGGAGAATAAAAGGGGTTGGTGAATATGACATTGAAGAAATTATTACTAATATTACTAGTCATTGTTTCTGTATTTTCTTTAACGGGGTGTGTGCCTGGGGATGGAGTCAATAACGACCATCATATGGCTGGATTTTTCTGGGGTATTTGGCATGGATGGATCGCACCTATATCACTAATCATTGGAATGTTTAAACACGATATTAGGATTTATGAAATCAATAACACTGGATGGTGGTATGACCTAGGTTTTTACATCGCTGTAATCAGTGGATTTGGCGGGCTTTCTTTATCCCGACGGAAAAAGATAAACAAAGACTAATACTGTGCTTAGCATCAAGTGAAGTGGCTAAAGAAAACAGCTTTACTATCATCTTCATGTTCTTGGAGGTTTCGGATAGCGTTTCCGTGTTCACGACGCCCCACCGACTTAAGCGAACGAAGTTCGCGGCTGCGCTTACGCAGTTAGTCGGTGGGGGTGTGTCCGACTGAATTTACATCTGTGCTTGAATCATCTTCCCCGAATCCTCTTCTCTCACTTCTGGCGGACCGAGGGGCGTATGCCCCGATGCGTGAACAGATTGTTATCAGATGTCATACCCTCTTTGAATAACCTTACTTTATTTTTGTTTTATCTAGCTTTGGATTCTCTGGAGTTGCTACAGCCGGTTCATTATTACCACCCATCCTACGTCTAGAAGTTTCCATTCTACCAACAGCAGGTATATGATTAGAGACTTTAGCCAATCCGAATTTAGGCATATTACCATAAATACATTCATACATGTTCGCCTGTACTTTATATGTTTCATGATAAATACCAACTGTCCCATCCGTACCAATTGACTTATTGAAATGCTTCCATGCCTCGAGATGTATCCCGCCTCTTGCATAGCTTTCTAATTGTTCGTACGATTTCCAATATTGCAAAAGTGTAACTCCTCGCCAACTAAAGAAAAACTCGATTCCTAAAAAGCCAAGATCGCGATTCATGTATAGTTCTTTAATCATTGGATCCATTGCTTTAAATACAGGTAACCATTTATGTATTGCAAATAATTTATTAACTCTCATACCAATAATAAAAACAACAAAATCTCCTTCAATTTCTGCAGCATATCTTCCAGAATAAATTGTCATAATTATTCTCCTTCTAATAGATTGGTTTATTGTTTATAGTGTTTGATAGCTTGCATATGATTTCTGTTAACGTCTCTCGTATTCACGAACCCGAGAACCTTAAGCCCCAGAGGGGCGGCCGCGACGCGCTAGGTTCGCAGGGTTGTCCGCCTGATCCAACTCCCTCGAAATCCCTTGGGCGGACCGAGCAGCCATAAGGCTTCGATACGTGAATACGGTGTTATGTGAAATCTTCGTAACTACTTATTGTGTAAGGAGATTCTAAGATGTCTACTAAGCCGGTCATAATCGAAAAATACAATTATAATTGGCCAGCCATTTTTAATGGGCTTGCTTTGATATTGAAAGACCACTTGGGGAGTTTAATTATTGATATTGAGCATGTCGGAAGTACATCTGTTCCTGGTCTAGCAGCAAAACCAATAATTGATCTAGATATCGTAATTCACTCTATGACAATACTTCCTGAGATCATTGATAAATTAAGTGAATTAGGATATTACCATGAGGGCAATTTGGGAGTCGAAGGCCGAGAAGCGTTCGGAAGAATAGATAATAAGGTTCCATATAATCAAGAAAATTCAATAAAATCAGAACATCATCTATATGTATGCCATAAAGAAAGTGAAGCGTATTTAAGACATTTATTATTTAGAGATGTATTAAGACGGTATCCTGATCTTGCAAAGGAATACGCGGAACTCAAAAAAGAACTTGCAACTCTATATAAAGATAACCGAAAAGCTTATACAGAAGGAAAAACACAATTTATAAATAGAATCATGGAAAAATATAAGACCAATTTGTAAGCTGTTCAAGAGGACGAAGACTTCAGATAACAATGTATTCACGCTTCGGGGCCTTCAGCCCCTCGGCGTCGTGAATACGGAAACGTTAGGCGAAGTAGTTGCCATCTTGAGAATTCCGGATAATCATCTTTCTGTAAATATCAAACTACATCTTGGACATACCAGTGAGCTTTCATCTATTTTATCTCCACAAGAAGGACACACAATATGCTTATCGTTGTTCAATATATTTTGTTGTGTTTCTTTATTATCAATTCTGCTATTACCTTGCTCTAGTATTTGTTTAATTGCTTGTATATTCTTACCCATCGTAGAATTATCTATTGCTGTCTTTATCACAAGATATAATATTATGATGGATACAATTACACTTATTAACCAAATAATTACATACTCCATGAATGTTTCTCCTCACCATTTAAGAGATTTAATCTGATTAGCAACTATTTCACCTAACGTTTTTGTATTCACGACGTCCGACGAAGTCGGATGTGTCCGGCTGCCTATCGCTTCCCCCGAAAATCCTCGGCCGGACCAAGGGGCGGGAGCCCCGATGCATGAACACGGTGTTAGACATAGTGCCTTCTTCGAGCTACTGCCATAATGACTTATTACAAGGTCTTACTTTCCAGTCAGTTCCCGAGTGGGAACATTCCTTAAGCATCTGCTCTTATCGATCTCATTGCCTTGGCACTTGCATTACGTCTAACACCTCTTAGGTGAAGTTCCGTCAGTCAATCCTCAATCGAACTCTTTTTAAAAAGTTCCTTCATCTCTTCAGGTACTCGTTTAATATCTTGAATTTTAAAATACCCGTTATTTTTAGGATCTTTTATGATATTCACTAAGAGCATTTCTCCATTCTCAAAGGATATTAAACTATAAATATCTTGACCCCATCCTGCTGTCGTCATTTTTGTTAATTCTTCAAATTGACTTCTGCTTATTTTGTTTTTTTGTGGTTCTGACAAATATGTTTGAAATAACGCATAGTCTTTATTATTTAATGAATCTTTTAATAAACGATTCGTGTTTTCGAGTGTGTTAGGTGATATCATTTTACTGCTAGAGCATCCCACAACTATGCATATAAATATAGAAATAAAAGAAAACTTTTTAAGAATTCTCCTCATAATCACCATCCTTTCATGATTTTTGAATCTTCTAGGAATTTCACCTAACGTTCTTGTGTTCACGACGTCCCTCCACCTTAAGCCCCGAAGGGGCGGCCGCGATGCGGTTAGTCGGTGCGGATGTGTCCGGCTGAATCTGCTTCCCTGCTACTGCAATTGCCTCCCCGATTCCGCATCTAACTTCTGCCGGACCGAGGGCCGAATGGACCGATTGTGTTATCCGAAGTTGATTACTTCTCAGAGTTACCTTCATCAATCTTCAATGAAATACCTTCAATTAAACTTACAAGCTCTTTTAATCTCGTCCTTCTAAATACAATTACATCTGATAAAACAAATTTAAGTGCAGAAGCCAAATATGTAATAATAACAATTCCAACAGCATGACTTACTAATAGTTCAACTGCTTCACCCCTTATACTTATATTCTTAAACTGAGAAACAGCGTATTGATTCCATATTGGTATAAATAGTCCTATAAAAATACCTGGAACAAAAAATATCGAAAGTCTTGTTGTTTCTATTTCTTTGTTTATTGCATCAATAATTTTATTGGATTTTTTCGCTAAATCTAATCTTAATGTGGTTTCAAGATATTCTTTTAACATATCTTCTTTATAGGAGACAAAACTAGACCCGCCCCACATTACTTCATCTTGATCAAGTCTGTAAGTATTAAACACCACTTTCTTTGCCTTCCTGTTCACAAGGTATAATCCAGCAAGCGTTAAAACAAAAAGGAAAATTGAAGCATACTGCTTATACTCAGCGGGTAATAATAAAATAACTATTCCACCAATCAACAAGAAACTTAAATAACCAAACCAATACGCCTTCATCTTCTTGAATACTAGATTATAATTCCCTAGTTCTTTCATGTAAAAATGAATGATCTGATGAATCAATTTACTTATCTCCTTTATTGATCAATTTCGGATAACGTTCTTGTGTTCACGACGTCCGACCGACTTAAGGGACGTATGTCCCGGCTGCGCTTGCGCAGTTAGTCGGTGCAGGTGTGTCCCCTGAATTAGCTTCTTCGAAAATCCATTGGGCGGACCGAGGGCCGAATGGCCCGAAGCGTGAATGTGGTGTTATGCGATGCCAGTGCCACCCTGAATAATCTTTCACACTGTGTTGTAGTTCTTATGATCTTATAAGGATTCTTTAAAGTAACTGATCGGTTCCATGTAATCTATTGGTTTATGAATCATTCCATTTCAAGCGTTCAATATTATCGTAAAAGTCATCTTCAATAAACCATGTAACTTCTTTCATTGTTCCAAGGACACTTCTATTGTTTGTCTTCGAAATAATTACTTCTGCGCCATATGCTAAATATCTATTGATCAAACTTTCATTAACCCCCTCTCGGAGTAAGTATTCCCGAAGAGTTAACATGAATTTATCTTTCAATCGCTCTATTTGCCCTGTTCTTATTCCATCAATGATAATAGCTAATCTAGTTAAATCGTTCACAAAGACAATGTGTTTTCTTTTGTTCAAGTTATATATATTTACATGCCAGCTTAAAAACGGAGCTACACTGAATTCTTCAACTGGAGTTGTTTTCATGTCTTTCAATAAGTCTTTAGTAAGTCTTAGAGTAAGCATTCTGTTGTTCCCTTCTCGCACTGGTTTCGCATAACGTTACCGTATTCCTGACGTCTAAACGGCTTAAGGCACGTAGTGCCGGGTCGTCAGACTTAGCCGGTTGGATGTGTCGCCTGATCTCCTTTCTTTGAAATTCCTCTGGCGACCAAGGGAGCGTTAGCGATCGCTGCGGGAATACAATGTTATAAGATGTTGGCGCCTTCTGGAGTTACTCTAAAATTTCGTTTTTTTAATAAAAAATGACCCTGACTTATAATGTCAGGGAACTTGTTGTCACTTATATATGTCTCCTCTTGGTCCTAAACGTACTACAAAAATGATTAATTCATTATTAAAGATTTCATAGATAATTCGATAATTTCCTACCCGTAATCTATAAATGTTGCCTTCTTTACCCTTCATTTTCTTTGAATTTGGGTTTTCAAATGGATTGCTACTAATTGTTCTAGAGCCATAAAAATTCTTCTAGCTATTGTTTTATCGAGTTTTACAAGTGTCTTTTCTGCATCACTCGAAAATTTAATATTATATTTCGAGTTCACGTTTCAAATCCTCCAAGGATTTAGTCTGACCGCTTTGAAATTCGAGTCTGCCTTGTTCTATAGCCTCAATATCTTCAGGTGTCAAATGATCATCCTCTTCATCGATTTGTTTCTCAAGTAACCAAGATAAAAAGCTCTTAGCCAAAACTTTGTTTTTGTCATTTAAGTGACCTAGAATTTGTTCCAGTTCATCATTTGGGACACTCATGTAATGTACCCCCTTTGTTTTGATCCTTCTTATTATACTCCAATATACTATCATGCTCTAGACTTTTGTGTTTTTATACTCCATCTTCGTATGAATTTCAAAACCGTTTTGGCGCCAATTTCTTATAACGTTCTTGTGTTCACGACGTCCCACCGACTTAAGCCACGAAGTGGCGGCCGCGATGCGGTTAGGTGGTGCGGGTGTGTCCGGCTGATTCCACTTCCTCGCTACTGAAATGCCTCTTCGAATCTACATCGGACTTCTGCCGGACCGAGAGGGCCGAATGCCCCGATGCGTGAATGTGTTATATGATGTCGGGGCCTTCTAGAAATACTCCCAAAAGGTATTACATTCCTATTCCTGTGAATTCCTTATTTGGACTGTCAACAGTAAATCAGACAACTTTTTTAAGGGCTGTAGCTTTGTACTGAACTGACGTCATGTATCCTAATGTGCCATGTATACGATGCTTGTTGAACCAGTTCACATAATCATATAATTCCAACTTTAGATGATGAAGACTTTGAAAATTCATCTGGTTTACGAATTCTGTTTTCATCACTTTGTAGGTGGCTTCAGCAACGGCGTTGTCGTAAGGACAGCCTTTCATGCTCGGAGAGCGACCAATATCAAAAGTCCCCAGTAGCTCGTCTATGTCCCGGTTCTTAAATTCACTTCCACGATCCGTATGAAACCACTGAATGTCGCTTAAGTCGCCTTCTACCGTGGCAAAGGCACGAGAAATTAGAGCAGCGTCTTTATTGGGACCTGCGCTGTGGCCAATGATTTCTCGATTAAATAAGTCAATGAGGACACAAATGTAGTGCCACTTGTGCTGAACTTTGACATAAGTGAGATCGCTGACCACGAAGCGTTTGGCTTCGGTTTGATCGAACTCACGCTTCAACACATTCGCTGTTGTTGCTTCGTTACAAGCGGTCTTATGCGGCTTATACTGCGCTATCGTGTACGTGGACACAAGACCCTGCTCTTTCATGATACGACCGATTCGGCGCCTGGAAAGGATGAATCCTTGTTCCTTAAGTTTGACTTTGATCTTGCGTGTTCCATACGCTTTTCGATTCGTATGAAAGATCTCGACAATGGCTGTCGTTACTTCGTCTTCGTTATCTTTTTCTTTCGCTTCATAATAGAACGTGCTTCTAGCGATTTGCAGGACTTCGCACATTGCTGATACCGAGTATTTATCACTGTTTTGCTTAATGATCTTTACTTTCGTCCCATGATCAGCGCGGCTTGCTTTAAAATGTCATTCTCCATTTCAAGCCGCTGAACTCGTTTACGAAGAGCGATGAGCTCATTCTCCTCAGCGGTTCGGTTATCTTTTTCAGAAAACGACCCTGAGGTTTGAGCTTGTTTAATCCAGAGATCGAGTGCAGATGGGCTAAGCTCATACTCTCTCGCAATGGATGCTCTTGGCTTTCCGTTTTCATATAACTGAACCATTTGTCTTTTGAAATCTGCTGTAAATGTGCGTCTTTGTTTTGGCATAGTAGATCCGCTCCTAATTGTATTGATTTCATTCTACTAGCCCCTATTTTTTATGTCCAACTAAGTGTAGACGATCCAATATAAACCTTTTAAAGCGTGGTGGTAGATTTGTTTGTAATCATAACCTATGATATAGGTGAGAAGCGCGTTGGTAAAGTATGTAAGAAGCTACGTGAGTATCTAGATTGGACACAGAACTCTGTGTTTGAAGGTGAGATTACAAAGGGAAAATTAACACGATGTCTGGCAGAATTGAAAGATATAATGTCTGATGAAGACTCTATTTATTTGTATAAGGTAGAAAATCCAAAAGCTATTGTTAAAGAAGTAATTGGAGAAGATCGTTCTTTCGACAGGCTGTTTTTGTAATTTATTTGAATTTGCATTGCGCGAAAAAAATGTCGAAAATCCCGCAAGCCTTGTGTGGAAAAGGATTTCGGGGATTTTGTAACTACTACGAATTTCAGCATTGTATTTAGAAATTTCATTAATTTATTTGTCCATGTATTCAAGGAAAAAAAAGTATTTTCTTAGTGCTTAGATTTAAATCGGGGTCTCTTTTAAGCATTACATGCTACCAGCGTCGGCAGTTGTTCCTCCCAGGACTCATCCCATGTGGAGGTCGTCCTCCTTTTTCTCTGCCGTTACTTTCGCTCTTTCTTACCATTTTTCCATAGAGACGTGAATCTCGGTTCCTATACCTTGGCTTCTAAAAACTCGCTACAAATCAGATGGAACTCCTCAATACGACAAAATCTCTTATTGAATTTAGGCACATTTCCTCATTCAATTTTTTTGTGTTATAAATACAATTATTTACAGGGAAAAATTTACATATCTCCTGAAACTAGCTCCTGAATCCGTAACAGTCCTTTTGTGAAGTCGAAGGAAATAGTATCACATCGACTCGGCATCTCGCTTATAAAGGACAGTAAGCCCTAATTGCTTCGCCGTGGCCATCTACCAAGGAATTACTATCTCGACCCTCACGGATTCAGGCAACTAGTTCCCCAAAAAAATATTTTGGGTGCAAGAAAGGACGGTGGTTAAAAAAATCGTATTTTCCAACCAAAAATTTTTTCAACCAAAAAATTAACATTAGGAGGAACGGATCTTGAAAACATTAAAATCATTTGTTACCATAACCTCATCATTACTGCTCTGTCTCTCTGTAAGCGCTACAGCATTTGCCACCCCCAAAAACGTTGGGTTTGATGACGTTACGGCAAAAAAAGAACTTGCAGCAAAATATGCTAACAAATTTAGACCACTTAGTAGATCAGAATTAGACAAACGTACTGATAATGTACAACATTTGCTTAATGAACTTGCTGTTGACGTTGCTACTGGCGATAAAACCATAGATGAAGCAAATCACACCTTAGAGGCCGTGGACGTTTATGCATTGAAGGTACCGTCAGACGACGGGGGGTTATTATCGCCATTTTCCGTAGGCAGTACAGATGTTACCATGAATAGCGTCTGGATTACGTATGATGCCCAAACTCGTAGATGGAACGCATCGGGGGGCGGATATTGGAATGGCACTGCTTGGTTTACCGACAATCCTGGCGGTTGGTGGGGAACCAAAGGTGAGACAAAAAATGTCGGAGGGTTAGACTCGGTAGGCATAACTTATTATAATTCGAGTGGATACGGAACTACTTCTGTCGTTAGCTCTTTGGGCTATGTCACCGATCATAACGGATGGAGTGTTGACCTTAATAATCCTAGCCATGGTGATGGTAAGAATGGAGTTGCCTTTGATTTTCAGGATCAAATGAAACTTAAGTCCATATCTGGTATCACACCTAAAGCTTCAGATTTCACATACCTTGGCGAAGGGTTTGCAGCAACAATTACTTACGACTCGGGATTCTCCAATTATCATGGCAAAGCAAGATCTATGTACGCACATACCTGGAGCAATACGAGCATAAACAGCATAGGTTTTTCTGGCGGTGCTGGTAATTTTGGCGTTACAGTATCATGGGCTAATGAAGGACATAGCTGGTTAGTGTTCAATAATAGTGATACTTCTTTCTAAGTAGCTGGAGGTACAAAATTGATTTATCTAAAATTCCTGATTCCTGTTATACTCGTCCTGATTGCTTTTGTAATAGGGGGGTTGTCCAAACTGATTACAAGAGAAAATGGGATACGCTATATTCTACTTGGCATACAGCTTACAGTACTGGGTGTAGCTGCGATAATGTTATGGGCATTTGAATTTCGTGATGAGGATCTCCTAGTTATATCCGGATCTGCTCTTAACCTGTTGGGTATTTGTCTCACTATTACAACAATAATTAAATGTAAATAATTGTTGATTATCGCGATTTATGATCTACCCTTTCCTATCAGGCTAGCATAAAAAGCAGAGTTAGTAATCCAGAGTAATATCAAACGCTCCCAAATCGGCAAACTTTGTGAAAGCCCTTTCGATCGGAGGATCGGAAGGGCTTCTTTACGTGTGTGCCCGGCATAGGCCATAACTTGGCAGTGATAGTCCCGATACCGGCTTGGCAACTGGAGTTGTTATCCAAAGGTAAGTTTGCCCTTCTCACTATACTTGAAATAAAAACTTGATCTTTTGATCCAGAAAAAATGATAATCGAATAAATTTCTTCTCTAAGGTTCAATAGCAATTTCCCATGATATGGCTTAGGGACTACACTTTTGATTTTATCTTTACTGATTTGATTATATATTTTGAACTTCATGTACCTCTCCTAAAAATAGAAATGTAAAAGATTCTGTAATTTCACCGTTCTGTCGTATAACGTTCTCGTATTCACGACGTCCCACCACCTTAAGCCCGAAGGGCGGCCGCGACGCGGTTAGGTGGTAGGATGTGTCCGGCTGAATCTGCTTCCCTGCTGCTGAAAATACTTCTCTGATCCAACTTCTAACTCCGGCCGGACTGAGGATCGAATGGCCCGAAGCGTGAATATGGTGTTATAGGATGTCAGCGTCTTCTTGAATAACTTACAAAAAGCACTTTACAATTTAAATTCGCCTTTAATAAGATTTGCAACTTCCTCCGCACTTAAATATGTATTATTAATTCTCAGATAGTTTTCTCTTAAAATTTCTCCTGGGTTTGAGTTCAGTCTGTGTTTTTCCATGGTTTTTAATAGTTCCTTTTCAGATTGTTCAGTATTTCTTTTGGTTGGTTTTTGAGCAAGTCTATATGGGGTAATATTTCGTTTTAATCTTTCTTCAATATCAGCTTCTAATTCAACAAAATAAATCTCTGCACCTTTCGATTCAAAAATATCACAAGTTTGTTTTACAAAATCCCAATCTCCTTGGAGATCAAATCCCCAGACATAAGTGAAAATAAGTCCGTATTGATTGCTATTGGCGAAAGATTCAAAAATTTCTCTTCTTAAGAGATTAGCTAACCTCCATGTTTCACTTCCAAAACCAAAGAAAGGATGAAATAACTCAATAGACATGTGATTATGAAATAATTTCAAATCAGTAATTTTCGATAATTCATGACCAACCGTCATCTTGCCGACGGCCTGAGGTCCAAATAATAATATGAATTTGATAGTATTCACTCCCGCTCTTATGGTCTTGCGCTGATTTCCTATAACGTTTCTTGTATTCACGACGCCCCACCACCTTAAGGTCCGAAGGACCGGCCGCGACGCGGTTAGGTGGTGCGGGTGTGTCCGGCTGATTCCGCTTACCTACTACTGAAATTCTCACCCCAGAATCCGCTTCTAACTCCAGCCGGACTAAGGGGCGAATGCTCAGAAGCGTGAATATGGTGTTAGGTGAAGTTAGCTCTTCTTCGAGTTTGCTATAATCAGACTTTCCTTGTCATTAATATTAACCCAGTTGACCAGTTTAGTTTACTTATGAAAAAATCATCTCTTGATTCTAAATAAGTAATTAGTTCTTTTACTTTTTCTCCATGTCCTTCTGGCCAATTGGGTTGAGGGTTTAAATCATCAATAATATAAATCCCTCCCGACTTAACCATTTTAAGTACTTCTTCGAGTAAATAAAATTTACCAGGCCATGTGTCAGCAAAAATAATATCAAATCTTCTATTAGCGTGTTCCATTATATATTCCGCGCCATCGCATACAATTAATTCCAAGCGTTGATCATTGCCTAGTATTTCTTTAGCTATACTTGAACATTCTTCATTCATCTCAACGGAATACAATTTGCTCGATTCATCCATGCCTTCAAGAATCCAAGCTGTTGAATGACCTACCCCAGTTCCTAATTCAAGAATATTAATTTGCTTTCTTGATGCAACTAACAGCCGAAGGAAGTTACCTGTTAAGATATCACATGAAGCGTCAAAACCAATTTGAGATGCTCGAATCAGCAGTTCCTCGGCTTTCAAGGGATTTAAGATCTTATTGTATTCATCCATGAAACTACCTCCTAGTCAGCTAATTTCACCTAACGTTCCTTGTATTCACGACGTCCTTCCACCTTAAGCCCGAAGGGCGGCCGCGATGCGGTTAGGTGGAGGGATGTGTCAGGCTGATTTCGCTTCCCTGCTACTGGAATCTCATCCCCGAATCAACTTCTAACTCCGGCCGGACCGAGGCAGCTTGTCTGCCGAAGCGTGAATATGGTGTTAGGTGATGTTAGAGCCCTCTTCGAATACACTACACAACTTCTTATAGATTTCATTGATTCTTTCAATGTCTTGGTCTAACAAGGTTTCAAAAGTATATTGAAAATCCATGGCATTCATAGGGGTGGGATACCTTCCCTCCCAAATTAAATAGTGAGTTAGTTTATTTAAAATTTGTTCTTCCTCTAAGCTTAAATTGATATATAAATTATTCGAAATACTCAATAAATTATGCCCAAGTCTTGGTCTAATCCTATAATCATTATCCAGCTTAAAATTATTATTAAGTACATATATCCCTTTTAGGATATTCTCAATTGCAAACGAAATGAGCAAATAATAAGTTGAATAATTTGATTTACTAACCATTACTTTGCCTGGGTTTAATGATGCTATGATTCTTACCCTTTTGTTCTCTAGTAATATCGAATCTAAGAGAGTGTCAGCCGATTCTTTTAATTCCTTTGATTTATAAATCCATGCATTCGGATTATTAATAACTTCAGTAATATCTTGTTTTAGAAATCTCGCCTTGTCTTCAGAGATCCTTCGAGTGTCCTTCCCTACATAGATGACATCAAATATGTGTTCTTGATCTTCCAAATGAATTTATCCCTTCTGCTCTAATTTCACCTAACGTTCTTGTATTCACGAACCCGAGAGGCTTAAGTGACCGGAGGGGACGGGTCGTCAGACTTAGCCTCGCAGGGTTGTCCGACTGAATCCACCCTCGGCTCTTCTGCATCGGTCGGACCAAGGAGCGCTAGCGACGCAGCGTGAATACGGTGTTAGGTGATGTTCCTGCCTTCTTGAATATTCTACATAGTCTCTTATTCATCGATTTCCAAGAATTCTTCTTTATGACTTCTGATGTAGGAATTCATTCTTTGAATAAATCTCCCTACTACATTCTGATACGCAATAAATATAGGTTTAATGTATTCATTTAGTTCTATATCATTCTCAAGATCAGTTGGCGATGCTTGTTTCCATTCCCCTGATTTCATATTCTTTCTCTTGATTACAAGTTCCATTTGTTCAAGGATATTAATTAATTCCTGATCTCTATAAAAAAGCACACCGGACTTAAGACCATTCCAGGCTTTCAACTCACCGATAAAATAGGACGTAAACCAATAGAATTCCTCGATTGTATGTACATGATTATAAAAGGCATAAAACAAATATAGAGCCTGTTGTCCTTCGTTTAATTGGTTATACACGGCTACTTTCTCATCAAGATTCTTTCCTCGAACTGAAATCAACATTGGTTCAATACATAACCAGCTAAGACTATCTTTAAGTAATTCGTCTTGCTTAATTCTAATAAGCATTACTTTTCCCTCTCTTTCAATCCTGCAGGAATTTCACCTAACGTTGTTGTATTCACGACGCCCCACCACCCTAAAGGAACGAAGTGACTGGCCGCGATGCGGTTGGGTGGTGCGGGTGTGTCCGGCTGAATCTGCTTCCTTGCGACTGTAATTGCCTCACCGAATCCGCTTCTAACTCCGGTCCGGACCGAGGGCCGAATGGCCCGAAGCGTGAATATGGTGTTAGACGACGTTACACCTTCATTGATTACGCAAAAATCGCAACTGGAATTATTTGAATTACAGGCCCCTCAATATTTGTTATGATCTCCGGTATATTCAAGCCGTTTTCTGATGCTTTATTGAAATTTTCAACCATTTCACTTATTGTTTCAGTTGAGAAAATTCCGAAACTAGTTTTTCTCAATAAATTAATACTCTCATTCGTATTAACTACACGTACAACTTTACCTAGTATCTTAAAACTTCCATCAATTATTTCATTTGAGCCAATATCATTAAAGTATTCCATATTACATGCCAATACTGCCCTAACTTCTTTATCTATATCTGCAATTAAATCAATAGATTTTGATTGAGTTAAATCGCTTAAAACTGCTTTCATTTGTTCTAGTACGATTTCATTCTCAGAAGTCCCCCGCTTGTTTAGATGTTTATTTTTACTTTGGCCCTGAGAAGATTCAGTAAAACTTAAAAATGTCTCAAATACTTTTACAAAAATTTGTATCGCTTCAACCATAGGATTCTTTCTTAATATTCCTTCAAATTCAATAAAATCACCTGTTTTGATGTCTCCTGCCTCAATAGCCTTTAGAGTAAGAGTTTTAATTGTGTCTTGTTCCTGTAATGCGCTTCTTAACTTTGAGAAGAGAGACGCCGGTGTGTGAACTCGTTCTTCAGAGATTTCGTTTTGGTTATCATTTTTAGATGATTTACCTAGTGATCCTGATAAAGATATCCCAAGGAGTGAAAATAGATTACTTGCATTAATTCCTGCACTTAGTTTAGAATCTTTAGATTCTGAATCGTTCGACATACTTCTAACTGCTCTAAATCTAGAAAAACCATCTTCTAAAATAGCCAATAAATCAAATACAATCTGTTGATTTAAGTAGATTGGGATATTGAGATTATCTGCTTTCATTTTGATCTCTCCTAATTGTTATTGTGTAATGTCGTCTAACGTTCTTGTATTCACGAGCCCTGCACCGGCTTAGATAGCTCCTATCTTAGCCGGTGCAGGGTTGTCCGCTGATTCCACTTCATTGAAATGCCCCTTGCGGACCAAGGGTCGACGTCAGTCGGCCCGCTGCGTGAATGCGGTGTTATATGATGTCCCCGACTTCGTGAAAAATACTCTCAACTCTTCTCTTTTTTCTTGATTATGCTAAGACGGTAATGACTTAAATCTTTCGTTTCAATTATTTCCGAAAACATACTTATATCACCAATATCGTATATAAATGCACTTTCATGATCCTCTAACACTACTAATCTATGTTCTTGTTGATATTCAAAGTAAATGTCCTTCCAAAAAAACATATCTAGGCTTTTCTTTCCAAATGAAAGAAATCGGTCTCTATCATTTTTGGAAAAATCACTGTACCTTACCTTACTCGCGAAATGTGATATCTTGCCTTCTCTAAATCTCTTCTGCAATTTATTAGTAAACTCATATCCGTTAATAATTAGCATGTGCTTTCCAAAATCATCTTTCATCTTTTCCAAGAAATTCAAATCTAGGGAAACCGTAAATTCGTCCTTAGTTTCATCCTCAATAATCAAATTCTCAGATGTTAAGTATGTTGTGCAGAACATTGGTTTTTTTAATAAATAGTCTAATCTTAATGTCATTACACTAGCCTTAGCATCCGCAATATGTTCTTTAGTTTCGGAAATGTATATTTCTAGGTCAAGATTATGCATTATAAATGACCCTTCGTATTTATCTCCGAGTCCTTTCTTCTTGTCTTGTTCCTCCCTTTCAATAAAGTATTTAAAATTATTCATATAAAGAGTTCCGTTTTTTATATCATTCAAATATTTTAATTCGGAGAATTTTAGGAAGAAATAAATACCTTCTGGGTCGTAACCTTGTATCTCGGATAACTTCAGAGGAATCACTCTCCTTCAATGGTTTTCGGGGATGTCATATAACGTTCTTGTATTCACGAGCCCGAGAGGCTTAAGTGACCGTAGGGAACGGGTCGCCAGACTTAGCCTCGCAGGGTTGTCCGACTGAATCCACCCTCGGCACTTCTTCATCGGTCGGACCAAGGAGCGTCAGCGACGCAGCGTGAATACGGTGTTAGATGATGCCTGCGGCTTCATTGATATACTCTCAAATATTGTTATCATCAATAAACTCAATACAAAAAGGTTGAATTTCAGGTCTTAAACAATACTCAATTCTTTTTCTGAAATCTTTCCATTCCACTTTATTTAATGCTTCTTCAATCGGAAAGAACCCAGAATCCAAGCTTTCTGATGATTGGATTAATTCTCCACCAATTGGTTTTGCAATAAATAAGGTGTTACAAATTGAATTACCAATATTCTGAAATATTCCACAAAATTTAATGATTTCAATGTCTATTCCTGATTCTTCCTTTGTTTCTCGTATCGCTGCTTGACTTAATGATTCCCCTTCTTCTACTTCTCCTCCAGGCATTTCCCAGCCTCTTCTTGGTCCTTTAATAAGTAATATTTCGTTTTTATCATTTATTACAATTGCAGCAGCAGACACAATATGTTTTGGTGGATTCATCACTTCACTCCTTAATGATTAAGAACAGAATCATGATTCTTTGATTCATAATCTAAAAAGTCTTTAATTGCTCTTCGCAGGTTTCATCTAACGTTCTTGTATTCACGACGCCCCACCGCCTTAAGGTCACGAAGTGACCGGCCGCGATGCGGTTAGGTGGTGCGGGTGTGTCCGGCTGATTCCACTTCCTTGCTGCTGCCAATTGCCTCTACGAATCCACTTCAAACTCCGGCCGGACCGAGGGGCGAATGCCCCGAAGCGTGAATATTGTGTTAGATGAAGTCAGAACCTTCTTGAATAACTCCCAGACTTTAATTCATTCAAATCCTAATAAATATAGTTCTGTATATTGTCTAATTCAAATAAATCACTTTCAGCAAAAAATTGATTAAGAATCTGTACATGTGATCCACCAATTATCAATAAGATCCTATCATCTTTCGAAGTTGCTATTCTTGCAACATTCGAAAATAGGATTAAATTTCTTTGATACCACCAAATTAACCAGTCCATTCCTATGTATTGATCTATATAACCAATTCGGGCTATGTTGATATTCATAGCGTGAAGTTGTCTTATTTCAGCTATCTCATTACAATCACGATACATGTCTAATATGCTTTTGTACTTATTAGCCTCATTAGTTCCATGTTTAGTCTGAATCCAACCAAAAATTGAATGAAATAGTTCTGGTTGATGAGCTTTAGTCCATTCATAAATTTCACCTACACTTCTTGTTCCAGCACCTTGTTCCATCCAGTCTATCGCATATATTTCTTTATGTAATAAGTCTGCAGCTATACGGAAACCAACTTGATGTACCTCATTTACTTCTAATTCAAAGTTGCCAGTTTTAAATTGCCTAAATTGCAAATTAATTCTTTCATTTAGCTTTGTTTCAACTTCTAAAGCAATTTTTGTTGGTTTATATTTCTTGAGTCTATCTACTACTTCCTGAATTTCTTGTTGTCTCTTTTGAGATAGCAGATTATCAATTTCTGTTTTATACATGTCAGGTGTTGATCGCATATGAAAAGTACCCAGAACTAGCATTTTAGGTTTATTAATCATTATTGAGATTCTCCCTCCTTCTAAGTATGGGTTCACAAGCATTGCTCTGGTTTCACCTAACGTTCTCAGTATTCACGAACCCGAGCCTTAAGTGACCAACGGGAACGGGTCGAAGACTTAGGCTCGCAGGGTTGTCCGGCTGATTCCACTTCCTCGCTTCTCAACATCGGCCGGATC
>NZ_JAGGKP010000002.1 GCF_017873765.1 Paenibacillus sediminis
GGTCTTGTCTATCTGGTATTAGCTCACGTTTCCGTGGGTTATCCCAGTCTTACAGGCAGGTTGCCTACGTGTTACTCACCCGTCCGCCGCTAAGCCTCAGAGGTGCAAGCACCTCATCAGCTCCGCTCGACTTGCATGTATTAGGCACGCCGCCAGCGTTCGTCCTGAGCCAGGATCAAACTCTCCAATAAAGTGAAGAGCGATTAGCTCATTTAATGCTGACGATTCAAATTGAATCGATAATAATTATTGACGCGATCCATTTGTTCAGTTTTCAAGGAACTTACTTCTATGATGTCCGACTCACTTTATATCATATTTTGTCGAACATTTATAGATTCTATCAGGTTCTTATTGTGTTGTCAACATCTTTTTTATCGACATTCACTGATGTTATTCAGTTCATTTGTATGTCGTAGAAGCGACATGTAATAATGTATCACGATCATTAACTTTTGACAATAGAACAAATTTTTACAGTTGGTCATTGTAAGTTATAATCATTAATAGATTATTGATAATAACAAGATGTCATCCTGATCGGAGTGATATCCATGAGCTCGTGGATGAACCAAATTAGAAAAGGCTACGGCAAAAAACTCGCCCAAATTCATGCATGGAACGGCTGGATGGTGCTCTTTCTAGCTCTCTCTGGCTTGATCCTGCTATCTGGGTTTTGGAGACAAATTCTTGGTGAGGTTAGGGTATGGTTGAAATGGCTCCATATCGGCGTAGGAATCGCCCTCATTGTTCCCGTCTTATACTACCTTCTCCTAGCCAGCAAACATTGGAGACAGCTTAAAGGTAAACCGTGGCAACAAACGAATGTAATCATTGTTCTCGCTCTCCTGCTCGGATGGTTCGTATCGGGTGTACTCCTGTGGCAATTTAAAGCTGTCGGCCCCGCCTGGTCTAATTCAGCATTAGTCATTCATGATTTGCTCACGTGGATTGGACTTCCTTATATTATCTATCATTCGATAACGAGAACAAGATGGCTCAAAGAACCAAGTCGCCGTACAATTATCATTGAAAATAAAGCTAGGACTGTTGCAGCGCAAAAAAATAATCAGCCGCTCTATACTAGACGCGAATTTGTGAGATTAGCGATCGGAGCAGGACTCACTATTACACTCGGACCTTCTTTTGTAAAATGGATGGGGAGTTTACTGAATCCCTACCAGGTTAATGAACTGTCACAGTATAACGCAAATCAGCTCATTCCAGACCCTGTTCCATTACCCGCTTCGTCCCCTCCCATTGGCGGAGGAGCGAAAGGGAATTATCGAGTTTATACGGTGACGGACATTCCTTTCTTTGATAACAGCAACTGGTCTTTTACCGTAGATGGACTCGTTAAGCAAAAGCTGAACTGGAACTGGGAACAGTTCGTCCAGCTCAAGCGTACGGTGCAAGTGAGTGATTTTCATTGTGTAACAGGATGGTCGGTATACAATAATACATGGGAAGGAATACCCCTTAAGCAATTGCTTGATCAAGCGGGGGTCGACGAACAGGCTAAAACAGTTAAGTTCTATTCAGGAGATGGCACCTATACAGATTCTCTCACATTAAAGCAAGCTAGATTAGATGATGTTATGGTTGCTGTAATGCTTGACGGTAAACCGATCTCCAGCGAGCTTGGCGGACCTGTGCGCTTAATCGTACCTAAAATGTATGGCTACAAATCTGTTAAATGGCTCACCCGTATTGAACTGATCAAAGAAGATCATATTGGCTACTGGGAACAGCGAGGCTACGATACGGATGCATGGCTTCCTAAGAATAAAATGGACATTTAAAAAAGCAGCCGATTTCGGCTGCTTTTAGTATGCTGTATAGCTAATTTTGCTTATTCACTCTTACGACTCAAGCAATCTAATAAACTCGTCCTCATCATCAATAACTTGAATACCTAGAGCTTGGGCTTTAGCCAGCTTGCTACCGGCTTTCTCACCAGCAATAACTAAGTCCGTTTTCTTCGATACGCTGCCAGTTACTTTTGCCCCGAGTGCTTCAAGCTTCTCTGCCGCCTCTTCCCTGCTCATTTGGTGCAGTGTACCTGTAAGTACAACCGTTTTACCAGAGAAGAAAGAGTCCTCACGGACCACTTGCGGCTTATCAGGCGCTTTGGGTTCGACTCCAAGCGAGAGCATCTTCTGAATGCCCGCTTGCATGACAGGGTCATTGAAGAAGCTAACGATACTGTCAGCAACAATACCACCGATATCTGGCAGCTCCATCAACTCTTCAGCGGAGGCGGACATGATCTTATCAAGACTGCGGAAATGATCCGCGAGTACTTTCGTCGTCGATTTCCCAGTATTCGGGATACCGAGCGCAAATAGGAATGATGCTAGATCGCGGTGCTTGCTTTTCTCAATCGCTTCAAGCAGGTTGGTTGCTTTCTTCTCCCCAAAACGCTCCAGCTTAATTAAATCTTCAAATTGCAATGTGTATAGATCCGCTGGTTCACGCACATTTAGTTCATCGTACAGCTGCTCTGCAGTCATGACACTAAATGTCTCAATGTCCATTGCGTCCCGAGATGCAAAATGTGTGATACGGCCAATAATCTGCGGCTTGCATCCCAGTCTGTTGTTACAGAATAGATGTGCCCCGCGCTGCTCAAGTTCAGAACCGCAAGCTGGGCAATGCTTCGGATAAATGATCTCCTCACCGTCATTCTCATCGGTCACTTTGCCTAATATTTCAGGAATCACTTCGTTAGACCGGCGAATGAATACACTTGTGCCTAGAGCGTATTTTAAGTTTTTGCGTTCAATGTCGCCAATATTGTTCAGCGTACAATTTTGTACCGTAACACCAGCGAGCTCAACAGGGGTTACACGCGCAACTGGCGTTATTTTCCCAGTACGCCCTACTTCCCAAGTTACCGATTCAAGTATTGTCGTTGTCTCTTCCGCTTCAAATTTAAAAGCAACCGCCCAGCGCGGGAACTTATCGGTATATCCGAGCACATCGCGCGTACGCATGTCTACTATTTTGACAACCGCTCCATCAATAAGATAGTCCAGTTCAGAACGTCGTTCCTCGATCTTCTTCAGCTCATCGATTACACCCTCAAACTGATCGAAATAAGAAATAAATGGATTCACTTTAAAATGGTTCTCTCGAAGAAACTCCATCATTTCACGGTGATTATTAAACTTTATTCCATCGGAATAGCCCACATTGTAAAAATACGCGCTCAGTTTGCGTTCCGCCGTTATTTTCGGATTCAAGTTGCGAAGTGCTCCGGCCGCAGCATTGCGGGCATTCTTCAACGGCTCAGCCGCCTTCTCGTTGTATGCCGCCAGCACAGAAAGATTCATAATGCCCTCGCCTTGAACTTCAATCGTTCCATCTTTATAAGGGATCGTAAGAGGTACGGACTTTATCGTCTTCACTTGAGCTAGAATCCCTTCGCCTACTACACCGTTACCGCGAGTTGCCGCCTGCACAAGCTTGCCGTCTGTATAAGTAAGGTTAAGCGTTAGACCATCAAATTTAAGTTCTACCGCATAGGACGGATGAGGCAGAGGATGGTCAGGGTTTTTACTGTTGTAGTCAGACACCAGCTTTAGAACCCGATTGTTCCAGCTTTGTAGCTGCTCTACATTTTGCGCTTTATCGAGACTCCACAGCGGAGCAAGGTGGCGGTGAGGCTCGAAGCCTTTCAGTAGTTCGCCGCCAACCCGCTGTGTAGGCGAATCAGGCAAAATAACCCCTGTCTCTTTCTCCAGTTTCACGAGCTGGTCGTAGAGACTGTCATACTCTTTGTCGCTAATGAGCGGTTTATCGAGTGTATAGTAATGGTAATTGTACTTATTCAGCTCGGCCACGAGCTGCTCCATTGTAGCTAATGGATCCATGCAGGGACATACCTCCGTTTAATACTTATTATCATTCTACTTTCGTAATTGGCGCGAAGCCCGCAAGCAGACGTTTCAAGCCAACTGGTGCAGGGAAAGCAATTTGCAGTTCTGTATCATTGCCTGAACCTTTAATCGAGACAATGACGCCTGTGCCCCATTTGCTATGTGCGACTTTATCGCCAGCTTGGAAACTGTCTGGCTTACTGCCCGCTTCCGCAGTGGATTGTCCAGGGGCCCCGGTAGTTACGGTCACTTTGGCGGAAGAAGACGAACCTGTGCTCCGTCCCCCAAAGTTACTGCCGCCGCTGCTGCCTATACCTCTGCCGCTGTATGCACCGCCTACATTGCCTCCGCGGCGGAAACGATCGCGAGCCATCGCCGTATCTTCCTTCAATTCATCCGGAATTTCATCCAAGAAACGGGACGGCGGATTTTGTGTCGTGCGGCCAAAGAGCGTACGCGTACGCGCACAAGACAAGAAGAGCTGCTCCTCCGCACGCGTAATCCCTACATAAGCAAGGCGGCGTTCCTCTTCTAACTCTTCATCGTCCATGAAAGCACGGCTATGCGGGAACACCCCTTCTTCCATCCCGATAATAAATACGACCGGAAACTCTAGCCCCTTCGCACTGTGCATCGTCATCAGAATAACTGCATCTGTCTGTTCTTCCGGGTCATCGTTCATAGAATCAATATCAGCGATGAGCGCTAGATCCGTGAGAAAAGCGACCAGCGACTTATCTTCATTATTTTTCTCAAATTCCATAGTTACAGACAAGAACTCTTCAATATTCTCGAGGCGTGAACGTGACTCGATCGTATTCTCATTTTGCAGCTCAATTCGGTACCCTGTCATCTCGAGCAGTTTCTCCGTAAGCTCTGTGACAGACAGGTATTCAACCATGTTATGAAGGTTAGTGATCATATCATAGAAATCTACTAGAGCATTGCGAGTCTTTCCTGCAAGTCCTAAATCATCCACATACTCAAGCACTCGATAGATGGAAGTGCCTCGCTGCGCGGCCGCATCTGCTAATTTCCCAACCGTCGTATCCCCAATGCCCCGCTTCGGCACGTTAATAATACGCGTTAAGCTAATATCATCATCTGGATTAGACAGCAGACGCAAGTAAGCGAGCAGGTCTTTAATTTCTTTACGGTCGTAGAACTTGATGCCCCCGACAATTTGATAAGGGATATCGGATTTAATTAAAATTTCTTCGATAACCCGGGACTGCGCGTTCGTACGGTACAAAATGGCGTGATCCGAATAATTTCGGCCTTTGCCTACATTTTTCTGAATTTCCGAGCTTACAAAATAACCTTCATCATGCTCCGAGTCACCGCGGAACACTTTGATTTTGGCGCCTTCGCCTTTATCCGTCCACAGCTTCTTCGGCTTGCGTCCCTTATTGAGTGCAATCACTTCATTGGCTGCATTCAAAATGTTAGATGTAGAGCGGTAATTCTGTTCAAGCAAAATGGTCTTCGCTTCCGGATAATCTTCTTCAAAGTTCAAGATGTTGCTAATATCCGCGCCGCGCCAGCGATAAATCGACTGATCGCTATCGCCCACCACACAAATGCGGTGATGCTTATCTGCAAGCATACGCGTTAGCATATACTGTGCACGGTTCGTATCCTGATATTCGTCGACATGAATGTACTGGAATTTCTTCTGATAGAATTCGAGCACTTCAGGTACTTCTTTAAACAATTGAATAGTCGCCATGATGAGGTCGTCGAAGTCGAGCGAGTTATTGCTTTTCAGTCTCTTTTGGTACATGGTGTACACTTTCGCTACAATTCCCTCGAAATAATCGCCGATCTTCTGTTCATACAACTCCGGTGTAATTAATTCATTTTTAGCCGCGCTAATGACCGATTGGATCGCTTTAGGCTCGAATTTTTTCGTATCGATATTAAGGTCTTTCATACAGTTCCGAATCACGGACAATTGATCAGTAGAATCCAATATGGAAAAGTTCGAGGAAAAACCGATTCGTTCGATATCTTTGCGCAAAATGCGTACGCACATCGAGTGGAAGGTCGATACCCAAATGTCACGTCCTTCGGCTCCGACGAGTTTGGACACCCGCTCCTGCATTTCCCTCGCTGCTTTGTTCGTAAATGTGATCGCCAAAATCCCCCACGGCGCTGTCTTACGTTCCGCAATAATATAAGCAATGCGATGAGTCAGCACGCGGGTCTTACCAGAGCCTGCACCTGCCATAATGAGCAGCGGTCCCTCGGTAGATATGACGGCTTCGCGCTGCTGCGGATTAAGCTTGGCAATAGCCTCTTGAATATTGACGGTTTGCATCATGCATGCTCCTTTCTGATGATTGATTTATTTTACAGCTTGCACCGTTAATAACGCTTCTTCTAAATGATCATAAATGATGTTACCAACGACGATAGTGTCTGCTGCGGCTGCGGCTTCCCTTGCGGTTTGCAGGTTCGTAATGCCCCCTCCGTAAAAAAGCTGCGCTCCGCGCAACTCTTGGCGTACAGCCGACACCAAATTCATATCTCCAAACGTTCCACTATATTCTACATAAACAATAGGTAAAGACATGAGCCGATCTGCCGTTTGCGCATAAGCAGCAGCACTTGCTGCGGACAGATTGGTCTTCGCTTCCGTCAGCTTGCCTACTGTCGAATTCGGATTTAGCACGATATAACCTTCAGGAACAAGCAATTCCCAAGGAATGAGGAATCCATACTGCTCAATCGCTTGCTGATGCTTCCCAATCAACCAGTCGATACTGCCTGTGTTCAGCACCATTGGAATCATATATAAGTCAAAGCCAGGCACGGCCGCTTCCAGTTCGGAAATCTCCAGCACACATGGAATGTCATACTGCCGAATGCGAGCGAGCAGTTCCACTGTATTTTCAAAAGTAACCCCGCTCGACCCTCCGACCATCACGGCATCTGTACCGGACATGCACACTCTGGCAAGGGCTTCATCACTAATTTCCCGGTCCGGGTCCAGCTTAAATACGTGCCTCCAGGGCTTGATCATTTGCTTCAACGCCGAATTCCTCCACTTCTGCCGAAGTCTCCAAACCTAGTCTATGTCAGTATAGAAGGACTGTCAATTTATCGCTTCAAGTAAAGATACCCCATTTTGCACCAAGGCAAAACGGGGTACGTCTGGCAAGATTAGTATGCATTTTTATTCATGAAGCCGCTTAGAATCGTTTTGAAAATAATTTTGATGTCAAACAAAAGTGACCAATTTTCGATGTAAAAAATATCGTGCTTAATTCTGTCTTCAATCGACGTGTCACCGCGCAAACCATTGCTCTGTGCCCAGCCTGTAATGCCCGGACGAACATGATGCTTAACCATATACTTCGGAATTTCCTCGCGGAATTGCTCGACATAATATGGGCGCTCCGGACGTGGACCCACAACACTCATATGACCGAGGAGCACATTGAAAAATTGCGGAAGCTCATCTAAGCTCGTTTTGCGAATAAATGCTCCGAACTTCGTACGGCGCGGATCATTTTCCGTCGTCCAGCCGGTGTCTTCTGTACCAGGTTCCAACACTTTCATGGAGCGAAACTTATACATCATAAATGTACGGCGGTTGAGTCCGACGCGCTCCTGCTTGAAAATAATCGGTCCCGGCGAAGTAAGCTTCACCCCAATGCATAAAGCGATAAGAATCGGCGAAGTAATAATGATAGCGAATAAGGAAAAGACGATGTCGAACATTCGTTTGAAAATGCGGTTCCCTACAATATCGAGCGGAATGTCGCGCACGTTAATCATCGGCATCCCTGCAAAATTATCGAACATTGGACGTGCTGGCAAATAATCATAAAAGTCGGGAATGATCATGGTGCGCACGCCGGCTTTTTCACATGATGCGATGATCTGGGCATATTTATGATGCGCTTCAAGCGGAAGCGCGAGTACGACTTCGTCAACGAGGACACTATGAAGAATATCTTCCAAGTCTTCCAGCGTGCCTAAGATCGGTTTATACCGCTTCGCTTCAATGCCGTCCCACTGCTGATAATCATCGAGAAACCCAACCACTTGATACCCAAGCTCAGGATAATAGCGCAAGTTATCGTGAAATCTCTTGCCGAGTGTGCCTGCACCAAGAATGAGCACATATTGGCGGTTGTATCCTTTTTGCCTCATATATTGGAGCATGCGCTTAAGCATGAAACGGTACAGCATAATGAACATCACGTTGAAAGAAACATATAGAATTAGGTAAGAACGAGAGATGTCCATCTCTTTCACGACAAACAGAAAGCTTAATAACGAGAACAGGCTTATAAAATGAATTTGTAAGAGCTTAACGACATCGTCGGAAAATCTCTTTTTCCGTTTAGGAGAGTAGAGTGAGAATAAGACTCCAACAACAACGGCAATAATTCCGTAGTATAAGCTCCACTTTGCATAATTCTCAATTGGCAGAGGGCTGCTGTAGTCTAGCAATCCCGATCTAAATTTAATCCACCACGCTAATACAAAGGACAGTTGAATCACTAAAAAATCAACGAGCATATACAGATTTGACAAAAAACGCTGGTTTTTGCGAATCATTATTTCACCTCAGGCTTAGCTTGATTATATGTTGAGTTTGCAGGACGCGTAATCGCCCTTGGAGACGGCAACAATTTATTTTTAAGAAGAGATAACGTAAATTTCAGAGCTATTCCGGTATATACGGCAGTGTTCGTTAACCATGAGTATTGCTGTCTATAATGTTTGCGGTGGAAGACAGCCATCGCCCGGTGGAACTCGTATATGATTTTATAAGGCTTGCGTCTGCTGCTCGCACCTTTGTAATGAACGATGTATGTAGCTGGGTAGTAATGAATCTCCCACCCCGCTTGCTTAATCCGATAACACCAATCAATATCTTCCCCATACATGAAAAATGTCTCATCCAGCTTACCAACCTGCTGAATCACCTCTTGCCGCACGAGCATAAAAGCGCCTACTAGACAATCAACTGGATAAGCTTCGTTCGGATCGAGATATCCTAGCTGATATTGATTGAATCTTGGATTGTGCGGAAATAGCTTAGAGAAACCAAAGGCGTAGTAAAAAGAAGCTGACGGTGTCGGAAAACCACGTTTGCATGCTTTATCGAGCGAACCGTCTGGTAGAATCACTTTACATCCAGATGCTCCTACCCCCGGATGTTCGTCCATGAAGGAGACCATCGTCTGCAGTGTATCCGGCTGGACAATGGTGTCGGAATTCAGGAGCAAAGTATATCGCCCGCTTGCGATATCCATGCCTTGATTGTTCGCTTTGGCAAAACCTACATTATCGTTGTTAGGTATAAGCTTTACTTCGGGGAATCTCTCTTCGATGGCAGCTGTAGATCCATCTGTAGAAGCATTGTCTACTACAATGACTTCATATGTATAGTCTGTCTTCGAGGCATATACCGAATCGAGACAGTTCATCGTTAGCTCGCGTGTATTGTAATTGACAATTAGTATGCTGACATCCATCAATGGCTCCCCTTTCGGGGATATTATACCATAAAAAGGCTGGTAACAGAGGGATTTTATAGATTTTGAGTGGGGGAAAATGCAAGGGTGAAGGGTACTTAGGTATATGACAACATATATAAATAAGGGATCGGTTTAGGCCCGATCCCTGCACAAACAGTCCGCTTAAAGAGCGGCCGGATGTAAAGTACTCAAGAAATAGACCGAGCCTTTGACGTGGGGCGGTCTATTTGTGTTTGTTCATTTTTTTATCTAGGATCTCTCTTCGTTTCACTCGCAAATCCGAAAGCTCTTTCCAAAACGATCCCCAGGCTCCGAGTACCTTTGGTTCTCTTAATAGAAAGTATGAATTGCTGGCAATATCATAGGGAAGAATGTGTAATAGGTTCTTAAGTATACTTATCCGGCTATCATTCTTGTAAATCATCTTATACCGATTAATATAAGACATCTGGCGAATAAAGAGAGACTGCCGTTTACGTCCTCCCTCTTTCCATCCGCGTTCATGATATGCTAACGCATCGGCACAATAATATGATTTCCACCCAAGCAAATTCGCTCGCCACGCCACATCCACATCTTCTTTATAAGCGAAAAAGGACTCATCAAAGAACTGACCTTGTATACTAATTGCATCAATCATTCTGCGAGAATACAAGGCAGCTGCTCCCGATACCCCGAACACAAAGCCTGACTCATTCCAATTAGAAGCCACATCTCCTGCCCCTCGATCAAAAGCTCTTCGTGCTTTATTCATCGTTAGACCCGTACTATCTACCAATTCAGGATTGGATTTTCGGAGTAACTTGCCCGTTAAACTGCCAACATTCCTCTGCAACTCAGCCTGCTCTACTAGTAGCTGCACATAATGTTCACCAATCGTAACATCAGGATTAAGAACTAGTACATAATCGCTGTTCCTCATCCGAATCGCTTGATTATGAGCTGGAGCAAAACCAATATTCTGCTTATTACTCACAATAGTGATAGGCTGCTCAGGCATGTTAGAAATGACTTGCTCGACCACACTAACGGTATCGTCCTGAGATGCATTGTCAATCACTATAATCTCATAAATAGGGTAGGATTGATCCCGAACCGCAGCCAAGCAATCAGCTATATCAGCAGCACTATTATATGTAACGATGTGGACACTAACAGTTTTGACCATTATTGATATTCCTTTAACGTTAGTAGAAACGCCCTCAATCCTTCTCGCCAAGGACGTAAATCCGTCAGACCATTCGCTCGAATAGATAGATGTTCCATAACTGAATTACGAGGTCTAGGTGCAGGACGAGGAAACTCTTCTGTAGTGCACGGCTCGACTCGAGCCGTGATCTTCATTTGAAGGAGATCCTCAGCATCCTCAAGAATGGCTTTAGTAAATTCATACCACGTACACTCACCCGTATTTGACGCATGGTAAATGCCATACTTTTCAGTCGTCACAAGCTCTAGCAAGAAGTTGGCAAGATCAACAGTATACGTAGGAGAACCTTTTTGGTCATGGACTACCTTGAGTTCAGGCTTCTCTTGACCTAGCTTAAGCATCGTTTTCACAAAGTTATGTCCATGTATTCCATACACCCATGATGTCCGTACAATAAAATAGCGAGAAGATAGGCTTTGCACCAAAATTTCACCCGCACGCTTGGATTTACCATAAATGCTCTGCGGATTCGTATTGTCGTACTCATGATAAGGAAGCTCTGAAGTGCCATCGAACACATAATCCGTACTGATGTAACACACTTTTGCTCCAATAGCTTCAGCCGCGACTGCAATATTACGAGTCCCCATAGCATTCACTGCATACGCCTGATCGATATCCGTTTCCGCCGCATCTACTGCAGTATAAGCCGCACAGTGAATGATGACATCAGGATGAAATTCGTTTACGAGTGTAAAGCACTGCTCTTGATTCGTTATATCTAGCATCTGCCGATCACACCCTAGTAAGGTGTGACCAGCTTCTGCAAAAAGAGACACAACATCTTGTCCTAGCTGTCCGCTCGCTCCCGTTACTAATACTTTCATTTGAAATCTCCAAAGCGAATTCCATATTGTTTCTCATAATACTGTTCGTACTCACCGGACTGAATACGCATCCACCATTCTTGGTTATTTAGATACCAATCAATGGTCTCTTTAATTCCAGTTTCAAAAGAGTGCTTTGGTTTCCAGCCGAGTTCAGTCGTAATTTTCGTTGGATCAATGCCATATCGTCTGTCATGCCCAGGGCGGTCTTGTACATAAGTGATAAGAGATTCTGGTTTGCCTAACTGCTCTAAAATAGTTTTAACAATGTGAACATTTGTCCGCTCGTTATTACCGCCAATGTTATACACTTCGCCGTCCTGTCCCTCATGTATAACTAAATCAATGGCACTGCAATGATCCTCAACATACAACCAGTCACGAATATTGAGTCCATCTCCGTACACAGGAAGCGGCTGATCGTTTAATGCTCTTGAGATCATGAGCGGAATAAGCTTCTCTGGGAACTGATATGGTCCATAGTTGTTCGAACATCTTGTAATATTGACTGTAATCCCAAAAGTCTCATGATATGCACGCACTAACAAATCTCCGCCCGCTTTACTAGCTGAGTAAGGGCTGTTCGGTGCAAGGGGTGTCGTCTCAGAAAATAATCCAGTTTCTCCTAACGAACCGTATACTTCATCAGTAGATACTTGTACGAACTTCGTCACTCCATATTTCTTTGCAGCGTCTAGCAGTACTTGAGTACCAAATACATTGGTCTTCACAAACACATCTGGTTCCAAAATGCTTCGATCCACATGTGATTCAGCTGCGAAATTGACAACCACATCAATACCTTGTTGGAATACTTCATCTATCGCTTTAGCGTCACGAATGTCAGCTTTGATGAATGAATAGTTTGGATTCTGTTCAACAGATTTTAAATTTTCTAAATTTCCCGCATATGTAAGAGCATCAATATTTACAATCTCGTAATTCGGATGTTCACGTAGCATATACATTACAAAGTTACTTCCAATAAATCCGGCGCCACCAGTTACTAGCAAGTTCATGAAGTGCCTCCTATTTAAAAGTTAAGTTCCGCATCTTTCAAAAACGGATGACGTGTATCCTTATCTGATAGGATCGGATTTGATGTAGGCCAGTCGATTCCAAGAGCAGGATCGTTCCATAAGATGCCGCGGTCATGCTCTGGAGAATAATATTCATCTACTTTGTATAATACTTGAGTGTTAGGTACGATCGTGCAGAATCCGTGCGCAAACCCTTTGGGTACAAGTAATTGCCGATGGTTATGCTCACTTAATATGACACCGAGCCATTGACCGAACGTTCGTGAACTGTGGCGAATATCTACAACGACATCATAAATCGCACCTGATAGAACACGGATCAACTTTGTTTGTGCTTTAGGCGTTAATTGATAATGTAACCCTCTAATGACTCCTGCTTCCTTGGATAAAGTATGATTGTCTTGGATAAAAGAATAATCAAGACCATTAAGATCAAAACGAAAGGCATTGTAGCTCTCCATGAAATATCCACGACTATCTTCATGAACCACTGGTTCAACTAGACAAACACCTTCTAATTTTAAAGGAGTTACTTTCATTACAATTGCTCTCCTTCTACAATTTCAATTTCCCCATCTCTTCTCCGAAGGTCAGATCTTTAGCTAGCTCGTTCGCACGAACCAAAGATGGGTGTGTTCCAGCATCTGTCCACCAGCCGTTTAGAATATCAAAGGTTAATTCGTTGCGTTTAATATATGCATTATTTACATCCGTAATTTCTAATTCTCCACGATTAGATGGCTTAAGACCTTTAACAATATTAAATACAGTATGATCAAACATATAGATACCAGTAACAGCATAATCGCTTTTAGGTTTTTGCGGCTTCTCTTCAATAGAAATAATCTTATCTCCCTGAAGTTCTGCGACACCATACCGCTGAGGATCGTGAACTTGTTTGAGGAGAAGTTTGGCGCCACGTTGTTGTTGTCTAAAGTTCCGCACATATTCAGAAATTTTATCTTCGAATACATTGTCTCCAAGAATAACAACCATCTGGTCTTCACCTACAAATTGTTCAGCTAAGCCTAGCGCTTGTGCAATACCCCCTGCCTCATCCTGAACTTTATAAGTAAAGCATACTCCCATCTCTCGACCACTTCCGAGCAGATTAACAACATCCCCCATGTGTTCCTTACCAGTGACAATTAGAATATCTGTAATGCTGGCCTCTCTTAATTTTTGGATAGCATGAAATATCATAGGGTATTTCCCTACAGGTAACAGATGCTTATTAGTCACTTTCGTCAATGGATACAATCTAGACCCAGTACCTCCAGCGAGTACGATACCCTTCATTATTTACCTCCTCTTGTCCATCTGATAATCCTAAAGTGTAAAACAGACAATTATTAATAATCGGTCTGAAATATCGCCAATCAATGTAAACTAATAGCCTCTTATTTTAAATAGAGGCTATTAGTTTAATTTTTATTATTCTAAATTATAAAAAAATTCACTTTTCTTTAACTTAAAGAATCCGAATATAAATAATAAAAAACAAAGAAAGTTAGCAGAAATAATAACTGGATTGTTTTGAATCGCTGAGGACAAAGTGCCAATAAACTTTTTGGAATAACGCCCATCCAATATAATCTCATCCGAAGAGAATGCTATTTTAGGATTCGTCGAAAACCAATAAACATTTTTTTCATCAATCAAATCAAATTTAACCTTAGCATAATTATTTTGTATTGGTTGGGAAACAGATGATAGATCGATATTGATTTCTACATTACCATTACCATGCTCGTCAATAGAAAATGGAAATCGTTGCCCCTCCCATAATAGTTCTTTTCCATTAAAATCGTAGACATGATAGGATAAATAAACCTTTTTATTATATAGGTTTTTGTCTTTAAATTTAACAGTTACGCTAGCATCAAACTGCTTAGAGTACTGTTGCTCATTAGAATTAACTATAACACCTACATCTTTTAATGCGTCAGCGTTAACAGACAAATTATTAGTTGTCATGATACACAGAAAAAACAATGTCATAATGAAGATTTTTTTCATAATCTCACCTTAGCGCGCAGCTTTATTGAATACTTCATTATACTCACTCACAACCTTTTTCCAATCTCTTTGACTAAATTTTTGATATAACTTGTCTTGTGCGTCGAATAACGTCTGTGCATTATCAATTGCCCATACTATTTTTTCTGCAATTGAATAAGGATTATATGGATCAAATAACATAAGATCCTTTAAATTTGGGTCATCAATCTCAGAGCTAACAACAGGAATATTACTCATCACAGAAGGGGTTCCTACCGAATAAGACTCGGAAAATGTAAATGGAAATCCACCTTCAAATAGAGTTGGA
The DNA here is from genome assembly GCF_017873765.1 of Paenibacillus sediminis. Taxonomy (GTDB): domain Bacteria; phylum Bacillota; class Bacilli; order Paenibacillales; family Paenibacillaceae; genus Paenibacillus_AG; species Paenibacillus_AG sediminis. Next base: position 14,786 of record NZ_JAGGKP010000002.1, read on the forward strand.
TTCACTGAGCATTTAGCCAATTTATTCAAGGCGGCTAATAATTCAGAAGATATATTGTGCATGACAAAGATATCGTTTTCTAAGTTATTTGAATGAACATATTCTTTTATAGCTTCTTCCCTACGATAATCGCCTGTAAGAATTAATTTAATATTACCATGCATATCGTTATTTATAATCTTTATTGCTTTTATTAAATTAAATACATTCTTATGTGACCTGTATTGGGAAGAATAAATAACAAAATCCAAATCTTCAAAATCAACATTATATAAAACATGGCTTGAAGAAAAATTTGAATAAATATACTCATTTACTATTTGTTTTGCATTTTGTTTAATCGTAAAAAATTTTTGGATTGATTTTGATATTTTTAAATGTTCATTCATATCAATATTGGCATGTTTAATAACTGTTATTTTATTGGGATCTACTCCACATTTATCAATTAAGTGGTGCTTTTTTACATGCTCACTATAACAAATTAAATGATCCGCTACTGCAATACTCTCACGTATTCTTTCATGAACGCGACCTACACCAGGAAACTGTGTTGGAAAATCATAAAAAACGATATCTGGAGCAGCTAGAATTTTCCGACAATTTAATCTTCTTATTTGAGACCATATCATTGAAGGTATGAAACACACATCAATATCCGTGCGCTTATTAATCAGATCAACAACCCTATTGAGTTCATTATCAAGTACAACCTGATAAATCGCCCCTCTCCCATTGGTTAACAGCGGTTTTATTTTATTTAAAATCGAGTTATAAGGCAGTTGTTTAATCAGTATTCTTACTAACAGGTTGATAAATTTAACAAAAAAATAGCCTGCTCCTGCCATTAATAAAAAAGGTAATAGGCATACAAAGAGTGACATGTATCCTAGGATTTTAAATAATACTATTAGCAAAGAATTAGCACTAAAGAAATCTATTGCAAGCTTCCTTAGTGATTCTAAAGTTGTTTTCTTAAGCTTCTTAATCAATTGATTTTTTTGATCGAATCTCGCTTTTTTAATGCGCCTTTCTATTAAGTAATTCTTAACTTTAACTCCTAAAGGTATATTTGAGGTCGATACTATTTCAAATCTATCTTCTGGAATTTTGTTGTCTTTGAGAAGTATCTGCACTGAATTAGTTAACCACTTAGGACAAAACAAAATAATATTTGTCTTTTTTTCATCATTTTCTTTTAGAATAAAAGCTAGTAATCTCCCTATTCCTTCTGTCGAAAGATTAGATCCAGGCTGGAAACCTAAAAAAACACCTGTTTTCTTCATAGCAGTTTCCTCCATGCACTAGATACATCGTTTGTAAAATACCCAGTTTTATCATTGTTGTACTTAAATTCTGAAGGAGCTACTTCATCATGGATGGAAAGAACCTCGAGTAACACATTTTTATTCGTGTTAAATTTCTTATAATGAAAATTGTAATTCAAAATATCTTCGAATTCTTTATAAAACGGAAAATCATTTACTATTATCTGTTTCGAAAAATATGCCGCCTTAGCCAGTTTATAAAATATATTTTTCATGTTATGTGGGATTATTATTTTTTGAGCATGGGCATATAAAGCATCATATTCATTCTTTTCTAAATTTACATATAAGGAAATATTGTTTTTCAAGAGATCTGATTTTTGGACTAATTCATTCAATTCCTCAAATAAACGACCATTTTTATCTTTAACATAATTATTAAAATAAATTTTGATATTTAGTTCATTTCTATATAATTCAAAATACCCATTAACATCATCAAATAGTTTTTTTACTAATTCTGTTCTATTTAGGTCAGCCTCTATAAGGATATATCCTGTTCCTTGATAAATTTGGCTATTTAATTTTCTTTTTGAATAAGCAAATGGTATACGATATATTTTTTCTTTTTTGATACCTAAGTGTTTTATCAAGTCTATTTTTGTTTGTTGTGAATTTGTTAAAATAAAGGCTGCATTTTTTAAGTTGGAAATACGTGCAGAAGATATTGTTTCATAATGGCGATCCCCAATATTATCCACATAAATCCCGAAGGGTATTATTGGCGCTATAGGTTTCTCAATTTGGTGATCCAAAAACAGCCACAAATCAGCATCCACATAATTTTGTGCGTAGTCAACTGGTAACAAATAACTATCATGCCATAATGATTGATTTTTAAACATTAGAGCCAACGTATCTGAAACATGTTCAGCTGAAATACTTTCCATGGTATATTCTCTAAGTGTAACGTTTTTCTCCGTAAGTTCAGAGATATCGTTCTCAAAATCATGACTATCCTTATAAACATTTAAAATCAATCGATTTTGCGCGTTCAGTTCAATTATTCCCTGATACAACATAGATACCATTTCTATACTATCATCTAGATGACATTTTTCTTGTTCAATAGATGTAAACACCGCTATTTTTTTAGGTGAATTGATATCCATTGAATTTATAGTTTCAACTATAGGCAAAAAGTTATTTTCCCATTCTTCTTTATTAAATTCGTAAGAAAACTTGTATAAAATTTCCTTCTGATCTTGTCTAATATCTTCAATTAATTGAGCATCGCCATCTAATATTCTCTGAACCTTATTTCGAGCTTCATTTATATCCTTGCAACGGCCTGCTTGACGCTTTCCACCAAGGAAACTTAAAAGCCCCCCATCCATATAGACCACTGGCATTCCAGCAATCATGGCTTCTAATGGATGATAATGTAAATGTCTAGGGTTGGTTGAATGATAATACATAACTTTACATTTTCTATACAGTTCATTCAATTCTTCTCTTTCTAGAAAACCAGTTACCTTATCATCATCTACAGGAACCGGTTGATTCCCTGCAATCAAGTAATCAAAATCTCTAAAATCTCTTTTAAATTCGTTATATACCTTCTCAGCTTCAGCCACATATTTTATTCTAGAGCAAAAGAATAGGAGTTTATTCATATCTCCAACCCATTGATTTTCTATATCATAAAATTCTAAAGGAAGGCCGAGCGGCATATAAATAGCATTTTTTTTATATATATCTTCTTCAACTTCCGCCAGATTAGGATAGCATTGAGAAAACCAGAATCTATCACTTATTTGTTGCAACTTATACTTGTCATTTCTTTGAAAATAATAATCTATCAACTCAGTGTAATTATTAAACTTGGATAAACCCACCCCAAAGGCACGAAAAAAAATATTCCCTTCAAAATTATGAATTAATTTCCGAAGTATAGAGAATGAAGTATCAGTATATGTAATTGCAGTTGCAAAATAAGAATTAATAATCTTCTTTATATTAAGCGGCATATCAACTAAAGAACAAAAATCATATTGATTCAGCGTATTTAGATCTTCTTCTGGAATTGTTAAAGTATGATCATAATCATACGTAATAGAACCACTTGCTTGTAATATTTCTTTCAATGCAATTTTAGGAGTAAATATTTCAAATCCCAGATCTCTTATTAAAGGGAGCTCAAACTTGCTTAATGTATCGTGATTTAGTAGCCACAATATCCTTTTTGCTTTCATATAAACATCTCCAATTTATTTCAAATTGAACTTTTATAAAAATCTATTACTTCTTCTGGGGCGCCATCTTTAATAATTTGTCCTTGCTTTATTAAAATAACTCTGTTACATATTTCTTTTATGGTTGAAAGATCATGTGATACAAGCACAAGTATCTTTGCCTGCCCCATAAGACCTAGCATTCTTTCCTTTGCTTTTGCAGCGAATGAAGCATCCCCTGCTCCAATAACCTCATCAAGCAACAGAATTTCACCAGGAATAGATGTGGATATCGAGAAAGCAAGACGAATAAGCATCCCTGCAGAATACGAACGAATAGGATAATCTATGAATTCTCCTAGCCCGGCAAAATCAATAATTTCTTGCTCTTTTTCCTTTATCGTTCTAGGTGTCTCACCAAGTAGAAGACCACGATACATAATATTTTCTCTGCCAGTTGATTCAAGATCAAAACCTAGTGCTAAATCAAACAGTGAACGAATATTCCCCTTCACATCTAGCGTTCCAGATTTAATGGGATATATTCCAGCAATCGTCTTTAATAACGTACTTTTCCCCGCACCATTATGACCTATGATCCCTAACTTCTCCCCCTCATTAATTTTGAGGTTGAAATCTTTCAATGCATGTACATCTTCAAGTTTTTCTTTTTTCTTTTGTAATTTAAGTAGTGCAAACACTTCTTGTTTTAAAGTAGTTGCATTATATATATGAGAAGGATAGAAAAGGTTTACATTATTCATTTGAATGTAACAGTTGTCCATTACTCAACGTCCTTAATATTTTATAAATAAAATATAACTTTATGTTGATTCCTTTTATTTAATACGCCAGCAATAAAAGCAAATATAACAATTGTGATTATTGTAAAGAAGTAATCGCTAAAGGATGGCATAATGCCATTTAAAAATGGATTTCGAACAAGGTTCAATATATGTGTTATAGGATTCAAATAGAATGCAGTCGCTAGAGTAGGACTGGATATGAACATCTCCCTCTTGAAGAAGACAGGTGAAACATACCAAACTGCCTGAATAACCAATGCCATCACTTGGGGATAGTCTCTATACTTAGCATTTACAAAACCTGCAATTGTCGTAATCGCCCAAGACAGCAAAAAATATAATAATGTAGTTAATGGTAATGTCACAATTCCTAAAATTATATTCTGTGGTTCTATAAATACCACCCACAAGGCAAGTGAAGCCATAGCAATGATAAATGTTATAGTAAACACTAATGCGGTCTTCAGTGTATATATGAGAACCGGATGATTAAACTGGCGAATATATTGTTCACCAGACATTATGGAATGACCGCCTCCAATAAATGAAGAGCTTATAAGTTCCCATACAATTAATCCTGATAATACATATGGTGCATAATCCGAAAAAGACATTTTAAATACTACACCAAAAACAGTTGACATAAGCGCCGTAAGTAAAAGTGGATTCAAAAACGTCCAAAATATTCCTAACTTTGAACGTCTGAATTTATTCTTCAACTCAGCCCTTACTAAATATGACCAAAAATACCTCGTCTGATAGATCTTCTTTATATATTCACTCAAGACCTTACCTCCGTGTGCAAACAATTTAACATTTGCTTATATACTATTTTGGCAATGATGAATGAGTCTGTTACAAATGTAAGCTATATCTTCATCAGTCAAAGTAGCATTTGTCGGGATGTTAAAGCCCCTTGCAGAAATACGATCAGCTACAGGGTATGTTGATTCTTCGAAATATGGAGGCATATGATGCATTGGATAAAATAACGGCCGCATTTCTATACCGTCTTTCTCCATCAATTCCATAATTTCATCCCGCTTAGCCTTTACCTTGTCTGTTAATAGTATTGAGACCATCCAATAGGAATGTTTGGCCCATGGCATCTCTGGTTGCATTGTAAAAAGACTACTATACGGAGCAAGTTGTTCTATGTAAGCATTGGCAACTCTTCTTCTTTGGTCTAGATGCCAATCAATATTTTCAAGCTGACCTAATCCAACTGCAGCCTGCAAATTAGTCATACGATAGTTATACCCAATAACATTGAACCAGTAGCGTTTGTTAGGGTCCATTCCTTGTCCTCTAAGTAGGCGCATCTTAGTAGCCAGCTCGTCATTATTCGTGGTGATCATTCCACCCTCGCCAGTTGATATAATTTTATTCCCGAAAAAACTGAAAGTAGCAACATCGCCAATCGATCCAACAACGTTGTTTTTATATTCAGCGCCGTGTGCTTCAGCGGCATCTTCAATAACAAATAGATTATGTTTCTTAGCAATCTCCAAAATAGGGTCCATATCAACTGGATGCCCATATAGATGAACTACAATAATCCCTTTGGTTTTAGATGTTATTTTTTCTTCAATTTTTTGAGGATCAATATTCCATGCATTTTCTTCACAATCAACCAATACAGGATCTGCACCACAATATTTTACCGCATTAGCAGTAGCTATATAAGTGAATGTAGGAATGATTATTTCGTCTCCAGGACCTACACCGTATGCCAATAATGGCAAGTGCAGTGCTACAGTGCCGTTCGCAACAGAGATCGCATGCTTTACGTTACAAAATTCTGCAAACTTTTGTTCAAATTGATTTACATACTTACCATTAGCCGAGATCCAACCTGTATCTATACAATCAAGAACATATTCTCTTTCATTCCCATTAAGCACAGGCCCTGCAAGTGGTATTCTTTTCACTGTTTTCATCTTTCCTCATTCCTTACTATTATTTTTTTTGCTGGCACTCCAACAACCGTAACATAAGACGGAACATCTGAAATTACTGCAGCTCCTGCCCCGACAACAGACCATTCGCCAATACTTATCTCTGGAATGACGCTACTCTTCATTCCAACAAACGCACCTTCACCGACATTGACACAACCAGCTAACGAAGCTCCTGGTGCTATATGAGCATGAGGTTTTATTAGGCAATCATGATCTATACCTGAAAGAGTATTTATGATTACATTATCCTCAATTACAGCATACGCATTGATCACAGCACCCGGCATAACAACTATACCTCTACCGAGTTTAGCAAAAGGTGAAATCCGCGCAAATGGACTTATAGCATTAATAGGCGTAAACCCTAATTCAATCAATTGATAAAACAATTTTTTTCTCAATCGATTATTTCCTGTAGCGACAAAAAAATATTGTACCCCTTCTTCGAGCAGTGTCGGTAGGATGGAATCATCTCCTAGATAGGGAATACCGGATAAATTTGATTCTTGATCAGAATGTGAAGTAAACCCCACAAGTTCATACGTATCAGCACTTTGAATGACATCAATGACTACTTTTGCGTGGCCACCACCGCCTATAATTACAACCTTGTTTCGATGCACGATATGTTCCACCCTTCAGTTTCTTCCACTCGCTCTAGAACTACGCCAATATTCAAGTAATACTCTCATAGTTTCTTTGAGATCATGTTCTTGAAGCCACCCTGTATCCTGACACAACTTGGTATTATCACCCAATCGGATCAAAGCATCATTAGCTCTTACCTTATTAAGGTCTACTTCGATATTAGGCGATTCAATATTTGAAAATAAAAATAGCCAGTCTAACAGTTCGGAGATAGATACGGCTTTGTTTGAAGAGACATTGTATGCCTCTCCAGAGGTACCCTTTTTCATTAATAAATAATAAGCATTAACGACATCTCTAACATCTAGAAAATCTCGCTTTACATTAATGTTTCCAACGTAAATCGTCTTGTGGCCATCATATTCCATTTCTGCTATTTGCTTAGCAAAACTCGAACAGACAAAGTTATCTGATTGTTTAGGACCTGTATGATTAAACGGCCTTGCTCTAATGATCTTCATCTGAAAAGTTTTTGCATACTGTTCACTTATTAAATCTGCACAGGCTTTCGCCCCAGCATAAGGATTATTAGGCCGAAGTAAATCTTTCTCAGTAAAAGGTGATGTTTGCCCTTCCCCATAAACCTCAGCGGATCCTACAAATAGGACTTTCGAATCCATATCCAGTTTCCTTAATGATTCATATAATGACAGTGTGCCACTAACTATTGTGCTATACGCGTACATCGGTTCTTTATATGAATAGGGTATAAATGCAGATCCAGCAAGATGATATATTTCATCCGGCCTTATAGTTTTTAAGATTTTCTCAAGTCTAGCAGAATCAGTAATGTCACAAGAAATAAAATTCAGATCTTTATTATCAGGTTTAGAACGTGATATCCCTGCTACCTCGTACCCAATTCTTAATAACTTTTCAGTTAGAAAATTCCCAACAAAACCACTTACTCCTGTTATAAGAGCCTTCATTTAAACTCGCTTCCCACAGATACATTTAACCAATAATCCGTTTTGTCTTCTCCAGATCAGAATCAACCATCAGCTGAACAAGCTGCTTAAATGTAGTCTTTTGAGGGTTCCACCCCAACTTTTGGACAGCCTTTTCAGGACTGCCAAGTAATAAGTCAACTTCAGCAGCTCTAAAGAATTTCGGATCAGTAACAACGTAGTCCTCATAATTTAATCCCACATGGCCGAAAGCAATTTCACAAAATTCTCTAACAGAATGTGTTTCACCCGTAGCAATTACGTAATCATCAGGTTTTTCTTGTTGGAGCATGAGCCACATGCACTCGACATAATCTTTTGCATATCCCCAGTCTCTTAAAGCATCAAGATTCCCTAATCTCAACTCGTTTTGAAGACCTAATTTAATTCTAGATACCGCGTTAGTGATTTTCCGAGTAACAAACTCAATTCCACGACGAGGAGACTCGTGATTAAAGAGTATTCCAGAACTAGCAAACATATCAAAACTTTCACGATAATTGACTGTCATCCAGTGTCCATACACCTTAGCAACTCCGTATGGACTTCTTGGATAAAATGGAGTTGTCTCTTTCTGAGGGACCTCAACAACTTTACCAAACATCTCACTACTAGAAGCCTGATAGAAACGGGCATCTGGTTTTACAATGCGTACAGCTTCTAACATATTAGTCACACCCAAAGCCGTAACTTGTCCAGTCAAAATAGGCTGATCCCATGATGTTCCCACAAAAGATTGTGCAGCCAAGTTGTAAACTTCATCAGGGTTTGAAATTCGAACAGCTTGAATCAGAGAGCTTACATCTAACAAATCACCATCAATGAACTCGATTTGATCTTTAATATGATCAATATTCTCAAGAATAGGTACACTCGTTCTTCTACGCAATCCGTATACCTTATAACCTTTCTCTAACAATAAATCAGCTAAATAAGATCCATCCTGCCCTGTAATCCCAGTAATAAGTGCACGTTTTGTCATTGTAATAATCTCCTTGTCATCTAATCATTAAATCTATATAAATAAAAATTTTATAAATACTGTTCTAACTTCTGAACTTTAAGCTCTTTAATTAATGATTTTATATCTTGCGCTTTGTCCTTTTTGCATATGAGCGTTACATCATCAGTCTCCACAATAATGAGATCTTCAACGCCTAATGTTGCAATTAACTTACCGTTGCTTTCGATAATACACCCTTTCGTATCTAGGTTCAGTATATTACCTCTAATGACATTTCCGTTATCATCAACATCATTAATGCGCTCTAATGCAGTCCAGCTTCCAACATCATCCCAGCCAAATATACATGGGATCACAAAAATGTTTTCTGCTTTTTCCATAATTCCATAATCTATCGATTGATCCGGCATTTTAGGGAACTCGGATCTAATGACACTATTTCTATCGCTTGTTTGAAAAGCAACTTTCATTGTCTCCAGTAGATCATGCATATCTGGCAATAGCTCACGGATATACTCTCTGATTACAGACGTCCTCCAAACAAAAATTCCACTGTTCCAATAATAATTGCCATCCTCTATGTAAGCAGTTGCTTTCTCTAAGTTAGGTTTTTCAACAAATTTATTCACTTTATGTATTTTCATATTATTAAGATAAATGGTTTGATCCGTGCTCTCAATATACCCATAACCTGTCTCAGGGTAGGTTGGCGTAATACCTAAAGTTACAAGGTGTTTGCCTTGCCCACTAACCTCGACACCAGTTTTTAAGATATTAATGAACTCATTTTCATCTTTTATAATATGATCCGATGGGAGCACAATCATCGTACTATCTGGAAACTTCTCTTCAATGATTATCGAAGCCAACCCCACACATGGAGCAGTATTACGACCAACTGGTTCAATAATTATATTATCATCTGGCAGAGTAGGAATTTGAGCCTTTATTAACTCTGCATACAGTTCATTTGTAATGATGAAAATCTGTTCAATCGGAATAAATTTTTGCAGACGTTCTATGCATTGTTGAATCATTGATTTATTACCTGAAATATTCAAAAACTGCTTAGGTAAATGAGTACGACTCTTTGGCCAAAATCTTTCGCCTTTTCCTCCTGCCATGATTACACAAGTAGTTGTCATGTTATCCTCCAAACTTCCACATATGAATATAGTTGAGCCTTTTTTTAATTAGTTCTCCTATCACTCTTGGTGAGTAATTTGATTTTATAAACAATTCACCAGCAGAAGATATTCTATTGTAGTACTCTCTATCATTAACTAACTTAGTCATATACTCACTAGCATGTCGGACATTCGGTTCAGCCCAATACTGACCTGACTTATAGGGTCCATAATCTTGCCCTAGAGAAATTAATTCATATTCTACAGGACAAGAGTTACTTACATTCATAAAATCAGTATTTGATGACCAGTTAGTACCAATAACTGGTTTGCCTAAGTACATCGCCTCTGCCATTACTAGGCCAAAACCTTCGCTCCTATGAAGTGAGATAAAACAATTAGTAACAGAAATCAATGCATTAACATCATTCCGGCTTAAAGTTTCCTGTATTATGTAAATATTCTCGTAATTTGAAGTCAATTTAATAAGGGATTCCAACTCTTCAAGATTATTTTTGTGACCATTAACTTTTACTACTAACCCTACATCCATATTGTCAGGTTCAAAAGCAAGCTTGAACGCCTCAATTGAAGCCCTTGGATTTTTACGCTCCTGGTAACTGTTGAAGTCAAACATAGTAAGAAACAAAAAGGCTTCCTCAGGCAATTTAAAATAAGTACGATCCCTCGGTTCTGTTATTTTGACTTCAATGGCATGTGGTATTTTCACAACTGGTACCGGGCTTTTGATAGAAATAGATTCCGCTACAAAAGTAGAAGCAACCCAAATCTCGTCGACTAGACTAAAGCTGTCATTCCATTCATTTGGAAATTCAGGTAATTCCCAATGCCAATAACCTACATTATACCTGTTATTGAATAAAAAATCTCCATAAAATGCATTTATTTCTGCCATTTGTTCGGCATTCACATGAAAAACATTGACACTAAACGAGGGGCTAGACACTTCTTTATGAATCCATGTTAAATCAGACATTCTTGCGCTATTAGTTCCTTCGAAATTAAGGATGCCGAAAGGAAGGCCCACTGTATTCATACTGTTTGCAGCTAATCGGCATGATTCCCCAATTCCCATTTCGGCTCTAGCGTAACCTACTAAATTTATGCCCTCAATAAATTGGATTCCTTTTAAACCTGAGGCCTTTTTCCTTTTATTTGATGAAGCCATTTTTATTAAAGTCTGCTTCGCATGTTTTCTTATATTAGTAGGAATGATTACGACTAATAGTGGCTTTAATAACCCCATCACTTTATAGATAATACGAAAAATTTTAGTCTTTATCTTCAACACCACCACGAATTATGAACTTAATTTAATTCTTGAAACAGTCTACCTAGCCCCGTTCTATTTGATATGCTAAAATTGTCATATCTACACGAAAAGGAGAATGCATCTTGTCAAATCCAGTATACGGTAAACAAACCAATACGTCGAGGGATGTCGGAAACAGGTCTTCACTATTTTGGTTGGTAATTATTGGGGTTGTTCTTTTTTTAGTATGGGCGCCCTTCCAGATCGCATTATTTAATGGGCAAATGCTAGACTTTGAGAGACCTATTTATTGGGCGGTTTTCATTTCTAGCGTACTTCTATTAATGATGGTTGCTGCCTTCTATAAGAAATTTAAGCTTGAAGATCAGCGTGATGCGCTGTCCTTGTTCGTTCTGCTATTACCTCTTACATACATAGTTTCGCTTTTCTTTGCAGCATCACATAATTTAGCAGTCAACATGGTACTCATCCAGTGCATCTATGCAAGCATCTTCCTTATTACTTTGTACTTATTGCAAGACAAGCTGTCTAACAAAATCATGCAAATGACCCTGATGGGCGTTGCTTATATTATCGTTCTGTTCGGATTCCTGAACTGGTTCGGCCAAGGTACGTTCGCAGCCAAGTTGGTGGACTGGTTCTCGCCGGCAGTATTGAATGGAAAATATAACGATGCGGTTATGACCGACTCTAACGGTCTGCGCTTAACTTCTGTGTTCCAATATGCGAATACATACGCAGCTTTCCTAATGGCGATTCTGTTCGCGGCTGTATTTAACGTAACTCGGCTTAAAAAGTGGTACGATCAGCTTCTGCACGGGTTTATGCTCGTACCGATTATTGTTTCGTTGCTTCTGACGCTTTCACGCGGTGGTCTAGTCATGCTTCCGGTAGCGTTTGTCATTCTGCTGTTATTACTGAAACCAGCAAAACAAATTCTATGGTTTATCTACTGCGCCATTGCGGGCGCTGCTTCCCTTGCAATCATTAGTCATGTGACTGATCTTGGCCTTTCCCTTAATCAAAAATATAACGGCAGCGATGCGGCCAAAGGCTGGGCTTACCTGCTTATCGCGTCGGCTATAGTCGCAATTCTCGTATGGTTGATTGAACGATTCTTGGCTCCTCGTCTAGATAAAGGATTACAGGGCTTAGCTTCTCGTAAGCTATCAAACTTGTGGATTCCACTTGGTTCATTGGTTGCAGGAGCACTTCTTATTTTATTGTTTGTAGGTACAAGTTTGAAAAATATTTTGCCGCACAATATCCTTGTACGCGTTGAAAATATCAACTTCAACCAGCACAGTGTACTCGAACGGTTCACATTCTATAAAGATGCGACCAAGCTGCTAGCAGATTACCCGATCTTCGGTGCTGGCGGCGGGGCATGGGCTACGCTGTATGAGAAATACCAGAACAACCCGTATACAAGCCGCCAAGCTCACAACTTCTTCTTACAGTATCTCGTTGAAGTAGGGATCGTCGGATTTATCGTATTTATGGCGTTTATGATTTTTATTTTCTATAAATACATTCGCAGCTATTTGAAATCGGATGAGGAGCAGCGTGAATCGCACTTTATTTATTTCATCCTAACGATGTCCATTCTGCTGCACAGTATTCTCGACTTCAATATGAGTTATGTCTTTATGGGGATCCTTGTATTTATCGGATTTGGGGGTATGGCTTCCGTCATTGAGGCGAAACCTCTGAAAAAGTTCACTTTACAAGCACCCACCATGCGTTCGGTTTATACTATATTACTAACTCTAGCCTCGATCGTCCTGGTCTTCGTATCTCTTCGTTACGTAAGTGCGAGCAGTTCAGCACTTGAAGCAAGAGCGATCATAAGCACAAGCAACTCATATGAAGAGTTAAGAAAACCTCTGGATAAAGAACTGAAAATCCGGAGCACTCATCCAGACACGGTGTTATTAATGACTTCTTTACTTGAACAAATGTACAAGCAGACACAAAACGATGCTTACTACAAAGAAGCATATACTTTGCTGACAAAAGCACTGAAAGATGAGCCTTACAATAAAAACCTACTGAACCAGCTCATTACCATGGATGAACTCAAAAATCAACAAGCAGAAGCATTTAAAGTTCTTAAGGAACATGTTAATACATTTAAATGGGATATTAATTGGTATGAATCATTAATTGCGAAGGCTTATGAACTCGGAAGTACAGACGCTGCGAAGAAAGATGAATATTTCAATACAGGTCTCACCGCTTATAATGAAATTCTCAAAGGTGTTGCATACCTGAAAACACTTCCGAAAGGCCAGTTCCCAGGACGACCATTCGAAGTGACGCCAACCATTGCACTTCATGCCGGCAAAATGTACTACATGTCCAATAAGCCTGACCAAGCGGCAGCAGCGTTGAAACTAGGTCTTAATCAAAATTTAAACGATGCTACAAATCGTGAAATTGCTCGTTGGTACTTGGCCGCATTACAGAAACAAGGTACCAACGATCAAAATGTGTATGATCAGCTGATTAAGGTGGACCCTTCTGAAAAGAATCAAATTAAGCAGATTGTGTCGTTAAAATTGTAAATATAGGTAAGGTAAACTAAATCGATCTCTCTAATGAGTTGCCCCCTTAAGTATCGATATTGAACAAACTCAATGTCTATAATTCTAGGGGGCTTTTCGTTTTACTGAAATGAAAAAGAGTGCATAGAAGCACTCTTTTAAGTATGAGACACAATCAATTCACACTTCCCTTTAATCGAATAACTTCCTAATTTCGCAGGTAAGATAAAATGTGCCCCTTTATTCAATTCATATTCTATTCCATCATGGATAAGTAAACCTTCGCCCTCAATGACACTGCATAAAAGGTATGGTTGATCCTGTGTAAAAACTTGTTCACCGGTTACTTTCCATTTATATACGGAGAAGTATTTATTTTTAATAAAAGAAGTGATTACTGCATATTCTTTTTCAATTACAGTAGGTAATCTTGCATCATCAACATGTGGTACAGTCGTTACATCAATTGCTTTATTCAAATGAAGCTCTCGTTTATTCCCTTGATCATCTGTACGATCGTAGTCATAGAAACGATACGTTGTGTCAGAGCTTTGTTGTGTTTCAAGGACGAGGGTTCCCTCACATAATGCATGGATTGTTCCACTTGGTACATAAAAGAAGTCGCCTGGTTTAATTTTCACTCTTCGGAGCAGATTATTCCATTCCCCTCGTTCGATCATACGAATAAGCTCTTCCTTCGACTGCACATTATGACCGTAAATGATATCCGTATTTTCTTTACAATCAATGATATACCAGCATTCTGTTTTACCTAGTTCACCATTTTCATACTTATTGGCATATTCATCATTTGGGTGAACTTGAACAGATAAATCACTGTTTGCATCCAGAATTTTTGTTAGAAGAGGAAATGTGTGTCCTTCAGCTCCACCGAAAAGTTCTCGATGTTCTTTCCACAATTCTCCTAAGGTTTTGCCTTTATATATTCCTTCAGCAACAACACTTTGTCCGTGTGGGTGAGCAGAAATTGCCCAACATTCTCCCGTTGTTTCTGAAGGAATATTGTATCCAAATCTATCCCTTAGTAGCGTTCCACCCCATATCCGATCTTTGAAAACGGGAGTTAAAAAAATTGGAGAATGATCCATCGTATCCACATCCTTCGGATTATGTATTTTCACTAAACTAACGAAGTAAATAGGAATCTATTAAACTCGTTTATTAAAAACAATTAAACTCCTATCAAATCATGAGACGATTTAACGTAACAACAGGTTGATTTTATCTTAGTGAGAGGCCGATTTTTTGTTCGTTTCTTCCGCTAATCTTCGTTTCATATATTCCAGCAAGTTGTCTCTTAATTCATCATGCTGAAGCGCATAATGAATCGTCGTCTGAATAAATCCAAGCTTCTCCCCAACATCATGACGCACTCCGTCAAAATGATAGGCAAAGATGGATTCATGTTCAGCTAACCTCGAAAGAGCATCGGTCAGCTGTATTTCGCCATTTACGCCTTCACGCTGCTCTCCCAGTAAATCGAAAATACGCGGCGTTAATATGTATCGTCCCATAATAGCCATATTAGAAGGGGCTTCGTTTGGTTTCGGCTTCTCTACTAATTGCTTACTCAGGTGGAGCCGCTCATTCACAGCTGTGCCGTCCACAATCCCATAACGCGACACATCTTCCCATGGGACGGGCTGAACACCAATAATCGTAGCATGTTGCTCTTCGTACACATCCATCATCTGCCTAAGGCACGGCACGTCAGATTCAACAATGTCGTCACCGAGCAGCACAGCGAACGGCTCATCGCCGATAAATTTGCGGGCGCACCAGATCGCATGCCCAAGCCCTTTTGGTTCTTTTTGACGTATGTAATGAATATCAGCCATCTCTGATGACTTGCGAACCTCATGAAGAAGGTCCCATTTTTGCTTTTCCTGCAAATTATGTTCCAGCTCAAATGAATAGTCGAAATGGTCCTCGATTGCCCGCTTTCCTTTACCCGTCACGATAATGATATCTTCAATTCCTGAAGCTACCGCTTCTTCAATAATATATTGAATGGTGGGCTTATCGACGATAGGCAGCATTTCCTTCGGCATTGCCTTCGTTGCTGGGAGGAAGCGAGTACCGAGTCCTGCAGCGGGAATGATCGCTTTACGTATTTTCATGTAAGAAACGACTCCTTAATCAGTGCTGTAACTCTATGTATGTATTCTATTCAGGAAATATTATACACGACGCCAGAGAAGATAACATTACTCAACAAAGAAAATAATCCTTACGCTCTCATGCTTAAGGATTATTCCTTGTGACCACATATGCCTTTGCCGAATGCGCTTCGACTCTCACCCTCAGCTGCCTGCCTGTTACACCGCCCTGCTCGATAACGATCTGATCAGACGGATTGAATACATTATTCAGCATCATTCCCGCAGGAAGACTGCTTTCCGCACGAAGAGGTATTACTTCTGTCTGCTCGATGTCGGAATTACTGAACACCGCAATGACCTCTTGCCCTTCTAGCCATCCATTCTCTACACGCCGGGAAAAAGCATACAAGTGCTGAGAGGCCCACATCTCTCTTTGCTTGCCCGTCCGGAGCGCCTCATAAGTTCTGCGAATCTCGTTCAGCTCAGCAATATGTTGATACGTATCTGTATCCTGTCTAAAATAATCTTCGAGCACTCTGCCTTCGGCATCCCGCTTCACCATCGACCAACGGTTCCATGTATCTGCCGCACCCCCACTGACGAGCTGCCCATGGGCATTGCCCTTGTTCTGCTCCGTTCCTTGGAAGATGGCAGGTATGCCTCGCGCCATAAAAATAAAAGTAAGCGCATTTTGCAGCTTGCGCACGTCTCCTCCTGCTTCCGTCAGGAAACGATTGCGGTCATGATTATCAATAAACGTGACCATACGCTGTTCGTTCCCTTGATAGACATAATCTTGAGCAAAGAGCCACTTCAGCGTCCTCTCAAACGATTCTCCATAAGCAAAGCTGCTAACCACTTCCCTGAGCAGGGGGAAATCTAGTAATCCCCATCCTCCATCTGGACCAACCCACTGAGCGATGAACGGCGGATGGTAATCCAGCACTTCACTGAAAGTAGGTACCCCTAAATGCTGCTCCAAATCTCTCACAACGGAAGGACGCATCATTTTAGCCGCATCTACCCGCGCAGCATCTGCGCCTGTATAATCGATCCAACCTTTAATAGAGTCGAAAATTGCCTGCTTTGCCTCGGGATGATCATGATCAATATCGTCTAAACCGCTCAGGTCGTGACATTCGATATAATCCTGTGCCCACTGCGAGTAATTCCCCTCCACTAAGCTCCAATCCAAATCTCCATAGTGATGATACCAATCGGGATTATTAAATGGCGGCGCTGGCTGTAAATCTCCTTGATCATAATACGCGTTCGTACCGAGCAAATAGTCCCCGACATGATTCGGAACGACATCAATAATGATCTTCATCCCTCTGGTATGAGCTTGATCGACTAGTTCTTTCAGCTTCTCCTTCGTCCCGAAGTATGGATTAGCCCGGTTCGGATCCTTCATGTTGTACCCGTGATATGCTGTATTTCTGCCCGTTCCGCCATTGTCCCGGCTAAGCATTTGCGGCTCGGCAACCGGTGAAATCCAAATCGCCGTAAACCCCATACGCTCTATATAATCTAATTTATCAATAACCCCTTGCCAGTCTCCACCCTTCATATAGCGAAAATCTTCCTCGCACTCCTCAGCGTACCGAATTGCAGGACCAGTCGCATTATTCGATGGGTCACCATCATAGAACCGATCGACCATTACTTGATAAATCGTATCATGTTCATCAAATCCAATCCGTCCTGTCTCTTTCATCCTAAGCGCATACGGAATACCAAATATGACAAAACATAGAATCATCAGAATGACCATCACGTCATCATAAGAATGGGGCATCACACCACCCTCCTTTTTGATTCTACTCTTAAGACTACGAATATACGGAATCGCTTTCAGAGTATTATGTATCTTAATATATGCATAAGAAATCAGGAGTGCGAATAAAAAGAGGCCATTCCCTCCTAATCTGCACCATTGCGCAGAACAGAAAGGGAACAGCCCTAACATGTTTATTTCAACTATCTCATTATTTCACTAGCTGGCCGCGCGTAACACCCAGTTGGTTCGTCGCTTTCAGCGTCTTCCATACTTGTGTTCCGCTAATTTCACCGCGCAGCGCACGAGTATACAGATCAATAACCTGAAGCACTTGCTCTGGTGTCTCTTCCAAGAATTCTACACGGTAGCTAGGTACGCCCAGCTCCATAAATTGAGTCAAGTACTCAGCACCCGATTGTTCAATCGCGTTATATACCGTATTACGGCAACCTTCGTCTACACGAACAGGATGAGACATACCGATGCGGTCTTGCAAGGACGCACGATGCGACTCACAAGGACGGCCGCAGTTCGTGTAGTCTGTTCCTTCACTTAGGAACGTACAGTACACGCAGTGCTCCGTATGGAACATTGGCAAATGCTGATGGATCACAATCTCCATCTCGGATGTCCGGCTATGACGCAGCAGGTCAACCATTTGCTGAATATTGAGGTCATATGAAGGTGTTACTTTATCTAGACCGGACTCAAGGAACAAGTCTACCGTCTTATGGTTGGCAATATTCAGAGAGAAATCACCAATGAGCTCTGGGAACGGCTCGTTCGGATGTTCCATGCGGTAGCGCAAGTAGAAGTAGAGCGCTCCGGTATTCCGAACAAGTACCGCATCCGGCTTCAAACGCAGGATGTTGTTGTGGTACCCGTTCTCGCCCGGCATATGAATACGCGGTGTAACGAGCGCAATCTTCTTCCCTGCTTGATGAACCATCTCTACCGCTGCCGGGAACTGCTTAATAAATTCGAAGTCGGCGTAAATCAGCTCGACATTCGTCTGAATGACAGCCTCCACCTGCGGGAGGCTGCGGCAAAGCGCGGTCAGCTTCGCTTCACCGCGCCGAACCGGCTGCGTGCTACGCACCACATCGCCGTACACCTCTACCGCCCGTTTTACATATACGGGCGGCTTCGGCCGCTCGCCAGCGAGCATATCCACTGCACGGCGGCGGATATTGTTCAGCTCGCGGATCGGCAAAATAATGTCGCCATGCAGGTCCGCATCCAGCTGTTCCAGCTGGAAGATCGTGCCGCCCAGGCGACCGAACTGCTCTTCAAGCAGCGCCACATCCATCGGGCGCTTCTTCGCGAGTTCAAGCTCCAATTCGGAGTCGACGCGTACCGTCGTTCCTTTCTGCACGTCCGTCCACCATGTAATCAGCGGTTGTCCTGGATTACCCAACACTTTCACATGTACAGGGAACACGCGGTACGGCTTATCTGTCTCATAAGTCTGGCGCAGACGTTTATCGAGCGCCGGATCGTTCGTCTTCCAGATACGGTCGCCCACATGAACGCGGCGCAAATCAACATCGCTTCGTCCTGGCACGATGTCGACAATCCAGTTCTCTTCAGCCTCGCCTTCGATCTTAACTCCTTTACGGCGCAAATCATAAATGCGTCCGCCCTCTTCCTTCTTCGTCGGATCGCCTGCGTCGAACACGATGCCATCGCCGCGTTTCAGAGGCGCTTCAATCTTACATACGACGCCGTCGCGCAGCACTTGTTCTACACGGCCAACATACACACCGCGGCTCTTCGGAAATGTTCCTTCCACGAGCTTCTTGTTATTCGTTCCTTCCAAGAAACCATGCGTGAAGCCGCGTGAGAAGCTTTGCTGCAATTCACGCACTTCTTCTTTAGAAGGAGCGGAAGTATCGCCATCGAAATAACGATCAATCGCTTTGCGATATTTGCTTACGACATTCGCTACATATTCAGGACTTTTCAGTCGTCCTTCAATTTTAAAGGAGGTTACGCCCGCTTCGATGAGCTGAGGCATAATATCAATTGCGGCCAGATCTTTAGGTGAGAGAAGGTACGCAACATCTCCCATGACCTTCTGCTCACCATCCACAATCAAATCGTACGGTAAGCGGCATGCTTGCGCACATTCCCCGCGGTTCGCAGAGCGTCCGCCCCACATTTCGGATGTTAAGCACTGTCCAGAATACGATACGCACAGCGCACCATGCACGAATACTTCCATAGGAAGTTTCGCTTGATCACCAATCGTTTTGATCTGTTTTAGGTTATTTTCCCGGCCAAGTACAACCCGCTCCATGTTGAACGGCTTCGTAAATTCCACCGCTTCAGGCGACGTAATCGTCATTTGCGTAGAACCGTGAATCGGAAAATCCGGTGAAATTTCACGAATCAGCTTCACGAGGCCAAGATCCTGTACGATCACCGCATCAACGCCTGCATCGATACAAGCATCAATCAGTTCCTTCGCATCCGCAAGCTCATCTTCGAACACTAAAATATTAAACGTCAGAAACCCTTTCACACCATAGCTGTGCAGAAAGGCCATAATTTCTGGCAGTTCATCCATACGGAAGTTGTTCGCGCGCGCTCTGGCATTAAATTTTTCCACACCAAAAAAGATCGCATCAGCACCGTTCGCTACGGCTGCCCGCATACAATCCCAATCGCCGGCTGGAGCGAGCAGCTCGACATCTTCTCTGCGAAGCGTTTTGTTGTTCATATATCCTCCCAAATCGCTATCTATTAAGTCTCGTTTTCATGATCATCCATATCATTTGGTAACTAAACTATTTTAACAGACATTCTGTCCAGACTCTACCCTTTCCAACCATTCCATATCACCAGATGAGAAAAAACACGCTGCCAATAGACAACGTGGTTTACATCTCATTTATTTTTTATAGAATTCAAATGACTTAAGCGTTCTGTCGATCGCCTGCAGCTGCGCATCCGTACGGTTCGCGTCATTTATTGAAGTATAAATAGTGTAATTGACCCCGTTATTAGAGAAAACAATGATTTCCTCTGTGTAGGGAATACGCTTTTTCACTCCGCTTGCCGTAAATACGGTGGCGGGAACGCCAGCGAAAGTAGACTGCTCGACTTTTTCCAGTTTGGAGCTGCTTCCATACGTGCCCGTATAACTCTCTTTAACTCTAGCCACCGTCTGCTCATACGTGCTGTCTTCATCTGCGGTAAGTGAAAATCCGCCGCCGATAAATTGATAATCCAAATTACCGTCAAAGTTGCCATATCCAGCTGTCCAATAAGTAGGAATGTTCAGTTTATAACGATATGTTTTCGAGGCGACTATTGTTGATTTGGTCTTATCTACAATAAGCGAATCATCTACTAAATAACCAAAGTTGTTAGGAACGATGTTAAAGGCAATTTTTACAGATTTCATAATTTGTCTGAACTTATCCTTATCTGTTTCTTGACCTTCTGGAACGGAATATATGAATTTATAACGGTATCCTTTAGCCTGCAAATATACATCGTACTCCGTTGTCCAGCCATCACCAACATTATATTGAATTTCGTTAATAAGTGCCGGTTGACCCGCTACATCAAAAGAATACATATCCACAGTACGATATGCCGTTTGAACATACGTCTCCTGCAGCCACTGATCCATTTGTTTCTTCCAACCGCTTAAAGTCTCACCCTTCGGAGCAGATGAAACTGCCACTTTCAAAGAGGAGCCTTCCGGACTTTCATAATACATATTCTCGTTATCGATGTGCCACTCGGCGGGGATGGAGAACATCATTCCATAATCAGAAAGCAGGACAGCATGCATGCCATCTACAACCGTCGATAGATCTTTGATCGATCGATCTGCTTTGTTAAACGAAGTCGTAAATGAACCTAATAAACTGTTAAATTGATTCAAATCTTTATAATTGACCGCTTCAACGTCAACGAGAAAGACCGAATATAACTGTTCATGATCATAGTATTGTCTAAGTTCCCAGAACGCTCCGCTTCCATCTTTTACAACAACTCTAGCGTAAGGCACTTTCGCTTGTGGGAATGTTTCACGGTGTACAATAGTACCTCCCATATCGATTGCTTGTTCTACCGCTTGATACAGTAGATCATCCACACTAAGCGCTACTTCTTGAGGGGTGACTCCCACTTGAACGTAATAGGAGCCTTCCGCTTCACTCATGATGACTTTACTTTCGTCTGTTCCTTTTTCAATAACAAGCTCAGCCGGATAATTCATAGACCACTGATAGTAGCTGTTCCCTACCTTCTTCTTGCCCACGTCGCTATCAATTCCTGATGTCCCCTTTGCTGCTTCTTCTGAAGAAGCGCCAAGCCCAATCGTAATCCATCCATCGCTAGATACTTTAATAGATGCACCGATATTTTCTGCGATAAGCCGAAGTGGAACCATAAGAGTATCTGACACCATTCTAGGCGCAGCTTCTAACTTCACTTTATTCCCGTCAACCCAAGCCACGTTGCTGCCTATCGTCATGGAAATAGTATGTGAGCTGTAGAGAACTTTAACGACGTTACCGTTTTCCAGCTTCGTTTGGGTACCGAATGCTTTTTTGAAAAGAGCGAGCGGAACCATCGTCACTCCGTGATCGATATAGGGCTTCTCAATCGTTTCTTTGGTCCCGTTAATTTCGGCTGACCCGCTTCCTATTTTAATGATTGCAGTATTCTGAGCGCTAGAATCTGCTGATACCGGAAGTACGATATAGGACAGAACGAGCAATAGAGCCACAATGCTAATACCCATCTTGCGTGCCGTATTCATCTGAGCGGTTACCCCTTTACCTTGTTATTTGTCTTGTGATGAAGAATGATCTTGCACCAGTGTCAAGCTGCGTGTAACGATATCGCCGCCAGATTCAATGACGAGCTTCACCTTTTGTCCTGGCAGATAACCCTTAAGCAGTTCATTTACGTCGACTACGGATGTTACCGATTTTCCATCTATACTGTACAATACGTCACCCTCGGTAATGCCCGCCTTCTGCGCTTCAGAGGAGTTCACGTCCGAGATCGTCATTGGATCTGCATTCGGCAAGCCCACTAACGCTGACCAGCTTTCTTCCAATCCAAGTCCCAGACTCGCTCGTTTCACTTCTCCATATTTAAAATATTGATTAATCACGTACTGAACCGTGTTCGCTGGAATCGAGAATCCTAAGTTATCAATACCGACTGCCGAATATTTCATCGTGTTGATACCGACTACCTCACCCTTTAAATTAACAAGCGGCCCGCCGCTGTTCCCCGGATTTATTGCCGTATCCGTCTGAATCAGCTTGTATGATGCATCGAGCGCTCGGTTAAGTCCGCTTATAACTCCTACGGTTGCCGAATTGCGAAGCGAGAACGAGATGGGTGTTCCGATGGCAATCACCTTTTCTCCCACTTGCACTTGATCGATCGAAGATACGAATTTAGCCGGTTTTAAATTTTTAGCATTAATTTTGATAATCGCAAGGTCACTTACGGTGTCGCTGTATGCTTTCGTAATTTGATAGGTTTTGCCATCTGAAGTGACCACAATCGTATTCGATAGACCATCAATGACATGAGCATTGGTTACAATCCACCCATCAGATTTGATAATGACACCCGTACCGTGAGCTAAATCATATCGGTTAGACTGTTCATCAGAAGAGTCAACGGGTTTACCGATAATACCTACGACTGATGGTGATACATTTTTGACTACTTGCGGGACAGGATCCTGTGCAATTACTTTATATGTACCTGTAGAGCTGTCGTATGTACCTTGTCCGCCAAGAGCCTGAACGGCATCCGCCGCTTTAACATACACTTCTCCATTTATCACTTTGGCTTTAAGTGCTGTTCCTGCGCTTTCTGCTGCTGCACTAATACCTCCGCTTACGCTGAGTGCTATGGCAATCAGAGTCATTACTGCTTTTTTCGCAACTGTTCTCACACGCTCACCCGGTCCTCTCCATCTATAAGTCTATGAAATTATTACTAATCTA
The DNA here is from genome assembly GCF_017873765.1 of Paenibacillus sediminis. Classification (GTDB taxonomy): domain Bacteria; phylum Bacillota; class Bacilli; order Paenibacillales; family Paenibacillaceae; genus Paenibacillus_AG; species Paenibacillus_AG sediminis. Next base: position 38,477 of record NZ_JAGGKP010000002.1, read on the forward strand.
TCATAATATATCTGCCAATCATATACATTTGTTTAGCTCCATCCACAACAAAAAAAAGACAACTCCTTCGCCCTATGCGAATAAGCTGTCTCTTTATACGTTATGTATTCTTTGGGATTAACTAAAAAACCAGCCCTTAATCATAATGAAATCGGAAAACAAGAAGACTAGCAAACTAACGATTCCAAATCCAATTGCAAAATAATTCTTTTTGCCGCTAGTACCCATCAGGCGATATACTCCGATAAAGATAATTACAGTAAAAAGCAGCATAATAATATCAAAAAAACTAAAGGTGGATGTGGATTGAGCCGCTTCTGCCAATAACATGGTGGGACCTCCTCTTTTAACTTCGGTCAAATTACATATCTCTTTCTACTTTATCTTTCCAGTCGTCTAGATGCAAGACCTAAACTGCAAAAATTTACAATTGTCTTAAAAAGTTCATCAATTATCGTTTTTTTTCATTTATTAATTTCATTTTGAATATTCATAAACAATTCTAATAACTATTTGCACACTCTTTCGTTTACGCTGATATAGAAATATGATACGATCATTAATAATATCATAGTTATTTTGTCGGAATTATTACAGTTATTTACTAAGGGGAGGTTTTAACATGGCATATGAACCGATTTGGATCGCAGACCCAGATAAATTAAATAAATTCGAATTTGTAAAATTAGAAAAAGACGGACTTGATGTCATCCGTACCATTATCGAAAAATATGCAAAAGAAGGCTACGATTCCATCCCTGCTGATGATATGGACCGTTTCAAATGGGCTGGTGTATACCAGCAAAAACCGAAAGACGGTCACTTCATGATGCGCGTCCGCATCAACACAGGCATTATGACGACGGCACAAGCGCGTGCTCTAGCAACGATAGCTCAACTGTATGGACGTAATCTCATCGATGTCACGACGCGTCAAGCGATCCAGTTTCACTGGTTACGAGTTGAGAATTTGCCTGATATTTTTCAGCGCCTTGAAGATGTAGGTCTGTACTCTTATGAAGCTTGCGGCGACTGCCCTCGGACGATTGTCGGTAACCCTCTGGCAGGGATTGATAAATATGAGCTCATCGATACGTCCGAAATTGTAGAGGAAGTAAATACGTTTTTCATGTTAAACCGTGATTTCTCGAACTTGCCTCGTAAATATAAAATGTCGATTTCCTCGAATATTTACAATAACGCACAAGCGGAAATCAATGACCTTTCGTTCACACCTGCGGTTAAAGTGATTGATGGTCAAGAAGTGATCGGGTTCCATGTCATGGTTGGCGGCGGACTTTCTGCCAAACCTCACTTAGCTAAATCACTAGATATTTTTGTTCGTCCGGAAGAAGTACTGAAAGTTGCTGTTGGCGTGACAACGATTTTCCGTGATTACGGATATCGCGAGAAACGTCACCACGCTCGTTTGAAATTCCTCGTTGCCGATTGGGGCCCTGAGAAATTCAAAGAGAAACTCGTAGAATTGATCGGCGAGCTTCCTACCCGCGGTGAAGACAAGACGGTAGGCTGGCAAGCTGCTTACTTCGACGGCGTTCATCCGCAAAAACAAGAAGGATTAAATTATATTGGACTTAATGTACCTGTAGGACGTCTGAATTCGGATGAACTGCTTCAGCTTGCTGATTTGGCAGATCAATACGGCGACGGGAAAATCCGCACAACCATGTCACAAAACATTATCCTAAGCGGCATTCCAGATGCTAAAGTGAATGAGGTTCTGCAAGCACCCGTACTTGAACGTCTAACGCCGAACCCTAAGCATTTCATGAGCCGGACCGTTTCTTGCACAGGCAATGAATTTTGTAATCTGGCTATCGTTGAAACGAAGAAGCGCGCCGAGCTAGTCGCTCAATATTTGGACGATCACGTACAGCTCGATGAGAAAGTACGCATCCACTTTATCGGTTGCCCGAATGCATGCGGCCAGAAGCATATTGCGGATATTGGTCTGCAAGGTGCACTAGTGAAGACGCCAGATGGCATGGTCGACGCTTTCGACATTGCTGTCGGAGGAGCACTTGGTCCAAATGCCAAATTCAATCAAGCTTTGAAAGGCCGTGTCAAAGGCGATCAAGTTGCTCAAGTGTTGGAACAATTGATTCTGTTCTACAAGGAACAACGTCATCCTGAGGAGAGCTTCTTCCATTTCGTTGAACGTGTGGGCGTACCAGCATTCCAAGAGAAACTAGACAATATCCTTGCAGCAGGTATTGCGTCTTAATCGAATATACCAACTTTATACAAAAAGAGTACATCGATCTTCATGTAAGATTCGATGTACTCTTTTTGTATTGGCGTGGCCATAGAAACTATTAATGCTTAAGTTCTAACTGCTTGGCACGCTGTTTATCGCGTTCAAGAATTGGTTTTAAGTAGCGGCCTGTGTAAGATTGATCTACCTTCACAATGTCCTCAGGCGTACCTGATGCGATGACTGTGCCGCCGCCGCTGCCGCCTTCCGGCCCCATATCGATAATGTAGTCGGCTGTCTTGATGACATCGAGATTATGCTCAATGACAAGCACCGATTCGCCTGAATCAACGAGTCGATGGAGTACCTGAAGCAGTCTGTCGGTATCTGCGACGTGTAGTCCGGTAGTCGGTTCGTCCAAAATATACATCGTTTTACCTGTACTGCGGCGATACAATTCAGAAGCAAGCTTCACACGCTGCGCTTCCCCGCCTGAAAGTGTTGTCGCTGGCTGGCCGAGCTTGACGTAGCCAAGTCCAACATCAAGCAATGTTTGCAGCTTGCGATGGATACGCGGAATGTTCTTGAAAAATTCAGTCGCATCCTCCACCGTCATTTCAAGCACTTCAGCGATATTTTTGTTTTTGTATTTCACTTCAAGCGTTTCGCGATTGTATCGTTTCCCTTTACATACTTCACATGGTACATATACATCAGGAAGGAAGTGCATCTCAATTTTAATGATACCATCCCCGCGGCATGCCTCGCAGCGTCCTCCCTTAACGTTAAAGCTGAAACGGCCCTTCTTATATCCACGAATTTTCGCTTCATTCGTTTGAGCGAATATGTCGCGAATATCATCGAACACACCTGTATAGGTAGCAGGGTTGGAGCGCGGTGTGCGCCCGATTGGAGATTGATCGATATCGACCACTTTCTCAATATGTTCAAGCCCCTTAATTTCCTTATACTGCCCTGGACGTACCTTCGCTTTATTCAAATCGCGGGCAAGCGTCTTATACAAAATTTCGTTTACTAATGTGGATTTACCAGAGCCTGATACCCCAGTAACTGCTGTAAATACACCAATAGGTATTTTCACGTTGATGTTCTTCAAGTTGTTCTCTTTCGCACCGCGAATTTCAAGCCAGCGGTCATCCGTAGCTCGGCGCTTCTCAGGGACAGGGATGAACTTACGTCCGCTTAAATATTGACCGGTAATCGAATTGGCATCTTTCATAATTTCCCCAGGCGTTCCTTGGGCAACGACAGTTCCCCCGTGAATACCTGCACCCGGCCCAATATCAATAATATAGTCCGCAGCCATCATCGTATCTTCATCGTGCTCAACGACAATCAGTGTGTTCCCTAAATCGCGCATATGTTCAAGCGTGGAGATGAGCCTGTCATTATCCCGCTGATGAAGACCGATACTTGGCTCGTCCAAAATGTACAGCACGCCCATTAAGCTCGATCCGATCTGCGTCGCTAATCTAATACGCTGAGCTTCACCGCCGGATAACGTGCCGGCAGCACGGCTAAGCGTCAAATAGTCGAGCCCTACATTAACAAGGAATCCAAGTCTGCTATTGATTTCTTTGAGAATTAAATTGGCAATCGCACGTTCCTTCTCAGTAAGCTCTAAATTGCTAAAGAAATCTTGAGCATCTCCGATGGACAGGCTTGTCACATAAGCCATGTTCTTATCATTAATCGTAACGGCTAGAACTTCCTTCTTCAGACGGTGACCTTTACATACATCACAAGGCTTAGCACTCATGAAGCCTTCAATAAATTCACGAATCCCTTCCGAAGCTGTCTCGCGATAGCGTCGTTCCAAATTCGGAATAATTCCTTCAAACGTTACAAGCGCTTCTTTTCTTTGTCCGAAATCATTTTCATAATGAAAACGAATCTTCTGATCACCTGTCCCATAAAGGAGCTTCTCCATTTGATCAGGTGTCAGCTGTGATACCGGTACGTCCTGCGGAATGTTGTAATGCTCGCACACCGATTTCAGAAATTGCGGATAGTAATTGGATGTGCTGCCAGCCCATGCTTCAAATGCACCTTCTTCAATGCTTTTCTCTTGATCAGGTACAAGTAAATCTGGATCGACAATCATTTTGACACCTAGTCCATCGCACTCTGGACAAGCGCCGAATGGGCTGTTGAAGGAGAACATCCGAGGCGACAATTCTTCCATACTGAAGCCACAAATTGGACAAGCAAAATTCGAGCTAAAACGCAGCTCTTCCTGGCCAATAATATCGACTAGAATTTGACCGCCTGACAACTTAAGCGCAGTCTCAATAGAATCTGCCAGACGCGGCTCTACATCTTCTTTAATGACGATACGGTCGACGACCACTTCGATCGTATGCTTTTTATTTTTCTCCAGTTCAATATTTTCGGACAAGTCACGAAGCTCACCGTCCACACGGACGCGGACGAACCCTTGCTTCGCGATATCCGTAAGCACATTTTTGTGCTCGCCCTTACGCCCAGAAATAACTGGCGCTAATATTTGCAGCCTTGTACGTTCAGGATACTGCATAATCCGGTCTACCATTTGCTCTACGGTCTGCGATGTAATCTCGATTCCATGTTCAGGGCAATGAGGATGACCGATGCGGGCAAACAAAAGCCGCAAATAATCATATATCTCGGTAACCGTACCGACGGTAGAACGCGGGTTGCGGCTCGTTGTTTTCTGGTCGATCGAAATTGCAGGGGACAGACCTTCGATGGAATCCACGTCAGGCTTCTCCATTTGTCCTAGAAACTGGCGAGCATATGCAGACAGCGACTCTACGTAACGCCGCTGTCCTTCTGCATAAATGGTATCAAATGCCAATGATGATTTACCTGAACCGCTAAGTCCGGTTAGCACGACGAAGCGGTCTCGAGGGATCGTAATATCGATATTTTTCAAATTGTGTGCTCTCGCACCTTTAATGACAATATTCTCAGTGGCCAATCCTCTCATCTCCTACTCTGCCTTGAGCTCCAATATAGCATCACGCAATTCAGCCGCACGTTCAAACTGCAAGTTCTTCGCGGCTTCTTTCATTTCGACTTCGAGACGCGCTATCATCGACTGACGATCTTTCTTCGACAGCTTCTCGACATCGGTACCTGTCAAATAGTCAGTCTTCGCTTCAGCCACTTTCGTTGCCTCAATGACATCCCGGACTTTCTTCTTAATCGTCTGCGGAGTAATCCCATGCTCTTCATTGTAAGCCATCTGAATCTTGCGGCGGCGAGCGGTCTCTTTGATCGCTTTATCCATCGATTCCGTAATATGATCTGCATACATGATAACGAATCCTTCCGCGTTCCGCGCTGCGCGTCCAATCGTCTGGATGAGCGAACGTTCGGAACGGAGGAACCCTTCCTTATCAGCATCCAAGATAGCTACAAGTGACACTTCCGGCAAGTCGAGCCCTTCGCGCAGCAAGTTGATGCCGACAAGAACATCGTATGTTCCAAGCCGTAAGTCACGAAGCAGTGCAATCCGTTCAAGCGTCTTAATATCAGAATGAAGATATTTAACCTTAATGCCGACCTCTTTCAAATAATCGGTTAAATCCTCCGCCATTTTCTTCGTCAGCGTCGTCACGAGTACACGTTCATCTTTCGCCGTACGTTCGCGGATTTCCCCAATAAGATCGTCGATTTGCCCTTTCGTTGGGCGAACTTCGATCACCGGATCGAGCAATCCCGTAGGACGGATAATTTGCTCAACCATCGTATCACAATGCTCCAGTTCATAAGGTCCAGGCGTTGCAGATACATAGATCGCTTGGCTTACCTTCTCCTCGAATTCCTCGAACTTCAGCGGGCGGTTATCGAGTGCAGAAGGAAGACGGAAACCGTGCTCTACAAGCACCGTCTTACGCGCTTGGTCCCCGTTATACATTGCGCGAATTTGCGGCAATGTTACATGTGATTCGTCGATGACTACGAGCATATCATCCGGGAAGTAATCCAGCAGCGTATAGGGTGTTGCTCCCCGTTCACGGAATGTCAGCGGTCCAGAATAGTTCTCGATTCCGGAGCAAAATCCGATTTCCTTCATCATTTCGATATCATAGCGTGTTCGCTGCTCTAAGCGCTGCGCTTCCAGCAGTTTCCCTTGTGAACGGAAATACTCGAGCCGCTCTTCGAGCTCTCGCTCAATGTTCTTCAGAGCTACGCGCATCGTTTCCTCTTGCGTAACAAAGTGAGATGCAGGGAAGATGGCAACATGCTCTCGCTCACCTATCAATTCACCTGTAAGGACATCAATTTCTGTGATGCGTTCGATTTCATCCCCGAAAAATTCAACTCGAATCGCGTGCTCACTATTGGAAGCCGGGAAAATTTCTACGACATCACCGCGCACACGAAAAGTACCCCGCACGAAATTAATGTCGTTGCGCTGATATTGAATATCGACAAGCCGGCTTAATATTTGATTGCGGGGCTTCTCCATCCCAACTCGCAAAGACAAGAGCAAACTGCCGTATTCTTGCGGTGACCCGAGACCATAGATGCAAGATACACTCGCTACAATAATAACATCGCGCCGCTCAAACAATGCGCTCGTCGCGGAGTGACGCAATTTATCAATCTCTTCGTTAATGCTGGAATCCTTCTCAATATAAGTATCAGAAGACGGGATATAAGCCTCTGGTTGATAGTAGTCATAATAGCTGACAAAATAATCGACGGAGTTGTTCGGGAAAAACTCCTTAAACTCACTAGCGAGCTGTGCCGCCAATGTCTTGTTATGCGCAATGACAAGCGTAGGCCGATTCAGCTTGGCAATCGTCTGCGCAATCGTAAAGGTCTTCCCTGTCCCCGTCGCTCCGAGCAATGTCTGATGTCTTTTCCCTTGACGGACACCTTCGACAAGCTGCTCAATCGCTTTGGGCTGGTCTCCTTGAGGGGCAAAATCAGAAACGAGCTCAAACTTTTTGGAACTGACAACAATATCGTTCATTGCCCAAAATCTCCCTCACCGTTAAAATATATTTAGTAAACAAAATGCCGAAATTTCCCGATAATAATAAAAGGGATTTACGGCTTCACCATCTATTTATCATCAATAATATAACTATCATAAACATTAGAATAAATTTACATTCTATAGGAATGTTTGTTCCCATACATTATACCTTTTTCAAATGATGGATGCAAACGAAATGTCAACAGATGGGAGTGGCTTAATCAAATGGATATCACTATTATTGCAGGTCTTATTTTTGGACTTGCGGCCCTTATTGGAGGATTTCTATGGGAAGGCGGTCAGTTCGGCGGATTAATGCAAGCAACGGCTGCCCTGATCGTATTCGGCGGTACAATTGCAGCGGTCATCATTAGTTTCCCCGCCTCGAAGCTTAGAACGATTCCTGCAGCGCTGCGGATGGCGTTTGGCCGTCAAGAAATCGATCATGAATCCCTCATTAATGATCTCGTTAATATGGCGACTACAGCTCGTCGTGCCGGTGTTCTTGAGTTAGAGAGAGTTGCTAACAATCACCCTAACGACTTCGTCAGAGAAGGGATTGGGTTAGTCGTAGACGGCACCGATCAAGCGCTCGTGAAGGAGCTTCTGGAGCTTGAGATTGATAAAGAAGAAGCTAAGCATGAGGGATATGCCAAAATTTTTGAATCCGCAGGCGGATACGCTCCTACAATGGGGATTATCGGTACCGTTATGGGTCTCATTCACGTACTTAGCAGCTTAACCGATCCGACTCAGCTCGGACCAGCCATCGCTGTGGCTTTCACAGCAACTCTGTATGGTGTGGCAAGCGCCAACCTGATCTTTCTGCCGATTGCCTCGAAGATTAAAGAACGAAGCCAAGAGGAATTGCAGCATTTAGAAATGATTCTCCAAGGTGTACTTTCCGTACAAAATGGTGAAAATCCAATTCTCATTCGTAAAAAGCTCATGACGTTCGCGGACAAATCGCCGGAAAAAGATTCTTTTTCACCACTGGTGAGGAGGGAATGGAATGAGACAGCGAAATAGCCGCAAGGGCAAAGTACATCACGGAGACTCTAAAGACCGCTGGCTCATCACTTATGCCGATTTAATTACGCTGCTGCTCATTTTCTTCATCTTAATGTTTGCCATGAGCAGGATCGATGCCGAGAAATATAAGGTGATTACACGGTCGCTCCAACATACCTTTAAAAACGGCGACTCCATTCTTGAAAAAGGGTCCGGAATTACGGGTTCTGCAGATGTACATACATTCAAAAATCCACCGACAACAGAGATATCTAAAGCAAAAGATGGAGCAGACGAGCTCTCTGAGCGCGAGTTGGCTTTTCGCAAACAGGAAGAGCAGCTAAAAGAACTGATGAAGATGATTGAACAGTATATTCAATTGAATAAACTAGAGAGCAAAGTATTTGTTTCGGACGAGCCCAAAGGTATTATGATTACACTAAGTGATCAATTTCTGTTCGATCAAGGTAAAGCGGATCTAAAACCTGTCTCGGAGCCAACTCTTAAAAAATTAGCATCGTTGTTCGCAAAATTAGATGCTACGATTAGCATCGAAGGTCATACCGATAATCTTCCGATCGTATATGCATCCAAATATAAAGACAATTGGGAATTGTCCGGAGCACGCGCGCTATCGGTACTCCGCTACTTCATTGACCACGAGAAGCTCGATCCAACTAAGTTTCAATACGCTGGTTATGCAGATACGCACCCTGCAAGTGACAACTCTACTGAGCAAGGAAGACAAAAGAATCGCCGTGTTGAGATTATCGTGTTAAGACAGTTGCAGAAATAAATAGAAGCCCGCCGTAAAATTGGCGGGCTTTTTGTTATGGTAATAGAATATTATATATTTAAAAAATTATTGAACAAGTTCAATATTGTAGATTGCACGCCCACCCCAAGCCAATAGATAATACTTGCCTGGTGCCAAATTATCTGTCGGAATTGAGACTGTTTGATTGGCTTGAGCGCTGAGAACATCTACTTTTTTACCCCAACCATCGGTTACTATGTCATCAAAAGTTTGTTGGGATCCTGATACATATTCTGGAACTAAATAGACGGTAGTGCCATCAGCTACTTTGAATTCAATAAGATCACCGATTTTAACTTTAGCTTGGTTGCTAACTGCCGGAGAAACTAATTCAATTTTTACTAACAAATTCATAGGGCCCGTTGTATATTCTACATTCTGTTCTTGATTATTAGTGACGGTTTGTATCGAATCCGCCTGTACTCGGAATTTAAAATTCTTACCTAGTTGAGACGGGTCCGTAGGTTTAATATAAACTTTAGTCCCATCAATTTCCACTGTACCTAGAGCGTTCGTAAACGGTTCTACACTTCCGTTTTCGAGTACTACTTGTACAATGTCCCCTGTAGATTTTCCCGGAACAAGTTTGATTTTTCGATTATATTTAAGAACAAAATATTCCGGCTCAGTTCCATATTCCATAATAATAGGATTTTGCGTTAAAGGGCTACTCTCGTCAGTAACAGAAATTACAGATGAATTATAATAATAATTACTATTACTATTAATCTCATACAACGAAATTCTGAATTCATTTTCTGGATATTGAATATTCAGTTCGCTAGTTAAAAAGAAGTTCCGTTCTCCTGCCTTAACTTCTTTCTTTAATACTTCTCCACTTTGAACAGCAAGATTTAACGTGTTTAAATCAGGTGGAATTTGTTGGCTTGCAAAATATGCAATCCCGTTACTTGGACTTGTAAAATAGACTGCTTCTCCGACGGTTACAACATCGGATTCAATAGAAACAGGGCCCAACAACCCTTCGTCCGTATTACCTTGGTTGCCGCTGTTATTCCCACTGTTCGTTGAACCACTATTCGAACCACTGTTTGAGCCACTGTTTGAGCCACTGTCACTAGACACACTCGTACTTCCTGTACTAGGCGCTGTAGCAGCTGCAGGAGGATTAATGTTGCCAGCTTCAACATCATTATTGCCAATATTTACCTTTACGTTACTTGGTACTTTATCACCTAAGGATACATATTTCGGTGCTTGTTCGAAAGAAACATCTTTAGAATTGATCGTTGCTTTATCAATGCTGCCTAACCCAATAACTTTAGCAGCTGCGTTCAATACCAATGATAAAATGGACGCTTCTTTACCAGTATCCACTGTTGTACCTGTAGCCGTATCGCTAATATTCAAATTATCAATTGAACCTTCAGGAATATGAAGGGCGATACTAAATGCCTCGACATTTACTGTGTTAAAATATCCATTCAAGCGTACTGTTGATTGTTGTGGCAGTTCATTAGTCAACGTTACTTTATTAACGGATACCCCTTTAGATACGTCTAAATTTGCACCCGTGTTCACTGTCACTTCTTGAATAGAAGAATTACCTTCGGCAACAAGTCGAACGGTACCATCTTTCTTATTTACAATTACTTTCACCATGGTTACATTGTCTAAATGTACGCTGTGTTCCCCGCCGCCATATACATAGGTATTGCCGTGTACGGTAACATTTTGGAGATAAACGTCTCCCTGACCTACGCCTTTACCAATAATTAAATCACCAGCAATGTCCGTGTTCTGGAGCGTTACACCTGTCTTATTAATAATGACACTGCCCTTTTCCTCTTGAATTCCATATTTTGGGCCGAATGTTCCAGCTTCACCATACCAAGCACCATAGACATCTGCTGCACGGTCAAGTACAGATACGGCTTCAGCACGTGTTAAAGACTTATTGGGTTGAAAAGTTTGATCAGAGTATCCCTTCATGATCCCTATTTGTACAACCTCTGCAACTTGATCTTGACTCCATCCAGCAATTTGAGATTGATCTTTAAAAGTAGGAGCTTGTCCCGCTCCTTGAGAAAGCTTCAAAATAGATGCCAATGTAACGGCAGCTTCTTCACGAGTGATCGGTGCCTCAGGTTTAAAGGTTCCATCCTCAAATCCTTTAATATATCCCGAAGCTGCTGCTGTCTTCACGTCCTGCGTATACCATTTATTACTACTTACATCCGTAAAGATTACTTCTGCATTTGTTTGGAACTGAAATGTCCGATTTAATAGTGACACCCATTCACTGCGAGTAATTTGCTTATTGGGTTCAAACTTATTCGCTGACGAACCATTGACGACACCTCTGCTGCTCCAACGATCTACAGCATCTTTAGCCCAGTGATTAGCAACATCCTTAAATTCAGGTGCTTTTGTTGGTGCATTTTGAACGTTATGTATCTCTGTTGTACTAGCTGGTTGTGGATCATTATCTGCGTAAGCTACCGTTCCTGCCGAAAGTGAACTGCTTAGTAACAAGACTGCCAGACCATTGCTTAGCCACTTTTTCATCAAATTCCCCCTCGGAAACCTATAAATTGACAAATTCAACTAATATATTACCATTATTTTACTTCACGTTCTAAACAATAATTTACATAATTACAATTATTGGATAAAAAAGACACTCTATATTTTAATATGAGTGTCTGGATTATTCGTAATTAAATTTCTGTATTCGTCAGCCTCTCAGATGATTTTTTTGATCTATTCTCAGACGGCAGTAACATATTAAAAATGCTCATCGGTCTCGTTCTAACCGCCGCTTCTGCATCGTCATCCGGAGCTAGAATGATGCCCAGTTGATGATGCTCTCCTGCATAAATACCACGCTGCAGAAATTTAAGCTCACCCTGTACGTTCTGCACTTCCAACTTGCAGAACGCGGAATTAGAACGAAGTGCAAGATGCAATTGTTCCTTATTGTTAACTGCCATTCCGTTCACTTTACGGATCGTCTCCCCTGCAGATATGCCTAATTCGGCAGCAGGGCTGCCCGGAAGGACCGCGAGAACGCGAAGTCCTTGAGCAGGATGAACAAATATCGGGCTCTTAGACTGCTCTTCGAGCCCAGCTAACCATACGAGCAATTCATGCAGTACGAAAGATGCAAGCGACGCTCCTATGATGAGCGGGCTCCACCAATGCGATAGCAGTGCTAAGACGAGCAGTACAATACTGTAGAGCAAAAGCCGCTTTGAAGTAAGCCTTGTCTTCTCTCTTGGCAGCATACTTTGCGTCATTTCCGTAAAACCAATAAGAACGGGGAGCGCCATGAGCGTAAACCCGTTATTCCACCCTGCTCCGCCAAAGAGCGGAGTCCACGGCAATAAACTGCCTGTAGTTTGCGCAGGTATAAGCAGGAAGAGCGGTACAGGCCAGAAGCTCTGCATCTGATAGCCACCCACCAATTTACCCCGCTTGCCTTCGTAAAATAAGGGTCCGGCAAACGAAGCACCTTGCCCGCGTACGAGAACTGCTTCTGCGATATGCAGCAGAGCAACAAGCACTAGCAGCGCTGGAATGTCGAGTCCTGCTATCGTATCGATGATGGATCCAATCACACCGCTTGCATTGGGTTCAGGCAACCATCCGAGCACCGCTTGAATGACACCAAGCAGTCCAATCGTATATGCAAAACATAAGTAGCGAACCCGGAATAACATCAATATAAGAGATATGACCCAAATAAGTATAATAGCTTCTGTTGTAAGCGAAATACCTAGAAACACCATAACGAGTGAAACGCAAATGCCGGAGGCGAGTCCGCTGACAAAAGTTCGCCAAGTTTGCTGCCCCCAGCCGTGAAGCCGAACATGAAACAATTTGCGCTCTAGAACGACTTGCCTGCGATACTGCAAAATAATAAACAATATAGCGATATAATAAAACGGCTGCGTCAGCAGCAGAATCAATCCTTCAGTGATGTTCCACAACCATTCTAAAGCTGTTTCCAAATTCAAATCACACTCCTTAAAGAAAAGAAAAAAGAAGGCCTTTAGCCTTCTTTATTTCTTCGACGCAGATGCTGCAATTTCCTGCGTCAATATTTTAATTGCTTGCTTCATTTGCGTATCATATTGTGGATCGCGAATGTGTTTGATTAACGCAGTCTCCAAAGCCTCTGCTGTTTTCTTATCTACTGTACCGTTCACAGGAAGGCCTTGTTTCTTCTGGAACTGCTTCACAGCATTCACGGTACCTTTATCGAAATATCCGTCTTTACGTCCCGGCTTAAATCCAAGACCGTCTAACATTATTTGTGCACTCTTCACATCATCGCTGGTCATATCATATTTCAGCGGAGTTTTGTCTTTATTAATCGGTGAAACGGAGAAGTAATCCGGTTGATGTACTTTAATATCCGGTTCGATCCCTTTTTTATGAATCCATTCGCCGTTAGGTGTCAGCCATTTCGCAATTGTAATTTTGAGCAAGCTGCCATCATTAAATTGCTTGTCATAGCTGGACTGGACTGTACCTTTACCGTACGTTTTCTCCCCAATGAGCTTAGCGCCAGCCGATTCTTTAAGTGCCCCGGCCAAAATCTCCGATGCGCTCGCGCTGCCTTGGTTCGTCAGCACTGTAATTGGGTACGGTTTGCCTGTGCCGCTGGACACGCTTTTCTCACGTTTGCTCGACTTGTCTTCCACTTGAACGATGTTCTTTCCTTTAGGAACAAACTGCTCAGCAATATCAATGACGACGGACAATACGCCGCCAGGATTGTTGCGGACGTCAATGACGAGCCCCTTCATATTTTGCTTCTCAAGCTTCGCAAGTTCCTCTTTGAAACGATCCGCTGTATTCACGGAGAACTGAGTAATTTCAATAACACCGATCCCGTTCTTCTCCATGTGCGCATTGACCGTTTCCATATCGATATCATCACGAACAATGCTAAATTCGAGCGGTTCTGGGTTGCCAGAGCGCTTGATCTTAACTTTCGCGGTTGTACCTTTCGGCCCGCGAATTTTCGCAACTGCTGCGTTTAAGTCCAGTCCTTGCAGCGACACGCCATTAACAGACAAAATGACGTCTTTGGCCTTAATGCCTGCCTTCTCAGCAGGTGAACCTTTAATCGGAGAGACGACGACAACATTTCCAGATTCCATGGAAACCTCGGCTCCGATACCCGTGAAGGAACCTTCGATGCTTTCAGAAAATTGCTGGGCCGTTTCCTTACCCATATAAGAGGAGAAAGGATCATCCAGAGATTCCATCATACCGTTGATGGCTCCATCTACTAATTTCTGACGATCAACATCTTTAAAATAATGACTTTGAATCAATTGAACTGCCGTATTGATTTTGTTCATTTCGTCCTGATTAAGGCCGCTGCTGTCACTGCTCGCCAAAATCCCTTGACCTTGCGCTCCGCTTGCAAAGCTAAACTGCCCGGTTAAGGTCATCGTCAGCAAAATACTTCCCAGCATCGTAATCATAAGCAGGAACAACACTGTACGTCCTTTAAACATCTCTCGATTCCACCGTCCTTCAATTCCAGCTGACATCTGCTGCATATAACCATCATATTATATGTTTAGCTTGTACGGAATATTTACCATAAAATAAGTGCTAACGCAAGTATGGCATTGGATCTACAGCTGTACCATTAACACGAACTTCGAAGTGCAAATGCGGTCCTGTGGATCCGCCTGTGTTACCAGACAAGGCAACGACATCGCCGCGCTTCACTTGATCTCCTTTTTCCACCTTATAACTGCTGAGGTGGCCATAAAGCGACCATACTCCGTTACCATGATCGATGATCACGCAATTTCCATAACCGCTCCACCAATCAGCGACAATAACAACACCGTCTTCTGCCGCATGGACTTCCGTACCGATTGGTACTGCAAAGTCAACACCTTTGTGTAATTTTCTCTCCCCCGTTATTGGATGTATACGGTATCCAAACGGAGATGAGATCCGAGTTCCGTTCGGTACAGGCATCCCGAATTCGCCGTTGCCGCCCGAAAAACTGCTTGACCCACTGGACCCGCTGGAGCTGCTCGTTCTTTTCTTTTTCTTCTTCGATTGATTATATCTGTACACTTCTTCTGCTTTTAGTTTATTCTTCTCTTGTTGAAGCTGAGATGACTTCTGTGCGATTTGAACGAGAAGTTGATCTTGTTCTTCACTAGCATCATCTGACTCAACAATTTTAGCATCATAGCTTGCGATAAGCTGCTGCTTCTCTTCTTCCTTCGCCTGCAGCTCACTTCTGCGTGATTCAGCCTCTGCATATAAATCTTTCGCCTTAGCATAATCTTTCTCAAGATCTTTCTTCTTCGCAACTACAAGTTCTTTGTCCCGTTTGTTCTCAGCGAGAATGACTTGATCTTGATGCACAATCGCTTTCAGAGAATCGACCCGTTCCAGGAAGTCAGCGAAACTCGTTGCTGACATCAGCACATCTAAGTATGAAACAAATCCATCGGTATACATCAGCCGTACACGAGAGTCCAACAGCCCTTTGCGATGAGCAATCCGATCGTTCGCCGCATCTAGAGCCTCAGCGGTTTTACGCAAATTTGATTCGGTATCATCAATTTCCATTGAGATCTTCGCCAATTGTTGACTCACGGTACTAATTTCCTGTGTAACGGATTGTAAGTATTGCTGTGTTTTATTTTTATAATGCTGAGCTTCTTGCTTTTGATTTGCAGCATGTTGCTGCTGCTGTTGCGCCTGTCTGGCCTGTTCATGAAGCTGCTTCAACTCTTGGTCAATTTGACTGATTGTTCTTTTCGCGGCAAAGGAATTGGATGGTTGGAATATCGCTGCTGCTAGTACACAACATGCTAGTGCAGTCGTCAATTTTTTCAACTTTCGTTCCCCCTATACTTTCAAAAACTTGCGAATGGATACGGTGCTGCCCCAAATACCAATGAGCAGTCCTAATCCGACAAGCAGACCGCTTAACAACAACCATATATCATTCAGAGATACTAACTTGAACATGACTCCAAGTCTGGAACCTGCCCATACCTCAATTTGATTGTAACCGAATAAAATAATGCCGACCGTCACGAGTGAACCGATCAGACCGATCAATGCACCTTCAATAAAAAATGGCCAGCGGATGAACTGGTTCGTCGCACCAACCAATTTCATAATGCTAATTTCACGACGGCGCGCTAGAATCGTAACGCGAATCGTATTCGAAATAAGGAACATCGACATAATGCCAAGTCCAGCTACGAAAATAAGTCCAACATTGCGAATCATTTTAGTGATTTTAAAGAGCGTCTCAACGGTGCCTTTTCCATAGTTCACTTTGAGGATAGGCTTGTCAGCATGTGAATTGTTAAGCTGTTCAATCTTCGCAGCGAGTGCCGGAACAGTGGTTGGTTCTTTGACTTCAATTTTGAGCTTGTCAGGCAATGGGTTGTCACCCTTCTGATAACCGTCTAACAGGTCTTTCCCATCCGGTCCAAGCTTTTTCCGAAATTCCTCTAGGCCTTGTTCCTTAGGTATGAAGGTTACTTTACTAACCTCCGGCATCATACCGATTTCATTCTGCAGTGTCTCTCTTGCCTTCTCATTGACATCCAATTTTAAATAAACGCTAATTTGCACCTGACTGTCTGCCTGATCGGCAAACTTGTTCACATTAAGCACGACCAATATAAATACACCTAGAATGAAGAGCGAAACAATGATGGAAGTTATCGATGCTACCGACATCCAACCATTGCGGAATACATTTTTCGTTCCTTCCCGAAAATGCCGTAAGAGGGTACTAAAATTCATAACCGTACTCCCCTCTCACCTGATCGCGAACGATGTTGCCTTGTTCAATAGCAATAACGCGTTTGCGCATCGTGTTCACGATATCTTTGTTGTGGGTAGCCATCACGATGGTTGTACCACGGAAATTAATTTCATCGAGGAGTTGCATAATGCCCCATGATGTTTCAGGGTCCAAGTTACCCGTAGGCTCGTCCGCAATAATAACAGAGGGATTATTCACAATCGCGCGCGCGATCGCAACCCGTTGCTGTTCACCGCCAGACAATTGCGACGGTTCGCTGTTGGCTTTATTTTTAAGGCCTACGAGATCAAGCACCTCCATCACGCGCTTCTTAATGAGACGTTTTGGAGCTTCAATCACTTCCATCGCAAAAGCTACATTTTCGTAAGCAGTCAGCTTCGGAAGCAGTCTGAAATCTTGGAAAATAACGCCGATATTACGCCGAACGTAAGGGATTTTACGATGCTTCAGCTTACCGATATTAAATCCATTTACCGAAATTTGTCCTTTCGTAGGAACCTCTTCCCGATAAATGAGCTTCATGAATGTCGATTTCCCTGCACCGGACGGTCCGACAACATATACGAACTCGTTACGGTCAATTTTCACAGTTACTCCTTGTAACGCGTGCGTTCCATTAGGATACGTCTTCCATACATCTTGCATTTCAATCACAAAATCACTTCCCAATTACATAATTAGCCTCTAAAGCACTTCGACATCATCCATCCAATTCCTTTAAAACGTGAGCAATTTCACCATTCTGTTTTCTATTGTAACAAATTTGTTACCTTTTCGAAAGTTCCTTGGACTTCTTACATATATATGGAAATTGAATAGTCGCATCTAAAAAACACATAAAGGGTGAGAACTAGTGAAGAGAATTAACGGAGCACTCATCGCAATTTCAGCATTCATTGCAGGCGTTGCAGCACTGCTTGGCTTGGGCTATCAATACAGCAATCAGGATACTGTGCCTAAAGGGGTCATGCTGGAAAATTGGACTCTAGGTGGAATGAAGATACAGGATGCGCTTCAGCAACTGGAGGGACGCATAAATATACTGGAGGAGCGGAAGGTTAAGTTCATTTCTGAGCAGCCGGAACAATTCAGCTTTACATACAGCCTCAAGGAAATTGGCGTCAGTTACTCTGCTGATGAACTGCAGACCGCACTCAAACAGCTGACCGCGGGGAATATGATCGACCGGATAAAAGCACGTTATTCCTTTCATGAACAGTGGAATTTACATACGAAATGGGATGATACGCGGTTAAAAAATAAATTAAATGGGCAGTGGGAGAAAGAAACGTTCGGTGTCCCCGTCAATGCAGTTCGCAATATTACGAAATCGGATACGATCGAGTACATTCCCGAGAAAAATGTTTATCGGATTGATTGGACTCTTCTGTCCCAGCAGATCGAAGCTATGCTGCCAAGTGATTTCACTGCGAACAAAGAGGAACAATCGCTGCAAATCACACTCCCGCTCATTATAAAAAGACCTGCGATTACGGTGAACAGCCTGAAAGCCGAAGGTATTGAGCGGAAAATGATTCAGTTCACGACCGACCTGTATACAAGCGGAGAGGGCAGAGTGTATAACGTTAGCTCGGCAGCAAAAATCGTCGATGGGATGATTCTAAAACCAGGCGAGATATTCAATTATGCGGAAGTGATTGCTGCGGCTGATAAAAAATATGGATTTCGAGAAGCTCCTGTCATTCTAAATGGAAAACTTGTGCCTGGCATTGGCGGCGGCATTTGTCAGGTGTCCAGCACGTTATATAACGCAGCTATTCGCACAGGACTTGAGATTGTAGAGCGCCGCAATCACTCGCTTCCTGTCAGCTATTTGCCTAAAGGCCAAGATGCTACGTTTGCCGAAGGGGTTATTAATTTTCGTTTCAAGAACAACACAGGCAAATCATTGCTCATTCAAAGTGCCGTTAACAATCGTAAGCTGACGGTCAAACTGTTCGGCACACTGCCGCGCAATGTAACTTACACGATTGAATCCCATGTTGTTGAAATTTTAACCGCTCCGGACAAATACGTGCAAAATCCGTCTTTAGCTGCGGGAACGCGGCAAGTACTTCAAGGCGGAAAACCTGGATATGTGGTAGACACGTATCAAATAAAAAGAGTCGATGGCAAAGTTACGGAGAAGAAACGCATTTCTCACGATACTTATAGAGCACAACCTTCCCTAATCGCCGTAGGTGTAACCGATTCAGAGAAATCCTCACCCGCTCCCTCCAAATCCGATCAGAAATCCATTTTAGAGGACGGGATCGAAGGGCCTGTGTTTTGATCGGGGCAAACAAAAGCAAAAGTTTGTTGGAATCTGCAGTTTTACGCCCTAGATCGTCAGCTCTTGAAGAAGATGCATATCCCGCAATATTTGAGAAAGCAGCCGCATTGTTCGAATCTCTGGGACAGAATCATCCCTTCCAAAACGCGAACAAGCGAACTGCTTTCACTGCGCTTCCTATTTTCCTCATTCAGAAGCACTCTTTCACACCTTCACAGATTCAATCACCTTAGAGCTACGAGACTGCTGGAACTTGTGGGTGTACTCGACGAGCCGGATATGGCAGCCGGGACCGATGTATACATTTTTGCCGCGCACAATATCGGCAGTTGTATTTTCGAGGACGACATGATCCCCCTCAATGACTTCGGCAGTTAACATATCGACAGATTCTCGGCCTAATAAACTCCGAATGATGGAACGAAAGCTTCGTTTAATTCGAACAATTCCTCCGCCGATTTCATTCACTTTACTAGGCCCGTAAAGCTTGATTTCCGTCTTGAATCCACTAAGAATGCCTCCTGCTTGGGCAGTTCCGCGAACAATGACCTTCTCAGCCTCACAGTTCCCGCCAACATGTAATTGCCCGACCCATTTTACCTGTTCACCAGAGAGCCGGCCCTTAATGCGCGCCTCACCATATACCGTCATGTTGTCAGCTGATACATCTCCGCCAAACTCTCCCTGACCAAGCACGCGTATTTTCTCGCATTTGACCCCTTCTTCTACCGTAACGGAGCCATAGCTGCGAAAATCTTGAGATTGCAATGCTCCATGAATTAAGGCTGAACCTGTGCTGCGAAACTGTTCACAGCCGACATCGCCATCCACTCTGCCTTCACCTGTTATTTTCAGTTTGCGGAATGAACCGCCCCGAGAGTTACCTGAGCCTGTTATGGACAAATTTTGCAAATTTGCCGCACTGCTATTTGGTGACATAGCCATCCTTCCTTCTCCTTTATGATTTGACCGTTTATACTTGCTGGGCTTTTTTCACTTGAGAACTTGGATCTTGCTTAAACTCTTCTTTATATTCCACAAGTTTAATCCGGCAACCAGGACCAATCGTCACTCGGTTTCCGCGAACCGTGTTCGCATGCGTGTATTCCAAATAAATTTCATCGCCTTCAATGACATTCGCTTCTAATCGCGAAGCAAGAACTGGGGTGATTTGCTCGAAGAAGCGTCTCCGTCCGCCTTTTTTTACCGTAATCTTCTCCACGCCGATATCTTTAGCCTGAGAAACATGTTGCAGCGTAATATCGAGTTCACCCGCATTTAGAAAACCGCCGATCGAGAAACCGCCTTGCACTCTAATCGTTTCGCTCTCTAAATCGCCTTTAATTTTAGCACTGCCGCCGATCTCCACCGTCTCCGCTGTCAGGTTGCCTTCAAGCACTCCTCTGCCATTTACCGCGATCGATTTGCAGCTAACATCCTTTTTAAAAGTGGAAAAGCCTTCAACAAGTATGCTGCCCGCTTTAGCCTCTCCGTCCACCGTTCCCGTTCCGCTAATGCGAATTGATTCTGCAATAACCGCACCATAGAAATGGGAGGTTCCGTTCACTTCACAGGCTAAGCAGTCGATATCTCCATTCACTTTGCCCATGCCGTCTATTTGCATATTCCCGTATTGTCCTCCTGCAGCCTTCCCCACGCCGGAAATGTGCATGTCATATCTTGCATTTTGCTGCTGCGCCATCTTCCTATCCCTCGCTTTCACCAATTTTTAATTTCAATTCCTGGATACACTGAGACAGTGAGATCCGAGAAACCCATTTCACATCTCGATCAAAATGCACCTCACAGCTTGCAGGTAACAACGCAAACATTGGAACTCCCATCTTACGGATCAACGCTAGTTCACAGTCCGTTCCGGCAAAAGCGCCATAATGATCTTCCATCGTCTGAATTAATATTTCCCCTTCAACCTGTGTAATGCTCCCGTTCTTCAGCATCGTCTCAAGCACATACATACATAAAATTTGGTCAAAAGAAAACCAATCGCTAGGCTCATGATGCTGCATGTATAACTCAAAGGTTAACTTCGAAACAATGTTACGTTCTAATATACTTTGACGCTGCAATGTTATTTCTCCAGGGTTTGGGGAAAAGACATCTGCCAACTCATCTAACGATAAGTCATCTTTCATGTTCAGTATTTTGTCGATACGCGTAAGCATTTTTTCTTTCGGAAAGAACGTCTCTTGACCGGTAAAAGACGATTTGCGGACAAACCACTCTTCAGGAATCAAGTTCTTTCTTTTCCATCTGTATAATTGACCATATGAAATGCCCGTCAGTTCTAGCAATTCTTTCTTCGAAATGAGTTCATCCGACACGACATAAGTCACTCCCCTCTTCTCTGAATCGAGTGTAACATAACATTGTTACGTTGTAAAGAAATAACATTAGGTGAATCGCCTAAAATATAAAAATACTCCGCTAACCCATATTGGGCGCGGAGTTTCGTGGGTATTTCTTTTATTTATACTAGTGCTCTCCATTCTTCCTCCATATTACTAACACCAATAGAGCTTTCTCCTCGCTTCCATAAAAGTAAACAAAGTTGATAGCTATCCTGCCCGTTAGCACAGAAAGGCTGCCATTCAAGCTGGCAGCCTTTCCGCGTTTATGTTAAATTATTTACTCTTCAGATCATATTCCTTATACCAAGCTTCGGTGGACTGCAGGTTTGCCTCTGCGCGAGAAATGGCTGCCTTAACCTGCTCTGTAGCCGTTCCGCCGTATACGCCCCGAGCATTCACAACCGTCTCTGGCTGAAGCACTTGGTAGATGCTCTCATCGAACAGCGGCGAGAACTGCTTGAACTCATCCAACGTTATGTCGAGCAAGTACTTACCGTTCTGTATGCAGTACAGCACCGTCTTACCGATGACCTCATGCGCTTGGCGGAAAGGCAGTCCTTTGCTTGCAAGGAAGTCGGCAATATCAGTTGCATTGGAGAAATCCTTATTGACTGCTTCTCTCATGCGTCCTTTGTTCACTTTCATCGTAGCGATCATCGGCGCGAACAATTGCAGAGCGCCTTGCAACGTAGCTACAGTATCGAACATGCCTTCCTTATCTTCCTGCATGTCTTTGTTGTATGCCAGCGGCAGTGATTTGAGCACTGTTAACAGTCCCATGAGATTTCCGTAGACACGGCCTGTTTTGCCGCGTACAAGCTCTGGAACATCTGGATTTTTCTTCTGCGGCATAATGCTGCTGCCTGTACAGAACGCATCGTCAAGCTCAATAAAATTGAACTCTGTGCTGCTCCATAGAACAAGTTCTTCACTAAGGCGTGAGAGATGCATCATAATGATCGCTGCGTCCGATAGAAATTCGACAATAAAGTCGCGGTCACTTACCGCATCCAAACTGTTCTCATATACCCTGTCAAAATGGAGCTGCTTCGCAACAAAATGACGATCAATCGGGAACGTCGTGCCTGCTAATGCCCCTGCACCGAGCGGCAGCACGTTGATCCGTTTGTAGCTGTCCATCAGACGTTCAATGTCTCTCTGGAACATCGATACATAGGCGAGCAAATGATGCGCGAACAGAATTGGCTGTGCACGCTGCAGATGGGTGTAGCCTGGAACAATCGTATCCAAGTTATCCTTCGCTTGTCCGATCAGCGCCTCCTGCACAGCGTGCAGCAGACCGACAAGTTCAACCACACGTTTGCGCAAATACAGGTGCATATCTGTCGCCACTTGGTCATTCCGGCTCCGTCCTGTGTGCAGCTTGCCCCCGACAGGCCCGATCTCTTCGATTAAATTTTTCTCAATATTCATATGAATATCTTCATCCGATACCGAAAACTCGATTTCTCCGCGCTTTACTCTACCCAGAACGAGCAGTAGCCCGTCTTTAATTCTATCTACATCCTCTTGGGGCAAAATCCCGCATTTGCCGAGCATCGTTACGTGCGCAATACTGCCTTGAATATCTTCCTCGGCAAGCTGCTTATCAAAACCGATCGATGCTGTATACTGCTCCACAAGGTGGTTCGTCTGCTTGGTAAAACGTCCTCCCCAAAGCTTACTCATATGAATCCACTCCTCTCACAGGGTTATGCTGCCTTTTATTTATGACTTTGTTCTACGCCTGAGCTTACTTTTAAACGGAGTGCATTCAGATGAATAAAGCCGGTTGCATCGCCTTGATCATAAGCTTGTGTAGGGTCAGCTTCCATCGTCGCAATATTCGGATTATATAAGCTGACAGGACTCTTCACACCCGCTCCAATGATATTGCCTTTGTACAGTTTCAGACGAACCGTACCCGTTACGTTCTTCTGACTCTCGGTTACAAGTGCTTGGAGCGCCAGTCGTTCTGGCGCGAACCAGAAGCCGTTGTACACTAAAGTGCTGTAGCGAGCAATGAGACTGTCACGGAGATTCATCACTTCACGGTCCATCGTCAGTGATTCCATTTTACGATGTGCGGTGAACAGAATCGTTCCACCCGGCGTCTCATACACACCGCGGCTCTTCATACCGACAAAACGGTTCTCCACCATGTCTACGCGTCCAATCCCGTGCTTGCCGCCAAGCTCATTCAGCTTCTCCATCACTTGCAGCGGACTTAAACGTTCTCCGTTCAGGGCGATGCAGTTGCCTTGCTCAAATTCAAGCTCAATATATTCCGCCTGATCCGGTGCATCCTCTGGGGATACGCTGAGCAGATACATATCTTTATTTTCTGGTGCACTTGGATCGAACCAAGGATCTTCAAGCACGCCGCTCTCATAGCTAATATGAAGGAGGTTACGGTCCGTAGAATATGGTTTAGCCGCGGATGCTTTAACAGGGATACCATGCTCTTCCGCATATGCGATCATTTCTGCCCGACCTGGGAATTGATTACGGAATTCCTCAATACGCCAAGGCGCGATTACTTTAATTTCAGGTGCGAGTGCCGCTGCTGCAAGCTCAAAACGCACTTGGTCGTTCCCTTTCCCCGTTGCGCCGTGAGCAATCGCTGTAGCACCCTCTGCGCGAGCTATCTCCACCATCCGCTTCGCAATCAATGGACGAGCGATACTCGTACCAAGCAGGTATTGTCCTTCATAAAGCGCCCCTGACTGGAACATTGGGAAAATAAAATCTTGTGCAAATTCCGCACGCAAATCATCGATATATACTTTCGAAGCTCCCGTTGCGAGTGCTTTTTCTTCCAGTCCGTCCAGCTCATCTTTCTGTCCGATATCAGCCGTAAACGCGATGATCTCTGCGTCATATGTTTCCTTGAGCCATTTCAAAATGACGGAGGTATCTAGTCCCCCGGAATAAGCGAGTACGATTTTTTCTTTAGCCATATGTGAATTCCTCCCCTAATGTAGAACGCTCTCTCTCATTGATTAAACTTATAAATCGTTCATTGTATGAATCATTTATCCCATCAATGCAACCATAATCGCTTTCTGTGCATGGAGGCGGTTCTCTGCTTCATCAAAAACAACGGAATTCGGACCATCAATAACCTCTTCACTTACTTCTTCACCACGATGAGCAGGAAGACAGTGCAGGAACATGTAGTCTGGCTTCGCGTATTTTACTAACGCTTCATTTACTTGATAGTCAGCGAACGCAATTTCCCGAGCCTTCTGCTCAGCTTCAAAACCCATGCTCGCCCAGACGTCTGTATAAATAACATCTGCGTTCATGGCCGCTTCTTTCGAGTCACGATATACTGTTATTTTCGCTCCAGATTGTTTAGCAATCTCCTGGCAATAAGCCACAATCTCTTGATCCGGCTCGTAGCCTTCAGGGCTAGCAACTGTAACATCCATCCCCATCTTCGCTCCGCCAATCATTAAGGAATGCGCCATGTTATTGCCGTCCCCGATATAAGCCAGCTTCAGTCCCTTCAGCTTGCCTTTATGTTCAATAATCGTCTGAAAATCAGCAAGCACTTGGCATGGATGCCCTAAATCGCTAAGTCCATTAATAACGGGAACAGTTGAATAACGAGCAAGCTCAATAACCCGTTCGTGACCGAACGTACGAATCATAATGCCGTCCAAATAACGGGAAAGAACTTGAGCTGTATCGCTAATGGTCTCGCCGCGGCCGAGCTGAATATCATTTTTACTTAAAAAGAGTGCATGCCCACCTAGCTGAAATACGCCAACTTCAAACGAAACGCGCGTTCTAGTCGATGATTTCTCAAAAATAAGTCCAACGGTTTTCCCTTTAAGCGGCTCATACACTTCACCGTTTTTTTGTTTGCGCTTCAATTCGATAGCGAGATCAAGCAAATACTGAATTTCTGCGCTGCTAAAGTCGGATAATTCTATAAAATCTCTGCCTTTGAGATCAAATTTAGGTTCTAAAGATGTCGGACTCATACGAGTGACTCCTCCTTTGCGGTATGTTGCTCGATGATCGAAACGAGTATGTCTACCGCTTGATCAATCTCTTCAGTTGTGACTAATAGATTTGGTAAAAGACGAATGACATTCGGTCCAGCTGTTACGAACAGCAGCCCCTTCTTCTGTCCTTCGAGTACGAGATCCGCTACCGGTCCGGCACATTCAATACCAACGATTAGTCCCTTGCCGCGAACATCTTTCACGAACGAAAGTCCAGTAAGCTTCTCTTTAAGCTGTCCCATTAGGTAATCGCCCATTTCAGCGGCACGCTGAGGCAACTTATCCTCGACAATCGTCTCAATCGTGGCGATCATGGCTGAAGTGGCCAGCGGTGTACCTCCAAAAGTCGATCCGTGGCTCCCTGCTGTGAACGCTTCACGAAGATACTCTTTGGCGAGCATCGCCCCTGCTGGAAAGCCGCTTGCAATGCCTTTTGCCGCTGTAAAAATATCAGGCTCTATGTTGTAATGCTCATGGGCGAACATTTTACCGGTCCGTCCCATGCCCGTTTGCACTTCATCAATGATAAGGAGTAAGCCGTACTTACGGCATAATGCAGCGACATCTTGCACAAACTGCTCATCTGCGATGTATACACCGCCTTCTGCCTGGATGATCTCGAGCATAATGGCAGCGGTATGATCACTAATTGCCGCCTCGAGAGCAGGCAAGTCATGCAGCGGTACGCTTGTAAATCCAGCTGGAAGAGGAAGGAAGCCCTCCTTCACCTTCTGTTGACCTGTCGCTGTTAGCGTAGCCAGTGTTCTGCCGTGGAAAGACTGCGTGAACGTAATGATTTCATAACGGTCAGTTCCTTTCACCTTCTGGTGGTAACGGCGAGCAAGCTTAATAGCCGCTTCATTCGCTTCCGCTCCACTGTTACAGAAGAAGACTGCGTCCGCACAGCTGTTGTCTGTGAGCAGACGTGCCGCCACTTCCTGGTTCGGAATGTGAAAAAGATTCGACACATGCCACAGTTCATCGATTTGCGCTTTCAGCTTCTCTTTGACCTTCTCCGGCGAATGGCCAAGATTCGTTACCGCAAGTCCGCACATGAAATCTAAATACCGGTTGCCTTGGTCATCCCACAGCCAGCTGCCCTGCCCTTTCACAAGACTGATTGGATATCTAGCGTATGTAGGAAATAATGAACTTGCCATCGTTACTCCACTCCTTTTATCAAATCTATTTATGATTACATCCGTACAATTTTGGTTCCGATGCGTTCACCATTTAACACACGACTCAGCACTTGCGGTTCGCTGCCATCGACGATCACAACCTCCTGCACGTTGCCTTGAATACAGTTAATCGCTGCTCGCACCTTCGGAATCATCCCGCCATAAATTTCGCCGGACTCAATCATATGTTCTATTTCTTGCACACTCACCGAAGGCAGAACCCGCTTCTCACCTTGAACCTTCTTCATAATTCCAGGGACATCCGTCACAACAATCATGCGCTGTACGCCGAGATGCGAAGCGACTGCCCCTGCCGCCGTATCGGCATTAATGTTATATCGCTGTCCTGAAGCATCGATTCCGATCGGTGCAATAACAGGCATATACCCAAGCCTAAGCACGCCCTCAACAATAGACGATTCTACATAGGTAACGTCGCCTACCCAGCCTACTTCATCGCTGTTCACCACAGGTTTCGCTTGAATAAGCAGACCGTCAACACCAGACAGACCGAGCGCTTTGCCGCCGCTGCTCTGAATTTTACGAATAATTTCTTTGTTGATGCTGCCAGCCAGCACCATCTCAACGACATCGAGTACCGGTTCGGTTGTTTTGCGAAGTCCATTCACAAATTCCGTTTCGATTCCGAGCTTCGCTAAGTTATCAGAGATCGCAGGACCCCCGCCATGTACAATAACGGGCTGCACTCCGCTCTCTTGAATCTGCTTTAAATCTTCGAAAAAAGAATCCGGCAACGCAGCAAGTGTACTGCCGCCGCACTTCATAACAAAGGTTTGATTAGCTGCTGCCATCGCCTGTGAACCTCCCTTATGTCCGGTAAGCGGCGTTTATTTTCACATAATCATAAGTTAAGTCACAGCCCCAAGCTGTTGCCTTACCTGGTCCGTTACGAAGATCGACTACAATTTGCACGGTATCCCCTTTTAAATAAGCAAGCGCTTCGTCCTCATTGAAAGGAACAGGCTTAGAATCCGTCAGCACAGCGATATCGCCGAGACGTATATTTACGGTTTCTGGATTTACAGGCTCTCCCGCACGTCCTACAGCGGCAATAATGCGGCCCCAGTTCGCATCGGAGCCGAATATCGCGGATTTCACGAGACTCGAGCCGACAATGGTCTTCGCAATCACTCTTGCCGACGTATCACTAATCGCTCCGCTTACACTCACCTCAATCAGCTTCGTCGCGCCTTCACCGTCACGAGCGATCGATTGCGCCAGCACCTCACACACATGGCGGAATGCAGCTGCAAAGCTCTCCCAATCTTTATGCTGCGGTGTCAATTGGTCATTATCAGCAAGTCCGCTAGCCATGACAAGGAGCATATCATTGGTGCTCGAATCTCCATCCACGGTAATCATATTAAAAGTAAGGTCCGTCGTTTCTCTTAATAACTGCTGAAGTGAATCCGCATCAATATGAGCATCCGTCGTTATAAAAGAAAGCATCGTCGCCATGTTCGGATGAATCATTCCCGAGCCTTTCGCTGCCCCCGCAATCGTCACCTGTTTACCGTTCACTTCAAGAGTGACGCATATTTCCTTCTTCACAAGATCTGTTGTAAGTATCGCTTGGCAAAAGTCCTCAGCAGCCGCAGATTCACTAGAAATACGAGAAGGCAGTGCTGCAATGCCTGAAGTAAGCAGATCCATCTTAAGCAGTTCGCCGATGACTCCAGTTGATGCAACAGCTACATCTTGCTCGCCTACTCCTAGATGCTTCGCTGCTGCCGCACGCATTGTAAATGCGTCCTCTTCACCTTGCTTACCTGTGCAAGCATTGGCATTGCCGCTGTTGACAATGACTGCTCGTAAGGTGTGATTTGCTAGACTTTCCTTCGTCACTTTAATAGGCGCTGCTTGAAATACGTTTGTTGTATACACCGCTGCCGCCGTAGCAGGTACGTCACACACTATCGCGCCAAGATCGTGGCGAGTTGTTTTTTTCAAACCGCAATGAAGTCCTCCAGCTCGGAAACCCCGAGGGGATGTAATAGAACCGTCAGTAACGACAGTAAACGTATGCTGTCCCATATGTGCTTTCCCCCACTTTTATGGATATACTGGTGTACGAGTTAAGCCTACGCTCTCATCCCAGCCCATCATCAAATTTAAATTTTGAATCGCTTGACCCGCTGCGCCTTTGACCAAATTATCTATGACCGAAATGATCGTTACACGGCCTGTTCGCTGATCTACTGCAAACCCAATATCGCAATAATTAGAGCCGTAAACTTCCTTCGTCGCTGGCCATCCGCCTGCATCCCGAATGCGGACAAAAGGCCGCCCTTCATAATACTGACGATACAGCTGTATCAAATCTTCCTCTGTATATGCTCCTGTTAACGTCGCGTACATCGTGGTCATAATCCCGCGCGTCATAGGCACAAGATGGGTAGTAAAGGTGACTGTGACGTCCTCTCCCAGAGCCTCGGATAAAGTCTGCTCTATTTCAGGGATATGTTGATGTCTATTGACTTTATACGCTTTGAAATTTTCATTCATTTCAGAGTAATGAATGAGAAGACTTGTGCCCCTTCCAGCACCGGAAACTCCTGATTTCGCATCAATAATGATGGTGCGGTGGTCAATCCACCCTGCACTAAGTAGCGGAATCAGCCCGAGCAGTGTTGCAGTTGGGTAACATCCGGGATTTGCAATGAACGTCTTCCTGGCAACTTCCTCACCATAAATCTCGCTTAAACCATACACGGCCTGTTCTAAATATTCAGGCTGAGGAGCTTCCTTCTTATACCACTGTTCATAAGAACTGCTGCTCTTCAGACGAAAATCACCGGATAAATCTATCACTTTCAGCCCTGCATCAAGCAGCTGCGGCACTAATTTACTGCTCACACCAGAAGGTGTTGCCGTAAATACAACATCCGCATTTCCTGCGATTTGAGCAATATCGATTCCATCTAAGTTTTGTGTCATGATTTCATTCAAATGAGGATATCCAGCAGCAACCCGTTCTCCACTGCTTGAAGATGATATGACGGATGTAATCTCTACATTTGGATGCTCTAGTAAAAAACGAATCAGCTCCACTCCTCCATACCCAGTGGAACCCACAATAGCCGCTCTTATTTTCGTAATTGTCATGACAATCCCCCATTTCAGGCCTCTCTCCATGAGCTAAAGCGTTTATGATGTCCGCTCAATGTATAAATACTAAAGAATATGTATTATTATACGACCGTATTTATATAAATACAACAGGGGGAGGTGAAATTTATGTAAAACAAAAAAAGAGACAAGCTATTTAAGCTTGTCTCTTGAATCCTTTACCGAGCACTTCGTGCGCATTGCTAATAATCACAAAAGCATCTGGATCAACTGACTTAACAATGGCCTTTAGACGACTTACTTCATTTTGTCCGACAACAACCATTAATACAGGGCGTTCATTGCCGGTATATCCGCCCTCTGCTGACAATTTCGTTAGGCCGCGATCTAAATCATACAGTATTACCTTGGACATTTGCTCCGTATCTTTCGTAATAATGTATGCCACTTTGGAGGTGCTAATGCCAAGCTCCAGCATATCGATCATTTTCCCTTGGATATAAAGTCCGATTAATGCATACATCGCCTGCTCCCATGATAAGACGAAGCCAGCGAGTGTAATGACGATTCCGTCAAACAATACGATGCAGAAGGCAAGACTGAATCCTGTATACTTCTGCATAATTTGAGCAGCAACGGACAACCCTCCGGTAGAGCCTCGGCCGCGAAACACAATGCCAAGTCCCAGTCCAACGCCAATTCCCCCATAAAGTGAGGCGAGGAGCGGATTTGTGGTAGGCACCAGGACATCCCGGGTGAGGTATACGAATAATGGAAGAACCATCGTCCCTAACAAAGAACGTACACCATACTGCTTGCCTAGCAGAATGACTCCTGCAATAAAGAGCGGAATATTTAGCAGCCACTGCGTATAAGCAGGTTCAACACCTAGCCAAGCTTTTACGAGGACAGAGATCCCGGATACACCGCCTGAAGCAATACGATTTGGTACTAGAAACATATTAAAGGTAAGAGCAGTAATGAATGAACCAATGATAATGAGAGCAACATCGAGTAAGTTCCGCTTAGGTCCATGCAGTGGAATAAAAGACTTCCGCTTCCTTTGAGATGAAAAAATCATTTATGTATTCTCCTTTGATCATCTTGAACTGTCTTCTGGCATTTATGTATTATGTACAGAAAAAATTCCTACACGTGAGGGCGTGTAGGAATACATTCCAAAAGCATTTATTTGGCATCCACTCGAATTTGACTGCGTAGATATCCATCAATAAACATATCAATGTCACCATCCATGACAGCACCGATATTTCCCGTCTCTACTTGTGTCCGGTGATCCTTCACCAAACTGTATGGATGGAATACATAGGACCGAATTTGACTGCCCCATGCGATATCGGACTGCTCCCCGCGAATTTCAGCAAGCTCTTTCTGCTGCTCTTCGATTTTCCGTTCATACAATTTAGAACGAAGCATCGTCATTGCACGTTCACGGTTTTTAATTTGTGACCGTTCATTCTGACAAGTAACAACGATACCTGTCGGAATATGAGTGATACGAACGGCAGAATCCGTTGTATTAATATGCTGACCGCCCGCGCCGCTGGCACGGTACGTATCGATTTTCAAATCTTCATTGCGAATTTCAATTTCCACATCATCATTAATCTCTGGAACGACATCGCAAGATACGAATGACGTATGCCGGCGTCCGGAAGCATCGAAAGGCGAAATCCGAACAAGCCTGTGCACACCTTTCTCAGCTTTCAAATATCCGTATGCGTTATATCCTTTGATGAGGAGCGTCACGCTCTTGATTCCTGCCTCATCACCAGGCAAGTAATCCATAACTTCAACTTTAAAGCCGCGTTTCTCAGCCCAGCGTGTATACATGCGAAGCAGCATCGAACCCCAGTCTTGAGATTCAGTACCACCGGCACCTGGGTGAAGTTCCAAAATCGCATTCATTTTATCATAAGGCTGATTGAGAAGCAGTTGCAGTTCGAAATCTTCGATTTTTTTAACTAAGCCTTTGACGCTTTCAGCTACTTCATTCGCCAAAGACTCATCATTCTCTTCTTCTGCAAGCTCCATCATCATTTGTGCGTCATCAAATTCCTGCTGCAATTTCTCGTATTGATCCACTGACGATTTTACTGCATTCATCTCAGAGATAATACTTTGCGCACGTTCGTTATCATCCCAAAAATCAGGGGCTGCCATTTTCACTTCGAAGTTAGAAATCATTTCACGCTTGAGATCTAAGTCAAAGAGACCCCCTAAGATTGGAAAGTTTCGCAGCCATTTCACGTAAATCATGTTTTACACTAGGATCGATCATGGTTGTTTCATCACCTCTTCATTAACTATGCACTTGTTTCCTTATGCATTTTGTCCATGGCAGTGCTTGTATTTCTTACCGCTGCCGCAAGGACATAAATCGTTGCGTCCGATTTGATCGCCGCGTTGAACTGGACGTTTGACAGCAGGCTCGCCGCTCGTTGAGATTTTGTTCTCGTCGACAACAGCTTCGCGCTTCTGATTACTTTCAACTCTGGCTTTCATAATATATGTCGCAACTTCTTCTTGGATACTCGCGATCATTTGATGGAACATTTCGTAGCCTTCAAATTGATATTCGCGAAGTGGATCCGTACCGCCATACGCACGAAGGTGAATCCCTTGACGAAGTTGGTCCATCGCATCAATATGATCCATCCATTTGCTGTCGACTGCGCGCAGCACAACGACTTTCTCAAATTCGCGAACCAATTCGTCACCGATGGTACCTTCACGCTCGGTATATTTCTCAAGGACACGTTCAAACAGGTAATCCACGATTTCGCTAGGTTCTTTACCCCACAGGTCTTCTTTCGAAATAGAGCCTTCTTCAAGCAGCTTGCTGTTCATATATTCAGCCACTTCTTCAAGTTCCCAGTTCTCGGGAATATCGTCGCTGCAGTGCGCTTCGACAACACGTTCGATAACTGGACGAATCATATCTAGAACAATTTGCTTAATATTGTCGGACTCAAGCACCTCGCGGCGTTGTTTATAAATAATTTCACGTTGTTGGTTCATCACGTCGTCATATTGGAGCACGACTTTACGCATATCGAAGTTGTTACCTTCTACCCGTTTTTGCGCTGATTCAATGGCACGTGTAATCATTTTACTCTCAATTGGTTGATCTTCTTCAAAGCCAAGGCGTTCCATCATGGCCAGCACATTGTCTGCACCGAACCGTTTCATCAGTTCATCACCTAATGACAGGTAGAACTGAGTCGAACCTGGGTCACCCTGACGTCCTGCACGACCGCGCAGCTGGTTATCAATCCGGCGGGATTCGTGACGTTCTGTACCGATAATGTGAAGACCGCCAAGTTCGCTAACGCCTTCACCAAGAATAATATCCGTACCACGGCCCGCCATGTTCGTTGCAATCGTAACCGCTCCCGGTTCACCTGCACGCGAAATAATTTCTGCTTCTTCAGCATGATATTTCGCATTGAGCACCTTATGCTTGATTCCTTTACGCTTCAACATTTCAGACAGCCGTTCGGAGTTCTCAATGGATATTGTACCCACAAGCACAGGCTGGTTATTTTGATGACGTTTCACAATTTCATCGACAACCGCTTTGAACTTGCCATCGACACTCTTGTACACAACGTCCGGCAAATCTATACGTTGGTTTGGACGATTCGTCGGCACTTGAATGACTTCCAGACCATAGATTTTCTTAAATTCTTCTTCTTCCGTCTTCGCCGTACCTGTCATACCGGCAAGCTTGCGGTACATACGGAAGTAGTTCTGGAACGTAATCGTTGCAAGCGTCATGCTCTCATTTTGTACTTCGATGCCTTCCTTCGCTTCAATCGCTTGATGGAGGCCATCGCTGTAACGGCGGCCAGCCATAAGACGGCCTGTAAATTCGTCAACAATAACGACTTCATCATCCGTTACCACATAATCAACGTCACGGCGCATAATGACATTTGCTTTAAGCGCCTGCACGATATGGTGGTTCAAAGTAACATTTGCATGATCATATAGATTATTAATGCCAAAAGCACGTTCAGCTTTCGCTACCCCTTTTTCAGTAAGGGCAACAGATTTCACTTTAATGTCTACTGTGTAATCCTCTTCCGGTTCTAGACGTTTTACAAAACGGTCAGCCGCATAGTACAATTCAGTAGATTTCTGTGCTTGCCCTGAGATGATCAGAGGTGTACGTGCTTCATCGATGAGAATGGAGTCCACTTCGTCAATGACGCAGTAATAGAGCGGGCGTTGTACCATTTGCTCTTTGTACAGAACCATGTTATCGCGCAAATAGTCAAAGCCGAACTCGTTGTTCGTACCATAGGTTATATCGCAAGCGTAAGCCGCTTGTTTATCATCAGCTTCCATACCGTTTAGGTTAAGACCAACGGTCATACCTAAGAATTCATAAATTTGTCCCATCTGCTGGCTATCACGTTGTGCGAGATAATCGTTGACGGTTACCACATGCACGCCTTGTCCCAGCAGCGCATTCAAATAAACCGGCAGAGTTCCAACCAGGGTTTTCCCTTCACCCGTTTTCATTTCAGCAATTTTTCCTTCGTGAAGCGCAATGCCCCCGATCAACTGTACATCAAAATGGCGCATGCCTAGCACCCTCTTGGAAGCTTCACGCACCGTAGCAAACGCTTCTGGAAGCAGTTCGTCGAGTGTCTCACCTTTTTCCAGTCGAGCCTTAAATTCAGCAGTCTTTCCTTTAAGCTGTTCATCAGTAAGTGCTGCAAATTCAGGTTCAAGACTATTGATGATATCGACCGTCTTCATCAGGCGTTTAACCTCACGTTCGTTGGTATCGCCGAAAATCTTTTTAACAAGTCCTAGCATGGTTAACCCCTTTCGTGCAAAACAGATGGTTTGCATAAATTGTAACAGTTTGTAGGAGATGCCGCAACACAAGGTCAACTGCCTATCCAGCAGTAAATCTCTGTATATACGTACAAAGAGCCTCGTCCTGAGAGGGACGAAGGCTCGCATTTCATTTAGATCATACTAATGAATAATGGCATGTATGAATTGTTTACCCTTGTTCAATGAGTCCATATTTGCCGTCGCTTCGTTTATAGACGACATTCACTTCTCTCGTGTCAATGTTGGAAAATACGAAGAAATTGTGGCCAACCATGTTCATTTGCAAGATGGCTTCTTCGACATCCATCGGTTTAAGTAGAAAACGCTTCGTCCGTACAACTTCTAGATCGTCATCCTCATCCACAGCTACGCTACTTGATCCACCTGCATGATCGACAAAAATCGTTTTCTGACTCGAGTCTTTGCGGAATTTACGGTTCAGTTTCGTTTTGTGTTTGCGAATTTGACGTTCCAGCTTGTCCACGACGGCGTCAATGGAAGCATACATGTCATCGCTCCGGTCTTCTGCACGTAGCATAATACCTGGGAGCGGTATCGTTACTTCCACAGTGTGCAAGCCTCGTACGACACTTAAAGTGACGTTGCCTTCTGAGATAGGGGGTGCAGTAAAGTACTTCTCAAGTCTGCTGAGCTTCTTGTCAACATAATCACGTAAAGCATCAGTCACATCAATTTGTTGACCTCGAATACTAAAATTCATATGGCACTCCTCCTTTGCTTTGCACCTTAATTATACCACATTTGTTAAGGGTATGTAAAAAGCCTTTGGGCTAATACAAAGGTAAATATTGCGTTTACACATATGAAGCAGAACAAGAAAAGACCCCGGAATTTCCGGGATCTTGGGCTAGCGAATCTTTAATTGTTAACCATCTAAACCAAATATGTAGGTCGGCCTTGCCGGGATGATTATAATTTGATTACGTTAGCTGCTTGCGGTCCGCGAGCGCCTTCAACAATTTCAAACTCAACGGATTGTCCTTCTTCCAAAGTTTTGAATCCGTCAGATTGAATTGCGGAGAAGTGTACGAATACGTCTCCACCTTCTGCAGTTTCGATGAAGCCGTAACCTTTTTCTGCGTTAAACCATTTTACTTTACCTTGCATGCACTAACATTCCCTTCATTTTCAAATAAGAGCGAGGCTTGTATTGGCCTACAAATCGAATATAGCATCCAACCTTATCCATTGTCAATTGGGAAAGAAAATGTTTTATTGGGAATTTATGTAATTTTAAATTTTCAGTTGTTACTTGTGATCGAATATATTAACGAAAAGTATTCTTTAACTGTTTGCATCCTAAATCTTAACATTATAAAAATTCTGAACCCAACAGTCCGCTTTTTTCTTGGTTTTTAACACGCCATTTGAATCCGTGAATAACACTGTTTGTGATTCAACGTCTCGTTGATAGACAGTAGTACCAATACCTATAGATACTCTATCTCCGATGGTACAGTTTCCTATAATGGAAGAGTTAGGAAGTAATGCTACCCCCTTGCCAAGCCGCGGATATTTCCCGTTTTGAGCTCCAACCGTACACCCTTGCGCTACAACTAAATAATCACTATATTCGGCTTTGCCAAGTACCGTGCCGACATTATGCAATAACAAAAAAATGTCCGGTAATTTTGTATCATACATACAGCTAAACCCATGAAGAGCTTTATTTAAATAAAATATTTTGTTAGCTAACGGTTCATCTGAAGTTTCATACCAAATACTATTCGACAGAAACCATAGAAACACGGTGTATTGATCGGAATGTAAATGATTTAAGAACGGGTGTCCATCTTTATAATAAGCTTTAAGGGTTACGTCCTTAAAACAGTATTCTGTACGTTCCAAAGCTAAATCAAAGACAACATCAGAACTCCGAAAATGGACTGAATACTTGTCAGGAAAAAAGTGCTCTATCTGCTTAGCGACATATTCCTTAAAATCACTATAAGGCAGTGACAACTCCATTATTTCTATACCCTCATTTCTCTTACGTAATGATTGACTAAGTCGTTACTTATCCAGACAAATTTGTGGTATAAAGAAATGCCCGAAATGGTTACATGCAAACTGATTACGCCACACCCCAGCGTTTTTGCACCAATAACCGTAACCGTAGTTCTATTCCCGCATACCGACCTTACGAGTAGGGCTTCCGACATTTATTGAGTAGGGTTCCAGTTCCTTATTGACCATCGAGTTGGCACCAACGACACAACCCTTACGTAAAATCGCACCATCTAAGATGACAGTGTTTGCACCGATCCACACGTCATCTTCGATGACTATACCGTTTTTGCTAGGCATAAAACGCTGTTCCCTTATTAAACTGTGCTTCGAACGATATTCATGATTTACAGGAGCAAGCGTACAGTTAGCCGCAATTAATACATTTTCACCAATGGTTACTCCATTTCCGGAGTAAATAACGCAGCCTGAGTTAATATTTGTATTTTTACCTACTATAACATTACCTGTTCCACCAACCGCTTTGATTTTTACAAAAGAATCGATCATTACTCCGTCTTCTATAATAATTGTGGTTCCTTTCACCGACGGTTCGATATCCGCTAATTTGGAAATATTAGCTTTGTTTGAAATCTTAAGCATAGGATCGCTCCTCATCATAATACATAATTCTGATCTCGTTCATTCATGAATCGTCGAATTCGAAGTTCCTTTGTCCCGATAACTTCTTTTATGTAGGAAGCATTCAATCAACTCTCGAGTCATTTCCAAACAATTACGAGGGTTAAAGTGAAACTCCTCTTTAATTTGCTGTACATCTAACACCGGGAATTTTATTGTAGGTGCATTGGGAACGACCTGAATGGAACATCCCGTTGCCCTTACAATTTCAGAGATCCACTCGCCGTTCGTTATATTAAATCCGCTCGCTACATTATAAATTTTGCTCTCACCACGCTGCGAAATATTGATTAATAACTGAACAACATCATGTATGCTAATATAATCTTTCGCTGAATCTAGAGAGCTTCTTAGAATGATCTCACCTTTGCTTAATGCATCCTTGATAATAGAGTAAATAAAATTATTTGATTCAAAATCATCGCCGCAAACATTTGAAACACGAGCAATTCTGACGTTCTTACGTGAGGTTTGCAAGCAAAGAGATTCTCCCATTAACTTCGATATTCCAAATAAATCTTCAGCATGATGAGGGTTCACATGAAGAGTCTGGCTAACTGAACCAATAGAAGTATCGGGCTCGTTTGCATACACTCTTGTCGAAGAAAGGTAGACAAAAGATTCAAATTGCGCTCGTTCCAACAAATCAGCCAGCAAACTGACATGCGCTCGGATCGTGTCGAATGGACGACTTCTAAAATCCGAAGTTACTCCTGCACAGTAAATCACATGACCTAGTGGCTGATCGAAAATGGCATTATCATTTTTTTCTGGTGTGTAAAGTTCATGCCCTAGCAACTCGAGACTGGATACTAAATGTCTGCCGATAAAACCTTTTGCACCTATAACAGTCGTTCTCATGCTTGTCTAGGACTCCTTCCAATCCGAATATTGCCGATCTCGGTCACTCATAATCGGATTTGATAGCGGCCACTGAATACCAAAAGCTGGGTCATTCCAACGAATTCCCCTACCGGATTCGGGCACGTAAAACGCACCCATCTGATAGAAGACCTCCGTTCGATCTTCCAAGGTTTGAAAGCCATGTGCGAAGCCCTCGGGCACATAGAGTGACCTATTATTATGCTCTGATAATTCGACACCAATCCACTGCATGTATGTAGGAGATTCTGGACGAATATCGATAATTACATCATAGATAGCGCCTCGAATACACCGAATCAATTTAGTTTCTTCATAAGGCGTCTGTTGGTAATGCATGCCCCTCAGAGTACCTCGGTTATGATTATATGAAACATTACATTGGACAAACGGTACCTTAAGACCGAGCTCGTTAAACTCTTTTTCGCAATAGGTTCTTGCAAAATATCCTCGAATATCAGTCACAGGTTCGATATCAATGATATAAGCTCCATGGAGCGATGTTTCTGAGAATTTCATTCCATCACCATCAATTCTGGTACAGCTAATATCCAACGTCCGCCCCACTCTCGAATGAATTGAGTTTGCTCTATAATCTCTTCCTTAATGTTCCACGGAAGAATAAAGAGAAAGTCCGGCTTCGTTTGTTTTAAATGTTCAGGATCATAAATAGGTATTCGAGAACCCGGTAAATAGTGACCTTGCTTGTACGTATTTCGATCTACCGTATAGTCAATATAATCTCGGTCGATACCGCAGTAGTTAATAAGCGTATTTCCTTTTGCAGGAGCTCCGTAGCCAACTATCTTCTTGCCTTTGTTCTTCTGTTCAATGAGGAAAGATAATAATTGCCGTTTCAGCTTCACGACCTGGTGATGAAATCGTTCATAAGTTGAGAGTTCCGTCAACCCGTACTGTGATTCTTGATCTAATAATTCTGATACACGATGTGATAACTGAACATCACGACGATCAGCATGAGTAACATAAATGCGTAGAGACCCGCCATGAGTAGCCAACTGTTCGACGTCGAAAATAACCATTTCATGCTTTTCGAACAGCTTACATACAGTCGTTAATGATAAGTAAGAGAAATGCTCATGATAAATTGTATCGAACTGATTGTTCTCCATGAGTTTCATCAGATGAGGAAATTCCATCGTGATGATGCCATCCGGTTTCAGAATCATCTTCATTCCAGCGACAAAATCATTCAATTGCGGTACATGTGCAAGAACATTGTTACCCAATAATAGATCCGCACGTTTCCCTTGCTGGACTAACGACTCGGCCAACCGGGTTCCAAAAAAGTCTACAACTGTCGGAACCCCTTTATCTATTGCAGTCTGCGCAACATTTG
The DNA here is from genome assembly GCF_017873765.1 of Paenibacillus sediminis. GTDB lineage: Bacteria > Bacillota > Bacilli > Paenibacillales > Paenibacillaceae > Paenibacillus_AG > Paenibacillus_AG sediminis. The sequence goes on from NZ_JAGGKP010000002.1 coordinate 78,047, forward strand.
CCGCAGGTTCCACGCCTAAGACTGGCACATTTTTCTCAACAAAATATTGAAGCAAGTAACCGTCGTTACTCGCAATCTCAATGACTTGACTTTCGGTGGACAATCCAAAACGCTCCATCATAGCGTTGACATATGTACGACAATGTTGAAGCCAACTATCCGAGAAGCTGCTGAAATATGCATACTCAGTAAAAATATGATCTGGCGTCTCATAATCTTCGGTTTGTACTAGAAAGCAATGCTCGCAAACGAAGGTTCGAAGGGGATACATGTATTCCATCTGCCGCTCAGTTTTCACATAAGAATTTGCCATCGGCGAAATACCTAAATCTATAAATGTATGTTTAAGAGGTTCTCCGCACAATCGGCACAGTTGACTTGACATGATCGGACAGCTCCTTATCTCTAAAACGTATGATTTGTTGCACTGTAAAATCTCGCATATCGTCATGCATAAAATAGTGATTGTACCACTCCATCGTCCACTCAACAGCCTCTTGAACCTGCAACTTGATATTCCAATCCAACTGAGTACGCGCTTTGTCGCTATTCAGCATTAAGGACTTTGCTTCGTACAGCTGAGGACTCTTTTCGTAGACGACACGAACATCCTTCTGTAATCCCGCTCGCCCTTGTTCAACTAAATCCGATACAGATACAACAGCTTGTTCGCTCGGGCCAAAGTTCCAAGAACCTGCGAACTCAGAACCGTTGGTCCACAGCTTTTCCACTAGCAATAAATAACCGTGTAAGCAATCGAGCACATGCTGCCAAGGTCGTACGGCATTCGGATAGCGGATATACAAAGGCTCTTGTCGTTGTGCCGCTCTAATTAGATCAGGAATAATTCGATCCTTCGCCCAATCCCCGCCTCCAATAACATTCCCTGCTCTAGCCGATGCAAGTGATTTGCCGTTATCAGCGTAATACGATTTCAAATAGGACGAAGTTACGATTTCTGCACACCCTTTGCTTGCACTGTAAGGGTCGGCGCCACCCATCGGATCGGATTCCTTAAATCCCTTGATGACGTCTCCTGGGTTGTCATAACATTTGTCACTCGTGATATTCAGAACGACCTGAATAGATTCTGTTTGCCGAGCAGCTTCGAGGACATGAACTGTCCCCATCACATTCGTGGCAAAGGTCGCAATAGGCTGATCATACGAAAGACGTACCAGTGGTTGTGCTGCTAAATGGAATACAATGTCAGGGCTTGTCTCTTTCATTAGTCTCACTAAACGTCCATAGTCATTCAAATCTCCAAGTTCAGACTGCATGCCACTCTCCACGGAAGCCGCTTCAAATAAATTTGGCCGTGCTTCTGGGGCAAGCGCATATCCGACTACGTCTGCTCCCAAATGCTGTAACCAGATGGATAGCCAACTTCCTTTAAAACCGGTGTGTCCAGTAACTAGAACTTTTTTTCCCTTCCAGAATGAATCCATGCTCATCATTCCCACACTTTCCATGGTGCAGCGCCCATTTGCCAAAGCTCTTCTAGCTTCATCTTATCCCTGAGCGTATCCATCGGTTGCCAGAAACCAGAGTGCTGGAAGGCGGACATCTCATTATCTTTCGCCAAATTAACCATTGGTTCATGTTCCCATAAAGTATCGTCACCTGAAATATAATCAAACACACCAGGCTCAAGGACAAAGAATCCACCATTAATCCAGTTCCCGTCACCCTCTGGTTTCTCTTTAAAGCCTGCGACACGTCCCTCTTCCAAATCGACCGCTCCGAAACGTCCAGGAGGCCGAACAGTCGTTACAGTCGCAAGTCGCTTACTTTGTTTATGGAAATTTATTAGTTCAGCAATATTGACATCACTTAACCCGTCACCGTAAGTAAAACAAAATGTTTCATCTCCTACGTATGGCTGTACTCGCTTTAACCTTCCGCCTGTCATGGAATGGTCGCCTGTATCAACGAGAGTCACTCTCCACGACTCTGAATTGTTGCGGTGTACGTGCATTTCATTCGTTTTCATGTCGAATGTTACATCAGACGTATGTAAAAAATAATTCGAAAAATACTCTTTAATTAAATATCCTTTATATCCGAGACAAATAACAAAATCGTTAATACCGTAATGTGAATACAGCTTCATGATATGCCACAAAATCGGTTGCGGACCGATTTCCACCATCGGCTTCGGCTTTACTATTGTCTCCTCGCTAAGTCTTGTTCCTAATCCTCCTGCCAATATGACTGCCTTCATCCATCTACACACCCTTTCTTGCTGTAATTAGTAGGTCATAACCATTTGTTGCATTAGGAACAACTATTGAACTCATAACTTGAAAACCAGCCTGTGCAATAGCTTGTACATCTGCTTGCATAGAAGATTGTTCCACCTTGGAATACGATAGAGAGACAGCCATTTGACCTCCGAAATCTAGTTGTGATGACAGCTGAGAAAGTAACTCTGGCTGACCTTGGAACACGCCTGCTTCATGTTCAAACACAACATAGTCAAAAGTTTCAGTAGACGGTACATGTTTGGATATGTCTGTTAGGTCACCGACTATCACATGATCCGAGACAGTATTCAGATCTATAAGATATTTCTCATTCAAACAGTAGTTAGTGATGGAAATACTACTAACGCCTCTTTCTCGAAGCATATTCTTTAATTGGAGAGGGTTACCGCCACAACGAGTGTTTATCCCTAATATCTTGGCCTTATAGTCAGATAAACGAACAGACAAAGCGCCTAATAATTGGGGACTATATCCTGCTTCGGACCAAGAATCGATACCATGTTTCTCTTTGAATATTTCTCGACTGACCTGCAAGGAATTGTTCTCTACTTGATTAGTGCCGACCGTAACCGAACCAAAATGATAAGTAAACGTGTCTCTACAAAACACCAGTTTATATCCCGCTCTGCGAATACGGAAGCTGATATCGTCATCCGCGAATTCACCGAAATAAAATCGCGTATCGAAATATCCGATATCTCTAAGTAAGTCTGTAGGAGCCATTAATACACAGGGTAAAAGACGCACACGTTCCTCCCATTTTCGTGGATCAGAATGGTTGTATTGCTCGGCAAACTCAAGCATTTCATCAATGTTTGTGTACGTTCCGTCAATTTTTTGATGGTTACTTATATAGTTCGCACCTGGCGAGACGAATCCAATGGTAGGATCTGATTTAATGCAGGCAAGAAGGTTATCCATCCACCGAGGTGTAAAAATAAAGTCATTGCAGACAGCTGCTGTATATTTCCCTCTTGCTGCCTTCAATCCTTCGTTAAATCCTCCTACAGGGCCAAGATTCCGAGGCAAATGGATCACTCTTACATTACCTGGAAGAGATTCGAAATATTCTTGCGTGCCGTCTGTAGAAGCATTATTGACAGCAATAAGTTCGTAATCAATGTTACTTGTAAATCTATAAATGCTTTCTATACATAACTTGGTATACTCTAGTTTGTTATATGCCAAAATTACAATGCTAACGAGAGGCTTTGTAGTTGAAGTGATACTATTATTTTCAGTGATATATTCTTTTATTAGATCAATGAGCTCTATATTTTTTGTAGCAGCTAAAGCCTTTTCAAAATAGGTACTAGATTGACTATAGTCACCACGCAACTTGTAAACATAACCCAAATTAAATAGCAGATCGTCATAATTAGGGTCAAGGAGTATTCCTTTAAGCAGCTGGTCTTCAGCCTCTTGTAAATTATTTTCCGCTACCGCAATAGCTGCTTTGATTGTATAAATTTCAACATCTTCAACTGTAGGATTTGTCTGTTCAAACTCCGACATTAATCTCTTGGCCTCGTCTATACTGCCAATTTGAATAAGTTCTTGAATTGTCTGCTTCTCCATAATGTGATTTTTCTCCATTCTATACCCACTAAAGACCTATATACTTACATAATATATTTATCGACTAATTGTTAGTTGTATTTAACTGTTAAAAATTACCAATAAAAAATCAATCGTTACTTTCTTCGTGAGATAATCTGTTCTTCCGGCAAAAATTGAAGTTTAAACATTTTACCATCAACATTTTTTCAGAAAAATATTTTATATTGAGCAAGAAAATCCGATATATATAACATATACACCATGGAGGTTCGATAAATGGAAAAACTGATATCATTATGTATGATTGTAAAAAATGAAGAGAAAGTATTGGCACGCTGTCTGGAAAGTGTATCGACACTTGTCGATGAAATAGTCATTGTAGATACAGGGTCAACTGATCGAACGAAAGAAATAGCAATGTATCACACCGACAAAGTCTATGATTTTAAGTGGTCCAATGATTTTTCCGCCGCTCGGAATGAATCACTGAAACATGCGACAGGAAAATGGATATTAGTATTAGATGCTGATGAATATGTGCAGCCTACTGGACATCAAGAATTGCGTGACTTTCTATCATCAGTCTCGGATTCAAATCCAAGAGCATTTATATTAAGAATCATGAATTTCCTTGGCAACGGAAACCACCATTTATTGGAATCTTCCGGAACTCGAATTTTTCTTAACAATGGGATTTATTATAAAGAATCTATCCACGAACAACTTGTGTCCAGACAGGGTAATATATCATTTGAAACTTATTCATTCACTATATTTCATACGGGATATCAAAATAACGTTGTTGCTGAGAAAGAGAAAACAAAAAGAAATTTATCCATTCTCGAGAAAGCAAAAAGTAAAGAATCTCTGAACAATCCATATTACTGTTTCGTACTTGCTAATGAGTATAGAAACTCTGGACGTAATAAAGAGGCTCTGAAATATTACAAAAAATCACTATCAAAATCAAAACCCGAACATACATGGTATACTCACTTGGTTGATCGCTTGGTAGGCACCCTAGTGAGCGAAAATCTATTCGCCGATGCTTATCGGTTGATAAAAGATGCACAAAATAGGTGGAGTGGTTATTCGGACTATTATTGCTTAGAGGGTATATTGCTTAATCACTTCGGTATGTACACAGATGCAATGGCATGTTTTGAAAAAGCTATCGCAATTGCAGATGAGTGTGAAAAAATCGATCGTCCTTATTGGATAACTCAACCGAACTATGGACGACTCATACCCCATCAGATGATAGCCGATATCGCTAGAAAGCAAGATGATTTACATAAGCTTGTATTTCATTTAACGAAGGCTATCCAATGTGATCCTACTGATCACATTTGCCTGCGACTGCTTCTTCAAACGTTAACTAACCATGAAAACGAGCAAAAAGTTATTCAATTGTTGCAACAGCTTTATTCTACAGATCAGCCTGATATCTGTATATTTCTACTTCGAATATCTCTATCAATCGGACAGAAGCAGCTATCTCATCACTTTTGGTTGCAGTGCCATCATTTAAATGTCTCATTGACATTTGCTGACAATATAAACTATTCACTTGTTATGAATCAACCATTGCCTGAGCAAGCTTGGCAGCTCAAAAATGATCAATCATTACTTTCAACAGATTTAGCGCTTACCGCTTCAATTATTTATCAAGACAATCAATATCTTAATCTTTGTACGAACGATAAAGCTAACAACCTTCAGATGGTAGCAGATCAACTCATTCAAGTTGTAAATGACAACCATGTTGAAGTCGATATAGATGATAGCACTTATCCTCATCTTGCAGAAGTACTTATTCGTATGTTTACTATGAACTACACAGATTTGTTCAATAAAATAATTGAGCATTGTGCAGATAGCAAACTTCTTCATCTAGTTTCGGAAAGAATGCTGCTTATTACAAGAAGTGACATAGCCCTGGAATACCTCAGTGTTTTACTAGAAAACGGGGCATTGAATGGGGAAGGTGCTAAAGAATTGGCCTTCTTTTGCCTGAAACATCAAAATTGGGAGGATGGGGTTTCTCTGCTTGAGTACGCACTAGAATCAAATCCGTCACCTGAATTAATTGGAATACTTGCTTCAAGCAATCCTCCAGCTGAAGTTTATCAATCATTTTTTAAACAATTTCAAAAACAATATTCATATGCAGTAAAATTACCTTTCCTCTACAATAGGACTCTGTAATAGAAAGAGGGCCTCCTGACATTCAGGAGGCCTTTTCCTTTCTTCATAGTAGCTGAGGTACTAATAAGTATGATAAAAAATAATTTTATAAATGGTTATCAATAAAATATCCAATGTAGTTATGTGCCTCTGTCAGATATCCATTTTTAGGTATTTTACTTTTATCGGAAGGATTTAATATATTTTGGATACGATTTTTCTGAAGATTTAAAGAATGTGAAATTCGCTTCTCTATGGTTACACATTCTTGCAATATAATTCGTACCTCATTCGACATTAACTCTGGTTTCATTTCTAAGATGTCTGTAGCTTTATTTCGAAGCAGTTCTTGTTCATTCTGTAATTTGAATAGTAGATGATCATTGAGATCATCATTAAGGTTTAATCCTACAATTTGTTTACTTGTATGAAGCAGAGACTGAACGACTAGCAATAATTCACTTGAATCCTCTACAGTCATATCAAGTCTCCATCTTCACTTGCTTCAAAGCACTGGCCCAAGTATCTCTTAGTTCTGACATAAGGGTAATAGCTTCTTGCAACTTCTCAACATCAAGTTTTAAACTGGCTGTAGTTATTAGTCTCGTCACATAGTCATATAAGGCAAACAAATTCTGAGAAATGTCATATTTCATATCTAATGTCACTTGTAATTCTTCAATAATATTTAATGCCCTCGTTAAATTATAATGTTTCTCCTCTATTTTGCCTTGCTCAATACTAATAACACCCATCTTCATAAATCGTAGACACCCGTTATATAACATTAATGTCAAATCCCCTGGGGATGCCGTTTGCACTTGTGAGTTTAAGTATTGATTTTGAGCTGCTTGTTGCAACATGCAGCATGTCACCTCTTCTTGTCGATGATTGCACCTACTGTTAATTCCTGTAATTTATCCACAAGTTCAAGATATTTTTCTGATGGAATTTCATGAATAACTTCATTTGTATCCTTATCTAATACTTGTACAATCAATTCTCCCGTTGGTTCATGTACTTTGTAATTAAACACATGTGGAGTGCCTTGTACTGCCTTATTTGCCTTTTCAATCGCATGTACAAGGGCATTCTCCGAAATAGATAGAATTTCATGTTTTTGTTTATCTTTTAACACTTCATATTCACCAGCGGCACGGATGACTGGAAGATTAGTATCCACAGGTTTTATTTGATTTATCAAAACTGTGTTTTGGATCTCCACTTTCTACACCTCCTTAGCCACCCATTTGTGATGATAACCAACTAATTTGAGCATTACTTTTCTGAATTGCTTGTTCCATATCACTGAATCTCTTATAGTAATCATCTTCTTTTTTAGACAATTTACTATTCCAATCTGAAATGTTTAATTCAAGATTATATACTTGTTTTCCTAAATCGGTGGTCACATCATCATATATCATTGAAGTTGCTTTTCCTCCCTTTTTAATGAGAGATGAAAGCATGTCGTTTGCTCGATTAAACATCGTAACAGCAATTCCTTGTTGACTTTCGAGACCTGGATTATTTGTAAATAGGTTCGAGACAGCAGTAGGATTCTGGGCAATAGCGTCTCTTAACTTCGTTTCATCAATTTGCAATTTTCCTGCATCTTGTTGATTTCCTACCACATATGGAACCGTTGTAATTCCAATCTTATATAATGCGTTAAAATCCGATGAAACTCCATCCACAGATTTAGTTAACAATTCTCGTAACGAATTTTTAATGTTTTTTAAATCATCAGAATTCGAAAGCAATCCTTGCTTTACTTTTGCGTTCCAATTTGCTATGTCAGACTCACTCATCGAGCTCTTCTGATCATCGGTTAAAGGAGCGTAATCTCTTGAAGGCATCTCTGCTAAACGACGATTAACCAAATCCATTAAATCATTATAGGAATTAACAAAATTTTTTATTTTATTGACAATGCTATCCGCATCTCCTGCTACTGTAATCGTCACATCATTGGTCGTTACTTTATTTAATGAATAAGCAATTCCATTATAAGTGAATTTGTTGGAAGACTGGGTTATCGTTTGCGTAGCTCCTCCATCTTGAGTAATATCTATGGAAGCATCGCTCCCTTGTACAGAAGCACCATTTGCATTTATTGCTTGCAAAAAATTACCCGATGTGTCGTTTAATGAGATTTGAGAAGCAGCACCTGTCAATTTGCTTTTAAAAGTAAATGAATCACTTGCTGCGTCAAAGCTCATCGTCACGTTAGTTGATGAGCTATTCACTTTGTTCATTATAGATTGGATCGTATCAGTAGAGTCGTAATCTATAGTTGCAGTTGTTGTCCCGTTAGAAACCGTAAATTGCCCTGGAACCGATAACGTAGTTCCATTTCCAAATTTGGATGCCATGTCACTTAAAGGTGCATTAATGTTCAATCGAAACGACTGCCCAGGCGTAAAACCTAAATTTCCTAAGCCGCCATTTATATCATACACCGTAACTTGGGGCTGGTACCCGGTGCTAATTGCAACTGGATCGAGGCTAAGTTGATTAGAGCCATTCAGACCTACATTTATTCGTCCTGATCCAAACGCTTTATCAATTTCTATCTGTAGTTCACTTTGCAATTGAGCAGGGTCATAGACATTTGGAGCTAATGTAATTACCTTCGTTGTTCCATCTAATGCCACTGCAAGGCTATCATTAACACCCGCTTGAATATTTGTTGCAGCACTAACACTGTTCCCTATAAAACCTAATTTAGAAACCGCGGAAGTTGTATATTGTGCACTGCTTGCCAATTGATTAACTTTTACCGTAATCGTTGAAGCCGAAACGGACGAAACAGGAGAAGCCGTCACATCTGTAGATGAAGATGTTGCTTTCATACCGGTCATGTTACTGCTGTAACGAATTTGATCCAGAGAATCACGTAAGGATGCCACTTTTGTATTTACTTCACGATATAAATCCATTTGAAAGCTAAGCAAGTCTTTCTTTTGACGTAACTTAGTCTGTGGTATCTTTTCAACATTCATTAAATCGCTAACCATTTTGTCAATGTCCATTCCTGATGCCATTCCAGTTATTCTCATTACCATAATTCCAACCCCCTCTTAACTTTTCTTCTTAATATATATATCGAAAATTTTCCAAATTACTTTATACTATTTTTGAAAGAAACTCCAATCTTTCTATAGATGGAGGGTAATTATACTGCCAAGCCTTTTTGTAATATTCAATAGCTAACTCTGTGTTACCCAAAACCTCGTAGAACACACCTAGATTATGAGCAGCTCGATAACTCCCTACACCCTCTACAGAACTGTAATGATTGGTCTCACCAATGGATAACGCAAGTTTGAAATAGTATTCTATTGTATTTAAATAACCGCAATCCATTGATAGTACACCTAAAACAAAGGGTAGATCAGGAAAAGATGGATATTGGTCTAGGAAAGAAGAAGTAAATTCGTATGATTCTTTGCTCAATCCTAATTCCTTAAGTGTATAAGCAAACTGAACAAGCATCGGTGGGAAATATAGTTTGTCATATTCCTGCTGATTTATAACATATAAAAAGGCTTCGTAAGCCTTTGAGTATTCTTTATTTGAATAGTATAATTTCCCCAATTGATAGTGCATATAACTATCATCAGGCGTTGCCGCTAAATGAGATTGATAGAGATTAATATATCTATCAAGTTTATTCTTTTTTTTGTATGTTTCTTGCTCATAACCATAATGATGAATAGTAATTCCACTAGTCCTTAATGGGGCTGGGTCATTTCCTTTATATATTTGTTCATGGACCATCCCCCTGTAATGGAAATCAGAAGTCCTAGGAAAAAATCTCCCCATTCTATGTCTCGTGCTTTCATTATCGACATGATTAATAATGACTGCTGATGCCGCTTCATCAGGGTATTGTTGTATATATTCATATATCTGCTTTTCAATATCATCAGACAGCGTTTCATCAGCATCTAATATTAATACGTAATCTCCAGTAGCTTTCTTAATTGAGGAATTTCTTGACAAAGAGAAATCATTGTTCCAGCTCTCTTGGTAGACCGAGGCATCTTTGCTTCTCGCAATTTCTACAGTTCGATCTTGGGATCCAGTATCAAGTACAATGACTTCAAAGTGATCAGGCACACTGTCTAACGCTCTCTCGATATGATCTTCTTCATCTCTAGTAATCATGCAAACCGATATTTGCATACGATTCGTTTCCTCCTGAAAAAAAAAAAGCCCACGCAAAATCGTGGGCTTTTCGCTTAATATTAACGCAATAATTGCAATACGCCTTGAGGCGCTTGGTTAGCTTGTGCCAACATAGCAGTAGAAGCTTGTTGCAAGATATTGAATTTAGTGTAATTCATCATTTCAGAAGCCATATCTGTATCACGGATACGTGATTCAGCAGCTTGAAGGTTCTCTGAAGTAGCTCCCAAGTTGTTGTATACATGCTCCAATTGGTTTTGGAATGCACCCAAGGTAGAACGTGCTGTATTTACTGTACCAATTGCTGTATCAACTGCTGAAAGCTCAGCCGCAGCAAACGTAGCCGAACTTAAATTACCAAGAGTTAAACCTGCAGCTGTAACTTTGATATTACCGAGATTCATAAGGACAGATTCAGATGCAGTACCACCAATTTGAATCGTAACTGTCGGACCAGTGCCATCAAGCAATGAAATACCATTAAATTTAGTGTTATTAGCGATACCGTCAATTGCATTTTTCAAACTTGTGTACTCGGAATTCATAGCCGCAAGGTCCGATGCGTTGTATGTACCATTGTTTGCTTGAACTGCAAGCTCTTTCATACGACCAAGCATGTCAGAAACTTCACCCATTGCACCTTCAGCCGTTTGTACAAGAGATACACCGTCTTGTGCGTTACGTTGACCTTGGTTCAAAGATTTAATTTGTGCACGCATTTTCTCAGAGATTGAAAGACCTGCAGCATCGTCAGCAGCACGGTTGATGCGGTAACCAGAAGAAAGTTTCTCACTGGATTTACCTTGTTGTGTGTTGTTGAACACCAGATTACGATGAGCGTTCATCGCGTTAAGATTGTGGTTAATAATCATTGATTTGTTCCTCCTTGAGTTTTAAAATTTCACATCCTTGTGAAGTAGGCAATCTCGCCTTACAATATATATATCGGATGTTAAGAGAGGAAGTTTATACCTTTTATAAAAAAACTTAAAATTTCATTTTTTTCAATAAATTCGGATCTACATGCGCCGAGCTAGCTTCCTGATTATTGGCTTGCACTTCTTCCACCAATTCTTTTCTTAATATGACAATGTCCTCAGGGGCCCTTATCCCTACTTTGATATTATCTCCCTCAATAGAAGCAATATATATTTCGATGTCGTTATTTATTAAAATAGATTGGCCCCGTTTCCGTGAAAGGATAAGCATCATTCCCCCTCCCCTTCTTCTCTAATATGACTCATGATTAAGGGACAATCCGTTCTAAATTTTGTTTTCTCTTGGACCACATACTGACTCCCAATAAACTTATTAATATTGATAATCAATGGGGCTAAGAGATTAACCGTTGAGGATCGCAAATCACCTCTTATGGTGACTATATTCAAAACGAGAGTGTCTTCAGGTTTCATAATCTGCAGCTTGTTTTTTAGAGATTCACTGAGTTTAATTTCATAGTCTCCATACCATTGAAAAGGGGATGTTACCAAAAAGGAAATATTCTCATCTTCAAGGCTTTTCAAATAAGCAAATGGTGTGTCTTCGACGGTTTCTAGCAAAAACATATCTAAATTTTCAAATCCGAGTATACTTCCTTCGAATGAGAGTTTCATATTATTAAAATTGTCTAGCATTCGACTGCCTCCTTATGAAATGAAGCTACAGCTTTACAGCTATAGCTTCTTAACTAACCATATAAGTCATAATTGCTAACCCACATTTGTATGCTATTTTTATTTTTCAAATAAATGTCTACTCCGCCAGGTTCATACTTAGCTTGGGGACGATGCGGAGTATAATTAATCTGGGGATCATGCCTTGTCCAGTTGATATCGATATGTGAGGGCGTATATTGAAGATCTACATTATGAAAAGATGCTTCTCCGTTATACTGTATACTAGACTGTTCCTGCATACGTTGAGCCATCATATCCGCAATCGTGCTGTGCTTAAACTGAGCCAATTGGTTGCCTTCATCAACAATTCGCGAAACATTGAGCAAAAATTCTTGATGCATTTGGCTAGAAATCATATGGAGCCATTCCAAGTGATTTCCTTTGCCAAGGGCCATCCAAGCCCTTGAGCTATCTACTGATAGTTCAGCAGGTGTTGTATTCACTTCCATCGCAGCCGGCGGACTTTCAACTTCCAAATCTCCTGATGGTGATTCTATATTCAGCTGAGCTTGTCTGGTCTCCATTCCTATATTTGCGTAGGTTTGGCGAATAGAAAGACGTTGAAGATTCATAATAGGACACCTCTACCGTTCAACAATTAACGCAGGTAATCCAGAAGTGTTGTTTGAACTATTTTCGCGCTAGTTGCGAGTGAAGCCTGATATACACTTTCGTCTTGCTTCATTTTCATAATTGTTTCAGCATAATCAGCATCTTCTGTCTTAGTCTGCATGTCGGTTAAATTTTGTTTCATATCATCCAGACGAGTACTAATTAGATCTATTCTGTTTGTTTTTGCTCCGATTTCTGACCTTGCTTCATTTATTTTGATCAACCGGCTTTTTAGTAAATCAAGTTCACCTGAAGCTGCGCTCTGCTTACCAGCACTAAAATCCGCTTGAACTCTTTTTAGGATAGCAAACAAATTATCAGAATCCGTGGAAGCTCCAAATACGTCCTGTCCAGTAACATTAATTTGTATAGGCGCACCACCCTCAGTGAATTGATAATTAATACCAGCTGTGTCCGTATCTTGATTATTGGCAGTCGCAGGATCGTATGGCGGCTTGTCCGTTAATTGGCCATTAAATATATATTTATCTCCGATCTGACTGTTACCGACATTTACAAGTTGTTCGTAAATTTGTTTGAGTTCGACATTAATAGCATCTAATCCCTCTTGTGGATTTGTTCCATTAATCCCTTGCACTAGCAGCTCATTTGCACGTTGCACTATATCATTTACTTGGGATAACGCGGTATCTGTATTATTCAGCCAAGATGTAGCAGCATCTGCATTTTTTTGAAATTGATCGTTTAATGCTAAATCGCTGCGATATCTTAACGAGTAAGTAATCCCCACTGGGTCATCTGATGGCTTATTAAGCTTCATTCCCGTGGACAAGATATTTTGATTCTTGTCCATTCTAATCAGATTATTATTGATATTACGCAACATTTGCAAATTCATCATACCTGGAGTTACACGTAATGCCATATTAATCGCCTCCTAATTCTATCTACCTACCATACCCATACTATTGATTACTTTATCTAAGTTTTGGTCCACAGTTGTCATGAACCTGGACGCCGCAGCGTATGCATGCTGAAATTTAATTAAATTCGTCATTTCTTCGTCTGTAGATACACCGCTAACCGATTGTCTTCTTGAGTCGACTTGGTCAACAAGCAACTGGTTATTCGTTTGCTGACGAGTCGCTTCTTCGCTTTCAACGCCTAGTTGTCCAATAATAGAACGATAATAATCATCAACCGTTCCGGTTGCAATACCATTGTTACTCGAAGTCCCATTAAATTTAAAAGGGACACTCTTTAATCCTGATATTAAGAGAGCAATTGTGTTATTTCCCGTTACCGTTTCTTCACCTACTGCAGGGGGGGTAAGCGTTATCGTACGAAGAGATGATGCGATTTGACTAGGATCATTTTGAATTACAGGATTTAAGCCTATTGAAGCAGCAGTGATCGGTCCGCCATCTTGCGAAACGAAAAAAGCCGGTGCTGTTGCTGGTGGTGTTCCTGTTCCAAAAATATATCCAAGCTGATGAAGTTCATTAAGACCTTTAACGGTCACAGTAAGGTCGCTTGTCAATGTACGGTTTGCACCAGTATAAGTAACGCCGTCAAGAACTGTGTTATCCGGAAGAACTGAACCCGCCGGAATTGTAACGGTAATCTCTCCATTAGTAATTGTATTAGCCATGTCATTCAATTGATCTAAATAATTCTTAACAAGAACATCTCGAGATTTAATGGTCCCAAACACATCTCCACTGATTAACGTATTCGCACTGTAAGCCCCTTCCCAGTCTGCAGCAGTCGTCTGCACTGAGTTATTGCCGCTTACCAATTGCAGACCACCAGCAACAACCGTATATCCATCTGATTGTTCAGTGACACTCACATTTGTTAGCTTAGACAACTCATCGATAATCAAATCGCGTTGATCTCGTAGATCGTTAGCATTATCACGCTGTCCTTCTATCCTCATAATCTCATCGTTTAATTGGGCAATCTGACTTGTCAATGTGTTGATATGATCGGCAGTTACGGAGACCCTTTGAGTTAGATCATCTTGCATATCGGTTAATTTCTTACTCGTTTCATTGAACGCATCTACTAATGCCAGAGCGTTTTCCCTCACAATTTTCCTCGATGTCACATTTTCAGGATCTTTACTTAGACTGGACCATGAGTTCCAAAAATTATTTAATACAGTCGAGAGGCCTGAATCGGATGGTTCGTTGAACACTTTCTCAAGCTTTGAGAGAGTGTCCGCTTGAACTTCCCATTCCCCTAAAGATTTATTAGCATCCCAATATTGATCATCAAGGAATGATTCACGTACTCGTTTGATATAGTTATATTCCACACCTGTTCCTAGCTGTCCAGGAGCTGTGGACTTATTAAATAGCCCAGGTGCCTCAATCGGACGAGAAGCTACCAATCCTACGACCTGACGTGAATAGCCTGGTGTATTTGCATTGGCAATGTTGTGACCTGTAGTATTCATTGCTGCCGTATTTGCAAACAGGCTTCGTTTCGCCGTTTCTAAGCCCATAAATGTTGAAGTCATCGTATCCCTCCTCAGAATAGAGAAAAATTAAGCTCTTGTATCAAAAAAATTATTTTTTTTCAAATTTGACGATTGATGTGCTGGATTTTGATAAATAAGATCGTCCTCTGCCCCGACAAACACATTTAATGAAAAATCTATAAACTCTAATGCATGATGAATTAATTGCTGATTAACTTCGTTCTGTCTTTTCAAAGCATGAATTACATTTAACAAGCGATTTTGTGAATCTTGCAATTGAAACCTTTCCTCTACGTTAAATACGAGCCGTAAAAGTTCCGTCACAGTTAAATTGAGCTGTGAACGAATTCCTTTCTCATGAAGAAAAGCATAAGCAGCATCTACCCGTTCTTTTTCCACTTCTGCAACCTGCTTAAGGAGACGATTCTCTTGAGTCATGATTTGAGTTAGTTTTTCAATATCGTTCTTAATGATCGCCTGCTTCTTCTCTTCACCGGAATCAAACAATTGTTGATGCAATTCAGTTAACCGTTCCATGGTTGAAATTACATGCTGTATACTCACTTATTCTCACCCGAATTATCATTGATTTTAAAATAAGGCAACAGCTTCTCAGCAATTTTAGCAGCATCGACGTAGTACGTTCCCGTCGCTACTGATTGTTTCAAGTCATTTATACGTTCAGCACGCTGTGGATCTTGTACTTGGTTCTGAGCTTCCAGCATTTCTTTTGCTTCAGGCGAAATGGAAACCTGATCCTTTTGGCGATTTTTTTTACCCGTAAAATTTTCACGAGCTTCTACATTCCGCTGATATGAATTTATTGCTCCAATCCGTCCCGTCTCATTAATTTTCATAATGTGCTCACCTTCCTTCCAAAATAAAAAGACCGATAATCTTTACTAAGTTTATCGGCCATAAATGAAGTAATTTTAATAGCTGCATGCGATTTTAGTTTTTTCTTCGATCAAGAGCACTGTAAGCCCCATGACCAGTAACGTTCCCCTTATCAAAAGACTGAGAATCATTGAGCGCACTCGTCAAATCCTTAGTTAATCTCGTTCGACACGAGTCACACATAGTGCCTTCTCTAATTAACGTGCCGCAAACTTCGCAAGGATACATTAAATTAGGGGCTTGAACTACAGAAATTCGCCCTTCTCTAACGAAGCGAGTAATCTGTTTGGTCGTAACACCGGTGGCTTCGGATAGTTCCAATAACGTAGCAGTCCTATGCTCCCTTAAATAATCAGCGCATTTCTCATATTCTACTTCAATTTCTTTTATACAATTCCCGCATATATCTCTAAAATTCAACGCAAAAAGACGACCACATCGAGGACAGTTGCCAATATCCATTACACCTTAAGCCCCCTACATCTATTTCTCATATTTTCTTTAGATTACCTTATTTTGGGTATGACGTCTATGGGAAAATCGACAGTATTTTCATGGAATAATATAGTGTCAAGACCGCGCCCATGTCAAGCAATATACTTCTAATGGCATGTTCAATGATAGACCGGCTTCCTTCAAAATATGGGCACAAGCATTTACAGTGCTGCCTGTTGTATAAATATCATCAACGAGCAATATACGGAGGGGAAGAGGACTTGTAGATGATGAATAAGAATTGAGTACGTCCTTCATGCGCTGAACAGCTGACGAGTGAAGCTGAAAAATCCCTTGCATATCTTGAATGCGCTCGTGCCTGCTCTTGAAGCTTTGTTTAACGGTATGGCGTCTTCGCTCCAATAGAGGAATCAATGGTATGCGCTGTTTCCTCGATAATATGGACCCTAGCATTTCAGCTTGGTTAAAGCCCCGTTCTGATAGACGAACTTGACTGACAGGTACAAAGGTAATGAAGTCTATTTTCCACTTAAAATGGGTATTCGTAAACTCCCGCTTCATGCCGGTGTATGCCCGCTCTAACATCTTAGCTAGAAGTTCGGCATATCTCTCATTTCCGCGATATTTATACTGCGCAAGCCACTCTCTCATCTGGGCGTTATAAGCGACACTGCTGCGGTTGCATACAATAGCCCGCTGGGCAGCCGCAGGGCGTGTGCAATCAGGACAACCTATATGTCTGCCGCATACCCCGCAGCGCGGCTTCGCAATCCAAGGAATAGTCCTCGTACACTCCTCGCATATGGCTAAAGAAGTGTTCAACTGTTTTACACGTTTATTACATGTTAAGCAGGTATCTACAGGTGGAGAAATAAATTGGTGCACTGAATTCATAAATGTCTGCCACTTCAAATTAGCACCCTCCCTTTTTGATTCATTACTTAAGCCGAGGAGAATCTATTAGATATCCTTTGCTATAGGCAATTTTGTTCATTTCTTTAATTTGTTTTACAGCCAACTTTTGTGAACGAGTCCATTCTCGTGCCGCAAAAATAACGTTCCCCGCAGGATCATCTTTGGATCTTCCGGCGCGGCCAGCCATTTGGACAAGCGAAGCTTCATCAAACAAATTGCTGTCCGCATCTAAAATAAAAACATCACTGCGCGGCACCGTAACGCCTCGCTCCAAAATCGTAGTCGTAACAAGCAGTCTAATATCTGCTGAACGAAAGGCTAATACTTTGTCCCCGCGAGCTGAGTCCTGTGATGAGGTTCCAGCAATGGGGATATCTCCGAAACTCTGCTTAAGCAGCTCTACGATCGGATCAATATGCCGAATGCGGGATACGAACAGAAATATTTGTGCCCCGCGATGGATAGATCGCTCTAATGCTTCTATAAGTGCCGAAGGAAGTGATCGTTTCTGTATACAGCGAGCGACGGAGTTCATTGATATTCGCTTCGGTACAGGTAATGGATGCCGATGAAAACGGACCGGCACTTTGGCATGCGCAAGCTTCCCCCGTTCGATCTCTCGCTGCAGTGCCAAAGGCGGGGTAGCTGACAGAAATATAAATTTACCATCTGACTTACATGCTTCCCGAGCTGCAAAGGCAAGCATCGGATCATTATGGTATGGAAAAGCATCCAGTTCATCGATAATGACTAAGTCAAAAGCGTGATAAAATCGCATAAGCTGATGCGTTGTCGCTAGTGTTATCGATCCTTCCTGCCAACGTTCCTCGCTGCCCCCGTACAATGTGGACACTGTTTCACTAGGAAATGCTTTAGCGATTCTAGGAGAGAGTTCGAGCACAACGTCTCTGCGCGGCGTCGCGATCAGTACACGTCCCCTTGTATCCAAGATGCTCTGGATGAGCGGAAAGATCATTTCCGTCTTGCCCGCGCCGGTGACGGCCCATAACAGGAACTGCGCGGGCTTTGCGGCGCGCTTCGCCGGCGCCGCCAGGAAGCCCAGCGCCGCGCCCGCGGCTTCGCGCTGCGCTGGGCTGAGCCCCCACCGGCCGAGCGCAGCGGCGGTGGGGGCCATACCGGCCGTGCCGTGCACGGCCGGAAACGCTGCTGTGCGCAGCAGCAGCGCACAAGCCCGGCTGCGCCCGAGCGCGAGGCACGCCTCGCAGTAGGCGCACGCCGGGCTGCCGCACGAGGCGCATGCCGTGCGGCGAAGTAGTTCGCTGCCGCAGCGGCGGCAGCGCGGGTTCTTGCGGCGCAGCCCGCGCTCCTCGGGGGCGAGCGCCGCCGTGAGGTGCAGGCGCCCCTGCAAGTGCGCCAGCTGCACCGCGGTGCGCCAAGAAGCGCTCAAATCGGGCGCCGCTTCTGCTAGCAGCTGCTGCAGCTCCGCTTCAAGCAGCGAACGTCCTACCAGCAGTTCAGCGATAAGAATCGCTCTCCTAACAAGCTCCTGCTGCTCACGGACTAATGTCAAATCACTATCCATCAAGCCATCTACCCCAGATAAGCACTTCCACTGCTCCTCTGCTATAGCCGTCCATCCACTGGCTCTATCCCACAGCAACCCTGCCTGCCTATCCTCAACCAACCATTCTATAATTCCTTCTATTTCATCAGCATGTTCCCTCTTTAAGCCATGACGCATCCATAACGTCCAATCGTTAATGTTCCTCTCTTCGGCTTGAAATCTATCTCTTAATTTGACAGCCCATCCAAGAGGCATACCAGATGACAATAGCCATATTTTCCTCGCGTCACCTGCAGCCCCGCTTGTCCACCAAATGAGATCTACCCGAAGGTCAATCGAAATCCGAACCTCCCACCTGTTCTTACACTGAACCGCATATACCGCAGCCCGCATTTATTCTCACACCACCTTTTCACTTAAATTGATGCTCGGCTACGAAGCTTATACTTTCTTATATTGAAAACAAAAAACACACCCCATCCGGCTTACGCCTTCAAAGAGTGTGCTTCACTTCTTCCATATAAATATTGTCCTGCAACAATTAGCAATGCACATAAGGTATTTTCAGCGCCTCCCTCGGGATCCGCAGATCAATGAGAAGCACTCCTTCCCCCTTATGAGTGCTCACGAGCGAATAAAGATCGTCGTCTCCTAGTAAGTCACTTCTAGAAATGACCGATAATTGCAGTCCGTTTGCATGCTTACTCATCCGTTCAATAATGGGAATTGTATGATCCGTTGATCGTTCATCCACGACCGTAACAACCACCATTTGTCCCCGTATCCATGAATACCATTCAAGAGCACGAATATACCACTCTATTTGTTTTTCATGGTTAGAAGTGACTAGAACATAATGAACAGCCTCTTTATTCGCCGCTTTATTTCTTCGACTATGCCGAACATACAAGAGATGTACTCCCGCTGCCGTTAATCCGTAAACCAATAGTATCCATAATAGATATGGAACCATGGAACCACCTCCCTTATAGCGACAATATATGCCGTTAAAGGGTAACGGGTTACTGGACAGCGCGAGCGCTACATGTGTATTTTACAAGGTTACCCATCCATATTTAATTGCATTAATAACAGCTTGAGTCCGATCATCAACTTCCATCTTTTGCAAGATGCTGCTGACATGGTTCTTCACTGTCTTCTCGCTTATGTATAAAAACTCACCAATCATTTTATTGCTCTTGCCTTCTGCCATAAGACGTAGTACTTCGCCTTCACGACGCGTTAGCGGGTTGTTATCATTCGCTACAAATTTCACGCCTGCTTCTTTCACAATCGTATTCTCTGCCATCGCGCCGGTCTCATCTAAGAAAGACATTCTGCGCATTTGCTGAATGAGCTTGCCCGTCACTTTTGGATGAATAAAAGCATGACCATCTGCGACGGTGCGAATCGCATTGATTAAAGATTCAGCTTCCATATCCTTCAGCAGATACCCGGAAGCGCCCTTGCGAAGCGTTTCAAATACATAGCTCTCATCATCATGAATGGACAAAATAATAACTTTTATATCGGGGAACAATTCGCGAAGCTTTTGCGTAGCTTCCACACCGTTTTGATTAGGCATGTTAATATCCATCAGAACGATTTGAGGTTTGTTCTGATTACAAAATTCTAACACCTGTATGCCGTCGCCGCATTCTCCAATGACCTCAATATCATTCTCCATATTCAAAATACGTTTAAGGCCTTCACGAAACAATTGGTGATCATCAGCTAAGAGTACCTGAATTTTTGCCGTGCTGTTTTTCTCATGATTATTCCCCATTGTTTAACTCCTTTCTCTGTTCCGCGTTAGTTGGGATATGGATGATAATCTTTGTGCCTTGATTTACAGCTGATTCAATCTCCATTCTTCCTTCAAGAAGTTCGACTCGTTCCCGCATACCAATTAATCCAAAGTGAGTATGATCTTTTGCTTTTTGTTCCAATTGGTTCTTATTAAATCCAATTCCGTTATCTTTCACTTCGATTTTAACCATTTGGGCTTGATATGTAATTTCTACCGTTACGTATGTTGGACGGGCATGCTTCGATGCATTGGTAAGTGCTTCCTGTACCAATCTATAAATCGCTGCTTCCATCGCAGAAGAGAGACGCTGCTCTTTCCCCTTCGTTTCAAAAGTCGTACGAATTTTCGTCCTTTCTTCGAAATCATGCACATATTTACGAAGTGTAGGGATTAACCCCAGATCATCGAGTGCCATAGGACGTAAATTAAAAATAATTTTTCGCATCTCTTCGAGACTGGAACGAACTTGTCCTCTCAAGTCTATTACTTCGTCTTGGACAACCTGAAATTCCTGCTTTTGCAGCATCCTTTCCACAATTTCCGTCCTTAGTCCTAAATTGGCAAGGAGTTGCGCAGGGCCATCATGAATTTCCCTAGCGATCCGTTTCCGTTCTTCCTCTTGGGCTAAAATAATTTTAAGCCCAATCATCTGCCTGTTCTTAGCGGATTCGAGAATCCGAGTGACTTGTCCAAGCTCACCGGATAAATACTCCAGCACAACTGCAATCTGTGAGCCTATCGTTTCTGCCCGTTCCATGGATTTCTCCACGCCCTTAGCTCTTTTCTGCAATTCATCGCGTCTTGCCTTCAAATACATCTCTTTCTCACGATAAATCATCAGGTCGAGCTGAATTTGTGTGGCCCGTTCATAGGCATTCTTAATATCTTCTTCCGAATAACGCACAAAATCCCGGCTCACTTCTGTGAGCCGGATACGGGAGAGTCTAAAGTTCTGTTCAAGTTGGTCGACTTTTTCAATCGTGTCGCCAGCTTCTTTAATGACATACTCTAATTCTTTATTGAGTGAAATCAGTTCATTACGGGAAGATTCTAGTATCTCAAATATTTGATATTTGCTATCTTCCATTACATGAATGGCATTCTTAATGACACGATCTATATCGTCGCCCTGAAAATCCATGTCTTCAATCTCCATTTCTTTCATCAGTGCACTTCCTTATAAATCTTACCATATCATGAATGTATCGTAATGGTCTTCGTTTTCTGTTCCCAATTTACATCTAGTCCTAGTTGCTCAGACACGAGACGAAGAGGGACTAAAGTCCTTCCTTGAATAATCATTGGGGCGACTTCAGACTTCTGACGCTTGCCGTTCAGGATAAAGTCCGTTTGTCCCACAGTAATTTGGAGCAGCTTGCTACCGCGCATCACCGTGATTGTTTTGGTATTTGCATTCCATTGTGCACTACCGTTAAATGCGTCCATAATGTAGCGAATCGGTACGTAGGTAGAATTATTTTTCAAAGTTGGGGCGACATCCATGCTTTGTTTTTTCCCGCCTACAATGATTGATTTCTGTCCGAGAACCATTTGAACTGTATTCTTAGGTAGAGTCGCATCTATACCTTCTGAAGGAACCGTAAATTTAATATTGTCGAACGCTACAGCACCCGTTCTAGCCCGTTCATCTTGTCCTTCCTCAACGTTAACGAGGTAGAGTCGCTTCAACTTAGCCGGATAACCAATGTTGTAGCCTGTTAAATCAACCGTTAATCGTTTCCAGCCAGTCCAGTCGACTTGTTTGGCCAAATCGATGTACACCGTCTTATTGTCCTTATCCAACACTTCAGCACGAAGCCAGTTAAGACTGCTGTCTCCCATAACATCGATGCTCATCGAAGTTGCTGGAGACGAAATCGTTTTCCCGTTTGTTCCATTAAGCTGCGCATAAGCATACATTTTACCGCTGCCAGCCGTCATATCATATTGAAGCTGCAGTACTTTTGAGTTGCTGTGATCACCAGTGCCTGGTGTAATGGACACGTTACCTGTTACCTCAGGTACATTAGATGTGAAGTTAATTGGATAGTTTACATTCTCAAAATCTTCCCATACATTCTCACCTACAGCAGACAGAACGACAACCGTGCTAAAACCGTCATATCTTGCAATCGCATAACCTACTTTAGCGTTAGGACTAACGGAAGTCACTGTTAATTGGCCGTCCTTGCTACTTCCTTGGAAGCCAATCAATTCCCACTGAATAGACTCATTAGGAACACTAATCGTCTGACCATCTTGTAATGTTGCAGTAACAGGAACCGAAATGGTCGATCCGGCCTGCAGCGGCGCCGTTTGGTTACCTACAGTTAAGCTCTTAATGTCATTTGCGCCGATCACCTTCACATCCATTGCAGCAGACGCTTGTCCGCTTGTCGCTGTAATCGTCGCTGTACCTGCTTTTGCGGCTTTAAATCCCCCGCCTGTCCATACCATATTGGCATTGCTCGATTTGAAGTTAGCTTTAATATTCGAAGCATCAATAGGATTGTAGTACGTATCATAACCTTTTAATGAATAAGAAGCTTGCTGACCAATAAATAACTGTTTCGGACCGCTTACGATCAGCCCTTTAAGCGTGCCTTGAGGAGCCACCGAAAATACACCAAGCCCATTCGAGACAGCCCGCTGCGTTGTGCCGCCATTGGATGTCTCAAAGGTAAGAACGGTATCCGTCTCTGCAAGTGGACGATTAACCATCGTTGTTGAACCGCCGCCGTCCAAATTAATTCCTTTCCATACGCCAACTTGGGTCATAAAATCTTGCAGCTCTGTTAAGGTCATGCCATCGCTGTTTGTATTCTTCTCTACGGTGATAATATAGGCATACCGACTATCTTTGGAATAACCAACCGCTGTACGGGCAACATAGCTGCTCGGGCTAATGGAAGATACCGAACGAGAATATGCTGACGCTTTCCCTTGGTCTACGAGAATCGTATGTCCACCAATCATCATCTGGAAGCTGCTTGGATCTACAAGCTTCTGAGTCGTAGCGGACCGCAATTGATAGTTTGCCGTAATTTTCTGACCTACTGCGAGGTGAGTACGTACATAATCTGCTGCCTTGCCATGTGTACGCAGGATGTAACCGTCTTGCGGTACAGCCATTGGCAGGCTTGCATTGTTAGAGATCTGCGTAATGACACCGTTCTGTACTAACACCTCAGTAGGAGTAGTAGAACTGTTTATTGGTCGATCAATGGCTTTCCAAGCACTTGTGTAAATATACATCGCATCCACATGACTATAACCGCCATTCGGTTCCGGTGTATAAGCTGCCTTGTTTATTCCGGCAAGCGGAAACGTGGAGCCATCTTCCGCTGTGACAGATCCTTCAAACGTATACTCATCTATGACCGGTGTTCCATTATTCGTTACTGCAAAAGTATACATGCCTTGGAGCTGCGATGGACTGGACATCAGCACGCCTTGTGATACTTGTGGTCCTAATGGTGCTCCTTCGAGTCCTGTGTTGAAAAAGTCACCATTCACTCCAGCAACAGCACCAGTCTCCTGGGTCATGCCCAGAACACTTTGTCTCGTTGCGAATTGGCCGCCTTTGCCAGTCATGACATCCAGCTTCACATTTGGATTCTTCAAATCTACTTCAATAACGTCTGCTAGAATTTTCTTAGCAACACCTGCATGTGTCGTATTATATTCATATTTTAAGAGACGCGCGCCTGAAGTGATGATCTGCTCACCAACCTTGACTGCTTGTGCCGTTGTCGATGCAGCAAGCGCTGTATAGCTCTGTCCTCCTCCAATCATGAACCCCATAACAGGCTGAGCCCAAATGATCGTTCCCGCTAAAGTAATCACTAACAATTTTTTCCCCGTCACCGCTGCAATTCGCAGCGCCTTATCATGTCGTAAAAGCATAATGTCGTTACCTCTCCCATCTATCAGAACAATTCTAGTATATGTTAATAGACTGTTCTAAGGAGGAAAAGTTACGAAAAAAATGAAATGTTCACAAAAAAACTATCTTTTACCCACGGTTCATGGAAAAAGATAGTTTAATGTTGTGAATAATTAATAGAATTTAATGTTTATCCTAAATATCCTATTTTCTCAAGCGTACGTTTGATCATAACGGCGGCTTGTGCACGAGTAACATTGCCTTTAGGCTGGAATGTATTTTTGGATACACCCTGAATAATTCCTTCTTTAAACGCTTTTGCAATTACATCAGGATACTGAATTTTACTCCGGTCTTTGAAGGCGCGAAGCGTGTTGCCCGGGCTGTCGCTTAAATAAGTCGTGTAACCTGTATATTCCATCGCGCGCACCATCATCACTGCCATTTGTTCACGGGTTATATAGCTGTTCGGCTTGAAAGTGGCATCTGTATTTCCAGATACAATGCCCGCCTTCGCTGCGGCTCCGATATAAGACCCCACAGGGCTAGCATAAGGAATATCACGAAAACGGCGTGCAGTGTACTGATCGCCTGATAACCCTAAAGCTTTAGCCATATAGGTTGCGAATTCGGCGCGGGTTATATTTTTGTTAGGCTCGAACCCTTGTTCAGTGTGGCCTTCCACGATATATTTTGCGGCTAGTTCTGAAATGGCATCCTGAGCCCAATGTTTATCAATATCACCAAAATATTTGTTGTTAGAGACTGCAGCAACCGTCCAATTTCCGTTTGTCTTCCCATGAAGTATATTGTACGAGCCCGCATTTTCAATCGTCGTAGGAACATACGCTATTTGCCCAACGGAGCCATCGAACCGCACCAATGCAGATTTGCTGGATGGAACGCTCTTCTGCGTACGCACATAGTAATCTCCTAACAAATTCAAGTCCATCTTTTGATAGGACGGGTACGTGGCATCTGCTGCGACGTAGAATTCAATCGGATCCGTAATGAATTGACCGCCAGATTTCGTTAATTGATCTCTAAATGTAATGGATGAATTCGGTGAAAGACGTTCAATTCGAATCAATAAATTAACAGCAGAGGAATTAGTATTAAAGCCTTTCGCCACGTCACTGAACTTCACTTTCTTTAACGGTAAGTAGTAGACTGCATCCCCATGGCGTACAGCAAATGACGTACCGTTATCACGATAATAAGTATCTTCTAGAGACTTGAGAGGAACAGAAACGTCGGCAGCCGATTCCGAAGCAGGAACTTCGAACACAACGGCTTTCGCACCTGTATTATTCGTAAGAACATAATCATAAGCCGATTTCAGCTTACTCGGATCAATCGTGTACTTATGGACTGGCACACCGTAGCGTGATTGATCAGCGCTCACAGCCGCCGCGTCTGACTTCAAGATTGCCATTTGAGTGCCAAATTCACTTCTATCTAAAGTCCCCAAATAACCTGTAGTTTGCCCAGGCATATTCGTTGTATTTTGCACAGGTATGAGATTGCTTCCACTCAGATTCACGGGTTGCAAGTTAATATAACCAGCAGAGTTGTAGTTCAAGTCAACGAGTCTGGAGGTACCTGTCCCAGGAACATATGAGATTGTGACCGTGTTATTCGTTGTTGAAGTTAACGTAGTTGCTAATGTTAGAGAGACTTTATTATCTTGAATAAGGACCTCTGTAACATACACAGGCAAATTATTCACAAGAACAGAAAACTGACTCTTCATTGGTACATAGTCCGTTTTTAATGCCTCGTTATACGTCAAAATGACTTTCTTATCCGAGCCTTCAGCGCCTGTAAACTCGGGGGCCTTGGTATCATTAGCATTACGGACAAAATAATCTGTGAAAGCTGAAATATTCAGTCCCCTATTATCTTGGATCGGATTTGATCCTGGGTTATAGGACACTTTAACAATCTGTCCATTAGTCACACTGCTATCTAAATACAATATGATCGTTGAACCAGTCTGGGAGATACTCTTAATATTCCGGTTCACACCATCGGCAGACACTGTAAATTGCGTATATGCGTAAGGTGATGGGCTTGCCAGCGTATTATTAAAATATAAATAAAGCGTGTTTCCACTCACATAGCCATCTTTAGGCTTCGGCAACACAGAGTCAATTGAGTTCGTTACTTGCTTCTGCGCAAAAGACGCAGCCATATTTTTACCAAGATCTTGAACCGCTCGAATCCCCGCACTGTACGATATTTTAATATCTTGCCCCACGGCAACACCTGGATCTAGATATATATAGACACTGTCGCCTGATACCATCGCGCTACTCACATTTCGAGCTTCATTATTAACAGTCACTGAGAAACTAGACGCTAATAGAGCCACTGACGAATCCAGCAGTTCATTATAGGCAAGCCTAATTGTTGTATTGTTAATCATTTGTGCACTTTGCAAAACAGGCGGTTGCCTGTCCGAAGTTACCGTTCTAAAGCTCCAGCTCGTACTGCCGCTCAGACCTGCATATGTATTCCCAAGCTGATCCTTGAAAGTATCCTTGACGATATCAACGACATAGGTGCTGTCAGGATCTAATCCGCTCGGAAATTTCACACGAACTTCCTTCTGATTGGAAGCCGTAACAGAAATCGTTGAAGGCGTAATGACATTTGTGCCTGCCTTCTTCACTTGAACAGTACCCGTTCCACTTTGGACTTCACGGTTAAATGTAATAACCAATTCAGAATTTAACGGTACGTTCGTGCTTCCATCAGATGGAGACAAGCTTGAAATCGTTAACGGTGAAGCAGATCCAGCAATCGTAAAAGTCCAGCCCGATGTTGACGTTATACCAGCTACAGGATTAGCGCCGTCGTCAACAAATGCCGTATCTGACACCGTTACGTAATACTGTGTATTTTCTTCAAACGTCACTCCAGGGTCGATCGTAATCACCGGAGTACCTCCTCCAGTGACCTGTGTAGAGGTTACTGGAATGGATTTTACTAATTGTCCCCCATTTGATTTATAAATGACAATAGACCCATTCGCCGGGTATACATTTCGATTGAAATTAAGCTGTAACTTAGTCGTCTTAGCCACACCCAAAGTACCGCTCTGAGGTGATTTACTTTGAATGGAAGTTGCAGCTCCTCCAGCTGTCGTGAAAGTCCAAGTATCCGCTGCTGAAATGCCTGCAAAAGGATTACCTTCCACATCTGTGAAAACCCCTGGATCCATGAGCACATAATATCTAGTTCCAGCCTGTAATTGAAGATTTGAAATGGTGACCGATGCTGGATTTGAGTCGATCGTTACATTATTAGCTGCAACATCGATTGTTGTCTCATTATTGTCCGATACGCGCTTCAGCCTAATGCTGCCTGTTCCTTTAACTACTGGCTCACTAAACTGAATTTTAAGCGGATCGTTTAATGCAACTCCAGTCGCACTAGCCGCAGGTGTATATTGAATTACTGTGGGTACTGCATTATCACCCACTGTAGTGAACGTCCATTTATAAGCTGCAGAGTTATTTCCTGATACATTGCCAATAAAAGCACCATCAGGCAATTGAATTTCATAGATCGTGTTACTAGTAAGTGCTGCAGATAGAGTTATCGTCGCTTTCAATCCGCTAGGATCTAAGCTAACCTTACTAGCGTCTGTGACATCGATTTGCTCTATAGTTCTAATATTATCTCTATTAGTCTTATCCAGCACAAGGATTTGGCCGGCCCCAATATGCACAGCTTCCTTAAAAGTAATATCAATTGGGCTATTTAGAGCTACTCCTGTTGCACCATCTAGTGGAGTAGTGGCTTGTACTAACGACGAAGAGGCAGCATAGCTTATCGGTGCAACTCCAAGGACTATTTCTAAAATAAGGATTAGTGCTAACCAAAATGAGAGTTTCTTCTTCATTACGGACTATGTTCTCCCTTCTTGTGCAAAGGATTTCTTATCTATTCTACGAATTTGTTTATGTATACCAAAGACATCTATCACTACTTTTTGTCGAAATTATATAGATACTTTATTAATTTCGGTAAATTATGGTTGAAAGTTTAGCGTTTTCACAAAAAAATACAAAAAAAGAACTCCCGAAACATGTTCAGGAGTTCTTTTTCTGGAAATATGCAATTGCATGAAATGAATTAGATACCAGCTTGAGCTTTCAATGCATCAGCTTTGTCAACACGTTCCCACGGCAAATCCAAATCTGTACGGCCAAAATGACCATAAGCCGCCGTTTGTTTGTAAATTGGACGACGCAGATCAAGCATACGGATAATACCCGCAGGACGAAGATCAAAGTTATTGCGGATAAGTTCAACAAGCTTCTCTTCGCTTACTTTACCAGTACCATAAGTATCCACGTTGATGGAAACTGGGTTAGCTACGCCAATTGCATAAGCAAGTTGGATTTCTACTTTGTCAGCAAGGCCAGCTGCTACAAGGTTCTTCGCAACGTAGCGTGCTGCATAAGCTGCGGAACGGTCAACTTTGGTAGGATCCTTACCGGAGAACGCACCACCGCCATGACGAGCGTAGCCCCCGTAAGTATCAACAATAATTTTACGTCCTGTCAAACCAGCGTCACCTTGCGGTCCGCCAATGACAAAACGTCCTGTTGGGTTAATGAAGTATTTCGTTTCTGAATCAAGTAATTCAGCTGGAACAACCGGTTTAATAACGTGTTCCATAATGTCTTTTTGAATTTGTTCAAGTGTTGCGTCTTCAGAATGTTGAGTAGATACAACAATCGTATCCACGCGAACTGGTTTGCCGTCAACATACTCAATGGTAACTTGTGTTTTACCGTCTGGACGAAGGTAATCTAAAGTACCGTTTTTACGAACTTCGGAAAGACGGCGTGCAATACGATGAGACAACGCAATCGGAAGCGGCATAAGCTCTGGTGTTTCGTTCGTTGCAAAACCGAACATTAGACCTTGGTCACCAGCACCGATATTTTCAGTTTCTTTGTCCACTTTCTCAGGATCGCGGCTCTCAAGTGCTGCATTCACGCCTTGAGCGATATCCGCAGATTGTTCATTCAGGGAAGTCAGCACTGCACAAGTGTTATAGTCAAAACCATATTTCGCACGGGTGTAGCCGATTTCTTTAATCGTATTGCGAACGATGGATGGAATATCCACATATTCAGATGATGTACTAATCTCACCAATAACAAGAACAAGACCAGTCGCTACAGAAACTTCGCAAGCTACACGAGCATTTGGATCGTTTGCCAAAAAGGCATCAAGCACCGCATCGGAAATTTGGTCACAAATTTTATCTGGATGACCTTCGGTTACGGATTCTGAAGTAAATAAGTGTCGCCCTTTAACGGACATGAATGATCAACCTCCCATATGGATAGTATGGCAATTGCATATAGGATTTACACAAAAAATGAACCTTTTCCGAAGTGGAAAAGGTTTGCTTATCAATCCTCAAAAGTCATATTAACGTATTTGTCAACCTATGTCAATGAAAGAAAAATTGAATAAAATGATGTTGAATCCTATACTTTATTGGAATAATTGCTGTTCAGCCTGTCTGACTAGCCGTTTTGTAATTTCACCGCCAACGGAGCCATTTTGTCTTGACGTAAAATGTCCGGCATAAGAACTGCTGTAAGAGCCGTCGGTTGTACTGCCAAGTTCTGAACCAAATTCTGTGTCAGCGCCGCTACCGCTACCATAGCCTCCTACAAGGCCAAATTCAGCAGCGATTTCATTCTTCATTTGATCGAGCATCTGACGGCTCTCAGGTACAACCTTACGATTACTGCTTCTTGCCATAATCAATACACCTCCTGCTTCATGTCACTGCAAGAGTATTATGTGTGGTCATGAGCCCAAGCATCCTGATAAAAGTTTGTTACTTCTGGCAAAGTCAGTCTGTTTACTGCGCTTTTTGAATTTCATATCCGCCACGGACCATAACGATGAGACCATTATTCTGACCGGATTGAACTTGAATTCCCCGCCCATCTCTTGGATACGATAATAAATGGTTATTTACCGCAGATTGACCATTCTTCACATCAATTCCATCCGTCAAATCTGCCACCCCATTAGCATCTGGGCTATATATAACGGCTTTGCCGCTGCGAACAATAAATTCGGCTCCAGCTTTCGCAATCAATCTCTCTCCTGGATTCACATTTACAATCTCTACAGAGTTAACAGCTGGAGTCGCTGAGCTTCCTGTCCCTGAGCCTGAATTTGTATTCCCAGAGTTGCCACCAGTACTCACTCCACCGCCTAGCGCCTGGCTAATTTGTTGATCTACGTAACTCTTTGTTACGACCGGATCATCAGCAGTTCCAGGTTGATTGCTTACGCTCGCTCCATCTGCTGTCGTATTTAATATCGTTCCTAATCCAATTCCACCACCAACAAGTACAACAGCCATTGCTGTTTTCCAAACGTTTCTCATCATTTGCCTCCTCTGTTAGTCTACTATTCTATTAATGATAGAGGTTTATGATAGAAGGGACAAGTCTAAATAGGCAAAAAATCTCCTTAACCAGGAGATTTTTTGCTTATCAAATTTTATCAAAATTTAATTATTTTGAATTCGTATAATATGCCACTTGGTCACCCAGTCTAATACGATTTCCTTCGAATTCATCATATAATGTAAGCTGTACAACCCCGCTCTTATCTAAGTCGGAACCATTCATTGAAAAGCTGTAACTTTGGCTAAGTGCTACTTTGAGATCTGAACTTATAACAAGTTCTTTCTCGAATTTCTCACCACTTGAATCTCTTATCTCAAGAATTAGTTTATGTTCATACGTTCCCATATCATAATCAAGATTTTGCAGCAGATCATAATTAAATTTTACATTAACAGTAGAAGAATCATTAAGAGATAATTGTAACCCATAAATCGATAGCGTATAAGGGAACAATTCGATATTTTGCAGCAGACTATTCGATGAAGCATAAGCTGCACTTAGCTTCATTGCAGCAGCATTCACATATCCATCAGATGTCCCCTTAATCGGAGTCAATTTATTTTCTGTAATCCCTTCACCAACGATTAACTGCATATCAGTTACGGATACTTTCTTCGGAATTTTACTCCACAGGGTCACGATATTTTTCCCTTGAGGACTTGAAGCATGATCAATTTGGTTTACATCTGCTTTAAATATCTGGCCAGTGCTTGATTTAAAATACCCTACAATCTGCGACATATCTACTGGACGATCCTCCAAATTGTCAACTTCCAGCTGTGTGTAAATAATATTTGAAGTATCCCCTTCATAGACCCATGTCTTACGCTCTTTAATATCCGCTCCATGGCCTTCTGTATTCATACGATAGTTTGAACCTGATGGAACAGCCTGAAGATCTCTTAATGTCCCTAGATTTGTAAGCTGAATCCATTCGTTGCTTTCTTCCCCAACTTTTTTGTTGAGCGATATTTGAAGTTGACTGAAATCCAAATCAGTTGGAAGCTTAGTGACTACATACACTTGTGTTTCCATCTGAGGTCCGAGCAGAGTAGAAGCTTGACTCGTTACCAGTCTCGTTCCCGCGCTGACTTTTGCTGAATCAACTTTTAATACCCCTTCTAGTTCTGGGAGTTGGACGGTCTTAAATCCTTTATTTCGGATTGTAAACTTAGCTGAGACTAAATCTCCATCAACCCACGGTAATCGTTGTACAGAATCAAGTGTAACTCCATAAACTCCATTGTCATCTTGAATTTGATTCTCTACACCCAGTGCATTTTGCATAGGTGTTGGTTCTGGCACATCAAAAATACCAACTGAATAATTAAACTGTGCATTCTTATCTTCTGTCTCAACAGGTAAATTCATATAGAGCTTGTACTGACCTCCTGCTAAAGAAGAAGGTATGCTCGCTGTTAATCGAATTGACTTCTCTTCTAACGGATCTAAGGTTACATTGTCTAATACTTTCGTATCTATTGGATAGGAATAGCCACTTTCCGTTTGAATAACAAAATTATATTTTGGAACGATTACTTGCTTGGAACTTGTATTACGCAGCATCACTTGGATAGCTAGATCACTCACATCGAAGCTTTGGTTCAGTGCAGCTGTTACTATTCTAGCTTCAATCTTCTGACTGCCGACATTTATTGTTTTATCTTTATATGCTTCTACAACGAGATCCTGCTTATTCGCTTTAGGAAGCTGCATCGTAGCTACAGGTACACTTAATTTTAATGAATCATCATCTTGGATAACCTGCAGTTGCAAATTATTGAGACTCACGGTTTTTGGAATTCTAGCTACAAGATTAATCATCTTATTGTCCTGCGCCTGTATATTGTAACCTTTGCTTGTTGTATCCGCTGTTAGAGGAAAGTTGGTACCGCTTGCTGTACTGATTACGTATTTAAGATTCGGATCCTCAAACTGCTTGTATCCTACATTTTGCAAATTTAAGCTCACGCTTAAGTTATTGTAATCCCCATCGGTATATACAGAAAATTGATCAGCCTTCACTTTGACTGGATTGTTATTAATTCTAATTTTCTTCACTTCATTAACTGGAGTCGAGGTTACATATGAAGATGGAACATTAAAGAAACCAATACTATCCTCAAAATCAGGTCTGCTGAAATCCCATCTTATAAGCTGGAAGTAGATATCACTAATTTTAAGGTTTTTTCCAATTTTAGCCGCATATGTAATCGTTGTAGAGGCTCCTGGCGCCACCGTTTTCTTGTCTTTGTCAGCTGATATTAATTTTACACTATAGAAAGTGCCTGTTTTTGTCTTGACCTTTGTCCAATAATCATTCAGCAGAATGTTCTTGTTGTCATTATTTTGGAAAGTTACAGTGAACGATAGTATATTTCCATCATCTTGGGAAAAAATATTAACATCGGTAAGTTTGACAGTACTCTTTGAAGATATCTTTATCGGAGCTAGATCATTGATGGTTTTTACAACAGATTGAGTGGGTTTCGTTTGTTTTGCAGTTGTTTTGGGAGCAGTCTTCACTGCTGTTGATGGAGCTGCTGCACTAACAGTCGGTTGCACCAAAAGAGCCGTTACTAATAGAGCATTGGTCAATTTGGATTTATTCACTGGGCTTTCCTCCTATAGTTCTATTGGAACTTCTACTGAAATAGACGTATTCTTCCAGTTAAAGTTTCGCATATTCACCCAGAATTTGGATTACATTTTTGTCATTTCCTGAATTGATTTTGGCTAAATAAAAAGAAGCCCGCCAAAGGCGGACTTCTTCATTCATAATATATTAGTTCAATATATTAAGGAACTTTTACTGCTTCAACTTCGATAGCGTCGCTAGCGTTAACTACGTTACCAGCAGCATCTTTGATGAAGCGAGGGTTTTGGATGCTTACAGTAATTACGCCAGTTTGAGCAGTTCCGAAGTGTACTGTCAAATCAGCACCAGAAACTGTAACTGTGTAGTTAGTAAGAACATTACCATCTTTATCTTTGATTACAAGATCTGTAGGTTCATTACCATTCAATGTTGTATTCAATGCTTCATTGAATGTAATTGTAACTGTAGATCCGTCAACAGAGCCAACAACTTTAGCTACGCTAGCTGCAGTTTTGTCGATAACTCCTTGAGTGAATGCTGCAATTGGAACGCCAGCTGGAGTTGAAGTGGATGGGTTAGCATTTGTAGATACAGTAACTGCACTACCTTTGAACATACCATTGTCATCCAACTTAGAGTTATCAGCAAGTTTCAAGATCACGTTTGAACCATCTACTGTTGCAGAAATTACAGACAAATCTCCGTAAGTTGCAGAAGTAACTCTGTAATCTCCTGTAGATGCAGTTCCACTCAACAACGTTTTATCGAATGTTACTTTCAAAGTATCGTTATCTGTTGCATATACAGCTTGAGCAACTGATGCTGTTGATGTTCCGATATTAACATCTTGAGTCAAACCTTGAAGTTTATTACCAGCAACGTCAGTTACTAGAGCAACACGAACTTGGTTCACAGTATTAGCTGGTGTAGTGGATGGCAATGTAATTACAACAGATTTACCATCTGGAGTAATATTTACGAAGGAACCGTCTGGAAGAGTAGTCCACTTGTAACCACCTGCACCGTTTGGAACAGAAATCAAGTATTTGCTAGGATCTACTGCAGAACCAGCACCAGTTGTAGCTACCACTTCATCAAAAGTAAGAACAAGTTTGTTATTTCCGTTACCAACTACGAAATCACCAGTTGAATTAACATTTGGTCCAGTTGCGTCGCCAATTGTTAGTTGTTTGCTGTAAGGAAGCAATACATTTTTCAATGTAGTGTTATCACTTACACCAGATACTTCTAGTGTGTAGTTGCTGCCTTCACTCAAAGCTGTAGCAAGAACAACTTTCACTGTCTTGTTATCAGATTGAAGTGTAGGGTATTTCAAGTTGCTTACCACTTTACCATCTTTGTCTTTGATGACATAGTTGGATGCAGTTTCAGCAGTTGCTTTGTCCAAAGATTTGGAGAACTTGATAGTGATTGTTTTGTGAGCATCGTCAAGTGTTGCATTTACAACTTCTGGACGAGTTTGATCAACTACTGGAGATACTTGAACTTTAGTATCAGCTGCAATTGCGTTACCAGTGTAATCTTTCACACCAGATACATAAAGGTCAGTAGTGTAACGAATTTCTTTACCAGTGAAGTCAAATTCGAAAGTATCATCGGAAATTTGATTTACAGTAGTACCAGCATATTGTTTAGTAGTACCTTGCAACCAGTAAACGTTAGATCCAAGAACTGTAGAAGGATCAACAGGTTCGCTGAATTTCAAAGTTACTTTTTCAAATGTAGCGCTTTGTACAGAAACTGTAGGAGCTTGAGTATCTTCAACTACATTAAATTTGTTGCTTTGTGAAAGAGATTTGAATCCAGCAAAGTCAGTTGCACCACTAACAGTCAGTGTATGTTCACCGTTTGAAAGAGCAGAGTACAGCTTCAAGATTACAGTGCTGCCGCTAACAGTTGTGTAACCTACAACTGGGTTGCCATCTACTAACAAGTTAGCTGCGTTAGCAGTATTGATTGGCTCGCTGAAGGAAATTCTAACTGTTTTGTTTCCAAGAGCTTGAACGTCAGTAACTGATGGAAGAGCTGCGTCTACTGGATTAAATTTGTAATCAGTTGTGCTAAGCACTTTGTCTCCAGCTTTCACATTGCTAAAGGACAATTTGTATTCATCTTGGTTAGTGAACACTTTGCCGCTAACAAGAGTCAACTTAACGGACTTAGCATCGTCTGCTACTACTGCAGAAGCGATACCATAAGTAGCGCCGCCCACGGATGCTACGATACCGTAGTTGTCAGCATCACCAGCAGTTGCTTTATCAACAGTTCCGTCAAATTTAACAGTTACTTGTTTCAAGTTGTCAGCTGTTACACTTTCAACTTTAGTAGCTGAAGTTACAACTGGTGCAGGTGGTGTGTTAACAAGTTGATCAGCTTTGAATGCTGCTTCTACAAGCATTCCGCGAGTTGCGTTGCCTTTGAAGTTAGCATCAGCAGGGATCAAACCAGCGTCAACCGCTGCTTTAACATAACCTTTAGCCCAGTCAGAAGCGCTGTTGTCAGCAGTAGCTGGAACTTCAAGTTTCAAAGCGATAGCCAATACTTTAGCTACTTCTTGAATTGTTACGTTACCGTTAAAGTCAAAGATTTTCTTAACGGAATCTTTACCTTGCATCAAGCCAGCAGCTGTAACTGCTTCGATGTAAGGAGCTGCCCAGTTTTTAGGGCCATAGTTCTTATCTTTGTAGGAGTAAACTCCAGTTACTTCTTTAAGTCCAAGAAGTTTAGTAAGAACTTTAGCAAATTGTGCACGAGTCATGTTGTCTTCAAGGTGTGCAGATCCATCTGGCAAGCCATTGAATACACCTTTTTGAACAAGTGCGTCATATTGTTGTTGTGTAGATGGTGCGGAATTGTCACCGAATGCTACAGATGCAAACATGGAGAATGCCATTGCTGTAGACAAAGCGACGGATAAAATTTTCTTCATAACCTTTTTTTCTCCTCCTTGAATATCTTTCATGTCATAAGAGTTTTCTTTAGTGTAGCTCATGTTACTCATTAGCCGATACACCTCCTTTCTCGAGTTGAGCATGTAAGCTATAAATAATGTCTGTGATAATTCACAGAAACTTGTAACCTACAGAATAATACTTATGTAGTAGATTCCTAATTCTACCTTTGTATTATACAATGAGTCTGAGGTGTCGTAAAGCTATATTTTTCTAAAAAATAGACATGTTTCATGCTTTAGACAATGTTGGGTCAGTTCTCATTGTTTTCTGTTCTACATCTTAAACGTTGAAGGTTTTAAAAAGTTGCAGATTCAGAAAAATTTTTTTAATTTTTTTTCATATAAAAAACGATGCCTTAAAACACGGGCATCGTTCTATTTGTTATTATCGTATTTTCATTGCCAGTTGAATGATTCTGGCTCTCATCTCTGGGTTGTTTTCTAAGTTACTGTACATTTGATCAATCGGTTGTTGATTCGTTTTGTATGTTTTGTCGTTTTTAATGGCTGTATGAGACCATTCAATAAGTTCATTTTCGGCATTCGTCAATTCGCTGTACGCATCATGAAACCCTGTCTCAAGTACTAAGCCTTCCATAACCTCTTCTGTAATTTCTGTCGTTTTACGAGTTTCTGCAATCTGTTGCTCTAGCACTTTCGCTCTATCATCAAATTTCTTCTTAGCTTTCATGTAAACAACTTGTGCCTTAGATAAAATCGGTTTCATTAGATAGCATTCACCCTTCAAAAAATTGTGTTTACCGCTATTGTATCTTAAACTTTAATAAAATTCAAAATACTTACATAAATAATATCTTAAATATTCACATCATTAATAGTAGAAAAGACTTCTATTTTAATGTTCAACTACCAAACCATTCTTGAATCAAATCAAAGACCTGTCTACGAAATTCACTCGGTAGACAGGTCTTTCAAATGTTAGCTCAAGTTTTTAGGGAATATCTTCGTACTCTTCTTAAGCAGTTCTACCGCGATTTTACCCGCTTCTGCTCGAGTAAGTATGCCTTTTGGATTAAAGCTGTATACAGGCTTCTTCTGTCCAGGAAGAGTAGTCGGACTGCCTTCCATAATCTTAGCTTTTGATACAGCGTCGATCGCTGGAAGTGAGTAGTAGTCCATACTGCCTGAGTCCGTAAATGCCTTCGCTAGGTTAGATTGAAGTTTACTGTCATTGTTGGCCATCTTTAATTTGAGAGCTCGAGCAATCATGACAGCTGCCTGTTCACGAGTGACTGGTTGATCAGTTCCGAAGAAACCATCGCTCAGACCTGTTACAATACCTGCTCTCGCTGCAGTCTCAATATGCTCGAAATCCCATGTTCCTGAACGTGCTCCTGGAACGACATCCGTAAAGGTCGTGTCGTTACCGTTGTAATTAAGCGGGATATTCAAACCTTTAACAAGCAACGTTGCAAATTCACCGCGGGTTGTCACATCGTCAGCACCAAATGCATCGAACTTAAGGTTGTTCATAATGCCTTTGGAATATAGACCATTCAGATAGTTACGAGCCCAAGGGTGATTCGTAATGTCTGCAAAACCTCTGCGCAGTTTCATTACTGTATAATAACCGAACTCATCAAACGGAACTGAAATCGTATGATTCTTCGTATCAACTTCACCGCCGACATTTTCCCAAGAACCATTGTCTGTATAACGGAAAACAGTGACTGTAGAACCTACTTCATCGACAACGCTTGGATCAAATTTCAGTTTCAGCGTACCCCGTTTGGATGGTACCAACTTGCGATCAAGCGGCATTTCCGTGAAATTGCCTTCGATCGAGTAAGGAGCTAGACCGTTGGTAGATGGCTTGTACGAGACCGTACCTTTATTGCCTTGTTCGCCAACACCCCCATTGATCCAATAAATATCGGATACTCGGCTAAAGTTATTCGTTGACGCCGTCGAATTGAAACGTTGTACTAAATAATCAGGAATAATGATCGTGCTTGCTCCGCCCGTTGTACGAGCATCTGGATTTACGTTAATCACATTTCCATAATCGTTCTTTCTTTCCACTACTCCATCTAATGGGTCAGCGATTCCGAATAATATCTTATTATCAGGATAGAACTTCGTTGTATTTCCAGTGAGTACATTTGCGCTTTGCAGTACAGTTCCTTTCGGGAATGATAATTCAAGACCCTTGTTAAATACACTGTATTTCGTACTTGGTTTTTCTGCCATGAACTGAGAATCAATAGCGACCTCACTCGCATAATAAACGCTAACCGTGTCACTCAGCTTCGTATCTTGACGAACAATTTCAATTTTAATTGGCGTCCATTTATCAGGCTTCAAACCTACAAAATCATAAACGAAACGATTGTTCATATCTGGACGTTTCGTTGCCGGCTG
Organism: Paenibacillus sediminis; assembly: GCF_017873765.1. GTDB lineage: Bacteria > Bacillota > Bacilli > Paenibacillales > Paenibacillaceae > Paenibacillus_AG > Paenibacillus_AG sediminis. The sequence goes on from NZ_JAGGKP010000002.1 coordinate 116,894, forward strand.
TTTATTAACAGTAACTTGTGTAGCACCTTCTGCTTCAATGTCGAAGCGAACGAAGTTTTTGTTCACAATAATTTGATTTCCTACTGTTGGCTGTGGTGACAAAATACGATAAGGAGACACTTCACGTACGATTTCCAAACGTTGGTTCGTACGAGCACCGGTGCTATTTACTAGTTCGAGATTATACACATGGCTGCCTGGAGCAGCAAATGGGATATCTCTAATACGCAAGATGAAGTCCTTTTGATCACCAACAAAATCATAATAATAGGTTGTACCTTGGAAAGTGAAAGTACCGTTAAGAATAAACTGCCTTGTCCCTGCTGCCAAATTAATTGGCGAACCTGTAGATGTGAAGAACAGCTGCGTACCTAAATTCAAATTGATCGTTGATGCTCCGCCGCCGCGCAATACGAGATCGTACGATTTTTCACTCGTCACATATTTATCCGTTTTATATATGAATTCAGGCGTAACCGCAAAAATATTAGCAAGCTTCGCAGCAGGGTAGCTTACAGGATCTCCTGGATCTGCGTCAACAAATGGTTCACGCGTTGGACTAGCTAATACAGGCATGAAATTCGTTATATTGGACACATTCGTATCGATGATGTAAATACGAATTTCTTTGCGAACTTGTCTGACATTGCCGGCTCCGTCCATTGAATCTCCTGTAAATACAATGCGATTCTCACCAAACACAAGTGGTCCAGACGCACTAATATTCAAATCCAGGTCGAAATCCGGAGTAGCGGTTGTGATAGAACCTAGAATAGTATCCGGTCCATCAGTACCATTTACTAGCTTACTGCCATCAATGCCATTGATAAAATATTGTGCATTTGAGATGTTTTCAAACCCAATATATTTACCTGTAATTTTTAACGAGTTCGTATTTCGTGAGTCGAAAGTATAAGTCTGTCCATCGTAAAGATTAGCGACATAAATATAGTTTTTAGATACATACGATATGTCAGCATTATATGATGATGTTGAGCCCGAATAATGGAAACGAACCTTCTGTTGACCATTAGAGAAGCCCGTAACTTGATAAACCTGTTGATTACCGACCGTTGCAACTAATGTTAAAGTCAAGGCTTTAGTTCCTAGCGGCAAATAATCAGCCATCAATGCTGTTGTAGGAGCTTTATCTGCAGTAGCTAAAATGTAAAAATCTGCTTTATCAACTTCTGCACCATCAAGCGGTACTTGTGTCACTGTCGCAAGATTGTTATTTGAAACAGGGTCATAATCAGGCAAATACTTCATATCTGTAATTTGTGTTTCACCCGGCAAATATTTGAATGCTCCGTTATATGCAGAGCTAATGATGCTTCCGTAAGTAATCGTGACATCTGCCCTTTGACTTGATAATAAAGTCCCTGAAACTGGATCTGTCTGGAGATTATACGGTGCTGTTATTAAAGTTACTAGTCGGTAGGCCGGCGTAATCCCATCAGCACCCGGAATAATAACCTCATCCGCTGCTCCACCAATCGTAACACCATCTGCTTTCAAGATATTAAAGCCCACAGTCGTTCCGTTCACAGTGACCACGCCATCTGTTGCCACTGGATTTGCTCCATAAGGAACAAGCACTTGCATCTTAATTTGCGCAGTTGTATTACCTGAGTTATCTGTTACAGTTGCTGTTTTATCCAGTATTGGATAATTAGCAGAGTTATACACCAAATCCATACTCGTAAATGGTTTATTTTTATCAAAATAATACACAGCTCGTTGTATGGTGATCGAATCCGACGCATTCTGTGCCACAATCGTTAAATTGTTCAGGCCAGAGGACAAATTCAATGCAGGTGTAAAGAATGTGCCGTCTGTCAACAATGAAGACAAAATTGGAGTTCCACCGTTGATGGATACGGTCACCTTGGTTGAATTTAAAGCTTGTCCTTGTAAAGTAATGGATTGTTTATCAACGACAACTTGCGTTCCTTCATTCAAGTTTACCGCGCCTGATCCACTGCCAAAGACTTTTAGATTTTGAACATATGGAACTTTGTCATACAATACATAAAATACGTCCGAGCGTTCAACACCGCCCTGCATACCCGAAAATGTAATTTTGTTAAAACCAGAGAACAATTGCAAATTGCTAGCGATAAACTTATTCGCATTATTAGGGTCTGCTACGACAATTCCTGTTGTAAAATGAGTGCTGTCCGTTACCCAATTGACTCCAGTAGGAATCGCAGGTACAGAACTGAGCTGTTCAATTTTGACCTTCATCGTATCTTTGGCAACATATGAATACGCACCTGTAATCGTTAGCCCAGGGTTGTTCGTCGTATACACATTGCTTCTAGTTATTTGATTCGCTCCAGCTGCTGCATCAGTGGATAACAACGCAGTACTACGGATTGCTGTAATATCCGGAATAAAATAGGTTGCAGCTGATGCCGCGTTCGCTTGCCGAATAAGCCCCGCAGGGAACATCGAAATGACTAGTGTCAGTAATACAAACCATATAAATGGTCGTCTGAGACGCTGCATATTATGAATCTCTCCTTTTCGCCATGTAGTCTATTATCTCTTTTATCGGTCATGAACCTACAAAATTTTAGTAAATCCGCACAAAAAAACCTTATTCCTGACACGGAATAAGGTTTGGGTTACATATATAAAATTAATAATAGCTTAGAAAATGACTTAGGATTTCGATCTCGTCTCAGCGTCAGTCTTCATCCGAAAACGTGCTAGAAGATCGAGAACAGGACGTCTTGTTTTACCAATGAGTCCGATAATCTCTGCACCGATTTGCATGAAGAACATCATAATACAAATAACGACAAAGGTTACCCAGTTCGCTGCATACAGCGCAGCTGATGATTGAATAACAGCAAGCACTCCGAAGAATGCTGCGATTCCGTAGATAATGAGTACTGTCTGACGATGGCTGAATCCAATTTCACGCAAGCGGTGATGCAAATGCCCTTTGTCTGGAGAGAAGATTGGTTTCTTCTGCATCCAGCGGCGAACAATCGCAAAGAATGTATCTGAGAGCGGAACTCCAATAATAATGAGCGGAGTGATCAGAGATACAATCGCAATCTGTTTGAAGCCGAGCATGGACAGCATCGCTAGCGAGAAGCCCAGGAACAGCGATCCCGAGTCACCCATAAATATTTTGGCAGGATGGAAGTTAAAGAATAAGAATCCAATGATCCCGCCGAGCAATAGTAAGCAAAGTAAAGAGATAGTGGTATTCCCCATAATGAGGGACATGACGAAAATGGTACTAACGGCAATGCCAGACACTCCAGCAGCCAGTCCGTCTAATCCGTCAATTAAGTTAATTGCGTTCGTCACCCCAACGATCCAAAGAATCGTAAGCGGAATGGCGATCCAATTTTCAAGTGAAGAATAATTGTTCTGGAACGGAATATTTACAAAAACAACTTTAATATCATATCCAAAAACGACGATGCACGCCGCTGCAATTTGCATCACAAATTTCAATTTAGCAGAAAGCTGAAACCGGTCGTCCAGCGCACCGAGAAGCATAATCATAGAACCGCCAACGACAAATGCTTTAATGAAGTTAGTGTCCCGCGCCGAGAATACGTCCGGAATGAAGGGTAGAATCATAACGAGTGAAATCATAAACGCCAAATAAATCGCTAGTCCGCCCAGCCTTGGCATAATTCTCGTGTGTACTTTTCGGGCATTCGGCACATCGACAGCACCTATTTTCACAGCAAACATCTTCACTGCAGGTGTCAATGATAATGCCAACGCTAAAGCGATTATAAATCCAACGATATAGATTGGTAACATGTTATTGTTCAACCCCCATTTTTTCTACCGCATTGAATTATACTCCGTTCGAAAATAATTACAAACCCCGTATACAAGCAATTTCTTAATATTTTCATGCGAATTTCATCTTTTTCTTATCGTTTTGTCACTTTTTCTTTCTCACGAAGTACTTTCATAGCAAATTTCGGCAGCGCAAGCATTCTTTTGTATCTCGTAGGTTCGCGCAGCAGTCTGAACAACCATTCCATGCGCATTTGTTGCATCCATTTCGGAGCCCTTTTGCTCTTACCCGAGATGACATCAAAGCTTCCGCCAACACCCATGACAACCGGTACACCAAGCTGTTCTTTATAGCGAGCGATCCATGGCTCTTGAGTCGAGACCGAGCGAGCTACAAATAAGATGTCAGGCGCAGCCGCTCGAATGTCTTCAATGACAGCTTGATCTTCTTCTGGTCCAAAATAACCGTCGCGGTATCCTACAATATGCACCCCTGGATATTCCAATCCCAATCTGCGTACGGTTTCCTGAATAACTTCACTCGTCGATCCGAGAAGATACACTTTCCAATGATAGCTTTCTCCTACTTTCATCAGTTCATGTAACAGGTCATAACCAGCTACTCTTTCTGCTACGGGTTCGCCTACATAGCTGGCAGCCCATACGACACCTGCCCCATCAGGGACGACGAGATCTGCACTTTTCATGACGGACATATATTCAGGGTTCTCCAAGGCTGTCATCACCATAATCGGATTCCCCGTAATAATTTGATGCGGCTTCCCGGATTTCACCATTTCCGTTACATAAGCAACAGTATCGGTCATTCCGAGCTTACTAAAAGGAATACCATAAATAGACACGGTCGGCACTTGACCTAACTGATTCACAAGTTCTCATCCTTTACGTAAATAATCAATGATGTGCTCAGCTGGCAGCTGAGCTTCACGTTTCAAACGAGCAATACTGTCCTCGTGTGCTGTACGCCAATCATCACCATGTTCAAGCAGCTTCTCCAGTTCGGTAGCAATAGCGCCCCCTGACAATTGTTCAGTCGTACCAACAGGCTTGCTGTCAATCCGATGAAGGAAATGATCGATTTTCGGATCATATGAAATGCCGAGCAGCGGCACCTGCCTAGATGCTGCATAAATTAAACTGTGCAGTCTCATTCCGATGACGGCCTGACACTGGCTCACTTCGCGAAGCATTTCCTGCGGATGCAAAGCATCTTGACAGATGCTCACTTTGCTTCCGCTACTCTCCACTTCTTGTATCTTGTCCATAATGTATCGTGACGCCTCTTCATCCGCTGGCAAATGAAAAGGAAGAAAGCGCAAGTGAACATTTCTCCGCTCTGCCAGCTGTTTCAACCCCTGAGCAATACTGTCCAGTTCTCTGCGCTCCTTATTCCAGAAGCGAACCGAAATACCAATCCGAGGGAGATCATCGTCTGCAGCAGTATGACTGCGATCATTCTCTGGCAACGGAAGACCCATTACGGGGTCAGGCACAACCTGTACCTTCTTCGGATCAAGGCCCATCGAATGCAGCAGCTCAGCTGATTGTTCATCACGTACAGAAATATAGGCACACTTCTTAAATACCGATTTAATCAATGGATGAAAAAGTTTACGGTTCACCGGCCCAATGCCTTGAGCATATATAAAGGTCGGTTTACGCATCCACTGTGCTAATTTCAAAATCGCTAAATAATAAGGTATCGTCTTCGCACTCGTCACGTCCTGCAGCAAGCTGCCGCCGCCGCTAATGAGCCCGTCGCTCTCCTTAAGAGCTTGTCTCACTTCGCCGAGCTTCATGCGGTGAACGGCACGCACGCCATAGACTGAGCTTGTCCATTCTGGGTCAATGGAAAGCACTATTGGCTCCACTTTAACTCCGGCTTGTCTACCCTGTTCTTCGAGTGCAGTCAGAATCGATTTCAGGACAGCTTCATCTCCGCTGTTCTTAAATCCATAATAACCGGATATGACTATGGTTTGAGAAGTCGTGGAGACCATCTGTGCCAACACCTTTCAGCAATTTGGAGTACACCTACAAAAATAAGACCAATGATTAATCCGAGCCCCATACCTAGGAAGTCTCGAATGATGGATAGAATAACAGGTGTATGAATATGTGCAAATGTATCCACCATAGAGAGCTGACCGATAGCACCGATAATGAGCACAATAATCGCACGGCGATATTTCAAGGCGACGAACACGCCTGCCACAAAGAGCGGATGCCCCATCAAAAATTCCTTGGTCCGCGGTCTAACATGGAATGTATTTTCCAAGAAAGAACGGAACGACATTTCTAACGGGGATACGGTTCCGTTATTACCGGTACGAGACAGATAATATAATCCAATAACCCCGATCACTGCAACTGCGATCACCCAAAGTACGGTAATTGGCATACGCAATACTTTGCGAATTTCAGAAGTAACCGATTTTCCTCTGTATAAAAAGATATATAACGCGACAAGCCCAATCGGAGCCGCATGCAGCAAACTTACCCCGCGGAACTGATCGAGTCTTAATTGATAAGTAACATTGTTGAGTAAAGCAATGACATATGGTACGGCCATGAGTGATGTGAGTGAAGTGGTTATGAATAACACCACTGCGTGAGCAAGCCGTTTGCCTGCAGGCAAATTAGGGCTTCGTTCGCTTACTTTTCTCACTTTGCGTACCGCCAGCACCATCGCAATCGTCGGTCCGCTAATGGCTACGAACAGCGCCAGCGCTTGTTCAAATACATGTGAGCTGAGTAAGAACAATCCGCTACTACCGACAAGACCTAGCACAAAAGCAATAAGTGTAATTCCTGGAATGAAATACGAAATACATAATGCTACAAAAGCAACTCCTGCGCCAGCTACAATCAGTTTCAAGTATCGCTGCCATGAAGAATCGACAACCTTGAACGGCTCAGCTTGTCCAAGCTCAAATCCATTTTGCTTGATTCGATCGATTGACGCCCCTGGTTCATCTAAGCTTTTGATCAAATTATCGAGCGGATTAGAAATCTCAGCCTTCGTTAGATCACGAGTTGGCCCCGCATTGAGATACAGCATTCGAATGTTACGGTCTTTCGTAGCTAAGGCGAAACGATCTGCAATCGTGTCCACATCAAGACTCGCGTCTGCATCACTTAATGAATACAGGCGAACGACATTGTAATGAGTCAAATAAGCAAGCTTATTAAATCCAAGTTGCGGTTTTTTCAAATTTTCAATAGCAGCAATGCCAATACCGTGCTTATTCAGCACTTCAGCAAACGCAGCCAAGCTGTTCATCTTCGCATTATCATTGTAACCTTTAACGGAATCCCCATCAAACAAGATGCGCTTAACACCCATAGCCTCATATTTGTCAAACAACTTCTCCATCGCTGCTTGATTATACGGAATCGTATCTGCTAAACGAGGCAGAATGATAAATCCTTTGTCATGCAGCATTTGCATCGTTATTGGATCGGGCTGCATGGGCTTAAGCATTGCATCCTCTGGAGACGTCTTCAGAAGAAGGCCCGCTTGTCCATGGAAAGTCCACGGAGATACTTCAATGCCAAGCGATGTAAAAGTCTCAGTTATGATTGGCGATAGAGTTCTCTCATATTCTTTATTTGTAAAAAGAATGTAGGTGAAGTTCTCATTTACCGGAAGGACGCTTTGCGTTAAGTTCGCAACATCCTTAGAACTGTATATCATAATGCGCCGCGACTTTTGGAGTTCATCCAGCGTACTATCATAAAGCGCCATTGTTGAGACGCCGGCCTGTTTTAATTTATCAAGCTGCTCATTAATAAAATCTGCAGGTTTCGGCTGAAAATCTGCAATGTCGACCAAATCACGATAATCAAATACGATTTCTACCTTTTTCGATGACGATTCTGTCTTCATGCGATCATAAATTACAGGCAGAGCCGCAATGATCCCGATCACAACGATTACCCACAACCATTTGCGGGAAGCCTTATTCCAATGCTGCCACTTCTGAATCACTAAAGTACCTCCTCATAATAAATTCTGAAACCCCTTCGGAAATGTTCACCGCCCGAAGAGGTCACAGAACGAAAACTTATCTATGAACATTAATCTGCTAAGCATCCACGCGTCCCATGACTTCAGTTACTAGACGACTTAAAGTATTAGATGCTTCTTCCTCCGAATCAGCGCGAACCGCAAAATACACTTTTATTTTCGGTTCGGTACCTGATGGACGTAAGCAGAACCATGATCCATCGGCTAGTATAAATTTAAGCACATTTTCCTTAGGAAGCCCATCCATTCCAAGCGAGTAATCGAGCACCTGCTCTACTTCGATTTGTGCCACCTGCTTAGGTGGTTGCTCGCGCCAATCGGACATCATCGCTTGAATGCGCTCTACCCCGTCTTTCCCTTTGAAAGTACGAGATTCTAAATGTTCTTTGAAAAACCCAAACTCCGTATATAGCTCTTGCAGCACATCGTACAGCGTCTTGCCTTGCTGTTTGTAATATGCTGCCGCTTCACAAATGAGCATCGACGCGAGTACTGCATCTTTATCTCTTGCATAATTGCCTGCAAGATATCCATAGCTTTCCTCATAACCGAATAAATAAGTATACTCGCCCGAATTTTCAAATTGCGTCATTTTCTCACCGATATATTTGAAGCCCGTCAACGTATTCATGACCGCCGCTCCAAAATGTTCGGCGATGACAGCGCCCATCTCGCTGGTGACAATCGTTTTGACAACTGCGCCATTATTAGGAAACTGACCAGAAGCTTTAAGCTGACTAAGCAAGTAGTAGACCATAATCGCTCCGGATTGGTTACCGCTTAAGACAACATACTCGCCATCATTATTTTTCACGGCAGCGCCCATCCGATCGGCGTCAGGATCTGTACCAATAAGAATATCGGCATCTATCTGCTCGCCGAGCTTGATCGCCATTGTAAAAGCTTCGCGTTCTTCCGGATTTGGTGATTTTACAGTGGAGAAGTTCGCATCAGGCTGCTCCTGCTCAGGCACAACAGTCACCTTAGTGAATCCGATTTTCTCAAGAACTTGGCGAACTGGAATATTCCCAGTACCATGAAGAGGTGTATATACAATTTTCAATTCGCTGCCCGCTCCAGACTGAATAAGCTCACGGTTCACACTTACACTTGCCACCGTATTCACAAAGGCTTCATCTTCTTCTTGGCCAAGCCATACGAGCAGACCTTTCGCTTCAGCTTCCTCGCGTGACAATTTCCGTACAGCGGAGAAGGAGCGTACTTCCCCAATGTAGCGGATTACCTGCTCAGCTTCATCCGGGACGAGCTGTCCGCCTTCGGCATTATATACTTTATATCCATTATACTCAGGCGGGTTATGACTTGCAGTTATGACAATACCGCCATTCGCCTGCAAATGACGAACTGTAAAGGACAACTGCGGTGTGGGACGGAGCGATGGAAATAATTTGGCTGCAATACCGTTCCCAGCGAGCACCAGCGCGGCCTCTAATGCAAACTCTGGCGAGAAATGACGGGAATCATGCGCGATGACAACGGAAGGAACTCCTTCTCTTCCTTTACATTTCTCCAAAATGTACTCGGCAAATCCTTGCGTTGCACGACCAACCGTGTACAAATTCATTCGGTTGCTTCCTGCACCAATAACACCGCGGAGCCCGCCTGTTCCAAACTCCAAGTCTTTGTAAAACCGATCTTCCAGCTCTTTAGGATCTCCCTCCAGAGAACGAAGCTCCTGCTTCGTAGGTTCATCAATGAATGAATCTTGAAGCCAAAGCTCCAATGTTTGTGCAGCTTTTTCACTTAGTTGCGTCATCGCGCGCAGTCCTCCCCTGCCCATATAATCATTTAAGATTTAAGCATTCGTTAAAGCAAACATAATGTCACCTTCGGCGACGATTTTATCTGCAACTTTGGCTGTAGCATGACCTTTGCCAATCGTTCCTTTAAGTCTTGTAATTTCAACTTCAAGAATCAACGTATCACCTGGCACAACTTGTTCTCTAAATCTGAAGCCATCGACTCCGGCTAGGAGACCGATTTTGCCGCCGTTGCCATCCATTTTGAGCATCGCAACAGCCCCTACTTGTGCCAAAGCCTCCACGATAAGCACACCCGGCATCACCGGATAGTCAGGAAAATGTCCCATAAAAAATGGCTCGTTCATCGTCACATTTTTCAGTCCAACCGCTCGTTTACCTTCTTCCAGCTCTAAAATTCGGTCTACGAGTAAAAATGGGTAGCGGTGTGGAATAATTTCTTGAATTTGTTTGATATCTAGCACTAGGAAAACCCCTCTCACTATATATTGCTGCATATTTTAAAAAATGCCTGGTCATACTGTAACTATCCTTCACAGCTGCAGAAGTGAAGGTTCAGATAAGGGGCTTATCCATATTCGGTCATTTCCGAAAATGGACTTAGCCCTTTTGTATTTTTATTAAATATGTACTTGTCTAGCATAAGCGTATGTGCCTTTTTGCTTGCAAGTCCCCAATTATTATACATTTTTCCGGCATAAAAAGAAAACTCCTGCAAGCAGGAGTTTACATCGAATAACCTTATTCGGCAAAAATCAAATCGAACAGATGCCGCCAGGTGCTCATATGAAATACATCATGAATAGACTGTTTTCCGATAACAACGTATCCAATAATCAATCCGCCCAAGATTGCGATGATGAAAAGAAACGGAATCATGATTCGAACAGCAATGACCCATTTTCTAGATGTCTTCTTCCTTGCTGGCTTGTCTTGTTCACTCATGGATTGTCCACCTATCCACGCAAATTGTTCGCTATGCTCATCATGTTGTCACTGGATGTGAGCGCTCTTGCAGCAAGCTGATATGCACGTTGTGCTTGTGTTAAGTCAGTCATTTCCTTAGTCAAATCTACGTTGGACTGTTCAAGGAATCCTTGACGAACAGACGCTTGATCTGTGACAGGATTGAACACATTACTCGCGTTTGCCCCCGCTGCCAACTTATACAAATTGCCTCCAGCTTCAACAAGCGACTCAGGACGCGCTACTTCTACTAAATTAAGCTGGGCAACGACGTTCTCATTGCCGGCTAGGTCAATTTCGGTCACATTCCCTTGCGCATCGACTCGAATATGGGAACCGTTAGCCACTTGGATTGGTTGACCATTCGTATCCAGTACAAAGTAACCTTGGTTGGTTGTTAGGAACAAATCACCATTGCTATCAGGGGACAATTGAAAATCCCCTTCTCTTGTCCAAGCCTGGGTACCTCCGGCATCAACAGCAAAGAGGGCGTTGCCTTGAATGGCAAAATCCGTCTCTTTCCCTGTCTCTTGCAGCGAACCTTGAGACATATTGTATGTCGATGCAGCAAGATAAGAACCAAATCCTAAATTATAGCCTAATGGAGACTTGCGCCCTGGCAGATCATATTGTTTCGATTGATCCTGTACGCGTGTAAGCGTATCTTCAAATGTAGCATCTTTGCTCTTATAACCAACGGTATTCACGTTCGCTATATTGCCCGAAATGACGTCGATTTTCTGCTGAATACCTGCAAGTGATACACTTGAGCTAATCATTGAGTTATTCATTAGCAGCCTCCTGGAATAACATATCTAATGTATGATTTAGCATTATACTCGGCCGAGCTCATTTACTGCTTTATCCAAACTCTTGTCATAGTATTGTACAACCTTTGAGTTCGCTTCATATGCCCGCAATGCCGTCATTAAATCAGTCATCGATTGCGCAGGGTCAACATTGGAGCTTTCTAAAGAGCGCTGACGAACTTCTGCCTCTTGCCCTGGTTGCAGAGCTTGAACCCCCGCCTGACTCGGATTGTTAACACTATATACGCCATTGCCTTCACGAATCAAAAAGTTCGGGTTATTAACGACACTAATGAGCATCTGCTGACCCGTAGGATTACCTTGCCCGTCAAAAAACTGACCTTGACCATCCACAGTTAATTGATCGATCGGAGCATTAGGTACAATTGGCTTATTATTCGTATCAAGCACTAAGTATCCTGCAGATGTAACAAGCTGCCCCTGACTATCCAGATGAAAGCTGCCGTCACGAGTATATCGAATCTGGCCTTGATCATCTTGAACCGTAAAGAATGCCTGAGGCTGATAGGTGATATTTCCTTGCGCATCTACATATTTGCCTGATGCATCAAATGGGATGTTCTGTCCATTTTTGACCACGTTAATGTTCGATATAATGGCGAAATCAGATGCTTTATCCGTGTTCGTTATCGTTCCTTCAACGAAAGAAGGAAGACTCTCTTCAGCGAAAACACCCGTGTTCAATTTACCAATTTGAGCATTGGACTGCCCGTTATCTCCGTTCACGAGCCCGATCAATACTTCAGGAAATGACCTGGACACACTGTTAACTTCTTTATAGCCTGGCGTATTGATATTCGCAATGTTCTGAGTCACCGTATCATGTATGCGCTGCTGAGTCATCATTCCTGCTGCAGCTGTATATAATCCTCTAAGCATCTTATGTAAATCTCCTTCCCCGCATTATCCTCTATACAATAATATCGGCAGGTTAGAATTTTTTCTTAACGACATGATCTAAATTATCGAGCATGATGCCCGTTCCTTTTACGACGCAGTGCATTGGGTCTTCAGCTACCAATACAGGAACCCGAAGCTCATCTGCGAGCAGCTCGTCCAATCCGTTAAGCAGTGCTCCTCCGCCTGTTAGAATGACGCCCCGATCGATAATATCCGCTGACAGTTCTGGCGGTGTCCGTTCAAGCACTGATTTGGCAGCTGCCACAATCAAAGATACAGGTTCCGACAGCGCTTGCTGTATTTCGTTTGAGCGAATGGTTACCGTGAGCGGAAGACCTGTTACCATGTCTCGTCCGCGAATATCCATTTCGGCTTGGCGGCCGTTTGGAAAAACGGTCCCAATGGAAATTTTAATGTTCTCGGATGTCCGTTCACCAATTAACAACTTATATTTGTTCTTAATATATTTCATAATAGCTTCATCGAACTTGTCCCCTGCGACTTTAATAGAAGAGGCGGTAACGACATCACCCATAGATAAGACAGCTACATCTGTCGTTCCTCCGCCAATATCTACGACCATATTGCCGCTAGGCTGATAAATGTCCATCCCAGCGCCAATAGCCGCCGCCTTAGGTTCTTCTTCCAAAAACACTTCTTTGGCCCCACTTCGTTCTGCTGCTTCACGAATGGATTTCTGCTCTACCGAAGTAATGTTTGCAGGTGCGCAGATTAGAATGCGGGGACGGCTATGCCAACTGCGTCCTCCTACTTTCTGAATGAAATATTTCAGCATCATTTCGGTAATTTCAAAGTCAGCAATGACACCATCTCGGAGAGGTCTAATGGCTACGATGTTGCCCGGTGTTCTACCAACCATACGCCTTGCTTCTTCACCTACAGCAAGGACTCGTTTAGTATCGCTTTCAATGGCTACAACAGAAGGTTCGTCGAGCACAACCCCCTTCCCTTTGACATGAATAGACACATTCGCCGTGCCTAAATCAATTCCGATATCCTTGCTAAACATGATTAAAGAGCCCCCAAAGTGTTATTTTTTGGTAAAAGAAATCGTTATCCGCTATCCGCTTCAAAGTCTTGTTCGACAAAGGTAAACACTATTTTGCATATATCGGGAATAAAGGATAAAATTCTTTATCTTGTACCACTTTTTAACATATCATACTTTAGGGGGAGTATTCAATTAATTTCTGTGTCGGTTATTTAGTTCTGTTATTTTATTGTGGAAGCCACCTCACGTTTCTTGTTATTTGATTTTTTATACTTAATTTTGGTTGCTTCGCCGCCGCGAAGATGACGGATCGATTTGTGGTATTCGAGAATGTGCTTTACTTGCTCTGCAAGATCCGGGTTAATTTCCGGCAAACGTTCGGTTAAATCTTTATGCACGGTGCTTTTGGATACGCCGAACTCCTTGGCGATCGTACGAACCGTATGCCTCGTCTCTACGATGCAACGCCCAATCTTAATGGTCCGTTCTTTGATGTAATCGTGCACGCTCCCGCCTCCCTACTCGAGATAGTTTGGTACATTATATGAGGGGCGTGCCTATATATTCGCGCTTTCCAAGCATGACAAGCCTATAGAACTGCATTTATTTTAAAAAACAAACAAAAAAGACAAGGACTATAGTCCTTGTCTTGCAGAGAAATGTGCAAGTATCCTTTATTTTTGCGGCAGGAGCTTCTCAGGATTTACAGGCTCACCGTTTTCATACACTTCAAAATGAAGATGGTTGCCAAGATCTTTTTCCATTTCACTTTGTCCAGCCGTCGCTAACGTATCGCCTTGCTTCACTTCAGCATCCTTCTTCACTTTGACATCGCTTAAGCTTTGGTATACGGTCTTCAGGTTATTCGCATGTGTAATCTCAACAATGTAACCCATTAACGGAACCTCTTCCACACGTGTCACTTTACCACTCATAGCTGCTTTTACTTCAAAAGGCTTGCCATCTTCACGGCCTAAATCGATACCCACATTCGGTACGAATGTATCCTTGTATTGTACCATTGCCGCTTGATGGTCTTCCGCTGAACCCTCTGAATCATAGAATGGTTTGGTCACTTTGACTTCATCAGATTTCGCGACCGGCCATGTTAAGTTCTCAGCTTCTGCGATGACTTCCTTAGCGTCGTCTCCACTTGTAGTAGGTTGATCAGTTCCCTTAGTTTGATCTACCGTGTCTGTGACACTAGCGGGGTTCTGATCTAGCGCTTTGTTGCTTGTACCCTGGTAGACCCACACTAAGGTTAGTATAATTGCTGCTGCGGCCATGTAAGCTGCCGGGTATACCCACCGTTTCGACAACAGCCTCTTCCATCCAGAAACTTTCACTACCGGTTCTCCCAGACCTTTTTTAGGAGAGCCATCGTGATTTTGACTACTTTTATTTTGTTCATTCATATGGTTATCACCTCAGTAACCATTGTTACCACGGCGATTTCTTTTATACCTATCTTTCAATTCATTTTTTAAGATTTTAAGATATGGATTTATTTTTTAAGTTTTCTAGCAGTTTTGAAGCGTGTTCAAACTCAATTCCAGTATAGTAGTGTTGAAGAATTTGCGTTGCTGTATAGCCTTGCTGAGCCATCCCGTTTGCTCCCCATTGACTCATACCGACACCGTGCCCATTGCCATAGGTCGTAATTTCAATAGATCCGCTTGTGATTCTCCAAGTAAATTCAGTAGAGCGAAGACCTAATCTTTCTCTAACCTCCTTGCCTGTAAACAGCATGCCTCCTATATAGATCTCCTTGATACGATGACCTGCGGTCGTCGATACAATATGAATTGGCGACTCACCTTGGGTTCCCGTTATCGTCTGAACCGTCTGTCTCGGAAGATTTAATAGCCTGTCAAAATCAGATATGGTGATTGAAACGGTCTCTTTATAGTTTGCGGCAATCTCTTGATCCCATGGACTTGTTACACTGCGGAGATAAGGGATCTTCTGCTGCCAATAATCTTCAGAGTTTTCAGTGTATCCATTGCTGGACGAGAAAAAAGTGGCCATAATCGGCTCGCCTTTATAGGTCATCACTATTCCTTCTGTCTCCATCACTGCGCGCTGCAGCTTGGCGAGCTCTTTCCGCCCATCTGCGCTGCTCCAATCTCTACTTAACTTCTCTTGTGATATATAAGCCTGGTTCTCCACTGTATCCGTAACATCGGCCCCCTGTACTGGAACACCGCTTGTATCACCCGTTACTAGTCTTCGTACAATATAAGTTCGAGATGCAATCGCCTGCGCCTTCAGAGCTTCCATCTCAAACTTAGCCGGCATTTCGGCGGCGAGCACGCCGACAACGTATGATTCGAGCGGCAGCGTTTCAATCTCGCCTGTACCACTCAGGTACACGCGGATGTTCGGCTGTGCCTTTGCCGATTCAGGAGCAGGCAGCGTCTTCGCAGGCGAAGCCGTCTTGGCAGGGACCGGCGTGTCCTGCGGACTGCCGGACCGGTGTACCAGTGCTGCCGGCAGCAGCAGCGCTGTAATCATGAGCGCCGCCAGCCATATGGCGGCGCTCTGCTTGTCGCCCTTCGGCGGGCGTATCCATCCCAGTCGTGAATGTTGTTTCTCTCGATTCATGTTCTTATTCATCTTAAGCTCAGTCCCCCAAAACGGATACACTCTACTCTGCACGTATCCTATCTTCACAATCGCTATACTCATAGATATGAACTTTTTCAGACTGATAGAACTGATTTACGAGAGTTCGCAGAACGCAAAAAAAGAAGCCAGGCTTCACGCCTGACTTCTTTTTTAATACTTTTATCAGATTACAATTTGTTACTTATACCGTTGTTGTTTGAATCTTTAGTCCCTTCTTATTTTGCTCTTTAGAAGGTTCTGAGGAGGTCTCCAAGACCGGCTCCTCCACGGATACGCGCCATATATCAGCACCGAGACCTGACAATTTTTCCGCTAAATGAACGTAACCACGGTCAATATGATGTGTACCGCTCACTTCCGTTGTTCCCTCTGCTACCAAGCCTGCACATATAAGCGCTGCACCTGCGCGCAAATCTGTTGCGGTTACTTTGGCACCAGTAAGCGGAACTCCGCCAGTGATAATTGCGGAACGGCCATCTACTTTGATATCCGCATTCATTAAGTGAAATTGTTCGACATGCATAAAACGATTTTCAAATACAGTCTCTGTAACGACACTCGTTCCTTCTGACACAAGAAGCAATGCCATCATCTGCGACTGCATATCCGTCGGGAAGCCGGGATAAGGAAGTGTCTTGACATCCACTGCTTTCAGCGGCTTGTCAGCAATGACACGTACACCATTCTCATCCGGAATAATCGTAACGCCCATTTCTTCAAGCTTCGAGATGACAGGTGCTAAATGATCTGCAATTGCGCCTTCAACATACACATCTCCACCCGTAATCGCAGCTGCTACCATATATGTTCCAGCTTCGACTCGGTCAGGAATGACAGTATGCTTAACACCGTGCAGCTTCTCTACACCTTCAATGCGAACCGTTCCTGTGCCTGCACCGCGTACTTTGGCACCCATACTGTTCAAGTAATTGGCCAAATCGACAATCTCAGGCTCTTTCGCAGCATTCTCAATAACCGTAGTTCCTTCGGCTAGTGTAGCAGCCATCATTATATTTTCAGTAGCCCCAACGCTGGCAACATCTAAATAGATTTTAGCCCCGCGGAGTTTACCTTCCGTTCTAGCTTCGATATAACCTTGTCCTAAATTAATTTCTGCCCCCATCGCTTCGAAGCCTTTCAAATGTTGATCTATCGGTCTAGTACCGATAGCACAACCTCCTGGCAGCGATATGCGCGTATATCCCATACGCGTAAGTAATGGACCCATGACTAAGAATGACGCCCGCATTTTGCGTACCCATTCGTAAGGGGCCTCACAAGATGTTAGGTGCTGTGCATTTATATGAATAACTTCATTGTCATATTTAACACTGGCTCCTAATGATTCTAACACCTTAATAATCGTCATCACATCGTCAAGTGGAGGTGCGTCAAAAATGACACTTTCTCCTTCTTCGCCTAGAAGAGAGGCAGCGATGATCGGAAGTACTGAATTTTTAGCTCCGCTGACTTTGACGCTTCCGGTCAATCTTTTGCCACCGCGGACGATAAATTTGCTCATCATGTTTCCCTCCGCGTTTCATGTTCTCTTTTCTTTTCTAGAAAAAAGACTTTTCCTAATAAATAACTAACCTACATCTTATCACTGTTCAATTCCGGGATACAAGCGTTCTTGCATAAAATACAGTCGGAATTCCCGGAAATTCGCGATTTGTTGTCCATTTTCCACACATTACGATTTACAGTAATACTTATTAACCATTGTTGACACATTAAATTGATGTTATTCGACATTCGCTTACTGGGGCTGCTTTATCACCTAATAGCCGCTAACTAACTTCGATTAGCTAAAATAGATACTTAAGCCCTTGCGTCCATCCCCAGTAATCCATTACAAACCTAGCAACCAAAGAGCCAATAATGATGGCAAGCAACAAATGAAGCATTTTGCCTTGGGAACTTTGAGGATGTCGAATAATAACATCTAATTTTAAATTTTGAAGTGCCCACCATGCCAATGCAATACAGATCAGCGATATGATGATAGCCACTAGTCCTTGAACGCTTACACTGGCCGACACGGAATTTGCGGTATCCATATCCATAGAATGACCTCCAACAATCGGAAATAGTCCGCCTTACAGCATTGACTATTATATAATACTTGTCTAAGCGCAAAGAATCCAGTTTTAAATATTAACATTTCATTACAATATCGCCTTTTTTTCTGAACCTGCACATGTATTCACCATTTATTCATGTATCAGTTATTAGTATATTTCCTATCTTCATCTAGTCATAGGGACGAAAGTCCTAGTATCGACATCATTCTTCATTTTCCAGCACGTTCTTATTTCCAAGGAAATAAATATTGTCAACGGATGCCAGAAAATCAAAAAGCCGCACATCAGAGATGTACGGCTTTTCAAATTATCGTTTTTCAGATACCATAATCCGGTTCATTGCTCTTTGCAGAGCAAGTTCCGCACGACGGTAATCAATCTCATCTTGCTTGTTGCGATCCGCTAGGCGGCGTTCCGCACGTTCCTTCGCTGCTTTTGCACGTTCTACGTCGATTTCGCTAGACAATTCGGCACTTTCAGCAAGTACAACAACTTTATCTTTACGAACCTCAACAAAACCGCCATTCACAGCAAAGGTCAGGTGGTCTTTCCCCACTTTTACATCGATAGGTGCCACTTTCAGCGGAGTTACCATTGGAATATGCCCTGGCAAAATACCAAGTTCACCTTCCACGCCCCGAACTATGAGACTATCAACTTGCTGGGAAAACACAACACGCTCTGGTGTAACGATTTCCAACAAAAAGGTGATCAATACCATCCCTCCTCACTCTTGGCAGGACCAGCTTAGCTTACAGTGTTTTTGCTTTTTCCACTGCTTCTTCAATCGTTCCTACAAAGAGGAATGCTGCTTCTGGAAGATCATCGTGTTTACCTTCCAAAATTTCTTTGAAGCTGCGAACCGTTTCCTTAACAGGAACGTATTGTCCTGGGAAACCATTAAATTGTTCCGCGACATGGAACGCTTGAGACAAGAAGCGTTGAACTCTGCGGGCACGTGCCACAACAATCTTGTCTTCTTCACTCAACTCGTCCATACCAAGGATGGCGATAATATCTTGAAGCTCGTTATAACGCGCCAAAAGTTTTTTAACACCTTGAGCTACATTGTAATGCTCTTCGCCCACGATTTCTGGAGTCAGAATGCGGGAGGTTGATGCGAGTGGATCCACCGCAGGGTAGATACCCATCTCAGAAATTTTACGGTCAAGGTTAGTCGTTGCATCCAAGTGAGCAAATGTCGTTGCAGGAGCCGGGTCAGTGTAGTCATCGGCTGGAACGTAGATCGCTTGGATGGAAGTAACGGAACCTTTTTTCGTTGACGTAATACGTTCTTGCAATTGACCCATTTCAGTTGCCAAGTTTGGTTGGTAACCTACTGCAGATGGCATACGTCCGAGCAATGCAGATACTTCAGAACCTGCTTGAGTAAAACGGAAGATATTATCGATAAAGAGAAGTACGTCTTTACCTTCTTGATCACGGAAGTATTCAGCCATTGTCAGCCCCGTAAGAGCAACGCGCAGACGTGCTCCAGGCGGTTCGTTCATTTGTCCGAATACCATCGCTGTTTTCGAGATAACGCCAGAATCTTTCATTTCGTGGTACAAATCATTACCTTCACGAGTACGTTCACCAACACCCGCAAATACGGAGATACCGCCGTGTTCTTGGGCAATGTTATGAATGAGCTCTTGAATAGCTACCGTTTTACCTACACCGGCACCACCGAACAAACCGATTTTACCGCCTTTTTGGTATGGAGCTAGAAGGTCGATAACTTTAATACCTGTTTCAAGCATTTCAGCTTTTGTGGAAAGCTCGTCATATGCAGGAGCTTGACGATGAATCGGATGTTTAATTTCCGCTTTCACTTCTCCAGCTTCGTCAATTGGATTACCAAGTACATTAAAGATACGACCGAGTGTAGCTTCGCCTACTGGTACTGTAATTGGAGCACCTAAATCTACTGCTTCTAATCCGCGTACTAATCCATCTGTAGAGGCCAACGCGATACAACGAACAATGTTGTCTCCCAAATGGTTAGCAGCTTCAAGCGTTAGGTCGATTTTGCGTCCGCCAGCTACTTCGGCTTCAATTTTTATAGCGTTATAGATTTCAGGAAGTTGACCGCGCTCAAATTCGATGTCAACAACGGCACCCATAATGCTAACAACGCGTCCTTTGTTCATTTGTTTTCTTTCCCTCCTACAAGTTTGCCATATAGCAAATTGTCATCGTAAGACTACTGTTCTATTTCATACAAAATCCGTTCATCACAATGTTCAGGATGTCACGATTTTATGCCTGTGCGTTAGCACCCGCAACAATTTCCGTAATCTCTTGTGTAATCGCCGCCTGACGTGCACGGTTGTAAGTGAGCGTCAGTTCGCCAATCATCTTGTCTGCGTTCTTAGTCGCATTACCCATCGCAGTCATACGCGCTCCAAGTTCACTCGCTTTACCGTCCAAGAGTGCACTGTAGATAAGCGTCTCAGCATATTTAGGCAAAAGCACTTCAAGTACTCCTTCAGGAGAAGGTTCGTACTCATAACTAGCTGCAACAGTTGACTTCGCTTCAACGTTTTGCATTGGAAGCAGACTGTCAATCTCAGGAATTTGCGTCAACGCATTGACGAAACGGTTGTAGCAAATAAACAATTCGTCAATTTGACCATTCTCAAATTGCTGAACAGCTCCTTGAGCAATCGTTTTGATATCTGCAAACACGGGAGTATCCGAAAGCTCAGTAACCTCTTGAGCAATCGGAAGATCTCTGCGGCGGAAGTAATCGCGTCCTTTACGCCCAATAACGAATATTACATATTCATCTTTGGAATTGTGACGCTCTTTAATCGTTTGTGACACTTTTTTCAAAATGTTAGCATTGTATCCGCCCGCAAGACCACGATCTGAAGTAATAACCAAATACCCGGTTCTCTTAACAGGGCGCTGCTCCAGCATCGGATGCTTAATCCCTTTGGAACCGGCAGCGATATTGGATACAACTTCTTTAAGCTTATCGGAGTATGGACGAGCAGCTTGTGCTAATTCCTGTGCTCTTCTCAGCTTAGAAGCCGCGACCATTTCCATCGCTTTGGTAATTTGCTTCGTGCTCTGTTTGCTCTTGATCTGACGTTTAATCTCACGCAATCCTTTTGCCATGATTTCACCACCTCAAAACTTTAGCGAAGCTAAAGTTACTTCGTAAGCAAGTCTTACCTACTTTATAAAAGAGTGATACCGAGCCTTACGGCCCGGATCTACTTTATGATTTACGCTGATACAGAAAAGCTTTTTTTGAATTTAGCAATCGCATCTTTAAGCGCAGCTTCGTTATCTGCAGTTAAATCTTTCGTATCGCGAATCGATTGCAAAATTTCTGGATGATTGCTTTCAATGAAAGCAAGATATTCTTTCTCGAAACGACGCACGTCAGCTACTGGAATATCATCCAAGTGACCTCTAACCGCTGCATACAAGCTAACAACTTGTCGATCAAAAGAAAGCGGTTGGTTTACACCTTGTTTCAAGATTTCCATCAAGCGTGAACCACGGTTAAGACGGGCAAGCGTGGATTTATCCAAATCAGATCCAAATTGGGAGAACGCTTGAAGTTCGCGATATTGAGCAAGGTCAAGTTTCAAGGAACCTGCTACTTTCTTCATCGCTTTCGTCTGTGCAGAACCCCCTACCCGGGATACTGAAATACCTACGTTAACCGCTGGACGTTGACCTGCGTAGAACAGATCAGATTCCAAGAAAATTTGTCCGTCCGTAATCGAAATTACGTTCGTAGGAATGTATGCTGAAACGTCTGAAGCTTGTGTCTCAATGAATGGAAGAGCTGTTAAAGAACCTCCGCCAAGAGAATCATTCAGCTTCGCAGCACGTTCAAGCAGACGAGAGTGCAGATAGAATACGTCACCAGGATATGCTTCACGGCCCGGTGGGCGTTTTAGAAGCAAGGAAAGCTCGCGGTATGCTGCAGCTTGTTTGGACAAGTCATCATAAACAACGAGCGCATGCTCGCCTTTATACATGAAATACTCACCCATTGCGCATCCAGCATATGGAGCAATATACAGCAATGGAGCTGGCTCAGAAGCCGATGCAGTTACGACAATCGTGTATTCCAAAGCACCATGGCGGCGAAGTGTTTCTACAACTTGCGCTACAGTGGATTGTTTTTGTCCGATCGCAACGTAAATACATTTTACGCCGTTACCTTTTTGGTTAATGATCGTGTCGATCGCGATGGATGTTTTACCTGTTTGACGGTCACCGATAATAAGTTCGCGTTGTCCGCGTCCAATAGGTACCATAGCGTCAATGGCTTTAATACCTGTTTGCATTGGCTCATGAACGGATTTCCGATCGATAACCCCAGGTGCGTTAGATTCAACTGGTCGGTATTCGGTGGCAGCGATTGGTCCTTTACCGTCAACGGGTTGACCAAGTGCGTTAACAACACGGCCAAGCAATGCTTCCCCTACAGGAACTTGCATAATTTGACCTGTGCGTTTAACTTGGTCGCCTTCTTTAATATCTTTGTAAGGTCCAAGAATAACGATACCTACATTGCTTTCTTCCAAGTTGAGTGCCAAGCCGACAACACCACTAGCGAACTCTACAAGCTCACCAGACATTACATTCTCAAGTCCATGAACACGTGCAATACCGTCAGCAACTTGAATAACGGTACCTACTTCGGTCACTTCAATTTCCGATTTATATTGTTCGATCTGACTTTTAATCAGCGTACTGATTTCTTCAGGTCTGATACTCAATTGTTTCACCCCTATCTACAGTGCTCGTCTATTAAAAGACTGTTCAAGACGTGCCAGCTTGCCAGCCAAGCTGCCGTCGTATAACGTATTGCCAATAACGACTTTCATTCCGCCTAGCAATTTTTTATCTACAACATTTTCAATTCGCAATGTTTTGTTCACAATGCCTTTAAATTGATCCACAACAGCTTGCTTTTCTGCGTCGCTAAGCGCATAAGTTGTATACACTACAGCATCGGCAAGCCCCAAAGCTTCGCCGGCAATTTTAACATAGCTGTCCAACAATTCAGGTAAAATATCCGCTCTGCCGCGTTCAATAAGCAATTCGATCGTATTTATCACTGGCTGTGACAATTTACCTTCAAGCGTCTTATTGAGCACATCCAGTTTTACAGATTCGGAAATGTTCGGCGTCGAGATGAATTTTTGCACGTTCACATCTGAAGCAATGGCTCCGACAACGGCCTTCAATTCCTGTTCGACTTCGAGGATACGTTGTTGCTGCGTGGCAATTTCAAAAAGCGCCTTCGCATAACGTTTAGCTACTACCGCTTCACCACTCATTGTCTTCCTCCTACCTCTTTAAGGTATTGGTTGACCAGTTGTTCTTGTGCTTGATCCGTGCTTACTTCTTTTTCAAGCAGTTTGGATGCAATCTTCACAGACATGGAACCGAGTTCGCTGCGAAGTTCTTGTACCGCTTTGTTCTTCTCGCTTTCGATATCGCGAACAGCTTCGTCTTTCAAGCGAACCGCTTGTTCCTTGGCTTGCTCCAAGATTTCAGCAGCCTGTTTGTAGCTCGTTTGTTTCGATTGTTCGATAATCTCGTGCGCTTCTTTGCGAGCTTGTTGAAGAGCTTGTTTTTGCTCCTCTACAAATGCAATTGCCTGCTCACGTGTAGCGGATGCTTCACTCAGTTGATTCTGAATTAGCTCACGACGTTTTTCCATAACGGAGAACAGCGGGCCAAAAGCATACTTGTTGAGCAGAAAATACAAAATTCCAAATGCTATAAGTGTCATTACAAAGGATTCCCAATGTAAACTCAAACCTGTCACTCCTTTCCGGTGCAATAAGGTACCGCTTTCATTATTATTCCGTGCTCCGGGTTAAAAAGAAGGGCGCGGACGGCTGTGGCCTTCCCCGCCATACCTTTGTGCATTCAATTAAGCTGCCCCGTAGAAAATGAACGCCAAGACAACACCGATGATTGGAAGAGCTTCGACAAGCGCAACACCGATGTACATCAAAGTTTGCAAAGAGGACTTCGCTTCTGGTTGACGAGCAATACCCTCAACTGTTTTACTTACGATCAAACCGTTACCAATACCAGCGCCAAGCGCACCCAAACCTACCGCAATTGCGGCTGCAATTAATGCCATAACTCCCATTTCTAAATCCTCCTCAATAATTTTGTGAATTTTATTTTTCGTTTAAGAGTAAAATGTAGCTTTTGTTCTTAACAATTTACCACTAATCGTGGTCATGTCCCACTGCATAAGTCTGAGAAATGTACAATAGGGTAAGCATCGTAAATACGAATGCTTGGATGGTGCCAACAAAGATACTGAAGCCCTGCCATACAATCAAACCAAGTACGGAAAAGACACCGCCTGCAGGACCGAGCGAAGTCAGTTTCAGGATCACCGCAATCAATACTTCACCCGCAAAGATATTCCCGAATAGCCGCATTCCGTGGGTCAACGGTTTAGAGAATGTCTCGATCAAGTTGATCGGAAGGAAAAACGGATACGGATGAACGTAATGTTTGAAATAAGCCTTCGTATTCTTGAATATGCCAAGCGCATGAGACAGAAGGAAGACCATGATGGCTAGAGCCATACTAGCGTTTGCATCCGCTGTCGGCGATTTCCACCAAGCAACCTCTACTTCAGCTTCCTGATCTGGATGCTGTTGATGAAGTTTCTCAAGCGTCTCCGTTACAGAAACGATCGGTTTGCCAAAGATCTCTGCCTTGCTTGCGTCGTGATATCCTGTGACAACCCCGAAAGGCAAGCCCAGCATGTTGCTGACAAAAATAAACATAATTAGCGTCAGAGCCAAGGAGATGAAAGGTTTACCTTTCTTCCAGTCCATCGTACTGTTCGACAATCCACGTACGAATTCGACTAGCCATTCCAAGAAGTTTTGCATCTTTCCAGGATTTTCGACAGACAGATTACGAACAGCTAGACGCGCAATAATAAATACGACGATACAGCTGACAATCAACATTAAAACGATAGACAAATCGATATTTAGTCCGCCCAATTGAATAATTGGAGCTTCATGCATGTTTTCTCACCCCTTTCTCAGATGACACGTTCTAGTTTTCTTTGCGAGAAAATCCAAATCCGATAAATAAGATAAGAAACTGTGCCAAAACCAAACTTCCAGCAACCGCAATAACATTGAAATATTCCGGCTTCTTCATCGCTACAAAGACGACTAGAATACTCAGGGCAGCACGCACTCCAAATCCTAGTCCGCTGCGCTTTCCTGCTTTACCGGAAGCAACGGCTTCCGTTACCTTTCTAACCCTGTAGCCCAGATAAATGACATTAATTAAGCTTACGCTTGAACCTAATATCAGCCCGAGAGCTATACTTCGATAGGACGGAAGAAAAGCAGCGACCAGGAAGCAAAGGGCAAGAAAATAGAGTGTCAGCATGGTTAATACCCTGCGGTATTTGGACAGTTCATTCATCACTTTCCCCCATGACTGCTTTTATGATGGCGACGATACTTAAACCTCCGACAAGTAGTCCCAGTAAAACTCCGATCGCAATTCCCAATCCAGGAATATTCATAGTCTTGTCCAACCAAGACCCAAGGTAAAATCCGCCCAAAGCGCATGCCGCTAAATATGTACCGACCGAGGTCACAAGACCCATCGCTTTTAAGAGCGCACTCCTATTTTTGTCGAATTTTTCTGGCTTTTCGGGTTTATTCATATCATCCCAACCTTATAATCCCAGTACATTTTACTGAAAATTAAGAGACTTTGTCAATTGGCGAAAATTAGCCTTTAAAGCCTAACAACATGAAAATAATACCACAAATAATCCGCCAAACCCACGTAAACCGTACAGTTTAACTGTATGCTATATTCTCAGACCTTAGAATGTGGTCTTAGAACCCTTTGTGAACATTGTGTGAAATTGATCTGGACGCTCATTTACAATGCCAAAATGGTGCAAAATCGCATTGACTATTCTTTCAGACGCCTTGCCATCTCCATATGGGTTGGCAGCTTTGCTCATGGACTCATAAACCGCCTGATCGGTTAACAGAGTCTTGGTTCGTTCGTACACCTTCTCCTCATCTGTACCTACCAGCTCGAGAGTCCCTGCCTCAATCCCCTCCGGACGTTCTGTTGTATCCCGTAGAACAAGTACAGGAACGCCAAAAGAAGGAGCCTCCTCTTGCAGCCCGCCGGAATCAGTCAGTATGAGGTGAGTATGCGGATAAAAGTTATGCAGATCTACGACATCAAGCGGATCAATCAGCTTAATGCGAGGATGTCCGCCCAAAATCTCATAAGCCGGTTCCTTTACCGCAGGACTTGGGTGAACAGGATACACAATTGCAATATCTTCGAACTCATCTGCAATCCGTTTTACCGCGCGGAAAATATTGCGATGAGGCTCGCCTTGAGATTCTCTGCGGTGCGCTGTCATCAAGATCAGTCGTTTACCTGACGCCCAGTCCAAAACAGGGTGGTTATAATCAGATTTTACGGTGTATTGGAATACATCGGTAACAGTATTTCCTGTAACATAGATTCTAGACTCCGGCTTGTTTTCTTTCCTCAAATTGCCCGCAGACAAGTCTGTAGGAGCAAAATGAAGATCCGCTAATACACCGGTTAACTGACGGTTCATCTCCTCAGGATAAGGCGATAGCTTGTTCCAAGTACGCAGACCTGCTTCAACATGGCCCACTTGAATTTGCTGAAGAAATGCAGCATAACTCGCAAGGAAAGTCGTCAGCGTATCGCCGTGCACAAGCACAATGTCAGGCTTAGCCTCACGGAGAACCGGTTCTAAGCCTTCTAGTACGCGAATCGTAATTTCATTTAATGTCTGACGGTCTTTCATGACGTTTAAATCATAATCCGGTGTAATCTTGAATACATCGAGCACCTGATCAAGCATTTGACGATGTTGAGCCGTAACGGTAACGATAGACTCAATCTCATCAGGATGTTTCTGAAGCTCCAAAATTAGCGGAGCCATTTTAATCGCTTCCGGTCTTACGCCGAAGACGGTCATTACTTTAATTTTAGACATCGTTTACCCCTCACTTCGTGCCATACAAACGGTCGCCTGCATCTCCAAGACCTGGAATGATGTAGCCGTGTTCATCTAGACGTTCATCAAGTGCTGCAACGTAAATATCTACATCTGGGTGTGCATCTTGTACTGCTTTCACACCTTCAGGTGAAGCGATTAGATTCATCATTTTAATTTGCGTGCAGCCGCGTTTCTTCAGCACATCAATGGCTGCAATTGCAGAGCCGCCTGTTGCAAGCATTGGATCAATAACAATAAGTTCACGTTCGGTTACGTCCGTAGGAAGTTTTACATAATACTCTACGGGTTGCAGTGTAGCCGGGTCACGGAATAAGCCAACATGACCAACCTTCGCTGCTGGAAGAAGTTTGAGTACGCCGTCCAGCATACCAAGTCCCGCTCTAAGTATTGGAATTAAGCCAAGCATACGACCAGAAATCATTTTACCTTCTGTTTGTGCTACAGGCGTTTTAACTGGAATCGTTTCAAGCGGAATATCACGCGTAATTTCATAAGCCATTAATGTTGCCACTTCATCAACTAGTTCACGAAAATCTTTCGTGTTCGTTGCTTCATCACGAATAATTGTGAGCTTGTGTTGAATTAGCGGGTGATCACAAATCACCAATTTTCCCATATTTAGTCCCTCCGGATATTTCGTAAGTCTTATCTGTAGATGCCGATTTTGTTGTAGGTTCCACAAACCTTGTTTATTATACATTCTCTGAACACATTTTGCACCCCAAATAAGCAAACGTTAATATCCTGACAAAAAAACCGGGCACTCGGCCCGGTTCATTTACTATACATCATTTACCCGTATTTATCTGCCCAATCTAATTTTGCCAAAAGCAATTATGATTATTAATACTCCATGTTAGGATAGATCGGGAATCTAGAAGTCAACTCAGTGACCATGCGTTTTGCTTTATCAAGCACCGCTTGATCATTAGGCTGTTTGAGCGTCATCGCAATAATTTTACCGATTTCGACCATAGCTGCTTCATCCATGCCGCGGGAAGTTGCCGCTGGTGTACCAATTCGTATGCCGCTTGTTACGAACGGACTTGTTGGATCGAATGGAATCGCATTTTTGTTCACGGTAATGCCAATGGAGTCAAGAACATGCTCCGCATCTTTACCGGAAATATTCAAGTTGCGAGTATCGACGAGCATCATATGGTTATCAGTGCCGCCAGACACGAGGTTAAGGCCCTCTGACATGAGCGTGTCTGCAAGAACTTTTGCATTTTTAACAATATTTTGAGCATATGTTTTGAAAGATGGCTCGAGCGCTTCACCAAAGGCAACTGCTTTGGCAGCAATGACGTGCATTAATGGACCGCCTTGCGTTCCTGGGAAGATCGCTTTATCGATCGCTTGCGCCCATGCTTTCTTCGTTAGAATCATACCTCCGCGAGGGCCGCGCAACGTTTTGTGCGTTGTTGTTGTTACAAAATGGGCATGAGGCACTGGACTTGGATGTAAGCCTGCAGCGACTAGACCTGCAATATGCGCCATATCGACCATGAACAAGGCGCCTACATCATTTGCAATCGAAGCAATCGCTTCAAAATCAATGATGCGCGGATAAGCGCTGGCACCTGCTACGATGAGGCGAGGACGATGTTTGAATGCCGCTTTGCGAATTTCCTCGTAGTCCAAAGTAAACGTATCTTCTCTTACACCATAATCAACGAAATTGTACAAGAGACCTGAAGCGTTCACGGGACTTCCGTGTGTTAAGTGTCCGCCATGTGCCAAGTTCATGCCAAGCACAGTATCTCCCGGTTTAAGAGCGGCCATGTACACGGCAAGGTTCGCTTGTGCGCCGGAATGAGGCTGTACATTGACGTGTTCAGCGCCGAACAACTCTTTGGCACGATCGCGAGCAATGTTTTCAACGACATCAACATGCTCACAGCCGCCATAGTAACGTTTGCCAGGGTATCCTTCAGCATATTTGTTCGTCAATACTGAACCCATTGCCTCCATAACCGCTTCACTCACAATATTCTCCGAAGCAATCAATTCAATATTGTTGCGTTGACGCTTCAGTTCCAGTCCCATTGCTTCCAGCACTGCTGGGTCTTGTTTTCTCAATTGATCCATCTTCATCGTCCTCCTCGGCCTATAAAAAGATTAAATTATATTAATTGCAAAGATGAGAGTCGTTCTCTTGCGGAAGCTTGTAGACCGCTCTTTCCCCGCCAATTAATTTCGGACGGGTTATGGCCGCGTTGAGACGAGCCTTACCTATATATCTGATACTTGGGCGGAAAGGAACCGCTACACGGCGAAGATGCATACCAATTAAAGTCTCACCGATATCGATTCCAGCATGGGCTTCTACCGTCTCCGCCAAACAAGGTTCTTTCATTTGCCTAAAGACATAGGCTGCCATCGAACCGCCTGCCTTTGGTACCGGCACTGCTGCAACTTCGGTTAATTGAAGACGTTCCAGCACGGACCGTTCCATGACGAGCGCGCGGTTGAGATGCTCGCAGCATTGAAAGACAGTGTCGAATCCATACTGCTGACGAACACGTTCGATACCATTAAACAACGCCTCTGCGACTTCAAGCGCTCCGCTCGTACCGATTCGAAATCCAGCCACTTCACTCGTACTTGCTCCAATGACAAGCAGCTTGCCTGGCCCGAGATTTGCGGCTTGCGCTAATTCGGTAACAACACTAGCCATTTCGTCTGTAATAGACGCATTTGAACTTTCCATTCATCATCGCCTGCCTTTGAAAAACAGCTCAAATTTTGCGTTCTGTAACTTTATTATAATCAAATTCGCGCAAAAAGACGAAAAAGAGCACAGCGCACGATGTACGCTTGCTCTTTTGCCCAGGCGACCGGCCGTATGCTCCGATGCTCCATCGTGGTTTAACCCACTCTTGTCGCCAGTTACATCGGATCTGCTACTTTTCAAATTCATCATAAATCATACGTATGAGAAAATCAACACAGAAAAGAGCTTAACTGAGCTTATCAAGCAATTTATGAAGTGCAGCGCTGATTTCCGCGGCAGTCACCTCATAATCCTCACGAGAGCCTCCGTACGGATCGGATATATCAAAACTAGGCATCCGCTGAGCGATTTCGATCAATTTCTGACGCTCTTCATCGTCTAAACTTTGCCCGAGCGATCTTTTCATTTCTAAGACGGCATAGAGGCTATCCAATTCTTTCATATCTTTCAGCACTTCTTCATCATCTTCTACGTACTCTTTGAGCGTATACGTCTTGCCCATCGATTTAGGATATTGACGAACGAGGTGCTGCTTATGACTTTCCGTCATCGGTAAAATCAAATCGGCCCAATCGATTAACTCCGAGCTTACTTGTGTTGAAGTGAGCTTGTCTTCGATTTGATGATCTCTAAGTACAGCCGCTGCATGATAAGAAATCGATGATCCCGAATTGGCCGCCACACCCGCCGAACGAACCTCAATGTCCAGTCCGCGTTCAAGGGCCATTTTCCGTAGTAAAGCTTCCGCCATAGGACTGCGGCATGTGTTACCCGTACATACAAACAAAATGCGCTTCACACATTCCACCTCCGCCTCAGTCATTTGTTATATTTTATCAAAAGATAAACAAGAGTCCAAACGTAAATAAAATAACTCCGCCTGCCGCTTCACCGTAATCTCCGAGACCTTGACTCACTGTACGCCCCAGCAGCAAACCGAGCACCGACATAAGACCGCCAAAAAAGCCAAACGCAAGCACGGTAAAAAACAAATCGCTTCGAAACATGCCGAGCGAAATGCCGACTGAGAACGAATCGATGCTGACGCTGAGCGAAAATAATATAACCCCAGGTAATGAACGATAGTTCATAAACTGAACTTGATCTCCCTTGAAGGAATTATAAATCATATGTCCGCCAAGGAGAAGGAGCAGACCGCCCGCAACATAAGACGTCACATGACCGAGAATCGAGCTCATATAATGTCCGGCGAACATTCCAAGAAGCGGCAGCAGCACATGAAACAGGGCAATAACGAAGCTGATCTTCAGCACATCCCATAACCTGATCCCCTTCAATCCAACGCCGATGCCAAGTGAAAAAGCATCCAGTCCCAGAGCGATAGCCATAATCACAATGGTCACGAGCTGCCCAAGGTGTGCGGATACTTCCATCATTGCCCTATACCTCCATGTCCACATTGTTCTTGTACAACGATATGCGGACAGGTCTAATTTCATGACATTAGGATTGGATAGGGCTTATGAGAATTAACGATTCAGATGGACAACGTGATGTCCTGCAGCTTTCAATAGTCTGTTCATCACCGCAGCGCCCATCCCTTCTTGCGGGCAGGCCTCTGCCAATATAAAGGTAGCGCCTTCTTCGTCGCAGCGCCGAAGTCCCGCGTACAGCCGCTGCGCTGCTGTGGCGAGCTGGGACAAGCTGCCGAGTGATACGACGGTATGCGCCTTGTAACGGGCGATGTGCTCATCAAATGCGAGCACTGCCGTCACTTCCCCGCGGCGAGCGGCACGCTCAAGCTCGGCCGCGATGTAGTCCGACACCCCGCTGGGTGTCGGACCCTCGACCACGCACAAAGCGCCCTTCGGCGCGTAGTGCGTGTACTTCATGCCCGGCGAGCGAGGCGCCGGGCTGTCTTCCGCGGCGGCGCGGTCCAGCGCCGGGTCGCGGGTGACGCTCGCCGCGGCACGCGCGAGCTGCTCGGCGGTGACGCCGCCGGGGCGCAGCACCGTCACGGTGCCGTCCGCGCCGGCCTGTACCACCGTCGACTCCACCCCCACGCCAGTGGGGCCCCCGTCGACGATGCCATCGATGGCGCCGGCAAGGTCCTCGCGGACATGCCGAGCCAGCGTAGGGCTTGGGCGCCCGGAGCGGTTCGCGCTCGGCGCCGCGACAGGGCAGCCCGCTGCGGAGATGAGCCGCAGCGCAACCTCGCTTGCCGGCATGCGCACGGCAACGGTGTCAAGTCCTGCCGTCACCCGCGGGGATACGGCCTCAGGCCTTACGGGCAGCACCAGTGTCAGTGGGCCCGGCCAGAATTCGTCCATGAGCCGTCGCTCCGTCTCGTTCACTTCAAGGACTAGTTCATCAAGCTGTGATACATCGGCAATATGGACGATAAGCGGATTATCCGAAGGACGCCCCTTCGCTTTGAAAATACGCTCTACCGCTTCTGTATTGCGAGCATCCGCTCCTAAGCCGTACACCGTTTCAGTGGGAAAAGCGACTGTGCCGCCGTTTGCAAGCACAGAAGCAGCCTCCTCGATTAAGGATGCTGCTCTCGCTTTCGCCTCATCTGAGATGCCTCCTTCAGTCATGAAGGCAGTGACATCCCACCATGCGGTCTCTTTATTAGATTCATTTGATTGCACATGTTGTTCATTTAAATTGGTCGATTGATCCATCGTCGTTCATCCCAAGCTTTCTGTCATAATGAATCATTATATCATATTTAAAATTAAGCAAACCAACCCGTTACGCTGTCCCACACTTTCACAGCAAGGTCCCATAAGAAGAAGCGCACTTGCAGCTTGCCGGCATCTGCTGCCGTTACGATCTTATCTTTCCCGGCGTCCTTCACATCAGCAGCTTGCGCGGCCGCTTCTCCGCTTCCTGCGTCAATGAAGCAAAGCGGCGGGAACAATACACACCACCAATTCTGCCCTCTCCCCGCTCCAAGCGTGACGCGCAGTGCCTCGTAGTTGCCTGCAGGATAGACCGTACCTCCATACATCTTCGTCGGAAAAGGAACGATGCCAAGCTCAACATGGAACGAATACGGGATGCCGCGATTCGCAAGCTCCTGCGCTACGATCTTCTCAATGTCCGGCAGATGAGTCCGAATCGTCGCGCGCGCTTGCACAAGGCTCTGAGGATTCTCTAGCTGAGCTACCCATGTGTTCATTTCTTTAACGATCGCATCGCGGATTTCCCGCTTCGCAAGCTGATCGTCTGTACGATCCGAATTTGCTAGAATCCGAAGGCGGATAGACTGTTCCGGAATCGGCCCCCCCGCTACAGCTGCATCTGTCTTCTGTCCTTCCCAAATCATCATAACCATCGATAAACAACTCAATAGGATTGCAATATGTTTAAACCAGATACGGAATGAGTCCATAACAATACGTTCATTCATCATGCGGTACCGCTCCTTTATGAATACTCTATGATGTCTATCAGTATGTCCATTTAGGAGGGGCTTAAACCTATCAATCTATCAATCTTTTAAAATTCCATTTGCTTTGACTATTGTAAAAATATATTGTTTATCGCTAGTTTATTCCTGTATATTAGGAGGTGAATTGACAATATATTACTATTCGGAGGTTAACTGACTTGCTATTTAACTCCTACACATTTATCTTTCTATTCTTGCCTGTTTCAGTAGCCGTCTATTTTCTATTAGCTCGTTTAAGGTACACAACTGTCGCCAAACTGTGGCTTGCCGCCAGCTCACTGTTTTTCTACAGCTACTGGAATATTCGCTACTTGCCGCTCCTGCTTGCATCTATTGCATTTAACTACGCCATGGGCAGATACTTGGCAGCGACATACGCGAATGAGGCAGCCAAGCTTGAAACAGCTGCAACTTCGATTCCGTCTTCCATCTCTCCTTCAACCAGAATGCCTCTTCGTCTATCACGCAAAGCGATTCTTGCTGCGAGCATCACGATCAACCTGCTATTACTCGGTTATTACAAATACGCCGATTTTCTAATCACAAACGTAAACCGATTGCTTCCGCACGACATTCCGCTATTACACGTATTATTGCCGCTTGGCATCAGCTTTTTTACATTTACGCAAATCGCCTTTCTCGTGGATAGCTATAAAGGAAAGGCAGCCGAGTATAGTCCGATTAACTATACACTCTTCGTTACATTCTATCCGCATCTAATCGCAGGGCCTATTCTGCATCATGCTGAAATGATGCCGCAGTTTGGCCGGCTGCGTAACAAAGTGTTTCAACTGAACCATGTCATGATCGGCACTTATCTATTCTGTATAGGTCTATTTAAGAAAGTAGTCATCGCCGACACTCTCGCTGTGTATGCCAATGACGGATTTACTAATGCAGTACATTTTATAGAATCATGGATTACATCTTTGTCCTACACGCTGCAGCTGTATTTTGATTTCAGCGGATACTCTGACATGGCGATTGGTGCTGCATTGTTCTTCAACATTAAACTTCCCCAAAACTTTAATTCGCCGTACAAATCACTTAGCATACAACAGTTCTGGCGGCGGTGGCATATGACATTAAGCCGATTTCTGCTCAATTACATCTATATTCCGCTTGGCGGCAATCGCAAAGGGAACTTTCTTATGTATCGCAATTTAATGCTGACATTTCTCATCGGCGGATTATGGCACGGGGCAGGCTGGACTTTTTTAATATGGGGATTTATGCACGGCGCAGCTCTCATTGTTCATCGCATCTGGGGAAAAGCACAAATAACGATGCCAAAGCTTCTCGCTTGGTTCCTTACTTTTATGTTCGTTAATATCACGTGGGTGTTCTTCCGCGCGGGGTCATGGCCGCAAGCCGTACGTATTTTAAAAGGAATGTTCGGAGTATCCGGCTTTGATGTATATAGTGTACTCTCGCATCAGCAAGCGATCGTTATGATTATCATTTTCCTAGCTGTCGCTTTATTTGCCCGTAACTCGGTGGAAATCGTTAACCGATATCGCCCTGGATTCAAAACAGCTGTTATCATGTCGCTCCTGCTTGTCATTTCATTACTTTACTTTAACCGCATTAGCGCATTTCTTTATTTCAATTTCTGATGAAACGGAGCTGAACAACGATTGATTCCGAACATGACTGGCCGTATTAGAAAAAGACAAAACAAACGAACCGCTCTCCTGTTTCTCACTTGCTCTGCAGGGTTGTTTATTGCAATCTGTCTGTTAACTTATATGTTTGATCCACTTCAATATTATCGTAAGGCATCTTTTTATAAACCTGTATTTTCAACAGAAGAGCGTTATCAGAATCCCGGTTTAGCCAAAAACTATACCTACAATACAATCATTATTGGAACTTCCATGACCGAGAATTTCGTCCCTTCCTATGTAGATCAGCAGCTCGGCGGAGAGACGAAGACGATGAAGCTGTCCATGAAAGGCTCGACTTCAGGTGAACAGTCACTTATCGCCAAGCTGGCATTTGATACAGGCCAGGTACACAAAGTCATTTGGGGACTGGACTATTTTGCGTTTAAAGGCGCAGACGGAGAGACGTTATCCGATATGCCTATGTATATGTACGATGACTCTTTGTTTAATGACATTAAATATTTATTTAATATTACTAATTTCACGCAAATCGGTAAAAGCATATATCATTTGGCAACAGGAGGCAGCGCAAATCAACAAAGTGACTTGGATTATTTAAATAATTGGCATATTCGTTCGAAGTATGGGGCCGAGCTGATTCTAAATGATTGGCGCAAAGCCAAGTATAAGGAACAATATTTCGGTCTCAATGAAGAGCCGCTTCAAGCGATCGAGGCAAATTTTAACCGCAATGTATTAACCTATGTGAAACAACATCCTGAAACGGAGTTTATGTTCTTCTATCCGCCCTATTCCGTACTTAGGCACGAAGTGTGGAGTGAGACCAATAAACAGCGTTATGAGAACCAGTTCGCTTTCAAGGAATATGTGTTTCAGCAGTTAAGCCGGTATCCTAATGTCAAGCTGTATGATTTCCAAAGTGACGAACAGATTACATTTAATTTGGACTTATACAAAGATTTATCGCATCATTCCCAAGATATCAATGATCGCATCATCCAAGCGATGGCCGCTCACGATCCCCGTTATCTCGTTACAGCACAAAATGTCCATGCCTTCAATGACCAATTAAAGCATGAAGTAGACACTGTTATTATAAGCGATCGTAATGAAGCATTTTCATTTGATGTGGCAGTTGATGGGAAGCCCGCCCATTTCACAACAATCGATTTCAAAGGAGAGGAAGAGGCGCTTGTCCCTGCAAAAGAAGTAGCACAATTCCTTGGAATGGCGCTTAACTGGGATGCTGCTGCGAAGACAGCAGAGCTTAGTAATGGGGACAGCGACATTAAACTTACAATTCAATCGAGGGAGATCAATGTTAATGGAGCAAGCTTGAGTTTGCATTATGCTCCTGAGCTAAAGAATGGCAAGACACTTGTGCCGCTAGTCTCAATCACTAAAGCTGCAGGCGGTCTCTCCACTTTAGAGAGCAGCCCGTTTCATAAAATACTAAATCTAACAACTTCGAGGTAACATCGCTTAATAATAAAGCCGCCGCATTGCATCAAATGATGAATGCGGCGGCTTTATGTATTTTATATTTCTTTTTATTTCCCTAGCAAATAACTAGACGATAAAAGGAATAAATCATCATT
Organism: Paenibacillus sediminis; assembly: GCF_017873765.1. GTDB lineage: Bacteria > Bacillota > Bacilli > Paenibacillales > Paenibacillaceae > Paenibacillus_AG > Paenibacillus_AG sediminis. The sequence goes on from NZ_JAGGKP010000002.1 coordinate 153,374, forward strand.
CGTCTCATCCTGATGTATCCGGATGCTGTTAATGAGCCCGATGCTTGCCATATTAATGATGAGCGAGGTTCCCCCGTAACTAATGAACGGCAATGTAATTCCTGTTAGCGGCATAATGCCAATGAACATTCCGATATTCTCAAAAATTTGATACAGAAGCATCGAAATAACGCCAACGACAATATAAGGACCTGCTCGGTCATGACCCTCCAGCGAAATGAGAATCATGCGATGGATCAGAATGAAATATAGAAGAAGCAATATTGAAGAGCCGATAAAACCGAATTCTTCTGCAACAACGACGAAAATGGAGTCGGAATATACGACAGGAACCCGTTCCGATTGTACAGAAGTACCCTTCATATATCCTTCGCCGGTCATTCCGCCAGAAGCAATGGCGAGTTTAGCATTTTTCGTATGATAAATTGCTTTTTCCGTTGCTTCCTCAGGCACTAGCCACGGATCGATCCGCTCCATCCAGTGTGCACGGCCGATATCCGTAAGGTATGTTGAGATTTGAGAATGGTATTTAATATATCCAAATATTCCACCTGAAACGAGTAAGCTCACGATTGCAAAGCCAATAAGAGCGTGGGTGAATTTAATATTGCCAATCCACAATAATCCAATCAAAATAACGATATAGCTCATCGCGTTCCCTAAATCGTTCTGAACCATTACGATGGCAAATGGAACGAATGTCATCAGACCAAGCGGGACGACGTCACTCCAAAAGCTAAGCCTTACCTTATCCTTCTTCACAAGCACAAACGTTATGGAGAGGATGAGCATAAGCTTAAACAGCTCGGCAGGTTGTAAACTTAAACCTCCAGGAAGCTTAAGCCAACCTTCAGCATTGTTAATCGTACTTCCGACAAATAAAACGAGAATGAGCAGTGCGATGCCAAATAAATAAATATAAGTAGCGTATTTGACAAAAATTCGGTAATCAATCAATGTCATCCCGATAAAAGCAACAAAACCGACTGCATAGTATTCCATCATCCGGATGTCATATCCATCATATTTCTTTCCTGTTGTTGCGCTGTGGATTTCAAAATAGCTAATCAACATGAACATCAGCAAAATAACAACAATGACAAAATCCGTTTTCCTCATTTTTGAGAGCATACCCTGTCCCCCTGCTGTCAGTATAGCCGCTATGAATTATTGTGATTCCTATATTGTAATGGAAACAGGGCTAAAATGACAATTGTTGGTTTTCAGATAATTCCAATGACATGTCGTTCAATACCCGCAAGATCAGGAATGATTTGAATTTCGGAATAGTATCCTGTAGATCTTACCAATTCAGCTACTTGATGGGATTGTCCCATTCCAAGCTCGAAACCGATGATCTTTGGAGGAGCTGCGAGTAACCGAAGCTGCTCCATCATTGTCCGGTAAGGATTTAATCCATCCGAACCGCCGGCGAGTGCTGTGCGTGGTTCATAAATACGCACTTCGGGCTGAAGCCCTTCTATCTCCTCATCAGGGATATAGGGAGGGTTAGATATGAGTATATCAATGTTCTCTCCAGCAAATGGCTCTAACAAATTTCCCAGTTTAAAGGCTATGTTAACACCATTCCGTTTTGCATTCACCTTGGCTACCTCCAGCGCATCTTGCGAAATGTCACTGGCAGCAACATGCCAGCTTGGACATAAATGAGCGAGCGTCACTGCGATGGCACCGCTGCCCGTTCCGATATCCGCTACACGCGGGCTGCCCTCCGGCCATAGCCGCTTACCATGTTCCATAACCGCTTCGACAAGCAGTTCAGTCTCCGGCCTTGGAATGAGCACCGCGCTATTCACGGCAAAGGACAAGCCATAGAACTCCTGCTCTCCAATAATATATTGAGCGGGTTCGCCTGCCGCTTTACGATTAACAACTTCTTCCCATAGCGTTCGCTTCTCCATTGGAAAAGGCTCGAGAAGCGACATATAGTATGCAGCACCTTCCATCCCAAGCACATGCCTTAAGAGCACCTCTGCATTACGCTGCGGCTCCATAATGCCCTTCGCTTCTAAAAAAGAAGAAGCCTCTACAAAGGCTTCTCTTATACTTGTCTGTGGTGTCATAACAAATTCCGGTTTATTCAAAGCGTTATTCACCTTTTTCCATCAATTCAGCCTGCTCCGCAATGGTCAGAGCTGATATGATCTCTTCAATTTCACCATTCATTACTTGATCGAGCTTGTGCAGCGTCAGCCCGATGCGATGGTCAGTAACTCGGCTTTGCGGGAAATTATAAGTCCGAATCCGTTCACTGCGGTCGCCTGTACCGACTTTACTCTTCCGTTCACCGGCATATTTCGCTTCTTCTTCTTGGCGCATCATATCGTAAATGCGGGCACGAAGTACTTGAAGCGCTTTTTCCTTATTGGAGTTCTGCGATTTACCATCTTGGCAAGTCGCCACAATCCCTGTTGGAATGTGGGTAACACGCACCGCTGATTTCGTCGTGTTAACAGATTGTCCGCCCGCACCGCTGGAGCAGAACGTATCTACGCGGATATCTTTATCCAAAATTTCAATATCCACTTCTTCAGCTTCCGGCATGACAGCAACCGTTGAAGTCGATGTATGGATACGGCCGCCTGATTCCGTACTTGGAATACGCTGCACACGATGCGCTCCGCTCTCGAATTTCATTTTGCTGTAGGCACCGCGTCCGTTAATCATGAAGATAACCTCTTTGAAGCCGCCCAAATCATTGACGTTCGCATCTAGCAACTCTACACGCCAGCCTTGGCTATCTGCATAACGAGTATACATACGGTATAAATCAGCTGCAAACAGCGCTGCTTCATCGCCGCCAGCCGCTCCGCGAATTTCTACGATAACATTCTTATCATCGTTTGGATCTTTAGGCAGCAGCAGAATCTTGATTTTCTCTTCCAGCTCCTGCTGACGCTTCGTCAACTCGTCAATTTCCATTTTAACCATTTCGCGCATTTCATCATCGAGCTTCTCTGCTTGCATCGCTTTAGCTGCTTCGAGCTCTTCAATAACTGTTTTATATTCGGAATAAGCCTCATAGATAGGCTGTAAATCAGATTGTTCTTTAGAATAATCCCTCAGTTTCTTCGCATCGCTTGCAACATCGGGATCGCACAGCAACTCGCTTAACTTTTCGTAACGATCCGCAAGGGATTGCAATCGGTCTAACAAAGAAATTCACCTCTTCTAATATATATTTTATCCATTCATAACGGTCTATTCATTTATAGAAAGACTTGTTAAAGAAATTTATTAACAAAATTAATTTCAGTGAAAAGTCGTATTCCCTAGTAAATCTAATGATGATTGCTAGGTAAACGACTCTTTATTATATCACAGAACAATTTACTTGACTATATTCAGGACGACCATTCAGTATAGTAAATATATATTTTGGAAAATATTGCAGGGTTTGTGAGCTGAGCGTCGTCTAACGAAATGAAGCAGGAGGAGGGAGAGGACACTGGAAGAACAGAAGTGGATACAGGCCGTGCTTTCGGGACACCGGGATGAGTATTCGAAATTAGTAGCTCGATATCACAACATGGTGTACCGCGTATGCCTCAAAATGACAAGGGATGAAGAGTCCGCGAAGGATCTGGCCCAAGAAGTGTTTATGAAGGCGTACCGGGCACTGCCGACGTTTCGTGAACAGTCCTCTTTCTCAACTTGGCTTTATCAAATTTCGGTGCGCAGATGTCTAGACTTTAAACGCGTGAACGATCGGGAATGGCGTCACCGAAGTTCCGAAGCTGTGAGTGAATCGCACATCGTGTCATTGCAAACACCCGAAGATATTGTGCTCAGCAAGGACACCAGCCTAATGCTACATAAGATGCTGGATGAGCTGGCAGAGCCGTATAAATCAGTAGTCAAACTGCACTATTTCCATCAATATTCATATCAAGAAATTGCGAACGAGACGGGAGCTACAGTCAGAACGGTTGAGTCGCAGCTGTACCGCGCCAAACAAATGATGCGTAAGAGAGGGGCTGATTTAAGGTGAGATGTAATGATGTTCAAAACCAAATGTCAGCGTATGTCACTCATGAACTTGCTCCAGAAGCAGCCCGCTTGGTGCAGCAGCATATCCATACCTGTGCCAAGTGTCACGCTTGGTATGAAGAGGTGACGGAGATGCTGCACATTTGGAATGAAGCCGAGCATTCTTCAAGCTCTTATGATCTTGTGGCGGAAGTGATGACAAAATTAGCTGTTGCCTATCCAGATGCTCCTTCGATTACTGAGACGAAGAAACGCAGACTCGTAAACTCCCAGCTTTATCATTACGGTTTAGTCGCATGCTTGACGATCATCATGTTTCAATTTGGCGTATTTGAAAAACTAGGTTATGAAATTTCTAGTGTAAACAATCATTTTGCAAGCACATTAGAGCTTTTATTTCAATCTACTGCAAAATGATTCATACTGCTTCATATTATGATTAGGAGGCTCTTCAATGATTCAAAAAAAGAGATGGTTAGCGTTTTGGCTCGCTTTTTTTCTGCCGGGAGTCGGTCATCTGTATCTCGGTTTTAATAAGCTTGGACTGCAGTATATGATTGGCTTCTTTGCTTGCATTGTCCTGATCCCATCCATGCCATTAGTATTTCCGTTTGCTCTTGCGATCATCTGGTTTTATCAACTCTTCGATGTTCTGCAAAAGGCAACGCGTCTAAAGCTTATTATCGCTGACTATGAACGGATAGCGCTTGGACAGGATTCCTACCTTGATAGTCCTTGGAGTTATAACAACCCGGGCGCAATGAACCTATATGCGAAGGAAGATGCTATTCACCCGATTTGGCTCGGCGCAGGCTGTGTTGTGACGGGGGCTCTGTTCCTATTCGTCACGGTCTTCCCTTCCGTTTGGCAATGGTTAACCGATAATCATATTTTCAGCATTTTGCTCTCGATCGGTTTGATTGGCTACGGATTAGTACTCATCAAAAAGAACTATAGAACAAGAAAGGACGAAGAAATGCTATGAAACCCCGAAAAATAGGCATATGGACGACAGCAATCGGCCTCATCGCCGTTGGCGTCATCATCATTTTGCACATTAGCAGTATCGTCTCTATCGACGCACTCAAGTACTTATGGCCGCTTTTATTAATTTTATTTGGAATCGAGGTCGTTGCTGCGCAGTTTAGAAGTTCTGAGCAAAAAGTTAGATTTAGCGGTTGGGGGGCGGTTCTGCTTATCGTTCTATTGCTGTTTAGCATTGCTCAATCGGCAGTACCCGGACTCTCTGGATCTCTTTTCTCCCCAAAATATATGAGCGCGGTAAACGGTACGGTGGATATTGATAACAGCATTAAGCATGTTGAAGTACAGATACCTGAAGGGAAGATAACGGTAACCGGCACCGACTCCTCTACATTAAACTATGACGGGAAGATGAAGTCAGCGGCCAAATCACAATCAGAAGCGGATCAATTCGTTCAGTCCAAATGGAAGGTACAGAAGTCAGGAGATACACTTCAAATCATTTATGATCAGTCGGAATTGATAAATATCTTTTCACTCAGCTTCTTGGATCAATCGAAACAGCCGTACTTAAACATTCAGCTTCCGAACCGGCTTATGACCGATGTAAATACAAGCAATGGCTCTGTAACAGCTAGTCTGCTAAATGCAGATATTACAATGACAACTTCGAACGGCTCGGTTAAAGCAGATCACATTAAAGGCAATGTGACTGCCAAATCAAGCAATGGATCGATAACTGTAGGGCAGATCGAAGGAAGTGCAGATGTAAATACGAGCAACGGCTCCGTTACGCTGGATGACATCACTGGAACCGTAACAGCACGCAGCTCAAACGGAGCAATTAGAGGCGATTCCCCTGTGCTTAGTTCTTGGAGTTGCCGTACGTCCAATGGCAGCATCAACCTAACAATTCCGGCTGATACAAATGGAACATTCACGGCTGATACGTCCAATGGATCTATCAAGGGTGACGTACAGTGGAACAAGAATGATGACAATGACCATGGCACAGCCGTCCTAGGCAATGGAGCGAATAAAGTCACACTGAACACTTCTAACGGAAGCATTAATGTTAATTTTGCTCCATAAGGGGTTGAGTATTTTAGTAGCCTATAAGCACGAGACAAGAAAAACCACCGGGATTAGCTCAAAAGCCAATCCGGTGGTTTGTCATGAATGCAAAATAAAGCTAAAGCTCCTTAACTCCGCTTCGTCCCCGCAGCGCGAAATAGACTGCTGTAATGACAAGCGGGTATAGTACGGCCCATCCGACAAACGGGAAAATAATCGCGGTTAAAATGAATGATAACCAACTGATGCGAACCCCCCATTTCCCATCTTTCAGCAAACGAATGGCTGCGGCACAACCGCCTAGATACGTTAATATAAAGGTAGCATTGGGCAGTTGAATGAGTGTCGTTAAAGATACTAGTCCTGTCTTATACAAAACAAGCACAGAAATAAAACAAATCGTTAAAAATAATAGTCCGCCTACTGGCGTTCCATACTTGTGAGATACAGCCCCGAACCATTTAGGTGCATCGCCTTGACGCGCCAGCGCATAAGCTAATCTGGAAGCCGCACCTGCGTAGGCAATAACGGTAGCGGTACATATAAACATGGCGGTCACACCAGCTAAAATCGCACCGCTGGGACCAAGCAGCTTCTCGATGACAATAACCAATGATGCATCTGAACCAGAATTACCGTAACTGTGAGTGCCTACCGCGGCCAAAGCAGTTAAGAAATAAAGAACCCCTACGATAACCGCTGCAACCGACACCCCTTTAATCGCTTCACGCTGAGGGTCTACGAATTCCTCGGATAGGTGGGACACAGCCTCCCAGCCAATAAAGCACCAGAACAAAATGGCCGCCGCCTGTCCTACACTCGTCCATCCATGAGGCATAAACGGCGTGAAATGGACTGCCTCAACATGAGGTACCGCACCTATGATCGCAAGGATCAATACAGCGATAATTGCTCCAACAACAGCAATTTGCACAATACCCGCCAGCTTCATTCCTACAAAATTAATCATAAGCGCTAATAGAAGCATGATTGCCGCGAGCAATACGCGGACGTTGTCTCCCCATCCGAAAACGGATGTCATATACCCTGCACCAGTAAGTGCCGCTACAGGTCCTCCAATAGGAACGGACATTAAGAAAAACCAGCCTACTAGTGTGCCAGACTTCTCACCAAACGCTCGCTTAACGAAAGAAGATACTCCGCCCGCATCCGGATATTTAGCGGATAATAGACCCATCACGAGAGCCATCGGCAGTACCAGGATAGACATTAATCCCCACGCCAATAGTGAAGCCGGACCGGCAATTTCAGCAGCTAATCCCGGAACGATCAGAACACCCGAACCTAACACAGCGCCGATATATAGAGCTACAGCTTGGGGAAGACCAATCGTACGGTTTAATCTTGTCTTTTGCATTTTATGCGCCTGTCTATGTGCCTGTACATGACTCATTTATAAATCCAACCTTTACAATTTTGTATTTCTATTGCATACTCCCACATCTTAGCAGATAATCATTATATCAGTAAAACGAATCATTTCGATTTCATCAATCGGAAATTATGATGGAGAAAGACGGTGTAGCAAAATGGACCTAAAACATTTACACACCTTTAAAGTGGTTGCGGAAACCAAAGGTTTCACCAAAGCCGCTGAAACGCTGTCCTATGCTCAGTCCAGCGTAACTGCACAAATACAAGCGCTTGAAGAGGAGCTTCAAACGAAGCTGTTTGACCGGCTCGGCAAGAAGATTATACTCACTGCGTCAGGAGAGAAGCTGCTCCCTTACGCTGTGAAACTTCTTGAGATGCATGATGCAGCTCTAAACGACATCACCTCAGCAAACGAAACGCCGACAGGCACATTAACGATTGGGGCACCGGAATCACTTGCCGCTTTCCGATTGCCGGCAATCATCAAACAATATACAGAGAAGTATCCGCAAGTGAAATTAGCATTACGTCCAGGTGCTTGCTGGGAGCTGCGCAACCTTACTCGAAGCGGTGAGTTGGACCTCGCCTTTACACTCGAAACAGAACTTAGTGATCCCGATTTGCACATCGAGACACTAGTCATCGAAGAAATGGCGCTTGTCGCTCCGCCGACTCACCCGCTAGCCGCATTCGATCAATTACAAACAGAGGATTTAAGGGATGTTACTTTCCTCCATACCGAGCCGGGATGCAGTTACCGTTCGTTGTTTGAAAAGCATTTAAACAGCCGCGGCATATTTACAAATACCGACCTTGAATTTTGGAGCATCGAAGCGATTAAAAATTGTGTCATGTCAGGATTAGGCGTCTCCTTCTTGCCGCAAATTGCGGTGCAGAACGAAATTGAGTCCAGAAAGCTCGTCGCCCTGCCATGGAGCGATCCTTCATGCAGTGTCGCTACCCAAATGGTCTACCATCCGAAGAAGTGGATGTCGCCCGCGCTCAAAGAGTTCATTGAGATTACACGGGAACACGCTGCTCTGTGGAGAAACTAAAAAAAAGACTGCCGGTATATACCGACAGTCTTCATTATTTCTAATGTTATACGTTAAATCGAAAGTGCATAATGTCGCCGTCTTGTACGACATAATCTTTACCTTCCAGACGAAGTTGACCGCGTTCTTTGGCTGCGTTCATCGAGCCTGCTGCAATGAGATCATCGTAAGAAACGACTTCCGCACGAATAAAGCCGCGCTCAAAATCAGAGTGAATAACACCTGCGGCTTGAGGTGCTTTCGTTCCTTTACGAATCGTCCATGCACGAACCTCTTGTACACCCGCTGTGAAGTACGTGTACAAACCAAGCAAACGATATGCCGCTTTAATTAGACGATCCAGACCGGAGCTTTCAAGGCCTAGCTCTTCAAGGAACATCGCTTTATCTTCGCCTTCAAGCTCGGCAATTTCCGCTTCCACTTTAGCGCTGATCGGCACCACTTCAGCGTTCTCTGCTTTAGCGAACTCGATCACTTGTTTCACGTACGGATTATTCTCCGCATCTGCTACACCATCTTCACTCACATTAGCCGCATACAGTACTGGCTTCAGCGTGAGAAGATGAAGATCGCGAATAATGACCTTATCTTCTTCGCTCAGCTCAACACTGCGTGCCGGTTGATCATTGTAGAGCGCTTCTTTCACACGTTCAAGCACTTCTACTTCTTGAGCGTATTTCTTGTCACCGCTCTTCATATTTTTACGGGAACGTTCAATTCGTTTCTCCACGCTTTCAAGGTCAGCAAGAATAAGTTCCAAATTGATCGTTTGAATATCATCAATTGGGCTTACTTTACCATCTACGTGCGTAATGTTCTCGTCCTCAAAGCAACGAACAACATGTACAATCGCATCGACTTCACGGATGTGAGCCAAAAATTTATTGCCGAGGCCCTCCCCTTTGCTCGCACCGCGCACCAAACCAGCGATATCCACAAATTCAAATGCAGTCGGTACAGTACGGTTAGGTACAACCAATTCAGTCAGCTTGTCCAGACGTTCATCGGGTACTTCTACCACACCAACGTTTGGATCAATCGTACAAAACGGATAGTTGGCAGATTCCGCCCCCGCTTGTGTTATTGCATTAAACAATGTAGATTTACCAACATTTGGCAAACCTACAATTCCCGCTTTCAAACCCATATCTATAACAACTCCTTACTGTGTATTAACCTAATTCAATAATCATGCCCTGCAAAATATACCAATAAATCCCTTGCTGTCGCAATAGGGCCAAAACACCTCTACCATTATAACTAGAAAGTAAATAAAAACCTAGTATGCACACAAAAATTGGCTCAAAAGAACAGTTATTCCTGCATAAATCCGTCCATCCTGACGAACAATGGAACCGATAATCCATTAAGGAGGTGCCCGTTAATCTATGGAAAATAAAACACACAAAGGCAATTACAAAGGTACGAACCATATGAAAGCTAAAAATCAAGATATGGCGTTCGTAAATGATACTCTAGACGATGCCAAATCCGTTCACCCATTCTCGCAAAATAAGAAAAAGACAGATTAATGGAGGGTAATCTGCTTTCGTTTTAAAGTCGCAGAAGACGATTTGTCGTCCGCAGCGCATCTATATCAGCAGCACCAATCCCAAACATGGCGATGCGCAGCTCCAGCTTCACTCGCTCAAGCACAGCTTCAAGCTTCTCTACAGAGTCGACCGCTGCGCCGAGGACCGCTCGTCCGTACCCTGCTAGATTTGCACCAAGCACGAGTGCTTTCGCTGCATCAACACCTGTGCGAAGTCCGCCGCTGCCTATGACTGTACTGTGCGGAACCACCGCTCGTACTTCTTTGATGCATTCAGCGGTAGGAATGCCCCAATCAGCGAAAGCCTCTGCAGCTTGACGGCGAATTTCATCGTTATTACGAAACTTCTCGACTTGGCTCCAAGAAGTGCCTCCTGCGCCGGCTACATCAATGAACGAAGCCCCTGCTGACAGCAGCTTCTGGGCTGTCTCACCATCGATGCCCCAGCCTACTTCCTTAACTCCAACTGGAACTGTCAATTGGCTGCACAGTTGTTCCAGTCTGGATAACAATCCGCTAAAATCTGTATTCCCTTCTGGCTGAAATATTTCTTGGATTCCGTTCAAATGAAGGACGAGCGCATCCGCCCCAGCAATTTCTATCGCCGCCCTCGCATCTTCGATACCAAATCCGTAATTAAATTGTACGAGTCCTAAGTTAGCAATAACAGGGATCGTTGGCGCAAATTTCCGCACATCAAATGTATAAGCCAGTTCCTTACGCTCTACAGCCGCTCTTATTGAACCGACACCCATTGCCCATCCGCAGTGCTCAGCAGCTATAGCAAGCCGTTCATTAATACGACCCGTCTCTCTGCTGCCGCCAGTCATCGAGCTGATCAACAGCGGTGTGCGGACAGTTCTTCCGAGAAATGTCGTATCTAATCGTATTTCATTGAAATCAAGCTCTGGCAGCGCACTGTGCCGAAATCTGTACATCTCAAAACCCGTTGTAATGCCTTCTCCAGCCACCTGCTCCTCTAATGCAAGCCGAACATGCTCGCTCTTCCGATCGACTGTAGATGGTTCATCTATTGGCTTGTCCATGATTGCGTCTCCTTCTCTGCTACATCAAATGATTTAATTACAAAAAAAGATCTGGCAGCAAAAGCCGTCAGGTCTTTTTATTTATGAATTATTTTATTATTTCACGTTTCTACTTTATTATTTTACTTTATTATTTCACGCTCACACATTCTGCTTTGAGCAGACAACGATCATTGCAGAGCCGGCCTTTACCATGCGGTACACACATTGGCGTTCCGAAGATCGGATCTTGAGCAATGATGCAGTCCATACAAAATACTTCTTTGACCATCTGAGGAGTCAGTACATCTTCAGGAGCACCTTGGGAATGAACGCCCTTATCTTTCACCGCGATAATATGATGCGCATAACGGCAAGCCAAGTTCAAATCGTGAAGAACCATGACGATCGTTCTTCCTTGCTCTTGATTCAGTTCATAAAGAAGGTCTAAGACTTCAATTTGATGGCTTAGATCGAGATAAGTCGTTGGTTCGTCAAGCAAAATCAAATCTGTATTCTGTGCAAGCGTCATCGCAATCCACGCACGCTGCCGTTGTCCGCCAGATAACGAATCAACGGGACGATCCGCCAAATCTGTTAACCCGGTCATTCGCAGCGCATCGTTTACAAGACGCTCATCTTCTTCACTCCACTGTTTCAGCCAAGTCTGGTACGGATAACGTCCTTGCTTAACCAGTTGAAGCACGGTAAGCCCTTCTGGAGCACTCGGTCCCTGAGGCAGAATCGCCATGTTCCGTGCAACTTCTTTCGTAGAGGAACGATGAATTTCCTTGCCGTCAAGCAGCACAGAGCCGCTCTTAGGACGCATCAATCTGGCAAGGGAACGAAGCAGCGTAGATTTCCCGCAACCGTTGCTGCCAATAAGCACCGTGACTTGACCTTCTGGAATTTGTAAATCCAAATTCTCGATAATAGGAGTGTCCCCATAAGCCAACGTTAATGCATTGGTTTGTAACAGCGTCATTCCCGGTATCCTCCTAGTCATTAATATATTTACAGTCCGTTTATATTTACACACTCAATATCATTGATAATCATTATCACAAATATAAAGTGATCTTCATGAAATGTCAATGAAGAGATTGTGAACATGGGCCCGCTTATAACAGCGGTGATAACAAGCGGGCTCCCGATTCTAACAGCCGTTTTACTAACTTTTTATTTCTATATTCCTTCGGATTAATCAAACGTGTATTAAGCAGGTCGCGCTTGAAATCGGCGACCATTTTTTGAACACTTGCTGTTCCAATGAGCAGCGCATTAACCTCGAAATTTAAATGGAAGCTGCGCATGTCCATGTTAGCTGTTCCGACGGTCGCTACTTCTCCATCAATAATAAGAAGCTTCGAGTGTAGAAATCCTTTTTCATACTCATAAATCTTCACACCCACCTCCAGCAGCGATGGGAAGTAAGAATGCGATGCGAGATATGGCGTCCATTTATCCGGCTTCGCTGGAAACAGGATGCGAACGTCGATGCCAGATAGAGCAGCAACCCGCAGTGCGCTAAGGATATCGTCATCAGGGATAAAGTAAGGTGTTGCGAACCATACGGACTTCTTCGCTGAAGTAATCATGGAGAAAAAAATATTTTTGAGCGCAGGCCTCTCATTGTCTGGACCGCTGGCAATAATCTGCACAGCGCCATCATGAACATTCTCAATGGTCGGAGAGAAATAGATCGGCTCTAATATTTTTTCCCTAGTCATGTACAACCAGTCTTTCAAAAAAATCATTTGAAGGGTGCGAACCCCTTCCCCAGTCAATTTCATATGTGTATCACGCCAAAATCCATATGTCTTGCTGCGGCTTAAATATTCATCTCCGACGTTAAGCCCGCCCATAAAGGCTACTTTTCCATCAACAACGACAATTTTGCGGTGATTCCGATAATTCACTCGGCTGAGCAGCACAAGAAGCTTGGCCATGCCAAAAGCGACAACTTCAACGCCTGCATCCTTAAGCTGTTGTACAAATGATTTCGGCAAAGTAAGGCTGCCAACCGCATCATACATAAATCGAACCTTGACCCCTGCCTTCGCTTTCTCGATCAATACTTGCTGAATTCTAGTGCCAATGTCATCAGCTCGAAAAATGTAATATTCCATATGAATATGATGCTGCGCTTGTTCAAGTGCGTCTAAAAGGGCAGAAAACGTCTCTTCGCCGTTCGTCAAAATATGAGTTCTCGTCGTAAACGAAACCGGAGTGCGAGCAACCCGCTGAGACAGTTTAAGCAACTTTTGCTGATCAGCAGTAAATTTCGATAAATCATGATTATAAATCATCGCTTGCTTCTGAATCATTTCATACGAGCCTTGGTCGCGCATTGCTTTTTTATCATACTTGCGGCGTTTAATATAATCTTGTCCGAACAAAAAGTATAGAATAAGCCCGCCTACTGGCAAAAGAGCGAACAGCAAAAACCAAGCCAAGGTGCTTGAAGGATTTCGATTCTCCATGAAAATGCCGAACCCAATCGATATGATGATCAAGGTCGCAACAATGCTAACAATCGTTCCCGCTGTTTTTCCTATAATATCGAATCCGATGTAATACAGAAGAAAGATGATAATTAGAGTAAGAACGATTTGAAAGCCTCTTCTCATCGATGTACCTCATTTCTAAATGCTGCTTGCAGGATATATTTTACATGAACAATTTAAATGTTCCTACAATATTTTACAAAATCCGTTGAACTTGACAAGAGTTATTATTTTACGGGACGATGAAGTGATGAATTTAATATATCCATTTCTTGACTAAGTAGAAGCAAATTATAGGAGGAGATCATGATGAATCGAAATTGGAGTTATGTATTCATAGGCGGAATCATTGAGGTGATATGGGTTTCGGGATTAAAACATGCTTCCACATGGTTGGAGTGGCTTATAACTGCAGCTTCGATTGCCCTAAGCTTTTGGCTTATTATTGAAGCTTCCAAACGCCTGCCTGTAGGGACGGTCTATGCCGTGTTTACCGGACTTGGTACAGCGGGTACCGTTATTGCTGAAATGCTCTTTTTTCATGAGCCGTTTCATTTAACCAAAATCATTTTAATCGCCTTACTGCTAACCGGCGTTATTGGACTTAAATTTGTAACCGATCAAGATCGCAGCAAGGAGGGAACTGTATGAGCTGGTTATTTCTTGTCATTGCGGGCTGTTTTGAAGTACTCGGCGTGATCGGAATGAAATGGGCTGCACTTCGAAAAGGGTGGAAGGCATACATTTTGCTAGGCTTTTCTGGCTTAAGCAGCTTCTCGTTCTTATCTCTAGCTATGAGAGGACTACCGATGGGTACTGCATATGCAGTATGGACAGGAATCGGAACGGTAGGCGGGGCCTTATTAGGTATGTTTTTATACAATGAACCTAAGGAATGGAGAAGGGTTTTATTTATCGTGATGATCTTAGGATCGGCGGTTGGTTTAAAGCTCATCTCATAGGGCATTTGCATATGCCTTGCGGAATGATTTATAATCTTTCTGACCGTTCAGTCAATTTTTAGAACTCTATGGTTCTAGAAGGGAGCAGCGATGTACATTTGCCGGATAAAATAGCTGATAAAAAGAAGCAAATTATAAAAACTTCGATGCATCTATTTGCACAAAAAGGAGCTCACGCGACATCGATGCAGGAAATTGCGGAGCTGTGCGGCATATCGAAAGGGACGCTGTACCAGTACTTCAAATCAAAAGAAGAGCTTGAACAAAGTATTTTTCAATACACGTTCCAGAGCTTGTACGAAGAAATGGTGCAAGTGGAGAAGGATTCACATCTTTCGTTAAAAGAAATTTTTGTAAAACAAGTCGAAGTCCTTCTTAATCATGCTATGGAGCTTCATGAATTTTTCATGGTTCAGTTCCAGAAGCACATCGGAGCACCTGAAGAGCACCCTTGGCAACAACAATATATGATGCAGCTGAATTTAGAGTCGTTACGCTGGCTCCGGCGGAAGCTCGAAGCCATGTATGGTCCCGATATCGTTCCTTATTCAGCTGACATTCTGCTGCTTATTAAGGGCGTCCTCTCCTCTTACGTTCCTCTGCTGATCGGCAGACTGAAAGTCGCACTCGACTTTCCAAAGTGGAGCGAAAATTTGTGGGATATTATGGACATGTATGCAGCGAGCTTGCTCCGCAAACGTCCGGAACCGATCCTTCCTCTTGATGCGCTTCCAGAATGGAGTAATGGAGAAGTAGAGACGGGGCATGAGCATCGTCATCCCTTTGTCATTATTCGTGAATTGAGAGAGGCGCTAAAATTGTCAGCCATGAATGACCAAGACCGTGAAGATGCGCAAGAATCGCTCCGTATACTTGAAAGTGAACTGATGGAACTGAAACCGCGCAGAGCCATTGTGTCAGGTATGCTCAGCAATTTAAGAGAGATTGAAGAACATGCCGATATGGTCGATGAGCTGAACCAAAGCATTCATAAACAATAGAGATACATAGAGAGGAGCAGAATCAAACTGATGAAAAGCATAATAAACTTTTCGCTGAACAATAAGTTCGCGATTTGGATTCTGACGGTTATCATCACCGCTGCAGGTATATACAGTGGACTTACGATGAAACAAGAATCCATTCCTAACATTAACGTCCCATTTTTGAGCGTGACGACAGTGGACCCAGGAGCAGCTCCTGAAAGCGTAGTTCAAGATGTGACTATTCCGCTTGAACAGCGGCTGCGTAATATAGACGGGGTCAAAACCATTACCTCGACATCGATGGAGAATGCCTCTAATGTGAACATAGAGTTCAACTACGGCACAGATCTTGACCAAGCTACAGCTTCCGTACGTGAGGCGCTCAATGAGGTGAATCTGCCGGAAGGTGTACAGAAACCATCCATTTCGAAATTTAGCTTCAGCTCCTTCCCGGTCATTACGCTCAGCGCATCAAGCAATGATTCAGAAAATTTAGAGGCATTGACACGGATCATTGAAAATGATGTGAAACCTGCTATTGAAAAACTCGACGGGGTAGCCTCCGTACAAATCGCAGGACAATATGTCAAAGAAGTACGCCTGAAGTTCAATGAACAAAAAATGGCTCAGCTCGGGCTTAGCCAAAATACGGTACAGCAAGTCGTTCAAGCGTCTGCGATTCGAGTGCCGCTCGGCATGTACGCGCTGGAAGGACAGCAAAAAGCGGTTGTCGTTGATGGCAACATCATGAATCTTAATGACCTCAAGAACTTAGCTATTCCAGTTACGCCAAGCACCGGAACTGCCGCTGGCGGCGGGGCCGCTGCTACAAATTCCGAAAGCAACCCAGCTACAGCTAGTGTGAACGGAGCTTCTATGCCGCAAGGCGGTATGGAAAAACCTGTGGCTGCCGGCGGTATGACATCTGTACCAACGAGCATTCCAACGGTCAAACTGAGTGAGATCGCGAACATCGAGCTCGTCGGCCAAGCAGAATCGATCTCCCGTACAAATGGCAAACAATCGATCAGTATTCAAATCGTGAAGGATAACGACGCCAATACCGTTGATGTCGTAAACGAAGTAAAAGATAAAGTAAAAGAGCTCCAAGGTGAATTTTCCAATTTACAGATGACGATTATGCTTGACCAAGGTAAACCGATTGAAGATTCCGTTAGCACAATGCTCAGTAAAGCTGTGTTCGGCGCCTTGTTTGCGGTCCTTATTATCCTCATCTTCTTACGCAATATTCGTTCGACAATTATTTCGATTGTTTCGATCCCGCTCTCACTGCTCATTGCAGTTCTTATATTGGATCGATTAGATATTACACTGAACATGATGACACTCGGGGCAATGACCGTGGCCATTGGCCGGGTTGTGGACGACTCCATTGTCGTTATCGAAAATATATACCGGCGCATGTCGCTAACGAGCGAGAAGCTAAAAGGACGCGATTTAATTCGTGAAGCGACGAAGGAAATGTTCGTGCCGATTATGTCTTCTACGATCGTTACGATTGCTGTATTCTTGCCGCTTGCCTTTGTAACAGGTATGGTTGGCGAACTGTTCTTACCGTTCGCGCTGACTATGGTATTCTCTCTGCTCGCATCCCTGCTTGTAGCGATTACGATCGTGCCCATGCTTGCACATACGCTCTTTAGAAAAGGACTTAAGCAGACGCATAATCATGATGAGAAGCCAAGCAAGTTAGCTCTCGGCTATCGCAAAGTTCTCAATTGGAGTTTATCTCACAAACTGATTACCTTCGGTCTGGCGATTCTGCTGCTTGTAGGCAGCGTACTTCTAACTCCGCTGATCGGCACAAGCTTCCTTCCAGAACAAGAGGATAAATACGTGATGATTACGTATTCCCCGCGTCCTGGTGACTTACTTGAAAATGTTGAGCAAAAAATGACGAAAGCTGAAGCTTACATTTTGAAACAAAATGGTGTTAAAAAGATGCAGTATTCCATCGGCGGCAATAATCAGATGCCTGGAGCCGTTTCGTCCTCCAACTCTGCCCTGTTCTATGTGGAATACAACAAAGACACTAAAAATTTTGAAGATGTCAAAAAGAATTTAGTCGAGTCATTGAAATCTGTTGTTCCTACAGGTGACTTCAGCATCATGGATATGTCCGGCGGACTTGGCGGAAGCCAGCTTAGCGTTAGTGTATTCGGCAATTCGCTGGATGATATTAAGAAAGTATCCGATCAAATTTTGAAACTAGTTCAAGCGGATACGAAAAACTTCGATAAGGCCGATACAAGCTTGTCTAAATCTTATGATCAATACACCTTAGTTGTGGATCAAGAGAAACTTAGCTCCTACGGCCTAACTGCAGGACAAATTGCTATGAAACTCAGTCCTGTAAGGGAACGTCCTGTATTAACCGAAGTGAAGGAAGACAATAAGACATATAAGGTCTATATCGAGACAGATAAAGCAGCATACAGCAGCATTAACGATATAGCCAATGAGAAATTAACGTCACCGCTTGGCACGCAAGTTACCATTAAAGATGTCGCGAAGGTTGAAAGAGGAACTTCGCCGAATGCCATTACTCGTACAGACGGCAAAATGGTTGTAACGGTAAACGCGAAAATTGTGTCAGCTAACGTAGGTCAAGCATCGAAAGATCTTCAGAATAAGATTGATCAAATCGCGAAGCCTGACGGTGTTGAAATTAAATTCGGCGGTGCGACCGAGCAAATGAATAATACGTTCACACAGCTTGGCCTAGCGATGGCTGCAGCAATCGCCATTGTCTACTTCGTCCTCGTTGTGACGTTTGGTGGCGGACTTGCGCCATTTGCCATTCTATTCTCCTTGCCGTTCACCGTCATTGGCGCTTTTGTTGCCTTGCTGTTGGCTGGAGAAACGCTGAACGTATCGTCACTAATGGGTGCACTCATGCTCATCGGTATTGTTGTAACGAATGCGATTGTGCTTATCGACCGAGTGATTCATAAAGAACGTGAAGGTCTGTCAACGCGCGAAGCGTTGCTCGAAGCTGGAACAACGCGTCTGCGCCCAATTCTCATGACAGCTCTTGCCACAATCGGCGCGTTGCTGCCGCTTGTAAGCGGCCTCGAGAACAGCGCCGGCATTATTTCTCGCGGTCTCGGTGTTACGGTCATCGGCGGACTTATCAGTTCTACTCTCTTGACGCTCGTCATTGTGCCTGTTGTGTACGAATTTTTAATGAAATTCCGCAAGTCTAAAGTGCAAGATTAATCTTCTAAGTATGGCTCCCTATTTAAATATTAGCGACCGCCTTTCCTCACGGAGGGCGGTCGCTGTTCTATTTGCTCAGCATTCGTTACAATAAGTAACGACAGGAGCGCATCACGTAGATAGCATCCTCCTAAAAAATCCCTATTATGACTTATTTTTTTCTAAAATATGGTTTGTATCCCCTTTCAACAAGTGATACATTGGAATTGGGAAACGAATACAGTGCCTTTAGCCGCATCTATTTACTTCATATGAAAGGAATGGGTTGATTGCCACGTTTCGCAGGAAGAATTCTCTCTTCTAGCCTTATTCTTAAACTGTTCA
Source organism: Paenibacillus sediminis (assembly GCF_017873765.1). Lineage (GTDB taxonomy): Bacteria > Bacillota > Bacilli > Paenibacillales > Paenibacillaceae > Paenibacillus_AG > Paenibacillus_AG sediminis. The sequence goes on from NZ_JAGGKP010000002.1 coordinate 172,489, forward strand.
GCTTTTTCTCATACGGATCGATGGCCGTATTCATCAGCTTCTTCCCTTTGTATTTACAAAATATCGGGATGGACAAGCTGCAGATCGGTTCGCTTATCGCAATCGGCTCCATTGTATCGCTGTTTGCGCATCCGTTCTGGAGCTACATGGGAGATCGCTCACAAAATACACGCAGCATCGTCGTCATTATGATGACAGGAATGCTCTTTCTCATTCAAATTGTTTTTCAACTGAACACGTACACGCTTATTTGTGTCTTTATGTTGTTATTTTATTTTTTCCAGACACCTTTATTGAGCCAGATGAACACACTTGTTTTAAATTACATGGACACTCCATCAAAATCTTTTATTTCTTATCGAACATGGGGTACATTAGGCTCAGCTATATTCGCACTCATAGCGGGGATTACAATAAAAAACTCGGCAGTATGGAACGTATCCACGTTATTAACCATTCTCATCTTAATCGCGATTGGAACGGTCCTCGTACTCCCTCCGCTGCGCAAGCCATCAGATACACCAATTCTGACTCCAAGCGGTTTTCGGAAAGTGCTTAATCCCTATTTCCTTGCTTTTATGATTTTAGCCGTCCTTATATCGATTCCGACTGCCATGAATACGGCGTTTGTTACGCTGTATATTACAGAGCTCGGCGGAACGAACACGATGGTGGGGCTTGCGGTTTTTTTATCCGTTATATTAGAAAGCGCAGTATTCGTATTATTCGATCGATTCATGAAACGTAAACTAACACTTATGATTGGTTTACTTGCGCTCATAAGCGTTCTGTACGCCATAAGATGGTATATAACCTCTGAAGCGACAAGTCCGCAAGAAGTAGTACTCACCCAGCTGATGAACTGCTTTACGTTTGGCGGTTACTGTTATTTAGGAACTCAGCTCACCATGCTGTTCATTCCTAGACCGCTCAGAGCGCATGGACACGCTCTATATACGCTCACTTCAAGCGGTATATCTTCGATGATCGCCGGATTACTTGGCGGCTGGTTGTTCCAGAACTTCGGGGGAAGTATGATGTATACGGTATGCGTAGCACTGGCGCTTTTCGGTGCCTTAGGTTTTGCGCTCATGGCTTATTCCATCTACAAAAACGGCTATCAGCCCCAATTGTACTCTGAAGAGTAATATGCAGGGCAAAGAGGCAGACCTGAATTCCGACATCGATGGAATTTAGGTCTGCCTTTTGATTCTTCATCATTGTCTATCCCCTAATAAAGCGTAAAGTAACAGTGGTGCCAATACCAAGGTCGCTGTCGATCTCGATGGATCCGCCATATCGTTCCATGATCGTCCTCGTAATGGCGAGCCCAAGTCCCGAACCTCCCTTGCTTCGAGTGCGCGAACCTTCTGTCCGGTAGAACCTGTCAAACACATGCGGCAGCTGCTCTTTAGCAATTCCGATCCCAGTATCCTCTACGGTCAATACAACTTCATCTGCCTGAATATCATGAAGGATACGCACTACGCCTCCGGCAGGAGTATATTTAAGCGCATTCTCAATAATATTGCGCAGCACTTGATAACTGCTGCCTGCCGGCATTCGAATCGGAATACTTTCTTCCAGAACCGGACCAGTTACGAAGGACAGCTTTACTTCCGGATTGACATGCACCGTCTGCGGCAGCAGCTGTTTAAGCGTAGCCGCGAGATCAGATATCTCACCCGCATCTTCTGGTATCCCGTCTTCAGCCTCTGCAAGCAGGAGAAGCTGCCCAACCAATTCCTTCATTCTCTTCGTTTCATTCATAATAAAACCCAATGATTCATCCATCACTTCAGCAGACGATTTCCCCCACCGGTGTACCATGCTCGCATGCCCCTCAATAATCGCAAGCGGCGTCTTTAGCTCATGCGAAGCGTCAGCCACGAAGCGGCGCTGCTTCTCAAAAGAGGTATCCAGCTTATGCAGAAAACTATTGAAGGTCTCTGCGAGTTGATAAAGCTCATCCTTTGCGGAAGGCAGCCGCAGGCGGCTCGATAAATTGTTCGCTCCGATGCTGCGCACCTCGCGTATCATGCCGCGAATAGGGGCTACAGTAGAGCGGGCTACAACGAGGCCTGCGAACGCAGCCAAGACAGCGGTCATTGAGGTGGCGAGCAGAAGAAGCCTGCCTACTTCACGGAGAGCGGCCGCACTTTGCGAAAGTCCACTCTCTGACAGCCGCAGCTTCACGCGGCCAAACGCAGGCAAATCAATAACACGCTCGGCCTTACGCAACATGTGATCAGACTCCTTCTTGGAGCCTAGATCATCTAAAACGACATCGTCGCCATCTAGCAACTCAAGGCGCTGCCCCGGATTCAGTTCGCTGGCCAGCGGCGATAAGTCCGGAGCAAACACGGCCGCTGCTCCGCTTCCTTTCCCTCTTCCCGGGTTTAGTAAATGAGGAAGAAACTCTACTTCGCCAATCTGAATTTCTAATTGTCTAAGCTTTAAATCCAGCATCGCAGTCTCCTGCTGAGCTGTCCAATGGCGAAACGTTACATACACAAAAATGTTAGCAATGATAGCTACAATTAATGAAGCTGCGGCAATAGATAAGCTGACTTTCCTTGAAAATGTCCATGTATTCATCTATTGTCACCTTCAATCCCTCAAGATGTAGCCGGCACCCCTGACGGTGTGAATAAGCTTATCTTCAAATCCGTCATCGACTTTCATTCGAATGTAGCGGATATATACATCCACCACATTCGTCTCGCCTTCATAGCTATAACCCCAAACTAAGTTCAATAGCGCTTCTCTATTCAGTAGGCGATTTTTATTAACAAGCAGGCACTGAAGCAGTTCAAACTCACGCTGCGATAGTTCTATTTCCTGTCCTGCCCTGTTCACGCGGTGAGCAGTAACATCCAAAGTCAAATCTTTAGCCGATAATACGCCGCCTTCATCCTTCGGCTGAAGCCTCCTCAGAAGCGACCTCATGCGAGCAAGCAATTCTTCAATCGCAAATGGTTTGGCCACATAATCATCTGCCCCCGTATCCAGGCCATGTACCCGGTCAATGACCGTATCACGTGCAGTCAGCATCATAATCGGTGTATCCTTCACTGCTCGTATTCGTTTGCACACTTCAATGCCGCTTAGACCCGGTAAATTTAAATCCAGCAAAATGAGATCAAAGCTCTCATTTAAACCTTTCTCCACACCCGCGATTCCATCGTATGCAATGACCACGTCATATCCGACGTGTCCTAGTTCTAATTCAAGCAGCCGGGTCATTGCAGCTTCGTCTTCGACAATCAAAACGCGCTCCCTCACGTTGATTCCCCTCTCCAGGCGATAATTCCGTGTAACATATCCATCATCTTAGCAGAACTAACCAATCGTTCCAATTATTATTTATCGGTCTTATAGAGGTTTGGAAGCCGGTGATTTCAAAATTAACAGGATATATTGCAAATAATCGAGCGTGCCCCCGCCCGTATCTCTATCCACAAATTTCACGGAGGAGGCAAATGGAGAATTCGCTGCATTTAATTTGTACAGTGTTGCATCTCCTTCATGTAATGGTCCAACAATCGTCATATCCTGAAGAGTTTGGTCTATGTCTTCAGCCTTGTTCGTTACCATATCAAAGCACTTTGAACCAGCATACATCATTCCGATAGACAGCACCTTCCCTTGAAAGGAGCCATATTCATTAATCAGCTCAGCAATGCGCGGCTTGGTAACTTTAAAGCCATCGGTGCTATGTTCCTTCTGGTATACATGCTCTAGTCCCCACTCTCCATAATACTTGGCGCCCCGATCCTTCTTGCTGATCTCTTTGTCTAACTCTTTAAAATTATTAAACATCATAGGTTCACGCTCGCTGTTAAAACGAGGGTAATCGGTAGTATAGAATGTGTGAAGATAGGCACCATTCAGCAAATTCTCCCCAGTCATGCGAAAGCGGAAAAACGTTTCTTCATCAAGTGTTTTTTCCCAAAGGGTAAGGTGCTGCTTCAGTTCTTTGTCTACCAATTGCAGCATATGCTCTCCTCCCTTACGGAGGCGGTCACTTTCCTGCTTGTTCTGTGGCTGAGCATATGCACGGATCGCTTTCATAAAGGGGCGGAGTCCATTCGGAATATTGTTTCCTTCCGATTGAAGCGGTTCAAGCAGAAGATTTAAATATACTAAACCATTCAAAGGATCATGCTCAACATCCATACCAACAAACGAAATCCGTTTCTCCACTGGCTGTTGCCCATTGAAATCATGAATCCACTTCCATAAACGCAATTCATCATCCGTAATCCTCGGCAAATATTTCTCGTCGCCTGTGTTCAAATACATATTAATCATTTGAGCCACCGAAAAGGGGTATTCAGACATGTAATATCTGACCCCTGCCTTCTCATTCAAATAACGCAGCATGGATATCTGAACATCTGTATTGAACGAAGAGCGATGCACCTCTCCAGTTAAGAACAACCGGTGGTTTTCTAAGTCGTTATCCATGAGCGACAAGCCTTTCGAAGTCTGATCGGAGTGTATATCAACCGCTGCTTTATTGTGCTTCAAATAATCCATATAGATTTGATTCTTGCCTTCTGCATTTACCGCATTTACAGATACGCTTAACTTAGTACCCTGTACGGTCTTACTTTCATGCACTTCCGGCTTGGCAGAACAGCCAGTCGCCAGAATTGCCGTTGTTAACATAAGGGCCGCCCCTGATTTGATGTTCCGTATTGTCTTCTTTGTTTTCATGTTTACTTCCTCCTCGTTATCTTTGGTGTCTTGATCATACGTGAAGGAAGATGAGAGCATCTTTAATGAAACATTAGAACTTGATGAGAAGCATATATAGAAAAAGAGCCGCGGAAACCGCGACTCTCAGCTCTATTCACTCCATATTTTATTCATTAAAGGCAGTCTGGTTGGCTAGCTCAAATCGATATAATCGAGTAACATCATGAGCCTCGCCTTGGCGTTCATCTTGTCCAAGCTCAATCATTTTCCAGTTCTTCGTAATCATAGAACGAATGAGCTGCGCTTCAGAGGCCGTTAATTTCACCTGATCGAAATAATCTGGGCCTTCCGTGTAATGCTCCTCCGCTTGCTGCAGAAACTTAAATAACAGCAACAGCTTAAGCCCATTTTTCGTCGTAAATCTATACTCATAACCTTCGGTGATCGCTCTGCGCAAATCATCTGGATAAGTCGAAGCAAACTCAATCAGCGATTCCCATCCAAACAGCTCTGTCTCCATCTTAGTGAGCTCAGTAAAATCACCTTGATCTATCATGTTAAGCAGCTGCTCTTGCTCTACTCCAAAGGACAATGCGCCCTCTAGTCGCACAGCTACAGGCTGCGGAAGCCGGACTCTCTCCATTGTTTGTTTCCCCCCTCAATTTCCATGACTTGTTCAAATAGGTGAGCCTATTCTGATTTTGGAAGTTGGAAGGAGCTCTTCATCGACACGATGAGGTTAAATACTGGTTCTCCTGGTTTTGAGTATCTAGAATCTACATTGAAGTATCCATGACGGAAAAATTGGAACTTATCTTGCGGCTTCGCATCCTTAAGCCCAGGCTCCACAAAACCGTGTACGATTTGCAATGAGTTAGGATTGATTTGATCAAGGAACGATTTCTCTTCGATTTCGTCTGCCTCGGTCTCTTCATCCATAATAAGCGGCTCGTATAGACGGAATTCCGCAGGAACAGCTGAACTTGCATCAACCCAGTGAATGGTTCCTTTCACTTTACGGCCTGTAAAGCCGCTGCCGCTCTTCGTCTCAGGATCATATGTGCAATGAATTTCTACGACATTTCCCTCTTCATCCTTAATAACGTCGTTGCATTTAATAAAGTATGCATGTTTAAGACGTACTTCGTTGCCAGGGAAGAGACGGAAATATTTGCTTGGCGGATTTTCCATAAAGTCATCACGCTCAATGTAAATTTCACGTGAGAACGGAATTTGGCGCGTGCCCATTTCAGGGTTTTCACTATTGTTTTCGGCGTCCAGCATCTCCACTTGTCCTTCCGGATAGTTGGTAATGACTACTTTGAGCGGATTGAGCACCGCCATCGTACGCGGAGCTTTCAGCTTCAAATCTTCACGGATGAAATGCTCGAGCATTTTCAAATCAACGAGACCTTGGCTCTTTGAAATACCTGTCTCATAGACAAAATTACGAATCGCTTCTGGCGTATATCCACGGCGGCGCAGCCCTGAAATCGTCGGCATCCGCGGGTCGTCCCATCCATCAACAATACCTTGTTCAACGAGCATTCTCAGCTTTCTCTTGCTTGTAACGGTTTGCGCTAAATTAAGACGGCCAAATTCATATTGATGCGGTTCGCTTGGCATTTCACACTCTCTAATGACCCAATCATAGAAAGGACGTTGATCCTCAAACTCTAGGGAGCAGAGCGAGTGCGTAATGTTCTCAATCGCATCCTCAATCGGATGAGCGAAGGCATACATCGGATAAATGCACCACTTATCACCTGTATTATGGTGAGTCGCATGCGATATACGGTAAATCACTGGATCGCGCAGATTAATGTTCGGCGATGCCATGTCGATTTTCGCGCGAAGCACCTTTTCGCCATCTTTAAATTCACCTTTTCGCATCCGTTCGAATAAATCCAAGTTCTCCTCTACAGAGCGATCACGGTACGGGCTGTTTTGACCTGGTTCCGTCAATGTGCCGCGTGTTTCACGAATTTGCTCTGCAGTTTGGTCATCGACATAAGCTTTGCCTTTCTTAATGAGCAGAACTGCACGATTGTACATTTCTTCGAAATAGTCGGAAGCGAAGTTCAAATTGTCCCATTTGTACCCTAGCCATTCCACATCTTCTTTAATCGAGTTTACATACTCGATATCTTCCTTCACTGGGTTCGTATCATCAAAACGGAGATTCGTTTTTCCGTTAAACTCATCAGCGAGCGTAAAGTTAATCCAAATGGCCTTGGCATGTCCAATATGCAGATAGCCGTTTGGTTCTGGTGGGAAGCGCGTGATCACTTCTTTAACTTTGCCGCTTTTCAGATCTTCTTCAATAATGCTTTTAATAAAATTGGAGGGTGTCTTCGCATTCTCCACAGTAATCAACCTCTCATCTATATAAAATAAACTGTCCATGTTCCTCAATTTCCTTCTTATTAATATACCGATATCTCCGCAATAGTTCAATAAGCAGAGAGCTGCCCGGGTATGATCCAGTTTGTCTTTTGACGCATCAATACGGTATAGGATAGCATATGAAGAAAAGAGAAAGAAGGATGAACGTGGCAATCAAACCGATGAAACTGCCTAAAGAACAGCGCGACCAAATGATACGATGGATTCAGCAATATTTTGAAGAAGAAAGAGGAGATGCGATGGGGGAGCTCGCTGCAGATGGCGTGCTTGATTTCTTCATGACTCACCTCTCGCCGTACGTGTACAATCAGGCCATCAATGACGCCAGGCATCTTGTCAATCAGCGAATGATGTCGATCGAGGAAGACATCTATGCTTTGGAGCAACCGGTAAAACGAACACGATAAATCTCCATTTGCATGAACAATAAAAGGAGAGATGTCATTATGTTTACCTATGCACTAGATGAAGAGACTTTACTAAAACTGTTAGCTCCTGAACATGTCGCACCGTTATTCAAACTAACGAATGAATCACGCAAAACTTTACGGAAGTGGCTGCCTTGGGTCGATGCAGTGACAGACATCAAGCATACCGAAAGTTTTGTAAAAGGAGCAATGAACCAAACTGCTCAAAATGGCGGTTTCACAGCCGGTATTTGGTACCGAGGCGATCTTGCAGGCATCATTGGACTGCACCAAATCGACTGGCGCAATCGTACCGTTAGCATTGGTTATTGGCTCGGCCATCGATTTGAGGGCAAGGGGCTGATGACAAGCGCTTGCCGCGCTCTAGTAGACCATGCCCTCGTAGACATGAATTTAAATCGTGTCGAAATTCGCTGCGCCACACACAATGAGAAGAGCCGTGCCATCCCAGAGCGGCTTCATTTCATTCTGGAAGGCGTCATTCGTGAAGCGGAGAAATTGCCGGACGGCTATGTCGATCATGTCGTATATGGAATGCTGCAGAGAGAATGGAATCTTATTAGGTAGATTGTGAAGGATCAAAGCAATAGGCGCTGTTCTACAGCGCCTGTATCAATCCGCCGTCTACAATAAGTGTAGTGCCTGTAGCGCCCAAGCGGAATTTCGGTCTCCTCTTCTTCCTGAATGTGATTCGCGCTAATACCGCGGTGTGCAGCCTTAACATCGGCAATCTGGGCGATGCGGTCTAAAATTACACGTTATATGAGCTCTTATGAAGAACACTATGAATGAAAAATGATACAAAAGACAGCATTGCCATAGCCACCGCGAGCCATGCAACCGGATATAGTCCGCCGTGATCATACAATACTCCCATCACGAAAGGTCCGATGACCCTTCCAACTGAGCCCAAACCGCCTACCAAACCCAAATAAAATGGAGCCGCTTGATCCGTTCGTTCAGAAATAAATTCAGGAATTGCCGGCGACACAAGCATTTCTCCTAACGTTGCAAGCACCATCGCAATGATCAGACCATAATAGCTGTGTACAGTAAGGATGAAGAGGTAACCCAGTAAATAAAATATAGCACTCCACGTCATCTGGGATGTAGCCCTCTCTGCAAATGTACGCTTGATCCACTGTGTAATCGGCTGAGCTGCAAAAATAAGAACTCCATTTAACGTCCACAGAATACTATATTTCCACTCCAACATACCAAGCGAAATGATATGCGGCGACACTCCGTTATTCCAGACGGAATTGCCTAGCCAACCGAGTAAAACGCCTGCACCCATAAACAAATACAGCCGTGTATCTTTCAGCAAGATGAGCGGACTTATACCCGCTGTAGCCGACTTTTTCTTCTCCAAATGAAGGCTTCCTTCACGATGCTCTAATCGATTTAAATAGATGAAGAAAAAGGCTGCAAAACATGCAGATGTCAGTCCATTCATAATAAAGCTTAGATCATACGAAATTCGTGCCAGCACCCCGCTTAGTGCCGTACCCAAAGCAACGCCTAAATTGTTAGCTACATAAATGACGTTAAATAAACTGCCCCTTTTATCGGCGAAGCGAAATCCAATAAAAGCTTGAATGGCCGGCATAGACATGGAATTAAAGAAACCGATCAGCGCCATGAAAATGATAAAAATAAACCAGTAATCCGTCATAAACGGCAACGTAATAAGTGTCAGTGCATTCAACCCTATAGACCCAACGATCAATTTCTTTACCCCAATACGGTAATAAAGCCCCCCGCCGATCAACTGTCCAAAAATACCGCCTAGAGATTGCACCAAAATAGCAATTCCCGCATCCGTCATGCTTCGCCCCAGGTGACCGAACACAAACATCGTAATGAGCGGCCACATTAACGAGCTTCCTGCTGAGTTAACAAGACTTGCAACTAAAAATATTTTTACTTCTTTCGGATAAGAGCTTAACAGCTTCATCAAATGGTCTCCTACAATGGTATTCATCAGAAAAACGTCTAACGATATGTCTTTTATCTATAAAAAAAAGCCCATAAAGGGCTTCACAACTTAAACCAAATTATCCCCAGAATTCAAGTATCTCGTAAAAAATGAATCCGGGCAAGCAATTTCAGTGACGCTTTACCTTAGTTCAGATTGCTCCTTCCTCTCTGGGTACATGTAGGATCCGTAGTACGCCGCTGCCACAAAGACAGCACCGCCAATGAAGTTGCCAATCCATACCGGAATAAAGTTCATGAGATAATCACCCCACGTGTAGTGCCCAGCAAAGATCGCTGCAGGGATGAGGAACATATTTGCAACAACGTGCTGAAAACCAATGGCGACAAAGGTCATGATAGGGAACCAAATCGCCATTATTTTGCCGCTCATATTATCCGCACCATAAGACAGCCATAACGCTAAAGCAACAAGCCAATTGCATCCAATACCTGATAGCAGTGCTTGCAAGAAGCTGTCATCCAGCTTATGCCCTGCCATCTGTACCGTCTTGGCGAGGTAGGGTCCTTGCTCTGTCAGTCCTACAACATGTCCGAAGAAATAAGCGACAAACAGCGCACCAATAAAATTGCAGATTGTAATGATGATGAGGTTAATGAGCCAATCTTTTATAGACACTTTCCCATTCATACTCGCAAGTGTTACGGTCATCATATTGCCTGTAAGCAGTTCACCGCCTGCTAACACGACTAAGATAAGACCTACAGGGAACACCGCAGCCCCTAGAAACGAAGCAAAGCTCCCCCATTCCTTAGGCGTCTGAGCAATAACCCGGATATCCACTAAAAATCCAATGGCAATAAAAGCACCGGCTAAAAATCCTAAAATAATCATCGTCAAGAGAGGGTTTTGTGCTTTTTTGATCCCTGTCTCCACCGTAATTTGTGCAATTTCCTGAGGTTTATAGAAGGCCATGGATTACATCCCCTTAGCGATAAAATGCATGCACATCCCTTTATATATGAGTTTATTGTGACTTGAATATGTCTGAGCTATACATAGAAACAAACCATTATAGACACAAAAAGACCGCCTCTCAAAAATCCGAGGCGGTTCTCATGTTTCCTTAATTATTAATCTTCATTCATCTAAAAAATGAGTCCAACAAATCGGCAGGTAAAGTTGTTCTTCCTTTTTTCACTCGGATTTCCGAAGGCAGCTCGAACGTCTCACCGTTAATTTCAACAAAACGTTCTCCAACCTTAAGAACCATCTTGTTAACGCCTTTCTCTACCGTAACAGTGTGCTCTTTATTGTTCCAAGTTACTTTTGCGCCGTTAGCTTTAGCTGCAACCTGTAAAGTGACATCTGGCTTGTTCGTATTTTTCCATTTCTTGATTTCCAACGAAGGCAGACCGCTAATGTATCCAACTAAACCAGACCGTTTATTATCAAAATTTTGATTAATATAGCCTTCCACTTCCGTTTTTAAAGGCTCAGGTATAATCATTTCATCCCCGGGGTGCTGCAAATTACTCATAATATAGCTAAATCCGTTGTAATGATCGACGGACTGTAATCCTGTTGCTTCTGCTCCAGCTGGCAAGGATAGAATTCGGGAAAGTTTCTTCGTATCCACGTTATACGCCCAGACAAAATTGTTAGCGTGCATTCCGCTGTCCTCACCGATAAATAGTGTTCTCATCGATTCAGAGTATGATAGATTATCGGGATTAGCGACTTTGTCGACTACAGCAGTATTCCCTTTCTCATCTGCTTTAGGAAGGTCTTCGCCCACAATGAGTCCTTTCATGAGAGATGGAACGAATTCGCTGTTAATTTTGTTGTTGTCCTTGTCTTGTTGATGTCCCTCAAGCGAAATCTCGTAAGTTACACCAGCTTTAATCTTTTTCACTTGAATATCGTCCGAGGCATCAGTGCCTTTAATGTCCTTTTCCATACTCTTCTCAACATAAGACATAGCTACATATAGCTTTTTATCTTTAGAGTTGACTGCTACGCCTTCCATTTTGTTAAACTCAGCTGTTGCACCCATAATCGCCCCATAACGGCGAGATTCAAGGAATGCAGCCGCTTTTTCCATCCCAGGCTTCACTTTTAACCATTCAAGCTTGCCGCTTGGATATGTTTTAATTTTCGTGAACCCAGGTGTATCATGATCAGCCGCTTCGAATATATCGCTAAATTTGATGCCTTTATCAATATAAGCTTTCACTTCGTTGTCTGTAGCATGACCAAGCTTGATCCACTTAAGGTTTGCTGTACCACCGTTTTCATCACTGGTTTGAATCCATTTAGCAGCATAGAGCGTGCCAGCGGAGAGATCTTCCGCCTTGTCGGCAACGTATAAGAACATCATGGTGTTAGAGCCGTCATCTCCAAAGAAAACAGTTCTGCGATCTGGGGCAACACGACCAAGCTCATGCGAGAATCTACCCATACTGTAATGTTTTACAACCGTTGCCCTATGATCAGCATGGACAGTTACTTCCGGAATATATCCGTACGCATAGGGATTTCCGACTTTTTTGTCATCTTGATAATAGTTCTTCGTAAAAGATGACACATAAGTCTGTGCAGGGTCTGCCTCATAAGCGCGCGCATCTGCATCATACTCTTCACTGCTCAAATGTGTATTCCAAGGAGTTAGTGAACCGTTACAAGGAATCCATAGTCCTCCAACAGAGGAGAAATCTACTTTCTTTACATCGGTTACCGAGAGTTCCCCAGTAGCTTTGTTTTGGTCAATCGTACTTAAGCTCATGGATGCCGGAATAATTCCATAAGCTGATTTTCCAGACTGATCACTTGTAATGTACTCGTAGTGAGTGATCAATGAAAGAGGATTGCCTCCAAGCCCAGTTGGCTTGGCTCCGTCTATTTTCATAAGTGAATTAGAGTCCGGGTCATCTGATACGAATGGAACAGGCTTATCTGGAACGCTGCGATCCATGATCGGTTTCCCATGAACATCAACAGCAACCCCAGCAGGCGTACCGTTAATGACATCGGTTGATTTAAATAATGTCTTATACGTAAGGGGAAACGATTTAATTGTTCCATCATCATATGTCACTTTTACTGAGGCGCCTGAGTATACTCTTGCCATATCTTGAGCTGTAGCCGGAGCAGGCATGCCGACAAATTCAACAGAAGTCACTTTTTTCGCAGGAGTCGCTGAAGCACTGGTTGGAAGTACAGTCGGTGCGAGTAGAGCTAGTCCTAATACAGGTACTAGCCACTTACTCTTGTTCTTTTTTTTCATTAGGAAACACCTCAACCTTTTACAATTTTTTCAACATTTCCTCTTAAGCTTAACTTGTTATTGTAAAAGGCGAGTCAAAAGAAATGCATATTTGTATTAACATCCTGTCAAATGTGTGCAACTGCTTCTTTCACTTCAATCATTGGCAAAGCCTGCAGCCCTGGTGTATTGAGGTAGTTCCATGGTTTGTTGTAGTGCGGCTGGAAGAAGAAATCAATGAACGCGAGCTGATCAATCGTCATTTTATTTTGGATACATACCGAGATGGTATTGATGGACTGCGTTAAATCGGCTTTAGACATAATCTGTGCCCCGATGATGCGGCGAGTCGCTTTCTCATATACCACCTTCAGCATCAATTCTTCGGATGTTGGCATAAATTCAGGGCGATAGTGATCTCGAATCGTTACCGCTTCTGCTTCAATGTTCGCATCTGCCGCAGCGAGTTCAGTGAGACCTGTAGCAGCCATATTGTTCTCGTATATTTTCAGACCAGACGTTCCTTGTGTGCCCATATACGGCGTCGTTTGTCGTACTAAATTACGAGCAACTAGCGTACCCATTCGTACTGCGTTCGTCGCAAGCGGTATATAAGCATGTTCACCTGTCGGATTGTAATGGATGGCGCAACTGTCACCTGCCGCATAGACATCAGGCTTGCTCGTTTGCATGTACTCATTAACCTTAATCGCGCCATTCGGCAGCATATCCACTTGGCCTTTAAGAAGCTCTGTATTCGGACGGAAACCGATACACAGAATAACTAGATCTGTGCCATATTCACCTTTTGAAGTAACGACTTTAGTGACTTTTCCGTTCTCACCTTCAAAGCGAGTTACCGTCTGACCTAGAGCTAGATGAATTCCATGATCCTGCAAAGAATGTTCAATGGCAGCCGTAAATTCTGGATCTAAATATTTGTTCAAAATTCGATCCTCACTGTCGATGAGCGTTACTTCTTTACCATTCATCTGAAAAGCTTCAACCAGCTCTACACCAATATAACCTGCACCAACAACAGTAATCCGCTTAGCATCCTTCGCTTTTTCAATAATCGTATTCGAATGGTTGTAGTTCTTAGACAACAAAATATTATCAAGATCGATGCCTTCAAGCTTAGGAATAATTGGCCAAGAGCCCGTTGTCATAATTAATTTATCGTACGTATCTTCAAATTCTTCATTCGTCTCTAGATTACGAACTCGGACGATTTTTCGATCTGTATCTATATGAATGACATCATGGCGCATCTTTGTGGCGACACCTAGTTCAGCAAGTTTCTCTGGTGAGGAGTAGAACAATCCTTCAGGGTCTTTCACAACACCGCTAACATAAAGCGCAATGCCGCACGATAGAAATGAAATATTATCACCCCGTTCATACACCGTAATTTCGGCCTCTGGGTATAATTTAGCGGTATTTACGATGGCCGCAGTCCCTGCGTGTGTACATCCGATTACAATAACTTTCATTGGTAGTTCCTCCTCTAACATGAATTTAATTAGTGAAAATATTCACTTAATCATCTGATTTGTGGTTGTGAAATATTTCACTTTATGATGTTATTATATTGTGATTTTTATCACAATTCAATAGGTCTTAGCGAAGTTCTTAAATTGTTCATACTTTTATCATCTCCGCGCACACTTATAAATATGTGATGGATCAAATACAAACGACTGGAAATGCGCAATATAAAAGCCCGCACAAATGTGCAGGCTATACGGTAATATTCCATATCGAAAGTAAAATAAACTTGTCTACATCATGCCTCCAAAGAAGCGATAATCTCCTGTTTCATTTTGTTTCTAGCTACATTGCTTAATCGCGGACAGCTATAGCAATAGCCTTCGCCGCTCCCGGTCCGGTAAGCTTGACAGCAAGCATCCTTCATTCGCATCGGCTGACTTGGATCATATGGATTATCAATAAAAATGTTTGTCCCGTTCAGCGGATTTTTCTTAAGACCAAATAATGAAGGATTGATTTGTCTAATCGTATATTGAAAATCGGATTCGAATCGTTCCCTAAGCGGTTCGTGGTCGCCCGCTATCGCTGCCATAACGCCATAGAAATAATGCAGACCTCCAGGAAGCTGTCCCCAAAGTTGACTAATGTGGGTGTCTGATACGCGGGAAAAAGTTGCCATCAAAGGATAGAGCTCCTCCCCGTAGAAGCGGTCTAGTTGCCTGCTTCGCCACTCTTCATGGTCCTCACCCGGCACGGGCTGCTCAGCTGTATGAATGAGCTTAAAAGCAACCCAAGGAACACGTCCCTTAGGATACAGCTGTATGATCAGATTACTTAACGATAAATCGAGCTGGCGGTCACAGAAGGAGACAAGATATTGCTGAGCGGCACTGATCCCTTTAAACCAAGCAACAAAATACGTCGCTGCTGCGCTTAAATCCTCTGCTTGGATAAAGGTTTTATACGCCGTAAGAAATTGCTCACACTTCTCAGGGTCGGTGAGCTGTATAGCTGGAACGCTCAGCATCATATTCTCTACATCTTCCGTAACAACCCAGCAATAATTTTGAAGCAATCCATAATCAATATCCAAGGTAAACGACCTTCCTGTAAAATAGATGTATTAACATGCAATAATTGATAACCATTATCAATTATAAAGATACTGATAATGCTTATCAACTGTCAAGAGTTATTGGCGTATCAACCTGCATCTATTTTTTGAAACAAAGAAGGACACCCTCAAATTAAGGGAGTCCTTCTTGTAATATACATAAATTACCGCGATCTGCGGCTATTATTGCGGTTACGACTCCATGCGTCTGACTTGCTACCTCGGCGATTGCCAGATTGATTAGCCTGCGTGCTGCGATCTGATCCTCGCCTAGAATCGTTAGATTTCTGACGACCGCTTCCAGATGGCTTGTGAGATTTAGACTGATTCTGCCCTCGCCCCCGTTCGCCGCCCTGATCTGTAACAGGGGCTCCCTTCTTAGGCTCCGATTTCTGCTCACCAGTCTTCCAGTCGCGGCGTTCCAACGTCTGACGGATGCCTCGTTCAATCATCTGGAGTTGGTTACGATCTTTAGGCGCCGCAAAGGTAATTGCCACCCCTTTGTTCCCAGCACGACCGGTACGTCCGATACGGTGAATGTAGCTTTCTACATCGGCTGGAATATCATAGTTGAATACATGGGTAACACCTTCCACATCGAGTCCTCTGGCAGCGACATCTGTCGCCACAAGAAACTGCAGCTTCGCGCTGCGGAAATCGCGCATTACCTTTTCACGCTTCGCTTGTGTCAAGTCTCCATGCAGTTCATCTGACATATACCCTAGCTTCTGAAGCGCCTCATTGAGATCATGCGCTCTTCGCTTCGTTCTGCAGAAAATGACCGCCAGGTAAGGTTGATGCTGCTCCATCATACTAACTAGCGCTTGCTGCTTCGTCCGATCCGTGACCTCAACTACGATTTGCCGAATCGACTTCAGCGTCTCTTGAGAATGTGACTGTATGATAATTTCCTCAGGGCTTCTCATGTAAGATTTAGCAAGGTTCCGTACCGCTGGCGGCATCGTTGCCGAGAACAACAGCGTCCCCCGAGAAGATGGAGTCGCTGCAATAATGGCTTCTACTTCATCAAGGAATCCCATGTGCAACATCTGATCAGCTTCATCGAGCACAAGCGAGCTGACTTTGTTCAGCTTAAGAGTGCCTCGTCTCAAATGATCAAGCAGTCTGCCTGGCGTACCGATCACGATGTGGCATCCGCCTTGGAGCTTTCTGAGCTGCTGCTCGACATCTTGACCGCCGTATGCCGCAAGAATCGCTACTCCTTTTTTACCCGCTGCCAGCTTACGAGCCTCAGCCGTAATTTGTATAGCGAGCTCTCGAGTAGGAGTAACAATAAGTGCCTGTACATCGCCATTCTGTACATCTAATTTTTCTAATATTGGCAGCATGAAAGCGAACGTTTTCCCTGTGCCTGTCTGTGCCTGAGCGATAACGTCCTTGGAGGCCAATATAAGCGGAATTGCAGCCTCCTGCACAGGCGTCGGCTCTACTATTCCTTGATGCCTTAATACAGCTTCCATCTCTGCTGATATTCCTAAACGATTAAAATCCGTCAACAACTTCACCTCATATTTTCTGGTAAACACCCTAGCATGGTAGCACAAACATGTCTACTTGCGCTATAGGCAATCAAGAAGAAGCACTGATCTGCGATTATATCTTATGGCCCACACCTTTGTTTTTAGGGCGAAGGATAAGAAATAACAGGAGCGGAAGAATCAGTTCGAAAAAGATCCCAATCACCGTAAGCTGTCGGTTAAAGCTGAATAAATGAATGGAATTTTCAAAAAACCAAAAGGAACAAACATAGGACAACAATCCGATCGGAGCGACTAGCATTCTGCCTGATATTTGCGGTATAACGATTTTAAGCCCATAACATACGACATACAGTGATACAGCAATTTTCGTAATGACGGTTGGAAACCATATGGCTACAAGCAAAATATCGAACCGGTCTAAGAAATCAGTAATCTCCAACTGACGAACCAATTCATACGTCGGATAAGTCATTCTTGTTGTCAGAGGGGCTCCAATTAACAGGAACGTTAGGACAATGAGAAGCATTAAGAGACCTACTCCACACAATAAACCTAATAAACCATCCTTAAACCGAAAGGTCTGGCTAGATAAAATGAGCGGAAACGCAATGATTTCCCCTAGATAAGAGAAAGCAAACCAGCTTCCCTTGCCAACACCCGCATAATCAATATGAAGCACAGGCATGAGCAGCGAGTAATCAAAATCCTTAACTAGGATAAAAGGCATGAACAGAGTCGTCAAAATTAACACCGGACCGAATATATTCGTCATTCCTGTAAGTACTTTCATGCCGCCGCGCGTCACAAAGACGATGGTCGCAATCATAATAAATTCGACGACGAATAACGGAGTTGATGGCAGCAGAACCACATTTGTAAAATCAGTAAGCATCCTAAGATCACGGGCGACGATAAAAAAATAAAACAGCAAATACAGCAGCGCAATGATTCTGCCAACCGATGGAAATCTGGATACGAGCGCTTGTAATATACTTTGGTTATTAAACCGTTTCAATGTTCTGACTAGTAACCATACTGCCAATAAGACAACAAGTCCGGCTGCCAAATACGAAAGGTAAGCATGTTGCTTCGCGTATTTCGTTACCTGAACCGGGATATGCATCAACGTAATATTAAAAGTACACATCGCACCCAGCAAGACAACTTGACGGTTAGTAATTTGATTATCCATCGGTTAGACCTCCAATATGGTGATACCCTGACTATTGCTTCTATTTCTCACGTGAACGGAACTAATGGATCCAACAATTTGCCAATGAAGTACGACAGATGAACGACATGTTTGTACTGGATAACATAAATCCAGATCACTAGCGTCAGTACACTGAGTGCAAATGTGAACCAACGATTTATTTTGCGGGCTTGTCTAAGCGCACTCCAGTCAACAGCAATCATCATCACAATCGCAAATATCATGTACATGATTAGACTAATCATACTTTAACTGCCCGTCCTTTCTAGCAAAAGGCTTCAGCACAGCACCTGTATTCTCAACGACGACACGCGTCTGTACAGCCACATCGATCGATGGGTAAATCGTATTCCAACGATTTTTCAGCTTATCCCATTCCTTTGGCTTAACATCATGTATTGTTTTCCCTACACCTAGCGCATCTGAGTGGTATTTTTGCAGCTTTCGAAATGCCTCTGTAATTTCCGAATTAATGTCATCCTCAATCATTCTTTCCAGCTTGGCAATGCTTTCTGGGGAGGTTAACGCATAGTTCGATTCATTCTCCAATATGGTGCTATCTGCAGCAACTTTAATTAACACCGAAACAGAATCGCCTTTAATCGAAGGGCGGAGACTGACGTCCGTCGTATGTAACCGAACGAACAAATAGCCGTTATCACCTGGCATCGGAACGACGATTTCGGGATCTTTGGCTTGATTCATCGCAATAACAACCGCCTGTGCCATTTTCCCTGTCAAAAAACCTGTACACTTGTCATGATTAAATACAGCGATTCCATCGAGTCGAATCGTATCTTCTGGCGGCCCATCATTACCTGGTGCAGATTTATCTGGAGTGACCACTGGCAGCACTGGATCGAGCCCTTCGGTAAGAAGCGCATTCGCCAGATGTTTAATGGTTCGCGGCTTTTTCATCGATTGTTTCATAATTTCACGAATCATCTCTGCAGGGAATTTCTCAGTAGCTACGTTTGTACTTATGACTTTTGAAGCTGGTCCTCTGGTAACGAGTACGAATGAAGATAGACGATTTTGCGGAATTCGGGCAAGCACGTCTAAATATTTGCCAATTCCGTCTTTCGCCAAATCCTCGCCAAAGAGAAGTATTCTACGGTGAGAATAATTTTCTTTTCGTGAAAGACTAAATTGTTCATTTTCATTCGAATCCCGAATCGATAAACCCGGTTTTGATTCCAAATACCACGGCTTACTCCCAGATGTTCCTCCTCCTCCGCCTTGGCTGCCTGCTCCGCCGAGCTGACCTGGAAGGGCGATCTGGACAGTTGTTCGAATTTCAGAGCCTTCCTTATCAACAGCTGTGCCAAGCACAAACGCGACATCATTCACTTCTATGCGATCCCAACAGCCTGTCAGCATAACGGCGCACATAATACAGATACTGAATAGATTTAATAGTCTTACAATGCCCACTGACATCACCAACCTTCGTCCGGTTGTTTCGTTGAGGAAGTCATTCCTTCTTTCATTCGCTTACGGTCGTCGTTATCTACCCAAGACGGACGATCAATCATGCTCCACCAAGGTACCCGCACGAGAATATCCTTGAAGCTTCTAGGCTGATAAGGAGTCAGACCTGAAAGATAAGGAACGCCAAACGATTTGAGCTGAACCATATGCACAGCAATCCAAATAACACCGATAATAATGCCAAACATACCGAATACAGCCGCCAGAATCATAACAGTAAAGCGCAGCATACGAACGGTGATTGCTAAATTGAATTTAGGAATCGTGAAGGAAGCAATGCCTGTCAGCGACACAACAATAACCATCGGAGCCGATACAATACCGGCTTGAACAGCAGCTTGACCAATGACTAAGGCACCTAGAATACTGACGGCTTGCCCAACCGTTTTGGGCAAACGAACGCCCGCTTCTCTTAAAGCTTCGAACGAAACTTCCATCATCAGCGCTTCAACAATGGCTGGAAACGGAATGGACTCACGCGCCGCTGCAATGCTAAGCATGAGCGTCGTTGGCACCATATCATGATGAAAAGTCGTAACTGCAATATAAAGACCTGGCAAGAACAAAGCGATGAGTATAAATGTATACCGAAGCCATCGAATTAAGGTCGCAATAAAGAAACGTTCATAGTAATCCTCACTTGCTTGCAGCAATTGTGCCAATGACACTGGAGCAATGAGAGCAAACGGTGTGCCATCGATTAAAATAGCAAACCTTCCCTCAAGCAGCTGTGCTGCAACGGTATCTGGACGCTCTGTGTACTGCATTTGCGGAAACGGGGAGTATGGATTGTCTTCAATCAGTTCCTCTATATATCCAGACTCCAGCACCCCATCGATATCGATGTTTTTCAGCCTTTTTCTAGCTTCCTGCACTATTTTCTCGTCGGCCAAACCTTCGATGTAGCAGAGCACAATATCGGTTTTCGTTTGTTTACCGATCACCATCCCTGCCATCTTTAGGCTGGGCGTCTTAATTTTGAACCGTAACAATGCTGTATTCACACGAAGCGTTTCGGTAAATCCTTCCCGCGGTCCCCGAATAACGGACTCCGTTTGAGGTTCTTCCACGCCCCTCCGAACGCCCAATTTCACATTGAAGGACAGCGCTTCTTTGCTTCCATCTACAAGGAGAACAGCGCTGGAGGATAATAATGCTTCGGATACCTCTTTCCAAGTACTTGCGCGAGATACTTGGGGCAAGGAGATCCGTTTAAGATCAATCGGCTCATAGTCTTCCTCCGTCTCCTCTCTTATAAGACCGATGATTATGGGCCGAAGCATATGATCTTTAATGCTATTGGCATCAGCAATACCCTCAATATACGCGAGGAACGCAGGTCTTCCTTCCTCTACATTGACGTCCCTGTAAACCATGTCGCTGCAATCAGCGAACAATTCCTTTAGTGCCGCTTTGTTCTGCTCAAGGTCTTCCTGCAGGTTCATTTCTAGAATAGGCGGAGAAGGCAGACCAAGAAGTGCTTTGGGGGGATCGGTCTGTTTTTTATTATTTTTACTACTGGATAAAATTTTCTTCACTTTATAACTCACCTGACTCCCAATAACTCGACTTGGTGGTAGGTTGTGTAAAATGAGGCTCTATTATGTATGTAAAGAAAAAAAGACTGCCTTACATCCAGCTGTTCAACTGGATAATAGGTCAGTCTTCTTGTAAATATACGATTGACTGTTAGAACATGCTCCAGCCCATCTGCCGCGACAGTGTCTCGAGCAGGTGTACGCCCGCTGTGCTGTTGCCTTTCCGGTTGAGAGACGGTCCAACGACACCAATGCCATACTTGCCAGGAATGACCGCCATAATTCCTCCAGAAACTCCGCTCTTCGCAGGGAAACCCGCCTTAATTGCAAATTCTCCAGAAGCATTGTACATACCGCACATGAGCATGAACGTTTTAGCGATTTGCACATATCGCCTTGGGATCAACTCCCTTCCTGACAACCGATCAATACCGTCATTGGCAAGAACGAGAGCCATCCGCGCTAAATGACTGCACTGTACATCGACAGAACAATGTTTAAAATAAACGTCGAGCACTTCTTCCACATCAGTAGCTTCATCAAGCACTTCATTATCTTTCAAAAAATAAGCGAGCGATCGGTTGCGATGAGCAGTGGCCTTCTCAGAACGATACACTGCTTCGTTGTAATTTAATGTCTGATCACCCGACAAGTCGCGAAAAAAGCGAAGGATACGCTCTGTCTTCTCCTCAGGACTAGAACCCAATATGAGTGATGTAATCGCAATCGCTCCGGCGTTTATAAGCGGGTTAAACGGCTTGCCCGGCTCAACCAATTCAAGCTTTAACATTGAATTAAAGTCGTCGCCAGTCGGTTCCATCCCTACTTTGGAAAATACCGTTTCCTCCCCCCTGTCCATCAGCGCCAAAATTAATGTGAACACTTTAGAAATACTTTGCATCGTAAAGGAACATCCCGAGTCCCCGCTCTGAACTAATGTCCCCGCGGGATCTAATATAGCGATACCGAGTGCATTTTTCGGAGCATGAGCCAGCTCTGGAATATACGAGGCTACTTCCCCATTCTTCGCATTCCCACGGCTGCGCTCAACCCACTCATCTAAATGACTCTTCAATCGTTCCAGCTCTGCTGCCATCTCAACCACTCCATTACATTACGATAGATACTCTGAAGGTAGATAACGAATTTCCGAAGCTGCATAGATTGTCAGGCACCGTTCGGATTCATTGTAGTTCACATTACCATCATTTACATAATACCAATGTTTAATGACAGGTCCATCAATCTATTATATTTGCATTGTAACAGACCCTAAAATGGAAATGCCATACAAAAAAGAAAGGACAGGAAGTTTCTGTCCTTTCTTTACTTTATATATAAAAGTCCTTTACTGGACTCTTATTGCCACTTATCGACATAGCTGCTAATGTCTACGCCGAGCCCTTCCGCAAGCCGTATACCGTATTCTTGGTCTGCACGGTAGAAATTACTGATGACACGAAGCTGAATATCAGGACGTACGCCTTTCAGATCGTCCACAAGGTTACGAATCAAATGATCTTGATCGGTTGTACTGAAAGAACGATAAAGCTCGCCTGCTTGCGTAAAATGTTCCTTCTTATCGATCGCTTTGCGTGTCACGTTACCTTGAAGCGGCGCTTCACAGTCACGATAATGCGGATCTTCTTTCGGTGTATGATCAAAGCTGTTAGGCTCATAGTTAATCGTAGAGATATCTTGTTTCACATTCATATAACCGTCGCGTTGATGGTTGCGTACAGGCGTATGCGGTGAATTAATCGGAATTTGAAGATAGTTCGGTCCAAGCCGGTGACGCTGCGTGTCAGGATATGAGAATAGACGGCCTTGCAGCAGCTTATCTTCAGATGGTTCGATGCCTGGAACGAGTACACTTGGTGCGAATGCAACTTGTTCTGTCTCGGCGAAGAAATTGTCTACATTGCGGTTCAGCGTCATCGTACCTACCACATGGAATGGGTACTGATCTTCTGGCCATGTCTTCGTTGCATCTAGCGGATCAAAGGAATGAATGTCCAAATCTTCAGGAGGCATCATTTGTACTTGCAGCTGCCACTGTGGGAAGTTGCCCGCTTTAATGTTGTCAAATAAATCACGAGTCGCATGGTTGAAATCTTGACCTTGAACTGCGGGAATTTCGTCAGCCGATAAATTTTTGACCCCTTGCAGCGATACCCATTTATATTTCACGTAGGTCACTTTACCCTCAGCATTAATCCACTTGAAGGCATGGACACTAAATCCGTCCATTTGACGATAGTTCACTGGTGTGCCGTTATCGGAAAATACCCAAGTCATCATATGCGTAGATTCAGGCGATAAGGACATGAAGTCCCAATAACGGTTCGGGTCTTGAATATTCGTGTCCGGCGCAGGCTTCAAGGAATGAACCATGTCCGGAAATTTAATCGCATCGCGAATAAAAAATACAGGTAAATGATTGCCGACGATATCGTAGTTGCCCTCTTTCGTATAGAACTTCACTGAGAAACCGCGTGGATCACGAGCAGTCTCAGGTGAGCCTGACGAATGAATAACGGTTGAGAAACGTACGAATACCGAAGTCTCTTCACCTGCTTCTTGCAAGAAGGCTGCCTTCGTATATGCCTTCATGCTGTTTTCTAGACGGAACACACCATGAGCCCCTGCCCCGCGTGCGTGTACAACTCGCTCTGGAATTCTTTCACGGTCAAAGTGAGCGATTTTCTCGATCAAGTGATAATCTTCAAGTAATGTCGGTCCGCGTTGTCCGGCCGTTCTAGAATTCTGGTTATCACCAACAGGAGCCCCTTGATTAGTAGTCAGACGATCTGTCATTAACGATTGCACCCCTTTACACTAGATATAATATTTAGACTTATTCTAAATCTTAATATTATATTAGCATAGGGCCTAATACTCCATCATGAGGAGTGCATGATTGTTGCATGAATACTAAATGAAAATGTAATGATATCTAAAATATGATTAATCAGCTAATCGGTACCCTACTCCGCGCACCGTTACGATATATTTAGGTGAAGTTGGGCTGTCGCCAAGCTTTTTGCGCAAGCTTTTTACATGAACATCAACAACATTGCTGCCGCCAAGAAAATGAGTGCCCCAAATATCATTCATCATCATCTCACGAGAAATGACTGATCCTTTGCCGTCTATTAGTTTGAGCAGCAGTTCATACTCCGTCTTGGTCAAGTCAACGGGGGCTTGATTTTGATGAACGGTCATTTTGCTGCGGTCAATCCACAGATCTTTATACACCGTCCGATGGATGGATTGATCTGCGCCGCTGAGCAACTTGTCCTTGGATCCGCTGCGGATTAACCGGTTCACATGATAAATCACTTCTTTCTCGCGCGCCGGCCAAATGAGCAGTTCCTCTTCCATCAGTTCGTCCTCATGCTCTGAGATCATTTGTTCATTAACAAGGAGCAGTGAAGGCACACCTTCGAACTGTTCTCCGAACAGCGTTTTATACTCGGTATAGACATGCTCATCTGAATCTGTAGTCATATCGAAAACAATTAAATCTGCAGCTAGACTAAATTGAATATCCGGTTCAAAACGGTGAAATACAAGGACATCAAAACAACGCTCTGACAGAGAACGAACTAATTCATGAATTTCGCTTGGACGCGAGCTGATTAATACGACCCTCTGCGTGATCGGACAGACTTCTGCAGATGGTTCAGATTGTCCCTTTTCCTTATGATGATAAGGTGCCGATATCGGCACCACATTACCGCTTAACGAAAGTTTCACTTGGTTCGTTTGGTTTGACATTCGGAACATACCCCCCCAAATACAACGTGCGCATGGTGTACATCGTATCCTGTCTCTTTGGCTACAGCTCCGCTCCATTCCTTCGGAATCTCGCTCATCACTTCGTCTACACGCCCACAAACTTCACAAATAATGTGCTGGTGATCGTCTAGCTTGGCATCGTAGCGACTCGCCGATTCGCCCAGTTTCAACTCACGAATTAACTCCTTCTCCGTCAAATAACGCAAAGAGTTATACACTGTGCCATATGCAAAATTGTAACCTTTCTCCACCAATCGGTTCATGACATCAGCCGCTGTTGGGTGATCATGCGAATTACGTACTATATCGTATACGGCTTGCCGCTGTGTCGTTAAATTTAAAGATTTCACAGTAATCAATCCTTCGATTTGAATTTAGAATAAGTATAAATCTTATTTCGATACCGGTCAATGGTTCTATATTGCAAAACAAGCCGGAAACGTTGAACAACGCCCCGGCTTGTTTATGTATTATTCTCAATTATTGCTTCTTTACGCTAAAATTTGTTCAATACGTGCAAGCACATCTTCAGACAATTTAATGCCAGATGCTTTCACGTTCTCTTCGACCTGCTCAGGACGGCTCGCACCCACCAGCGCACTGGCAACAATATCTTGACGCAAAATCCATGCAAGCGCCAGCTGCCCAACCGTGATTCCCAGCTCGTCTGCTACTTTAGAGAGCTGCTGCACTTTGTTAATCTTCTCTTCTGTGATGCCACGCTTCATAAAGTCGATTTTAGCTGCGCGGCTGTCTGCAGGAATATCGGTTGCCGATTTATATTTACCTGTGAGAAGCCCTTGTGCTAGCGGTGAGAACACTACTTGTCCGATCCCTTTTTCCACGCCAAGAGGAATGACTTCCTTCTCAATGTAACGTTCGAACATGTTATAGATCGGCTGGTTGACGACTATGCGGTCTAACAAATAACGATCAGCTACACCAAGAGCATCCTGCATTTGCACAGCAGTCCATTCACTAACACCGACGTAAAGCACTTTACCTTGGCGAACTAAGTCGTCCAGCGCACGAAGTGTCTCTTCGAGCGGCGTGTCTGGGTCATAACGGTGGCAATAGAAAATATCTACGTAGTCTGTGCCAAGTCTCTTCAAGCTGGCGTGCGCCTGTTCCATAATGTGCTTGCGAGACAAACCGCGATCATTGGGTCCATCACCCATCGGCCAGAATGCTTTCGTAGCAAGTACGAACGATTCACGAGGATATTCTTGAAGCGTCTTGCCAAGAAGCACTTCTGCGGCACCCCGCTCATACATATTCGCTGTATCAAAAAAGTTGATTCCTAGACTATATGCTGTATGAATAGACTTCACGACTTGCTCCGTATCTCCATAGCCGTGTGTAAGCCAGCTGCCAAGACTGATTTCACTTACTTTAATACCTGTGCGGCCTAATCTGCGATATTCCATAAATTGATAACCCTCCCAAGTTCAAATGAATTACCTTTTTATTCTAAAGAAATAGGGTAAAAAAGTCCATGAAGCGTTGACACTTGAGAGTCGATCATGAGACAATTTTAAGTGAATTTATTACACTTTTTCCAAATTGGGAGGAATCTGCCTGATGGGGCAAATACGTGTAGGAATGGTCGGCTATAAGTTTATGGGCAAAGCCCATAGCCACGCTTATCGTGATGTATCGATGTTCTTTCCCGATACCCCTAAACCAGTCATGAAATTCATATGCGGAAGAAATGAAAATGGGGTGAAGCAAGCGGCTGAACAGTTCGGATGGGAGAGTTACGTTACCGACTGGCGTGATCTGATAAACAGTAGCGATATTGACCTCGTGGATATTAATGCGCCGAGCGATGCGCACAAAGAAATTGCTCTGGCGGCGGCTGCCGCTGGTAAGCATTTATTTTGTGAAAAACCGCTTGCCCTCTCGTTATCCGATGCACGTGAAATGCTTAAAGCAGCCGAAGAGGCTGGAGTTAAGCATATGATCAGCTTCAACTATCGTTTTGTGCCCGCAGTACAACTCGCCAAAAAACTCATTTCAGAAGACCGCATCGGCCAAATCCATCATTTCCGCGCATGGTTTTTGCAAGACTGGATTGTTAATCCCGAATTCCCGCTCGTATGGCGTTTACAGAAAGAAGTGGCCGGCTCAGGAGCTCTAGGCGATCTCGGCGCTCATTTAATTGACCTCTCTCATTATCTGATCGGTGACATTCATGAGGTTGTTGGGATGAGCGAGACATTTGTTAAAGAACGGCCGCTTCCTAATAAGATGACAGGACTTAGTGCAGGTATCGACAAAGATGCGCCTAAAGGACAGGTGACTGTTGACGATGCGACTTTGTTCTTAGCTCGTTTTGAGAACGGCGCACTAGGCAGCTTTGAAGCAACTCGCTTTGCGGCGGGTCAACGCTGTACGAATGCATTTGAGATTAACGGAAGTAAAGGAAGCATTAGGTTTGACTTTGAGCGGATGAACGAGCTGGAACTATACTTCACAGAAGACGCGGATGATGTTCAGGGATTCCGCCGCGTGCTTGCGACGGATCCTGCACATGCATATATGCAAGCATGGTGGCCGCCAGGACATCCTATTGGATTCGAGCATACCTTTATTCATGAAACGGTAGAACTGTTTACTGCAATCGAGGAGGATCGTCAGCCATCCCCGAATTTCACAGACGGCGTGAAGTGTCAACAAGTGCTGGAGGCAGTGGAACTGTCGATTCGAGATCGGCGCTGGGTCAAGATCGATAAATTATAAAAAGATGAAATAAATCGTATGGAGGGCTGTTCTCGTGCCAAATCAATCTGCATTAATTGTATGGGGTGGCTGGCCTGGCCATCAACCCGAAGAAGTAGCCTCTATCTTCCGTCAATTACTAGAGAGGCATAGATATCAAGTAGAGGTGTCGAATTCGCTCGAGGTGTTCGCTGATGCAGACAAATTGAAGCAGATCGATCTTATCGTACCTATTTGGACCATGGGCGAAATCGAACCGAAGCTCGTGAACAATGTATCTGCAGCGGTACAAGGCGGCACTGGACTTGCCGGATGTCACGGAGGTATGGCCGATGCTTTCCGGCAAAACGTAGAATGGCACTTCATGACAGGCGGTCAATGGGTGGCGCACCCAGGCGATAATGGAGTAGAATACACCGTCAATATAAAGAACAGCTCAAGTCTACTCCTCGAAGGTATCGAAGATTTCACTGTCAAGTCGGAGCAATATTACTTGCATGTCGATCCAGCAGTTGAAGTACTCGCTACAACCCGCTTCCCGATTGCAGAGGGACCGCATTCTGCGAATAGAGCAGTCGATATGCCTGTCGCATGGACGAAACGCTGGGGTGCCGGACGCGTATTCTACTGCTCACTAGGCCACCAAGCGGACATGATCGAAATACCTCAGGTGAAGGAGATGATGACTCGCGGGCTTCTCTGGGCCGGGGCAGGTAAGTCGCCAGGCTCATTCCCAAGTGAAGAGAACGATACTTTTAACGGTGTAGGAGATTAATCATATCCTGAATCAAGAGGTCACGAGGACTCACTCTAAAAGAATTTAGGGTGAGTTTTTTTGTAATTTTTATACATAAATACATTTATTGACCATGTACAATGAACATGCTACAATAGTGCCGAAATTAGTGAAAGCGTTTGCATGACATGTGGTTTAACACACGTCAGCATTCAACAATGAACAACAAAATACGCCTGTTTGGGCAAACGATTGCACTAATCTTCGTCAATTATTTTGCGAAAGGGGAAAGGGAATTTAATGCAAAAACGGCTCAGGAAAACATGGTCACTGTTGCTCATTATTATACTGGCAATCAGCTTGTTTACAAGCGTCGCGCCAGTACACACGTATTCTAGTGAAGCTTCCTTGTCTGATGCATCAACAAACAGCAGTATCATTATCGACGGGCACAAGGACCCCGCTTGGGAAAACGTTCCTGTGCTCGGAGCATCAGCAAATGCAGGCTTCGAAGGTTTCCAGATTGGAAATTTGCGCATCACCAATGATGAGAGCTACTTATATTATTGGGTAGATGCTGTTAACGTTCCGAATTGGGGTGACAATGGTCAATACATAGACATTGCGCTTCAAGTCAATGATGCAGATTCAGGTGTAAGCGGCAATCCATGGGGTTCACAGTTTAATTATTCGAACATGGATAAGAAACCTCAGTTTCACATCGTGCAGCGTGTCAAAAATGACAACGAAGTAAACGGAGCTGCCCTCTATTCCAGCTCGGACTTTAACAATCCACTGCTGGCTACTTGGGGAAATGTACAGGACGCACAATTTGCAGTGGACCGTACACAAGGTTTTGAAGGGAAAATCCCATTGGAAATTCTCGGCTTGCATGGTGGCGACTCCATTAAAGCTCACGTCGCCCTAAGCGGTAACAACTCTGGAGAGCATGGAGCATTCGACGCCATTCCAGAAGACTCGGCTAACCAATTGTCTGCAAGCTGGAATGAGTCAGGTTCGAACGTAGATATGCAGGGAAGCTACTGCTCTCCATATGTCATTACGGATCCATCCACGCAGCTTCGAGCAACCAGTTTCTCTCCTGCTATTGGAAGCACTAATGTACCAGTCAGCACCTCTGACATTACTATTTCATTTAATGAACCAATCGCACTAACCGGTTTAGAAGCCCCTTCCGTGACAGACGCTGTATATGATATATCCGCAGATCATAGCAACCTCACATTCCACCTAAAAGAACCCTTAGCATCTAACCATACGTACCATGTAACGATCCCCGCAAACTCCATTACGGGTTCAACTTTTGGAAGCTTGCCGAATACAATAAATTTTGAATTTACTACTGAATTAGACGTTGCCAATCTATTCAGCTACACAATCCACTATTACCGCTATGACGGAAAGCAGAACGATTGGGATCTATGGGTGTATCCTGACGGCGGTGAAGGGAAAAAAATAGATTTTACATCGACAGATGCTGATGGATTTGCTGTCACTCAGATTAATGAGCCTTTCCAAGCAATCAATGTCATTGCAAGGCCTGGAAGCTGGGCTAGTCAAGAAGATACTCGCAAAGTAACGGTACCCGAAGGACAGAAAAAGGTTGAGGTGTGGATGGTTCAAGGAAATAATAATGTATTTTACAACCTAGCTGATGCGGACATATCCGCAAAGATCCAATCCGCAATGATGGATTCGTTAAATATGATTCTGCTAACGACAACGCAATCGGTTCAACCATCCGATCTCCCAGACTTTCATCTAAAGGATGAGACGACAGGGGAAGACGTGCCTGTTACAGCTGCTGCTAAAAGCGCAACTTCCGTGAAATTAACGATCTCGAATCCCTCACAAATCAATGTTCGTCACATATATACAGTAAATCATCCGAAATTCAAAGGTACAAATGTGACCGTTCGCGGAGCTCTGGATGATCCGCAATTTTACTATGGCGGCGATGATCTAGGACTGACTTACACTACGAGTGCCAGTACTTTTAAAGTATGGGCTCCGACAGCACAGAAGGTGTCTGTCGCCTTATACGATAACGTTGGAACCTATAACGAACAGGGGCTCGTAACCGACAATACTGGCGGTCAAGAAACGGAAATGAATCGCAGCGATAATGGTGTATGGTCGCTTACGCTTAATGGAGATTTGGCCGGAAAATACTATATGTACAAAGTTGAGTTTGCAGACAATGCTGTGAATTATGCGGTAGATCCATATGCGAAGGCTGTCTCTGCTAACGGTCAGCGAACCGCTATATTATCGCTTCATGATACAGACCCAGCAAACTGGTCTAATGATCGCAAGCCGCCGATGATTAATGATACGGATGCGATTGTATACGAGCTCCATGTACGGGATTTTTCAATCTCTCCATCATCCGGCGTTTCAAACAAAAATAAAGGCAAGTTCACAGCATTCGCGGAAACGGGATTAAAGGACAGCGACGGGAACAGCTTAGGGATTGACCACTTAGCTGAGCTTGGAGTTACGCATGTGCACCTCCTCCCTTCCTTCGATTTTAATACGATAAACGAGCTTAAAGTGAACGATCCAAATTCGGCGGATCCAAAATTCAACTGGGGTTATGACCCTAAAAATTACAATGTACCGGAAGGGTCATACTCTACCGATCCGACAAATCCCGCCAAACGAATTACTGAATTTAAAGAAATGGTGCAAGCTCTTCATGCTAAAGGAATACGAGTCATTATGGACGTCGTCTATAATCACACCTTTTCTATTGAAGGCGGCCCATTCAATCCTATTGTTCCAGGGTACTTCTATCGCTCGGACGATGCTGGAACATTCACAAACGGCTCAGGAGTAGGCAACGAAATCGCGTCTGAACGGCCTATGGTCCGCAAATATATTGAAGATTCGGTAAAATACTGGGCTAAGGAATACGACGTAGATGGATTTCGTTTTGACTTGATGGGTCTAATCGACACCACCACGATGAAGCAAATAACAGATGAATTGAAGCAGCAAGTCGATCCATCGCTGCTTATTTATGGCGAACCATGGACAGGCGGAAGCTCCCCGCTTCAAGAACAGACCTTGAAAGGTTCACAGAAAGGAAGCGGCTTTGCTGTCTTCAACGACAACTTGCGCGGCGCAATTAAAGGAGACAGCGACGGTGCGGGCAAGGGCTTTGCAACTGGGGAATCCGGCAAAGAAGCTGACATTATAAAAGGCGTAAAAGGTGCAATCGATGACTTTACGAGTTCGCCAGCAGAAACGATCAACTACGTTACAGCACATGACAACCTTAATTTGTGGGATAAAGTCGTAACGACTCAAGGATTAGCAGATAAGTATGGATTTCTGAAAATTAAGGACGGTCAGCTCATAGGCGGCGGCAGTGTGGAAGACGCTGTTCATGCTGCCGATCCTTACAAAGATGTTGATCCGAGTAGCGTATTCACCAATGAGACGGTTAGACGTTCCCTGCTTGCCAACGGCATTGTGTTGACCTCACAAGGCATCCCGTTCATTCAAGCGGGTGATGAACTGCTGCGAACGAAATACGGTGATTCCAACAGCTATAAGAGTCCGGACGCGGTTAACCAGATTAACTGGGACAATAAAAAATTGTTTAAAGATGTAACCGCTTATTATGAAGGCTTGATTAAGCTTCGCAAAGAACATCCTGCATTTAGACTTACAACAGCTGACGATATCAACAAAAATCTTCAGGTGATTCACAGCAGCGACAATATTGTAGCCTTCAAGCTCGGTGAGTTCGCAGGGGGAGACAGCTGGAAAAATATCGTTGTCATCTACAACGGCAATTCTACCGATAAGCAAGTTTCTTTGCCGACTTCATCCTCCACATGGCATGTTGTCGTGAGCGACCATGAAGCAGGTACGAATGTGCTTGATGATATCACCAGCAATCAAGTGACCGTGCCAAGATTGTCGATGATGGTGCTCTATGATAATGAAAACCAGTACGTGCCTGTCCTATCCAAGCTTGATATACAGTCGCCGTACAAAGCGATTGAGCCGGGAGTCTCATTCGCTCTCAAGGTGACTGCCAGTGACCAATTCGGTAGAGCAATGACTGGGGAAGATGTTGTATGGAGCTCCTCAAATGAAAATGTAGCTACAGTAGGTGCATCAGGTAGAGTAACGGGTATCGCCAAAGGCGAAACGAAAATTACGGCAAAGAGCGGAAGCGTCACGAACACACTGACTCTCTATGTAGATAACCTTAAACCTGGTGATATTCAAATTACAGGGGAAACGTTACTGTACACTACGATGAACACACAGCTCAAAGCGACGGTTAAGGATCAGTATGGCCAGATATTGAAAAATGCTGCGGTTACATGGTCTTCCAGCGATCGATCCATCGCTGAAGTCAGCTCATCTGGATGGGTAGAGGCGATCAGCCCAGGAACGGTTAAAATATCAGCAAGCTCCGGCAGTGCCAAAGCGGAAATTACTATCGAGGTTAAGAAATACGTCGAGCGGACTGTTCAAATCGAATACGATCGTCCTGATCAGAATTATACAGGCTGGAACCTTTGGGTATGGGGCACTGGGGTACAAGACGACCAGATTCTATTTGATAAATTCATAGACGGCAAAGCGATCGCTAATGTTAAGGTTGCTCCAGGTGTAACACGCATTGGCTTCATTGTCAGGTTGAACAACTGGGACGCCAAAGACGTCGATGCGGATCGGTATATTGAACTGGGTAAGAACGATGAGTTTGTAAAAGTCATTGTCACGAGCGGCAAAGCTGAGTTTTATAAACTTCCATCCATAGGCAAGCCTGTGCTTCAGAATGGTAATGCGACGTTTTACTATCGCGATGATGAACTGTTCCGCAATAATGACATGAGTAAAATGGATAAGGTGAGGCTGAAATTTGACGGTCATGTCTATGACATGATGCGAGACGACAAAAATCAGTATTTTGCCTATACTGTCACAGGGCTTACGGAAGGCACTCATTCTTATTCCTATCTCGTTACGATATCAGGCAGCGAACAAGAGGTTCTGGATCCATACAATACGGTTAACGGCAAGAGCGAGCTCATCTATACATTGCCGAATGTAAATGTCATTGCAAAATTTGAAAACAGCACTATTAAAATCGGGCAACATTCTGTGCTGGGCGTCCAAATCAGCGGTGATCCTGTTCATATCCAAGAGATCTATGCCGATTTGAGCGCGGTTGGAGGACCACAGAGATTTGTCATTGATCCAGAGCTTATGGCGCAGACTATCACCGTGAAGGACACCACGACCGCAGGCAGCAAGTCCATTCCTGTCATTGCTATTGATGAATTTGGGAATGCTCACCGCACGACCGCAGCGTTAACCGTGCAAACGAAGACATACACGAACAGTCTGGATTTCGACTGGGATGAAGCAAGAATTTATTTCATGCTAACGGATCGATTCTACGATGGAGATCCATCTAACGATGATCCAAGCGGAGAACATCAAGACAAATCTCTTCCTGAAACATACCACGGCGGAGATTTCCAAGGCATTATTGACAAACTCGATTATTTACAGGATCTTGGTATCAATACGATCTGGATTACGCCTATTGTCGATAATATTGACTATAACGTAGGCAAAGATCAGCCTTGGCAGAACCAGTACGCTTATCATGGCTATTGGGCTAAAAACTTTGAAGCCATTGATGAACATCTCGGTGATCTAAAAACGTTTCAAGATCTGATCAACAAGGCGCATGATCACAGTATCAAGATTATGGTCGACGTCGTACTTAATCATGCCGGGTATGGAATGAAGGAATCCGATGTCAATGCGGCGGGCGCCACAAATTATCCTACAGCTGAGGACAAGTCAGTATTCAGCGGCATGCTTAGGGAAACCCCGGGCCAAGGTGATCTTGAGGGTGAGGTTGCAGGTCTTCCCGACTTCAAGACAGAGGACCCAGCCGTTCGCAATCAATTAATTGCATGGCAAGCTGGTTGGCTCGAAAGAGCTAAAACAAGTCGCGGTGATACGATCGACTATTTCCGTGTGGATACAGCTAAGCATGTAGATGCAACGACGTGGAAAGCATTCAAAAATGCATTAACTCGTTTAAATCCTGATTTTAATTTAATTGGTGAATCGTTCGGCGATAATGCCGATAATGGGCTCGGCTTACTCCGAAGCGGTGAAATGGACTCATTGCTTGATTTTGATTTCAATGACAAGGCCCGCGACTTTGTGAACGGTCAGTTGGATCAAGTCGAAAGCTATCTAGAGATTAGAAATGACAAAATTGACAACACAGCTACAGTAGGACAATTCCTCAGCAGTCATGATGAGGACGGATTCTTGAGTGAGTTCGTGAATGGCGACGAAGGTAAGCTGAAGGTTGCCGCAGCTCTGCAAATATCTATTAAAGGGCAGCCGGTTATTTACTATGGAGAAGAGCTTGGTCGTTCAGGTAAAAACGCAGACTTCGCCAAAGGCGTTTTCTCAGATAACCGCAGCGATATGCCGTGGAACCAACTCAGTCCTGAAGCCGCTCTCCACGATCACTATGAGAAACTGCTTAATATTCGCGCGAAATACTCTAAAGTATTTTCTAAAGGTTCGCATGTGAAAATAGCTGGCGGAAACGACGAACAATATTTGTTCTATAAACGTGAGTACGATGGTCAAAGCGTCTATGTGGGCTTAAATATAAGCCGCACACAGCAATCGGTAAATCTGCAGCTGGGACTTAAGGCAGGAACCGTCGTAACGGATGAATACAGCGGGTTAAATTATACTGTA
This sequence comes from Paenibacillus sediminis, assembly GCF_017873765.1. Taxonomy (GTDB): domain Bacteria; phylum Bacillota; class Bacilli; order Paenibacillales; family Paenibacillaceae; genus Paenibacillus_AG; species Paenibacillus_AG sediminis. Next base: position 207,627 of record NZ_JAGGKP010000002.1, read on the forward strand.
GATTCAGCTGGCAATGTTACGGTTAAGGTCCCAGGCATGGACGATGGCGGAACGATTATTCTGACTGTCGCTAAGCAGGGAGGAGATACAGGAGGCGGCAACGGTAACGGAAACAACACCGGCAGCCAAGGCGGCTCTATCCCTATCGTTAAACCAGCGGACGCAGATACGGTTATTATTAGTCAGCCAATGGTTGCGCAAGGGAAAGTGCAAGTAACGCTTCCTGCCGGTAAAACTCGCGTACTCCTTCCAGCCGCTGCATCGGCCTTTAATAGCGACAATTCGCTAGTCATTCAAAAAACGGATATGGAAGTCAACATCCCAGCATCAATTATTAAACAATTGAAGGAACTTGTGCCTGCCGCGAAGCTAACATCTGCTCAGCTCTCTGTCCAGCTTATACCGCTAAGCAGTGCTGACACAGAGCGTTCGATGAATAAATCCAGCGTACAGCAGCATGCAAGCGTACATGCGGCAAGCGGTATTTACCAAATCATTGTATCCATCGTTACAGACGATGGAAAAATGACAACACTTAAACAATTTAATAGTCCTGTAGCTCTAACGTTCCATATCAATTCTAGAGCAAATCAAGACATCACCTGGGTCTATTCTATAAGTGCTGGCGGCACACTTCGTTATGCAAAGTCGACGAAGACAGATGATTCTATCACTGCTTCCATAAATGAGCCAGGATCGTATGCCGTACTCGAATATGACAAGAAATTTTCAGACGTTCCAGACAGCTACTGGGCTAGCTCAGTCATTCGGACACTTGCGGCTCAGCAGATCATTCAAGGCAGCACTGATACCCAGTTCTCGCCACAGCGAAATGTGACACGCTCTGAATTCATTTCGATTCTTATTAGAGCTCTTCATTTACACAGCAGCGGTCATACCACAACATTTACAGACGTGCCTTCAGGAGCATGGTATGAGGATGCGGTGGCCGCTGCCACCGAGTCCGGACTCATAACAGGTCGAAGCAGACATTCGTTTGCACCGAATTCTACGATTACACGTGAAGAAATGGCCGTTATCCTTGTGCGCGCGTATGAACTGATTCAGCAGAAATCAGCAGACACTGCTAAGCAGGCTCCTATCTTTGACGATGTAAACAGCATCTCCATCTGGGCGAAGGACAAAGTCAATAAGGCAGCGTCGTTAGGCCTGCTCCATGGACGAGGCAACAACCTCTACTCGCCTCAAACGCCGTTAACCAGAGCCGAGAGCGCACAGGTTATTGCAAATCTTCTAAACGAACTGCTTGTTACCCAGAAACCTCAATAATTCAAAAAGCCTCACGAGACAAACATTTGTCCGTGAGGCTTTTGTTTCAACGATATTAATGAATTTGCTTCTTCTCAAAATTGCCTCCGAGCACGTCGGACACACTTTCAATCGCAATAAATGCATTAGGGTCAATCTCATGAACGATAGCCTTTAGCTTCGCAAGCTCAAGCCGTGTTACAACGCAATATATCATTTGTGTATCTTCGCCCGAATACCCGCCCCTTGCATAGATGAACGTCGTGGTCCGGCCAAGCCGATCTCGAATCGCCTCCGATATTTCCTCATAATCGCCCGAAATAATCGTGACCGACTTCGATTCATTGAGACCCTCTACAACAATGTCCATCACTTTAGAAGCGATATAGTAGGTAAAAATCGAATACATTGCTGAATCCCAGCCAAACACAAAGCCTGCCAGAATAAAAATAAATACATTGATGAACAAAATAATTTGACCCACAGGAACATGCAGTTTCTTCGACATCAAAATGGCTACAATCTCTGTACCGTCGAGTGACCCCCCGAATCGAATGACAAGACCTATGCCCAAACCTAGTATTAATCCGCCAAACAGTACAGCAAGAATCGTCTCCTGTGTAAACGCATCTACATGATGCAGAAGCTGTGTTGTAATAGACATCAGCGTAATCCCGTATAACGTAGATAAGGCAAAAGTCTTACCGATTAGTTTATAACCAATGATCAAAAATGGAACGTTAATGAAGAAGATGAACAAACCTAATGGAATAGGGGTCACTTCAGATAAAATAATCGATATACCGGTAATACCCCCATCAATTACTTCATTCGGAATAAGAAAGATTTCAAGGGCAACGGCCATAAGAATGGCACCTATCGTAATAAAAATGAATTTTTTCACAAACTCGGCTGTTGAAAGTTTCTTATGTTTGCGTACCATCAAACTCCCCCTTGTAGCGAATATTAGTCTGGTAAATCTGTTCATGTATTATTGTAACATACTTTCCTCATTGTATTATTCGCCCATTAACAGTAAAAAGGACGATCGCTTTCCTTCTCACGAAGGAGGAATCGTCCTTTAATTAAATCTACCATACACTATTTTAAAACATACTGCGAAAGCACACTCTGAACTTGATAAATATTTGAATGTTTATTAAAAGTGCGTTCGATCGGCGTCTGGCTGCCGGACAGCCAAATTTTCAATTCTGCATCGAGGTCGAAATGCCCTGAGGTTTCAATCGTGTAATGTGTAATGCTGCGATAAGGAATCGAATGGTACTCAACCTTCTTCCCTGTGATGCCTTGTTTGTCGACCAGAATAAGTCGTTTGTCCGTAAAAATAAACATATCCCGAATAATTTTATAAGCAGCTTCAATTCGCTCGCCTGGCGCCAAAATCATCCCAAATTCCTTCTGCACCTCATCCAGCTTCACTTCTGAAGCATGACCCATTAATCCGTCAAAAAAACCCATAACTAAGCCCTCCTTATACCTGTGTTCCATAAATATTTAATTGTATGGTATCACATCTAAGAGTGTTCATGGGCAATAATAAACAGGTTTCGAATGGTGAAACCTGTTTATCTTTCAGTAATGCGCGAGAGAAATGAACGCACCCGTTCATGAGCTGGGTTCTGAATAATCTCTTCTGGGGTTCCTTCTGCTATAATACACCCTTCATCCACCATAATGACTTTGTCGGCAACCTGGCTGGCAAACTTCATTTCATGGGTCACAATAACCATCGTCATGCCTTCAGCAGCAAGTTCCTGGATTACTTTCAATACTTCCCCGACAAGCTCGGGATCAAGTGCGGACGTAGGCTCGTCAAAGAGCAGCACCTTCGGATCAACTGCCATCGCCCTTGCAATGCCGACACGCTGCTGCTGACCGCCCGACAGCTGACTCGGATATGCATTTGCTTTATCTGCGAGGCCTACTTTTCGAAGCAGCTCAGTCGCTCTCTTGCGCGCCTCTTCTATACTCCTCTTCAGCACTATAACCTGCGCTTCCATCACATTGGCAAGCACCGTCATATGCGGGAATAAATTGTACGATTGAAATACCATTCCAGTCTGTCTGCGCAGCGTAAGCACCTGATCTCGCTTCGGTTTATTCCCATCGTGAAATTCCATCCGAATATCTCCCACAGTAAGACTGCCCTCTGTCGGCATTTCTAATAGATTCATACACCGCAGCAACGTTGATTTGCCTGAGCCCGATGGACCGATGATGACGAGCACCTTCCCTCTCTCAGCAGAGAGATTGATGTCTTTGAGCACATGATGCGGACCGAATAATTTCTGTACATTTTTCATTTCAATCATTGCAGTCATGATATTCTGCCTCCAGCTCTCACGTTGTGTCGTCCATAACGCCGCTCCAGCCAGCTCTGGAGTCCAGACAGCACTGTGCTGAACAGTAAATAAATAAGCGCCACTTCAATATAGAGCAGCAGCGGCTCATACACGGCAGCGGTTATTTGCTGCCCCTTCTGAAACAGCTCCGTCACCGTTATGGTGGCCGCTAGAGAAGTATCTTTAATCAGACTAATAAACGAGTTGAACAGCGGCGGAAGAGATACCGTCGTCGCTTGGGGCAGAATAATTCGGCGCAAAGCTTGTCCCCGGGTCATGCCGAGTGAATAGGCCGCTTCCCATTGCCCTGCAGGAATCGATCCAATGGCTGCCCGAATAATTTCTGATCCATAAGCCCCTACGCTGAGCGTAAAACCAATGACTGCAGCCGGAAAAGGAGTAAGCGTCACGCCTAGACTCGGCAGTCCATAGAAAATAATAAACAGCTGAACGAGCAGCGGAGTTCCCCGAATAATCCACACGTAGAACCACGCAATCCAAGATAACGGCTTTAAGGAGGATAGGCGAGCCAGAGCCGTTATAAAGGCAACAATAAGTCCAAGCGCAAACGAAATTAACGTTAATGGCACAGTAAATTTAACCCCTGCCTGCAGCAGGGGCATAAAAGAGTGAATAAAAATGTCTATAAGACGCTCTGTTCGATCGCTCATCATTCAAATCCTTTACGGTTTAGATACATCTTCATTAAAATACTTTTTCGAAATTTTGAGGTATGTGCCGTCCTTTTTCATGGCCCTAAGTGCATCATTTACCGCTTTTACAAGCTCCTTCTCGTCTTTTCTGAAGAGAGCTGCACTTTGTGAAACGTTCTTCGTCTCATCTACCACTTTAATAGGTAAATCTGGTCTTTTCTTTTTCAAATCCAAATAGGACAGATTGTCGTTAATCGTTGCATCAATCCGTTTGGACACGAGCAAATCAATCGCTTGATTGAAGCTGTCCACCTGTACAATTTGCGCTCCATTGGCTTCGGCAATATCTTTAAGGTTACTCGTTAATGATTGACCTGCCTTTTTGCCTTTCAAATCGGACAGCTTTTTAATGTCGTTATTATCTTTGGATACGATCAATACCGCCTTAGATACGATGTATGGATCTGAAAAATCATATTTGACTTTCCGATCTTCACGAATAGACACTTCATTAAAGACAGCGTCGAATCGCTTAGCATCAAGTCCTGCTAACATTCCGTCCCATTTCGTCTCCACGAAATCCGGTTTGACGCCAAGCCGTTTCGCAATTTCCTCAGCAATCTCTACGTCAAAGCCAGTCAGCTTGCCGCTCTCATCGTGATATGTAAACGGAGGATACGTACCTTCCGTTCCAATTCGAAATACACCGCTTGATTTAACGGCTGCAAGTGAATCTTTTTGCTGGTTTGCCGCTCCGCTGCTTGGCGCTTGCGTATTTGGGGGAGCTTTCTGTTTGGTCGTACAAGCTGGCAGCAGTAATATCAATACCAATGCGACTAAAACGATGGATAACGAATGCTTTCTCATTCTCTTCACCTCATTATTCATGAATTGAATATGCTAGTCTTACAAGAGGTTAATATCCCCAGAACTCAACAAAACTATGACTAAAGGCGCTAAACAATTATACTGTGTAGTAATGAATCAAAAGTTTAAGGAGCGATATCGTATGGAGAAAATGCTGTCCTTAACCCTTAACGATCCGAGGGTCGTGACTCTTTGTAAGCAAGATTCCAGACTTGGAGAACTTATTCATTGTATCGGTGACCTGACGACCCAGCTAAGAACGAATTATTTCGACTCATTGATCTCCTCCATTATTGGACAGCAGCTTTCTGTAAAAGCAGCCGCAACCATTAGGCGCCGGGTGATCGAAGCCGTTCCCGAATTTACGCCAGATACGATCTACAATACGGAAGATAAAGTGTTCAGAAGCGCAGGGGTGTCCTTAAGCAAAATTTCTTATATGAAAGATTTGTGCCTAAAAGTGATGCAAGGGGAAATCCATCTTGAGCAGCTGCATTTATTGGAGGATGAAGAAGTAATTAAAGCGTTAACGACTGTAAAAGGCATCGGGAAATGGACTGCTGAAATGTTCCTTATTTTCTCTCTCGGACGCATGAACGTATTATCTTTTGGTGACGCAGGACTGCAAAGAGCAGCCCAGTGGCTCTATGAGCTGGAGGAGCGTAAGGACCGTAAATATTTAGAACAGTGCGCTCATAAGTGGGAGCCTTATTGCACGGCAGCTTCGCTCTATTTGTGGGAAGCTATAAATCAGGGGTATGTGGATTGTGGTAAATCGATTACTGACATTAAACTAATGACATGACAAAAACGCCTAAGAAATTTTCTTAGGCGTTTTACTTTTATATACTAAGCGTTTAAGCTTAATGCGCAAAGAAAATGAGCTGAATGAGGAACAGCACCGCAAATATATAAACGAATGGGTGCACCTCGCGGAATTTGCCTTTGGCGATTTTCATAATTGGGTATGAAATAAATCCAAGTGCGATTCCGTTTGCAATGCTCGATGTCAGCGGCATGCTTATAATAACAAGAAACGCCGGAAATGCTTCTTCAAAGTCATTCCAGTGAATTTCTGATACGCTCTTCATCATTAAGCAGCCTACGATAATTAAGCTTGGTGCGGTAATCGCGGCCACACTGGACAACGAACTAATGAGCGGACTGAAGAACGCCGCTATAATGAACAATACGATAACAGTTAGACCTGTTAAGCCTGTTTTACCCCCTGCTCCAACACCGGCTGCTGATTCAACCGTAGCAGCAGTTGGACTTGTCCCTAACATAGAACCGACAATGGTACCGACAGAGTCAGCGGAGAATGCACTGCCGCCACGCTCGATTTTACCATTTTTCAGAAGATTCGCTTGTTTTAAGATCGCCAGCATCGCACCTGTCGTATCAAACAGCATTACGAGCAAGAACGAGAATACGACGCTGTACAGACCGTAATCAATAACATCCTTAATCGATGTAATCGGATTAAATACAATAATGCCTTCAGACAGACGAGGCGCAGAGACAATCCCTTGATTGAAATGAAGCTGTCCTGTGAAGAAAGCGATAACCCCCGTAATAATCATTCCGACAAAAAGTGAACCTCTTACGTTTAAAGCCGTCAGTAATATCGTAATGGCGATGCCAACGAGGGTCAGTGCAACACCTGGTGATCTGAAGTTGCCAAGTGCGACTAGATTCGTAGGATGATCAGTAATGATCCCCGATAAACGCATACCGATAAATGCAATAAACAGTCCAATACCGGCTGCAATTGCATGCTTTAGATTGTTAGGTATTGCTCCAATGAGCCTCGTCCGCAAGGAAGTTAGCGAGATGAGCAGGAAGATGATCCCCGAAATAAATACAGCTGAGAAACCAACGGCATAAGAGATCCCATGACCCCCAATGACCGAATATGTGAAATAAGCGTTTAGACCCATCGCAGGAGCAATAACGATTGGATAATTCGCGAACAGGGCCATAAACAAAGTACCTACCACCGTGGCAATGATCGTCGCTGTAAAGCTTTGATCAAAAGGGACCCCTGCGTCCTTCAATATCATCGGATTGACGATAATGATGTACGCCACGGTCAAAAAAATAGTGAGACCAGCAACAATCTCTTTCCTCACAGTGGTGTTGCGTTCCTTCAGTTGAAACATAGTAACATCCCTTCTAGGTGCAAATTGCTCAAATATCATTAATTTCTCTATTTTAAGACACAATGGGCAAAACGCAAAACATTTTTTTGAAATTTCAAAATTTTTTCAGTATTTTTTTCATTATTTGCCAATTCAATCATCTTAACCAATGGGTAATGACATAATACAAAAAAGGCGGGGCATGGAATATATCCATACATCCGCCTGTAGCTCACACAACTTCCTTCTCTTCGGAAAACTGACTGTTATAAAGCTCGGCATAGAACCCGCCCTTGGCAAGCAATTCTTCATGCGTACCCTTCTCGATAATACTGCCTTTATTCATGACGAGAATCAGATCGCTATCCCGAATCGTTGATAAACGGTGGGCGATCACGAAGCTGGTTCTGCCCTCCATAAGGGTGTTCATTGCTTTCTGAATGTACAGCTCGGTTCGCGTATCGACGCTGCTCGTCGCTTCGTCTAAGATGAGAATCGGCGGGTCAGCAAGAATGGCTCTCGCAATCGTGAGAAGCTGCTTCTGCCCTTGCGATATGTTCGACGCTTCCTCGTTAAGAATCGTGTTATAGCCATCTGGCAGCGTACGTATGAAATGATCTGCATGCGCCGCTTCTGCCGCCTTAACGACCTCTTCCTCCGTTGCATCTTCGCGTCCATACGCAATGTTATCGCGAATTGTGCCGTTAAAGAGCCACGTATCCTGCAGCACCATACCGAACATACTGCGAAGGTTCGCACGGGACAACTCGGTAATATCTACACCATCGATCGTAATTTTACCGCTGTTCAGCTCATAGAAACGCATAAGAAGATTGACGAGCGTCGTTTTCCCTGCGCCTGTAGGGCCGACAATGGCAACGGTCTGTCCTTGCCGCACATCAATGTTCATGTTATCGATGAGCGTTGCATCTTCTTTATAACCAAAGCTGACGTTCTGGAACTGCACATCGCCTTTAGGATTTTGAATGACTTTCATATGTTCAGCTTCCGGTACTTCCTCTTCTTCATCAAGCAGTTCAAATACACGCTCGGCGGAAGCAATCGTCGACTGAATCATATTCGCGATGTTCGCGAGCTGCGTAATCGGCATCGTAAATTGTCTAGCATATTGAATAAAGGCTTGAATATCACCGATTTCGATCGCTCTGCGCGTCACCAGCACACCGCCGACTACAGAGACAATGACATATCCGATGTTACCGATAAACGACATGAGCGGCATAATCATGCCAGAGATGAACTGTGCACGCCAGCCCGATTCATACAATCTCTCATTAATCCCATTGAATTTTTGAAGAGACTTATGCTCATGTCCGAATGCTTTAACGACCTTATGTCCTGTATACATTTCCTCTACATGACCGTTTAGCTCGCCCAATTCTTTTTGCTGTCCTTTAAAATATTTCTGTGAACGTTTGGCAATGAGCGATGTGACAAGCACACTAAGCGGTAAAGTTAAAATAACGACAAGCGTCATCAGCGGACTGATGGTCAGCATCATCACAATAACACCGATGATCGTGACTACTGACGTAATGAGCTGTGCCAAGCTTTGCTGGAGCGTGTTGCTAATGTTATCCATATCATTCGTTACTCGGCTTAAAATTTCCCCATGTGTGCGAGAGTCGAAATATTTAATCGGCAAACGATTCAGCTTGCTGTATACTTCCTTACGCATATTGTATACCGTTGTCTGAGATACGCCTGCCATCACATATTGCTGCAAGTAGCTGAATAAAGAGCTGAATACATATAGTCCAATCAATTCGAGCAATATGATTCCGACATAGTGAAAATCAATGGCTGCTTTCCCAATAATGCCTTCGAACAATTTCGTCGTTGCTTTACCCATAATTTTCGGGCTCACAATACTGAACACCGTGCTCAGTATTGCTGCAATAAGTACGATCGTCAATTTGACTTTGTGAGGTTTAAGGTATGGGATGAGCCGCTTTAATGTTCCTTTAAAATCCTTTGCCTTCTCGGCCGGCATTCCCATGCCGTGTCCACCGCCAAAAGGACGAGGTCCCGGGTGCCTACGTTCTGTCCGTCCACTCATGCAATCTCCTCCTCTGACAGCTGTGAGGATACAATCTCGCGATACACTTCACACGTATCCATCAGCTCGCGGTGGGTACCGATGCCAGCAATTTGCCCTTCATCAAGCACAATAATTTGATCGGCATCCATAACGGTGCTGACACGCTGAGCTACAATAATGTTGGTCGACTGAGCCGTCTCCTGCTTGAGTGCCGCTCTGAGCTTCGCGTCGGTCTTGAAGTCGAGCGCGGAGAAGCTGTCATCGAATAGATTAATTTCCGCCTTGCGAACTAAAGCGCGTGCAATCGCTAACCGCTGTTTCTGACCGCCGGATACATTCGTACCGCCTTGCGCAATGACGGAATCATACCCATCTTCCATCTGTGAAATAAAGTCTGCTGCCTGTGCAATTTCCGCCGCATGTCTTACTTCCTCATCCGCCGCGTCTTCCTTGCCAAATCGGATGTTGTCTGCAATCGAGCCTGTAAAGAGCAGTGCTTGCTGCGGAACAAAACCAATCTTCGAGCGCAAATCTTCCTGTGACAATTGACGTACATCAACACCGTCTACTAGAATACGTCCGCTGTCAACGTCATAGAATCGAGGAATCAAGTTAAGGAGCGTCGACTTACCCGCACCCGTACCGCCGATAATTGCTGTCGTTTTTCCGGGATGCGCAACAAACGAGATGTTCGAAATGGCCGGCTTTTCCGCGCCTGGATAGCTGAAGGTCACATTGTCAAATTCAATGAGCCCCTTTCGCATATTAGAACGCTGTAATTGCTCAGCATCTTTTAACGTAGGCACCATGGCGAACACTTCATTAATACGCACTGAAGAGGCTTGCGCACGCGGCACCATAATGAGAACCATCGATAACATAATGAGCGAAAACATAATCTGCAGTGCATACATTAAGAAAGCCATTAAATCGCCAACCTGCATATGACCGTGATCAATACGGATGCCGCCAAACCAAATAATCGCTACGGAAGAAAGGTTAAGCACAAGCATCATCAGCGGGAATAACCCTGCCATAATTTTGTTTACTTTAATCGACGTCTCCATCAAGTCCAAGCTCGCTCGGTCAAAACGTTTCGTCTCGTGCTCCACACGATTAAACGACCTTACGACTCGAATCCCGGTCAATCCTTCGCGTACGACCAAATTCAATTTATCAATTTTCTTCTGGATCATTCTAAAGAGCGGAATTCCTTTGCTTACTACTCCAAAAATGGCAAGTATAAGAACGGGAATGGCTACAACGAACACAAGCGTTAATTTCACATCTTTCGACAGTGCCATAATAATACCGCCGATGCACATCATCGGTGCCATGACCATCATGCGCAGCATCATCGTCAACACTTGCTGAACTTGCGTAATATCGTTGGTCGTTCTTGTAATAAGTGACGCTGTGCCTAGTTGATCGAACTCTTGCAGTGAAAAATTTTGCACATGGCTGAATATTTTACCGCGTACTATTTTCCCGAAGCCTACTGAAGATCTCGCTGCCAAATAGCTCGCTCCTACAGAGGCCAGCATAGATCCGCATGCAACAAGCAACATAAAGCCGCCGATTTTCCAAATGTAAGGGATATCTCCCTTCACAACCCCGATGTCTACGATATCAGACATGAGCGTAGGCAAATACAGCTCAGCCATCGTCTGCAAAAAGGTAAGAATCAGCACAAAAACAACCATCATGCGAAATGGTTTAAGAAACCGAAACAATTTGAGCATTCTATTGATCATCCCCGCTCTCTGGCCCATGATTCATGGAAACTTCGTTCTCATTCAAATAAGTAAATACTTTCGTAAGCAATTCAGCCAGCTTAACACTGTCCTCATCACCTAAATAATTAACGAGCCCTTGAAATCTGCGGAACATCGCAGCCTGCGCTTCTGTCGCAAGCTTTGTTCCTGCCTCTGTCAACTTCACGCGTACGGCCCTTCGGTCTTGTTCGTCTATGATGCGTTCCACCATGCCTTTTGCCTCTAGACCATTAATCCACTGAGTGACTGTCGGTGAAGTAACGCGCAGCGTATTGCTGATTTCTGAAACTTTAATGCCAGGACTGTCTGGGTTAACCATATGTTTCAATCGAAATATCAATCTGATTTCACTTGGTGTATAGCCAGGTAACGTCCTTTGGTGGAAATCTGCTTTGTTAAACCTCATAAAAGCCTTTATAAGGTTCTTCGTCACAGAGTGGTCCCCAAAGTCCATATAATCACCTCTCTCACGTGTCCTAATTAATTAGGTAGGCAACCTAAATAATATCTAAATATACGCTTCTCTATTTCTAATGTCAAATTTAGGAATAAAAAAGACACCTTAATTCAAGGTGCCTTTCGGTGCAGTTCGATTTGGTTCCATGTTATTTATTTTATTTCTATGCATCATAAGCTCGTTTATACTTTTAAATTCGTATCCTTTAGCTCTTACACCGTCAATAATTTTGCCGAGTGCTTCCGTATTATCCTTAGAGATCGAATGGAGCAAAATGACTGCGCCTGGATGAATTTGCGACATCACGTTATGGTAAGCGTATTGCCATCCGCGCTGGTCGTTAACGTCCCAGTCTTTATAAGCGATGGACCAGAATACATTGGTGTATCCTAACTGCTTGCTTACCGATAATGCTCTCTCGTTAAAAATACCCCGCGGTGTGCGAAGAAACTGCATTTGCTGCTGCCCAGTTACTTTAGCGACTTCTAGCTTCACCTTATCCAGCTCTTGTCTCAGCTGCTCATCGGAAATTGCCGTCACATCGGGATGACTCCACGAATGATTTCCAATAATATGCCCTTCACCCACCATCCGTTTGAGTAAATCAGGCTGCGTTTTAATGTAATGTCCTGTAACAAAAAAGATAGCCGGTACCTTCTTCTCTTTGAGCGTATCTAATATTTTCGCGGTATACCCATTTTCATAGCCGTTATCGAACGTCAAATATACCTCATTACGAGCAGGGTCGGCCATAAAGATAGCGTCATATTTGTTTAAAAGCTCTTTAAATCCTTCGTAATCAATCGACGGCAGCTTACCGTTCACACTCTTCTTAAATCCAAAATGATATGGACCATCCGCGTAAACTTGAGAATATCCCGGTAACCATGCAAGTAACAATATTCCAAGCACAACTATTCGAATCAAGTAACGTTTCATCATGAGGGAAAGTATCTCCTTTGGGTATATGAGTTGCCAATTAGAGATAACTTTCCACGAAATGAACAAAGTTATGTGCTTTATATGAGATATTATGAGACGGAAATAACTCGCCCCTCTTGATGACTTTGTAGCGCGTACTCGATCATCCGAATGGTGTCTCTGGCTTCTTCCGCCGTAACAGGCGCAGTCTTCCCTATCATGATTGCTTCAGCAACACCTTGATAGAATGTTTCATAACGGCCAGGTACAGTCTCCACTCGCGATTCTACTGTAAGACCGCCAATCTCCGTTGTCAGTTGTCCGTACAGCTCGCGTTTATCTTCACCCCAGCCTAAATCGCCAGGAGCTTTGCCTTGCCGAAGCTGATCTTCCTGCGGGTCCATACCGAATTTAATATAACTGCCTTTAGTACCGTGCAGTACAAATCGCGGCCCTTGCTGACGTACTAGAGATCCGGAATGTAAAATGACTCGCATATGATCATATCCGAATACGAGGTGGAAATAATCAATTGCCTCGGCTCCCTCGCGCTCTGCTCTTAGATCCGCCCATATGGTCTTCGGTTTACCGAATAGAGTCAGAGCTTGATCGATGAGATGAGCCCCTAAATCATACAGCATGCCGGAGCCTGGACCTTCCTTCTCCCGCCAGCGATTCCGCACTTCAGGACGATAGCGGTCGAAATGAGCCTCGTACACCGACAATCTTCCAAGAGTGCCTCCGCTAATCAGCTTTTGAATCGTTAGAAAGTCATTATCCCAGCGGCGGTTCTGATAGACGGTGAGTACTACCCCATGCTGTTTGGCCAGTGCAATAAGCTGTTCCGCTTCTTGCGAAGTGACGGTGAAAGGCTTCTCAACCACCACGTGCTTGCCCGCTTCAATCGCTTTTCTCGCATATTCATAGTGAGTTACATTGGGACTAGAAATGACTACGAGGTCAATTTCAGCGTCAGAGAACAGCTGATCCACATCAGAGACGACACTGACGTGAGGATATCGCTGATGTACTTTATTCGCATCCGAGGAGACGACCGTCTTGAGGCTGAATTCCTTGATTGTCTCGATAATCGGTGCATGAAAAACAGACCCCGATAGGCCAAATCCAATAATACCAACATGAATGGTCATTTCATTCATCTCTCCCATCGTTAACAGTTCTATATTAATGTTATGTACTAGAAAACAAACGCCCAAGCCACCTTTAATTACTAGGTGCTGCTTGAGCGTCTTTCAAAATATCCATGACGACTTGATCCATCGTTATTTTCTGGAGCTCATTCTCCATGGCGCTCTGAGCCTGAGAATATTTAGATTCTAATGCTCCTTGAATATTACGACCGACCAAGCACTTCGGATTTGGTTTTTCATGAATAGAAAATAGATGATCGCAACCCTCACCTTCAACAGCGCGATACACATCTAATAACGTAATTTGTGAAATAGGACGGGTTAGTGAAGCACCAGCAACCCCCGGATTTGTAGTCACAAGACCCGCTTTGTTAAGCATGCCCATAATCCGGCGAACAACGACAGCGTTCGTATTCACACTGCTTGCTATAAACTCCGAAGTCATTCGTGTCCCTTTGTTTACTTCTAATAAAGCCAAGATGTGAATCGCCACAGACAGCCTGCTGCTTATTGCCATGCCGCGCCCCCCTTTATTACATAATTCGCACCAATTATAGTGAGAATCTACCTTTTTGTCAACGAGAGCTGGTTAGACTTGACAAAACGAAACAACTGTAACTAAAATTATTATAGTAATGCCCTATTAGGTATACATTCCATCCATTGTTAGACTCAAAATGAAGACCCGATATATAAGGTCGGGCATATGAGCTATAGGATTTACGATAATATAGAAAAGGAGCAACAAAGATGAAGCCGCAATATAAGCCTTTATTTGAAGCTTTCACATTGCCTAACGGTGTCGAAATTAAGAACCGAATTGTGATGGCACCCATGACTACTTTCTCCGCAAATCCGGACGACACGGTCTCAGATAGCGAAATTAAATATTACACTCGCCGTGCATCAGGTGTAGGTATGGTGATCACAGCTTGCACTTACGTGGACAAGCACGGTAAAGCATTTCATGGACAATTCGCCGGGGATACTGATGAATTTATCCCAAGCTTCCGCAGACTGGCAAATGCGATCAAAAGCCAAGGCGCCAAAGCCATTATACAAATTCATCACGGAGGACGCCTCAGCTTGCCTGAGCTTACACCAGACGGTCAAATTGTTGGTCCGAGCAATGTGCCGGCAACAGATAATCCGAATACGCCGCGCAGCTTAAGCGACGCTGAAGTGGAGGATCTCGTCAAATCTTATGGCGAAACAACTCGCCGCGCAATTGAAGCTGGTTTTGACGGTGTTGAGATTCACGGTGCAAATGGATACATCATTCAGCAATTTTTCTCTCCTCATGCCAATACTCGTGGTGACCGTTGGGGAGGAGACATTCATGGTCGCCTTGCATTCCCTTTAGCAGTCGTTAAAGAAGTGAAACGAGTGGTCGCTGAGCATGCGAAAGAACCGTTCATTGTAGGCTACCGCTTCTCACCAGA
Source organism: Paenibacillus sediminis (assembly GCF_017873765.1). Lineage (GTDB taxonomy): Bacteria > Bacillota > Bacilli > Paenibacillales > Paenibacillaceae > Paenibacillus_AG > Paenibacillus_AG sediminis. Next base: position 222,728 of record NZ_JAGGKP010000002.1, read on the forward strand.
AGAACCTGAAACTCCAGGTATTACAATGGAAGAAACTTTCGTGCTCGTGGATGCACTCGCGGATCAAAATCTCGATTATTTGCATGTAAGCTTGATGGATTTCTGGTCAAATGCCCGCCGCGGCGCAGACAGCACACGCACACGCATCGAGCTCCTTCAAGAACGTGTTGGCAACCGCGTTCCGCTCATCGGGGTTGGCAGCATCCATACAGCTGATGATGCACTGCGCGCTCTTGAAACGGGAGTTCCGTTCATCGCTTTAGCTCGTGAGCTTATTATGGACCCAGAATGGGTACAAAAAGTAGCCGAAGGCCGTGAATCCGAAATTGTGACGACATTAAACAGACAGGATCAAGACAAATTAGATGTTCCAGATCCGCTATGGCAAGCAATTATAGGCGCACCTGGGTGGTTCCCTGTTGTCTAATGTATCAGAACAAATATAGATAAAATAAAGCCGCTGCAACGGATATTTTACAATATCCGGAAGCGGCTTTTTATTGTATAATCATGGGTGTCTTTTGACAATAAGATTGCATCATCGCATAATGGAAATGTATTCCATATACTTTATAACATTTTAATTAGCTGTTGTTCTTAACAATCAGCTTAATTTTGCGTGCGGAAAGGATGGCGATAGTGTGGCACCAACCACTGTCTATCGGTTGTTAAGAAGGCCATTTATTATTTTTACTTTTATTTTGCTATTTAAAGGTTACTTAGCTTGGATGTCCATATTTGATACTGGCTTAACGTGGAAACCGCTCGTTACCGAAATTCCATTTATATGGCTGCTATTCAGCCTTATTGAATTGTTTGTTACGAAACGTAAACTTATGGCTTATATGATTGTAAATATATTAGTTACGGCGATTTTCTTCGCTGCCATTATGTATCACAAATATTATGGCGTCATCGTCACCTACCATGCACTTGAGCAAGTCAATCAAGTCACTGCGGTGAGCAATAGTGTATTATCACTGCTCGCACCTTATTACTTATTTATATTTACGGATATTGTCGTGTTCGTAATATGGTTTTTTAGCAGCAAAAGATCAGCGCAGCTGAAACAACTAATGGCAAGAAAAGAAAGAAGAAGCATCATTGCGGCAATACTGGCATTGTCTCTTAATCTATGCCTATTTAATATTATGCCAAACCGAGCGAGCATGAATGAAATTGTTAAGGCGCAGGAAATGGGCATTCTGAATTACGAGGCATACACGATTCTAGCAAACAAAGATGAAAATTACGTAGATGCATCTCAAATTACACAAGACACAATCGATCAAATTAAACAGCTCAAACCCGTGGAAATGCCCCACTCCTATAAAGCAGCAGCCGGTAAAAATCTAATTATTATACAGCTCGAATCTTTTCAAAATTTCCTTATCAATTTAAAAATTGACGGCAAGGAAATTACACCGAACATGAACCAGCTTGTGAAGGAAGGGATGTATTTCCCTAAATTTTATCAACAAGTAGGTCAAGGGAATACATCGGATGCGGAGTTCGTGGTGTACACTTCCTGCTATATTCCAAATAATGAGGCAGCCACCCAAAATTATGCGTACAAGGAGCTGCCGAGCTTGCCGAAACTGCTCAAACAGAGCGGTTACCAGACAGCGACGTTCCACACGAATGTCGTAGAATTCTGGAACCGCGGTGAACTGTATAAAGGCGTAGGATTCGATCGCTATTATGATAAGTCTTTCTTCGGTGAAGATGACAAAGTATTCTTCGGATCTTCTGATGAAGTGCTGTACGCAAAGACCGCCGAGCAATTGAAAAAAATGAATGAATCTGGGCAGCCGTTCTATTCACAGATCATTTCCATGTCAGCACACCATCCATTTACGATTCCGGACACTAAATATAAAATGACGCTGCCAGATAGGTATGATAATACATTCGTCGGCGACTATATTCGCGCTCAAAATTATGCCGACTACGCGCTTGGCGGGTTCATCAAACAGCTGAAAGACAGTGGAATATGGGATAACAGTCTTATCGTTTTATATGGCGATCACTTAGGATTGCCTATCTATTCTCTAGACAATGATGATAAAGAACTGATGAAAGAAATTTACGGCAGAGAGTATCGCCCTGCTGATATGATTAACATTCCGCTCATTATCATTAATGGGGGGCAGACAACACCGCAAGTGATGGATCAGGTTGGCGGACAGGTAGACATTTTGCCTACCGTTGCTAATTTATTAGGGGTGCCTGTCACGAATCAAATTCATTTCGGCCAAGATTTATTAAACCAACCAAGCAATTTGCTGCCCGAGCGTTATTATCTGCCATCCGGTTCGTTCGTGAATGATCATTCTGTATTCATTCCGGGCACGGAATATGCAGACGGAACACAGTACGCGCTCAAACCTGGCGAGGATGATGGTCAGAAAGCGACAGAGGACGAATATAAACGCGCACTGCGCCTTCTGCTTTTGTCTGACAGCTATGTGAATGGGCTTCCCGATCGCCGGGAACAAGGTACAGGAGAGTAAATATCCAAGCAATAAGTCATAAATCAATTAACTAGAACAGGAGACTCAAGCTGGCAACAGTGTTGAGTCTCCTTTTTTGCGCTGTGCTGATTGTTGAAACAGAACAAACGTTTGTTAATTTTGGCAAATTAACATATAATATAATGGGAAAATATAACTCCTAAATGGGGGATGATCGATTGGAAATGATACAAACAAGAGTGATGCGGCATCTGAAAGTATTATCGAGTGAGATCGGGGTAAGGCCGATTGGCGCTATCTCGAATCATGAAGCATCCAGTTATATTGAAAATATTTTTAAATCCTCAGGAATAAATATTGAAACCCAGCAGTTTGAAATTCCGTGTTGGGAAAATATCGAAGCATCATTAACGATATATGGTCATCTGAGAAAGGTAACAAGCAACATATTCTCGCCATCCGTTGATGTAACCGCAGAAGTCGTACCTTTATGTACCATCGATGAGCTGGCATCCTCACAATTAGATGGGAAAATAGCTGTATTATATGGAGAGCTTGCAAAAGAAAACTTTACTGCAAAAGGATTCACGATTTACAATCCAGAGCATCATAAGCAAATCATTCACCTGCTTGAACAGAAAAATCCAGCAGCTGTCATCACGGTAAACTTACATACTCATACGGATCTCCCCCTCATCAGCGACTGGGATTTTGGCATCCCATCCGTAACGATCTCGCCTGAAGATGCTCTATTACTTATTGGCACAAATGCTCCGCCTTCAGTACATCTCAAGATACATAGCAAAAGGACCTTAGGACATACGAAGAATGTAATCGGCAGGAAAGAGGGTTCACGGAACGAAAAAATTATTATGTCAGCACATTATGACAGTGTATTTGGATCCCCAGGGGCCTTCGACAACGCTTCAGGTGTCGCTGTCTTGCTTACATTAGTCGAAGAACTGAGTCAAAGGGGCTTCAAGACAGGTTTTGAATTTGTTGCTTTTGGTTCCGAAGAATATCTTGGAATCGGGGATCGAGTATATATCAATAAGCATAAAGATGAGCTTCGGGCAGCGATCGCTGCACTGAACTTTGATGGAGTAGGTCAAATCCTCGGGACAAATACAGTAACACTGATGGCCGGCTCAAGCCAGCTTGAAGATGAACTGAGAAGGATAAAATCATCATTTCCTTCCGTACATTGGACAAATCCTTGGTATGACAGCAATCATTTTACTTTTTTCTCGAACGGGGTACCAAGCATTCCGATTAGAAGCACAGGGGTGACTGACCTGATCCATACGAAAAATGACGAATGGCATTGGATCAGCCCAAGTAAACTTGCCGAGGTTGTCACACTAGCAATTCAAATGATAGAAATGCTTCAAGATAAAAGAGTGGATTGGTCAAGAGAAGCGAAATCATAATTCATCATACAAAGAAAAAAAGCTTGGCAGCCCAAGCTTTTTCTGCTATTCACCATTTATTGTAGGCTCACGGCATGTGCGGCCTCATGTAACTGGCGATCCAGTGTGTCACGATACTTCGTCTCTTGCTCCTCACTCCACTGAAATTCCGATTGCATATATTGATTAACTGTTTCCTTCCACTTGTGTACCCACGCAATATGAAAATAGAGGGCACCCGTTCTTCGGATAAAGAAGTCGCTTGGCGTTGCAACCATCTCATGCCGGATACCGTATACGAGCGGAAGCCACAGCTCTGGATTGTTATGTGTCCACTGCTCCGACTTATAAATATCGTACAACAAGTCAATGTTTGAGCCGTAGCGGCGTGTTAATTTTTCGGCAATTTGCGTTGTTAATCCAAGCCGCGTACCTTCCTCCACTTTCTTCTGAACAAAAAGTTTATACTCTGCCGATCCGCCAAAATGACCCCCTGACAATACAATTCGATCGGTTGTACACTTCGGGTAGGACGGACCTCCCGCTGCGGACAAATCTTTGGCCACAAGATCGACAACACGCTCTGCCATTTTGCGGTAGCCCGTTAGTTTGCCCCCAGCGATTGTAATAAGCCCAGAATCTGAGATGAAGATTTCGTCTTTCCGAGATAATTCAGAAGGCGACTTGCCTTCCTCATGAATAAGCGGACGAAGACCGCTCCAGCTGGATTCAATATCTTTGATTGTTAGTCCGAGCGAAGGGAACATGAAGTTAGCCGCTGTAACAAGGTAATTTTGATCGTCCAGCGTGACGGTTGGACCGGTGATATCCCCCTCATAGAATGTATCCGTTGTTCCTAAGTAGGTCTTGCCATCTCTAGGAATAGCAAATACCATACGTCCGTCCGGTGTATCGAAATAGATCGATTGTCTGAGCGGAAATTTAGATTGATCAAATACTAAATGAACACCTTTCGTGAGCCGCAGATGCTTTCCTTTCTTCGACCCATCGATCTCGCGCAGCGTATCTGCCCAAGGTCCAGCCGCGTTAACGATTTTCTTCGCACGGATCATCTTCTTGTCCCCCGTCAACAAATCAACCGCTAGGGACCCGAGAATATGATGATTGCGGTCATAGATGAAGTTTTCCGCTTTAACATAATTTATGGCCTTGGCTCCGCGTGCCACAGCTTCCTTCATCACTTCAATCGTTAATCTCGCGTCATCGGTACGGTATTCAACATAGTAGCCTCCGCCCTTTAGCTTATCCTCCCTCAGCAGCGGCTCCTTCTCCATTGTTTGTGCGCGGCTGAGCATCGTTCTTCGTTCGTCTCTTTTGACACCTGCTAAGTAGTCGTATACTTTAAGGCCTACTGAAGTCGTAAATCTTCCATACGTTCCGCCTTCAATGAGGGGCAACAGCATCCACTCCGGTGTTGTCACATGCGGGGCATTTTCATATACAATGGCGCGTTCTTTACCTACCTCAGCCACCAGCTTAATCTCTAGTTGCTTTAAATAACGCAGTCCGCCATGCACGAGCTTCGTTGAACGACTGGAGGTGCCTGCCGCAAAATCTTGCATCTCGACAATGGCTGCCTTTAAACCGCGAACCTGTGCATCAAGCAGAATGCCAGCTCCAGTTATTCCGCCTCCAATGATGAGCAAATCAAGCTCTTCCTTGGCCATATCAGCTAAATATTCAGAGCGATGCAGACTTGAGAATTTGTCCAAGCTTCTCACCCTTTCTCTATAAAATAACTAAAAAAGTCCACATCAAACCCTTCTTCAAGGTTTAACGTGGACTCCATGAACTCCGTCACAGCGTATTAACTTATTTCCATTTAATAATACTAATAAAATGATGTCAATATCATGCCTAATGATTACTCATAGTACTTCCAAATCTCTTTATTCGAGGTTGTTACGGCAATAGCTCCAGCTTGAAGCGCTGACTCCACTTCTTCGATCGTACGAATGAGCCCTCCGGCGAGAATCGGAACATCGATCTTTGCCGTTAACTCCGTTATGATTTGAGGCATAATACCTGGCAAAATTTCAATGTAATCTGGCTTCGTTTTCTCCGTAAGCTTCAGACTCGTCTCCAGTGCCATCGAATCCAATATGAAATGACGCTGTATGGAGAGCATTTTATTTTTCTTGGCCGTTATAATCGCATTATTGCGTGTAGAAATGATTCCAGCAGGACGAACGACCTGACAAATATACTCTGTTGCATACTCGTCATTTTTCAGTCCGTTAATGAGATCCAAATGAATGATTAATTTCTTCTGACGGCTTCGTACCATTTGGGCAACACTGCTAAGCTGTGAAATATGACTGTCGAGCAAAATAATATATTCATATTTACTCTCTGTTAAGTATTCTACATCTTTCAAGTGCCGAGCAGCTGGAAATATTCGTTGATTAAATGCTGCCATGAAATAGTCTCCCTCTATTCATTTCTCACCATACTGTACGGTATCGGACTCACTATAATCGTATGCTATCCAAAGTAGATATATGACGCCTGTCCTTACGTCTATTTGTGACCGTCACCCAGCTCTTCTTGAGCAAGTTCAATCCACTTCCGCGCAGCATAGGAAAGGTAGCGGTCTTTGCGCCATATCATGCCAAGTTGCCAAGGGATCGACGGTTCAATTAACGGTAAAATATGTACGCGCGACTCATCCACCTCGCGGCAAATCGTCTCGGGCAGAAGAGCAATGCCGAGTCCTGCTGCGACCATCTCGCTAATTAAATCCCACTGGGCACTTTCATAAATAACATGCGGCTGAAACCCTGTTCTGACACATTCGGTAATAATCCGATCATGCAATGTGAAATCCTCGCGGAACAATACGAAGGATTCATCGGCGAGCTCCGCCAGCTTCACCACCTCTCGATCGGTTAATCTGTGTGCTGGAGGAAGAAGCAGCTTTAACTTCTCATCTACGAATGAAAAACAATCAAACACATCGTCTTCAACAGGCAATACGACAACACCAATGTCCAGCGTTCCGTTTCTCACATCGGTCTCTACTTTCTTGGCGCCGTCCTCAAATATTTGAATCGTGACTTCGGGATATTGTTCGTGAAACTTGCCGATCACTTTCGGGAAGAAGCTGGAGCCTACCATGGGCGGCAATCCGAAGCGAATCTTCCCTTTTCTCACATTCATTAAGTCATCTAACTCAGATGTCAGTGTTTGAAAAGACTTTACAATATTTTGCGCTTGATTCGCAATAATGTGTCCGGCATCGGTAAGCTCCATTTTTTTGCCGACGCGATCCAGGAGAACGACACCGAGTTCCTCTTCCAAGTTTTTTATCGTTTTGCTAATGGTTGGCTGCGTAATAAACAGCGATTCTGCCGCCTTTGTAAAGCTCTTGAAGCGCGCCACTTCAAGGAAATATTGCAAATGTCTTATGTCCATATTCCGTTTAGCTCCTCTGCCTTATGTATAGACAAATGGAATAATAATCATTCTATATATTCATTTTACTCATGAAAAGATCTGATGTAAACTTTTCAAGTGATGAAAGGGGGGAACGTGCATGAGAAACCTAATTAAAGGCGCTTTGCAGGTTGGGGTATTAATGATATTTTCCTTGATAATGAACAACTTGGCACATGTATTACACATCCCTATTCCCGGCAGCATTCTCGGTATCGTTCTCATCTTCATTCTGCTGGAGACAGGCGTCATCCGGTTAGAATGGATTGAGCTGGGAGCAAGCTGGCTGCTTGCTGAATTATTGCTTTTCTTCATACCAGCTGCGGTAGGGATTATGAAATTTATTCCTTTGCTTGAAAGTGAAGGACTTCGTATATTGATTGTCGTTGCATTCAGTTCCGTCATTGTGATGGTCGGCTCAGGATTAATGGCTTCAAGAATTGCGAAACGAAAGGAGCGGAACGCATCATGATCGGCATGCTTTTTCTCATACTTACACTTGTGATCTATACAGGAAACAAGAAGCTGTATACAAAGATTCCTAAAGTATATCTGTCGCCTTTACTAGTTACACCTTTAGTCCTAGTGGGCATACTGTTATGGGCGAAGATCCCTTATGAAACGTATAACAGCGGCGCTAAGTTGCTGACTGATTTACTACAGCCAGCAACGGTTGCTTTCGCAGTACCGCTATACAAGCATTTCAAAGTGCTGAAGAAACATGCTGCTGAGATCGTAGTCAGCGTCATCTTCGGATCCGTGTTAGCTGTGCTCTCTTCTGCAGCGCTAGCGAAATGGATGCATTTGAGCGGTCAGCTTGTCCACAGTCTAGTTCCAAGGTCCATCACGACTCCAATTGCGATGAATGTATCGCAAATGATTGGTGGAGTGCCTAATATGACGGCTATCTTTGTTATTATGACCGGTCTGTTTGGTTCTATGATGGGTCCATCTATACTGCGGTTATTCCGTATCGAGGGTGAAATTGCACGCGGTGTTCTATTTGGAACGAGCTCACATGGTACAGGAACTTCCAAAGCGTTCGAATTCAGCTCGTTATCGGGTACCATTTCAAGCATCTCCATGATATTAGCTGCGTTATTTACACTATGTTTCGCACCATTGTTATCATCGGTACTCTTCTAAATGCAGCATACAACAATAAAAGCTGTTCCCAATGCAAAATGATTTTGCGGGAACAGCTTTCTTTTTTGTGATGGATTAATAAATCGCAACCTTCTCTTGCAGCGCTTCATACACATCGGTATACTCCATCCCGTGCGCCTCGGCAACCGCTTTGTAAGTAACTTTTCCGCCGAGTACATTAATGCCTCTCGCAATTGCCTTCGTCTCAAGCGCAGCTTGCTTAAAGCCTTTATTCGCAATTTGCAGTCCGTAAGGCGTCGTTACATTCGTAAGCGCAAGCGTCGAAGTTCGCGCAACCGCTCCTGGTATATTCGCAACAGCATAATGGATAACGCCGTGCTTCACATAAGTTGGATTGTCATGTGTCGTAATTCGGTCCACCGTTTCAATCGAACCGCCTTGATCAATAGCCACATCGACAATAACAGACCCTGGGCTCATCGCTTTAACCATCTCTTCAGTGACGAGTCGCGGAGCGCGCGCACCTGGAATGAGAACTGCACCAACGACTAGATCCGCTTCTCTGACCGCCTTAGCGATATTAAAGCTGTTTGACATGACGGTCTTCAAGCGGCCCTCAAATTGATCATCCAATTGACGTAGCCGGTCTGGATTAATATCAAGGAGTGTGACTTCTGCCCCGAGTCCGATCGCCATTCTGGCCGCATTCGTACCGACAATCCCGCCGCCGATAATCGTTACCTTACCTGGCTCAACACCGGGAACACCGCTTAACAGCACACCCTTGCCTCCATAAGCTTTCTCCAAGAAATGGGAGCCGATTTGAATGGACATCCGGCCAGCGACTTCACTCATAGGTGTCAGAAGCGGCAATGTTCCATTATCAGGTTGCACCGTTTCATAAGCAATCGCTGTCACTTTCTTTGATACTAAGGCCTGGGTCAGTTTGGCTTCTGGCGCTAAGTGAAGATACGTGTACAGAATCATCCCTTCCCGGAAGTATTCGTACTCTTCAGGAAGCGGCTCCTTCACTTTCACAACCATATCCGATGCCCAAGCTTCTTTTGCCGACTTAACAATGATTGCACCTGCATTTATATAATCCTGGTCTGTAAAACCAATCGCGAGTCCTGCGTTCGTTTCGATCACAATCTCATGTCCGGCCTTTTTGTAAGCTTCTACGGAGCTCGGCGTCATACCTACGCGGTATTCGTTATTTTTTATTTCCTTAGGGACTCCAATTTTCATCATAATCTACCCCCTTAATAATCTATGCCGCATGAACGGAAATGGTATGGATGTTCATATCTTTCTGTAAAAGATTTACGGTCCATCCATCCCAAATCATAGATTTTATTAGGGGTACTTTCATTAGACATTTTGTAAAGTATTATCACACATTTTTTTAACAAAATTTAGATGATTGTGAAATGAAGCGCTTACCATAAAAAGAATGTTATTATTTCTAACACGGCAACCCGCATCCTTTAGGCAAAAAAATCATTTTTCTTTGTCAGACAACAGTTCTGGATAGAGCATTTGACATGCGCGAAGAGCGACTTGGAGAGCGAGTCTATTCTCTGGGAGCATAAAGTCTTCTCCTAACAGCTCAGTTACTTTTTCGAGCCGATAGTAGAGCGACTGTCTTACAATAAACAGTTTTTGCGCAGCAATCTGTTTCGACCCGTCATGATCCAAATATACTTTGAGCGTGCGCAGCAGCTCACTGCCTCTCATTTGGTCATGCTCAATTAAAGGTCCTAAGTAATTATGAATAAACGCTTCAAGGATGCTTCGATCGTGAATGTTGAACAGCAGTTGAAATACACCCAGCTCCTCGAAAAACAAGACAGGCTTGTTGATGGCTGGATAGAGAGATAAAGCCTGAACCGCTTCCTCATAACTAAGATGAGCATGAATAAGCTTATGGTGTGCGTTGCCGACACCGATGATCAGCTTGAAGTGACCTATTTTATGATCTGCAACGGTTTGATTGAGTGATTCAAAGATATGCTGTAATCGTCCTTTCGCGGGACGCTTTGGATTTAAATCAATGCCAATAACAACGAGCTGATTATTTTTGAGCGTAATTAATGGATGAAAAGAATGCTGCTCAAAAATCGGACGCAGTATGAGTGATAAACGAATGCCGAGCGATTCATGCCCGCCTTCTAACAGAGACGAACTTGAGTTGTTCATATGTTCAAACTGTATGATGCACACTTGATGGGAGAGGTCGTTCAACTTTTTAAAATTCGGCCCCATCAAAGACTTTAGCTGCTCTTCATCCTTAAGCCGCATTTGCAGCAGTTCATCAACCCATAAATTTTCCGTATACAGTTTACGTTCTTCAATATATCGTTCTCTCAGAAGCGCCTGCGCAATAGAAAGCGTAGCCGAGTCTAAAATCAAATAATGATATTGTCCTGGCTCTTCCTTCAGCGCCATAATGATGTACGCCCACGTCTTCCCAAGCGCGCCTACAGCCTGCAAGATGAAGGTCTGATTTCCTGCCTTCCATGTATAAGGCTCTGCATTAGGAGACAGCCCATTTGCTGTGCCAATCTGTTCGCGTACCAATCCTAACAACCTTTCTTGCTGCTGGTGATGAAGATGAGGAATAAACGAAGCATGCTGCTGACCCTCTACTAGCACAAATAAAATTTGAGCACTGGTACTTTGGTGAAGCAAACGAAGCACCTGAGAAATGCCCTCATCACTTAATGTCAATCGGTGGAATTCTCTAGAAATACCCTCAAGCTTCTGCAACAATTCATGGTGTCTATTTACAATTAAAGAATGGAGGTCTTGCGTAATGTCAACAAAGCGGACGGAGTGAGGGAACACAATGATTGGAAAATCATACTCATTGGCAAGCTCAATCATTTGCTGCGGAACCGAATCAAAATAAGGACCCAGCTCAATGCACAAGCATGATACGTTCCAGTTGATCATCTTTTGAAGATAAGAAGTGGAAGTAATTTGCTCCGCCTTCAATACGATACCTGTGGTCATAATCATTTCTTCTCCGTATAACAGCGCTTCCACGTTGGATATTTCAAGAATATGTACCCAGCGGATGCGGCGATGCAGCCCTTTCTCACCAGCCACTAAATACGCGTCTTGAAAAAGAGGCCTCTTCAGCACGTCACCAACCGTTAATATGTATTCACCATCCAAATCCAATCCCTCCCAAGTCTAATGTTAAATAGACGTGACAAATAAAGCAATAGAAGGTAGAAATAAACAACAAAACGGCCTGCCCGTATGGAGCAGACCGTTTTAAAATTTAAGCGTCGATTTCATCGACTCGATCACGCTCTTCGCCATTTGTGACAGCGGTTCGGCAAGTGCAAATTAAATATAAAGAGCTCCCTCTATGAATAGAGGAAGCTCTTCGTATTCTATGAATGACTCTATTATGCTTTCTTATATCCAATCGTTGCTTGCACGGCTGCTTTCCAGCCTGCATATAAATCGTCTCTGCGCTCAGATTCCATCGAAGGCTCAAAAGTACGCTCAATGACTTTGTTATGCACAATATCTTCTTTGCTCTCCCAGTAGCCTACAGCTAAACCAGCCAAGTAAGCAGCACCTAATGCAGTTGTCTCAAGCACGCGAGGACGTCCAACTTCTGTGCCGAGAATATCAGCTTGGAACTGCATTAAGAAATTGTTCGCAACGGCTCCGCCATCTACGGCAAGCTTCTGCAGCTGGATGCCAGAGTCGGCCTCCATTGCTTCAAGCACATCCTTCGTCTGATAGGCCAGCGATTCAAGCGCAGCGCGAACGAAATGATCGCTCGTTGTTCCTCTAGTCAGACCAAAAATCGCTCCGCGTGCTTCCATATCCCAGTATGGCGCTCCGAGGCCTACGAATGCAGGAACTAAGTATACACCATCTGTGCTGTCTACGGATGCGGCATGCTTCTCTGAATCGGAAGCCTTTTCAATCAATTTCAGTCCGTCACGCAGCCACTGAATCGCGGCACCCGCTACGAAAATACTTCCTTCAAGCGCATACTCTACCTTGCCGTCTACGCCCCAAGCGATTGTTGTAAGCAGTCCATTATTAGAAGCAACCGCATTTTCTCCAGTGTTCATGAGCATAAAGCAGCCTGTGCCGTATGTGTTCTTCGCCGTTCCTTCTTCAAAGCAAGCCTGACCGAACAGCGCCGCTTGTTGGTCGCCTGCGATACCCGCAATCGGTATTTGCTGTTCGAATAAAGCTTGAGACGTATAGCCGTATACTTCACTGGACGGTCTTACTTCAGGCAGCATAGAAGCAGGGACGGTAAGAATATCAAGCAGCTGGTCATCCCAAGCGAGATCATGGATGTTATACATCAATGTTCTTGATGCATTAGAGTAGTCAGTAACATGTACAGCTCCGTCCGTCAGCTTCCATACGAGCCAGCTGTCCACTGTACCGAATAACAATTCTCCGTTATCTGCTTTTTCACGTGCCCCTTCGACATGATCAAGAATCCATTTTACTTTCGTACCCGAGAAATATGCATCAATGAGCAAGCCCGTTTTCTCACGAATAACTTCATCATAGCCTTGTTCTTTAAGCTCATTACAGATGTCGATTGTCTGTCTGCTTTGCCATACGATGGCGTTATATACAGGCTTGCCTGTATTTCTATCCCATACAACCGTCGTTTCCCGTTGATTCGTAATTCCGATCGCTGCAATTTGTTCCGGAAGGACATGATTATCAATTAAAACCGCTTTCAAAACTTCAAGCTGCGTCTCCCAAATCTCTTCTGCGTTATGTTCAACCCAGCCCGGCTTCGGATAGATTTGCGTAAATTCCTTCTGCGCTGCGCCGATAATCGCTCCCGATCTATCAAAAAGGATGGCGCGAGAGCTTGTCGTTCCTTGGTCTAAAGACAATACGTACTTTTTCTCCATAGGATAGTCCTCCTTAAATGAACCTGCTCAGAATATTCATAATTTCATCATATAATAATTACGCTCAAATTTTGATGCCTCATTCGCAAACTAATCATATTTTTATTATTAGTTAGCTGATGATTTTTTTTGCGGAGACGAGCTTCCGCTTGATCCGCTGAATATTCCAGCGCCAAGAGCAACAACGAAGAATGCTGCTAGAATGATCGCCGTCCAAGTATCGTTACCTTCAGCAGCAATTTTGAAAAATTGTGCCGCAGCTATGCCGCCAATAATTGGGCCGACGACTGGAATCCAAGCATATCCCCAGTTCGAGCTTCCTTTACCAAAGATCGGCAAGATCGCATGCGCAATTCTCGGTCCTAAGTCACGCGCAGGGTTGATCGCATAGCCCGTCACTCCACCGAGTGATAAGCCGATGGCTAGAATGAGAAAGCCGACAATAAGCGGATTGAGCCCTTCGGCAAATTTATTTGCACCAATAGATAAAATACCGAATACAAGGATGAATGTGCCGAGAATTTCACTGATTAGGTTTCCGACAGTATGCTTAATTGCTGGTCCAGTAGAGAATACGCCGAGTTTCGTACCTGCGTCTTCTGTTGCCTTCCAGTGCGGATAGTAGAATACCCATACGAATGTAGCACCCAGTATTGCCCCTAAAAATTGCGCTAAAATATATGACGGAACGTCCGCCCAAGGAAATTTCCCAATACTCGCAAGACCTAACGTCACTGCCGGGTTGAGATGTGCTCCGCTTATGCCGCCAACAGCATAAACCGCAATTGCGACTGCCATCGCCCATCCCATTGCAATAACAATCCAGCCCGAGCTGTTTGAAAATGTTTTCTTCAAGCTTACTCCTGCACATACCCCTGCGCCTAGAATGATCAGTATCATGGTGCCGATCAGTTCCCCGAAAAATGGACTCATGGTCAAATCCTCCTTATTATTGTTGACAAGTTTATTTGCCTTGGGAGAAATGCTCGAATTAAGCAACCCTTCCAAGTGAACAAAAAAACAGCAAGATATCCAGCCCGAGCCTCTACGGCTCTACCTGGCAGATATCCGCTGTTCTCCCTAACTCCTCAGCAAATTAACTTGTATCACACTAATACACTATGTAAGCATGATGTAAATATACCAACAAAATGAAGAATGGATGTAGAATGGATGAAAAAAGGGATTAGTCTGATAAAGACTAATCCCTTCGTTTAATAATGAATATGCATTAGTAAAGCAGTGCAAACAATCCGTTAATATGGGAAAGATAGCGCATGTTACTTGCTTCTTTCATCCAAGCTGCCGGCATACCTTTCAGTTGGGTTTTGTTATCGCCAATTGTGCCGATTGCATCTTTGCGTCCCAAGCTTCCTAGTGTACCAGAGAATACAGGCTCAAACGTTTTAAATGCGCCGCCTTTAAGGGAAGCAAATACGTTGTAACCAACCACTTCACCCATTTGCCAAGCAAGTTGTGCTGTAGGAGGGTATGGACGACCTTCTGGTCCCATAACAACCGCACTGTCACCTGCAAGGAAAATGTCAGGATGGGATGTTGATTGCAAGAATTCATTGACTGTTGCACGGCCACGGTTCACTTCGATACCTGAATTCGCAACAACCGCATTACCTTGAACGCCGCCAGTCCATACAAGTGTATTCGTTTCAAAGGAGCTTCCATCTTTCAGCTCAACTTTAGAATCTTCGTATTTCGTAATTGGCAAGCCAGTCAAGAATTGTACTCCGCGTGCGCTAAGGCTTGTTTGTGCACGGTCTACGAGCTCAGCTGGGAAGCCTGGCAAGATAGAAGGTGCCGCTTCAACGCAGTACAATGTAATTTCTTTAGGATCAACACCATACTTCTCACAAACTTCTGGGAGTGTATCTGCAAACTCACCAACAAGTTCGACACCTGTAAGGCCGCCGCCGCCAACAACAATCGTAGCGTCCGCTTTGTTTTTCGTTTTGCTGTATTCTTTAATACGAGCTTCAACATGCTGACGCAAACGATTTGCATCGTTGACAGATTTTAGAACGAAACTGTTTTCTTGCAGACCTGGAATGCCGAAGAATGCAGTTTCACTGCCAAGGGCTACAACAAGCAAGTCGTATCCTAATTTTTGACCATCCGTAAGTTTAACAATATGTTCATCAGGAATGATCTGATCGACAGTAGCGATTTTGAGATCTACATTTTTACCACGCAGCAACTTGTCCAAAGGCAAAGCTACAGCCTTCTCTGACAAATTACCTGCGGCAAGACGATGTAATTCTGTAATGATTTGGTGAGTTGGGAAGCGATTCACAACCGTAATGGTTGCATCTTCTGGTGTCAAATATTTGCGTGCAGTTAACGCAGTAAGAACACCGCCATAGCCACCGCCCAATATTAAAATATGTTTCGCCATGATCATCCTCCGTTCATTATTTAATCGAAATCAATCTGAAAAAATTAACGTTGTTGCTTTTCACGTTCAGACAGAATGTCCAAGTAAGCTTGAGCGAAACGGAACATCTTTTGAACTTGCGGATCTTTAAGCATCCGAAGCAGACCAAATATTCCGATCGTGGAAGCCGAATCCGCTTGTACACGATCATTTGCTTCAACCGCTGCTGAAGCGATCGATTTCACTTTAGTCGTAACTGGTTTTAGGAAATCGTTCATCGCATGCATCGTATCTTCATAGAGCAGTTTGTCTGTAGCGATGGATTTTGCAAAATCGAAAGATTTCGTAAGTACAGTAACCATTTCCGCCAATTTCGGCAGGTTCTCTACAAGAACATTCAACGATTCTTGCATTTCAGGTTTAACTAGTTGCTCAAGTACATCCAGTTGCTGACGAATGGATTGGTTCTCAGTACCAGTTACTTCTTGTGATTGTTGAGTTGTTTCTGACATAAGAGAGATCCTCCTTTGCTGTGGATTGTAACCCATGTTCATGCTATAAATTCAACACGGGCGTGACAAAACACGCTTCTAAGTGCTCATATTCAGTAATATCCGCCTTAGAACCTGTTGCCATTTCCTATCATGTTGACAGGTTAGTGCAGTATTTCACATCTAAAGTATAGTCTATACCTTGTGAAAGATAATTACAATATATATAAGAAGGAAGATACGTACAAAATAAAGCATAATCCTCTCTTACTTTCAAATTACTCCTTACATTGTCCCCATTGTTGGAAATTCCTATTCGATTCTGTTCTAAACAGTTCATAAGTAAAGCACCTCATTAATCGGGTATCGATTAAAAAAGGTGCTCTCAGGTTAAAGTTCATTTCTTACCTTAAGCAAAGTGTCGATCGTTTCGGTAGACATCGGCTTGCCGAATAAGTAACCTTGCATCGTATAACAGTTAACGCTTTGCAAGAACAACAGTTGATTTTTCGTCTCTACGCCCTCAGCGATGACGCTTAGGCTTAAATTTTGTGCAATGGTTACAATCGATCTGATGACCACTTCATCAGCTTTTTTCTGTCCGATATTATCAACAAATTCACGAGCAATCTTGAGCGTATCGATTGGGAACTTTGTCAAATAAGATAACGATGAATAGCCTGTACCAAAATCATCGACAGATATTTTCACGCCTAATTGCTTAAACTGCTTCAGCTTATCAATGACGACATTCATATCATTAAGAGCAACGCTTTCGGTAATCTCAAGATCTAAGTGGTACGGCTCTAGGTCTGTCTCCTTGAGGATGTCAGCAACCATCGGTACCAAATCGTCTTGATCAAACTGCGATGGTGAAAGGTTAACTCCCACTTTGAGCAAAAAACCAAGTCTATGCCACGTCTTCACTTGGCGGCATGCCGTTCGCAAT
This sequence comes from Paenibacillus sediminis, assembly GCF_017873765.1. GTDB lineage: Bacteria > Bacillota > Bacilli > Paenibacillales > Paenibacillaceae > Paenibacillus_AG > Paenibacillus_AG sediminis. The sequence continues at coordinate 239,919 of NZ_JAGGKP010000002.1, forward strand.
ACCCATTCATTAATGGGCAGAATAAGGCCTGTCTCCTCAGCAATAGAAATAAATTCCCCTGGCATGATCGTTCCAAATTTAGGATGTGACCAGCGCAGCAGCGCTTCGACGCCGATCATTTTGTTATTTTTCGTATTGATTTGCGGCTGATAATGAAGAACAAGCTCATTCTGTTTTAGCGCACTATATAGATCTCTTTCAAGAATTTTTTTTCTAGATGGAGATTCATCCATTCCATATTCGTTTAACGTAATCGTATCCTCCCCGCCTTTAGGTATCCGTGTATGTCATAAGGTTAAATGAACCGAACAAAAAAACTACTCCTGCCAGAGTAGCCTGCGTATCATCGAACATTGTATAGAGACTAGGCTGGCTTATATTTTTCATTATTCAATGAATTTGCCATGTTCGCGAACCGATCATTTATAGTGCTTGAAGACTATATTATACACCTTATAGCCATCCAAGAAAACCCATTTTATCGTTTATTCAAAAGCTTCCTCACGGTCCAGCTCTGCATCCATAGCGGCAGCGGCCTCTAGCTTGAAGTCATATTTGGTATGAATCATACTGATGAAATAGTCTACGAATTCGCTGTCAAATTGTTCGCCTGCACAACGTCTAAGCTCAGCAATCGCCTCATCGAATGTTTTCGTCTTCTGGTACGGCCTCTCCGTTGTCATGGCATCGAATGAATCAATGACACATAATATTCGCGCAAGCTTCGGTATCTCTTCACCCTTGAGCCCATGCGGATACCCTTTGCCGTCTACGCGTTCATGATGCAGCTCTACGAGAGGGATCAAATCATCGTATTTTCCGATAGCCGCTACGATATCTTTGCCCCATTCTACATGTTTCTTGACGGTGCTCCATTCTTCTGGCGTCAGCTTCTCTTTCTTCTGCAAAATATATTTCGGAACTTCCAGCTTACCGATATCATGGAACAGCGCGCCCAGAATGAGTGTCCTCCTCTCCGAGTCGGTTAACGGGATGTAATTGCAAATTTCGATGGCGTAGCCAAACACCCGTTTACTGTGCTGAAAAGTATATACATCCTTAGATAGAAAAATTTTAAGCTGCTGTTCAATATCAAGAATATCCTGCTCAATATCAATTAATTTCTTAATATGTGACTGCTCACTGAAAATGTGCACCACATTTTTACCCTGTGCTTTCGCATAATACATTGCCTGGTCAGCCCGATCAAGAAGCTGCGATTTATCATAAATTTCTTTACGGTATTCAATAATTCCAGCGGAAAAAGAAATGCAGCCGTGGGGTAATATTTCGACACCCTCAAAGTATGAATCGTTCACCTTTTTACGAAGGGCATTAATAAATGCAAAGGCTTCTTTCTCTGTCATACCCGGCATAAGAATGGTAAATTCATCGCCTCCGTGACGCCCAGCGATATACTTGTGAGGCTCACATTCTGTTAAGAGCAGCTTCCCAAAAAACTCAAGCAGCTTATCTCCTTGTAAATGTCCAAATGTATCATTATATTTTTTAAAACTGTCAACATCTAACATCGCAAGACTAAGAGGGGATTGCGTTGCTTTGGCTTTGACAAGTTCATTTTCCAAAAGTTCTTCGAAGTACCCATGGTTGTAGAGGCCTGTCCGTTGGTCACGAATTGCCTTAGCAGATACTTCCTCGAAAAGTTCAAACAGTTTGCGGAATGACATAGATAGAAAAACACCGATTATAAGAAATAAAAATAAACCAAAATAAAAATGGGTTTGAAACATAATTGTTAAAATTAATGAGAAGACGAGCGTGCTTAAAAAGGTAGTAATAATTTCATTTTTAGTATCTCGAAGTATTTCAAATAATTTTTGTTTAATGGAAATAACGAAGAAAAGCCCTAATGATGTGACGTTAATCGCGAAATAAACAACCAACGCCATAATGTAAGAATAAATATGGTCCGTATTTAAAGCACCGACTTGCCCGCCAAGCCCAACAAAGGAATAAAATGCAGCCGTAATCATTAGACAGTATGACGAGAAATTAGCGATATGATTCCACAGTTTTGTCTTCCTCACAAAAATAGCGTAAGCAATGCTACTAAATAACAAAACAGCCAATGGGATTTGCAAACCAAAATAAAAAATGCATGCCAAGTAGATGGTTGAATCCATAGATTGCGAATTCCCTTTAGGGGGAAGACGAAATATAACGAAATACAACAATAAGATTGCGCCAATTAATGAATATAATTTAACCCAATTTACAGAGTTCAGCACTTCAAACTCAAATTGGGTTATGAAGGTCATAGCTCCTAGTGTAGATAGACCAATAAAGTAAAGATTGGTCGGCTGTGATAAATATAACTTTAACTTGGCTGCAAGATTCATCAAAGTTCTACCTTTCTAAGAGAGGTAAGAAGAAGAAGCACTGCTTCTTCCCCTCTAAAATTCATTAGTCAATTAATCTAAAACCTGATGTCAACGCAACGACTACAGAAGCTACAATTGCAAGGTTAACCAATGCCATTTTTACTTTCGCGCTGTTAAGTTTCATCTTAAATCACCTCCTTTCATGAAGGCGTTCAGTACTAAATAGCTTTCTCTGCAGAAATTGAAGTAGATTTATCTTCTTGCTTTTTGACCGGCAACATTAGATGCTGAATATATATATACACACCTACATTCATAACCACATCCCCGATGCTGATCACTTGTGATCTAGGGTATGGAGTAGTCAGCGGAATAATATCGCCTAGAAATCCAAACCATGTATGTTCGGTTAACAGCTGATGCTTCGCATAAAGTCCTTCTTTTAATGCCTGCACAAAGTGGGGATCTAAGATTGTTGCAGCTTCTTCGGACACCGGCATTCTGCCTCCGTTGGCAGCCATCACGATGAAATTCAATAACACCCCAGCGAAAATCAAATTAAACCCATGATGATGCCGGTTAATCCATAAGAAATATAAGCCAATAACGTATACGGATAGATAAAGATAGTTGCTGGCTGAAGCAAGCCAATCTATTCTGGTCTGAAATATAAAAACAAAAAGTTGAACTACTAATAACAGAGGGAAGATCCAGCCCCGCTTCAGATGAAGATCCTCCGTAAATTTCTTAAAGTTACCGCCGCGAAATAAAGCGACAATAATCGAAATCACAATGCCGTCGTATACCATTAGCGTTCGCTCCATTAATGAGTATTTTACAAATAACCATTCGATGCGAACCTGCTATTTTCCTGCTGTTTTACAAAAATTTCTATATTGTCGTCATGAACATTTCACCCTGATGCACTATGTAAACCTTTTCAAATTTGATATATTAAAAGAGACCAACGCCCATCTAGAGGAGGAATAGAAATGGAGTATAGAATTGAAAAGGATACGATCGGAGAAATAAAAGTTCCTGCGGACAAATTGTGGGCGGCGCAAACCCAGCGCAGCTTTGAGAACTTCAAGATCGGTATTGAAAAAATGCCTAATGAACTGATTCGTATGTTCGCTATTTTGAAAAAAGGCGCAGCGATTGCAAACCAAAAGCTAGGCAAACTGGACGATGAAAAAGCAGAAGCTATTATTGCGGCATCAGATGAAGTGATTCAAGGCAAACTCGATGACCATTTCCCTCTCGTCGTATGGCAAACGGGAAGCGGCACTCAATCGAATATGAACGTGAACGAGGTTATTGCGAACAGGGCAAATCAGCTCCTTGAACAAAAAGGCAGCTCGAAACGCATCCATCCAAACGACGATGTCAATAAATCGCAAAGCTCGAATGATACATTCCCCACGGCAATGCATATTGCTGCGCTTATCGCTGTAGAAGATCAAGTACTTCCAGCCATTGCACTCCTTAAAGAAACGCTTCGTCAAAAGAGCGAAGAGTTCCAAAACATTATTAAAATCGGCAGAACACACTTGCAGGATGCCACCCCTCTTACACTAGGCCAAGAAATTAGCGGCTGGTACCGGATGCTGGATAAAACAGAAGGAATGATCCGCACGAGCGCTGACTCCTTGAGAGAGCTAGCCATTGGCGGTACAGCAGTAGGTACTGGCATTAATGCGCATCCGAAATTCGGAGATATGGTCGCAGCCGAAATTAGTACACTTACAGGCAAGACGTTTACTTCGGCATCGAATAAGTTCCATGCGTTAACAAGTCATGACGAGATCGTCTATGTACACGGCGCACTCAAAGCGCTTGCTGCAGATTTAATGAAAATTGCGAATGATGTCAGATGGCTGGCAAGCGGTCCACGCTCGGGTATTGGTGAGCTGATCATTCCAGCGAATGAGCCAGGCAGCTCCATCATGCCCGGTAAAGTGAACCCGACGCAAAGCGAAGCGTTAACGATGGTTGTATGCCAAGTGATGGGCAACGATGCGGCGATCGGATTTGCTGCGAGCCAAGGCAACTTTGAACTGAACGTGTTCAAGCCAGTTATTATTTACAACTTCCTACAATCGACACGCTTGCTAGCTGATGCCATTCGTTCATTCAACAACAATTGTGCGGTAGGAATTGAAGTGAACCACGCTGTGATTAAAGCCAACTTGGAACGTTCATTGATGCTGGTAACGGCTCTAAATCCTCACATCGGCTATGAAAATGCCGCATCCATTGCAAAACTAGCGCATAAAGAAGGCATTACGTTGAAAGAGGCTGCGCTGAAGAGCGGACTGTTAACAGAGGAGCAATTCGATCAAATCGTGCGTCCTGAAGAAATGATTCATCCGAAGGAATAATATTTATCATTGATAGAAGCTACATAGCATACAAAATGACCAAGTCCAGTGGACTTGGTCATTTTCATTATATGTTTTCTTGATCTCACGTGAACCCAGATATCCTTTTTCATATCTCTATACTCTTATCTAAATTAAGCTAGCAATGTTCTCATCCAGTCTACGAGACCGATACCGCGTTCGCTTTGGATTTGTTCAATAGACTCGTATCCGAGCACCTCTCCATTACGGATGAGCATTGCCCGATCAAGCAGCGGCTCTACTTCATTAACCTCATGCGTTGTAAGCACTACAGTCTGCTTCTCCATATCAACGGAAGAAATAAGGCTGCGAATAATGGATTCGCGAACTAACGGATCAAGACCTGACAATGGCTCATCCATAATAATGAGCGGTACATCGCGAGATAACGCAAGCACAATTTTCAAACGTGCACGGTTCCCCTTGGATAACACCGATACTTTTTGCTCCAATTGCAGTTTAAATTCTTCGATAAGCTCAAGCGCTTTCCCCAAATCGAAATCAGAGTACATTTGGCTATAAAAACGAAGGGTCTGACCTATGGTGTGTTCACTGTAATATACGTCCTGTTCCGGCAAAAAGGCAACATATTGCGTAGTAAGTCTTTGAGCAGCCTTGCCATCTACGAATATGCGTCCTTGTGTCGGTTTCAGCAAACCTGCCATCAGTTTTAGAATGGTTGATTTACCGCTCCCATTTGTACCGATGATTCCTATAATTTCTCCTTTTGGAATCGTAAAAGAAACATCTTTTACCGCACTCTTCCGCTGAAATTTCTTACCGACGTTCTCAAAGGTAACCATTGAATCATCCGCTATCATTTGTGTCACCATACCCATCTCCTCTCACTCATGATTATTGACCTTTCTCATTTCGTAAAAAATTTTGTACACCTGAAATGATCTCTTCTTCTGTATATCCCAGTTCCCGCATTTCGTTCGTAAAACGAGTAATATGCTCGTCTCTTAACTGATCCCGAATGATATTAAGCTGCTTCGTATCTTCTGTAACGAACATACCCTGCCCCCTTCGGCTTTCTACAATGCCCATTCTCTCCAGCTCCATATTTACCCTCTGAATCGTGTTCGGATTGACCCCAAACTGTACCGCTAAATCCCGTACAGAGGGGAGCTTATCACCAGGCTGCACCTCGCGCCGAACAATTTGCCGGCAAATTCGTTGTACCAGCTGTAAGTAAATCGGTTGTGCATTTGAAAATTGTTCTGCCATCCATCACACCTCCACTTTTTTGTCCAGCAGCCAGGAAATCACGTAGAGACATGCAGCAATATTGATTCCCATCCATAATAACTCTCCCCAAGAGAAGGTTTCTGAATCGATGATCGTAATGGTCCCCCAATCAAACAATGACGCGTATACAGGCGTTAGTTCGAAAATAGATTCCAATCCAACAACAACAGCCATAATGATAAATGCTGCTGGGTATCGCAAGCTTCCAAGCCGATGCTTAAGTGCCCACGCGATCACGTACATTAGCACAAAAATAACTGACATTGAAAAGGCGATAAACAAAAAATATAGCCCAGACGCAATCCCTTGACCATGAAGCATGTTAGATAAATACTGGGTCTCTTGTGTTACTGAATCAAAGTCAATTAATTTAGCTTGCGTTATGCCAATCCCAGACTTCTCCTCCTGATAAACCCAGAAGAACATTCCGATGGATGCCGCTAAACCGACAACCGTCTGTACAAAAGTGACTGCATATTTGACCGAGATTAGCTCCCACCCCGAAAGCGGAAGCTGCAGCCATAACGGAGAGCGTCGTTTTTCCTTATGCAGACTAGATATCATATAGATTGTTGGAACTAAAACCTGCAAATAAATAATCGCTAGCCACAAATAACTAACACCACCCGTGTGATAACGATAAGCGAAAAATAGGGACAGGCCGGCTATAACGAGTCCAATCACGCTCATCATCGCAAAAGCCGACTTCCTGCTTTCAATTAATAATTCCTCTCTAAATAAATTCCACCAACGGCTCATATTTGATTCCTCCCACAAGATCACTCTCAATGTATTAGTGTTCTATTTGAATAGTACACTAATACATTGAGAGTGTCAACAGGGTATTCATCATTATTTAATGCAACACAAAAAGCACAAGAGGCGTAATCGTTTGTCTCCTGTGCTTTATTAGTTTTCGTGTATATGGTTTTCGTTCTAGCCTGTGATGAAATTGGGATGATCCAATTCATATAAACGGCGATAACGCGGTTCACGCTTCATCAGTTCAAGATGGGAACCTTGCATCACAATGCGTCCTTTTTCGAGGAAAATGATTTCATCCATATGCTCCGCGAAGGCGAGATGATGTGTTACCCAGATAAGCGACTTCCCTGCCAGCGTCTGAATAATAGTCGCTAACAGCTCATGTTCCGTTCGAGGATCGAGGCCTACTGTCGGCTCATCAAGAATCACGACAGGGGTATCTTGAAGCAGAATCCGAGCAAGAGCTACCCGCTGCCGTTCACCGCCTGAGAAGCGTTGACCCGCTTCATGCATAGGAGTCTTGTATCCTTCAGGAAGCGTTGCGATGAGACGTTCTAATCTGACTTGCTCCGCTGCCCTTCGAATTTCATCGTCAGAAGCACTTCGTTTCCCTAATCGAATGTTGTTGCTGACCGTTGTATCGAACAAGTGTGGCTTCTGATTCAATACCGAAATAATTTGTGGAATTTGGATGACTAGAGCATGCGTATCTATTCCATTCATCGTCACTTTGCCTTTACTTGGCGGTATCGCACCTTGGATACATTTGAGAAGTGTCGATTTGCCGGCACCGCTGCGGCCGATGATCATTATTTTCTTACCCTGCGGGATATCTAAGGAAATATCCTCTAAGACTGGTTCTGCTGCATCGCTATAAGCATAACTTACATTTTCAAGATGAATGTGTATATTGGATCGGTCCTTTATCTGTTCTGTATAAGCATCCTCTATCGTTTCTTGGCGTGCAGCATCATCCATTGTGCGAAGTCTGTTCAAAGAATCTTGATAATGAGGTATCCGTTCGATTGCTTCTGACATCGGTACAAATGCATCCATTAACGGAAAAACGATAAGTACAAAAGCAGCAATCATGACGGATTCGATATGCCGATCAGCATACTGATGCCCTGCCCAATACACTATCGACACGACTATAACCCCTACTACACACTGCGCGATAAAGCTTCTTAAGCTCGCCCACCGATGCATGCTGCGCTCTACATCCATAGCCGCTTGTTCATCAGTTTCATAGGTACGAATAAACTGTGAAGCCCTCCCGCTAATCATCCAATCGCTCATCCCAAGAATCGAATCGGTTAATTTCGTATATAGTCGATTTCGCTTATGCTTAAGCTGCTTCGTTCTCTTCTTCGTTAACCATAATGAAACAGCAGGTAATATACATACGAGCACGAAGAGATAAAGTGCCATCAGCAAGGCGAACGATACATCGAACGAGTCGAGTCCTGCGATAACAAGCCCAGATATGACAAGCGCGACAATACTCGGAAATACAGTGCGGAGATATACATTTTGCAAATATTCAATGTCCTCTGAGAGCATCGACAGCATATCACCCGTCCGAAAACGAGATGAAATGAACAGCGCCTGCGGCTCGAGCAGGTGATACAGCCGTATGCGCATTTGAGATAATATACGCAATACCATATCATGCGAGGCCAAACGTTCTACATAATGGAGGGCCGCTCTGCTAATTCCGAACGTCCGTACCAATACAATCGGCACATACACCATAAGAATATTTTCAGGGCGAAGAGCTGACTTGGAAATGAGATACCCGGAAGTAAACATAAGGAGGCAGGCACAACATACCGTTAAAATACCCAAGGCAATGATGACGAGAAACCGCCGCACATAAGTACGGAAATAAGGACGAATCCAACCTTCTTGTCTCATCATGCACCCCCTAGCCCAGAATGAATCATCTTATAGTAAGCACCTTTACGTGCAAGAAGATCTTCATGTGTACCACTCTCAGCTACTTTACCTTGATCCATCACGATAATGTAATCCATATCGGTCATCCAGTGTAACCTGTGGGTAGCAAGCAGCACGAGTTTATCCTCAAACAAAGACAGCATCGTCTCTTTCAGCTCGGTCTCTGTCTCAATATCTAAATGCGCAGTTGGCTCGTCTAGTAGAATAATCGGTCTACGACAGAGAAAAGCTCTCGCGAGCGCAACTCGCTGCTCCTGTCCGCCGCTTAGCTGGCGGCCGCCATTGCCGATTATCTCGTCATATCCATTCGGGAGTTTCTCCGCAAGATCGGATAAACCGGCTCTGTGCACAGCCTCCTTCACATCACCCATCGATGCTTCCGGCGCATAAAATCGTACATTGTCCGCTAAAGAACCGCCGAAAATGTACGGGTGCTGCGGAATGTAGGTAACCTGTTCTTGCCACCACTCGTTTGCAAGAGAGGAAACTTCTATTCCATCCACTTTGATCGTGCCTGACGTGGGATGGAAGAAACCGGCGAGCACATCAATGAGCGACGATTTACCCGCACCGCTCTCGCCGATGATGCCCACTTTCTGAATACCATGAAGCTGGATGGATACATCGTCTAATGACATCGTACCATCCTCTTCACGCTGAAGATGAATATGAGACAGCTGCAATGTACTGTCCTTCGTCCAGAAGGGCCTAGGAACATGATCACTCGGTTCCATGTCCACTGACGGCTGATCAATGATGGACTGAATCGCCTCTCCCGCTTCTTTACCATTCAGCGTCGCATGATAATCTGCTCCCACCATGCGTACAGGGAGAAAATATTCGGGAGCTAATATTAGCACCGTAAGCGCAGTAACCAGCACCATGTTGCCTTCCACAAGCCGAAGACCAAGGCTTACCGCAACCGTGGCAACGGACAGCATCGTGAAGAAATCGAGAGCGAACGAGGACAGGAAAGCGACGCGCAGCGTTCGCATCGTAGCCGATCTATATTTATCGCTTACTCGCCCGATGGTTTCACTATGAGCACGGCTCTGTCCAAGGAATTTCAGCGTCTCTAAGCCGCGCAGTGAATCAACGAAATGATTGGATAACACTTGGTACGACGTTCGTTGTCTTTCCATCTGTCTACGCGCTGCTAGACCGATAAGAATCATAAATATAATTAAGATCGGCATCGTCACCGTCAAAATAATCCCTGACCATACATCCTGCATGTAGATGTATATAAGAATGAGGACAGGTGTAATCGCCGTCCCCATCATACGCGGAAGAAACAGCTCGAGAAAAGTACGGAACTGCAGCACCCCTTCACGTACGAGGGTTACTAAGCTGCCTGCACCTTGCTGTCTAGCGAATATAGGGCCTAATGTAAACAACTGATTTATTAGTCCCTTACGCATACTCTCCCCTGTCTTCTCCGCAAATCGGTAAGCGATCCTCTGCTGCAGCAGAGCAGTCCCATGACGAAGGAGGAAAGCGAGCAGAAACAGCATGATATCAGTAAACTGCTCGTTTAACAGCTCACCGGCGAAGAGTGCGGAAATGACTTCTGCAAGCCATTTGGCCTGCATCACGATCGCTGCGCTCTGTATCAAAGTAAGACAGCCGATCGATAGCATGACTGTCTTACTTCCTTTGTACCGAAGTAAATTTCTACCCATTAGTATTCAAGGTGCTCCTTCTCATGTACACGTCTATGGAATACGAAATAGCTCCAAAGTTGATAGGCGAGCACAAATGGAAGCAACGTCAAGGCCGCGATCGTCATTACCTTAAGGGAATATGCCCCTGAAGAAGCATTGTGAATCGTTAAATCAAATGCATGACCCAGCGAACTGATCATAACCCGAGGGAACAACCCAATGAACACCGATGCGATCGATAAAGCAATCATGGCACCTGTCATCCCGAACGCCCAGCCGTCTTTCTTCAGTTTCATGAAGGCGCCTGACAAGATGAAGGCACATGCTCCTGCAATCGTCACGATCGTTAATAAGACACCATGAACTTTAAACACATCCGTCATCACAAATGTCATCGTTCCAAATACGATGAATGCTGCCGCCAGTGGAAAGAGCAGCTTATGTGCTAGATTTCTTGCTCGCGCCTGTAAATCGCCGGTGGTTCTTAGTGTTGCAAATAAGAGACCGTGCACGAGACAAAGAAGGGTAACCGTAATTCCTCCGATCAGTGTATAGACATTCACAACATCGAAAAATCCCGCATGCATATGCATATTTTTATCAATCGGCAGCCCTTTGAGTATGCTGGCAAACGCGACACCCAGTAGCAAAGGCGGAAGCAGGCTTCCAGCGAAAATAACGACATCCCACGTTTTGCGCCACCCTGAAGAGTCTACTTTGCCTCTGAACTCAAAAGCCACGCCGCGTCCGATGAGCGCAAGAAGCACAAACACCAGCGGTAAATAAAAGCCGCTAAACATCGTAGCATACCAGTTCGGAAAAGCCGCGAACATCGCTCCGCCTGCCGTCAACAGCCACACTTCATTCGCATCCCAGAAAGGTCCGATGGAATTAATAAGAACCCGCCGCTCCGTGTCCGTTCTGCCTATGAATGCAGTGGCCATGCCTACACCATAATCAAACCCTTCAAGGAAGAAAAAGCCGATAAACAATACGGCGACAAGAATAAACCAAAGCTCATTAAGAGACAACATGATAGCCACCCTCCTTATCCATATCGAATGGATCTAGCGAATGTACCTGTGCGGTTACAGTCTCATTCGGACCTTTTTTAATGACACGAACGAACAAGAATACAAGCAGTACCCCCAGAATCGTATAAATCGCTGAAAAGGTAATTAATGAGAAAAGCACTTCTCCTGGACTTACATTCGGTGATATTCCTGCTTCAGTCGTCATCAGTCCGAACACAGTCCACGGCTGACGGCCGATTTCCGTCATAATCCATCCTGCTGAATTGGCGATAATAGGCAGCGAGATCGCAAAAACCATAAAGCGCATAAACCATTTGTTAGGGCTTTCCAATCTGCCGCGCGCCATTAAGTACGTGCCGTACAGCGCAAGAACAATTAAGGCGGCACCGCTCCCAACCATCACTCGGAAGCTCCAAAACGTTGTACGCACCGGCGGAATATAATCACCCTGTCCATATTTCACCTCATATTCCGCTTGAAGCTCCTTCATCCCTTTCACTTCACCGGAAAATTTGCTGTAGGACAAGAAGCTTAGCAGATATGGAATTTTGAGTTCAGCTTTATTCTCCTGCTTCTCAGGGTCAATCGACGCAATAACCGTCCAAGGTGCAGGATCGCCGCTATTTTCCCAGAGACCTTCGCTGGCTGCCATCTTCATCGGCTGTGTCTTCACCAAAAATTGCGCTTGACCGTGCCCGATTAACGCCACTCCGATAGATGATATAAGGCCGACAATGATCGCAACTTGAAACGACTTCTTAAAGAACGATACATCTTGCTTCCTGAGCAGTTTATATGCACTGATCCCTGTAACTAAAAATGCCCCCGTCATATACGCAGCAAGTACAGTATGCGGAAATTCAAGGAGCAGCTGTCCATTCGTAATGAGCGCGAAGAAGTCGGTCATTTGAGCTCTCCCATTATGAACCTCGAAGCCGACAGGTCTTTGCATGAAAGAGTTGGCGGCCAATATCCAAAACGCAGACAGCATTGTTCCAATAGCGACGAGCCAAATAGATGCTAAATGCACACGCTTAGACAGCCTTTCCCAACCGAAAATCCATAAGCCGATGAACGTCGATTCCATAAAGAAAGCGAGCAGCGCTTCAACGGCGAGCGGTGCACCAAATACGTCACCGACAAACCTGGAATATTCAGACCAGTTCATACCGAATTGGAACTCTTGCAATATACCTGTAACGACACCGACTGCAAAGTTAATGAGGAACAGCTTCCCCCAGAACTTCGCCATCTGTTTATATTGTTCATTTCCTTTGACAACGTACATCGACTCCATAATCGCAATTAATAGTGCAAGCCCGATTGAGATCGGTACGAAAATAAAGTGAAAAATCGTCGTCGATGCAAATTGGATACGTCCAAGCATAACCGAATCCATCGCAGTCTACCTTCTTTCTATTTTTATCTTGCCTGATGTTATTGTGGCAGACGCATTGCAGAGAGAATGTGATTTTCATCACAAAATAAATTCATTTAAGTCTATTTCTTAGCAACCGTCACATAATATTAATAAATTGAAGCTCTTTTGCTGACCAAAAGTTGAATTTCTTCTTCAAGAGGAGTAACGTGTAACAAGTAACTAAATTTGCTATTTGCTGGCTTATCGCTGGTCCGCTGGAATCCCTGAAGATCAACGTCAAGCGATGTATGCAGGGATCGCTGCACAGTTGCCAGTGGGTCGTGTAGCAAGTTCCGAAGACATTGCGGAGTCCTACGTCTACTTGGCTAAGAACGGGTTCATCACAGGGTCAGTCGTTCTTATCGACGGCGGCGCTCATTTGGTGTAATGAATTAAACGTAAAGGACCGCTGCCTAAAGCTTAGGTAAGCGGTCCTTTTTATATAAATAGTGCAAATTATGAGGATACTGCAGCCGATTCTCCTGTTGGTTTGGGCGGTACAAGCGCATGCTTCTCCCATATTCTGCTTCTCCAGCGGAAGAACATAATGAAGGCACGCGTCCACTCATCGGCAGCGATCGCGAGCCATATCCCCGGAAGACCTAAATTCCAGTGGAACACGAATAAATATCCGAGCGGAACACTTAAGCCCACCATCGAGATGAGGCCCATATATACAGGGAACTTCGCATCTCCCGAAGCACGAAGGGAGTTAATAAGCACAATGTTAAAGGTACGACCCGTTTCAAGAACGATGCTTAGCAAAATAACCTGTGCGCCTAGCCGAATAATTTCAGGATCATCCGTAAATATACCGAGCAGCGGTTTGCGAACTAAAATGACAATAGCAACCATGAGCAGAGTAGCTGCTTGCGCCCATCTTAAACTTTTCCAAGCTCGCTTATAGGCGTCGTCATTACGACTTGCTCCAACCAAGCGTCCAATGATAATCGCATTCCCGATTCCGATCGCGACCGAGAATAAATACGTGAACATCGAGATGTTCGCAGCATACTGTCTAGCCGCAAAAGCTTGCGCACCTAAATAGGTCGCATAGGATACAAAGATCGTCTGACAAGTTTGGTACGTAATTTGCTCGAAGGCAGACGGAATGCCAACGCCGAGTATTTTACGAATATATTCCTTAGAAAGATTGAAGTAATATTTGAACTCTACTCTCACTTCCATGACGCGATAGAGCAGCCAGAAGAACACGATTAGACTAAGTACACGGCTGATGATCGTAGAGATCGCAGCGCCTTGTACTCCCAGTGCGGGAAATCCCAAGTGACCGGAAATAAGCAAATAGTTAAGTGCTACGTGAACAATATTCATCCCGAGCGAGACATACATCGTCTGCTTCGTAAATCCATAAGTACGAATAATGGCTGATAACGAATTAATGATCGCTTGTAAGAAAATCGCTCCGCCGACAATATGGATATACGACTTAGCAAAATGTAAAATTTCACCTTCTAGATGAAGCACTTGCAGCAGCATTTGACCGAAAATGACAAAAATAATACTAATAATAAGACCAACGATAAAGTTGAGGGTTACCGCTAGAGCTGAAATCTTCGCAGCTTCACGGTACATCTTCGAACCAATGTACTGCGCGATTACAATGGAAGAACCGTTGCCGATCACTTCTAGAATGAGGATCGCAATTTGAATTAACTGATTGGAAGCCCCGACTGCAGAAACGGCATTATCCGATACGGCGCTTAGCATAAAAGTATCTGCAATACCCATGAGCATAAACAGGAGCACTTCTAGAAAGATCGGCCACGTCAGGCGAAATAAATTTAATTCCTTGGACTCTGAATTCGTTTGTTCATTTTCCGAGGCTGTTGCTGTCATGATGTCACCTTCTATTCTTTTACAATTGCATAAAAGATATCCTAGCACAATCACCCTTCGTTTGCACTAAAAAAAGTAATAAACTGGATCTTTTTTTCTTCCTTTATATGTATGAGAGAAGGACAGTTAATATTTCCGTCCGCGCTTCAGAACACAAAAAAACCGGTTCATATCGAACCGGTCATTTAATAGAATCTTCTGCGATGCGGTCTATCAAGCAGTACAATCACGAGAAGATCAAATAATACTAAGGGGAGTATAAACGGAACAAACGAAGTGTGAACTTTCTTATGGTTCTGAACGGAGGATACTTTCAAATACACCCGACTTTTAGTCACTTTCACGATTTTGCCGTAAAATGTACTGCCAAACTTCGTTTTAATTTTCACTTGCTTATTCATATATCTTCGAGCCGTCTTATAATGGGAATTGACTGACATGAGAAGCCCTCCCTTCTATAAAACAGCATATGACGCTATGCTCATAGAGGTGAGGGCTTCTTTATAGACTTCATTGAATGGTTTATGATTTCTTCTTCATTACAGCATTCGGAATAGAGATTAATAGAATGTGCAGAACAATCGAACAAACGGCCCCGACGATCACACTGTTAGACAGCATCGTGCCTATTAATCCTTTTATTCCGCTGCCGTACGGAGGGAGTGCAATTGCCAGCAATATCGATAGACCCGCAATGATATAATTGGCATCCGTCTTCTCAATGCGGGAAAGAATCGAAATTCCGGTGAACACAAGCGACGCCGCTGCCGGTAAGAAGATGCCGCCGATGACTGCATCTGGAGTTAATGCTAACAGCGCACCCGCTTTCGGTACGAATCCGAGTATGATAAAAATAACGGCGGCGATCATTACAGGATATCTCGATCCTACTCCCGTAAGACGAAGCAGCCCAACGTTCTGTGCATATGCTGTTGTTGGGAATCCTCCAAAGAAGGTAGAAATGATCGATCCGATCGATTCGCCTGCAAAGCCATAGCGGATTCTTCTTCTATCTAATTCCACATTCGTCATATCAGCAGCAGCCTGATATACTCCCATCCCTTCAATCACCGCAGCCATATAAGCGATGAAAAAAGGTAAGAACGTCGCCCAATTCATCTCGAACTTTCCATATGGAAATAGCTGCGGGATACTAAACCAGCTCTTCTCGCCAACGATTCCAAAATTGATTTTCCCTAACAGCAGAGCAATGAAATCTCCGACAAGGAGTCCAATGAGAAACGCGTACGATTTCCATCTTCCCTTACCGAAGACAGAAAGGATAATGACCGTTAATGCCGTTGGTATCGACATGAGCAGAGTAGTAGAAGATGCAAAGCCCGGTGAATCCGGCGTGCCGCCAAGAAATTCAGAAAGTGTAAATCCGGACAAAGCAATGCCGACGACAAAAATGACCGTCCCCGAAACAACCGGAGTAAATAAAATCTTGAGCCGTCCAAGAATCCCCGTAATCGCCATCACAAACACAATGAGAGCACTTAATACAATGCCCCCTCCTGCTGCTGCAAGTCCGCCTGCTTTACCTGTTGAAATCATTAAAGCATCAAACGCCGCAGACGGCCCCTGCACCACAGGCAATCGAACAAGCTTCGTTGCTTGGACTAATGTCACCAAACCGGCCCCTATAAATATGGCATTCACAATATTGGCAGATTGCGTAAGCGGAAGCCCAATCATCGCTGCGATAAAGATCGGATCGAGCCATACATTAGAAACGAACACATGCTGCAGCCCGAAGAGCAGCGATTTTCCAAAAGGCAGCTTGTCCTCTATACCGATCGAAATTTGAGGTTCACCATTCATAGCCTATCACCGCCTCTTTCAATTCCCGCGCCGCTTCCTGCACATGATCTGCTAAGCTGATTGCAGAAATAACAGATACCCCATCTGCACCCGCATCAACGACTGATTTAGCATTATGGGCGGTAATGCCGCCGATCCCGACGATTGGAATGTCCATTCCTTGATCTCGCAGAAGACGGATGAGCGACGTTCCTTGTACAGCCTTCGCATCTTCTTTGGATGTAGTCGGAAACACAGGGCCTAAGCCAAGATAGTCCGCGCCTTGAGAGACAGCAAGCTTCGCTTCCTCTAAAGTGTGTGCAGACACGCCGAGGATCTTATTTCCGATTCTTTGGCGGACGACCTCTGCAGACTCATCATCCTGTCCTATATGAACCCCATCCGCATCCAGCGACAGAGCCAAATCAATATCATCATTCACGATAAACGGAATTCCGTGTTGTCTGCATACCGATTGCACTTGCTTCGCAAACGCATATTTTTCCTCGCCTAATAGAGCTCCGTTTCCTTTTTCACGGAACTGGAACAACGTGATGCCGCCTTTGATGGCTTCGCGAATCACCTGAAGCGGATCTATCTTGCAATTGACGCTGCCCATGATGAAATACAATTTCAGTAGATTTCTCATCTCTTCGCTTGAAATTCTAGTCATTCACGTTCACCCCGGGTAACTCTGGATTGCTGTTTGGCAAGTCTTTGTCCATATGCCCAATGATTGGTCGGACCATGGCCCCCGCCAATGCCTAACGTGTCCTCAATCGCAGCTTGAATGAATTTTTTAGCCGTCTGAACAGCGTCTGGAACACTATTCCCTTTGGCAAGTTCTGCGGTTATTGCCGCCGCAAATGTACATCCCGTACCATGGGTGTGAGGGGTGTCCACTCGGTAGCCCGTATAATATGAAAAAGTACGCCCATCATACAATACATCCACGACTTCATCAGATGCCTCGCTATGGCCGCCTTTAATGACTACATATTTTGCGCCATAAGCAGCTAGTCGCTCAGCCGCTTCTTGCTGATCTTCCAAGGTTCGTATCGACATACCTGTTAATACTTCAGCCTCTGGAATATTCGGTGTAACGACTTTCGTAAGCGGAAGCAAATGATCAATTAATGCATGAACTGCTTCATTCTGAAGCAGAGATGCGCCGCCTTTCGCAATCATGACGGGGTCAACAACTACATTCTCCCATCCAAAAGACTGAATGGATCCAGCCACAGCCTCAATAATTTCAGCACTGTACAGCATTCCTGTCTTCAGCGCATCAACACCTAGATCGGCTCCAACGGATTCAATCTGCTGTATGACGGCCTTAGCAGGCAGCGGATACACGCCTTGGACCCCTAATGTATTCTGTGCGGTAACTGCGGTTATTGCAGACATCCCAAATACTTTGAGTTCTTGGAAAGTTTTCAAATCTGCTTGAATGCCGGCTCCCCCTCCACTGTCAGAACCTGCAATCGTTAATGCTTTATATATTGTCATCGCCCTCCTCCTCCTGCCTGATGTAAATTTGCCAGCTCCTGCACTGATCCAGCACTTTGGATGTCTTCAGAGGATACTTTCATCAATTGATTTAATAACTCGATTTGGAAGCTGCCTGGCCCTTCTTCTGCTTTTCGGTTAGCGGCTATTTCTGCTGCTACCCCGTAGGTGGTCAACGCTGAAGCTCCCGCTAAGAGCCAGTCTTTCTCCACTGCCAAAAATGCGCCAATGACTGAGGTGAGTAAACAGCCTGTTCCAGTCACCTTGGTAAGTAGTGGATGTCCATTTCGAATCAAATATCCAGACTCCCCATCCGTAATGACATCCTCTCTGCCCGTAATGGCAACAATCGTATTTAGCTGTTTAGCGGCCTTCTGTGCTAGCAGTATGGTATCTTCACCAGAAGACTTCCCTGCGTCCACACCCTTAATCTCCCATCGTTCACCGATGACATGGGCTAATTCAGCCGCATTCCCCCGAATCACGTTAACTTCTACTTCTTGCACAATCTTCCGGGCAGCAGCTGTCCGATATGGGGTAGCTCCGGCACCAACTGGATCAAACACAACAGGAACATGGTGTGCGTTCGCTGATTTGCCAGCGATGATCATGGCCTGAACGACCTCTTCGGTCAATGTCCCCATATTGAGCACAAGCGCTCCGGCGATTCTCGCCATGTCAGCGACTTCTTCTTTGGCATAGGCCATCACTGGGGATGCGCCTAATGCAAGTAAACCGTTGGCTGTAAAGTTCGTCACGACAACATTCGTAATGTTGTGTACAAGCGGATTTGCTGCTCTTACTTGGTCTACGAGCGAAGCAATACGATTCATCAGCATCGTTCATCCAACCTTCCATTCTGTACGTTATTGGAACCGGTGGATAATGAACTGCAGAGGGATAAAGAGGATTCAAAAACGCAGAAATCATTAAATACCAAATAAAAAAACACATGGGTAATCCATGTGTATTCTTTACACGGTTACTCCCTACGCTGGCATTACCCAACAGGTTCGAACGGTCTACGACAGTATAGTCGTACTCTCAGCTTGCTTCCGCAGGCTCCCGTTATATTTTTAACCACATCATAATCGTTTAAAAAACAAAAAGCAATAGGGGTAGGGCGTCATTCATGTTTTCATACCCAAGTGGTTATAGTAACAAATGATCCCTTATTAAGGAGGTTCTGTCCATGGATAATACGCATGAATTTGTGGAGAAACTGCACGACACTCAGGCGAAAGCTGAGAAAAATAAACGACGCTTCGGCAAAGGCACACCTGGAGATAAACTGCCAGGCAAACAGCACAGTACCAACAAATAACGAATCAACATCCGCGGTCTTGGCGATCGCGGATTTTTTTATGGGTGCATCTTACGCAGGTCTGTGGTATAGTACTGATGAATAAAATTGAAGAAGAAAATCTAAGATCGTTATTTTAAAAGATCTTAGGAGAGGTTCGCGAACTCCCTCTATAAAAAACTAAGGACATAAACGACACTATCGTTACATGTATAGGTATCGTTTTTTTCTATTGCTTTTAGTTTTTTTACAATTTAGAGCAAGTTCCAGGAATCTCGTTCTTCTTTTCATTTACGGCGTAAGCCCATAGAAAAGGGAGGAGATTTTTTTATGTCAGCAGGTAGAAGCAAAGACGAAATGAAGGACATTACCCTTCTCGGCAATCAAGGCACGAGCTATGTTTTCAACTATGATCCTAAGCTTCTCGAGTCTTTTGATAACAAACATCCAGACCGAGATTATTTCGTAAAGTTTAATTGCCCTGAATTTACAAGCTTGTGTCCGATTACGGGACAGCCGGATTTTGCGACGATCTATATCTCGTATATTCCAGATCAGAAAATGGTGGAAAGCAAATCGCTGAAGCTGTATTTGTTCAGTTTCCGCAACCACGGTGATTTCCACGAAGACTGCATCAATATCATTATGAACGATCTCATTGATTTAATGCAGCCGCGTTACATTGAAGTATGGGGTGAATTCACGCCTAGAGGCGGCATCTCGATCGATCCGTACTGCAACTGGGGTAAGCCTGGAACGAAGTACGAAGCAATGGCTGAGCATCGTCTGCTCAATCATGACTTGTATCCTGAAAAAGTGGATAATCGATAGGAGGACATTTATTTGAATATACTGCTCATTCTTTTATATTTAGTTGCTATAACGTTAGCGAACGTTGTGACGGCTTCGTTTGCACCGTTATCATTGGGCGCACTTATTGTGCCTGCCGGATCATTCCTGATCGGCGTTACTTTCATTCTTCGTGACCTCGTGCAAAATGCTGTTGGTCGCGCTAAAACTTACACTACGATCGTAGTAGCTATGGTTTTGTCGGCGGTTACTTCTTATCTGCTCGGCGACACGCTATGGATTGTGTTCGCTTCCGCCGTTACGTTCTTAATCTCTGAATCAACGGATACTGAAATTTATACGAGACTGAACCTGCCAATGTCGCTGAAAGTGATGTACAGCGGCATTGTCGGCGGCATTATTGACAGTGTCGTGTTTATTATTATCGGCTTGTCCCCGCTCGGTGCAGGATTCCTACCATGGGATGCAGTTGGCTATGCCATCTTAGGTCAGATTATCGTCAAAACCGTACTGCAACTTATCGGTGCGCTCATTGTCGGCATGATCGAAAGAAGCAGAGATCCTTACAAAATATAATGTGAATAAGGGGGGTGTCCCAAGGCCATTTTGGCAACGGGATACCCCCCCTTTTTTGTTCTTCAACTTCGATATTGCGTAAAGCCACTTCTTATGATCAATCCCTAAGCTTCCATTGCTGTAAATACTCCATATGCATACGCAGCTGAGGTTCACCGACCTCATGCCCGGAGAAAGGATGAACGTCTAAATGCTTCTCGGCCTGAATCTGATTGTACGCAGCGAAGATCGATTCCGGCCAGCAGACTGTATCCTTCAGCCCCACTGACATCCGAACAGGACAATGAATACGATAGGCTAAATTCATCACGTCAAAGAATGCCAAATTGTGCATAACGAGATCGAATTGGTCGGGGCGACGCTTCACATATTCTGCTACCTCTGCTAAAGACCCCACAGAATGCATGACGCCAAAATCGAGATGGCACATATTCGGAATGTCTGCAATAACTAGTGACACTTTAGTGTTAAGCGCTGAGGCTAGCAAAGCGAGTCCTCCCCCTTGGCTGCCGCCCATTACCGCAATTTTGTAAGGGTTGATTTCGGCACGGCTGCTGACCCAATCCACAGCTTTCACCGCATCTATGGCCGCCGCCATATAGTAGCTTTGTTCCTTCTGGGTAATATTTTGTGTAATCCACCCTTTGGTTGTGCCATGAGCACTATACAGCCTATTCCCTGTATCTCCGCCTTGTCCTCTTGTATCTACCGCAAAGACAGCGTAACCAAGTAGAAGCCAGGAAGCATATCTCTCCGGCAAGCCCCGATCTGCGGTGTACCCTTGATATATGACAATACATGGATATTGATCTAAATTCAAAAATGAAGGAACTAAATACCAGCCATGGACAGGCGTCTCATCAAAGCCTTCATATGTCACATGATAAACATCAACACCGTTTAACGGACTCTTGTAAGGATTCATGGATCCATTTAGAGGTTTATGATCGAAGTTCATAAGGACGTTGTCCCAAAAACGATCAAGCTCAGCTGCCTCTGCAGTTCGTGGAGGAGCATATTGAACCAATTCTTGTATTCGGCGCTTAATAGCATTCATAAGAACTCTTAGCCTCCTCGTGTTTATCATTTCATTTCTATAATCTATGTTGTATTCCTTGTTCCAATCTCCATTTCCTCCCAGACTAAATCAAAAAGACGCCTGATCATTGAATATCAGGCGCCGGATTGTATTTATTGTACTTTAAATTTACTCATCAATTGCTGCAAGTGGATTGCCATTTCAGACAGGGCATTTGCAGATGCGGATATTTCGTCCATCGATGCAAGTTGTTCCTCTGCAGAAGCAGCTACATTCTGAGAATGCGCGGAATTTTCCTTCGATATAGCCGTAATTCCAGCCACCGTCGCTGTAACCTCCTCGGCACTTGCTGACATTTGCTGCGCTGTTGCTGCCATCTCGTCGATTTGCGCTCCCATTTGCTCCATTGCAGCGAGGATTTCCGCAAAACTTTCTTGCGTTTTATTCGCAATTCCAAGCCCATCTTGTACGTCTATTTTCACTTGATGCATCGACTCATTCGAGCGAGTCATATCACGCTGAATCACTTCAATTAATTCGGCAATTTGCGTTGAGGATTGCTGCGATTGCTCTGCGAGCTTGCGAACTTCATCTGCTACAACGGCAAAGCCTTTGCCGTGTTCACCTGCTCTTGCTGCCTCAATGGCTGCATTTAAGGCTAGTAAATTCGTACGGCTTGCGATATCTGTAATAACCTGCGTAATTTCACCGATCTCTGTCGATCTTTCATCTAAGGATTGGATGACTTCTCCGCTCTCATGTACAGAATGATAGATCGCATTCATTTGGTTAACGGTGCTTTCCACAAGCTCTCCGCCTTGTTTGGCTTTATCCGCTGTATATTTGCCTCTTTCAGCGATATCCGATGAGCTTTCAGCAATATGCTGCACGCCAACCGTTACTTCTTCCAGCGCTTTCTCGCTCTCTTCTACGCTTGTCATTTGGCTCTCAGCTCCGCTTGCCACTTGCTGAATAACCTCTGTGATATGCTTCGTTGCTTGGCTTGTCTGCTCGGCTCCAGCTGTCAGCTCTTCGGATGAAGCGGCAACTTGCTCGGACGTGCGCAGCACTTCTTGAATCATCGTGCTGAGACTGCTCTTCATTCGATTATAACTGCTTGCAAGATCGCTAAGCTCATCTCCGGATTTATCTACAATCTCAGTAGTGAAATCTCCATTCCCTGCACGATCAAGTGCTGTAGCGATAGCCGACAATCTCTTCTTCAATTTTCTCGTAAACAAGAATGTAATGAGCGATGAAATAAGAATCGTAATAACGAGAACGGTAATGAATCCTTTCAAGAATTTGTTTACCGTTTCATCGATCATGTTTTGCGGTGCGCCGACATAGAAGATACCCATAGTTGTCCCTTTTGCATCTTTTATAGGCATATATGCCGCCTGATAGATATTTCCCACTTCATTTGCTTCACCATAATAAGGCTTACCTTGTTTTAGAACTACATCAGCTATTTCCGGTGATACTTTGGTTCCTATTGCACGTTGCCCATCTTTCATGACATTCGTAATAATACGCGTCTCCCATTGAAACACGGTTACGGTATCTCCCGTAACTTTACCGATTTCATCCACAATATCATTGTTATCCGTTATAACGGTATGTCCCTTGAATAGTTGGCCATTATTAAAAGCCCAATCACCAGGATATTTAGCGTCCAAGTAACGATAAGCTAAATCTAGATCGCCCTTTGCTTTATCCGTTGCAAATTGTTTTATACCTTCCTTTTCCTGCTCGATCACTGCCACGCCGATAACAGCAGACAAAAATAAAACGATACCTAATACAATGAAATTGATCTTAGCACTTAGGCTTAAGTTCAACTTAAATTTAATTTTCCATTTTATCTTTCTAGTAAGCATTCTCCGTCTCCTTTACCCTTCTACCAATCTAAATTTTTACAGCATTAAATATTTTCGACAAAAAATTATATTACACCGTTATTTGGTAATTTTCTAGGTATGTTTTTCCATTATATATGGATAAAATGTGACAAGGGCACATTTGCCATATCCATGATGAGGACGGAATTTCCTTTGTGCTTAAGGGGTAAACAAAAGAAGAGATCACTCAGCTAGAGTCATCTCTTCTATTATTGTTTTCTCTTACTTCCATTCAAAATACAGATGATAATGGTTTCTGCATCCTGGATTAAAATGAGCGTGACAAGTAGGACAAATATAATTACTGTTCAAGTAATCATGAATCGTCATCTCAGTGCCGCACTGTCCGCATAGGACAGCTTTGGTGTCCCACTCATTTCTTGACCAAGCAATAGGCTCATGCCCCGCTGCTTCCTCATGGCAGAAATAACAGCCATAGTAGGTATCGCAGCATTTGAATTTAATAGCGATAATATCAATCTCACTGTGATAATGAGCACATCTGGTATGGTGATCAATGGCGCCTGCTACATGTATCAAAATATCATCTTCTTTCGTATCTTCAGTTCATTCCTATTAAAATCGATGAAGCTGTAATGAGTCAAAGCGAACTGGATTTTTTTGTATTGTTATGGGTGCATTTATGTAGTAATATACGACTATATTAGCACTATATTCCTATACCACTACAAGGAATGATCACAATGAGCTTACACGTTGATAATTGCCCAAATTGCGGGGCTGTATTCCAAAAAAACCTTAGAAACTTGTGCCCTTCCTGTAGTAGCCAAATAGATGCTGACATAGATTGCTGCATAAAATACTTATGGAAGCACCCAAATGCTACAACTAAAGAACTAAGTGAGGCTACGCAAATACATACTTCGGTCATTATTAAATATATCAAACAAGGCAAACTCTCAAGAAGCTATAACAATCTTACTTATCCTTGTGAGTGCTGCGGCAAACAAATTAGAGATAACCGTCTATGTTTTAGCTGCGCTGCTTCGTTCAAAGAAATTGCGAACCAAATCAATACGGCTATCTCATATACAAGAGCGAGTGCATATAAGATCAATGAATCGGTATAAATCAATGTCTTGTTTCTTGCTTAAGCGGTAAATGCACACGGAATCTGGTCCCTTCTCCAAGTCTGCTATCCACTTCAATGGTTCCGTGATGCTTATCGATAATCTTCTTCACAATGGACAGCCCAAGTCCACTGCCGCCGATTGAGCGGTTTCTAGACTTATCTCCTTTAAAAAACCGTTCGAAAATCCGTGTCTGATCTTCCTCTGATATACCAATTCCTGTATCCGCTATAGATACCGTTACTTTATTATCGTGCGGTTCTATTGCTATCGTGATCGTCCCGCCTATGGGTGTAAATTTAATACTGTTATGAATAAGGTTGTTCCATACTTGACTAAGCATCTCTTCATCTGCAACGATGTTCGTTTCGACTAGACGGAGTTCCACATCAATGGATTTGTCTAACCACTGCGGTTCAGATGCTAGAACAATGCTTCGCAGCTGTCCGTCTAGACTATACGGCTTAGGATCAAATGGATGATGTTCAGAATCGAGAGAAGTTAGTTTGAGCAGATTATCACTTAGTTTTGATAATCGCTTGCTCTCCGTCTCAATAATGGACAAATAATGCTGCCGCTCCTCGCTGCTGAGTTGATCACTTTGCAGTGCCTGAGCGAAGCCGTTTATAGACGTTAATGGCGATTGAATTTCGTGAGAGACATTAGAGATAAACTCCTGCCGCATGTCTTCAATCTGCTTTAATTCGTGCGCCATCATATTAAGATTGTCAACAACTTCGCTATATTCGTCTGGGAATTGTGATTTATTGCCTAGATGGACGCTAAAATCGCCCTTAGCGATTTGCTTCATGGCGCCAGTGATCATATCAATTAATGCCATTTGTTTGGGCCTGTGGTAAAGAACGAAACAGACCAGCAAAATGAACATGAGAATACATCCTATCAAAGTGTTAATCAGCTGTGTTACATAATTGGAAGGATGGTAATCGATATTTCGATAGATGAACGAGGTCAGCAGGAATGCGGCAGAGACGGTTGCTGTAATTCCACCTACCCAAAAGATAATTCCAAGCAATATTTTCATCCATGCCGGCAGTTTTCTCATTGATTCCCCTCCAGCCTGTAACCGAGTCCCCGAACGGTCGTAATCTTTAAGGGCAACTGCCACTCCCCAAATTTGTCACGCAATCTGCTTATATGGACGTCTAAGGTTCGCTCGTTGCCGTCAAAGTCATATCCCCATATATCTTCAATCAACTGCTCCCTTGCCAGCGTTTTGCCAGAATGACTAGCTAGTTTGAATAGCAACTCGAATTCTTTGAGCGGCAGGATTACGTCTTGCTCACGCACCTTCATTTCAAACGTCTGACGATTCATCGACAGATGACCTAGGGTAACCGTTTGGGAGACCGATATTCTGTAACGTTTCAGCAGCGCTCTTACTCTAGCAACTAGCTCTGCAGGTTCGAATGGCTTGACGAGATAATCGTCTGTTCCGAGCTCAAAGCCTTTAATTTTATCGATAGTTTCCCCTTTCGCTGTAAGCATCAGAAGTGGGAAATCATAATCTCTTCTTAGCTCCTTGCAAAGCTGCCACCCATCCATGTTCGGCATCATGATATCGAGAATAGCCATATCCGCCTTCACCGATTCCAGCTTAAGCAAAGCCTCTTCTCCATCGGAAGCCTCGTAAACTTCGAATCCTTCCCTCTTCAGAAACAGACTAACCAATTCGCGGATATGCGGATCATCATCTACTACCAAAATATTAACCACTACGAACCCCTTCTCTATTTAGCTTACTAATTAACCTACGTGGTGACCTGCATACGCAGCTGCTGATCAGCAAATTCACGGTACAACGAATGATTCCGATACAGCTGTTCATGCGTCCCGCTTCCTGTGACGCGGCCTTTTTCAACGAAGACAATCAGGTCTGCATCGACTACAGTAGACAGACGGTGAGCAATAACAATCGTCGTGCGCCCTTCCATTAAATTAGCCAGCGCCTTCTGCACAACATCTTCCGATTTACTATCTAGATTCGATGTCGCTTCATCCAACATTAAAATTTGCGGATCTCTTAACAATGCTCGAGCAATAGCAATACGCTGGCGCTGCCCGCCAGACAATTTCATGCCCCGCTCGCCGACCTCCGTGTCATAACCTTGAGGCAGTTCACGGATAAAATGATCTGCATAAGCCATTTGAGCCGCCCACTCGAGCTGCTGCTGCGTAATTTCTCGGTCTGAACCATAACAAATATTGTCCCTGATCGTCCCGGCAATGATTGGACTTTCCTGCGATACATAACCGATCTGTCTTCTCCAAGACTGGAGCGAAAATTGACTAATTTCCTTCTCTCCTAAGCGTATCGCTCCTGAGGTCGGCTTATAAAACCGTTCGAGCAAAGAGAAAAAGGTTGTTTTCCCGCCCCCGCTGGGGCCTACAATCGCAGTTACTTTACCCGGTGCAATCGTGAAGCTGACATCACGTAATATCGGTTCGTCCTCTTTATAACCGAAGGATAGATGATCGACGATGATTGGCTTATTGGATGATGTGGCAACGATACCCGTTTCTTGATCTTCTTCTTCGGTTCCCAAAATTTCAATGATACTGTCAGCCGCTCCCATCGCCTTCTGAAACTGAGTGAAAAATTGGCTGATTTGCGTTAACGGCATGACAATTTGAAACAAGTATAGAATGAAGGCAACCAGTTCACCCGCAGACATCGCCCCCGAAGAGACCTGCGCGCCGCCAAATCCAATAATAGCAACGAGCAGCAGCAGAATGACGAAGGATACCATCGGAGAAATAATCGCGAGCAGTTTCCCTTCTCGTAGGCCGAATTCATACAGCTTCCGTATGCCGCTCACGCCCTGATTATATTCCACTTCCTCCGCTCCCGAAGCTTTAACTAACCTCACTTCAGATACGGCACGATTAAGTGTCGATGTAAAATGTGCAGTTTCCTGTTGTATTCCCTTAGACAGTTTAAACATTTTTCTGCCGACCGGTACAAAAATAAGCGCCGCAATCGGAAAAACGATGAACATGAGCAGTGTCATTTTCCAATTCATATAGAGCAATATCGTAATCGATCCAATAATCGATATGATTCCTGTAATAAATCCCGTCAATTGCTCCGTAATAAGTCCTTTGATGACACCTGTATCATTGGTTACTCTGCTTACCGTTTCCCCGGTCTGATGATTATCAAAATAGGGAACCGGAAGTGAAATCATTTTGCGCCATAACCTTTCCCGAATATTCGCGACAATCTGATTTCCACCGCGATTTAATAAATAGACGGACACACCGCCGGAAATGACCTGCAGTATAAATGCGATCGCCATCCCAGCGATCTGCGGGCCGCTTAGCGCATCCATAGAAAATCCATTCACCAGATTTTTAGTGAAAACCGGAATGGTTAAATTGACAAGTGTTGTCGCTAAACTTAATACCAAAGCAATGCCTAGCAGCAGCTTCGGAGGCTCCGATTTACGAATTAGATCGACAAATTGCCTCCAATTTCTTTGCTTCTTCTCTATCTTCATATGGTTCTTCCCTTCACTCTCAAGTTTATGATCTGTTTCTCGATTCCACATCACTCACTTTAACTTTAGAATTTAAACTGAATTTAAATAACGAGAAGTAACGTGAACCCAATTTGAAATGAAAAGGACCTTGGTACCGACCAAGACCCCCTGTGTACAATTGTTATTATTTCTGACTGCAAAAACAGTCCGCTATATGATCATTAACCATGCCTGAAGCCTGCATAAACGCACAGCAAATCGTAGAACCGACAAACTTCATTCCTTTTTTCTTCAGCGCCTTGCTCATCTGGTCGGATATTTCCGTTGTAGCAGGCACCTCACTTAATGTCCGCCAATGATTGATTTTCGGAGTACCGCCCACAAAGCTCCAAATGTATTTTGCAAAGCTTCCCTCTTCTTTCTGAATCTGCAAAAATACTTTGGCATTTTGAATGATAGCCCCAATTTTGAGGCGATTTCTAATAATCCCTTCGTTGTTCATTAGCTCTTCTATTTTGTGCTCGTCATATTTCACAATGAGTTCAGGGTTGAAGCCATTAAAGGCTAAGCGGTAATTTTCTCTTTTCTTCAGGATTGTATACCAGCTTAATCCTGCCTGCATCCCTTCCAGCATAAGCAGCTCGAACAATTTCTGCTCATCATAGAGAGGCTTACCCCATTCCTCATCATGATACGCAATATAAAGCGGGTCTTGATTTACCCAGCCGCATCTTATTTTATCCATAGATAACTTTCCTTTTCCTATTAGTATCTTTTGTAACAGACTATTTCTTATGAGCAACCACAATTTTAGAGAAAGGAAAAGTATAATAAATACTTTGAACTTTCACTTCTGCTGTTTTGTTCCGTAATATTTCGGTGTACTCATTAATCTTCGCAATGTCTGAAATGACCAATACGCCGCCTTTCTTAAGCACCCTCCACATTTGTTCTACAGCTGTCTTCCGCTCTTCAGGCTTCTTTATATTGTGAATGACAAAATTAGAAATGACAGCATCGAACGTTTCATCTTGATAAGGAAGGTCCTGCACATCGCCATCCAGCAGCTCGATCCTCGGAACACCTTCACTGATTCTATTATCTTCAAAGGTCTGCCTTCCATTCCCGCTGAGATCCCACGCCGACCATTTATCGATGGCTGTTACAGCAGCACCTCGCATCGCTGCCGCAATCGCCAGCAGCCCTCGCCCTGTCCCAACATCAAGCACCTTGTCGCCCTGCTTAATCTCTGCTAGATCAATAATAACATGGCGATGGCGTATTTTAATAACGGTTGAGTACAGGAACATCCATACCCCTTCTACAAACATAAACCCGCCGAAAATAACGCCGAGAATACTCTGAGGCAAGCCAAAGCAGCTAATTACTGTTAAAACCAAACCTAAAATCGTTAAAAAGCCAACCCAAAAGGGAGCATCTATTCCATATTTAAGTGTGAATATTCGTCTCATTACTTCTGATCACCCAAGGGCAGAGTCATATATACAAACTCAGATTGAGTTACAAATTGATGGCTTAATAATAAATCTATGAGTTCCTGTTTACTCGATTTAGATAAATGAAAGGCAGTCTTGTTAGGCGCACCGCTATAAACATGCGAGAGAATTGCCAAATAAATGTCTGCCCTATCGTTCCGGTCAGGAGCAACTTCACATTGGAAAAGTGTAATCGCGGTAAGTTCGCCATCTTTATTATATGCGCGCTTGAATAAGGCGTAGCCAACCTCTACCCCATCAGCTAGTAATATGAGTGATTGAGCCGACTTTAACGTTTGCCACTGAGTCTGCCATGGAGTGGATCCGTTGTAAAAGGGCAACGAGTGTACATCAATTGGGGCACCTATTTTATAATCATATAAATCAAGACTAGCTTCACTCGAAAAAGGGACGGACACAGACTCATCTTTACGTACGAGATACATTAGATGATCTACCGTTTTATATCCGCAGCTCTTGTATAGTTTAATCGCCGGCGTATTTTGCAGGAATGCCTCTAACGTAGCGAACGTTACGCCAAGCTCTTTATACACTTTAATACTCTCTTCTAGCAGAGGCTTCCCTAAACCTCGTCCGCGATATTCTGGAGCAATGCCTGTACCTCCGTTCCATGCGATCATTTGCTTATTCATCTCACGAATGCCGTTAAGCGTAAATCCAATAGGGACATCGTCATCGTACATAATAATAGAGGCATCCAGTACAATGTCTTCCGTCGCACATTTGCTTACCATCGAACTGAGCGTCATATTCAAATTGACATAGTAACCCTCAAACCCCTTATTCCATGTATCTACAAGGACATTTAACGGAATTTCACTTGCTCTTTTAAAATGAATCATTATTTCCACTTCCCCGCTATAAAGTAGTCTCCAATTTATTGCTTAACTATAGACTCATTATAATATATGAATGGTATGTATTGGAAATAGTGGAACATTAGATATTGATGAGAGTTTTGTTATATGATGAAAGGGATTGAACGAATTTATTAAATATACAGGGTGGAAGTCAGAAGCCATGGTGAAGAAACAGCAAATTTATTTTATATTATTTTGTGTCATGATCGGATGGGGATTTAATGTCATTGCAACTAAAGTGTTAGTTGCGAACTTTATGCCGGTTACGATGACCGCGCTTCGTATTTTTACAGCCGCCGTATCTGTGTTTGTTATTCTGCTCTTGATGAAGAAAGTCCGGAAGCTGACGAGAAGAGAATTCGTTTATGTGTTGATCGGTGCACTATTTAATGTCGTCGGGCATCACTACTTTCTATCTAACGGACTGGCGCATACTTCTGCTTCCAATGGAGGACTTATTTTAGGAACGGGGCCTATATTAACAACCGTTTTAGCGATTTTATTTCTAGGCGATAAAGTGACATGGCCTCGAATCATTGGCGTTCTTCTTGGCATCAGCGGTGTTGCGTTCATTGTGCTTGAAGGCGGCGGCGGAGTCAGCAGCATTTCGCTGGGCGATGTGTATGTGTTCTTAGCTATTTTGTCGCAAGCGATCAGTTTCATCATCATTAAGAGGGTATCGGGTACACTCGATCCCCGTCTAATGACAGGGTATATGCTCCTCATAGGCTCCGTCATCTTGTTTGTCATTAGTCAAATTATTGAGCCAAACGGACTTGCAAGCATGGCACATGGTTCACCGTTGTTGTGGGCCGCTTTCTTCTCATCTGCTATTATTGCGACAGCCCTTGGACATATGATGTACAACGATGCAGTTGGGAAAATCGGCGCTGCCGAGGCATCCATTTTCATTAATTTAAATCCGTTTTTCGCATTGATTGGGGCAGTTGTTTTTCTAGGGGAAAAGATTGCGGCAACCCAAATGATCGGTTTCATCTTTATTTTATTCGGTGTGTTGTTAGGTTCAGGTGCTTTTGAAGATTTATTACGTACGAAACGAAAAAAAGAAATAAGTGCTAAAATATAAGTTGCGGCGGCTAAATTGGCATATTTAAGCAGTGGACTGCAGATAATACAGCTGTTATTAACGAACAAGGAGGCTACTGCAATGAATAAACAACGTGCTCAAGAAATTGCTGCTTCACCTGTGATGGCTAACGTTACATATAATGGGGTTCAAGTGTACATCCAGCATGTGGATGACAATAATGAAATGGCTAGAGTCTATCCCCTCGGCCAGCCGGAGAAGGAACAAGATGTACCGCTGAACACCTTAGAAGAACATTAATTGGAGCCGGCCATCCGCCGCGTCGCGGTTAGGTTCGCAGGATGTTGAGAATGAGGCAGTAATTCGTTAATGGAGATGGAGGATAAGGACGTGGAACGAACAGTATTGGGCAGTTCTGGAATAGAAGTAAGCCGCATTGGTCTAGGTACTTGGGCGATGGGCGGCTGGATGTGGGGCGGAACCGATGAAGGGCAATCGATTCGAACGATCCTGCACGCCCTTGACGAAGGCATCAATCTTCTGGATACAGCACCTGCATACGGAGCTGGCCGTTCTGAGGAAATTGTAGGCGAGGCGATTAGACAATATGGAAAACGCGATCAGGTTGTCATTGCTACTAAAGTCGGATTGGAATTGCTAGAGGGAGGCGGCGTACGACGTAACGCAACCAAAGAGCAAATTAACAAAGAAATTGATGATTCACTCCGCCGTCTAAAGACGGATTATATCGATTTATATATGGTGCATTGGCCAGATCCGCTCGTTCCAATCTCAGAAACGGCTGAAGCGATGCATGCGCTGTACAAAACAGGCAAAATAAGAGCAATCGGGGTGAGCAACTTCTCCCCTGAGCAAATGAAAGAGTGGCTGGAGGCTGCTCCGCTGCACTCCAATGAACCTCCTTACAATCTGTTCGAGCGAGAGATTGAGCAGGATGTACTTCCGTTCTGCCGTGAAAATAATATTGCAACATTGCTCTACGGCAGCTTGTGCCGCGGCCTGCTTACCGGCAAAATGACGCTGAACACAGAATTCAAGGGCGATGATCTGCGCAACAACGATCCAAAATTCCAGCAGCCTCGTTATGAGCAATACCTGCTCGCTGTCGAGAAGCTAACTGAAATAGCTAGCGGCTATAATAAGACCATTACAGAGTTTGCAGTACGCTGGGTTCTTGATCAGCCCGGAGCTTCTGTTGCCTTATGGGGCGCACGCAATCCTGAACAATTGTCTCCTGTTCGCGGCGTAAGCGGCTGGAAGATTACCGCGGAAGACATGAACCGTGTCGATGCCATTCTTAAGGAGACGATTACCGATCCAGTAGGTCCGGAATTTATGGCTCCTCCTGCTCGGAACTAAACGAATAAAAGGATAGAGCGATCAGATCGACAATCCGATGCTCTATCCTTTTTTATTATGCTTAAATTTCACACCATAAGAAGAATCTGGGCATATGCTGTTGTCATAATGATTCATGGAAAGGAATGAGCAAAGACAATGGCTGGTTCAAATAACGTAACGGGAAAAATGGCCCACGGTTCTCCAAATTTCCTCTCATCCGGTGCACCTAATCTGATGTTTGAAGTGAAGTCAAACACGCTCTACCGCAGAGATGAGAAAAATGTTGCTTATGAGGTCACATCCACTCAATTACCCGCTATGCAGGGCGTTGCACTCGCTGATCTTTTCCTGACAAAAAATCATATCCGGGAACCTCACTGGCATCCGAATGCCGGCGAGCTCGACTATATCATTTCGGGGGAAGTCATCGTCGCCGTGTTTGATCCTTTCTCCCTCCAATTATTAACGTACTCTGCTAAACCTGGGCAAGTGGTGTTTATTCCTATGGGTTGGTGGCACTGGATTACGGCCGTTTCAGATGAAGCTCACCTGATCGTTATATTTAACAACTCACTTCCTGAGTCTATTGAAGGCAGCGATGTGCTCAGATTTACACCAACACATGTTTTTCAGCTTGCATACAGTGTCAATCCTCAACAAATGAAGCAAGCATTGTCTCCAATACAACAATCTGTAGTGATTGGCCCTGTAAAGCCTGATCATAGCAAAACAGCGGAGAACAAGAATAGCTTGGACACGCTGAAAGTAACTGCGCAAATTGGATCAGCTACCTTTCGTAAGGGGTGAGTGTCGACCTTAAGAGGGGGGATGAAACTGATAACGTGCTAAATCCACTCGGTGATATAAATTAAGCTCTATCCCTTCACCCTGCAGATACAACTCCTGCAGCGAACTCGATTCATCGTCTGCAATCGCAATTTCGCCCTTTGCATTAATCACTCGATGCCATGGAAGCTTATATTTATCGCTCATCGAATGAAGAATTCTAACGACCTGTCTTGCTCCTCTAGGGCTGCCAGCTAGTTTAGCTATTTGTCCATAGGTCATCACTTTGCCCTCCGGGATTGACCTTATGATCTCGATTACTTTCGCCGTAAATGGTGTCATCCTCTTTCCCCTATCTGACTATGGTTATTTGGTTGTTTTCTATTTTGATTATACATATTGTCGTTGACCCGCTGCGGGTCTTTTTTTATTTTTCATGATTGACAATGTTTTGCGTTATGCATATACTTAAACAAGTGTTTAAAACATTTGTTTAAAACAAGTGTTTGAGAATAGAAAACAGAGGGAGAGAAACCTATGAAACAAGCATTAAAGCAATTTTTCAAACGCCCTACAACCATTGTCGGTATTGTAACGGCATTAATGTTTCAAATCATTTTCAGTGTGATTTGGATGACGGCCTATGACGGCGTGACCAGCAATACGAAACAGCTAACAATCGCGGTTGTGAATGAGGACCACGGTATGGGGGCGCAAATTTTGGACGGACTGAAGCAAAATCTTCCATTCAAAGTTACTCCTGTGACATCTTTACAAGAAGCACAGAAACAGCTAAATGACAGGGATGTTCAAATGGTGCTGCAGCTGCCTTCTAATTTTTCGGCACAGCTCCAAACTCCAGGTGGGAAAGCTCAAATTCATTATTATATTAATGAATCAAATCCTGCTCTCATTAAAAGTATGATGTCCAGTGTCGCAGCAAATGTGACGGCTACAGTTAATAAACAAGCCATTGCACAAGGTGCAGCTGCCGTGCTGGCGCAAGCGAAAGTTCCTGCAGTGCAGGCAGACGGAATTGCCAAAGGGCTGTCCGAACGCGTAACGTCTGTTTTTGACTATTCTAATAAAGTGGATGGCATGAACAATCAGATGGTACCGATGATGTTAGTTTTAGCTTCCTTTGTTGGCGCTATGATTATGGGAATGAACATGGAACAATCGTCCCTAGCGCTCAGTCACAGCGTTAACCGCTGGCAGCGGTTTGCAGCTCGTAGTGTTATTAACGTTGTAGCCGCAGTCGTTGTCGCATTAGTGGGAGCTTCCTTAGTCATGGCCTTTGGAGGACAGTCGAAAGACGGATTTATTTCTATTTGGTTATTCCAAAGTCTGTTCCTATTAGTCTTTATGTTTGTTGCTCAGTTCTTCTTGCTTTTGTTTGGCATGGCAGGTATGCTTTTTAATATTATTATGCTTTCCCTGCAACTGGTCTCTTCTGGAGCCATGGTTCCAAGGGAGCTGTTGCCTAGCTTTTATCATCATCTCAGCGATTATTTGCCAGCCACTTATGCTGTTCGCGGCAGTATGAATTTGTTGTTCGGAGGACCTAGCGTCGGTTCGAGCATCACGGCCTTGCTGTGGATATTACTCGTGTCGTTGGCTTTAGGGCTTGCGGCTGTTGCGATTCGTAAAGATAAGGTTTCCGTTCACGCAGTCCGCGAAGATGCCAGCACAAATGTCGCTTAAGGAGCAGATTATATGCCTACTGAGGAATCGGATATAAAGTACAGAATATTGTTTGCAGCGAAGAAGCTGTTCGCCAAGCAAGGATTTGACGCTACGACAGTAAGGCAAATTTGTGAGGAGGCGGGCGCGAATGTCGCTCTCGTATCCTATCATTTTGGCGGAAAAAACAATGTGTTTAGCGCAATTTTCGAGATGTTTTTCCCAGGAATACTCATGTCAGAATGGGACAAATACCGGAATAAACCGGTAGAAGGAATACGCGAACTGCTTAAGAACGTCATCTATTTTCGTATGAGCGATCCTGAAATGGTTGCGATCTTTCAGAGAGAAATTTCATCTTCCTCACCGCGAGTGGAAACGATTCAGCGCTATCTTCATCCCATTTGGCGTATGCTGCGCAGTTTTCTAGAAGAAGGCAGAAATCAGGGATTATTTCGGTTTAACTCTTTAGACAACACGCTGTTGTTCATACTCGGAACGGTCGTGTTCTACCGGAATAATTCGTTTCTGGATCCACTGCTTTCAGATCCTTTCCCAAGCTTCGATCAGTTGTATGAGGATACATGTCAATTTATATTCGGTGGACTCGGTTACACGCATCAAAATTAAGTCAGCAACATCAAAAGGCACCCCTGAGGAGTGCCTTTTTTGTAATAATATCTTATTTACAGTGCATTTATTTCAATCTCAAAACCTAAATCTTCAATGATTTGATGATCGGCCGTCACTTCTTGGCCTTCAGTCGTTAAATAATCACCTACAAAGAGTGAGTTCGCTGCGTAGAGCGACTGTGGTCTCGCCCATGCCGATAATGACGCCAGAACATGGGGACATACCGTGTGCTTTTACTTTTTCCACTGTTTCAACGCGCTGGTCATATGTATGGGTTGTCGTAATCGAAGGGTAGTTTGCTTTGCTCGTATTCAAATTGTGGTTATACCGGTGAACCCCTGCTTCACGAAGCCGCTCCGCTTGATCGTCCTTCAGATCTAACAGACCGAGGTGCCCCTGTAAAGGAAACCGGATGCAATCAGTCTTTACCGAGCATTCGGCTCGGAATTTATATATTTTAAATAGATCTCTGATATAATGATCATAAGTTAAGAAAAGGAGATGAATATGAGATGGTTGAAAAGACGCGCTTAGGTAGAACCGATCTAATGGTAAATAAAATTGGGCTAGGCACCAATGCTGTAGGCGGACATAATATTTATCCAAATCTTAACGAGGAAACAGGTAAAAACGTCGTACGCACCGCTTTAGATCATGGAATCAACTTCTTGGACACGGCGTTCATTTATGGTCCAGAACGTTCGGAGCAATTAATTGGTGAAGTGATTAAAGAGAAAGGAAACCGTGCTGACGTTGTCATTGCCACCAAGGGCGCACATAAATTTGTAGATGGCAAAATCGTTCTAGACAACTCACCCGCTTTCTTAAAAGAATCGGTAGAGGGCAGCTTGAAACGGCTTCAAACCGATTATATCGACCTATTCTACATACACTTTCCAGATGAACATACTCCAAAGGATGAAGCGGTTGGCGCATTGCAGCGACTAAAAGAAGAAGGAAAAATTAGAGCGATCGGTGTATCGAACTTTTCCATTCAGCAATTGCAAGAAGCCAATAAAGACGGCTACGTCGATGTTCTGCAATCCGAATACAACTTATTTAAACGCGGAGTAGAGCAAGATATACTGCCATACACTAAGGAACACGGCATCTCATTTGTCCCTTACTATCCGCTTGCTGCTGGATTACTTGGCGGTAAATACAATAAAGATGTGAAATTTGAGGATGGGCGAGCTAGAAACCCATTATTCCAAGGTGAAGCCTTTATCCGTAACCTGGAGAAGGTTGAGCAAGTCCGCGAAATCGCAGGCGCCAAAGGCGCGGAAGTTGCGCATGTCGTGCTCGCTTGGTACTTAACTCGTGATTCCATCGATGCATTAATTCCTGGTGCGAAGAAACCCGAGCAAGTGCTTAACAACCTTAAAACTTTAGAAGTGCAATTAACTGCTGAGGAAATTGAGAAGATCGACCAAATCTTCAGATAACTTTTCAGAGCATGACGTTTACTTTTGCCCATAGATTTGTTAAGATGCTAAAAACATTTCTGAAAAGGATGTGCATACATGATGGAGCATTCAAATCAATCCTTAAAGCGTAAAGAAGCGCCGTTTCGGGCCGATCAAGTGGGAAGTTTATTAAGAACCGACCGAATCAAAGAGGCTCGTCTGCAAAAGGCGGCTGGTGAAATCACAGCGGAACAGTTGCGACTGATCGAAAATGAAGAAATCAAGAGAATCGTAGACAAGCAAAAAGAGATTGGCCTTGAGGCCGTAACAGACGGCGAATTCCGTAGAGCTTGGTGGCACTTCGATTTTCTGGAGCACCTTGATGGTGTGGAAGGCTATGATACCGAAAGCGGCATCCAATTCCACCAGACCCAAACTAAATCTCATGCTGTCAAAGTAACCGGCAAGCTGAATTTCACGAATCACCCGATGCTCGAGGATTACAAGTTCCTTCACAGCATCGCTGGCTCGCATACTGCAAAAATGACGATTCCAAGCCCTAGTATGCTGCACTTCCGAGGAGAAATCGAGAAAAGTGCATATAGCGATCAAGATGAATTTTTCCATGATCTAGCGCTTACTTACAAAAAAGCGATTCAAGCTTTCTATGATGCCGGCTGCCGATACCTGCAGCTTGATGATACATCATGGGCTTATCTGTGCTCAGACGAGCAGAAAGAGCAAATTCGCGCACGCGGACTGAATCCAGACGAACTAAGTGCCTTGTATGCAAGAACGATTAACGAAGCCACCTCTGGCCGTCCGAATGACATGAAAATTACGATGCACATTTGCCGAGGCAACTTCCGTTCGACGTGGATTTCCTCAGGCGGATATGAGCCGGTAGCAGAAACGCTCTTTGACGGACTGAACATTGACGGTTTCTTCCTAGAGTATGACAGCGATCGAGCTGGCGGTTTTGAACCGCTTCGTTTTGTGAAACGTCCAGATTTGCAAATTGTGCTTGGCCTCATTACGTCCAAATTCGGAGAATTGGAAAATCCCGATGATATTAAACGTCGCATTGACGAAGCATCCCGTTACGTAGACTTGAATCAGCTCTGCCTAAGCCCGCAGTGCGGCTTTGCCTCCACAGAAGAAGGAAATCTTCTGACGGAAGAACAACAGTGGGCGAAACTTAGACATGTCGTAGAAATGGCTCAAGACGTCTGGAAATAAGGAAAAGACATATCGTTCTTGCATTAGCAGGAGTGATATGTCTTTTTTTATAAAAGTCAGCTTAGTTTAGCAATTGTGACACCAGTTTCTGCATTTTATTTTTTCTATTTCTTTGCCAGCCTTTTTGGGGAATAAATAACAATTAATCCAATAAGCCCTTTTCCTTTAAAAAGTCATGTGCAACGGTTTCTTCTTTTAATCCTTCCGAATCGACCTTTGCATTGAGTTCCTGCATATCCGCTTCTGTAATTACACCCTCTAATTTTTGAAGGGCAGTTTTAATTTCTGGATATTTGGTTAAGACATCCTCTCTAACGAGTGAGCCAGCATCGTATGGAGGGAAGGAGGCCTTGTCGTCTTTAAGGATAACGAGGTTATTGATTTTGATCTGTCCATCCGTGGAAAAAGCATCGATCACATCCACTTTTTTGTCAGTCAAAGAGCGGTACATGATACCGTGATCCATCCCTATAACATCTTTGAAATTCATGCCGTAATCTTTCTGAAGTCCTAGATAGCCATCCGGTCTGTCCTTGAACTCAAATTCACAGCCCAATGATAAATCTTTAGATACTTTAACCAAATCGCTAAAGGTTTTCAATTGGTATTTGTCCGCCGTTTCCTTAGAAACAGCAAGAGTATAGGTGTTATTGAAGCCGAACTTATTTACAAACTCAAGCTTGTCGCGTTTAAGCAGCTCTTTCGTTTTATTCAAGGTCTCTTCTGAAGTTCCTGTTTTCTCTTGGTAATAGTTGGACGTAATGGTGCCCGTATAGTCTGGGTACATCTGAATATCGTTATTCAATAACGCCTTCCATGCGACATTGGAGCCGCCTAAATTCACCTTACGCACTACTTTGAGGTCTGTATCGTGTTCAATCACATCAGCCATCATATGCGCTAAAATAATATTTTCCGTAAAATTTTTAGAGCCGATCGTTATCGTTCCTTTGCTACCTTCTTTACTGCTGCCGCACCCCGTAAGCAAGACGAACAATACCGCTGCCAAAGTCATCGCAATCCATTTTTTCATCGCCGTTTTACCTCTCTCTTCTATACTTTTAATCCTCTCGGTGTAGTGAAACGTTCTAATAATCCCAAGATAAAATCTAGAACCAACGCTAACACAGCTGCTGGCACAGCGCCGATAAGCACTAACGCGTCAATATTTCGGGTAATTCCAAGAAAAATAAAATCCCCTAACCCGCCTGCACCGATAAACGCTGCAAGCGTTGCTGTACCTACATTAATGACCGTAGCGGTACGAATACCCGCCATAATCACGGAAAGAGCGAGAGGTAATTCGACTTTGAACAGAGTTTGCAAATTGGTAAGTCCCATTCCCCTAGCAGCCTCAATGACTGAACGGTCTACATCCTGTATTCCCGTATAAGTGTTGCGAATGATGGGTAAGAGAGAGTATAGAAATAAGGCTGCAATGGCGGTTGTTGTGCCAATCCCGAATAACGGAATCATAAAGCCAAGCAGGGCAAGACTGGGAATCGTCTGCAATATGCCAGCGCCGCTGAGAACTCCAGTCTTCAAGAATGGCAATCTCGTAATGATAATGCCTAAAGGAATACCGATGATAATTGCAACAGCCATCGATAAAAGCACGAGCTCAATATGTTGAAGTGATGCCTGCAGAAGATCTGCTCCCCGCATCTCAAACTGGTTGATTAACTGCTCCCACAAACTTTGATTCATGTTTCCACCTTCTTTCCTGCCCATTGATCCGCAAATGCCGTTAATAGACTCGACCGAGTCACGACACCGACAATCTTCTTCCTTTCGCCTATAACGGGAATAATTCCAAATTTAGCGTTCGTGATGGCGATTAAAGCGTCTTGGGCCGTCGCCGATTGTTCAAGAAATGGATCGACAGGAACACAAATTTCTTGAATAGAATAGATATCATTCATATGCGCTTGAAGATCGTAGGCTGAAACGATACCGATCAGCTTCCCTTCTTCATCGCCTACGAGCAGCGTGTCCGTTCTTCGCTGCCGCATTAAGGAAAGTGCTCTTGCTGGAGATAGAGACGGGGTAGCTGTCGCTGGATTCTCACGCATAATTTCCTGGATTGAAATGAATTCTGGATTTCTGAAAATGCGATTTTTCCCTATAAAGGTTTCCACAAAGCCATGCTCAGGCTCCCGAAGCAATTTCTCAGGAGTATCGAGCTGAAGAAGAACTCCATCCTTCATGACGGCAATTCTGTCCGCCAATTTCAAAGCTTCATCCATATCATGCGTCACGAATACGATCGTTTTATTTAATGTCTTTTGTAAACGAATAAGTTCATCTTGCAGCTGCTCCCTTGTGATCGGATCCAAAGCGCCGAAAGGTTCATCCATGAGTACAATTTCGGGATCCGCTGCTAAAGCACGGGCAACACCCACTCTTTGCTGCTGGCCCCCCGATAGCTCACGAGGATAACGGGCCGCGAATTTCGACGGTTCCAGTCCAACCATCTGCATCAATTCTTGTGCACGCTCTTTCCTCTTAGCCGCTTTCCAGCCCTTTAACTGAGGAACAAGAGAAATATTTTCTTCAATCGTATAGTGAGGAAAAAGCCCGCCTTGCTGGATGACATAGCCGATATTTCGGCGTAATTCCACCAGGTTTTCTTGATTAATATCTCTTCCCTTGATGCTAATAGTGCCCTCCGTATGGGGAATCAATCGGTTGATCATTTTCATCGTTGTCGTTTTACCGCAGCCACTAGGGCCAATAAATACAATGAACTCTCCTTGTTGAATTTCAAAATTCATCGATTTTACGGCTTGAGTTCCATCATGATACGTTTTGCTGACATTTTCAAATTTAAGCATAGGCAACCTCCTTTGGGTGAGCTAAGCGGCCAATTGATTATTCATAATATAACAAACCAAATACTTACTGACAACCCCAAAAATAAATATAGGTTGTTAGTATAAAAATGGAATTTATGTAATCGAGCAACTAAAAAAGAGGCTGCCCGTGGCATAAAGCGCCATCAGACAGCCTCTTGTCTTGTGTGATTATTGATCTGAATAAACTTCTGTTTGATTAATAAATTGTGCGGTTCTTTGGTACGTTTTATCGTCTCCCACGACGACTAGAATATCATTTTCTCTAAGTATTACATGAGGGCCGGGAGATATAGATACATTCGTTCCTCTACGCAACGCAATGATCGTCGCTCCTGTATTTTGCCAAAATTGCAGATTCGCAATCGTCTTCCCTACAACATGAGAATCATCATTGACTTTGATCTCAATCGGATTATAAGGCTTCAAGTTTTGAAACCGATCGGACACCTCAATAATTTCGGTCAGAAGCATATCAAATTTGCGGTCCATTTCCTTCTTCTCTTCCAATAACAGCTCCAAATCTTGCTTCAGGGAATAAACAGACTTCAAATAATTGTTCCGAGTAATATACTCATAGGCTTTCTGGTCAGAAATAATGATGATCTCTTTCCCTTGCGAAACGGACACGATGTCCTCGTCTTTTAATAAACCGATTGCTTTACGAATCGT
The DNA here is from genome assembly GCF_017873765.1 of Paenibacillus sediminis. Lineage (GTDB taxonomy): Bacteria > Bacillota > Bacilli > Paenibacillales > Paenibacillaceae > Paenibacillus_AG > Paenibacillus_AG sediminis. The sequence continues at coordinate 282,209 of NZ_JAGGKP010000002.1, forward strand.
CTCAGGCGAAACATGGTATTGACCTGCCAAAAGAGATCTACCAGAAATCTTGCTTTTCACGGGAAATTCACCGCTTACGATTCTTTGAGCAATATCAAGTGCTATCGATTTGTAGCCGGCCATTTCCATCTCTGGCATCGCACTCTTCTGCCCCCTTATGGTGGTATGTTAGTAGATATAATGTTACAAATTATACCACATTAGAGCATACTCTTTTCTCTCACTGAAGTAAACGGGAAATCAATGGCAGCATTTAGTCATGTCTATATTTCATTAGTTTATCAAAAAGATCCCTATACTTTCCAAACAGTCCTCACTTGCACAACCATTCAATGTTAACTAAGGAATGCATAACCACTATACGTCCCTGAAGTTTATCATATTCCAAAATATGTACCACAGTTGCCTAAGAAAAATACCGCTTTCTCGAATTGAGAAAGCGGCATTTACTTCATTATGAAAGTTTGTCTAGATTTATGGTTAGGTTATCCGTGCTGTCTTGATGTGAAGTTGCTATTCATAATCAGACTTATCCTAATGGCTTCATGATTCTATTTCTCTTCTCAAATGTAGCAATTTCCGTGATCCCTTTTTCTAGGAGTGTTGTTGTGTTGATATCGATATAAGCTCCAATGTCATCGGGGAAATGAGAATCCGAAGAGGTTGTAAACTTGACCCCTTCTTTAATTAAGACATCTAGAAATGTAGGACTTGGGCACATTTCCTTGACGGGATAACGATAAAATAACCCTGCATTTATTTCTGTTGCCGTGTTTGTCTCTACTAATGCTCTTGCGATTCTTTGATAAAAAGGAAGAAGCAAGTTTTCATCGGGACGATAGTTAAATACTTTCAAATTATCTAAATGTGCCACGAAATTAAACATGTTACTTCGAATTGCACTCTCGACGACTTTAAAGAAATCATCATACAAATCCAGCAATTGATATTGTTTAAAATGCTCTTGGGTATCGGGATTGTCAAAGCCCCAACCGTACATATAGTGAACTGAACCAATAACATAATCCCACTCCACTTCCCCAAGAAGCTCTTTTAATTCTTCTTCACCACCTGGAAAATAGTCAGCTTCAATGCCAAGCCGGAGTGTGATCCCTTCTGCTTTCCAACGTTTCTTCGCTTCTGTAATGGCAAGAACGAAATCATCTATAGATTCAGTCATCACTTGGTCTAGCCAAATTCGCTGTTTTCTTCCAATGTCTGTATCACTCAACTCCAAATATTTTTCAAAATAAGAACGCGTTTCTTTAAAACGATATAAATGGTCTACAATTCCGACTTCATTTAATCCTTTTCTCTTCGCTTCTTCTAAATACAAGTCGATCCAAGAAGGATCATAAGCTCCTTTTTGCATACGAAGCATCAATCGCTCCATACTTTTGTTAAGCCATTCTAGCGTATGTTTCTCATCCTGAATAGGATGAAAATGATCTAACGAAATATTCGTGCGATCTAACCACCTTAATGAATATGGCCCTTCTTCCAAATGTAAATGATAATCCACTTTCATGCTGTTACACATCCTTTGCAATAATCCATTGTAACATCGTATCCAATTGCTGTTCTCTCCACTTACTTGGCATATCTTGATCACAAATCATGTAATCTATAGTTGAAATCGAACAAATTCGATAAAAAGATTCATAGCCTAGCTTTGAAGAATCAGCCATCAGAAATACCTGATTCGCTCGCTCAATCATAGCCGTCGAAACATTAGATTCTTCCAAGTCATAATCGGTTACTCCCTCAGCAGTAACGCCTCCACAAGAAAGAAACACTTTATCGAATCTAAAATCTTTCAGCATTTTGCATGTCAATGCGCCTACAATTGATTTCTGTGCTGGATTCGTAACTCCACCAAGGACAATGACCTTGCCTTCAAACTCCTTATTTTCCAATCGATTATTTAATACTTCCGCCGCAGCAAGTGAATTGGTGACAATAGTGACTCCACGTACGGCACGTATAGCATTTGCTAAATGGATGTTAGTCGTACCAACATCAATCATGACCGTATCTCCGTCTTGAATGTACTCCGCTGCTTTATTGCCAATTGCTACCTTGGCATCATAGTTCAAATTCATTTTTTTCTCAAAATGAGGCTCGTTATTGGTTTGATGGTATTTTACAGCACCACCATGCACTCGTTTTAGTTTCTTCTCTTTTTCAAGGATATCTAAATCGCGTCTAATGGTTTCAGGGGTAACTCCTAAACTCTTTGCAAGATTTGCTACTAAAATCCGATCTTCTTTCTCCAGCTGTTCTAAAATATACTCTTGTCGTTCCGTTGACAATACACTCATGTCAGTGGAATCACATCCTCTTTATTGATATACAAAGTTTTGAGTTCATTCTCTTGCAATTTTTCATAGGACTTGTGCAAGTGTTCTACTGTAACCGCTACTCCGCCAGATACGATCTCGTAACGTGTAATATTTCCAAGCGGCATAATGTTCTGAACTTTACCCGAGATTTTGTAGCCGTCCATAATGAATTCCGAACCGAATGCTTCTGGACGTACCGCATATAAATCGTGTGTAAATTGCGATTCATCCTTTATCAACAATGAAATTTGTTTTTTAGTTAAGACATTATAATTGCCTATAAACCGTGCCACAAATTCGTTAGCTGGTCGAGTATAAATGTCATGAGGCTTACCCTCTTGTGCAATGTGACCTGCATTTAAAATGTAAATACGATCACTAACGGCCATCGCCTCTTCCTGGTCGTGTGTAACAAGAACCGTTGTCATGTTCAATTCTTGCTGAAGGGAACGAAGAAGCTTTTGCAAGTTTTTCCGAATTTGTGCATCAAGTGCGCTTAACGGTTCATCAAGCAACAGCACTTTCGGCTCGGTTACGAGCGAACGCGCCAATGCAACACGTTGTTGTTGACCTCCAGATAACTCACGCGGATATGCTTTTTCTTTGCCTTTTAGCTCAACAAGTTCAATCATACGCGACACTTTTTTTGCAATTACTTCTTTGTTCATCTTTTGCATCTTTAATCCGAATGCGATATTTTCTTCTACTGTCATGTTCGGAAAGAGGGCATAGGATTGAAAAACCATTCCCACTTTACGATCTTTCGGCTTCACGTTTGTTACATCTTTGCCGTCGATCTTGATAATTCCTGCCTCTGGGGTTGTTAATCCTGCCAATATACGTAATAGTGTACTTTTACCGCAACCACTTGGACCTAACAAGGTGACGAACTCACCTTCCTCAAAAGCAAGGTTTAGATTGTGCAGTACTTGTTGATCATTAAACGACTTATTTATATTTTCAATCGTTACATAACTCATCTTCCACCGCCCCCTTTTTTCGAACGAGTCACTCTTACAATAATGGTAGATAGAACACATATTAATAAGAAATAACACACGACGATCGCGCTCGCGATATGGCCGCTTGTATTTAGCTTTTGATAAAGGTAAGTTTGGATCGTCTCAAAATGTCCACCTGCCAACAAGTTCACTAATACAAATTCCCCAAATAAAATAGAGAAGGAAAGCAGAGATGAGACGATAATTCCTGACAAAATGTTAGGTATAATTACCTTAGAAAAAGCAGTAAACCGACTTGCCCCTAACATTTCGGCGGCTTCCATTAACGACTCGGCATGAATATTACGTAAGCTGTTGCGTGTCCCTTGATACATATAAGGAAGGATACCCACGAAGTAAGCACCTACAGTGACCAGTATCATAGGAATCCTACTGCCAGAATAGGCTCTTATCAAACCTACTGCAATAATGACCCCAGGCATGGCATACGTCATAACAATGAGCATTTGAATAAATTTCTCGAGCTTAGGCGCGTATAATACGATTGAGAAGATGGTGGGAACCATCACAACCAATCCTAACGCGGTTGCACTAAACGATAATAGAAGCGATCGACCTAATGCCTCTAAAAACCGCACATCTCCGAATAAATCACGATACCAGCCCAAGGTTAACCCCTCGGGAAGTATGGTCTTGTGCCACTGTGTCGCAAATGAATAAATAAGCGTCGCCAATATAGGCACAAATAAATACAAAACGACAGCGCCAATCATGAAATAATGATAAAGTGGCCGTTTCACAATAAATCCCTCCGAACCTTACGGGTTAACCACTCATTTATGAACATAGCAATGATTAACGTTAAGCCTAATAAGACTGCTAACGCACTGCCTAGTTCAGGTCTGGCAAAAATATCTCCAGTCGTCAAAGCTCCGACTCGAATCGTTACAAGATTATAAGTACTACCTGTTAATGCATAGGCTGATGCATATGCTCCCATGGCATTGGCAAACAAAATGCTGAAGGTACCTGCCACACTTGGCAGCATGACTGGCGCACCGATCCTTACCCAGAACTGTAACGACGAAGCTCCGAGGAGTGAAGCCGCTTCCTTCCACCCCGCTTGAACACCTTGGTACACTGGATAGAGCAGCATTACAGCGAGCGGCAGTTGAAAATACACATAAATCAAAATCAACCCCGACCAAGAATATAAATTAAATGAACTTAGTGTCTCCCATCCCCACGCTCGAAAGAGCAACGTAAATAAACCGCTGTTTCCAAGTAAAACAATGAAAGCAAACGCTAATGGAATGCCTGCAAAATTTGATGTCAAATTGGCGAATATTAATATTCGATCTTGAATGTTTTTAGAGAAAAGAGTAATCGAATAGGCAGCGAATATAGCCATTACCATAGCTATTAAACTGGACAGCAGGGAAATCATAATGCTGTTTTTAAAAGCTTGATGATAATAAAAATTTTGAAAGATTTCCGCATACTGATTAAATGTAAATCCTGTTCCCCCATCGCCTTGAAAACTTGCATAAATCATTGAGAATAAAGGGATGAACAAAAACAAAGCTATAAGTATAAAAAACGGAATGATGCTAACGAAGAGCATCCCATTTATACGTTTCAACTTGACAGCTCCTTTCAAAGTGGAAAGGGCGTCTTCTATTTAAGAAGACGCCTTTGTTAATCCAGGAATAACTAATGATTGCATGGCCGCAGATGGTTTAATATTTAACAGCTCACATGCTAAAGGCGCAATCTGTAGTTGAGGGATGATTTCTTCATATACTCCAGCCGTCACTCTATCACTGATAATAAATAACGGCACGTCTCGATCTGCAGAAGTTGTACCTCCATGCTGTCCATCGTTATTCATACCATGGTCAGCTGTTACGATAATCTGATAACCAGCCTCGAGCCAATGTGGAATGATATTCGCTAGAACGATATCAATGGCGATAGCTCGATTCCGATATCCGGCTGAATCGGCTGTAAATTTATGACCATCATCATCTACATTCATTGAATGTACGTATAAGAAATCTGGCGTATACTTTTGAAGAAGATAATTAGCATCTGCAAACAAATGACTATCCGGATAATGATCCTCCCAATAGAAGATGCCTCGCTCAATCGGTTTGGAATCATCGAGTTGGATCCGATCTGTCAGTACATTAAAGGGGGCTGAGTTGTACAGTTCGCTAACCCAGTAATAAGATGCTGTCGCATTACTTAGTCCATTTTTTTTGGTTAAATGAAACAAACTTTCCTCTTTTGACAATCGAACGGTCTGATTGGATGTAATTCCATTTTGATAAGCTGGCGTACCCGTTAATAGAACTTCATAGAGCGGACGTGATAGGCTCGGTAATTCTGACTTCACCTTATATCTGGCCGCTTTTCCTTGTTCAATAAGGTGATGCATATACCCCATTTGAGATACCGCGGTGTCGTAACGTAAGCCATCAATCATTATAAAAATTAGTTTATTTGACATTCGTTAACACCTGCTCTTGCCATAATTGCATCAATTTCTTAGTCGTCTCTTCCCATGTTTTCATATCAGACACAGGATGAACGTTTTTGTACATTTCATTTGGAAGAAGCTTAGCCTTTGCGTCTTCTGGCAATTTAACATTCTCACGAATAGGACGTGCATATCCGCGAGCCAGGTTCGCTTGCCCTTCATCCGATAAAATATATTCACGCGCCAGCATTGCCGCATAAGGATGCTTAGCATACTTGTTAATTACTGTTGTGTATCCAGACATAACAGATCCATCTTGTGGAATAACGATATCAAAGCGATTTTTATCAATTTGATCACGATAACCAAGAGCATTGAAATCCCAAACAATCGCTACATCTACTTCGCCTTTTTCTAGTGCCGTCAGACTTGGATCTGTTGTACGCAGACGACCTTGCTTCGCTAATTTATTAAAGAAGTCGATACCTGGCTGAATATTTTTCTCATTGCCGCCATTAGCATAAGCAGCAGCCAATACAGCAAACTGGGCTTGGTTCGCTTTTAATACGTCACCAACGGTTACTTTATAATTTCCGCTTTCAAGATCTTTCCATGATTTCGGACTGTTTTTTACATTGTTTTTATCCGTAATGAAAGCAATTGACCCCGTATATCCTAATACCCAATGACCGTCATTATCCTTTGCCCATTTCGGAATATCGTCCCAATGAGACGTTTTGTAAGCGAGCGTTAAGTCTTTTTCCTTAGCTAATGGACCAAACGCTATACCGACATCCCCGATATCTGCTGTTGCATTATCCTTTTCGGATTCAAATTTCGCTAACTCCTCTGCACTGGACATATCAGTATCTGAATGTTTAATTCCGTATTTGGTCTGGAGATCTTCCCACGTACCTTTCCAGTTTGCCCATGCATCCGGCATACCTACTGAATTCAGTTGGCCTTCTTCCTTAGCCTTCTTCGTTATTTCTTCAACCGAAAGCTTGTTATAGTCTACTGAATTAGAAGAAGAAGCCTCTTGCTTGCTAGAACATCCAGCAATAATAGATAGAGATAGAACACCAACCGTTGCCATTTTCAACAATTTACTTATTTTCATGGGAACGAACCTCCTGTGTTTTGTTTTTGTTTGTTTTAATTTGTTTTACAAATAAAATGATACAGAAACAAAGTAAAAAAAGTATCAAACAAATGTAAAACATATGTAAAGATTACAGTGACGCAATCGTGAATTGTAATTATTGGACATGCATTACCCAGATCAGAGGACGCTACATGATAGATGCTATTTAAGATATAGATCAGTATTCGATCTGTTCTCCCTTTCCCTGAAATGGGCGGAAAATTCATACGAGGACCGTGGTCCATAAACAAAAAGGGACTCATGCGCTGAAGATTACTTCGCAGCGGAAGGTAGTTGCTTACGCGAATATCACCGACTGGGAAAAGCTCAGAGCCGTTTATAGTGAGTCATCTAAATCAATCCTTTATCTTAAATTCAAAATTGAACCGTATAATATCTTAATTTAAAGATTAATTCTGCCATGTGTACAGCCCTTTTCAATAAAACTAACAGAGCAGTAGACTCTTTTTAACTTAGGGAAGATATATAAAAAAATCCCCTGCAATCTGCAGGAGATTCACTTCACTTATAGATTATTTCATTTCAACCGAAGAAATGAGTATACCGTTACTATCGACTAAGCCCAGCTCATAAGCTCTTGAAATCGTGAGAAACCGTTGCCTTGCAAAACAGTCTGTACCGTTGTGCTGTTCATATATCTGATTGTTTCTAACTTCCTCAGCAGAAACAGGACGCGTGTAATTGTGATTGACTGCTTGATCCTTATGGATCGCATCCATAAATTGTTCAAAGCTCATGGATTCCTTGTTGTCATATCCGTTTCCGGTGACTTGACTCTGTACACGATTTGCAATAACAAGCTTCGTGTAAGCAGCATAATCCGCAGTGAACTTTCCATTTCCATCTGTAGCTTTGATAGCCATTTGTCATACCTCCTAAAAAGACGCTTATTTCATTTATCGGCATATTATATAAAAATGTTATATTTTGGTCATAGACTAGCTGTTTTTACAAATCAAACACTAGGAACACTGAAAAAAATTAAGTTAGAACGGATTTATTAAATTTAAGGAAAAATAATACAGAAAAAAGGATGCCACTGATGCATCCCTTTTTACATGTTATTCCAAATATATTTTTTTATCTTTTGACTAGGTTATGAGGGTCGATAACAAACTTTTTCGAAGCGCCTTGGTCGAACTCAGTGTATGCAGCAGGCGCTTGATCGAGCGATATCAAAGTCGCATTGACCGCTTTTGCGATTTGTGCTCTTCCGCTGAGGATGGACATCATCAAATCACGATGATATTGCATCACTGGTGTTTGCCCAGTTACAAAAGTATGTGCTTTGGCCCAGCCTAAACCAATACGTATTTTTAAAGTTCCGACTTTTGCATCTGCATCAACAGCACCTGGGTCTCCAGTTACATATAGGCCAGGAATACCAAGTCTTCCGGCTGCCCGTGTCACTTCCATAATAGAATTAAGCACTGTCGCAGGCGCCTCTCCATGATTGTGGCCATGACCGTGTGCTTCAAAACCTACGCAGTCAATGGCACAGTCCACTTCAGGCACTCCTAATATTTGTTCAATTTGCTCCGCTAAATTGGCATGCTCACGTAAATTTACAGTTTCGCAGCCAAAGCTTCTAGCTTGTGCTAATCTTTCGCTGTTCAAGTCACCTACAATGACCACAGCTGCACCGAGCAACTGAGCAGAATGGGCCGCAGCCAAACCGACAGGACCAGCGCCTGCAACATAAACCGTCGTACCAGGCTTGACGCCTGCACTGACCGCGCCGTGATATCCCGTAGGGAATATATCCGAGAGCATCGTCAAATCAAGAATTTTCTCCATCGCCTGATCTTTATCTGGGAATTTAAGCAATTGGAAGTCAGCATAAGGTACCATGACGTATTCCGACTGTCCTCCAACCCAGCCACCCATATCCACATAACCATATGCAGAGCCAGGGCGATCTGGATTGACATTCACACAAACATGCGTGTTGCGCTCTTTACAGTTCCGACAACGACCACATGCAATATTAAACGGAACGGAGACGAGATCTCCCTTTTTAATAAACTCCACATCACGGCCGACTTCAATCACCTCTCCGGTAATCTCATGCCCTAATACTAATCCGCTCGGAGCCGTCGTACGACCTCTCACCATATGTTGGTCACTGCCGCAAATATTTGTCGTAACCACCTTCAAAATGACGCCATGATCACATTTTCTGCCGACGTTCAGCGGGTTAACACCCGGTCCATCCCGCAAAATTAATTCAGGGTAACTAATATCCCGAACCTCCACCTTTCCAGGTCCTACATAAGCAACCGCTCGATTCCCTGACATGCACCCTCTCTCCTTTGCCTTGAAATTTGAACTGCTAGTTACAATTTCCCAGTAAAAGAACCACTCCGTGTAAATAAAACGCTTTCAATTAGAGATGGCCATCTATTGGTAAAATTGTGCGTTCTAATGGACGACGCATAACCACTATACGTCCCCACAACGCCCGATATGCCAAAATTTATTATTAAATTGATGTTACATGAATTTTTTGGCACAACATTAAAAAATGCCCGCTGAACTGAACTCAGAAGGCATTTCTAGCACCTATTCATTTGTATATATTAGATAAACGAACCATTTTTATATGTTCAATATTCCAGTAAAATGGTTTTTGATCTGCTGTAATCACTTCTGCTATGTGGTTTTGGACACTTTTAAGTAAACCAACTTTATCGGGGTGACTCCCCCCATCAAACACGACGATTTCCCCCTCCATATTTTTCAGCTGTTCTTCAAAAGTATTGCCTAACTTCATATGAGTGGTGTTAACCGGTAAAGTCTCCTTTTTCAAGGAATAAGGCATTGCAATATGAGGGTAAGGAATCAACCATTTCAAATGGAAAATCGGGATAAGCAGCGTTCTGTGTACAGTAGAGAAATAGACAAAATAGTTGTCGAACACCTCAGTGACATATCCGTAAATGGATTGGCTGCCAGAGAGAAAAATTTGCAAGAGCATCTCCTTAGATTCTCTTAAAACCTCTTGGTATGACAATTCGTTCTCAGTTGACCGATTAGCTCGCTCCTCAGGCATTTGAACCATTTGTTGCAATGATTTCATAGAAGGCCTGATATTACGTATATGTCGGAATGGGATATATAGGTAATTTGTGCCATCGAAAATGACGACGACATCCGGACCACAATCGATTAAGACTCCTAGCCGTTCTATTTGACCGGATAGTTCCAACTCAATGTTCTTACCCATGATGGAACTTAAGAAGTTCATCTACAATTTACCTCCCATTCGATAATTTAAAATACAAAGTACGTTGTCCAAAAATATAATCCGAGCAGACTTATGACTAGACTGATCGGAACGACCAGCAACGTTACTCTTAAATATTTGACCCAATCCATCGGTATACGGTACTGCCTTAGTGTATGAATCCAAAGCAGTGTAGCAAGCGTCCCCATCGGCAATATTAAAGAACCTATATCTGACCCGATTACATTTCCTAAATAGGCCACTTGCATCGTATGAAGATTCAATCCCATTTCTTTAATAGCCAAAGTTCCAATCATTATCGAGGGAAGATTATTGCAAACATTTGAGAGAATGGTGAGCAACAAGCCCATAATAAGAATGGCAAACAATGGATCCTTCGCGATATGAACTCCCAACTGATTGATAATAATCGCCGTCATTCCAACATTGTGAAGTCCATAGATGATGACATACATACCAAAAGCAAACAATAGAATATGCCACGGACTCTTCTTCAACACATCCATAATTCCAATCTTTTTCTTGTACCATCTTATAATAATGAGCACAAGGGCTCCGACTACAGCCGGCCATTCCGTCGGTACGCCAAGCGGTGTAAGTACAAAAAAGCTAATTCGAGTCAACACAACAATAACGATGCATATTCTGAACATCTTCCAATCAATAGTTGTGTCTCTACTAGGCTTGGGTGCCAATGGATGTGCCATTCTTCCATATCTGGAAATATCAATCGAAATGTCTTTCCTAAAGAAGAAAAATAGCGATACAGCGATGCACGCGACACCTAACATGGAGGGAACAAACATCATTGCTGCGTAGGAGTTTAAATCCAGCCCGACGATTTCCAGAGCAATAAGATTGGCTAAGTTGCTGACCCCAATGGGTGCACTAGCCGCAGTTGCTACTAGTGCACCTGAGATGAGATATGGAACCTGTTGATGAGGCTTAAATCGAAGCAATGAAAGCGTCCTAATGATGATAGGTGTCGTAATGAGAATACTTCCGTCATTGTTGAAAAATAACGTCATTGAAAAACAAAGCAAATTAATATACCAAAACAGTACTGTGCCAGAACCTCTTGCCTTTATTGACAAATTCACTGCTGCCCACTGAAAGAAACCTATGCTCTCTAATACAATAGACATAACAATGGTGGATAGAATCGTGATGGAGGCGCCGCTTACGATTTCAAATATACTGAAAACATCCCTTAATGGAACAATGCCTAATAGAAGAATAATACATGCCGCTATAGAGGTAGGAATAGATTCATTGATGCCGTACGGCCTCCACATGATAAAAAACACCGTAAGGGCGAAAATAGCAATCATTAGGGGCAGCTCTATATTACTCATCTGGCTTCGCCGTACTTTGTACATCTTTAATATCAGAATCGTCGGTTAATGTATCTGCATTTGATATAAATACTTGAGGCTGATTCTTCAGAAAATGTTCGGGTTCTTGACCAACAGGTTTAAGCAGCAAATACAACAAAAATCCGCTTATTATTAAAGAGAGAATGGAGATCACAATATTTCCCCACCTTTCATGTGATCATCGAGTAAATTGGTTCCGCAGCATTGGGGACAACCAGACGGATTTGAAAATGTATTTTTGGGGAAGTAGATGTTTTTTGTTTTTTGCAATTACTTTTGTTTCTTGTTTCTCTTTCAATGATTTTCTTCTATGACTTATTGCTGATCTGCCGGTACTTACTGTTGATTTAATCGGTTTATTTTTCCTTTTTTTCGGCGGTGATCTATTGGAGAGAGGTAATTCAGATGGCTGATCTACGTCATTCTGTTCCTGTGATGAAAGATCGAGTAATTTCAAATCTCCATCTTCATTTTCATTTTCGCTAAAAGCATGAGTCGTAACTTCATACGCCTGATCGTTCACTTCGAGACTTGGCTTCTCTTCCACATCATCTGTTTCGCTGTCTTCTGCTGTTACGGCCGAAGATACTGTCTTCACTATTACCAATTCATTCTCTTGAATAGGCGTTTCATCCTTCACTTCATTAGACGGAACATCCTTGGTAGTTATGATCTCATCCCCTTCTGAAGATGCTTTTACAGCTTTATCGTTGCTTTGCTGCTTAGTGTTTTGAGATCTGAGATTAAAACTGACATTCTTAATGTGAAAAGTAGCTACTCTAATAATTTGGAACCCTTGAACAAGAATAATATGGTTATTTAATACGCCCGTTAAGACTCCATCTATATATTCCGGACCGCCCTGGTTAATTTGAACCGATCTATAGACCATCTTCTGAAGAACGTCATTAAAGTTAATACCATCCAAGTGGTGTGTCCGATGCGGGTAAGGAACAATGGAGGAGGAAGGCTGAACAATACTATTAACAGTTACACTTTTAATGTGCTGCGTCTGATAATAACAATATTGTTCATCGGTTAACAAGACCAGGTGGTCATCTTTAACGGCAATGAGCCTACCTTTTTTGAGTTCAGGTCCATTTCGATTAATACATACCACTTGTTCAACCAGCTGCTTGAAGACTTCTGATGTTGCGGGCTGCACACCGTTTCCTCCTTCCCATCATGATAGCAAGGCGTTCTCAGTTGTTTCACTAATCTCTTTTCTTGTCTTTGTTATCTTTGTTATCTTTGCTGTCTTTATTGTCTTTATTGTCCTTGTTGTCTTTGTTATTTCCATCTTCATTTCCCTTATCTTTGTTGTTATCATTATCATTTTTTGCCTTACCGAAGCTAATACTGCGAATATGGAAAGGCAATACATGAACCACCTCATTACCTACAACCATCGTTAATTCATCGGACGTAACCTCAATCAACACGCCTTCAAGCTTCTCTGGTCCCCCGCGATTGACCTGTACCCAGCGATATTTCAAGTTTTTCATAACCGTATGAAAATCTTCTGCATCAACGTACTTAGGTTGTGTCTGTTGTTCTTCACTTGCAGCCTCTGTCGTAATATCGGAAAAGTCACTAGCATCCATAGTTAAACTTTTTACATGATCTAGCTTGGTGTAAACGATACCTTCATTTTCAACACTAATTACGATGTGATCATTTTTCACGCAGAGTAGTTTACCTTGTTTAGACTCAGGTCCACCCCGGTCGATCCGAATTACTCTACCTACCAATAAGCCTAGATTTTCTTTATCCATAGAGTCTAATCCCTCTCCTTTTGGTTATTAGGTTACAATTCATGTATATTACCTACTTAACTCTTGTGCATGGTACATACAACCAGTTTTCTTCAGCTTTCCGCTTTTGTCTCTCTTTCTAGGTATTTGCATGATTTGCATAGAAAATAAAAATAAAAGGCCCTCCCCGCACATCATCTGTGTAGGGAAAGCCTTATTTCTCCTGTCTCTCTTTCTTCTAGAGCTTGAACCTTTTGAGCCTTAGCGTCTGGAACCTCTGGATCCTCCAGAGCCCCCTGAACCTCTTGAGCCACGCGAGCGACGCGAACCTCTGGATCCTCCAGAGCCCCCTGAACCTCCTGAGCCACGCGAGCGACGCGAACCTCTGGAACCTCCCGAGCCTCTAGAACCTCTTGAGCCACGCGAGCGACGCGAACCTCTGGAACCTCTTGAGCCTCCTGAGCCTCCTGAACCTCTTGAGCCACGCGAGCGATGCGAACCTCTGGATCCTCCTGAGCCTCTAGAACCTTTAGATCCTCCAGAGCTCTTTCGTGCCTCAGGCCCCTTTGGATTTTGATTTAAAAATTTCTCTAAATCAGTACCCATCGTTTCATCAACCAGTTCTTTAATCGCCTTCTCAGTAAGGGCTACCAACAAAATCACCTCTTTATCGTATTCCCCTCAAAGTGAGAGTAAGATATTTTATGCGGGTAAATGACTGTTGGTTTAGGCAAAGTCACGAAAAATTTGTGGAAGCATATTATAAACAAAAAAAGTAAAGGTTGATTCTAGTGTTGGAACTGCCCAAAGAAATCCCCACGTATCATATTGTTATTAACAATAAACACTACAAAAATCTCAGAAGCGACATCTGGAGGGATGACCCTGTCCCAGCTAAGCTGAAAGTGAACTCAAAGGAATATTACATCGGCATTCAGTATCGAGGCTACCACATTCGCAAACAAAAGAAAAAATCATTTCATCTTACCTTCAGATCTCCCCAATTATTTATGGGAAGAAGAGAGCATCACTTAAATGCTGAATATATGGACCCGTCGATGATCCGCAGTAAGCTTTCTTTCGATTTCTTTAAGGAGATCGGAAATTTAGCCCCAAACGCGGAGTACATCTTATTGAAACTCAACGGTTCTACTGCAGGACTCTATTTACAGCTAGAGTCTGTAGATGATCTGTTTCTGCACCAAAGAAATTTGCCGAGTGGGCACATTTTTTACGCAACGAATGATGATGCTAACTTTTCTTTAATTACACCGTACAAAAAGGTGAAAACGTCTCTTGAGGCAGGTTACAGAGTGAAGGTTGGCAATCAGGAAGATTACCATTTCATTCGAGAGCTCATTTATAACATTAATACGGTCCCTCGGTCCGATTTCAAGCATGAAATTTCCCGCCTTATTGACGTGAATAAATATATTCTGTGGTTGATTGGCATTGTATGTACGCAAAATTACGATGGTTTTATCCAGAATTACGCCCTCTACAGAAACGGACAATCAGGTCTGTTCGAGATTATTCCTTGGGATTACGACGCAACTTGGGGAAGAGATATACACGGACGAGTGATGGAGTATGACTATGTTCCGATCCAAGGATATAATACGTTGACTTCCCGCTTGCTGGACGTTGATGAGTTCCGTTTACAGTACAGAACAATGCTTGAAAATATTTTAGAAACCAAGTTTACTCCTTCATATTTAGAATCTCACATCTTATCCCTGCAAAGCATGATTCGTCCATATATCCTTCTCGATCCTTATATAAATAAAGATATACAGAAGTTTGACTCTGAGGCGGATTATATTATCCATTTCATTCACAACCGCAGAAGGTATCTTCTAGATCGATTAGTCGAATTAAAATGAGCCCCTGTATATGAATATAGGGGCTCATTTTCTGTTAAGGGATTAATAGAACTTTCCCTGTATGAGTTCTGCTCTCGAGTAACCGGTGGGCTTCCGCGCCCTCGCTTAGCGAGTACCGCTTCGGTTCTTCTAAGCGCAAACGTCCTTGTCTTATCGCTTCGAACAGCGCCTCCGACCTCTCTATCCGGTTACTGCGGGTAGTTACATGGTTCCACAGGTCACCGCCGGTCAATGTTTTAGAAGTGTCCATGAGCATACGAGGATCGACATGCGGCGGATCCCCTCCAGCCATTCCGTAGAATACAACGGTGCCCTTCGTTCTGACTGCGGCGAAGCTATCCAGCAACGTCGAACCTACGGAATCGTACGCGACATTTACTCCTTGGCCGTCTCTAGCAAATCGAACTGCTTCTTTCACCCAGTTGCTGTCGTAGAGTACGACTTCGTCCGCTCCTGCCTTCAGCGCAGATTCGCGCTTCGCATCCGAGGAGGTCAATCCAATGACCCTTGCCCCCTTGCTCTTACATAACTGTGTTAAGAGCTGTCCGACACCGCCTGCCGCTGCATGCACCAGAACATCATCTCCCGGACGAACCACATAGCTGTCATGAACTAAATAATGCGCAGTCATCCCCTGAAGCAGAACGGCAGATGCCTGTTCAAAGGTTATATCCTGAGGCAGCGGTACAGCACGGTCTACAGGTACACGAACCAGCTCGGCATTTGCGAAGGGCACATCCGCAAATGCGACTCTGTCTCCTATTTTAATGTTGTCAACATCAGGTGCCACCTGCTGTACAACCCCGGCTCCCTCGTATCCTAAAATGTAAGGCGGTTTGCCGGCCAAATGATAGTAACCCCTTCTTCGGTAAATATCCGCAAAATTCATCCCGATCGCTTTCATTTCAACCAGAACTGTTCCCGGTTCAAGGCTCGGGTCTGGAACATCTGCATAAAGGAGAACCTCAGGGCCGCCAAACTGTTCAAAAATCAAGGCTTTCATTGTCTACCCCCAATTGTTCCGCTAAATGTATTCGTTATCTTGTCCGATCCGCAGTTGACGGAGAATCTTCCCAAGCTTCAATGTTCTTCAGACCATGAATGCTGTTTTTATAGAAGACAGGGTCTTTTCCTGCTTTTTTCTGCTTAACGTAATCATCAAGCGCAGCAAAGGCTACTTTTGACAATAAGAAAATGGCGATCAAGTTGACTACAACCATAAAGCCCATAAATAAATCAGCTAAATCCCATACCAATTGAACTTTTGATACAGAGCCGAATATAACCATGATGATCACAGCAACTCGGTAGACGAATATCCAAGCTTTATTCGATTTTAGAAATTCAATATTCGTTTCTCCGTAATAGTAATTTCCAATCAACGTACTAAACGCAAACAGGAAGACCATAATCGCGAGAAAACCGGATGCCCAAGAGCCAATGTGCACACTTAATGCCGCCTGTGTAAGCTTGATGCCATCAAGTCCTGGCTGATTATAAATCCCTGACAGTAAAATAATCATTGCTGTACTTGTACAAATAACAAGTGTATCGGTAAGCACGCCGAATGCCTGAATTAGACCTTGTTTTGCAGGGTGACTTGTTGTTGCCGTTGCAGCGGCATTAGGTGCACTGCCCATCCCCGCTTCATTCGAGAACAAACCTCTTTTCACGCCGTTCATGAGCGCGGCTCCAAGCGTTCCTCCTGCCACTTGTTCGAAACCAAAAGCATTTTTCACAATGAGAGATAGCACTCCAGGTAATTTACCGATATTGGCGAGCACGATAAACACAGCTATACCAATGTATAATACGGCCATAAAAATAACGATATACTCGGACATTTTCGCAACACGTTTCACACCGCCGAAGATAATGACTGCAAAAACGAGCGCCATCACTAAGCCGATGATGAGACGATTTGTGCCAAATGAATTTTGGAAAGCGATCGTAATCGTGTTCGATTGTACGGCGTTAAATACAAGACCGAACGATAAAGTAATTAATACGGCAAACAAAGCTCCCATCCACCGCTTGCCAAGGCCCTTCTCCATATAATACGCCGGACCGCCGCGAAAACCGCTTTCATCTTTAACTTTGTACACTTGTGCTAAAGTGCTTTCAATAAAGCTTGAAGCGGAACCGATTATCGCAAGGATCCACATCCAGAACACCGCTCCAGGACCACCTAATGCAATGGCAATCGCAATTCCTGTAATATTACCTGTCCCGACGCGGGCCGCCATACTAATGGCGAACGCTTGAAAAGGTGAAATGCTGTCTTTAGAACCGCTTTTCGATTCTCTGAGCACCCGCAGCATTTCTCTAATCATACGGACTTGCATAAATTTCGTTCTGAACGTGAAATACAGACCGCAGGTAACAAGCAAAATAATGAGCAGTTTGGACCAGAGAAAATCGTTAAATAGTTCGATCCCATTTTGCAGAATTTGTTGCATCTAATATCCCCCTTTAGAATTATGCTTTACACTTAGATGTTTTTTTCTTCTACATGCGGCCAAAATAAACTCACGTCTATAAAATTGTGCCCCGTTTTTATTACATTTACTAAAATAATTTCCATCTTTAGAAACAACCGCATGCCTCCGAAAACAAGATTATATCATTAAATTCTGCCGTCTTTTAGACGGGAATTTTTTACATACAACCATCTGTTTTAGGGCATTCAAAATGGGTTCACTGCCTATGGTCTGGTATCCATTTGGAATATAAAATTATGATCTTACATCGAATACGCTGAGACCAAAAGGCTGGACGTCAGCGGATGCGGCGGGGCTGCCCATCTTCCCCGGACTCGTTCGTTATGAGGAAGCAGCCTCAGGAGAAATTAATCACGCGCTTCGGTTCACTGTTCAAAAGACACAAAAAGGCTTTATTGCCCCTGCCATTCACTACGCTTCGAGCAGTACCAATCCAGATCTCCCGCCAATGGGACTAAGACTTCGGCTCAGGGCAGATTTCGATATTTCCGGCTTCTCCAAGACGAATCAAGCCATTCTCCGTGCGCTGAAAAAATACGGCATGATCGTCGCTGATAACGGCAGCAATCTGTACATCAGCGGTGCACCGAATCCGAAATGGGACGATGACGATTTGCACAACCTAAGTAACATTAAAGGAAGCGACTTTGAAGTTGTGGATACGGGGAAAATTGAGAAATAAAGCAAAAACGCTAAGCTTGCGAGTAGATGCAGGCTTAGCGTTTTTTTGAAGGACCTGGTCCTTTGTTATTTATTTAATATATTATCCTCTAGAACCGCGTATTTATCGCCGTATTCTCTAATGATATGATTTTCTCCCCAAGCACATAGGGCGTCTAATATCGATTTCAAGCTCCATCCATATTCGCTGAGCTCATACTCTACTTTTGGCGGTACTTGATTGTAGCTAATCCGATTTACAATGCCATCCTGTTCTAATTCTCTTAACTGCTGTGTTAGCATTTTTTGCGTAATATTAGGCATGACACGCTTTAGATCGCTCGTACGCATCTTCCCATGCGTTAAATGACATAGAATGACGCATTTCCATTTGCCTCCGATCACTTCTAGAGTCGCCTCTACTGAAATGTTATATTTCTTGGCCATAACGGATATCCCTCCGAAACGTGTTATAGGTACTTTTCAGTGCTTATGGTACTTTTCAGTACCTATAGTACTAAAAAGTACGTACTGTTCATTTGTGTTTGGATAATCCATAATAACATGTACCGGCCGGTGATTACCATACAATAGGAGTGGAAAGAATGCTGTTGGATAAAAAAAGAAGTACTTTGGCGCTCCTTGCGTTAGCGGTAAGCTCCTTTGCTATTGGAACAACCGAATTTATCAGTGTGGGACTGCTCCCTCTAATCGCTGATGACTTACAAATATCAGTCACAACAGCCGGACTCACGGTTACTTTATATGCTTTGGGGGTTACCTTTGGAGCCCCTATTCTAACATCACTCACTTCCAAAGTGTCACGCAAATCATTGCTACTATGGATTATGATCGTATTTATCGCAGGCAATAGCCTTGCCGCCGCTGCGCATGGGATTGCCTTACTATTGATTGCACGCGTCATTTCCGCGTTGTCACACGGTGTATTTATGTCGATTGCATCGACGATTGCAGCGGATCTCGTACCTGAGAACCGTAGGGCCAGCGCCATATCAATTATGTTCTCAGGGCTTACCATAGCGACCGTTACAGGAGTTCCTCTAGGTACTTTCATGGGACAACAACTAAGTTGGCGAGCTGCGTTTATAGCTATTGCCCTAGTCGGTGTCTTGGCTTTTATCGCTAATATTTTGTTGGTACCTTCTAATTTGCGAAAAGGAACTACAACAGAGCTTCGTGATCATCTTCAGCTCGTTACGAATGGACGATTGCTGCTTGCATTTGCGATTACGGCACTGGGGTACGGCGGAACGTTTGTTGTATACACTTATTTATCTCCGCTTCTCCACGATATAACCGGATTTCAAGAAAAGACGGTAGCCGTTATTCTGCTTTTATACGGAATCGCAATTGCGATCGGCAATGTCATTGGAGGAAAAGCTGCCAACCGCAAACCGATAACGGCTTTGCTCTTCATGTTTGCATTACAAGCCATTGTGCTCTTCCTGTTAACGTTCACCGCTCCGTATAAAGCAGCTGGCTTATTTACCATCTTCTTTATGGGATTGTTAGCCTTCATGAACGTGCCAGGACTGCAAGTGTACGTCGTTATGCTCGCTGAACGCTTTGCACCGAAGGCAGTAGATGTAGCCTCAGCTCTCAACATTGCCGCATTTAATGCGGGCATTGCGCTTGGCGCATATTTGGGCGGCATCATTACCGACTCAATCGGTCTACGCCAGACACCATGGGTCGGTGCATTAATGGTTCTGGGAGCCGTCATTTTGGCAGCTTGGAGTCGTGCTCTGGAAAATAAAGACGAAGCCGCCCGCAATACCAAACATGTATATCAATAATTCACCACTGGGAGGGAATTTCGATGACAGCAATAAATTTGCAAGATACTACCACGTTACACAATGGCGTTAAAATGCCTTGGTTTGGAATCGGTGTCTTTAAAGTAGAAGAAGGCTCTGAGCTCGTAAAGGCCGTAAAAGCAGCCATCAAACACGGTTATCGGAGTATCGATACTGCTGCTATTTACGAGAATGAGAAGAGCGTCGGACAAGCGATTCACGAAGCACTGACTGAAAATAAACTTTCTAGAGAAGACCTCTTCGTGACCTCGAAAGTATGGAATGCTGATCTTGGATACGAATCCACACTCGCAGCCTATGAGACAAGCTTGAATAAGCTTGGCTTGGATTATCTCGATTTATACCTTATTCACTGGCCGGTAAAAGGTAAATATAAACAGGCTTGGAGAGCGCTGGAGACGTTATATAAAGAAGGCCGCGTAAAGGCAATTGGAGTAAGCAACTTCCAAATCCATCATCTTGAAGACGTCATGAAAGATGCCGAAATTAAACCGATGGTTAATCAAGTTGAGTACCATCCATATTTAACTCAAACCGAATTGCTCGCATTCTGTAAAGAACAAGGCATTCAAATGGAGGCTTGGTCCCCGCTTATGCAGGGCCAACTACTGGATAACCCAGTTCTCAAAGAAATTGCCGACAAACACGGTAAATCCGTTGCTCAAGTCATTCTTCGCTGGGACTTGCAGCATGGTGTCGTAACAATCCCGAAATCGACTAAAGAGCATCGAATTATCGAAAATGCCTCTGTGTTTGACTTTGAATTAACAAATGAAGAGGTTGCCCGCATTGACGAATTGAATCAGAATCACCGTGTTGGTCCAGATCCAGACAATTTTGATTTCTAAATAGAAGTGATGTGAAACAAGGCGCCATTCCTTTTAGCTCATGAAAGGGATCGGCGCCTTGTTTTTTTTTGCATACATACATAATTCAACGTAGGCAAACACCCTATTCATTCTTCCTGAATATGATGGGTTAGAGCATTGTGAAAAGGAGTGTGTTCTATGATCGGAAAAGACCGTCACTATTTTGCACGCGGCAATACCGCGCGCGGCGTTCACTTTCTATATGATTCGGCATTTCAAGGATTGAACAAACTATTCTTACTCGAAGGATTCCCAGGAACCGGAAAATCAACCATGATGAGCCGTTTAGCGGATGAAATGCTGGGTCAAGGGTGTAACGTCAATCTGTTCCATTCCCCCATAAACCCCGATGAGATTGATGCTGTCATCAATACCGATCTGAACATCGGTATTGCCGATGGGCAATATTGCGAGGGCTTATCGTCCCTGAGCGATGTAGAGATCGTCCGTATTGATTTGGGTGGAGCGGTCGATATGAATCAATTGTCCGAAAATACTCAGAAGGAGCTTGAAGCTTTACACAGCTTGCTTGTAGAGTCTTATTCGAAAGCCTACGACACATTTGCCACAGCACTGCGAATCCATGATGAATGGGAGAGCATATACATCGACCAAATGGATTTCCATGAAGCGAACCAAGTCGGTCAGGAGCTTATCAATTCTTTGTTCGGCAACTATACGCTGGATAAAGAATCCATTGTTCGCCACCTCTTTTTCGGAGCTGCCACACCAAGAGGAGCCGTTGACCATATCCAGACGCTGACGGCAGACCTCGAGAAGCGGATCTTCATCAAAGGCCGTCCCGGTTCCGGCAAATCAACCATGCTCAAACGGATCGCCGCCACTGCCGAGGCAAGAGGTTTTGACGTTCAAGTCTTCCACTGCGGCTTCGACCCAAACAGCCTTGACATGCTGATCTTTCCAGAGCTTAGCCTCGCTATCTTCGACAGCACTGCGCCTCATGAATATTTCCCGAACAGAACCGGCGACCACATCGTCGATATGTATGAGCTCGCTGTACAGCCGGGAACCGATGAGCGGTTTGCCTCTGATATCCTGCATATTCAGCAAAGATATTCACAGAAAATGAAAGAAGCCACTTCATACTTAGGCGAAGCACAAGAGATTGATTCCCGCATTAAATCACATTACATGGCCATTACAGATTTCACCTTTGTCAATCATTTGTATAGAGAGCTGCAAAGTGAACTCAATCATTTAATAACCCACACTCGGCAAGAAGCTTAACCTCCCGGGTGACCGCAAATAAGGACTTCTGCAGTATTCTTGCAGAAGTCCTTATCATTAAACACGCGTCTTTCTTCACTCAAGATCTGCTTTCTTTTGATCATTCGGTGGAATCCTGAGAAACATTGAGATCACGAAGGATACCATCAGCAGACTGAAAGGCACGGCACTGACCAAAATTTTAAAAGTCGCTTCTGGGTTAGGTCCAGGATTGGTGCCGCTGACATAGCCGAACAGCATGCCGACAATCCAAAAGGAAAGCGCCGAAATGAGTCCGCTGGAACGGGTAATAAACCCGGCGACGGCCGTATATATCCCTTCCCTTCTGCGTCCAGTTTTTAAAGTATCACGGTCGATAATTTGTCCGCTAATTACGGCAGGTGTAACAAGAAAACCTGAAAGTCCGAAACCTGCAATCGCACCCGCTGCAATACCGCTGCCAAGATCTTTGGCAAACCATAACGGAATAACCGAAAGCCCATAGAAGGCGAGAGCAAGACGCCATCCCTTTACCCCTCCAAGCTTGCGGACAACCCAATACCACACTGCCACAAGCGGAATAACGGAAACAAAAATGGATGCAAGAAGAATAGATACCTGTGATTCGGGCACTTTCAAAACGTACTTGGCATAGAAAGGAATGATAGAACCGAGAAGTCCGTTTACTGTTTGGGCGAATGAATTGGCAATATTAAATATCCAAAACTCCTTGTTTTTAAGCGTTTCGCGGAATGCCTCCATAAATTTAAGAGGCGCTTCCTGATGAATGTCCTCCTTTTCCCTTACATACAACATGCAAATCGACATAAACAAAGCGAAAGCGAGACCGAACAACAAGGCCATATTACGGAACCCATACGCGGTAAATAGGATAGGCGTCAATGCGGAAGCAATGAGGAGAGCAATAATTTGAAAAACTTGTTGTATCGCCGAAGCTTTGGCACGAGGCCTGTCACCCCTGAACAGCTCTGGAAACAAGGCACCGTAATTTACCCACAGCACAGTAGATACCGTTTCATACAGCATTAACGCAATAAGAAACCATGTAAATAGTTGCATACCTTCTATTCCTTCAGGAACAGCGAACACCATCACGAAACTGCAAATAAATAACGGCATGGCAGCAATAATCCATGGCCTGCGCCTTCCAAAGCGGGTTCTTGTCATGTCCGAGAGATAGCCAAATATCGGTTGATCGAGCGCATCCCATATTAAATAAATGGTTCGAGCTAAGGTAGCAAGACCGACGGCTAGACCAAGCTTCTCTACGTAATAATAACTGTAATAACTACTAAAGGCCTGCACAGGGATCATCATGGCCAGCATACCCATGGCATATCCTACTGGTGAATTCAAATGCTTTTCTCTCATTGATCATTCTCCTCCACATGGCAGAGCTTTCTATCAATATATGCATTTGAACATTCATCCAAGTACTCTGATACCAAGAACCCCTTGCTCAGAATTCGTAGCCCCTAACCTTCGAGAAAATATTGATATTCGCCAATTCGCCTGTTTCTTCTCGGCTGATACTTCGCAGCACCCCTTCCAGCGTATACCCTGCTCGTTTGGCGACCCTGGTGCTGGATATGTTACGGCTGTTGCAGCGTATTTCGATCCGGTTCGCTTCTAAATGAGTGATTGCAAAATTCGTAATCCCGTTCACTGCTTCTGTCATATAGCCCTGACCCGATCTGGATGTTCTAACCCAATATCCAATTTCAAAATGACGTATATCCCAATTAATGCGATGAAGTCCGCTGCTTCCTACAAACTCCCCTGTATGCTTATCAAATAAATGCAAAACGAGATCCGTCCGTGCTAAGAAATCAAGTCTCGCTTTCCTTACATAGGCTTCCGACTCATCCACTGAAGGTACCGTTCTTGCAAACGGCAACCAAGGACGCAGTTCATCTACACTTTCCCGAATGGCTTCATTAATGATCGCTCCGTCTCCCCACTGCGGGGCACGAATGATTAGACGATTCGTCTCAAACTCCTCGGGAAATGATATTAAAATCGGATTAATGCTCATACTCTGCCCCTCCTATATGTCCATATATTTCCAATATGCTATCATAAATAAAACTGCTAACTCAAGTAACTGTTATCAAATTAAAAAGGCGTACCCATATACATGGATACGCCTTTAACCTATCAAAGGGTTATTTATTGTGCTTTTTTGATTTGTTTGCTTCGCAGCTGTCCGCAGGCAGCATCGATATCGGTTCCGTGCTCCAGACGAACGCTGACGCTAACGTCTTGTTTTTTGAGCGTGTCATAGAACGCCAGGATCGAAGCCTGCTCGCTTCTCTGATATTGACTATGTTCATCGACAGGATTGTATGGAATCAAGTTCACATTTACGAGATCGCGTCTCGTACCGATCAGCTCAGCAAGCTCCAGTGCATGCTCCTTACGGTCATTGACATCCTTCAGAAGGATATATTCGAGTGTAATCCGGCGATTTGTTTTGTTCAAATAGTAATCGATCGCTGGCATTAATTTCTCAAGCGGAATGGCACGGTTGATTTTCATGATCCGTGTTCGAAGCTCGTTGTTTGGCGCATGCAAGGAGATCGCCAGGTTCACTCCTAAATCGGAATCCGCGAATTCAACAATTTTGTCAGCAAGACCGCTTGTCGATACGGTAATATGTCTTGGACCAATAGCCAATCCTTTATGATCTTTAACAACCCGTATGAAGTTTGCCATATTCTCAAAATTATCAAACGGCTCGCCAATACCCATCACAACAATATGACTTACTCTTTCACCTTTGCCCGCTTTGTCTAGATGGAGCTGAACCTTCATGATTTGCTCCACAATTTCGCCGCTTAATAAATCACGACTCTTCTTCAGCAGCCCGCTCGCACAAAAACTGCATCCGATGTTGCATCCTACTTGGGTAGTAACACAAACCGACAAACCGAATTTATGGCGCATTAATACGGTCTCGATCAGATTGCCATCCTGCAGCTTGAACAGAAACTTAATCGTTCCATCCACGGATTCTTGTTTAACATATTCGCTCATCGTTTCGATCGCAAAGTGATCGGAAAGCAATTGAACGCAATCCTGATTGACATCGGTCATCTCCGGGAAGCCCGCTACCCGCTTCCGATAAAGGTAGTCCCAGACCTGTGCGGCCCGTGACTTTTTATGACCGCGTTCCTCAAGCCACGCCGCCAGTTGGTCAAGTGTTAGTCCATATATAGAAGCTTTATTATTCATTCGTAGTCCTCTTCCTATTCTGCTTAAATCTTAAGCTTACAATCTGGTTATTATTTTCCCAAAATTCGTGTCTGAAAACAAGTGGAGTTAATCGTTAATTCTCTTACATTACAATATTGCATCATTGCCCTGGGTAAAATTCCCTTAATATCCTTCGACATAAATTTACACTATTCTATTGAATTCGACAAAAAAATCTGTTAATTTAATAGGAATATTATTTTAAATTAAAAACGTTTTAAATCTTTAAAAAAATTACAAAACTCGCACAATAAAACTTCATAGGAGGTTCTTTATGCAAACAAATGTAAACAGACAAAACATTGTGGACAGTGTCCCGCAAAAAGGTTTTTTTGGACATCCTAAAGGATTATTCACCCTTTTCTTCACTGAGTTTTGGGAGCGTTTTTCTTATTATGGGATGAGAGCAATTCTTGTTTTTTACATGTACTATGAAGTTTCAAAAGGCGGACTGGGCCTGGATCAAAATACCGCTCTTGCCATTATGTCTATCTATGGATCATTAGTATATATGTCCGGCATTATTGGCGGCTGGTTAGCTGATAGAATATTCGGAACTTCAAAAGCGATATTTTACGGTGGAATATTAATTATGTTCGGCCATCTCGCTCTAGCTATTCCTGGCAGCGTCACTCTGTTCTTTGTTTCTATGATATTGATCGTGCTTGGTACAGGCCTCCTGAAACCTAACGTTTCCAGCATCGTAGGTGAAATTTACAGCGAAGAGGACCGCCGCCGCGATTCAGGATTCAGCATTTTCTATATGGGGATTAACCTTGGCGGATTCCTCTCTCCATTAGTTGTAGGTACGATTCAAACCAAATTTAATTTCCACTATGGATTTGGTGTTGCCGCAATCGGTATGTTCTTAGGATTAGCTGTTTATGTTATTACGAAGAAAAAAAATCTTGGCATTGCCGGCACGTACGTTGCAAATCCTCTAAAACCAGATGAAAAGAAAAAAGTATTCACGATGATTGGTTTAGGTATTGCTGTTATCGCTGTATTAATCGCGGTTACGATTCCAGCGGGTGTGCTTACATTTAACAGTTTTATTGATCTTGTAGGTTTTCTCGGAATTATCATTCCAACCCTCTACTTCGTTGTCATGTATCGCAGCCGTAAAACTACCGAAGTAGAACGTTCACGAATCATTGCTTATATCCCGTTGTTTATCGCTTCTGTTATGTTCTGGGCGATCGAAGAGCAAGGATCAACCATCCTGGCTAGTTATGCCGATCAACGTACACAATTAGACTTTGCAGGAATTCATATTTCGCCAGCATGGTTCCAATCGCTCAACCCGTTATTTATTATTGTGTGTGCTCCGATCATTGCCTGGGTATGGGTAAAACTAGGAAATCGTCAGCCGTCCGTTCCGCAAAAATTCTCTTTAGGATTATTGTTTGCCGGCTTATCATTTATTGTTATTCTTCTGCCAGCATACTTGGGCGGAGAACATTCACTTGTAAACCCGTTATGGCTTGTGCTTAGTTATTTCATCGTCGTCATTGGAGAATTATGCTTATCTCCTGTAGGACTCTCAGCGACTACCAAGCTGGCGCCTGCTGCTTTCTCCGCGCAAACGATGAGTCTATGGTTCTTATCTAGCGCTGCAGCTCAAGCACTCAATGCGCAAATTGTGAAGTTCTATACGCCTGAGACCGAAATGGCTTACTTCGGAATCATTGGAGGAGCATCCATCATTCTTAGTTTGATTCTCTTCGCAATATCTCCTAAAATTCAACACCTTATGAAGGGCATCAATTAATAATATATAGTGCGCAACGTTAACTCTTTCTATCCTATGAAATCCTAAATTTAAGGACTTTCATAGGATATTTTTTTATTTCATTTTTCTCAAATAAAGACGATAATTAAACAGAAAAGAAATATTTGGAATTAAACCCTTAGTTTGAAAAATGAGGAGAGTTAACGCATGCGCAAACGTTCTGCCATTATTAGTTTCATTTGTGTTGTCATCGCGGCTATTGCTATAGGAGCATTTTGGGGGATATCAACTCAAGGCATCCCTCAACGAACGCAGCCTGCAAGCCTTCAAGGCGTATCTACTTCATATGGCTTTTCCCTGCAGCTGGAACCTGATCGCCGCACCGTAAAAGGAACGATGGACGTTCTTGCTCAGAACACAAGCAAAGATACGCTGGATGCCATTTATTTTCACCTGTATCCCAACACGTTCCGCGACAGCAAGAAGCTATCAGGGGTGAACTGGACATATGTCCTTGGGGATTACAAAGAGGATGGCTGGATTGATATTTCTAATGTCAAGAAAGAAGAAGCAAACGCTTCGTATCACGTGAACGACTCAATCTTGAAGATCGACGCCCCGAACTGGAAACCAGGAGATACGGTGCATGTGTCGCTTGATTTTAACCTTCATATTCCTGTCAATAGTTCAAGGCTGTCGCTGGACGAACATATCGTATATTTAGGGAATTTCCTTCCGATTCGTGCAGTGTATGATCAAAATGGATGGAACCTAGACCCTTATTATCCGATGGGCGATCCTTTCTACAGCGAAACATCAGATTATAAGTTGCACGTGTCCATTCCAAAAGACTTGCAGCTTGCCACTTCAGGTACGGATGGCGAACAGGCAGGAACAGTGAAGGGAAAATTTCGGTCCTTTGACGTAGAAGCGAAAAAGGTTCGCGATTTCGCCATGGTCGTAATGGACTCTGAGTACGAACATAAGACGGATAAAGTCGGAGATGTGACCGTTCGCTCCTGGTATCGGAAGACGGATAATCAGTTTGCGGCAACATCCCTGCATATCACAGCGGTACAGTCGGTGGACTTCTATTCGAAATTGTGGGGTAAATATCCTTATCCAGAATACGATGTCATTCGAACAAGCGGATTCTTCGGCGGAATGGAGTACCCGGGGCTTGTATACATTCAAGGAAATGTGTACGGTAACGCAAATGACCCTATAGGTGCTTTAGATGTCGCACACGAAACGGGGCATCAATGGTGGTACAGTCTTGTTGGAAATAATGAAGTTACAGAGCCGTGGATAGATGAAAGCTTGACCCAATATGCAACGCTGCGGTATCTTCGGTCCTACAATTCCTCGTTCTATGATGAATATCTTGCTCGAATCCGCCAAGGCGAAATTATAGCCAAAACGTTCGAGAAGGACGGAGTTGGTGTCGGCTCTTCCGTCGATCAGTTCCCGAACTGGAGCTCATATGCAAAGCTTGTCTACAATAAAGGCGCTGATATGTTCGTAAGGCTCGGTGAAGCTGTAGGCGACGATAAAATGGATGCTGCGCTCAAGAAATATTTCGAGACATTCGAGTATAAGAACGCTACCAGCTCTGATCTCATCAATGCGTTCGCTGCGGAGCTCGGACCAGAGGTCAAGTCTTATTTTCAATCTTGGTTAAACGGCGGAACAGCGGAATTTAAGGGTGCGGTGAAATAACCAATTTTACCTCACTATGCACGAAAATGAGCCCCTCTCTTCTTCGGTTCCGAATGCTAAATATCATTTGATTACTTTTCTAATAGGGAGAGTTAGAGCATGAAATATGACGTGATTGTCGTTGGTGCAGGACTTGCAGGGTTAGTAGCAACAACAGAACTCGCAGATGCAGGGAAGAAAGTGCTCCTGATAGATCAAGAACCAGAAGCTTCATTAGGCGGTCAAGCATGGTGGTCGTTTGGCGGGTTATTTCTTGTCAATTCGCCCGAGCAGCGAAGAATGGGGATCAAGGATTCCCTTGAGCTTGCGTGGCAGGACTGGTTAGGATCAGCAGGGTTTGACAGGCAGGAAGATGAGGACTATTGGGGCAGAAAATGGGCTGAAGCCTATGTCAACTTCGCTGCTGGCGAGAAACGTGAATGGCTGTATTCCTTAGGTATACGCTTCTTCCCAGTGGTCGGCTGGGCGGAGCGCGGCGGTTATCTTGCTGAAGGACACGGCAATTCCGTTCCTCGGTTTCACATCGTATGGGGAACAGGCCCCGGAATCGTCAAACCGTTCGAAACCAAAATGCGTAAAGCGATAGAAAATAGTCTTGTCGACTATCGTCCGCGTCATCGTGTGAACGAATTAATTATGGACAATAACGCGGTCATTGGGGTAAGAGGCGAAGTGCTCATTCCTAGCAGCGCCGCCCGAGGTGAGGCAAGCAGCCGAGATGTTATAGGAGACTTTGAGTTCCATGCACAGGCCGTAGTGGTGACTAGCGGCGGTATTGGCGGCAATCACGAGCTGATTAGACAAAACTGGCCCTCCCGGCTTGGTGAAGCACCCAAAAATATGATTTCCGGTGTACCGGAGCATGTGGATGGACGAATGCTCACGATCACTGAGAAGGCAGGCGGGCGAATCGTAAATAAAGACCGCATGTGGCACTATACGGAAGGCATTAAGAATTGGGACCCTGTCTGGGCTAAGCATGGTATCCGTATATTACCCGGTCCCTCGTCCGTTTGGCTGGATGCGACTGGGAACCGTTTCCCTGCGCCGAACTTTCCGGGGTTCGACACTTTAGGAACGCTTGAAGCGATTCAGAAGACGGGGTACGACTATTCGTGGTTTATTTTGACGCAGAAAATCATTGAGAAAGAGTTCGCTCTATCAGGTTCTGAGCAAAATCCGGATTTAACAGGCAAGAGTCTCAAAAAGGTATTATCACGAATCTTGCCCGGCCCGACATCACCTGTTAAAGCATTTATGGATAAAGGTGAAGATTTTATCATTGCGGATACACTGCCTGAACTCGTGGCAAGAATGAACAAGCTTACAGGACACAACCTGCTTAATCTTGCGGATATCGAGCGGCAAATTGTTGCAAGGGACCGAGAGTTGGACAACGCCTTTACTAAAGATTTGCAAATTACCGCATTGCGCAGCGCTCGAAAGTACATCGGGGACAAACTAATAAGAGTTGCTTCGCCCCACAAAATTCTCGACCCATCGAAGGGACCATTAATCGCCGTTCGCTTAAATATTGTCAGCCGGAAGACGCTTGGCGGGCTGCAAACCGATTTATCAGGCCGCGTCCTAGACTCAGCCGGAAATCCTGTGCCCGGACTGTATGCTGCTGGAGAAGTTTCAGGGTTTGGCGGAGGTGGAATGCATGGCTATCGCTCACTCGAAGGAACATTCTTAGGAGGTTGTCTCTTCACAGGAAGGCAAGCTGGCCGTTCTCTTGCAGAAGAATTGAAGTAAAACTAAAACTTACATAAACATAGAATAGGTGATCTCTCTTACATGAAAACCTTGCTTCGTTTTGCATATTTGCAGGCTCTTTCCTGCATATTTCCTGTGGTCATCTTTGCAACTTTAGCTCTGTCCAAGCTGGTAACTATTCCACTCTTGCCCCGATATGACTTCATTCTGCTTGTTTGTTTAATTACCCAGATATTCATGCTGGTGTTTAAATTAGAAACCTTTGATGAGCTCAAGGTCATCTGCATGTTTCATGTCATTGGACTCGCTTTAGAGCTTTATAAAGTTCACATGGGCTCTTGGTCATACCCGGATGCAGGCTACAGTAAGCTGTTTGGTGTTCCGCTGTACAGCGGCTTTATGTATGCGAGTGTGGCAAGCTATATTTGCCAAGCCTGGCGGCGAATGCAGCTGCAAATTACAGGATGGCCAAGACCGTTTTGGGCGGTCATCATTAGCGTACTGATTTATTTAAATTTCTTTACTCATCATTATCTGTTTGATGCAAGATGGCTTCTGACAATTTTTCTTTTTCCGATCTTCTTTAAGACGACGGTGCACTATAAGGTGAATCAGAAAACTTTTAAAATGCCGATTATTCTCTCATTTCTACTCATTGGGTTCTTTATCTGGATTGCCGAGAACATTAGTACATTCTTTGGCGCTTGGCAGTATCCAGACCAACAAACGTCTTGGTCGCCCGTCCATCTAGGTAAAATCAGCTCGTGGTTCCTTCTTGTCATTATTAGTGTCATTATTGTTGCTCAGCTAAAAAGGGTGAAAGATCATATAAGTGCGGACGATATAGATTTGGCTCGGGGTGAAGGACTACGCGGAAATAGCTAGCCCAATAAAGGGCTAGCTATTTCTTTTTGACCACTAGACGTTACTGCCGGTCATCACGAAGTCTGACAAGACGAGCAGAATATCAATCGTATTGTTCGTATTTAATAGGTTGTCTAGAAGTAGAGTTGAAATGACAATTAGCCTTCTACTAGCATGATGCTTGGGAAATTTTCTACGTGCTAACTGTTCTTTTCCATTACTTTTATAATAAAGCCCTTGAAAATATCAGCATAAAACTAAATAATATGAAACATATCTTATTTGTCGGCTCTGCATCATAGTAGACAGAAGAAAGGTGAAATATACAGCATGGAACTATCTCATAGTATTGATAGAAAACAAGCAGTCAAAGAACCGTTCCCAGTCTCCATATTATCTCTTACGGTAGGCGCCTTTGCGATTGGAATGACCGAATTTGTCATTATGGGTCTCCTGCCTAATGTCGCTAATGATCTGCATGTCAGCATCCCGACCGCAGGACAACTCATTACGATGTACGCCCTTGGGGTAGCCATCGGCGCTCCCATCATGACGATCCTTACCAACCGAATCCCGCAAAAGATGCTACTGTGTCTGCTCATGGGTCTCTTTATTCTCGGTAACGGAATCTCTGTATTCGCTCCGAACTATACCGTTCTGATGATAGCTCGCATGATTACAGCATTGACTCATGGAACGTTCTTTGGGGTTGGAGCTGTCATCGCCTCCAATCTTGTACGCCCGGACAAGCGTGCAGGGGCCGTGTCGATCATGATGGCTGGGTTAACCATTGCCAATATTATCGGTGTTCCTTTTGGTACATTTATCGGACAACACTTGGGATGGAGAGCTTCTTTTGGTACGATTGCCATCATGGGAATCGTGGCACTCATCGGCATACTGATCTTCATTCCGCAAATCAAACAAGACAAACCGTCCAGTGTGATACGGCAGATCATCGCTCTTGTTCAGCCCAAGCTGCTGC
Organism: Paenibacillus sediminis; assembly: GCF_017873765.1. Classification (GTDB taxonomy): domain Bacteria; phylum Bacillota; class Bacilli; order Paenibacillales; family Paenibacillaceae; genus Paenibacillus_AG; species Paenibacillus_AG sediminis. The sequence continues at coordinate 314,807 of NZ_JAGGKP010000002.1, forward strand.
TATATCTGCTGATCGGGGCACTAGGCAATGCCAGTTTATTTACCGTATTTACTTACATTACTCCAATGCTCGAGCAAGTAACTGGTTTTGCCGAACATAGTGTAACGTGGATTCTAGTATTATTCGGCTGTGGTGTGACGATTGGTAATATCGTTGGGGGAAAGCTTGCAGACTGGAAGCTGATGCCCTCTATACTTGGGCTTTACTTAGGGATATGCGTCATCCTTACCATCTTCACCTTTACAGTTCATAATCCAATCGCTGCCGTATTGACTATCTTCCTGTGGGGAGCCGCTTCCTTCGCGGTCATGCCGGGACTTCAAGTACGAATTATGAGCTTGGCCCAAGCGGCTCCAGCCCTTGCCTCTACTTCCAGTCATTCAGCCGGTAATCTTGGAAATGCAACTGGAGCCTTCATTGGGGGCTGGGTCATCACCCATCTCGCGATAACGTCGCTCCCTTGGGTGGGAGCCCTAATTGTAGGGCTCGGTCTGTTGTTAGCCGTTGCAAGCTATGTTGTGGAGCGTAAGCACGCTGCGGTGTGATTGTATTTATATTGATTAGCAAACAGCCCCGGCTTCAATACGAACTGGGGCTGTTTGTTGTTTTAATATATCATACAGAGAATATATAACATTTAAAACTGTTAACAACAAGTTTTATAGATACCCACGATCCATCAAAGTCTTGTGTACAGGAAAAGCTTGAATAAATTTTCTCAAAGCATCATTGGTTGCTTTTATCTCTTTTTCAGTTAACATTTTCTCAATCAAATCATAAACTTTTTCTTCAATTATCTTGACTTTCTCCGCGATTTTCTCCCCTTTTTTAGTCAATCGCAGCAAAACAAATCTTGAATCTTCTGGATGAATAATTTTCTCTATTAATTCATCTTTAACCATGCGCTCAACTAATCTTGACGGACTTCCTGTCTCACAAATAAGCAGACTTCCCAAATCCTTTAGAGATAATGGCTGCTGAGTTTCAATAACTCTGATTGCCTCTGCTTGGGAAGAGGAAATTCCCGTTTCCTTCAGAAGTTCATTTAACATACGGTTCCCTTGCCGTTATACGGCTAGAATGAGATACCGGAGCTTCTCAGCTTCTTTGGTAGCTGTATTCAAATCGTTTCCTCCTTGATGTTATCCAATAATTTGAGGATGTATATCAGGATCATGATTTGCTAAGGTAATCAGACAATCCTCTCTCTCCGAAAACCCCCTTACCCAATCCAACGAACGTTGTGCATCAATTTTATTCGTTTTAACTCCAGGCAAAATACTTTCTGTGAACGATCTTGCTGCATACCCTACATCACTAGCCAACAATACCCATCCTCTAACCGTTTGAACTAACACAGAACACTGGCCTGAGCTGTGTCCCGGTGTATAAACCATGTAGACCGAACCATCCTGAAAAAGATCCAATCCTAACTTATACGGTCCGTGCGGGATTTGTTTAAGCTCAAAAGGAGTCATATTTACACCATTCCACATTGATTTTACATAACCAAGCTCACGATGTGCCGCCTCCCACTCCGGTTGGCTTACGAGTATTTTCTTCGCTTGAGTGACATGTTTAATCCCGCTGACATGATCAGAGTGTAAGTGAGTCATCAAAACATAGTCTATTTCGCTCGGCTCTATGCCGTAAGCGGTCAACTGCTCATGCACTGCTTTTCCTTCGGGTAATCGTCCCTTAAACATAGATGAAGCAAACAACCCAAGATGATTTCTTTGATTATTCCTTACTTCTTCATGCCATCCAGTATCTACTAAAATCATTCCTTTTGGATGTTCAATTAAGTAAGTAGAAACGGGAACCCAGCACTTTTTTCTATTCGGTCTTAACCACCCTGTATAGGGAATTGGATGCAGTGATTTTTCTTCAAACGCCAAAGCTTTATCAATATAAACTTCGCCAGTATGCCAGACATGAACTCTCGGATGGGTCATATGATATTCCTCTTTTCTACAACACATTAAATGACACGTCATTTATTTATACAATAGATGACATGGAATTTAATGTCAATATCAGACTGGAAGTGTGGAATGTTACTGCAGGATTCGGTATTTTTATATCCAAGTATAGAAAAAACCAATCACCGGTCTCCCGGGATTGGCTTAGCGGCTTGTCCAGCGGATCTTTCGAGGATCCAAACTAGCCCCCCTACTGCAACGCAGGAGATAGCCGCCATGATGGCGGACCCGCCGGCATGAAGCAGCAGCACAGGAACCCATATTAACCCGAGCGAACGATGCACGGTGCGCATCCACTTGTTACGAACCTTGTTAATGAAGAAACCGTAGCCGACAATCGCCAGTAGAATGACAAAGCTCGCGAGACCGGTGTAAATTTTGTGATCATGGAGCTTGGTAATTAAAAAATAAATACCGTGAACCACGATGAGAATCAAGGTCGCCGAGCCCAGCAGCTTATGTACGGAGTATAAAATCTTCCCAGCTTTCCGCACCAGCATCGACGGCGATTTGAGCTTCTTCTTGAACCAGAACCAAGAGAAGGTGGCCGCCCCAAGGAATACGGCAATGGTTCCCAAAGTCGTGAACATTTCCCCGCCTTCCTCGCGCCCTTCTCCGCCGGGAGGACGTCCCCTGCCCCCTGGGGGCAGACCGTGTGCGCCCCCTTGGACCGAAGATGTGTAAACATAGTAAGTCACGAGCAGCGCAGCTACCACCGCTGCAATCATTGCTGGAATCCAAACCGTCTTTTTCGTTTTCATGAATTTTACCTCTCATAAGAGATTTGGTTTTATTGTATCCTCACAAGATTAAAACAAAATGAACGTAAGCTGAAAGTTAGTTGAAAAAATCAGGGATTATTTTATCGCGACACCTGCCCTATTTAATAAAAATTTTAGAATTGTTTTAGAAATGGTTTAGAACGGATTTATTGGGAGTTTAGAACAGGGGGGTAAGATGTATCTATGGAAGCCGAGAGGACATTCCAAACAATAAAAGGCACGGACGGTCGCAGAAGCCAAACTGGTTCGATGCCAAATCCTAAGGAGGAAACGATATGAAGAAGAAATTAGCAATGATGGGAGTAGGAGCGGTGGCAGGCAGTATGCTGCTGATGTCATCGGTTTACGCGGGAGTAGGGGAAGCGCCGGGGTACAATGCTTATAAATCGGCCATCAAGAATACAGCCGCGGTAAAGAATGTTACAGAGAGGATGAACTTATCCATAGAGGATAACGGGAAAGTACTGCTGCAAGTGAACTCCACAGGTAAGACTAATAAAGAGGCTCATACAGGCAGCGCCGATATTACCTTAAAAGGCGAAGCGACGGAGCAAAGCTTCCAAATCTACCACCAAGAAGATAAAACAATCATCAAGACAGACCTCTCTGACACCTATCAGATCATTGAGCCGGACAAAGCAGAACGTGACATGTTGAAGAAACATAAAGATCACATAGAGCAGTTCGATCCAGCCATGGCTAAAGATATGGAAAATGTCATTGATGAGCTGGCAGGCAATCTCAAAAACTATGTCACGCTGAAAGAAGAAAGTAAGACTAAGGAAGTTGAAATGCATTTAACAGGAACCCAAATCCCTGCTGTAGCCAATGCGATCGGCTCGCTGTTCATTAAAGCAAGCGGACGCGATCACGGCGAGGAGATGAATCTCAGTTCTACCCTTGGTGTCAATGTAAACAATATTAAAGATAGTCTTCCAAAACTAACAGACGATATCAAAATCGACTCCGTTAACCTGGATGCAACGGTGAATGCGGACAACCGAATCACGAATCAAACCGCTGCAATCGAAATTAGCGGAAAAGACAGAGGCGGCACCGCGCATCATGTGATAGTGAAAGTAGATTTGGGCTTGTCCGAATTTAATAACACGACGCCGGATACCGTCAATCTGACTGGCAAGAAAGTGGAAAACGTGAAGCCATTCATGCCATAAGCGTGGAAAAGCTGGCATATGGAGTAAAGCAAGCTTAGCAACAAAATGTGGAGGGCGCCTCCCTGTCAAACGAACACAGGCGCTCTCGTATTTTCAAAAAATGAAAAGGAGACTGCCCTAAATGGATAGGATCGTGGAAATTGAGAGATTAACGAAAACCTTTAGCAATAAAAGAGGAATTCATGATATCAGCTTGAATGTACAGCGTGGCGATGTATACGGGTTTTTCGGGCCTAACGGCGCGGGAAAAACGACGGTGATGAAGATGATGACCGGTTTAAGCAGAGCGGATCAGGGAAAGGTACGGCTGTTCGGACATGACGTCGCCACACATTATGAGCAGGCGATGGCCAAGGTCGGCGTGCTTATCGAAACTGCGGAAGCTTATGAATACATGAGCGGCAGAAAAAATTTGGAACTTGCGGCGAGCCTCTATCCCGAACTTGCGCGCAGACGTGTGGATGAAGTGCTTGAGCTGGTCGGGTTAAGCAGCGTTCAGCACGAGAAAGTGGGTCATTACTCGCTCGGCATGAAGCAGCGGCTTGGTCTAGCGTCGGCGATTCTGTCTAAACCTGAACTGCTCATTCTCGATGAACCGACGAATGGACTTGACATCGAAGGCATGGTGCAGATTCGCGAGATCATCATGCGGCTGGCCCGCGAGGAGAAAATCACCTTCTTCATATCCAGCCATCTTATTTACGAGATGGAGCTGATGTGCAATCGCATCGGGATCTTATCCGACGGAAAGATTTTGACGGAGGGTATTCTGTCCGAGCAGCTGAAAGGGCGTTTCGCCACATTGGAGGAGTTCTTCCTCCATGAAGTGAATAAAGAAAGGGGGACGGTATCCCATGCATAGTCTATACGCCAACGTCTGGAACGAAACGCTAAAGATCACTCTAAAGAAAAAATCACTGTTTTTTCTCGCGATAACCTTAATTATCCCAATAGGAGTCAGTCTGTTGCTTGCTAACTTTCAGAGCAACATCGGGATAGGAGCTATCTCTTCCAAGGATTTTCCTATACTCATGCTTAATTTGTTCACTGCGATATTCCTGCCTCTTTTTGTATTCATGAGTGCTGCGGATCAGTTCGCAGGGGAGTTCGGTGACAACACGCTAAAGCTTGTGCTCACGAGGCCGATTTCGCGCTTTAAAGTGTTTGTATCCAAGCAAATTTCACTAGGCATCTATATTGCAGCTTATTTATTTGTCGCTTTGATTGCATCCATGATTGCAGCGTTTTTCTTAAGCGGCAACATTTCAGGTACTGCTATTTTGGACTGGTTGATCGCATACGGCGCGGCGTTTCTCCCGCTTGCAACGCTGAGTATTATGGTTGTTCTTTTAGCACAGTTTTTTACCACCAGCAGCGGCGCTTTAACCATCTCTATTTTGCTGTATATAGCTGCTAAGATGAGCGCGTTCTTTTTTCCGCAAATATCAAAGTATTACCCGACCGCCTACATGGATTGGCACATGCTCTGGCTGGGCAGCGGGACGGCGTCAGGACAACTGTTGAGTATCTTTATGTTTTTGCTTGGGTGTAGTATATTGTGTTTTATAGCAGGGTATTATTTGTTCGATAAAAAGGAGCTTTGATCATGTCCATCCGCGTGAGGCTTGTGCTCTCTTATTTGGCTATGTTGCTGGTGCCCGTCGTGCTGTCTGTTGTCGCCGTCATCGTGGTCATGGTTTCTTTACTAGGTGATCTTAAGCCTCTCTATCAAGTAGACGGATCGGGTGGTAACCCTATCAAAAATGTCATGGACCAGGAAGCGGGCGTCTATAGCGATCTCAAGCTGATCAGCATACGCGATCCGCAGTCCTTGCTTGAGCAGTCTGTAGCCGAAGGCTTTGATAAACGACTGAGCATGATTAATATGAGGCTTATCATTCGAGTCAATGATGACATCCTCTATGCATCGCCTAAATTAAGCCGGACTACCGAATGGCAAGGGCAACTGCCCAAATTTGGGACGGTCAGCGATCGTAACACTGAATTTGCAGGGAATTTGTTAATAACCCGCCATGAGGATTTTCTTTTGCCCGATAAAAGTAAGGCGTCATTGTTCGTCGTAACGGATGCAAACTCATTTCAAAAGGTTCTTAAGCAGTATTCGACCTGGTTGATCGTCATTTTACTGATCATACTTGCGTTGACCAACGGGGTGCTTACTTATTTGGTCTCGCGCAGCATCATTCGCCCATTGAAAGCTTTACAGAGGGCCACCGAGGAAATAAAAGAAGGAAATTTGGATTATGAGGTAAAGCCGTTATCCCGGGATGAGATCGGACAGCTTAGCGTTGCTTTTGAAGAAATGCGCAAGAAACTGAAGGAATCGGTGGAGCTGCAGCTGCAGTACGAAGAGAACCGCAAGGAACTGATCTCGAACATTTCGCACGACTTGAAAACGCCGGTCACCGCCATTAAAGGCTATGTGGAAGGCATTATGGACGGCGTGACCAATTCACCCGAGAAGCTCGATCGCTATGTGAAGACCATTTACACCAAAACGGTCCATATGGACAAGATGATCGATGAGCTATTTTTATACTCCAAGCTGGATCTGGGGAAACTGCCGTTTCATTTTGAGCAGGTGGATATAGGCGCCTATTTGGAGGACTGTGCGCAAGAGATGTATCCTGACATGGAAAAAAAAGGAATTAAGTTGGAGCAAGGTACGCTGCTGGAGGATCTTGTCTTCGTTAAGGCGGATCGTGAGAAGCTGAAGCGCGTGCTTATCAATATATTGGAAAATGCAATGAAATACATGGACAAAGCGGATGGTAAAATCGGCATGAACGTCACACTGCAAGACGGCAAAGCGGTGATCAGCGTAAGTGATAACGGTAGGGGGATAGCGGAGGATGCGCTTCCGCACATCTTTGACCGGTTTTATCGGGCGGATCCGTCTCGGAACCAGGCTACCGGCGGGAGCGGTCTCGGACTGTCGATCGCAAGGCAGATCATAGAGGAACACGGCGGCCAAATATGGGCGGGTAGTATGCTCGGCAGGGGTACGACGGTTTATATCGCGCTGCCGGTATGGAGTAAGCATGAGAGAGAGGGGGCATCTGCATGAGCCGCATTTTGATTATTGAAGATGAGCAGAGCATTGCAGAGCTGGAGCGGGACTATTTGGAGATAAGCGGCTATGCCGCCGATATTGAGAACAGCGGACATATGGGGCTTCAGCGTGCGCTCAGCACCGATTATGATCTGGTTCTGCTCGACCTCATGCTGCCGGAGATTGACGGATTCGAGATTTGCCGTAAAATCCGCAGCGAGAAGGATATTCCGATCCTCATGGTCTCCGCCAAAAAGGAAGACATCGATAAGATTCGCGGCCTTGGTCTTGGCGCAGACGACTATATCATCAAGCCTTTCAGCCCAGGCGAGCTTGTCGCCAGGGTTAAGGCGCATTTGTCGCGCTATGAGCGGCTTAGTAGCCGGAAGGAACCGCCTAACGATGAGATTCGCATTCGCGGTTTAACGATGGATAAGGCCGCTAGGCGCGTGTTCGTGAACGAGAAGGAAGTAACTTTTACGACGAAAGAATTCGATCTGTTGTTCTACTTGGCTACTAACCCGAACAGGGTGTTCAGCAAGGAGCAACTGTTCGATCACATATGGGGTATGGACGCTATGGGTGAAATCGCCACTGTGACAGTACATATCCGCAAGCTTCGAGAAAAAATAGAACTGGACCCGTCCGATCCTCAATTCATCGAGACGATCTGGGGAGCCGGTTACCGGTTTTGCATCTAGCGTCCAAAGGAGAACTATATCGTGAAGCAATCTAATCCCATAACGTCCCCTGCAACAAGCTGGCAATGAACCGGCTATGTGCAGGGGCTTTTTCATTTTCGCCTAGCAAGATATCTACTCTTCTTAATAAAGAACAAATTTAAAGGTACCTGTTTGGAACGGCAAGTTCATGTTTATTGGGAATACAATATAACTAAAATCATAGCTTGGATGAAATAGAGTTCTCGGCCTCCCATCTGGATATTTCTTCTCGAACCCGCGGAGCCACTTCAGTTCCAAGCAGCTCAATGGCTCTCATTACATCCTCATGAGGCATTGTACCGACTGGTACGTGCAGCATAAAGCGTGTAATGCCTACAACCTTACGAAGATGGATGATTTTCTCGGCAACCGTCTCTGGATCGCCTACGTACAGCGCTCCTTCAAATCGGCGTGCCGCATCGAAAGTTGCACGGCTGTAATGACCCCAGCCCCGCTCCCGCCCGAGCACATTCATGCTTGCCTGAGTGGAAGGGAAAAACTTGTCGGCCGCAACCTGTGTATCCTCTGCAATAAAACCGTGCGAATGTGACCCAACTGGCAGCCGTGATGCGTCATGGCCTGCATGAGCTGCCGCTTTCTTATAGAGCTGCACGAGCGGTGCAAACTGCAGTGGACTGCCTCCAATAATCGCCAGAACAAGCGGCAGTCCGAGCAGACCTGCGCGGATAACCGATTCCTGATTACCCCCGCTGCCAATCCACACCGGCAAAGGATTCTGAACCGGACGCGGATATACGCCCAGATTATTAATCGCCGGCCGATGCCCACCTCTCCAGGTTACTTTCTCAGACTCTCGTATTTTAAGGAGCAGCTCCAGCTTCTCATCGAACAGTTCATCATAGTCATTTAAATCATATCCAAACAGCGGAAACGATTCGATAAAAGAACCCCGGCCCGCCATAATCTCTGCACGTCCGTTTGAAATCGCGTCGAGCGTAGCAAAATCCTGAAATACGCGCACCGGATCGGCAGAAGAAAGCACCGTGACCGCACTGGTCAGCCGTATCCGTGTCGTCTGTGAGGCAGCCGCAGCCAGCACGACTGCAGGAGAAGACGCCGCATAATCTTTACGATGATGCTCGCCCACGCCAAATACATCTAGCCCCACCCGATCTGCAAGTACAATTTCCTCGACAACCTCACGCAATCGCTGTGCATGACTTATCACCTCACCGGTTTTAACATCCGGCGTTGTTTCCACAAACGTGCTCACACCTATTTCCACTTACAGTCCCTCCTACTTAAATGTTCCGTTCTTCCCATCAGCTTCGTAAGAAGACAATGTTAGAAACTGATGTCTATATTTTGGTCTTTCACAATGTCATTTTCAAGTTTTTTGAGGTCACTCGTTCGAATGTGACTCAGAGGGTTTCCGTAACATATGTAAGGGCGGTTTCATCAATCCCTAGCACGTTAACGTTTATCATAATGGAGGCCATGCCCCCTTTTTCTTCTAGTCCAATATAAAATAAATAATAGAATAAACCATAGAGGGGTCAACAATAAGGCTGGACGTGTTTCTTCAGCAAACAGCATAATAATGAGCATTATAGCAAACAACGTTAGGACAACATAATTTATAAATGGTGTTAATGGTGCTTTGAATGTTGATTTTGACTGTAATTCCGGACGTGTTTTCTTGTATCTTAAATGACAAATAAGAATAACACCCCAAACCCAAATAAAACAAATAGCACTAATGGTAGTCACGATTCCAAAAGCTTGTTCTGGTATAAGTTTGCTCAAAAGGGCTCCCACTGATATAACAAGTGCGGATACCAATAACCCATTACTTGGCACATGGTTTTTATTCAGTTTTGCAAAACCGGATGGACCCTGGTTATTATGGCTTAAATTATATAGGATCCGGCTTGTTGAAAACATCCCACTATTACTAGCAGAAGCGGCTGAAGTTAATACGACAAAATTAATAATTCCTGCAGCAATCGGAATTCCAACTAAACTAAACGTTTTAACAAAAGGACTTTCTGCTCCATTTAGTTCCATCCATGGATTAATAAATAATAGGACGATAAGTGCGCCAACGTAGAAAAATAAAATTCTTAAAGGAATTTTATTAATAGCCGATGGAATATTTTTTTCGGGATTAGATGTTTCTGCTGCCGATACACCTACTAATTCTACACCTACATATGCAAATATCACCATTTGGAATGAAAGTAAAAAGCCTGAAATTCCGTTTGGAAACAATCCTCCATGTTCCCAAAGATTTTTAATGGTAACCGGTCCTGCATTAGTTTTAAATCCTATCACCAGCAAAATAACCCCAATGCCAATTAATACGACAATCGTAATTACCTTTATTAGGGCAAACCAAAACTCCAATTCCCCAAAAAGCTTTACAGTTAATAGATTGAGTCCTAATAAAATGATTACACAGATGAGTGCAGGTATCCATTGCGGGATATTAAACCAATATCTCACATACACACCAATAGCAATAACATCAGCCATAGCTGTCATAATCCAACAAAACCAATATGTCCATCCCGTTACAAACGATGCCCAAGGTCCAAGATATTCTTCAGCAATGTCTGTTAACGATTGATAACCTGCTTTAGACAACAGTAGTTCTCCTAGCGCTCTCATAACAAAAAAAAGAGCAATACCCACGATTAAATAAGCAAAGATAATAGAGGGCCCTGCCAGTTGTATAGCTTTACCGGATCCTAAGAATAAGCCGGTACCAATGGTGCCGCCAATGGCGATTAGTTGAACATGTCGATTCGATAAATCCCTCTTTAATTCTCGTTGTGCCAAATCTAACTCCTCCTTACAATCAATGAAATCTTTAATGGGAAACGATGAGCAATAAACGAAGCCCAATAAAAAAAGAGATTGGATGTCCTCCAATCTCATGGTCTTAAGAATAACAAATACGACTTGTTATGCTAACTAATATCAGCATGCCAAATAAATATTCGGTACTCTTCTGTCCTTTTGCCTGAGATTGTGAACCCTTCGGCGCCGCGAAACTCCCGCGGTCTCTCCAGAAGCTGCTCCTGCTATAGTGCGATCCATAGCAATCATAGCTTTCTAATTATTAAATTTTTTGATAGGTATAGCTACTGTTGAATAGTTGTTTATTTTAATACTACTTAAATGATTCGTCAATAACAAAAATATTCCCCTATCCAAAGAAGGAAATAGAAATCATTCAATAAAAAACCCTCATTTATTTGTGGTACGGTTCACCGCGCTGTCTATAACGGCAAGTTTAAAGGCCATCCCTTTGTGGGGTGGCCCTAGTCTACCCTTATGAAGCGGGACGGTCCAGCAATCTTCCCTTAATGAGCAAATAGTCTACGCTCTTCGATGATCCGTTCTTCACGGTCACTTCAAGCACTCCGTCTTTTTTGACAGCGGGCCGTTCTCGGTTCCGATCAGGAAACTGGACTGAGTCATCCGTCAGTATATACGCGGCTACATCTGCCGCCCCTTTTGCAACATCGGCTCCTGTTATATTCTTCGCCTGAATCGTAAAGCTCCCCTTCGAAGCGTCATACGTATAAGAGACCGGCCTAAATGCATCGTTGCTGATGATTTTTTCAGGAGGCGCGGTCCAGGCTCCACCTTCCATATCCTCAAGTGTATACTTAATGATATCCGTCTGCATCAGGTTGTCGCCCATCAGAGAATAGAGGTGGTTAGTTTGATCCCAGTTGCTTTGGATGCCCAAGTGAGCGGCAAGCACGCTTATCGGAATAAACATGGAATTTTGATTCAGCACCGGAACAGTATCCATTTGATCGGCAGTTCCATTAGTCGTGACCTTCTTAGAGCCAATGGTAAAAGTGATCGTTTTATCATCCATCTTGATAGCAGCAGTTTTGCTCTTACTATCGTAGCTCACCTTAGCCCCGATAAGTTCGCTGACGGAGCGTAGCGGAATCATCATTCTATTCTGCGCATCCACGTAAGGCGGCTTGGGAGTGGTGTAAAGTACATAGTAATCATTGATTTTCAGCAATACCGGATATTTTGCAGGTGCGGCTTGAGCAGTTCCTGAATTGACGCCAGAATAAACAACGAATACCATGAGGAACATCAAAAGACTTGTTAGAATCCGCCTGTTCATATTCATAAATGTTTTATCCCTCCACCGAATAATTACGTGTTAATGTATATGACCATAACAAAAGTGGGATTACACCCCAGGTAAGATATTGGATTACATGAATATACTATGAATTATAAGCAATCTATGGTTGCGTTATAAGTGATTTGCAAAATATTAGTAGAAAGGTTGGTATAAGATTATGAAATTGTTTAGTTTTAAAGGAAAAATTAAAAAGGCCGTATTATTTGACCCATTGCTGGTAATATCCTCCTTTCCGGGAATAACGGGCGCATAGGATATTACTGATGCAGAGTTAGCCAAAGAATCTGTAAGCAATTTTATAACAGAGAAGAGTCCGGTATCAACATTTTTGAAAAATCTTCCGTTCCCTCCGAATTCAAACGATATCTTAGAACCGTCCTTTTTTGTAATCGTTAATAATCGATAGTAATCTGCTGTCTCATCTCCGGTTACTGTTGTATTGGCATCCTTTTATAATATTTAGATCAGCATATGTTAACGGTAGTCTTCATCAAACAATGTTACAGGCACATTGTTATCTTCATTAACAATACACTCTACTATTTCAAAATTCTCACCTGCTATATCAAACTTTACCTTCATAGATATCGATCACTAAATTCAAAATTCCTTGATATGTATATGGATGAATCAATAAAGATGTTCTTAGTAGGTACATTGCCCAAATTGTTCCCTCCATTATTCTACCAAGATATCTATATAGTTCTTTATGACCATATATACCCATGGTATAATATGAATATATGGTCATAATTGGAAAGGAGAGCATATCTTGAACGATCTTATTTTTATTGGTGGCGTACATGGGGTAGGAAAAACCACTTTTTGCAACGAATTAGTAAATACATATCAAATCCCCACTTACTCTGCAAGCAGAATCATCTCTGAGCTAAAGAAGCAAAACCTCCCTTCAAATAAGTTAATACCAGATATTGACGTTAATCAGGCATTTCTTTTAGAAGGTCTTAAAAAGATTAAATCTATGAGAAAAGTTTTTATATTGGATGGCCACTTTTGTTTAATAAATGAAAACCGTACTATTTCTAAGATACCCGAAACAGTATTCTACCAAATAAAACCATCTGCTTGCATTGTTGTTATGGATACAGTGAGTAGCATTATAGAACGTCTTGAAATTCGTGACAACATTGATTATGAATCTTCCTTTATAGAGCATTTTCAAGATGAAGAAATAAATCATGCAGTATTCCTTGCTAACACGTTAAATATTCCATATCACATTTACAATCAAAGTACCCAGTCTATGAGTCAGCTACATAACTTTATCACAGAATTAGGGGTGATAAAATGAGGGTCTTACTCGATACTAATATTATTATTCATCGTGAAACGAGTAATATAATGAAAAATGACATTGGTGTTTTGTTCAGATGGCTTGACAAGCTTGGTTACTCAAAATGTGTCCATCCTGTAACCATCGAAGAAATAAAAAGATATAAAGACACACGTACCGTTAATTCTATGGTCATCAAACTTGATAGTTACCAAGTTATGAAGACTGAAGCACCTATGACTCCTATAGTAAGTAGCATTTCCAAGAAATACGATAAAAATCCTAATGATATCAATGATACCAAACTGTTAAATGAATTAGTAGCTGAACGAGTTGATATGTTAATAACTGAAGATCGAAAAATAGCCATGAAAGCGAGTCAACTAAACCTATCTGATAAAGTATTTACGATTGATTCCTTTCTAGAAAAGGTAACAAGTGAACACCCTGATCTAATTAATTATAAAATCCTTTCAGTTAAAAAAGAGTACATAGGAAACATAAATATAGATGACCCTTTCTTTGATAGTCTGAAGGCAGACTATCATGGGTTTGAAAGATGGTTTAACAAAAAAGCCGATGAAATGGCTTATATATGTAAAATGGATAATGGAGTAGCTGCCTTTCTATATTTGAAAATTGAAGGTGAGAATGAAAACTACTCGAACATTTCGCCTTCATTCTCCAAAAAGAAGCGCCTAAAGATTGGAACATTCAAAGTGACCATGAACGGGTACAAGCTAGGAGAACGTTTTTTGAAAATTATTTTTGATAACGCACTAAAGTCCCGTGTTGATGAAATCTACGTCACTATATTTGATAGAAGCATTGAACAAATACGACTAATTAACTTGCTTACTGATTTTGGATTTACCAAGCATGGTACCAAGGATGGAGCGGAGTTGGTATATACTCGTGATTTCCAACCTGCCTTCGATGGTATGAACCCAAAGTATACATTTCCTTATATTGATACAAACAAAGAAATATTCATTACACCGATATATCCTGAGTATCACACTAATTTATTTCCTGATTCCATATTACGTACAGAGTCACCAGCAGATTATATTGAAAATGAACCATTCAGAAATGCAATTAGTAAGGTGTTCATTTCAAGATCAATTGAAAGAAATCTCAATGCAGGAGACATTATTGTCTTTTATCGGACTGGCGGGTACTATGAGAGTGTTATCACCACGATTGGTATCGTTGAAAGTGTCATTACTGATATCAAAGACCCTCAACATTTCATAAGCTTATGTAAAAAAAGAAGTGTGTTTACTGACAAAGCTCTCTTAGAATTTTGGCATTATAAAAAAAGTAGGCCGTTTATTGTTAATTTCCTTTATGCATATTCCTTTCCAAAACGGATAAACATGAAGAGACTTATTGAACTAGGGGTTATTCAAAGTGTTCACTCTGCTCCACGAGGGTTTATGAGAATCACATATCAGAACTTTAAAGACATCATTAGGGAGGCACAGATTGATGAACGTATTATTATCAATTAAACCTGAATTTGTGAACAAGATTTTCTCAGGCGATAAAAAATATGAATATCGTAAAACTATATTTAAAAGAAAGGATATCAATAAGGTTGTGGTTTATGCTACCGCTCCTGTTAGTCGCGTAGTTGGTGAATTCGAGATTGAATCGGTTCTTTTTGATGATGTTAATTCATTATGGGAAGTAACTAAAGCATACTCGGGAATTGACGAGCAGTTTTTCTTTGAGTATTTCACCGAGAAGGAAAAAGGATATGCTATAAAAATTAAAAGCTATAAGAAGTATCAAAGATCTATGAAATTAGGTGAAGTTTATTACTCAGTTCCACCTCAATCATTTGCCTATATAGATTAGTTTTGCGCTATATTTGAGATATCGAAAAGGGGGCACCTTAGGCTCCCTTCTCTTGTTCTTCGCTCTTCTCAACGCTCCCCCTCTTAGCTAGGACCTCTTTTACTATCTCTGCAGCGGCTTTGATAAACTGTTCGTAATCTTTAGTTTTCATTGTCTGACGAACTCCTTTTTATTACATAGGAGTTTGTGTAGGTGTTGCTATTCCCGATGGTCAGCTTTACTTGGACAGCATTGTAAATTTTTAAAAATATAATCGAAAGATACTTTAAAAAATACTCTATTAAAAAGATACAAAGCAGGTTCAATTTATGGATCGTCTACACTTAGTTGGACATAAAAAATAGGGGCTAGTAGAATGAAATCAATACAATTAGGAGCGGATCTACTATGCCAAAACAAAGAC